>CAVTKK010000001.1:0-1787061 GCA_963735305.1 uncultured Acidimicrobiaceae bacterium
TTCCGTCGCCGCCGCCTCCAGGCGCCCCCGGGCCTGCGCTCTGCGCAGGTCGGGGGGCAGGGAGAGCACGACGGGGCTCGGCGTGGCCGGGGCTGGTCTGCGTCCGTCCTCGGCCCCGGCCGCGGCTCGCCACCAGCCACGGCCCCGGCCACAGCACCGGCGGCAGCGCGCACCGGGCGCGCGCGGCGCCTGCGGCATGCACAAGCGCCTCTGATTTGGCCAGCGCACCCGGAAGCCCTGACGCTCGGCCTGAACTTCTGGAGGAGGACGAGCCCTCCGGCTTCACCAGACCGTGTACCCGCCGTCAAGCACCAGGACGGTGCCGGTGGCGAAGCTCGATGCCTCGCTCGCCAGATCTCGACCACCGGGGCCACCTCTTCGGGGCTGGCCATCCGCTGCATGGGACGTCCTTCCACCCACCAGAACCGGGCGCTTTAAGATCTGGTGGGATTGTCGGGCTCATGTCCGTGGCCACGTACCCAAGCGCAAGGACGTTGGGCGGAACACCGAAGGGCGCCCATTCTCCGGCTAACGAACGCTCGGTTTCGTCACAGCCACCTTCGACACATCCTGGGCCAGGCTGCCACTGCGGGCATCTCATGATGAGACGTTACCGGAGATGGAACCAATATTCACGATGACCCCAGCGACAACAGCCCAAAGCCGTCTCCTATCTTCCTACCACTTGTGAACAAAACCAGACACCATCCATTTTAACCGGACAGCACTGACCGCCACGAACCGGGGCTCACGTCGAGCGCCGGGAGGTGCTCGCAGACGCCCGCGTTATTGACCAGGACATCAACGAGGCCCAGTTCGCCCTCGACGGGGGCCACCATCTCCTCGACCTCGTCGTAGCGAGGCACGTCGCCGGTCACGGCAATCACTTTGAGCCTCCCCCCGCGCAGCTCCGTGGCCGTGCGGTCCCCTTCGGCTTGTTCCCGGGAACTATAGCGACTCTTGGGCCGGCCTCGCCAAGAGCACGGGCAAAGGCACGCCCGAGGACCCGCCGGGCGCCGGTGACGAGCGCAACCTGGCGATCCAGCCGGAACCGGTCCATGACGTTCACCCCCCCAGCATGGCACCTCGGGGTCACGTGGCCAAGGCGGGACCCGGCCGACAGCCGGGCCCCGCCGGAGGGCGGCGGGCAGAAGCACCCCTGAGGGCCGTTACGCTAGCGGTGTGACCATAAAGGAAGAGCGCCGGACCGCCGAGCGGTGGAAAGCGGAGTGGGCCGAGCTTTACTACGAAGTGGTGACGAGCGGGCTGTGCACGGGCTGCGCCGGCTGCGTAGTGGCCTGCCCCCACGACGTGCTCGGCTACGACACACGGACGGCGCTACCGGCCGTTCCACCTCGAGGACGAGCTGGGACCCGGCGACTGCGGCCACGGCCTGCGGGGCTGCACGAGCTGCACCCGCGCGTGCCCCCCTTCCGCGACTGGGAGACCGAGGTCGACACCTACATGTTCGGCCGGGCCCGGCTCCCGAAGAGCATCGGGGGTCCAAGGACATCTTCCTGGCCCGGGCCACCGACCCCCAGCTCCGCCGGCCAGGACGGCGGCTGGTGTCGGCGATCCTCCTGTGGGCCTGGAGCACGACCGCATCGATGCCGCCCTCGTCTCGCTCCTCGAAGGCGACGGAGCCGGCTGGCAGGCCATCCCCGGCGTGGCCCGGACCCGGGCGGAGGTCCTGGCCTCCGCCGGCAGCGGTACACGTACTGGGCCAACACCCTGGCGCTACAGCGAGGCGGTGGCGGCGGGTGCCGAGCGCCTGGCCCTGGTCGGCATGGGCTGCCAGTCGTCTGCTCCCGGTGGTCATGAGGGCGCGCAAGGCGGGCAAGGCGGGCCGCCGGATGGCCCTGTCCATCGGTCTGCTGTGCTCCAAGACCTTCGACGACGCCATCTTCGAGGAGCTGTTCGAAGCCAAGTACGGGCTGCCCGGGCCGAGATCGTGAAGATGAACATCAAGGGCGTCTTCCAGATTGGGTGCGGACGGCGCGTACCACGAGATGCCCCTGAAGGAAGGTCACGCCTGGACCCGCGAGGGCTGCAAGACTGCCCCGATTTCGCGGCCGAGCATGCCGACATATCGACCGGTGGGATCGGAGCCTTCAGCCGACTGGACCCTGACGGTGGTCCGCATCGAGCTCGGTCAGGAGATCATCGAAGGGATGGTCGCCGACGGGCCATCGAGACCCGACCCGGCGAGGACGACCGGGCGCCATCGCACTCATACGCAAGCTTCGATCGTCTCCCGTCGCCGCTGGCCGGAGACGGCCATCGCCGGCCCGGGCCGGAGTGCCGCCGCCCAAGGCCGTCTGGAGGACCACCCACCGGAGGCCCTCCCGCCGACCTGCTAGGTTGGCACCCCGCCATGGGATCGCTGATCAAGAAGCGCCGCAAGCGCATGCGCAAGAAGAAGCACAAGAAGATGCTGAAGGCGCACACGTTGGCAGCGGCGGGCGCGGCAAGTAGCTCGTCCGCCGGCCTCGGCCTCCCGGTCAGCGCTCAGGCGGCACGCCGCGTCGCGGCGCGGTACGACGCTGGCCGAGGTCTTCGCTCGGGCGTCCCGGACGACCGATCGGCCGCTCGCTCGGATGCTCGCACTCGACGAACCAGGTCGCCCCGCTCCCGGCCAGCGACGGTGCGCTGCCCGGTGGCCTCGCCGAGGCGTCCCGCCACGCCGCCAGCCGCGGCTCGACCGCGAGCGCCGCCGGCTCCAGGTCGTTGCGCCGTCCGCGCCGGGCCGCCCGAGCTCGTCGCAGGCCTGGTAGACCGCCGCCGTCGACACGCCGAAGCGGCGGGACGAGCACTGAAGGCCTGCAGCGACCTCCGTCGAAGGGCAGCGGCTCCACATCTCGCCGACCCCGTGACCCGGGCCCGGCCCCCGCCGTCCAGGCAAAACGGGACGTCGGCGCCCGAGCCGGCGGCCAGCGCTTGGCCGATCGGTCGACGCCCGGCCCAGCGAAGCACGGCCGCGGCGTCCGCCGAGCCGCCGCCGAGACCGGCGCCGGCCGGGATGCGCTTCCGAGCCGGACCGCGGCCCGCCGCCCGGCGAGCGCGAGCGCCCGGGCGACGAGGTTGTCGGCCGTCCGACGGGCACCGGTCCCGCGCCGCCGGCCGCCCGGCGACCTCGTCGACGACCTCGAGCGCCGTCGCCGCGCCGAAGATCGAGCTCGTCGGCGAGGTCGACCGTGACCATCTCCGCGTCGAGGAGGTGGTACCCGTCGTCGCGGCGCCCGACGACCCGGAGGGTCCGCGTCAGCTTGGCCGGCGCCGTCACGTCGACCGTGCGCCGGTCACCGACCTGCGTCCGCCGGCCATGGCTGCGCCAGCCTGCCCCACTCCGCGACGTCGAGCTCCTCGGCCCGGCCGTCGGGTCCACCCCGGCCGCCGCGAAGGCCGCCGGCGGTCGACCAGACCGGCCAGCGACCGGCGGAGCATCTTGCGCCGCTGGCGAAGCCGGCGCGGACCAGCCGTGAACATCCGTCGGGCGCCGACGACGGCCGGGTCGACCGCGGGCGCGTGCGCGGCGGCCGATGCGCGACAAGGACCGACTCGACCTCGGGCTGGGGCACGAAGACCGTCGGCGGACACCGTCCCGACCACCGCGGCCTCGCGCGCAGTAGGCCACCTTGACCGAGACCGCGCCGTAGGCCGTGCTGCCCGGCGCCGCCACGAGCCGCTCGCCGACCTCGCGCTGCACCATCACGAGCATGCGCGTCGATCGCCGGCACTCCTCGAGCAGATCGGCGACCAGCGGCGTGGCGACGTTGTAGGGCAGGTTGGCGACCAGCACCCAGCCGGCCCGCCGGCCCGAGCAGCTCGGCCCAGTCGAGCGTGCATGGCGTCGCCCTCGACGACCGCGCACCGCGCGCCCGAGCCTGGCGACCAGCGACTCGGAGGACCGGCACGAGCCGGTGGTCGATCTCGACCGCGGTCACCGCGGCCCCGGTCTCGGCGAGCGCGAGCGTGAGCGAGCCGAGCCCGGGACCGACCTCGACCACCCGGTCGCCCGGGCCGACGTCGGCCAGCCGGGCGATGCGCCGACGGTGTTGGGGTCGGCGACGAAGTTCTGCCCGAGGCCCGGCTGGGCCGAGACCCCGTGGGCGCTCGAGCAGGTCGCAGTCGATCTCGGCCCGGCCGGGTCAGCGGTCACGGGCCGCCGACTGGCCGGACGAGGCACGGCAGCCGGAAGACCGCCGCGGCGTTGGCCCAGGTCGCCGCCTCGACGCAGCTCCGGCGCACGCCCGTGGCGCGCGGCGACCGCCGCGCCGACGAGCGGCACCCACGCCGGCTCGTTCGGCTGGCCCCGGTGCGGCACCGGAGCGAGGAACGGGCGCGTCGGTCTCGACGAGGAGCCGGTCGGCGGGCAGAGGGCGGCCGCCGCGCGGACGTCGCCGGCGTTCTTGAACGTCACGATGCCGCTGAAGGACAGGTAGCGCCGAGGTCGAGGCACCGCGCGCGCCTCGGCCGGGCCGCCGGTGAAGCAGTGGAAGACCGTGCGCTCCGGCACGCCCTGCGCGCCAGGATGGCGAACGTGTCGTCCCAGGCGTCGCGGGTGTGGACCACCAGGGCCAGGTCGAAGCTGCTTGGCGAGTGCCGATCTGGGCGGCGAACGCCTCGCGCTGCGCCGGCCGCGGCGAGTGCTCGTAGTAGTAGTCGAGGCCGCACTCCCCGACGCCGACCACCTCGGGGTCCGGCCGGCCGAGGAGCGGCTCCAGCGATGCGTCGACGCCCTTGACTGGCGTCGTGGGGGTGCAGCCCGACGGTCGCCCACACCGCCGTCGTAGCGTCTCGGCCAGCTCGATGGCCGCCGCCGACTGCTCGGCGTCGGTGCCGACGGGATCAGCCGCGTCGACCCCGGCCGCCCGGGCCTGCGTCGATGACGTCTCGGCCCCGACCCCCTCGTAGTGGACATGGCAGTGGCTGTCGGCCCACACGTCGGCTGCGGTCACTCAGCCTGCTGACCGCGGGAACAGCGGCTCGCCCCGCTCTACGGCGAGCCCGCCCGGGTAGCCGCCCCACGCCGCGGCCTCGGGCAGGCGCTGGTCGTCGACCGGCGCACCGGGCAGGCCGATGCGCCGCCAGATCTCGGCCGGGCGCCCGGGTCAGGGCCGGGGCAGGCCAGGACCGCGACGATGCGCAGCACCTCGAGGGCGTCGCCGAGCACCGCGTCGACCGCCGGGCCCGGCTCGGCCTTCCACGGCTCGGCCGCCTCGAGCGCGGCGTTGGCCTCGCGGACCAGCCGCCAGGTGGCCTCGAGCGCCTCGCTCGGGGCGATGCGCTGCCCAGGCGCTCGGCGGCCGTCGGTAGACCTCGCGCCGCCACCGCGGCCAGCGGGCTGTCGGGCTCGGGGCCGGCCCGATGCCGCCGCACTTTGGCTCGACGACCGTCGCCACCCGGGCCAGCAGGTTGCCGAGGTTGTTCGCGAGGTCGGCGTTGTAGCGGGCGACCATGCGCCTCGTAGGAGAAGTCGCCGTCCGGGCCGAACGGCTGGTCGCGCAGGAAGTGGTAGCGGAACCCGTCGACGCCGAAGTCGGGGACGAGGTCGGCCGGCGCGATCTGGTTGAGCGCCGTCTTGGACATCTTCTCGCCGCCGACCAGCAGGAAGCCGTGACGCGATATCGGTGCGGCGGGTCGATGCCGGCGGCCATGCACATCGCCGGCCAGTAGACGCAGTGGAACCGCAGGATGTCCTTGCCGATCAGGTGGTGGACGGCCGGCCACCACGTGTCGAAGCGCTCCGTGTCCTCGCCGTAGCCGACCGCGGTGGCGTAGTTGATGAGCGCGTCGAACCACACGTAGAAGACGTGCTCGGCGTCCCAGGGCACCGGCACACCCCAGTTGATCGACGTCCGCGTCATCGAGATGTCCTGGAGGCCGCCCTTGATCAAGCCCGAGCGCCTCGTTGCGCTTGGCCTCGGGCGTGACCGCCTCGGGGTTGTCCTCGTACCACTCGAGCAGCCGGTCCGGTGAACGCGGAGAGCTTGAAGAAGTAGTTCTCCTCCTCAGCAGCTCCACCGGCCGGTGGTGGATCGGGCAGAGTTGCCGTCGACGCAGCTCGTCCTCGGTGTAGTAGGCCTCGCAGGACACGCAGTACAGGCCCTCGTAGGTGCCGAGCTCGATCCAGCCGTTGTCGTAGGCGGCCTGCATCAGCGCCTGCACGGCCTGGTGGTGGCGCGGCTCGGTGGTGCGGATGAAGTCGTCGTAGGCGATGTCGAGCGCTGCCCACGCCTCGCGGAACCGCGGCGCTGTACCGGTCGGCCTGCTCCTGCGGGGTCGAGGCCGTTGGCCTCGGCCGCCCGCTGCGACCTTGAGCCCGTGCTCGTCGGTGCCCGGTGAGGAAGAACACGTCGTCGCCGAGCAGGCGGTGCCAGCGGGCCAGCACGTCGGCCGTGATCGTCGTGTAGGCGTGCCCGATGTGGGGGGCGTCGTTGACGTAGTAGATCGGCGTCGTGACGTAGAAGCGGGCCACCCGGACAGGCTACATGGGCGCGCGGGCCGGCCCCGCTTGCCTCGACCGGGCAGCAGCGCGCCGTGGCGGGCCGGATGCAGGCCCTACCACCAGCACGTATTCGCCCCGGGCTTGATGCCGCGGGCCCGCTCGGCCAGCTCGCCGACGTCCCCCGCCACACCTCCTCGTGGAGCTTGGTCAGCTCCCGGCACACGGCCACGGGCCGGTCCGGGCCGCACACGGCCACCAGGTCGTCGAGGAGCCGCTGCGACCCGGTAGGGGGACTCGAAGATGACTACGGCGCGGTCCGTCTCGGCGGCGACGGCGGCCAGGCGCTCGGCCCGTGGCGCCCCGTGCGAGGCACGAAACCCTCGAAGCACCAGCGGTCGGTGGCCAAGCCCGAGACGACCAGGGCGGCCAATGCCGCCGACGGGCCCGGGGACGGCCTCCACGGCGATGCCCGCGGCCAGGGCCGCCCGCACCAGCCGGCCCCCCGGGTCGCTCACCAGGGCGTCCCGGCGTCGGTCACCAGGGCGATGGTGGCGCCCGCCTTCAGGCGCTCGACGGCCGTGGCCGTGCTGGCCGCCTCGTTGAAGCGGTGGTGGGCGACAAGGCGGGGCCCGGCGATGGAGGCGTGGCTCAGCAGCTTCAGAGTCCGGCGGGTGTCCTCGCAATAGATGTAGGCGGCCGCCGGCCAGGGCCTCGACGGCCCGGGGGGACAGGTCGCCCAGGTTGCCGATGGTGTGGCCACGATCACGAGCCGGCCCTCACCGTCGGCCGCCACCGGCCCTGTGGCGCTGAGCGAGCGGCCCGGGCGCCGAGGGCTCAGACGTTGAAGCGGATCTCGAGGACATCGCCGTCGAGCGACCTCGTACTCCTTGCCCTCGACCCGCAGCTTGCCGGCGTCCCGGGCCGCCGACCCAGGACCCAAGGCGGAGCAGCTCGTCCCAGTGCACCACCTCGGCCCGGATGAAGCCCCGCTGCAGGTCCGAGTGGATCACCCCGGCGCACTCGGGGGCCTTGGCCCCGGCCCGGAAGGTCCACGCCCGGCTCTCCTTGTCGCCCGTGGTGAAGAAGGTGCGCCGGCCGAGCAGGCGGTAGGCGGCCTGGGCGACGCGGGGCAGGGCGCCCTCCCCCAGGCCGAGGCCCTCCAGCAGCTCGGCTCGGTCCGCCTCCGGCCAACTGGGCCGCTTCCGCCTCCAGCTTGACGCTCACGCCGAGCACCTCGGCCGACCCCGCCCAGCTCGTCGGCCACCGGCTTGATGAACCGCTCGTCATCGCCGGCGGCGTCCTCGCCCAGGTTGACCACGGCCAGCACGGGCTTGTTGGTGAGCATGAAGAAGGGCCCGCAGCTGCTCCAGCTGATCGCGGTCCAGATGGGCGCGGTAAAGGGGCGTGCCGTTGGCCAAGGCGGCGTGGGCCACCTCCAGCGCGGCCACCTGGCCCTCCAGGGAGCGGTCGGCGCGGGCCGCCTTGCGCCGGCGCTCGAGCTGGGTCTCGGCGGTGGCCAGGTCGGCCAGCACGAGCTCCAGCTCGAGCACGCCGAGATCGTCCAAGGGGTCGTTGCCCCCAGCCACGTTGGCGTCCTCGAATGCCCGCAGCACCAGGCACAGGGCGTCGGCTTCCCGGATCCCGCCGAGGAACCGGTTGCCCAGGCCCTCGCCGGTCGAGGACCCGGCCACCAGGCCGGCGATGTCGACGAACTCGACGCTGGCGTGCACGACCTTGCGCGACGAGCTCATGGTGGCCAAGGCGCCCAGGCGGGGGTCGGGGACCTGGGCCACGCCGACGCTGGTCTCTGTCGTCGAGAACGGGTGGGCGGCGACCAGGGCCGAACCGCCCGTCAGGGCATTGAAGAGGCTCGACTTGCCCGAGTTGGGCAGCCCCACCAGTCCGATCCGTTCCACACCCAAAGGCTACTAGGGCCTGCCTGCCAACCCGGCGGTGGGCCGTTCGGCCTCACCGGTCATCGGGCGGGGTAGCCGCGCGAGAGCCGGGTATGTACTGCCGGGCTGATGTACTGCCGGGCTGATGTACTGTCAGTCATGGGTGCCGGGAGCCTTTGATGTTGGACCACTTGTTCCTCGACACGGTGGGGGCGCTGCGCGCCGCCCTTGACGAAAGCCTCCTGGAACGCGCCGGTCAGGACGACCGTCTGGTCTACGACCTCTTCACCGGCGACATGGTCTGGGAGACCTCCGTGAGCCTGCCCGGCGACGGGGACCCGCCCCGGGTCAACGCCGACCTGAGCATGGACTGGCAGATGTGGAGCCAATCGGCGTGGCGGGGCGTGAGTGCCGGCGAGGCCGTCGACGACCCTCCCGAGATCGGGATCGAGATCGTGTTCAGGGTCCAACGCCTGGCCCGCCGGCCCGCGCTTTCGAAGGTGCTGTCCGTGCTGCCCGAGGAGAGCCCACAGCTCGGGACGGACAAACTGGCCCGTACCGCCCCGGTCATCGAGGAAAGTTACGAAGAGGAGGGCGCGGAGCCGGAAATGGCGGCCGAGGTGGCCTACGAGGGCAGTTACCGGTTGCCGGCGCCGAGCCCCGAGGAGAGCGAGGCCAAAGAAGCCAGCCTCTTCCCGGGCTGGAGCGGTCCTCGCCTGAGCGCGGGGACGCCCTGCGGTCGAGGATGGGCCCGACCCGCCAGGTGAGCGAGGCGGCCCAGGAAACGCTCCCGGGCTGGGGGCGTGGGTGGCGTCGACACTGGTGCAGCTGGCCGACCTCGACCTCGAGTACCTCCCCCCGTCGGAGCCGGAAGAATAGGCCCCCGTCGGAGCCGGGAGGAATAGGCCCCCGTCGGAGCCGGGAGAAAAGGGCGCGGCGGTTGGTGTTGTGCCCAGGGGGCCAATAGGGTGGCCGCCGTGAACCAACTACCCCCCTACCGCCTACCCAGGAACGTTCTGCCGCGCCACTACGACCTGGTCTTCAAGCCCGACTTCACCCGGGCTTGCTTCGATGGCGAGGCTACCGTCGAGGTTCAGGTCCAGGAGGCCACCAGCGAGGTGGTCCTCAACGCCGCCGAACTTGAGGTCAGCGCCGCCCGGCTGTTCGGCGAAGGCGGCCGGGGTGTCGACCTGACCGTCTCTTACCGGCCCGAGGAGGAGCAGTTGGTGCTGGGGGCGTCCGAGACGCTGGTGCCCGGCCCGTGGCGGCTCGACCTTGTCTTCTCGGGCCGGCTCAACGACCGGCTGCACGGTTTTTACCGAAGCAAGTTCGTGGGAAAGGAAGGGCAGGAGACGTGGCTGGCGGCTACCCAGTTCGAGTCCACCGATGCCCGGCGCGCCTTCCCCTGCTGGGACGAGCCTGACCTGAAAGCGACCTTCGGGGTGACCGTCGTGGCCGAGGACGGCCTGACCGTGCTGGGCAACGCCAGGGAGATTTCCTCCGAACTGCTCGAAGACGGCAACCGGCGGACCCGTTTCGCCAACACCATGCCGATGTCGACCTACATCGTGGCCGTTGTCATCGGCCCCTTCGAACTGAGCGAGGCGAGGGACATCGACGGCGTGCCTCTGCGCGTCGGCTCGGTGCCCGGCCGCGGCGCCCTGCGGGGACTGGCCGAGGAGGCGGCCGCGCACGCCCTGACGTTCCTGAGCGACTACTTCTCCATGCCGTACCCGGCCGACAAGCTCGACCACATCGGTATCCCCGACTTCGCCGCCGGGGCCATGGAAAACCTGGGCCTCGTGACCTACCGGGAGACGGCCTTGCTCGTGGCCCGGGAGAGCTCGCAGGCCGAACAGCAGAGGGTGGTCTCGACCATCGCCCACGAAACGGCTCACATGTGGTTCGGGGACCTTGTCACCATGCGCTGGTGGGAGGGCATCTGGCTGAACGAGGCCTTCGCCACGTTCATGGAGCTGCTCGTGGCCGACGCTTTCGAGCCCGGCTGGCAGGTGTGGACGAACTTCGGAGTGGACCGAGCGGCGGCCTTGGCCACCGACAGCCTGCACGCCAGCCGGCCTATCGAGTACCCCGTGGGCCGGCCTGAAGAAGCCGACAACATGTTCGACGCCATCACCTACGACAAGGGCGGTGCCGTCCTGCGCATGATCGAGCGCTACCTGGGCGACGCGACGTTCCGCCGGGGTCTCAACATCTACCTGGACAAGCACCGTTACTCGAACACCGACACCAATGACCTGTGGGAAGCGCTCGAGATCGCCTCCGGCCAACCTGTGCAGGCCGTGATGGGCACCTGGGTCAAGCAGGCCGGTCATCCCATGATCTCGGTCGAGCTGGTCGGCCCGTCCGAATTGCGCCTGTCCCAGAGCCGTTTCTTCCTGGACGGCACCGGGGACGAAGGCAAGCGCTGGGTCGTCCCCCTGAGCCTGCGCTACGCCACCGCCGGTGGCGCCGTCGAGCACCGTCAGCTACTGCTCGACGAAGCTTCAACGACGGTGGCCCTCGAAGGCGAGCCCGCTTGGGCACTGGTCAACGAGGACTCCTGGGGGGTGTACCGGGCACGCTACGACGACGAGCTTCGGCGCCGGTTGTACCGTTCGCTCGACCGGCTGGGCGCCACCGAACGCCTGAGCCTGGCCGCCGACACCTGGGCGTCCACGGTGGCCGGCCTGGTCCCGCTGGAGAGCTCCCTCGAGCTGTGGTCCCTGCTGGAGGGCGAGCGGGACCCCGACGTGTGGTGGGCCCTGTCGGGTGGCCTCGGCCTCATCGAGCTCGTGTCTTCGGAAAGTGAGCTTGCCGTGCTCAGGCGCCTGGTGCGGCACCTGGCCGCCGGTGCCTTCAGGGACGTCGGCTGGGCGCCGGCAACGCCGGTCGGGGGCACCGACGCGGCGCGGGACGACGCCGGCGCGGGCACCGGCGAGGCCCGCCGCCGCCCGCTTGCGTGCCCGTCTGGTCACCCTGTTGGGCGTACTCGGCGCCGACCCCGAGGTGCGGTCGGGAGCCCGTCAGCTCCTGGCCGATGCCGACGCCGGGGGTGCCCCGCTCCCGCCCGACCTGGCCACGGCGGTGGCGCAGGTAGTGGCGGCGGGGGGGGGCCGCCGAGGAGTGGGAAGTGCTTTACTCGCACTACAAGCAGGCCGCCACGCCTCAGGACGAGGTCAGGTACCTGCATGCCCTGGGCGGTTTCACGGCCCCGGCACTGGTCCAGCGCACGCTTGACCTGGTCTTCTCGGGAGAAGTTCGCTCCCAGGACGCGCCTACCTGCTGGCCGGGATCCTGGGCCGCCGGGACGGCTGCCTGGCCGCCTGGGAGGCTATCGAACGGCACTGGGACGAAATGCTCCTGCGCTGGCCGCCCAACACCATGCACCGGGTGCTCGAGCAGCTACCCGCTCTGGTGGCGGCGGGGGACGGCGCCGTGCAACGGGCGTCGGCCTGGTTGGACTCGCACCCGGTGACCCGGGGCGAGCTAAAGGTGCGCCAGTCCCGCGAGCGCCTGCAATGTCAACCAGGCCTTCAAGGCCCGCGTCGCCGGGCAACTCCTGGCCGCGCTCACGTCCTGGGCACCAGGGGCGCCTTGACGCCAGCGGTCAACGGCGGGCATCCGCCGTCCCGGCGATGGCCGCTGCGCGTGTTCGCCGTTGACGACTGCTCGGCTCAGCTCACCTGGCGGGCCTCGCCGGCCGAGGACCTGACCATAGAGGTCGGCGACGGCGTGGCCCATCCCTCGCCCTCGCCCCAGGTCCAACTGGTCCTGGGCGGCTCGCGCCGCAGCCGGCCCCTCGACCCCGCATGGCCGGCCGGCGCCGGCTCGGTGGTGATGAACGGCCTTTCCCCGGCGACGACCTATGACGTGGTGGCGGCCGGGCGCGGGATCCCCCGCTTCCTCGCCGGCCGGCTGCGGACACTGGCCGTGCCCGGCGAGCGGCTCCTGTGCCGGTTTGCCACCGTAAGTGACGTGCACCTCGGGGAAACACATTTCGGGGTCATGGGCCGCATCCACGACGCTCTGGACAAGCCGGGGCCTGATGGTGCCCCCGACGACGAGCCTTATCCGGTCCGGGCCCGCGAGCGGCCATCGACGAGGCCGTAGAGTGGGGCGCCGAGCTGATCGTGGCCAAGGGCGACCTCACGACCCGGACGGTGCCCTCCGAGGTCCGCGACGCCGGCCGGATCCTGGCCACCAGCCCCGTGCCGGTGGAAGCCCTCCTCGGCAACCACGACAACGAGATGGGGGTCGACAGCCGGGCCATCCTGGAGAAAGAGGGCCTGGCCGTGCCCTGGGTGCCCCGGGCCCGGGATCTACCCGGCGTGCGGCTGGTGCTGGTCAACACCGTCCAGGGGGACCCCCGCTACCACCGAGGGCAATTGCCGCCGGAGATGAGCCGCAGAGCCGTGCAGCTGACAGCGGAGTCGCCCGGCCAAGCCTGGGTGGCGCTGCACCATCCGCCCGAGCTCCACCGCTTCCCGACCGTCTACCCGCCGGGTGTCCCCTGGGGGAACAGCCGCCACTTCCTCGACGCCCTGGCCGCGGCCAGGCCTTCCGCCTTGGTGACGTGCGGCCACCGGCACCGGAACCGGCGTTACCACTACGGCCCGATAGTTGTAAGCGAGGTCGGCGCCACCAAGGACTACCCCGGTGTGTGGGCCGGCTACAAGGTCTACGACGGCGGCCTGGTCCAGGTCGTACGGCGCATCTCGCGACCCGACGTCATCAGCTGGACGGAGGCCACGCGCCGGGCGATGAACGGCCAGTGGCACCGATGGTCCCCCGGCCGCCTCGACGACCGGTGCTTTACCCTCAGCTCAACGCACTGAGGCCAGCAGCACTGCAGCACTGCAGGCGCCTCCACCGGGCGTCAGGCTGGGCCCGGCATGGCGGAGCCGCTCGATCCGGGCTTCTACGGCGGCCAGGCGCTCAGAAGCGGCGGCATGCAGGAGCTCCGCCTGTTCATAGAGGTCGGCGGCGGCTTCGATCCCGAGGTCGCCGTTGGCCAAGCGCCCGGTGACAAGCTCCAGGGCAGCCAGCAGTTCTTCGAAAGTCAGGGAACCGAGCGGACCGTCAACGCCGCACAGCTTGGGGTCGAAGTTCAACCCGGCAAAGCCTAGCGCCGGGCCCCGTCGTCGTCCTCGACGCGGGCGGCAATGACCCCCCGGGCCACGGTGAGCTCGACCAGCTCCGCCCGGGCGCACCTGTTCGGGCCTCGCACGACGGTCCCATCGAGGCGGCGCACCACGGCAAAGCCTCTCTCGATCACGTGCTGGGGAGACAGCGAGCGAGCATGACGACCGAGCGCTTCGGCCCGGCCCCGGCTCGATTGCAATTGAGCCACCATGGGCCGGCGCCAGTCGCAGCGGTCCAGGCGGGCCCGGCACGATTGCAGGCTCGGCCCCGGATGTGCCCATTTCAGACGGTCACCGCCGTGCTGCAACCGGCCTGACGCCCGTTGCAAGCCGGCGGCCAGGGCATTGCCCACGCCGACCCGGGCCAGTCGCTCCCCGCCTATTTCGCGCCGCCGGTCAACAAGACGCTCTGCGGCCTCGATCAGAGCGGCCAGTTCGCCCTGCAGCTGGAGGCGGTCGGGCACGACGGCGTGGGCGGCGATGGAGGGTGTGCCGAACCTCAGGTCCGCCACTTCGTCGCATAGCGGCCGGTCCGACTCGTGGCCAATGGCCGACACGACGGGCACCCGGCAGGCAGCTACGGCCCGGCACAGCTCCTCGTCGCTCCAAGGGAGCAGGGCGGTGGCATCCCCACCGCCCCGGGCCAGGACTACTACGTCGACGTCCGGCCGGCTCGACAACCGGCGCAGGGCATCGATGATGCTCAGTGCCGCCCCGGGGCCGCTCACGGTCGTCTCTTCCACGTGCAGGGGGTAGCCGGGAAAGCGCGCCGCCACCACCGACTCGATGTCCCGGCGTACAGCCGCCTCCGACCCGCACAGGACACCGATGACCCGGGGCAGGCGCGGCACCCGGCGCCGGCGCCGGTCGAGCAAGCCCTCGGCCCCCAACCGGGCCCGGGTCTCGGCGATCATGGCCGCCACCGCACCTTCGCCGATGGGGACGACTTCGTCGGCCTCGAGGACAAGCTGGCCCCGGTCGTTACCCCACACCAGGGCACCGACGACCAGTACCCGCTCTCCGTCGACGGCCCGGCACCGCCGGGCCACCCGGGCCGAGAACGAAACCGGCATCTGGGCGGCCCGGTCGCGCAGGGTGAAGTAGGTGCGGCCGGCCCTGTAGGTCTGCGGCCGGTACACCTCTCCTTCGACGGCCACGCGCCCGATCTCGGCCAGAGAACGAGCGATCTCGCCGGCCAAGCGCACCAAGGTGACCCGGCGAGGCGGTTGGCCACGGCCGCCCGGAGCTCGCTCTGTGCCCCCGCCCTCGTTAGCCGGCCACAGGGGAAGTGTCATCGGGCCGCCACCCTACTGGGCACAGGGAGGGCGGCCGGCACGGCGGGGCCCGCCCTCCGGCGCCATGCCAGTCAGTGCCTGTACCACGTCCGCCATGTCGAGAACCTGCCGATCGCCTCATGGTCGATGGTCACGCCACCGCCCGGCCCGTCCGGTACGGCTATGGTCCCGTCGGGCCGCAGGGGCATCGGACCGGCGAGGTCGGTCTCGAAGAACCGGCCCGTGGCCGACAGGTCCCCGGGCAGGGAGAACCCAGGCAGGGACGCCAGGGCCAGGTTTGCCGCCCGGGCGATCCCCGTTTCGACCATCCCACCGCACCACACCGGCACGTGCTCCTCGGCGCAGATGTCGTGCGCCCGCACCGCCTCCAGGTACCCCCCCATGCGGCCGGCCTTGATGTTGACCACCGAGCACGCACCGGCCCGGAGGGCGTTGACCACGGCGGCAGGCGAAGACAGGGCCTCGTCCAGGCACAGCGGGGTACGCAGGCGTCGGGCCAGCTCGCCATGCCCGGCCAGGTCGTCGTCGGCCAGGGGCTGTTCAAGACAGGAGAGCTGGTAACTGTCCAGGCGGGCCAGCTGGTCGGCGGCCTCGTCCACGGGCAGGTGCCCGTACGTGCCGTTGGCATCGGCAAAGAGCACGAGGTCCGGCCAACGCTCCCGGACGGCACGGACAGGTTCCACGTCCCATCCCGGCCGCACTTTGAGCTTGACCCGCCGATAGCCCTCTTCGCAGCGCAGGGCGACTTCGTCCAACAGTTCGCTCACCGACCCGGTGAGCCCTATGACCACGCCGGCCATTGCCCCGTCGGCAGCCACGGCACCCCGGCGGCTCTGTCCGCACAAGAAATCGGCCGTGCGGACGCCCCCCGCCCGGAGCTCGGCGTCCAGTACGGCCGCCTCGAAGGCCGTCTTGGCCATGTTGTGCCCTTTCACCCCGGCCAAGGCGGGCGCCACCTCGCCAACGCAGGCAACCCCGTCCCCTAACAGCGCCGGGACCAGAAAGCGCTCGGAGACGTCCTGCGCCCCGGCGGTGTACTCGGCGCTGAACGTAGGCCCGGGCAACGCCGGGCACTCTCCCCACCCCTCCACCTCGCCGCCACCGGCGCCGGCGCCGGCATCCGGGAAGCGCAGCACCGCCCTGACCAACAGGCTGTCCCGATTTGAAAAAGTGCCCGCCGCGCTACGCCAGGGCGTGGCCAGCGGGACCAGCACGCGCACCAGTTCGAAGCCGACCAACGTCCCCCGGTCGTCGTGGCAGCCGGGCCACCCGGGCGCCGGCGGGGCAGGGTCTGCCGGCGCCTGAGCCGCGGCCCAGGCCCGGCTCTCCTCCACCTCAATGGCGCCGATCTCGTCGATGCGCTCCTGGTGGCGGCCGCCCTGGAACTCCGACGACAGGAACATGTCGACGATGTCGCACGCCAGCACCACCGCCAGGATCCGTGCCCCCAGGGCCAGGACATTGGCGTTGTTGTGCTGGCGGGCCAGGCGGGCCGTGTACTCGTCGTGGCACAGCGCCGCCCTCACCCCGTGCACCTTGTTGGCGGAGATCTGCTCGCCCTGGCCCGACCCGCCGATCACGATGCCCATGTCCGCCCGGCCGGCGACGACATGGCGGGCACAAGCGGCGCAGAAGGGTGGGTAGTCCACGGGCGCCTCCGAGTGCGTGCCCAGGTCGTCCACTTCGTGGCCGAGCTCCCTCAGATGTGACATCACGGCCAGCTTGAGCGTGTAGCCGGCATGGTCATTGGCGATGGCGACCTTCACGGAAACCTTTCTAATCGCTTTAGCGAGCCTTAGCGGCGCCTCCCACCGTCCTGACCGCTAAGGCCATGAGCGACAAGCTCGGCGGAGCGGCCGAACCGACCTGGCGGGCGAGCACGGACACCCGGCGCACAGCAGCCGCCCTCTCGCCCAGCCACTCGTGGGCGGCGGCGGGGCCATCGAGCAAGCGGGAGCGGCGGAGGGCCTCGCCCAGGGCCACGGCCCGGTAGTGGACGAGGTCGTCGGCCAATGAGTGCAGTTGCCAGCGTTCCCACCGGTCGGGCGCCGGACGCCGGCGCACTGCCGCCAAGAGCGGGCGGACGCAGAGGCCTTCACCGATCACCGGCGACGCGCCCACCGCGTCCTCCAGCGGGCGACCGGCCGTCCGCGCCGCCTCGGCCAGCTCCCCCACCGAGGCCAGCAGGTCAAGGCGTTGCGCACGGGCGGCCACCTCGACCGGCACACCGAGGCCTGCCAGCTCGCCATCGACCGGGCCGACGGCCCCGGTAGCCTCCAGGCTCACGGCGCACGGCTGGTCGCGCTCGATCACTTCACCGGGCCGCAATGGCGCCCCCCGGGACAGGTACCACCGGGCCAGCCGGTCGAGGGCCTCGGCGGTGCGAGCGCGCAACGCCCCCTCGCCCGGGGCGTCAACCGACCAACCGAGCTGGTCGACGTCGGCGAAATTGCTCTCGACGGCCATCACCTGGCGAGCAGCCCAGTAGGCGGCGGCCCCCTCGTGCAGCTCCCGGCCCGTTTCCGCCGCCAGCTCATGGGCCCAGATAGCCCCCATGCGGTCGACTATCTCGTTTCCCAGCTCGCACGCCACCAGCTGGTGGTAGAGAGGGTGCTCGGGCACCAGGTCGAAGAAACCCTCGCGCACGGTCGGCGGGAAATAGCGCAAGGCGCATGACCTGAAGCGCCTCTTCGCCGGTCAGCGAGGAGCTGTCGATGGAGCGGGCCAACTCGCTGCGGGCATAGGCGAAAAGCACGGCCAGCTCCGGCCGGCTCAGGCCGGCGCCGGCCTGCCGCCGCCGGGACAGCTCCTCCCGAGTCGGGGAGCGCCTCGACCTCGCGGTTCACCAGGCCGGCGTCCTCGAGGTCGTCCAGTCAGGGCTTCGTAGGCCGACAGGTCGGCGGCGCTCGACGCCGCGGCCCAGTCGAGCGCCACCAAACCTCGCTCCACGCCGGCCAGGACGGCGCCGGCGACGGCCTGCTCGTCCGCCTCGAGGAGCCGATCACGCCCGGTGGGCTGCAGCCGCCCCCGGGCACCGGCCACGCCCAGGAGGACCTTCAGATTTACTTCCCGATCGGACATGGCGACACCGGCCGAATCGTCGACGAAGTCGGTGTTGACCCTGCCGCCGCGGCGCGAATAACCGGCCCGGGCGCGCGCTGGGTGATGGCCAGGTTGGCTCCCTCGGCAATGACCCGGGCCCGTAGTTGGCGGGCGTCCACTCTGACGTCGTCGTTGGCGCGGTCGTCGACCTCGATATCGCTCTCGTCGGCGGCCTTGACAAAAGTGCCCACCCCCCCAAAAAAAAGAAGATCGGCAGGAGCCTGGAGCACGGCCCGCACCAGTTGCGGGGGCGTTATCGGGCCGGGCCGGTGCCGAGCATGGCGGCCGCCTCGGGCGAAAGCTGGACCTGTTTGGCTTGCCGGGGGTAAACGCCGGCACCCGGTGAGGCCACCCGCAGGTCATAATCCTGCCAGCTGGAGCGCTCCAGCCGGCTCAGGCGCTCCCTTTCGGCAAAGGACCGCTCGGCGTCCGGCGCCGGGTCGATGAAAACGTGCCTGTGGTCGAAAGCCGCCACCAGGCGGATGCTGCGGCTTTGCAGCATGCCGTTGCCGAAGACGTCGCCCGACATGTCCCCGACGCCGATAACCCGCAACGGGTCGCGCTGAGCGTCCATGCCGAGCGCCCGGAAATGACGCCGCACCGCCAACCATGTCCCTTTGGCCGTTATCCCGAGAGCCTTGTGGTCATAACCGTGGCTGCCCCCTGAGGCGAAGGCGTCACCGAGCCAATAACCCCGTTCCGCACTTATACCGTTGGCCAGGTCGGAAAAGGCTCCAGTGCCTTTGTCCGGGGCCACCACGAGGTAGACGTCGTCGCCGTCCCGGCACACCACTCCTGCGGGGTGGACAACCTTTTCAGCGACGATATTGTCCGTCACGTCGAGCAGCGCCCCGATGAAATCGCCATAGGCCGTCCGACCTCTCCGGGCGCGCTCGGCCCGGTCGCCAAGGTCGTCGTGCAGCACGAAAGCGCCCTTGGCCCCGGTGGGCACGATCAGGGCGTTCTTCTTGACCTGGGCCCGGCCAGGCCCAGCACCTCTCCTCGCAGGTCGGCGTGCCTGTCGCTCCACCGGACCCCGCCCCGGGCCACCAGCCCGAAGCGTAAATGAAGGCCTTCGAAGTCGGGGCACCATACGAACACCTCGGTCAGCGGGACCGGCGCGGGCAAAAAAGGTATAGAACTGCTGGCGAACTTGAGCGACACCGTTTCCCGCTGGAGAGCCCAGTTGGTGCGCGTCGTGGCCTCCACCAGTACGACGAGCTCCCTCAGGGCCTGGTCGTGACGAAGGTCGGGGACCGCAGCCAGGGCAGCCCGTACATCTTCCCGAGCCGCCTCCGCCTCACCGTTCCCCGGTCCGAAAAGGGTGCTGAACAGCCCAATGGCCGCGCCGGCCACAGACGGGAAGGCGACGAGCGCCTGGGTCATCAGGTCCGCTCGTTCCGCCGCCCACGGCCCCCCGACGGCCTGGCGATAGGCGCTATAGGCGTGCAGGAGGTTCACCTCGCGCCATGTCAGGCCGGCACCGACCACCAACCGGTTGAGCAGGTTCAGCCCGGTCCGGGCGTCAATGGCGGCGTCGAGCGCGTCGACCAGGCGGGGCCGCCCGTGACGAGGTCGAAACCCGGCGGGGCCACCGGAGTACCGACCCTAAGCCCGACATCGTCGATGAACACGTCGCCTTCTTGTGGCCCGAGAGGGAAATGCCAGGGCACGGCTTCCTCGGCCACCAGCCCGAAGCTCTCGATGGCCCGCAACAACGAAGACAGCTCGGCCCGGCGCAACGCGGTGCGGCGCAGCCGGAAGTCGCCGGGGGCACCGGGCCGGCCGGGATGGAGCGCCATATGTACGAGGCCGTCACCAGCCCCACGACGGGCGACCAACCGCGTGATCTCGGCCCAGTCCCGGGCGGCGACGTCGGGGGCAGTCTCTTCGGCATAGCCGGGCGGGAGGGAGCCGAGGAACCTCCGGCGCGCCGTGCCGGCCGAGGGGCCCCTCCCTCAGCGGGGCCTCGCTCGCCCATGAGCAAGTCGGCTTCGGCGTCGAACAGACCGGCCCAGTCCGGCGGGGGTGCGCCCATAGAGCAAGTATGTCGGCGTCCGGCCGTGCGGCGCGCCACCCTGCCAACGAGGTGGTGCTCGGGGCCGAGCACCACCTCCCGGCGCTCACATGTGGAGCTGAGGCCGGCTTGAGGCCCGCGGGGCCGGGGCCGCTGATCGCCGGAGTGGTCCCTGCTCCCGTACGGGCGCCCGTGCTTCCTGTCCCCGTCCGGCCTGTCCCAGCGCGGGTCGGCGGCTCCGCCGTGCTTGGCGGATTCGCCTGGACGTCTGCAACCGGGCCCAGCGAGATGTCGAAGTCCTTCCCCAACACTCGCACCGCCCGGAGCCGGCCCAGTCCCGTCTCCGCCGCACGGTCGCAAAACAGGGCGTACCCGGCTTGGGCCGTAGTCCGGGTCAGGCCGCTTTCACCCGCTCGGACCATGACGACGGCGCCCTGGCCGCGGGCGTCGAGGATCTTGTTGGCCACGCTCGGCGTGCCGGGAGGACGCCCGCCCCGTTGCTCGAGCGCCTGAAAGCCCTTGACCTCAACCGACGTTCCGCACGCGTCGAGGTCGGCAGTGCGGGCGCCCTGGCGCTCGGCCACCGTTCGGACCTGGTGGCCTTCGGCCACCAGGATCTGCGCCGCCGCCAGTTCATCGTGGCTGGCGTGCCGCTCCGACTCGTCGAAGCGGCCGGCGGCGCCGTGGTGCCGGCACGGCCAGCCCGGACCGGGGCCTCGGGCGAGCGGTGGATCGGCGCCGCCCTGACCTTGAGCGGGCCCAGGCCTGGGCGGCGGGAATGCCGGGCTTGCTTGGCGCCCCCGGCTCACTGGACGTCCGCCGGGGCCGTGTCCGGTCGCTCGAGGTCGATGACGAGCAATGAGGCAAAGCCCCCGCCCTGGCGCAGCCCGGAGTTGACCCGGCGCAAGAACGCCAGTTCCGGGCTGTCCTCGATCGAGCTCCCCCGGCCTCACCGATGCCGACAGGACGTAGCGGAACTCGCTCAGCGGCAGGTCGTCGTCGTCGAGGAAGTCGTGAGCGGTGAGATGAGCGACCACGTCGCCGGCATGGGCGACGAAGTAAGCATGGTCGGGAGAAGAAACGAAGCGAGCGCTGCTCAGCTCGCCCAACTGCTCGGCCACTCGGTCGAGGGGCTGGTCACTGTCCAGGAAAAGGTCAACAGTGCGAGGCAATTTGCCCTCCTGTGGTCTGGCCCGTGGTCTGATCGGTGGCGGCGCCCGTGCTACGAGACTTGAGGGTCATGGACCGCGAGAGGGCGGGAACTGGCCCCGCACAGAGCTATCATACTGTTTCAATGCTTTCCATGTCAAGCACGACGCCGAGGCCGCTCATGGCCACCGCTTCTCAACAAAAGCGAGATAACCCAAAAAGGCCCGTGACACGGACGGAGCGGTGAGGTACAATTTAGGTTTAGAGCATAAGTTCCTGGCTCAGGGCAACCGTAGCCGAAAGGAGAGCTGATGGTAACGCCGAGCTCGTCCGAGGAGGACGGTCCGCCGGGCTTATAAACGGGCCAGGCGGAAGCCGATCGGTTGGCGCTGTCAGAGCGTCGCCCGGCAGAACCTGGTCAGGCCCGGAGGCACCCCTATAAACGTTCAATAAGCGGCCAATACGACACCGATAGGCGGTCGGTCTCGAGGTGGTCTCAAACCTATGACTTTGGGGTGTGCCAGTCAACAGGGGTGGGCTAATCGCCCACCCCTGTTGCGCGTCTGCTGAGAAACAAAAATGCGGTCATCTCGATTTGACGGACATTTAGCCCGGAATGGCGGGACGTCTCAGCTCGCCGTTCGACTATTTAGTATCACCTTTATGGGTGCGGCCTGTGCCGGGGGTGACAGCGGCCGTCGGTGCCGCCGTCACCTCTCGGTTCGGGCCCTAACTTCTCAGCTCCAGATGGCCGACCCCGTGTCGGGGTCGAAAAAGTGGAGCTGGTCGGTGTCGACGAGCAGGGTGGCACGTGGTCCCGGCGTGCAGGGCGGAGCGGGGCGAGACGCGGGCCACGCCCGTGGTCTTGGTGCCGCCGGCCTGGATGGGCAGCCCGACCAGCTCCTCGGTCTCGGTGGCGGCCTTGGTCTCTTGGGACTCGGCCCGCACGGCGTCGATGAGGAAGTGCACCTGCAGCTCGTTGCCGAGGGCCTCGATGAGCTCGACGTCGACGACCAGGGTGGTGCCGGGCTCGGCGGCCGTGCCGGCCAAGGCGGCGTCGGAGAGGTGCTCGGGGCGGACGCCCAGCACCACGGTCTTGCGGTCCTTGTAGGCGCCGAGCTCGGGCCGGGCGGCCAGGAGCTTGGCGGGCAGGTTGAGCGACTGGGAGCCCACCTTCAGCTGGTCGGCGTCGGCGGAGAGGGCGGCCTCGTACAGGTTCATGGCCGGCGAGCCGATGAAGGCGGCCACGAAGAGGTTGTCGGGGTGCTCGTAGAGGACCTGGGGCGAGTCGCACTGCTGGAGCCGGCCCATGTGCAGCACGGCCACCCGGTCGCCCATGGTCATGGCCTCGGTCTGGTCGTGGGTCACGTACAAGGTGGCCACCCCGACCCGGCGCTGGATGCGGGAGATCTCGGCGCGCATCTGCACCCGCATCTTGGCGTCGAGGTTGGAGAGCGGCTCGTCCATCAAGAACACCGACGGCTCGCGCACGATGGCCCGGCCCATGGCGACCCGCTGGCGCTGGCCACCGGAGAGCTGGCCGGGCTTGGGGTCCAGGTACTCGGTCAGGCCCAGCAGCTGGGCCGCCTCGGCGACCTTGGCCTTGATCTGGTCCTTGGGGAACTTGCGCAGGCGCAGGGCGAAGCCGATGTTCTGGGCCACGGTCATGTGCGGGTACAGGGCGTAGTTCTGGAACACCATGGCCACGTTGCGGTCCTTGGGCGGCAGGTCGTTGACGGCCTTGCCGCCCATGCGCAGGGTCCCCGAGGTGATGTCCTCCAGGCCGGCCACCATCCGCAGAGCCGTCGTCTTGCCCGAGCCCGACGGGCCGACCAGGACCATCAGCTCGCCCTCGGCCACGTCCAGGTCCAGGTCGGACACCGCCGGGGCGCCGTTGGGATAGACCTTGCTCACTTTTTCCAGGTTCACAGTTGCCATGGCGCCACCCCCCTTTTAGTTGACAGTTGACGTCCTGCGTCGAAAGCAGACTCTACATGCTCGTACCCGTTTTCGCCGCCTCCTCCGCCCGCTGTCTCGGGCGGGCCTGGAGTGGGTAGCCTCTTGGCGTGACGGGAGACGCCGGCGGCGGCGAGCCCGAGGTCGAAGGCCTGGCCACCGAGGTGCGCAGGCGGCTCGACCAGGGGGAGCGCCCCGGCTTCGACCCCGAGGACGGCGAGACGGTCATTGAGCCTGACGGTCCCGGCGCCGGGCACTGGGCCGGGGCCCGAGCGTCGTCGCCGACGGTGACCGGGTCCTGCTCACCTACCGTCGCCGGCGGCCCCGCGACGGCTCTCCGGACGAGCGTGGTTACCTGGCCGCCATCGCCGAGAGCCGCGACGGCGGCCGGTCTTTCACCGATATCTGGAGGGTCACCAAGGGCGAGATCGGCACCTCGTCGCTGGAGCGGTTCTGCCTGCGGCGGGCCCCGAGGGCGATTGGCTCCTCTACACCTCGTGGGAGGACCCGCCCTCGAGCGGCAAGTGGCGCATCGACGTCATGCGCGCCGGCGCCCCGGAGGACTTCTCGCTGTCCTCGGCCACCAGTGTGCTGGCCCCAGACAACCTCGGTGTGGACGCCGTCAAAGACCCGTACGTGCTCACCCACCAGGGGGAAGTCCTGATGTTCGTATCTACCTTCCTCACCCGGCGCGGGCCGGCACCGACCTACCTGGCCACCAGCCGGGACGGCGTGAGCTTTGCCTGGCAGGGCGAAGCCCTCGGCGTCGGTAGGGGTTGGGACGCCTACCAGGCTCGCCTTTGCTCCGTATCGCCCTTCGGCCCGGGGTTCGTCGGCTACTACGACGGCGCCGGCTCCGTGGCGGACGACACCGAGGAGCACGGCGGTGTGGCGGTGAGCGCCGACCTGCGCCACTGGGTACCAGTGACGCCTGACGGGCCAGCGCTCATCTCTGCCTACGCCTCGGGTTCGCTCCGCTATGTCGAGGCCGTTGACATTCAGGGGTCGTCCTTCGTCTACTACGAGTACGCCCGGCCGGACGGCTCCCACGAGCTGCGGCGCAACCTCATTTGACCGCGCCGGCGAGCATGCCGCTGACGAAGTAGCGCTGGAAGCGCAGGAACACGAGCAGCGGGATGACTATCGACACCATCGACCCGGTGGAGATGATCCAGAAATTGGCCGCCAGCGCCCGTTCCTGGCCGTAAATGAACAGGGTGATGGGCACGTGGGGGTCGGCCCCGAGGATGACCAGTGCCACCAACAGGTCGTTCCAGGTCCATATGAACTGGAAAATGGCCAGCGACGCGGCCGCCGCCACTCCGATGGGGAGCACGACGCGGCGGTACAGCGTCCACTCGCCGGCGCCGTCGACCCGGCCGGCCTCGATCAGGTTCGGGGGTATCCCTATGAAGAAGTTGCGCATCAAGAAGATCCCGAACGGAAGGCCGAAGGCAACATGGAAGATGATCACCCCTTCGATGGTCCCGTACGGGTTCCAGCCCGTGAACTTCCCCAGGTCGTTGAAGCCTTCGACGATGGGGAGTATGGCCACCTGCAGGGGCACGACCATCAGCCCGACGACCGTCAGGAAGACTGACGTTGCGCCCCCGCCACCGGCCGAACACCAGGGAGTAGGCAGCCAGGAGGAAACCGCCACCACCAGGAGCGTCGCCGGGACCGTGATCTCGAGCGAGGTCCTGAGCGAGTCGAGCGCTCCCCCGGCCGCGAACCCTGAGGGGACCGTGCCCCCCTTGGGCCCGGCAAACAGCTCCTTATAGTTGTAGAGCGTGAACTGGGCCGGGGCCGCCAGTGCATGCCACCATCCGGACTGCTCGAAGAGCCCGGACTGGCGGAACGAGATGATCAGCATGGAAATGCTCGGCAGCAGCCACAGCAGCGCCACCAGGATCATGAAGGTGTTGAGCACGGCCCGAGAGGGGCGAAAACGGCGTAGCCAACGTCGGCCCGGCCCGCCGGGTGTGGTCGCTGTCGCCGTCGGGACGGGTTTGTCGTCCATCGCCAGGTCCGCAGTGGCCATCGTCATTTGTGCTCTCCCCTCGTGTGGCACCGCTTCCCGTGTTTGAGTTCCGGGTGTCGCCACCCGTGCCCCGTGGTCAACTGCCCCCCTTGATCCTCTTGAGGTTGAACAACATGGCCGGGATGACCAGAAGGAACAGGACCACGGCCAGGGCACTGGCCAGGCCCGTGTGAATGCCCGACGTGAAGCCCTTGTAGTAGATGTCGGAGGCCAAGGTGCTGGATTGGCCACCCGGCTCGGAGGTATCGGCGCCCAGGTTGATAATGATGTCGAAGATCTTGAGGACGTTGATGATCATGGTGACCATGACGACAACGAGCACCGGGGCCAACATGGGGATGGTGACCAGGCGCAAGGTCTGCCACTCCGTCGCCCCGTCGACCCGGGCCGCCTCCAGGGCCTGGCGGTCGAGCGCCGCCAGACCGGCGCCGACGACGACCATGGTGAAGCCGGCCCAGATCCACAGGTAGGCGACGATCATCGCTATGTCGACCAGAGGGACGCTGAGCAGCGCCTGCTCGGTCTGGCTGAGACTGCTGGTCGGCGTCAACGATTGGCCCCCCAGCCAGGAGACACCGGTGCCACCGGCGCCGAAGCCGGGAGCGAAATTGGACGCTTCGACCTGGCCCGGAACTTCCCGGGGCCGACGCTGGAGAACATGAACTGCCCGTCCGCGCCGGTAGTGGTGGTCGCCACCGTGGCCCCCTGGCTGTTGACCAGGGCTAGGTGCAGGAGCGGGTACCCGTCCTCACCGCTGAGCACCGAGTTAGTGTCGCTCGGGTTGTTGGGCGAGAAGTCGCGCCATACCACCCCGGTAATGGCACCGGCGACAGGTTTGGGGAGGACGGCTTGACCGGCCCCCAAGGCCTGGAAGGTGGTGGGAGGAAAGCCGGTCAGGCCGATCCGGACCGTCCCCCCGGCCGCCGTCGGCCGCCGCGCTTTCGACCGTCCCGTGCGGTCCTCCGACGGCGTTGTAGGAGGCCAGGGAGGCCGCCGTCTGGCCCGGGCTGAGCGGGTAGGCGCCGGGGGGGTTGAAAATATCGGACACGCCCTGGATGATGGCGTTGACCACACCGACGTGGGGGTTGACGTCAAAAATCTGGGCAAAGACCATCGACGACGCCGTGACGCTGAAGACGATGGGCAGGAAGATGATGGTCTTGAAGGCCGTGGCCCAGCGGATGCGCTCGGTCAGGACGGCCAACACCAGGCCGATCGTGGTCACCAGTAACGGGAAAATCAGGACCCAGATGACGTTGTTGCGGAAGGCGATCAGGGTTTCGGCCGTCGTGAACAGGTTTTTGTAGTTGGTGAAACCGATGGCCTTGGTCCCGGTCTCGTTGAAGAAGCTGTCCTTGACCGTCACTATGGCCGGGTAGACCACGATCGCCAGTAACCAGATCGCGCCCGGGGCTAGGAACGCCAGGGAGGCGAGGTGGTCCTTGGTGCTGCCTTCGACCGAGCCTCTTGTGCTTGCGGCGAGGAGCACCCTCCAAATGAGCTGCAGCTACTGCCATCTCTCTGCCACCACCATGCTCCGGGCCCCCTTACCCCTCTGATGACTGGTCTGGTTGGTAGGCAAAAGCCGGGCGTGACCGGGATACCCCGGTCACGCCCTGGTTCTTGACATGGCCTGACGGCTCAGCTCAGGCCCATGCACCTACGACTAGCTATGTAGCTAGGTAGCTATTTAGTGGCCGATGGCCGCGGTGGCCTGCTTCTGCATGGTCGCCTCGACAGAGGTCATGTTGGAGGAGCTCGGGTTCTTCACGAAGTTGAGCATGTCGGCCCACAGGTCGGGCTCCCAGCCCGTCTGCAAGTCGTCCAGGCTGAACACGAAGGCGGTGGCATGCTGCAGTTCGGAAGCGTCCGCCCGGGTCACGGGATCGGGATAGCTGCTCGTGGGCACCTTTGTATTGGGGGAGGCGAACCCGCCCAGGTGGGCCCAGATCTCGCCCGGTTCCGGACTGGCCAGGTACTTGATGAAGGCCTTGGCCTGCGGCGTCGAACGGATGAGCATGGCTACGTCACCGGCGCCCTGGAGGGCACTGGCATTGGCCTGGTCACCGGCGGGCGCCGGGAAGGGGAAGAAGTCATAGCACGGGGTCCCGGCGGGATTGGCCGTGCACGCCTTGCCGCCGGCACCCTTGGTCCCCGCGGTGGCGCTGGGCTCGTTGCCGGTGATCTCGCTGACCACGAAGTCAGCCTCAATCACCATCGCCGCCTTGGGCGTCGCCCCGGCCTTGGGGAACACCTGGTCCACGCACGACGGGTAGTTCCCGCCGCTGCCCAGGGCGCCAGCCGTGCCGCCCAGGAGGTACTGCGGCTTCCCGACCAACTGGCCGAGCGTGTTGAAGGCGGTCGTCACCGTCGGATCCTGCCAGGACAGGTCGTGGGCGGCCAGCTTGTTGTAGTCGGCGGCCCCTGCCGTCTTCAGGTAGATGTTTTGCCAGAGGTCGGCCACCGGCCATCCGATGTCACCGCATAGGGAGAACGGGGTGACGCCCGCGGCCTTTAGCGTCGCCGCATCAGCCAACAGTCCCTGCCAGGTGGTGGGCGTGCCCTTGATGCCGGCGACGGCGAACTCGGCCGGGTTGTACCAGATGGTGTTCTTGTTGGCGGCCTTGAACCAGACGCCGTACAGCTTGCCGTTGTAGCTGGCCAGGCTGTTCCAAGCCGAACCGTAGTCGGAAGCCTCACTGCCGATGACTGACGAGATGGGCTGGATCGACCCCTTGGCGGCCAGCGCGTCGAGAGTGGCCGGCGATGGGACCAGGGCCACGTCCGGGCCCTTGCCCCCGGCTACGGCAGCCTGGACGGTGGCGGCGATGTTGCTCGACTCGCCCCGGTAGTTGATGGTGATACCTGTCTCGGCCGTGAACGGGGCGTAGGCAGCCTCGAAGTACTGCTGCTCGACGCTCGTCCACTCGGACCACACGGTCAGGGACCCGCCGATGTGCGACAAGGCCGGGCTGACGGTCGAGGCGCTTGCCGGGACGGCGGGACCGACCAACGAGCCCCCCAGGGCCAGCATGCCCGCCATTGTGGCAATCGATAGAACTTTGCGGCTCCGCCTCGCCGAAAGGACCGACGTTGATGTCATTTGCTGATTCCCCTTTCAATTGTGAGCTTCACTGCTGTGCATCTCCTTCCTTTTTGTGTACACGGGACTGACCAGTTGCCCGACATCGCTCGGGCCGAACATCCAGCTGTCGTCGCCGCTGTAGCCGCCGGCCGGCGGCGCCGTGGCCACCGGCCCCGCCCCGAGGACAGCCGTGGTACTCCGCATGACCAGGCGCGTCGGTGCGTGCAATACCACCGGCGGGACCTCGCCCGGCCTGACCACGGCATCAACCATATGGTTGGCGATCTGGCGGCCCTGGTCGCGCACGTCCTGGGCGATCGTGGTGAGGTCGAAGTACTGGGCCATGGGATGGTCGTCAAAGCCGACCACGGACAGGTCGGCGGGCACCCGAAGGCCCACGTGCCGCAACGCCCGCAGGGCACCTACTGCCATCTCGTCACATTCTGCATATATGGCAGTGGGCAGGCTACGGCGGCCGAGCAACTGAACGGTGGCTTCGTCGCCACCTTCGATGGTGAACGTGCCGTGGGCCTCGAGGTCGGGGTCGATCGGGATGCCCGCGGCCTTGAGGGCGGACCGGTAGCCGGCCCGGCGTTGGAGCTCGGCGGTGAAGTGCTCCGGCTCGTTAGGGTCCCCCGAGATGATGGCTATCCGCTGGTGGCCGAGGTTGATGAGGTGCTGGACGGCGGTAGAGGCGCTGCCGGCGTCGTCGATCCTGACGCTCGAGAAGCCCTCGACATGCGTCCCCACCATGCATACCGGCACGTCGAGGGCGCGCAGGGCATCGATCTCCGGTTCGGTCAAGGCCAGGGTCACGAGCAGTACACCGTCGACTCGCTTGCGGAGCAGGCCGGACGAGAAGTAGCTCTGGCGCATCTCCGTGTCGCCTACGTGATAGAGCAGCAGGTCGAGCCCGGCTTGCCTTACGACCTGCTCCACGCCGCCGAGGAGCTCGGCGAAGAACCACCTGGTGAGGTAGGGCATAACCACGGCAACGGTGCCCGTGCGGCCCGTGGCGAGCCGATAGGCAGCAGGCGAAACGCTGTAGCCGAGTTGTTCGGCTGCTTCCCGGATGCGCTCGGTCGTGCTGGTCGAGACCCCGCCGACGCCCCGCAGCGACCGGGACACGCTGGACGGGGACACCCCGGCCATGCCGGCCACTTCC
Organism: uncultured Acidimicrobiaceae bacterium; assembly: GCA_963735305.1. Classification (GTDB taxonomy): domain Bacteria; phylum Actinomycetota; class Acidimicrobiia; order Acidimicrobiales; family Palsa-688; genus Fen-671. Next base: position 29,298 of record CAVTKK010000001.1, read on the forward strand.
TTGATCGTGGTCTTGACCAATCCCCCACCTACCTCAGGCGGCGCATGCCTGCGACAGTGATCCCCCCTCGGGAACGGGTTCCGAGTGACGGCATCGTAGCTCGGAGGTCTGAGCTACACAAGCGCTTGCGTACCTTTTTTTCAGGGCATCTGCACCGAACCGGTCAAGGCGGTGGCATCCTGGCCCAAACGGTTGAGGGCAGGAGCGCAACAACCGCGCCGCCGCGACAGGCTTTGCTTACCGCTATGTGGTGCTGGCCGCCCGGCGGTGGGTCACGGCGTCGATCGTCACGGCCACCATCAGCACCAGTCCGGTGATGACGTACTGAAGGTAGGCGCTCAGTTCGAGCAGGGCCATGCCGTTGACGATGCCGGCGATGACCAAGCCGCCGATGACGCCGTGGATCACCTTCCCGCGGCCGCCGAACAGGCTGGTGCCACCGATGACGGCGGCGGCTATCGAGTAAAGCACCAACTGCCCGCCGTCGACGCTGGTCGAAACGCCCCGGAACTGCCCGGCGATAAGCAGCCCGGCGATACCGCCGTTAAGCGAGCAAATCGTGAAACCCAGGGTGCGGATCCATTGTGTGTTCACGCCGGCACGCCGAGCAGCTTCGCGGTTACCTCCGATGGCGTATATGTACCGTCCCGGCTTCGTGCGGTTGAGCAGGAGGCTCCAGACCAGGAGTATCCCCAGCACCTCCAGGACGAACCAGGGCATGCCCCGGATGGGGGCGATGGCCAGGACACCCCGGTTGGAGTTGACCAGCAGCACCAGGAGCAGGCCGGCGACGGCGATGGCCAGGATCTTGAGCAGGGTGAGGCTGATCGGCGGGGCCACCAGCCCGCTGGAGCGACGCCGGTTGTCCCGGCGCCACAGCACGAACGAGAAGATCGCCACCAGTCCGCCGACGATCACCCAACCCACCGCCAGGTTCTTGAAGTAGCCGGTGGCGAAGTCGTCGAAATAGTTGTCATTTATGGGGACGGTCCCACCGTTGCCCAGGATGAGCAGGAGCACGCCCTCCCAGGCCAGCAAACCGGCCAGGGTGACCACGAACGAAGGCAACCCCAGCCTCGTTATGAGCAGGCCCTGGACAAACCCGATGGCGGCGGTGGTGGCCAGCGCCACCAGTACGACTATGGCCAGGGGATGGCCGGCCGACAGCATTTCGGCCGCTATGGCGCCTCCGACCAAGCCCGACGTAGCCGACCGACAGGTCGATCTCGCCCAGGAGGAGCACGAAGACGATGCCCATGGCCATGACCATGTAGATGGAGCCCTGCTGGAGCAGGTTGACGAGGTTCTCGGCGGTGAGGAAGTGACTGTTGTTGAACTGGAAGATGATGGAGATGAGCAGCAGGCCACCCACGACGGGCAGGACGCCGCTGTCGCCGCTGCGGACCCGGGCCACGTAGGTCCGGATGTACCCCCCGAGGGACACTACGGAGGGCGTCGTGCCCACGACGCCGCCCGCCGGTGCCCCGTCGGCGGGAAGGCCCGGCGTAGTGCTGGCTACGCCCGAAGGCCGGTTGAGTTCGGTTTCTTGCGCCATCGTCAAGCTCCGTTCGGACGTGTCTGTCCCGGGACGTCCCGGGTAGTGGTACCGGTCGTCACGAGATCCACCACCATCTGGCGGTCGAGGTGGGCGGCCGGTATGGAAGCGACCAGGCGGCCCAGGTAGAGCACAGCGATCTGGTCGGCCACTTCGAACACGTCGTTGAAATTATGGGAGACGAATATGACGGCGAGGCCCCTTTGCGCCAGCCGCCTCGTCAGGGCCAGGACCATGGCCGTCTGGGCCACCCCGAGGGCGGCCGTGGGCTCGTCCATGATGACGAGCTTGGAGTTCCACATCACGGCTTTGGCCACGGCCACCGCCTGGCGTTGGCCACCCGAAAGGGAGGCGACGACCTGGCGCACCGAGCGCACGGTCGTAACCGACAGGCTGGTCAAGGTGCTCACCGCCGCCGACTCCATGGCGTTCTCGTCCATGAGGCCCCGCCGGGTGCGCTCGCGACCGAGGAACATGTTTTGCACGATGTCAAGGTTGTTGCAAAGAGCCAGGTCCTGATAGACGGTCTCGATGCCCAGGCTGGCCGAATCGCGGGGGGTACGTATGTGGACGGGCTGGCCTTCCCAGTAAATCTGCCCCCCGTCGGGCGGGTGGATCCCGGCGATCGTCTTCAGGGTCACCGACTTGCCCGCCCCGTTGTCGCCCACCAGAGCCGTGACCATACCCGGGTAAACCTGGAGATCCACGTCGGTCAGAGCCTGCACGGCGCCAAAGTTCTTTGACATCTTCCTGAGCTCCAGGAGCGGCTCACCGGACGGGGCGGGTTTCCCGGCTCCGGCTACATCAGGATCGGTCTCGACTTGTCCAGTCGAGTCACTGCTGGTCACGGTTCCCCCATGGTCTCTTCCACCAACATCCTCAGGTTTCTACGACCCTCGAAAAGGCACCAGACCGCACCTGTTGGGTTCAACCACAGGTGCGGTCTGGCGGTGCGGAAATCTAGCTAACGAACAGCCGCAGTTAGGTTCCGCTGCTTGTCCTAACGCCTAGTGGATACCGAACTGCTTGCAGGCGGCGGCGATGCCGTTGCAGATCGCAGAAGCGGAGTCGAAACCGTCGGCGACAACGGTGCTCTCCATGTTCTTGGTGGTGACCCAGATCGGCGTCTCGAGCACAGCCGGGATATTGACGGCGGTGTCTTGGCCGGGCTTGAGGCTGTGGTCGATGGTGTTGGCCTGGACCAAAGCGGCGGGCAGGGCGAACCCGGCACGCAGGTAGAGGGCCGCGGCTACGGCAGCCTGAGCCTCAAGGTAGATCGGCTTGTAAACCGATCCGCACTGGTACCCGGTGAGGATGTCCTGCATGCCCTGGACGGTGCCGTCCTGTCCCGTGGTCGGGAAGGTGAAGGGCTTGATGGCATCTTCCTTGAGGGCAGCCACGACCGAGTCGTCCAGGCCGTCATTGGCGACAACGGCGGCGTTGATGTTGGGGTGAGCGGTGAGGGCGGCGGAGAAGATGGTGCCTCCCTGAAGGTTGTTCCAGTTGGGAACGGCCTGCTCGCCGACCTTCTTGTAGGTACCCGCGGCGTAGAGCGGCTTGAGCACCGAGTTGTAGCCCTCGGCGAAGAGGGTGGCGTTGTTGTCGGTGGGCGCGCCGTCGAGCTCGAAGACCTGCGGGTTCTTGACATGCCAGGAGCTGATGCAGCTCACCAAGCCGTGGCCTTGAAGTTGGCCGACGCGCACGTTGTTGAAGCTGACGTAGATGCTGGCCGAGCCACCGAGGTTGAGCCGGTCGTAGTCGAGAGTAGCTACCCCGGCGGCCTTGGCCTTGGCCTCGATCGCGTCACCGGTGGTGGAGTCAAGCGACGTGATGGCAATGACCTTGGCGCCAGACGTAATGGCGGCTTCAGCCTGCGTGAGCTGGGTGGAGTCGCTGCCCAGGGCGTTCTCAACGATGACGTCACTGGCCGGCAGGCCCGGCGAGCCCGAGCGCCTTCTTGATGTACGGTGCGTCGAAGTCGGCCCAGCGGACGGACGACGCCGTGTCAGGCAGAAGGAAGGCGACCTTCCCTGTCCCCGCGGCGGCAACCGCCTTCAAGGCCGACATGGTCGAAAACGTCTTATTGAAGTTGAACGCGCTGGCCGGCACCATGGGTGCGGTGGCGGCCGACGAGATCCCTGTGAACCCCGTCAGCATGGTGAGGCCGGCAACGGTGGCGGCTGAGACACTCACGACGCGCTTCTTCCGCGTGGTTATATTCATTCTTCCCCTCTTGTTCGCGAGGCGGGCCGGTCTTGGCGTCGAGCGTTCATGCCCAACGCCAGCCCGCTGTGTCGGTGTGACGTTATGCGACCGGAATGTGAATATCACGTAAAAATCCCTCGATCGGAGTTAACAAAGGATAAATCTCGGAGAGCGGGTTACAAGAAGTGAGGTGCCCCGACCCTCCCGACGGCTACTCCGGGGCGAAACGGTAGCCAACGCGGGGCTGGGTGAGGATGAGCGGGGGGCTGCCCTCGACCTCCAGCTTGGCCCGGAGCCGGCGTACGTACACCCTTACGTACTCGATCTCGCTCTCGTACCCGGGGCCCCAGACCCTCTTGAGCAGGTGGGCATGGGTCAGGAGCTTGCCCCGGTTGGTGGCCAGCTCCCGGAGCAGGGCAAACTCCGTAGGCGTGAGGTGTACGGGGAGAGCACCCCGGGTGACCTGCTGGCTCGCCAGGTCGATGACAAGGTCCCCGACCGTCAAGGGGCTGGCCGGCTGAGCGACTACGGCCGGGCGTGTGCGGCGAAGGGTGGCCAGGATGCGGGCCAGGAGCTCTTCGATCCCGAAGGGCTTGGTCATGTAGTCGTCGGCCCCGGCGTTGAGCGCCGTGACCTTGTCCCGTTCACCACCTCGAGCCGAGACCACGATGATGCCTACGGGCGACATCTCCCGCATCTGGCGGCACAGGTCAAACCCGTCGACGTCGGGGAGCATCAAGTCGAGCAGGATGATGTCGGGCGCCTCGGTCTCGAGGAGCTTCAGGGCGCGGGCGCCGGTCGTCGCCACCATGGTCTCGAAACCACGAACGGCCAGGTTGACACGGATCATGTCAACGATGTTGGGGTCGTCTTCGACCACCAGGGCGCGGGTACTGAGCTCGGCCCCAGGCTCAGACATTTGCGGTGGCCCCAAAGGCCTCGGCGGCCCGACCGGGCACTTCGATCGGTATCCGCACGATCACCTGGGCCCCCGTCCCGCTATGGGTACCAGCGCGATGGTCCCCCCGTGAGCCTCGACTATCCCGCGGGCAATAGACAGCCCAAGCCCGGCACCAGCGGTTTCAGTGCGCCGGCGACGCTCGGGATCAAAGAACGCAGCGGCCACGTCATCGGGCACGCCACTACCGTCATCGCTGATGCCTATCGCCACGCTAGCCCCGTCGGCCAGCGTGCTTACCCTCACCTGAGTGCCCTCCGGGTTGTGCCTCAAGGCATTGTCCATCAGGTTGAGCAGGACCTGTTCCATGCGGTCATGGTCCGCCCACACGGCCGGGAGCCCGGGCGCGTGCTCGAGCACCACCCGCTCCCGGTTGACCGGAGGAAGGCAGGCCACGGCGGCGTCGATCACTACGGCCAGGTCGCACCAATCGCTATGGAGCCGGAGGATCCCGGACTCGATGGCCGAGAAGTCCAGGAGGTCTTCCACCAGGCGGCCGAGCCGGGCCGACTCAGCGGCGACACGGGAAAGGAAGCGCTGCTGGGAACCGGCGTCCCATGTCACGTCGGGCTGCAACAGGCTCGAAGCGTAGCCCCGGATGGCCGTCAGCGGTGTCCGGAGCTCATGGCTCAGGCGGGACAGGAAGCCCTGCTGCATCTCCTGGGACCGGCGCAGGGCGGCGGTCTCCTGGTGGGCGATGGTCACCTCCTCCCTTTCCAGGGCGAGCTGTAAGGAGTGAGCGGCGTCCTCCATGAGCGCGCTTGACCCCTCAGGCATGAACTGAGCCTTCCACGTCGCCACCAGCGACGCCGCTCCCCCCACGATGGGAAAGGTAACGACCACGGAAGGGCTTTCCCCCGGGGGGTGCACCGGTTTCGCCCGGCCGTCCCAAGGGCCGGCTGAGAGCGACTGGTTGACCAGCGCGCCGACGGAAGGCGGAAGGTCTCGGGCCTGCTCGTCGCCATGGACAGGCACGGCTACACTGAGGCCTCCATCGGTGAAGGAACGGTCCTCTGCCAGGCCTCGGAGCTTTCTGGTCAGCAGCGTCACATGATCGGCCTGCAGCCCGCGGCGCAACGATTTGAGCGCGACGGCCAGTCCGTCGGACATGGGCACGGGGCCGGCCAGCGTCTCGAGTACCTCCCTGATCGTCTCGAGCGCCCGGTTGCGAGCCGTCACGTCGTTGAGCAGTCGGTCGCGCTCGATGGCGCTGGCGGCGTACCCGGCATAAAGGCGAACCAGGTCCAGTTCGTCGCGCTGGGGGGCACCCTTGGTCGACCGCAGGATCGTGATGACCCCGATCAACCCGCTCGAGCCCATGACCGGTACGGCCCAGGAGCTCTCCACCTTCGCCGACTTGGCCAGGCGCCTGAGCTGTGCCCAGCGAGGGCTGCGCTCAACGTCGTCGTCCACCACGACTTGCTCGGTCACCGAGGCCTGGCCGACCGGGCCCTTGGTGGACCCGAACGGGACCTCGACCCACGCCGCCGGGAGCGACGGCGGCAGGCCCAGGCTGGCCGCGCAACGCAGCAGCTCGCCCTCTTTCAGATGGATCGACAGGCACCGGTTGTTGAGCGCCGCGCCCAGCGACGAGAGGATCACCGAGAGGCTCGAGGACGGGTCGGTGTAGGCGAGCTGGTCGACCAGGCCCTGGAGCCGCCTGAGCTGGCGGCGGGCCGAGGAGTCCGCCGGCTGCCCGGACAGAAGGGCGACAACGTCGTCACGGTGGCTGACCCGGGGATCGAGGTCGGCGATGACCCGTCCGTGGCGCAGTACGACTATCCGGTCGGCCATCCTGAACATCTGGTCGACATCGTGCGAGACCAGTAAGACGGTCGTCCCCTGTTCCCGGAGGGTGGAGATGAGCCCCTCCACCTGGGCGCCTTCGCTGACGCCAAGTGAGAAGGTCGGCTCGTCCAAGATCAGCAACCGGGGCCGGTCCAGCATCGCCCGAGCCACCGACAGGAGCTGGCGCATCCCCCCGGACAGGTAGCCCACACTGGTAGTGGTGTCGGACAGAGGTATGCGGAGGCGCTGCAGGAGAGCGATCGACTCCTGGTGCAGTGAAGTCTGGTCGAAAAACAGTCCGCGCCCTTCCCGGCCCAGAAAGAGGTTGGCGGCCACGTCCAGGTTGTCGCACAGCTCGGTGTGCTGGCGGACCACGGCGATGCCGCGCCGATAGGCGGCCCGGGGCCGCGATGGGACCGTTCGCCCTTCGAGGAGGATCTCGCCGACCGTGGGCGTAACGTCGCCGGCCACGCAGCCCACCAACGTCGTTTTGCCGGCGCCGTTCTCTCCCGCCAGGGCGATCAGCTGGCCGGACGGTACCTCGAGGTTGACGCCGTCGAGCGCCCACAGAGGGCCGAAACGAACGCCGAGGCCGTGGACGGAAAGCAGTACCCGCGGCATTGGAGGCCCAGCCGCGCCTTGCGACGACGACAGCTGGCCCGCCTCGAGCGCGCCGGCCGAGGTCGACGACCTCCGAGCTGCGAGATGCCTCACCTCAGAAGTCTGCCAGGCGCAGCACCGCCGTCAAGCCAGCCTTCGCCACCATGGCGCTAGGCTTGCCGGACGATCGGGGGGTGTAGCTCAGCCCGGTAGAGCGCTACGTTCGCATCGTAGAAGTCGCCGGTTCGAATCCGGTCACCTCCACAAGGACGTCTTCACATTTGAGACGTTGTCATCTTCCTGGACGTCTTCACATTTGGGACGTCGTCATCTTCACATTTGCCGGTGACGGTTATGACGGAAGCGCCGTAGCGACTGGTTGCCGGAGACCGGGCGCACCAGGCCCCAGCTTGGCTGTGGTGAACCTCTGTGAGGTGAGGCCCGTGCCGCCGTCACGGGCCGTGCACCCCGGTGGAGCGCTGCGGGAACGCAGCTCAGGGCCCGGCGCCGGTGCTCACGCTCGGCCAGGCCGCGGCGGCGGCGCTTGCGCCGGCGGGGGCCAAGACCGGCGGCGGCCCGGCGGGCGTCGTCAGCCTCCCGGGCCTCGAAGGCGTCCAGGGCCCGCCAGTTGCGCACCACCAGGCAGCAGGTCACGAGCACGGTGATGGCGCCAGCCCCATGAGCCGGCACCAGCCCCGGGAGATGTCGTTGCTGGCCGGGTCCTTGATGGTCGAGAACGTGCGCTCGACGGCGGTGCGCCGGGCATAGGAGGCCCTCCAGGCGGCCGAAGGATAGTCATGGTTTTGGGCGGTCTTGGCGTTGACGGCGGGGGGCACGGTCAGTGTCTGCTGGCCACAGCACCGGGGCGGTCCTTCGGGACGGGCATGACAGTGGGCCGTTCATGCGACAGGGCCATGGACGCCGGCCGTCGGGGGCAGCGCAGCTTGCCCATGACCGCAGGACAGCTCACCCGGTGATAACCGTCTTGGTCGTAACCGCAGGTACGGGCCAGCTTGTAGTGGGCTAGCTCGGCCGTCTTTTGGTCATGGGCGGCAATTTCTGGGGCGCTGGCGTCCCGGGCCAGCGGCACCAAGGCCAACAGGGCGGGGGGTGTGGCCGGGCAGTAAAGGTTGCCATTGGAGCAGATGGCCCCGGCGTAAGTGCCCCGGGGGCCGCGGTCGGCGGGGTGCAGGTCAGTCACGATCTGGGCGCCGGCCGCCCGCAACGGCAGGGCCCAGTGCTCGGCCACCCGGTGGGCGTAGCCGGAGTCGGCCAGCACGTCGCCTATGGCCACCCCTGATGCGGCCATAGCTGCCAGTGCCGGCACGAAGGCGGGCACGGGGTCGGCCCGACAGGAGCTGAGGGTGGCCCGGCGCACCAGCTCGGGCACGGCCGGGCCGGTCTCGTCATTGACCATGGTGGCGGCGGAAAGGTAATACCCATAGAAAACCTCGTCTTTTTGTCCGGGCCCGTCGCCCCGGCGGTGCCCCCAGGAAGCCTCGGCGTCGGCGCTGGGGCGGACGTCCGGCACCGGTGGGCAGGCGAAGCTCTCGAGGTCGGTCCAGTCCACCGCCAACGAAGTCGAGGCCGACTTGGCCCAGGCCGGCACGCTGGCCTCCAACAGGGCGGCGCAAACACTGGCCAGGGCGGCCGAAGGCTCTCCGTCGGGAACGGCTTTGGCGAGCGAACGCGTGACCAACCGGGCCGTGTGCTCCACCTGGCGGTAGGTGAGGGCGTGGGGGCCGGTCCTCCGTTCCGAGACCACACCCAGGCGGGAGCGGTCGAGCTCGTTGAGCGACCCCAGGGCCTCGAGCACCCGGCTCAGTTGCGCCGGGCGGCCCTCGGCCAATGCGACCAACATGCCGACCAGGAGGGTGCGGGCCGACAGCTGGCGGGGCCGTACGCCTATGGGCAAGGCCGCTTCGAGCCCCTCGGCCACCCCGGCGGCGTCGACGACGGCCTCGGCCCGGGCCAGGAGGCCTTCAGGGCTCAGCACGTCCGACCCCCGAGCAGGCCCACCGCCTCGGGCTCGGCCACGGCGGGCAGGCGGGCCACGATGTCACCCAGGCGTTGGGAGCAGTCGACGCCGGTGGCCGCCATGAACGCCGGCAAACCGATCAGGCCGGCCAGTTCGGCCAACCACGTGGCCCGCAGCCGGGCCTGCTCCAGGCGGGGCAGGTCCGTTCCCCCGGACAGAGACGCCACCAGGGCCGAGGCGACATTGCGGCGGGAAGCCTCGGTCCCCCCGGTGAGGTAGCCCGTCCCGGCGAAGGCGGCGCTGGCCCGCAGGCGGGCCTGGTAACGCGAAAGCACCGGCACGGCACGGGGCCTGCGGCCCCCGACCTCGACCAGCACCCCCCCTGAACGGCACACCACATCGTCGCCGCGCACCTCGCGCAGGTCGGCACCGATCAGACCTGCCCCCGCCCCCAGGCAGATGAGAGCGGCGCCGCGCAGGCGCCGGCACCGTGTCGGCTGGGCGTCGCAAAGCGCCAGGTAAGCCGATATTTCCCTCTCGGTGTAAGCCAACTTGGCCCGTTCACGGGGCAGGCGGACCGGGGCCGGCTCGGGGTAGGCCTCTAAGGCGCGCCCGAGCGCCCTCATGTTGGTACGCAGCGTGCGTGCCGTCGGGCCCGAAAAGGCCCGAGCGCCCGCCACGATGGAACGTTCGATGACAGCGGGGCAAAAGACCACCTCGGGGCGCAGCTCCAGGCCGACGTCCAGGGCGAAACCGGCCGCTCGGCTGGCTGCGAACAACAGCGCCTTGGCCCGGCCGGCGCTGGCCGGGGCGGCCCTGGCCACCACCTGGCGGGCAAAAGCAGCGGCCTCTTCGGGGACCGTCCGGGGCCTCCACGAGGCGATGGCCGTACTGGCCGTCATCGTATTGTAGATATACTATACGACAAGCCTCAAGTGGTGGACCGGCCGTGCAAAGGTGGTAAGCGGTGCAACTAGAGCCCGCCCAACGGGCCGCAGCCCGGCGCATAGCGGCCGAGCTGGCCAGCATTGCCCGCTCGGGAGAGGTGCTGGCCGGGACCATCACCGAGCGGCGTACCCACTGCGGGCGCGCCGGGTGCCGGTGCATGGCCGACCCGCCCCGCCCGCACGGGCCCTTACTTCATCTGGACCCGCAAGGTCCGGGCCAAGACGGTGGGCCGCTGGCTGAGCGCCGACCAAGCGGCCGAGTGCCGGCGCTGGGCCGACAACCACCGTCGCCTAAAGGAGCTCTTAGGCCAGCTCGAGGCCATAGGCGAAGCCGCCCTCGAGGCTGACCGCAGCGCCGGCCCGCCCCGCCCGAGGCGTCCAACAGGCTGAGCCCTGTGGAAAAACCGTGGGCGCCCGCCGCTTATTCTGTGACCGGCGTTGTCTTTAGACAACAAACGAGCAGCTCGGGGCCAATTGTGAACACCTCACAAGCAAGAACGCCCTGGTCAGAGGGCATTTTTGGCCGTCTCTGACGTTATACCCTGGGGGGTATAACGCCTCGTGACTCAATGTGACTCTTTGAGCTCAATGTGACTCTTTGAGGCGGTGGGCGGGTCGACTGGCGCGTGCAAGCCGCCCTTCCGACGCTGGCTGGCATTCAGGACACGGGTTCTCGGGGGCGGTTGCATTCTTAAGGTTGGCAAGCACCATGGCGGCGTCTTGCCCCCGACCCCCCAACCTTCGCGGGTCGGGCCGACCTTGGAGGGCCCCATGGTCCCCGTCGGTTCTTCGTCCTTCGCCGTCTCTAACCGGGCCCCGGCCCCAGGGGCGGTACATGAAGGCCGCGGGCCCACCGTCGTGTGGCTGAACGGCGCAGCATGACGTCTCAACTGAGCGACGTGCAGTTCATGAGCGTGGCGACACTCAAGACTCTTTCCCGGGCCAGAGTTCCTCCGGCGGCGGTCAGGGTCTTTGCGGCGGCTCTCCCTCGGCCTTCGTCCCACGCACCGTAGACATTTGCGGCCTTAAACGATCTCGTCGGCCCCGACCTCGAAGAAGCGCGCAATCTGAACGAGAAGGCGCTCGGCTCCTGGGTGGGGTCTCCGCCCCCGAACGGTCGTCGGGGCGGCCTGGACCGTCGGAGTTGGCGCCTGCCCGCCTCCTCGTCAGCGTCCAGCGAACGCCCGAGGCCTCCGTGAACCCGGGGCGTTCCATGGCGTCGGCCACCACGCTTATTCTTCGTCGGACAGTATGCTGTCCCCGGCCGGGAGCCAGATATCGCTGTCTGCAACATCGGTACCGTACAGGAGCGCCGCGGCGCCCAGCTGACAGTGCAAAAAGTTTGCTGGATGAATCCTAGGATCGACCAAGGAAACTGTTCGCACCTCCGTCCGCAGGCTTGCCCCCACTGGCCAGGTCTTTTGCGGAAAAGGAGGACTTTCGTCGCCCAGTCCTGCACACGCCACCAGCAGGAGCGGCAGACGCCCTTGCCTGCCGTGGCGTGGCATTCGCCCGAAGTCCGAGGGCAATGAGGAACCCAGACCGGACGAGCGCTCCACGCTTTCGTCGCACCTCTTGGCTCCCGTTAGGACCTCGATGGCGACGTTGTTTGACCTCCCTCCTCTGCCGATGGAGGTCGACGGGCCAGGCGTCTGGCACCGGTCCTGTGGCCTAACCGCCGTGCCTGGGGTTTCGCCCAGGTGTGCCTAGGACGGTGCCGACGGAACGGTCCAGGATGCTCTCGTCCGTGCTACTGGTGGGGCAACTTCTTGGCCGGCGAGCCTCTCACGGTGGCCGACGGCTTTCAGCGCATCCTCGTCCAGCTAGGAGCAGGAATAGGATGCCGACACCACTACCGGTTGGTCGACTCGTCGCGCCAGGAAGGGGCACATTACCCTAGCGGGCGGGCGTTTAGGACGGACATGGTCCCTGAGACAGTGTTGGCGATATATACGGTGCCGGTGGCCTGGTCCACCGCCAGGCCCACCGGCTTCGAACCCACCGCCAGCTCGGGGGCCAGGGCGGGGCAGCCTTTTGTAACCTCGGAATTGCAGTCGGCTGTCCGCAACGCAGACACCGCCGCGCTCCCCCTGTCAGTGATATAGAGCACCCCCGCCTCTTGGTCGAGGGCGACCAAGCGAGCTGAGCGCCCGATATAGGCAGTAGGGAACACCTTGCGGCACCCGCTACTGATGAACCCGTTGCAAGTGGACGTGTTGACCATCGTCACTTCTCCGGGCAGGTCACCATTGCGGTTGTCGGCCACGTAGAGCGTGTGCGTTGCGTCGTCCACCGCCAGCCCATAGGGGAAGGTACCCACCCGCACCGTTACCGGGGCGCGGGTGCACCCGGTGAAATCCGTGCCGTTGCACGTCTGGCCATTGACCACATAGACGCTGTCACTGGCCGTGCCTTGCAGCGCGCCCGTGTAAGTGACCGGCCCCGAGATAAGCGCGTAGGTCGAGGCCGCGTAGAGGGTACCCGTGGCGTTGTCGACGGCCAGCTCATGAGTACCCTCGCCCACGGTCACGGTCCCGCGAGGCAAAGAGCAACCCGAGGCCTCCTCGGCGTTGCAAGTGGCGATGTCCACCACTGCCACTTTGTTGAGAAGCTTTCCATAGGGCACATAAAGCGTCGCCGTCCCGGGGTTTACCACTGGCGACCCGGCGATCGGGCCAATAGCGATCACCTTGTAAGGCTTCTTACAGCCGCTCGTGACCGTAGCGTTACAGGTGGCCGCGTTTATCACCGAGACGGTGCCGTTGGTGGGGTCGGAGGCATACAGGGTATGTGTCGAGTCGTCAATGGCCCCCAGGGCATCGGCGGGGTCTTTGACTGGGATCCTCGCCACCGGGGTACAGCCCCCCAGGTGCCTCAAGTCGCACGTGGACGCATTGATTACGTCGACAACGGGGTCGTTGGCGTTGCTGGCGTAGAGGGTCCCGGTGCTGGGGTCAAGCGTCTCCCAGTACTCGGCGTTGGGCGTGCTGGCCTGCTCCAACCGGCAGCCCGAGGTGTCAAGCGCGTTGCAGCGGGCCACGCTGACCACCGACATCGCGGCGCCCCCACCCACGTTGACGATATAGGCAGTGTTGTTCTGCGGTGTGAGGAGAAAAGTGTTGGGCTCACCGATGTAGCCGGCCGGCCCGTCAGGGGTTGCCTTTGCGCTCGGCACAGCCTTCGGGCACGCCGCTGCGGCCGGCCCGGCACATGCGCTGGTACTCAGCTCGGACAGAGTGTCGTCGCTCTGGTTGAGGGTGAACAGCGTGTGCAGCTTGGGGTCGACGACCACGTCAGCCGGGTTCTCGCCGGTGGCTACGGCCGGTGGCCTAGCAGCGCAGCCGGAACTGACCGTCGCATTGCACCGGGCCCCGTCGAGTACAGAGACCGTGTTGTCGTTGAAGTTAGGGACATAGACGGTGCCGCTGGCCTGGTCCACCACGGCCCAGTAGGCCCCGCTGCCCACGGTCACGGTCTTGGGCGTCTGCCCACAACCACTCTCGTCTGCGGCGTTGCAGGTGGCCCCGTTGATCACCGAAACAGTGTTGCCATTGCCGGCATTGTTGCCCACACCGTCATTAGCGGCGTAAACCGTGTCGGTAGCGATGTCAACGTCGAGGTCGGCAGGGCCGCCGGCGTCCTTCACCAGTGCGGCTCTCTCGCCGCAACCCGAGGTGACCTGGGCGTTGCAGTGGGCCAGGTCCACCATGTCGACCCCGCCATTGAGGTCGGCAACGTAAAGCGTGTCCGTGACCGGGTCGACCACCTCGCCGACGAGGAACCCGCCCACCTTGATGGTGGCCTTTGTCACAACCCTTAGTGACCGAGGCGTTACACATGGCGCCATCGACCACGGTGACCGTCCCGCCTGCATTGGACAAGTACACGCTGTCCGTCGCCTCGTCGACGGCGGCGGCGAGGGGCTGGTCAGCCGGTGCCGTGGCCAAGACACGGCAGTCGGAGCGGTCGACGATGTTGCACTTGGAGGTACTTATGACGTCGACGGCGCGACCGGGCGCAGAAGTCGGGCAATAGGGCTTCGGGCATTGGACGGGGACATAAATCGTCCCTGTCGCCGGGTTGATGGCCGGTGTGCCGGGGCTGCCGGTCAAATCCACGAAGGTGCTGGCCACCGTGCTCGGCACAGGCGAGGCTGTCGTCGCCACGGGCGCCACCCCGGCCAGGACAAAGCTCACCGCCATGAGGACGGCAATTATCCGTGCCCCCAAAGTTAGTGCTGGACGAAGCCCGTGTGCCCGCCTGCGGCCTTGGGGAACCGGGATGCTTGAGGACCCTGCCGCAGGCGCAGAAGCGGGGCCGGCAAGGCAAATGAGCGCGACTGACCTTCGAAGGTACATGACTATTCCGATCTGTTGGTCCATGAGCGGTTTAGGAAGGCGGCGGGTGGGCGGAACGAGAGCCACGCCCCTGCGGCGCAGCTCTCGGGGAAGGCCTATCGACGTTTTGCTGTGGGAATGACCGTTGGGTTCTCTTGCTTTCTACGGGACTAGCGGTAGCACCGACAGGGCGCTCAGGCCGGCGACATAGAGGGTGCCCACGGCCGGGTCGGCCACGATGGACGCCGCCCAGTGAGCCGTCGGCAGCTTGGTCGCCGCTTGCCCGCAACCGAAGCTGACCACGCCGTTGCAGATAGCCCCGTGGACCACGGACACACTGGCGTCGGCCAAGTTGGCCGTGTAGACATTATGTGTGAAGGGGTCAAGGGTTATACCGAGCGCGTTGAGACCCACCGGCACCTGGGGTGCCGCCTGGTTGCACCCGGTGCTAACCGAGCCGTTACAAGTGGCCCCGTTGACGACGCCAACCGTAGCGGCGTAGTCGCCGTAGGCGGACAGGGCTACGTAGACCGTGTCAGTGGCCGGGTCGACGGTGAGGCCCCAGGCGGGCAGTGTTCCGGGCCCCGTGGCGGTGGTGGAGCTCAGCCCTAGGGGCATGAGCACGGGGGACTGGTTGCAACCCGTCGTATTGGCGGCGTCGCAGGTGGCGCCGTTCATCATGTAGAGCCCGAGGCTGATCGGCGTCCCTTGGGCGAAGTTATAGGTATCGATGGCGTAGATGGTGTTGGTCACCTGGTTGATGGCAACGACTGGCTCGGAGTCGGAAAACAGGCCCCCCGAGTTGCCGACCTGGATGGTGCTCGGGACCTGGCCACAACCGGCGGTGACGATGGCGTTGCAGGTCCTGGCGTTGAAGACCGAGACCAGGTCCGGCCCACTGCTGGTTTCGGTGCCGACATACAGGGTGCCGGTGGCGACGTCGACGGCCAGGGTGGCGGCGTTGCCGCCCGGGACCGTGAGCGTCTCTGATCCGCTGCAGCCGGCTTGGTCGGTGGCATTGCAGGCGTCGGCGTTGACCACCGAGACGCTGCTTGGGCCGGCCGAGCTGACCGAGCCGAAGTTGGCCACGTAGACGGTGTGAGTCGATGGGTCGAGCGCTATGGCGTCCGGGTAGCTGCCCACCGTGAGCTGCGGTGGCGTGGTGGAGCAGCCCGCCTGTGCGTGGCTGTTGCATGTCCCGGTATCGACCATGGCCACCACACCTCCGGTGATGTCATAAACGGTCCCCACGCCGGGGTCGGCGGCCAGGCCTTCGGGGGTAAATTTGTCCGGCCAACCGACCGGCACGGCAGTGGGGTCCTGCCGGCACCCGCTGGTGACCGCCGCGTTGCAGTTGGCGGCGTTTATGACCGACACGTCGTTGTCAACCTCGTTGGCGACGTACAGGGTCTGGGTCTGCGGGTCGAGCACGACACCCTCGGGACTGGCACCGGTGCGGGCCAGCGGCGGGTGCAGGGCGGCGCACCCGGCCAGGTCGCTCCCGTTGCAGGCGTTGGTGTCGACGACGGCCACCGAGTCGTCCCCCTGATAGGTGACATAGGCCGTGTGCAACGGGATGTCCAAGGCTACGAACAAGGCGTGTACTCCCTGCGAGTACGGGAAGGACGACGTCGTGCCGTAGGGGGCGCTGGCGCAGGCGCCCAGGTCGCTGGCGTTGCAGTCGGCCAAATCCCAGGCCGAAATGGTGTCGTCATAGTTGGCCGTGTACAGGGTGTCGTTGGCGGGGTCGATCTCAAAGCCGTTCGGACCGCTATAGGTATCGCCCGTGAGCGTCCCCTGGTCGCCGCACCCCGACTGCAAGGCAGCGTTGCAGGTGTCGGCGTCAAAGACGGTGATGGCGGCGAAGGTACCCACGTACACGGTATGGGTGACGTCGTCAACTACGACAGCGGAGGCTGGGCTCCCGACGTTGACCGTGGGAGGCTCGGTAGTCGGGCAGGCGGCCAGGTCAGCGGCGTTGCATGTCGCGCTGTCGATCATTGAGACCGTGGCGGGGCCGTTCCCGTTGTCCTGGTTGGGGACGTAGACGGTGTGATTGGCATCGTCGACGTAGATGCCGATCGGGCCTAACCCGACCGGCACTGTGGCCGGGTGCTGCCCACAGCCCGAGGTGTTGGTGGCGTTGCAGGTAGTGCCGTTGAACACCGAAACGGTGTTGTCGCCCCAGTTGGTCACGTAAACCGTACCGGTGACCTGGTCAACGGCAATTGAGCTGGGCAAGCTACCAACTGTGATTGTCGGCCACGGCCCATGACAGCGCGAGAGGTCCTGCGCCTGGCAATGGCGGGTGTCAATGACCGAGACCGTGTCCCCGTCGGCATACGGGCCATTGTCGTTGTAGCCGTCTGTGACATAGACAGTGTGCGTAGCCGGGTCGAAAGCCAGCTCGGACGGACCGGTCCCTGCGGGTGCCGAGCCCACCGTGGCCGCGCCCAGTGAGCCGGAGCCCGAACCGAGGGCCCTGGCCCGTGGTACCCGGGTGCCCCACCGGGCCCCCACGGGACTGGGAAATGATGGTATGTGCCCACCACCCGGGCCGGGAGTGGTGTAGCGGCGGCGGCGGGGACCGCGGTCGCGGCGGGAACGAGAACCAGACCACAAGCGGCGACGACGCCGAACAAGGTGGTGGACTTCTTTCCCGGCGGGGCGCCGGTGCGGCGAACGGGCCGTGGGCGGCCCTCTCCGCGGGCACGACTTGAGATGTTGTTACTGAGGGCGTCGAGCATTTGTTGGGCTCACTCTCGCCTGGGGGGTACGTGGTTTGCGTCGGCGGGGCGTCGCTGCCCTCGGAGATGTTCCCGTCGAGCGGACCGGGTGAGGTGAACCTAAGATCGTGTGCTCGACATATGAGCGCAAAACGCTCGAAGAGCAGCTAGCGGCTCAGTTCCGGAAGGGTCGGCCGTGGCCTGTAACTCGCATCGTCTGCCTGGCGCAGAGGGGAGCCCGTGAATATCAGGCTGCTCGGGACAACCGAAGTGGTGGTCGACGGCGCCGCCAGGCCGTTGGGGGGGCCGCGACAAAGAGCAGTGCTCGCCGCCTTGGCCCTCCATGCCGGGCGTGCCCTCGTGGTGAGTGAACTTATAGATGACCTCTGGGGTGGGTCACCTCCGGCGTCCGCCGGTCACACGATTGAGACTTATGTGTCTCGCCTCCGTCGAGTGCTCCACGTCGAAGGTGCGCCCGGTGTCCTTGTGGCAGGTCGGTCCAGCTACCGGCTCAACGTCGCGCCGGGACAAGTGGACGCTCTCCATTTTGGCGAGCTTGCTGCCCTGGGTGCGGGGGCCCTCGACCGGGGCGACGCACAATCCGCGGCGGGTTTCTACTCCGCTGCGCTGGCGTTGTGGCGCGGGCCGGCTCTAGCCGACGTCCAGGATTCGGCGTTCGCGCCGATCGCCGCCCGCCGCCTGGAGAGTGACCGCTTGGCCGCCTTCGAATCCTTGGCCGACGCACGGCTCCTTCTCGGCCAGCACCGCGAGATAGTCTCCGAGCTCGAGCTGGCCGTCGCCCTCGACCCCTACCGGGAGCGGTTCCATGCCCAGCTCATGGTCGCCCTCTATCGCTGTGGGCGCCAAGCGGACGCGCTGGCCGCCTTTCAAAGAGCGCGGTCCCGGTTGGCAGACGACCTCGGCCTCGACCCTGGTCGCGAGTTGCGCGATCTCGAACGGGCGGTGCTGCGCCAGGCGCCAGAGCTGGACGCACCTAGCCCGAGCCCCCCGCTCGGCGTCAGGGGGTTGGCATCGGCGACCGATGCGCAGGCCTCATCAGGATCTGTGGCCTCCGAGCGGGGCCCCGCCCGCACGGGGGCGCCATCCCGTCGGCCGGTCAAGTGGGCGGTCCCGGCTGCCGTCGCTTGTGCCATCACCGTGGCTGCAACCATGGCCGCCACCGTCGGGCCCAAAACGGCCCCGGCCGTGGCCGCAGGCGTGAACGTTCTTGAAGCCATCGGGGCCAGCTCCGGCAATGCTACGGACCGCGTCGTCCTCCCGGCCCAACCCGGTGCGATCGCGGTGGCGGGAGGGTCCGTTTGGGTGGCCAGCCCCAACGGGTCGGCGGTATTTCAGGTTGGCCCGGCCGAGGCCGCTGTCACCGACCGGGTCCCGTCGGGCGGCGAGCCGGGCAGCATTGTAAGTGGTGGGAGCGCCGTGTATCGTGGCCAGCACCATGGGCGCCACGGTGGAAAGGATCGACCCCGATAGCGGCACCGTCACCTGGACAAGCCAACTGGCCCAGACCGGCCCAGTGGCGATGGCATATGGGGACGGAGGCCTGTGGGTGGCGGACTCAACGGGCCAAGATCTGCTGGAACTGAGCCCGCTGTCGGGGTCGGTCCTGCGCACCTTGTCCCTCGACGTGCACCCCACTTCGATCGCCCTGGCGGCCGGGCTGATATGGGTGGCGGCCTATAGTGCGGGGACCGTCGAAGGGATCGACCCACAGACCGGACAGGCGGTCGGCACGGTGAGCGTGGGCAACGGACCGTCGGCCATCTGCTTCGGCGGCGGTTACTTGTGGGTGGCCAACAACCTGGACAGCACGGTCTCAGTGGTGGGCCCGGCCACCTTTAGCGTGCTCAGCACAATTGCCGTAGGCAGCGGGCCGGCTGCGTTAGTGGCCAGCTCGGGCGCCATTTGGGTGGCCAACCAGTACTCGGGGACGGTCTCGCGCATCAGCCCTCAGCGCTTGGCCGTCGTCGGCACCATCAATGTCGGCGACAACCCGGTGGCGTTGGCCTCAGGACGAGATGGCGTATGGGTGGCAGCGTCGGCCCGCGACGGGGATGAGCGAGGCGGGAAGCTTGTCCTGGTCAGCACCAACGGCTTTGGCACGCTCGACCCGGCCATGTCCTTCGAGGTGACACCCTTGAGCGTCCAACGCCTGGCCTACGACACATTGGTCACCTTCGAGCCCGCCCCCGGACCCGACGGCCTAAGGCTGGTGCCCGACCTCGCCCTCCAGGTCCCGGCGCCCACCGACGGGGGCCGCACCTACAGTTTCCGGCTCCGCCCCGGGATCCGTTACTCCGACGGCCTACTGGTCAAGGCCGGCGATTTCCGCTACGCATTGGAGCGCCTTTTCGCCCTCGGTTCCCCGGGCGCCAGCTTCTACAGCGGTCTCGTCGGTGCCGGCGCCTGCGAGGCCCGCCCGGACCACTGCAACCTGTCCCCGGGCGTGGTTACGAACAACCAAGCGGGCCTGGTTGTCTTCCATCTCAGCGCCCCCGATCCCGACTTCTTGGACAAGCTCACCCCGGAGGCCTATGCCGCGCCGGTGCCGCTGGGCACGCCCGATCACGACATGGGGCTGACGCCGGTCGCGGGCACCGGCCCCTACCGCATAGCTAGGGCCACACCGGGCGAAGTCGTCTTCGAGCGCAACCCGTACTTTCACGAGTGGTCGCACGCGGCCCAGCCCGACGGTAACCCCGATGAGATCATCTGGCGCATCCTGCCCTCTCAACAGGACGTGGTGGACCAGATCATGCAGGGTAAGGCCGACTGGACATGGGACTCTATCCCCCCGGCAAAGCTGCACGCCCTCGAAGTCCAGGACCCGTCACAGGTGCGCATAGACCCGGCATTTGTGGTGGAGTTCATCCCCCTGAACACCCGCGTGCCGCCGTTCAACAGCCTGTTGGCCCGACAGGCCCTCAACTACGCCATCGACCGGCGCAAGATAGCCGAGATGTACGGAGGGCCGACGGTGGCCGCGCCCACTTGTCAGCCCCTCCTGCCCGGCATGCTCGGCTACCAGCGGTACTGCCCGTACACCCAGCACCCCACCTCTGACGGGGCTTGGACGGCGCCTGACCTGGCCCTAGCCAAGAAACTGGTCGATGACTCCGGCACCAAGGGTGACGTGGTGACCGTCTGGGGATCCCCGGACGAGGGGGCAATACCACCTCAAGAAGCGGCCTACATTACCCAGCTGCTCCGTTCCCTGGGCTACCGGGCGAGCCTTCACATGGTCTCGATCGCGTTGATCAGCCAACCCATGTGGGCAAAGTTCCAGATCTCAGTCGAGGGCGACTGGTCCCCGGCCTACCCAGCCCCCTCGGGCCTTTTACCGCCGTTTTTCGCTTGCAACGGCGGTTCGAGCAACGGTTACTATTGCGACCCGGCCATCGACCAGGAGATGACCGAGGCAGCGCTGCTCCAACTTCAAAGCCCGGCACAAGCTTCCACCATGTGGACCAAGGTCGACCACCAGCTCACCGACCAGGCGGAATGGGTGGCGACCGTCGACCTCAATGAAGTGGACATCGTCTCAAGTGGCCTGGGCAATTACGAGTTCAACCCCGTCAACGGTTTTGTCGCCGACCAGGCCGTCGTACGCCGCTGAACGAAAGGCCACCGCGTGCTGCTACCCCCGGTCTCATCTGAAGTCTCCTCGGCCACCAACGGCTAGGGGTTGCTCATCCAGGTCAGCGAACCGGTTCTGGTGGGAGCAGAGCCGCCTGGCTGTTGGGCCAGAGAATTACATCGTTGGTGGATTTGTATTCCTGAGACAAGTGGGGTGTTTCTGGCACAGTAGCCCTGGCGAATCGGCAGGGTTATCGCGAGGTTTTTCACCTACGCCGGCCCTATCTCCAGGCGCCATAATGCACGCGTTTCGTTAGGTGGACGATTTCGGGTTAGTCGGGCCCGCTCGCCACGGACAGGTCAGACCGGCAGCCCTACGAGCAGGCGCGCTCCGCGCCAGCGGCGGAGCGTCCGGGCGTGCCGGGTCCCCATCTGCTTGTTAGCCGAGCTTTCCCGAAAGCCAGACGGCCAACGCTTCCTCGTCGATCTCGCCGGCGGCCACAGCCAGCATCTGGTTGACGGCTTCATCGACAGGGACGTGAAGTTCGTGGCCGTTCAGGGCGCAGAACATGGTCAGGCACCCCCAGGCCAGCCGTTTGTTCCCATCGGGCAGAGGGTGGTTGCGAGAGACCCTGACGGCCAACACCGCGGCCTTGTCGATGAAGCCCGGGTAGAGGTCATAGCCACCGAAGCCGGCCTGAGGCGCATGAAGCGCGGAGTCCAACAAACCGACTCCAGCGGACTTGGCCAACACAACCGTTTCGATCCCCGTCACGGCCTCCGCGATCACAAGAGCCTCCGCTAGGTTCAGGTACCTCATTGGGCGAGGCGGTCGAGGATCTCCTTGTCCCGCTCGGTCATATCGCGTAGGCGAGCCATGAATTCCTTATCGTTTCTGACCCGCTCGATCTCTGCCGTGAGGGCGTCGAGGACGACGGTATTGACGCTAACGCCGCGACCGCGGGCTACCGCGTCGACCGTGTCGGCCAGGTCCTGGGGCATGCGCACGGTAGTCACCTTCTTAGACATGCCATCATGATAGCACGCGACTGTTTCTGTCTGGCCCAGCCCTCTGGCGTGACTCAACGTGACTCATTTGCTGCCCGTCAGGGTGTCTCAGTGCCCTTCGGTGCCCGAACTGCATCTCGCTGAGCTGGTGCTTCTCGCAAATCCGCACGTCAGAGAGGGTGCCATCGCTACGTTCGCATCGTAGAAGTCGCCGGTTCGAATCCGGTCACCTCACAAGAACGCCCTGGTCAGAGGCCCTTTTTGGTGTGCTTCCGAGGCTATACCCCCGTTGGGGTATATAGGACTCGTGACTCAATGTGACTCTTTGATCCCTGGGCGGCGCGCTTGTCGCACCCGAGCCACGCTTCCGCCGCCGGCTCGCATTCGGAAACAGGTTCTTGGGCGTTCCCTTATTGAGGTTGACAAGCGTCATGTCGCCGTTCTGCCCCGTGCACCTGCCACAAACCCACCTCTGCTTGCGCCGAGCGCTCGCTCGGCCCCCTGCCCTGTCGCGGGTTGGGCCGACCTTGGCAAGGAGCCCGTCATCGCTACCACGCTGTAACGTCGGCACCCTGGGGGTTGACCATCGAGACGTCGTGCCTAGCTGCCAGGGCGCGATGATACCGACGGGGGGCGACGGGTAGTTGACGGCTTGACCGAGTGGTGCCCAGCTCACGTGTGGCACAACTGAGAGGGCCCATCCAAGACGACCGAGGAGACTGCACAGATCTATGGGTACTCGTTTGCTACCAATCCTCTGGCAGCATGAGCACCCCCCCTCGGGCTGCGCGAACACCTGACCGCACCGTACGCAGCGATCGCGTGTCGGCGGATGAGACGGGTGTGCTCACCCGCACCCCACACGCCCAGGTCGGTCTCGACCGAGCATGCGCCGCCCCCGACGGGGCGTGGTACCAGCCCCCACCGTGACCGCGCCAACCACGACCACCACCTCCACTCGACCACCGAACCCGTTCAGCCAGTTGGCACCGTTCGTCGGGAGCTGGGCAAATTACAACACGGTGGTTCTCAGGGTGTCCCCCGACGGGCTAGGCGAGTACATCGTCGACTATGGTGCCGTCATCCCCCCGGCCACTGCAAAGTTCCGGCTAACCGGTGTGAACAGCACCCGCACCATCGCTACTGGGATCGTAACCTCTAGTCAGTTCAAGGACTTCCCAGTTGGGGGGCCTCTAACATTCACTGTCGCCGACCACGGTAACGCGCTAAAGCTCACAACCGCCAGAGGCGGGAGTTTCCTGGGTTGCAACTCTGCGGGATCCGGCAATCCCGGCGCAAACCCAGGCTGCGACGCACATTAGCCCCGGTACATGGTCCGGTGCGGCCTGACTTACTTATCGTCAAGCTAAAGAGGGAGATGCTCCGGGTCGAACTGGCCCTCCCCGTCGGGTGCAGTCTCGAAGGCGCGGGTCGCCGATTATTCGCACGGATTTTGGTGCATAATCGTCTTCATCTCAACGGCGACTTCGGGCGACAGACGGCATCGATCTGACAAACCTACGTATACGGGCCGATCATTTCTGAAGCGGCTTAGATTCACTCCCCGCTCAACCAAACTTGCAGTTATCATATCCAAGAGCTCGTGGATCAACTCGCGCGCCGAAACTACCTCACGCAACCGACCACGTCGCCATCGTGTGTCGGTATCGAGTTCCTTCGCTAGTTCATTTTCACGATCCGCCCCGACTTCGTGCTACGTCCACTGCAGCGTCAAGCCTCCAGCCTAAAGGCAAGGTGCTGGCTGGCCCGCGCCACCCGTGAAGATGACCTGTACGCACCGGTGGCCGAGCACCTCGACCTAGACCGAGAGAGCGCTCGTGGCCGTACTCGGGGCGATGTACCGGCAGACGACCGGCGACGGTTCGAGAGCCTCGAAGCCGCCTCCCCGGTAGCCATGCCTACAACCGAACTTTAGGGACCCTTCGGACCTGAGCGCGAGGTGATCGGCGCCCGGCCTGAGCGACTTCGCGGCCAACACCAGCCGATTGTCGCTGGGCGCAGTCGCGGCGAGGACGACCACAACAGCTCGGCATATGCCGACCCTGGTTCGCCGAGCGGGGACCCTGCCAGCGGTTCGTCTATGCCGAAGAGGATGGCCGGTCAGCCAATTGCCGGAGCCCAATCCAGAACCCTGTCACGACTCAATGATGGTGACCTTGATGATCTTGTGCACAACCCGGGGCGGGCAGGCGTCGTTCGTTGTGGCCGCCGATGTACCGTCCGTGTTTATGGCATTGACTACGTTGAGCCCGGCGGTCACGTTGCCGACATAGCTGTAGTTGGGCGTCAGGCTGGTGGGACCGCTGTTGCCGACGACGATGAAGAACTGGCTGCCGTCGCTGCTCGGACTGCCTAAGTTGGCCATGGCGAGGGCGCCGTTGGTGTAGACCTTGGAACTCGAAGGGGCTCCGCCGTTGAACGAGTAGCCCGGTCCTCCCATGCCCGTTCCCGTCGGGTCCCCGCCCTGGTCGATGAAGCCAGTGCAGACCCGGTGGAACGCTGTGCCGTCAAAGAAGTGGTACCCGGCCAGGAAAACGAAGTTGTTGACCGACGCCGGGTCCTGAGCGTCGGCCAGCTTGACGGTCATCGTGCCGATGTCGGTGACGATCTGGGCCGTGTAGGTCTTGACCGGGTCGATGCACATCGGCGGGGCGGCGGCAAAATGTGTGTAATGGGGCGACGCGCCGTTGAGCTTCGGGCAGCCGACCTTGGCCGGGGCGCTGATGAAGGGCACCGAGACCGGCGGCCCAGGTGTAGAAACCGTTCGAGACGTACTCACCGAAGTTGTGGTTCGTGGCAGTGTGGTCGGTGGGACGGTCACTCGGACAGGCGGCGCTGGGCGAAGTGGCGGGGCCGGGCGAAGTGGCACACCGCCTTGGGCAGCTGCCATCGCCCGGATCCTCGGCGCCGAGGCCGTCGGGGAGGCCCACACGATCCAGCCAATCCGGTTTCCTTCGATCCAGGTCACGTCGCAGGTGCGCACTGTCCCTTGGCCTGCGCAACCGACCAACGATTGCGAGCCGATCTCGGCGTTGCCCCATGACCATGACGGGCCGGACGAAAGGCTGGCCTGGAGAATACCGTGGAGAATGCTTCGGGCGTTCTTTCCGCAGTCCGCTGCCGCATCAACGGTTTTATCATTTGAAGTCAGCTCGGAGCTGTCGTAGGCCGCGTAATAGGCGGGAGAGCAGTTGGACAATGCGGCGAAAAAGTCGCCTGAGCCAGTGTCCGATAACGCCAAACCTGGGTTAGGGACGAGGCCAGCGGGTACCAGGCGACATGGTGCG
Source organism: uncultured Acidimicrobiaceae bacterium (assembly GCA_963735305.1). Classification (GTDB taxonomy): domain Bacteria; phylum Actinomycetota; class Acidimicrobiia; order Acidimicrobiales; family Palsa-688; genus Fen-671. The sequence goes on from CAVTKK010000001.1 coordinate 54,302, forward strand.
AGTGGCTCTTGTTGCCAGACCGACGGGCAGACGGTGGGCTGTGGTGGCGGCTGGTGCGGGTTGTAGCGCGGCTGGCTGGACGAGATGCGCAGGAGCCGACTTTCCTGCGCCTTGGCCAGGGGCGCCAGAGCGCCGAGGCTCACGGTGCCCGGTGTGCCCTTGAGGTCCAATAACCCAAGTACCGCACCTTGGCGCCAGAGGACTGCCGCGTCCATCCACCCGTTGTCGGGTTGGCGCGTCACGTTCCATGCGGTCTGCTGGCCGAGGGCTGGGCCACGTACCTGTTGCCCCCCACACGCTGGAGGACACGTCCCGTCCACGAGGGCGGTCGCGAATGCCTTCTGAGCCTGGTTCGCCGAGCCACACCAGTACCCTGCGCTAGCAAGGAAGGTCTCCGGTCCCTTGGCTGGCGCGTCGTTCCCTGACCCCGATATCGAGTCCATCACGGCAGCCGCAAGAGGGTCCGCCCGCGTCAAGGTCACGAAGGTCTCGGTGAGGAACGAGTCGCTGTTCGATTGCCCTGACGGGCAACCAAGTTGAGAAAGGCTCTGCTGGGGATCGTAACCATTTTCGCTAAAGTATGGGTCGGTCACCATGTCGGTGGGCACTGCAGTACAGGGCAGGAGCAGCGGATCTTGTGCCCAGTACCATGGGCACTGGACGCCCACAGCAGCGTCCAGAGAGGCCCTCTGGCCAACGGTCTCCTCGTAATGGGATGGGAGCGGCAGGGTCGTTGCGGTATGCACGGGAAAGCCAGTTGAGAGAACGCTCACTACAAAAATCACAATAGGGAAAGTCGATCTGCGAATAATGGCGTGTTGGCGGCCTACACGCACTTGCTGTCACCTCGCTTATTGATTAAACGGCAAGCCGGGCCACGACACTCACAGTTGGCAGGGGCCTGACTCGGAGCGGGCATAACCCCCCTGACGCTTCCAAAGAGCGGAACCTTGTAGCAATGCATAGCACCTGCAGGTCCGGCGGGCAAGGGTGCCATGTGCTCGTGGGATCACCACGGCCTTGGCACCGTCGAGCCCGCCCAAGTGATTGCCACCGTCCAACTAGCCCTAAAACAAGCCCTCCACGGCCTGAGGCAGTTGGGGAGCGCGCTTTGAGGCCGTGCTGACAGGTTTGCGTGCCTTGAGATTTCGGTTGTCACGCACCTAAGACTCCGCGGTCGACCAGCTTGTACCGTTCCAAAGCTCGGCTAGAGCGGAGAAAAGAGGATTGCCCGAGTGGCAGCTGGCGCCGGTACAGGAGTCCCCGACGGCCGCGCACGCCTTGGTTGATGCACATGAGACGCCGTTCAGATAGTTGGTTGCAGCAAAGGGGTTAGAGATCGACTCGATCCTCCAGTTGGTCCCGTTCCAGCTCTCAGCGAGGGTCACTTGGGTACCGACGCTGCTCGCGTAGTCCCCGACCGCCGTGCATCTAGTGGTCGAGGTGCACGAAACACCCCAAAGGGACGCACCGCCAGCCCCCGCGCCGGACGGCTGTGGTGTGGGCTCGACCGACCAGGTCGTCCCGTTCCAGGCCTCGGCCAGGGTCGCAAAGGTGCGGGCGGTGGTGACGTATGTGCCCACTGCTTTACAAGCCTTGGCGCCGGTGCATGCAACACTAGAGAGAAAGCTACAGTTCGTGTCTGCGGTGCAGGAAGCGCTCGACTGCCCCTCGACCAACGCATCGGAGGGCAGAAAGGTAGGCTCGACCTGCCAGTTGGCCCCATTCCAGGTCTCGGCTAAGGCCACTTGTGTAGCGGCGCTGTTGGTGTAGTCGCCGACGGCTGTGCAGGCCGTAGGCGAAGTGCACGAGACGCTCGACAGCCCACTATCCGCCGCGCCGGAGGCGTTGGGGGTTGACTGGACGTCCCACCTGGTCCCGAACCTGACCTCGGCCAGTGTCACCTGGGTTCCGGCGCTGTTGGTGTAGTCGCCGACGGCTGTGCAGGCCGTTGGCGTAGTGCACGAGACATCCAGGAAGGCGCCTTTATTCGCTCCGGAAGGCAGGGGAGTCGGTTCGACCACCCACGTGACCCCGTTCCAGGCCTCAGCCAAGGGCCGGTAATCCCCGGCGCTGTTCGTGTAGTTGCCGACCGCCGTGCACGCCGTGGCGGAAGTGCACGCGACGCCCATCAAGGCGCCGCGATCAGCGTCGGAGGGCAGAGGCGGGGCGTCGACCGTCCAGGCCGCTCCGCTCCAGGTCTCGACAAGCGGCAAGTTCCCGCCGAGGCCCAAGTTTGGGCCGCAACCAGTTGTGGAGCAAGACCATCCCACGGCAGAGCACCTCGTGGCCGAGATGCATGAAACATCGATAAGGTCCGAATTCTCGGGGGCAGTCGTAGTTGGACTAGTGGTAGTCGTTGAGCTATTGCCAGGCGACGGCGGAGCTAATCGGATGGGAGAGATGCTTTCACAGCCCGCCGCAGCCGCAGACGACGCGTAGGTGGCTGACTCTCCAGGGACTTCATTCCCTTCGTCGTCGAGGACCTCAGCCTCGAGCTCCGGCACGCTGGTCTTGTTCACACATGCGACGTCAGCGTTCGGCAACGGGGAGTCCAAGCTCTCGGTCGACATGGCCACGCCGCCACGGCAGCTCGACACGGCTCCTGCTGCTTCGTAGGGTGCCGCCGACGAATCTGCATATGTGGCATCGCCGAGCGAGGAGAGCAAAGACGAAAGATCCAGAGTGCTGGCGGAGGACGGAGAAAGTCCCGATACCGTGAGAACGAGGTATTCACCGGGAGTTACGTACAGTGCCGGTTTCTCGGCCTCTGTCCCTGTCGGCGTGGGGAAGCATGCGTACTGTTGGAGAAGATCGGTGGTCGCGCTGCCAATCGCACCGACCGTACCTTGGACGAGGGTCGTTGCGATAGTGACCGGGTCCGGATTGACCATGTCCTGCGTGACCTCCGCCCCAGCCGGGGCAAGGCCCCACAAAGCGAGGTCGCTGAAATCATTCATGACGTCCGCCGCAAGTGTGGGCAGCGTCAAGATGAAGTCGGCGAACTGGGTCCACGTCGGGCATAGGAACCAGATGCAAAAGGCGATGTGGTCGGGGTTGACGACACCGGAACCCACCCCGACGCAGGCCAGGGGATTGGCAGCCGCGCTGGCGCTGCAAGTCGCATGAGTCGCAACGCCAGCCGTCGCGTTCACCAACTCTTGCGCTAGCGCCTCGGCCTGGCTGGCGTCAAAGAGCATGTAGCTGTCCGCAGGAGGAGAGATCTGTATGACAAGGGTGTCGTCTCCCCTGCTTTGCGCGCTAGCTCGCTGAAACGTTGAGCTATCCCTTCCGACCAGTGTCAACGAGGCGAAGAGGGCGAGCGCCACAACTAATCGAAAGACCGGCACCCGCGTCGGAGCAGGAGACACGCTATGAGGCCTTCTGCTGGGATCGAGCGAGGGACTCGACCAGACCAAGAGTGGAAGCGGACGGACCGGCCACAACGATGAGCTGGATGGTGCCGCCGTCACGCCAGAGTGCCACGGCAGCATCGGCTCCTGGCCCAATCGAGACACCCGTAGTCGAGATCGCGTACACATGACTCTGGCCGAGCTTGGGGCCAGGAGCCGAACGCCAGTTCGGCTCCACAAGATAGTCCTGGCTCAAATCTCTGAACGCCGACACTGCGGTGGCCCGATCGGGACACCGCAGGTTGGCTGTCAGCACGGCCTGTTGCACCGGACCCAAAGAGCGAGCATCCTTCGGCACGCCCCGGAGGGCGTAGGCAGCCAACGCCCGTGGCGTACAGTGCAACTCGGCGGCCAGCCGTGTCCGCACCTCCGCCAGGCTCATCGACCAGGAGCCGGGAAGCGGCCCGGTCAGGGGATCGAAGCCCTTCGGTAAATTCGTCGGGCGTAGGGCAAACGGCGTGGCGCTAGAGATCCCACAGGGTGAAACGGCGACCACGAACGAACCTAAGATGACCGCACTGAGCCGACGCCCGGTCATGCGCCGACGCCTCGCTCCCACGAGCTCATGATGCCAGAATCTGAGTCCACCGACGAAGCATTAGGCAGACTCTCAAAACGGAGTTCAGCACATGGCCTCGTAGGCGTTCGAACTGGCCACTGACAGGGGCGGCGTGGAGTTGCACCACGCGCGCGGACGGCAGCTACGTCGATGGGCCCTTGGCCACCTTGATGGCCTGGGCATATTTCTTGTGGACCGCCTGCGGGCTAACGCCAGCCCAGGCGGCGATCCGCGCCCAACGTCGGCAACTCCAGGGTCCAAGCCTTCTACGGGGACTAAGAGGGGAGGAGCTGGTGCTCGATCGATTGATTCTGTCCCGTGGATTGTTTATGTCAGCGCGGTGTGGGACCGTGCGCTATGGACATATCCGGCTACCCGCTCGACGGCGCTAACACTTCATGGCCACATCTCCATCACCCTGGGCCCGGCCACGTGGGGTGAACACGGCACCGACGACGAACACGGGCGAGGGCCACGGCCAGCGGGCGTCCCGCATTCGCGACACGGGTTCTCGGGGCGGTTGCATTCTTGACGTTGGCAAGCACCATGGCGGCGTTTTGCCCCCGACCCTACCGACCTTCGCGAGTCGGGCCGACCTTGGCAAGTGGCCCGGCATCGCTAACACGGGCGTCCTCCATGGTCCATGGACGGGGTAGGGCGTACGGAGGACCAGGGATCCTTCTTAAGGAGCCCAGAAGTGTCGTGGGCTCTGCGCTTTCACGAAGACCCCACTTCACCTGACCTCCCTGCGCGTCGGGACTGGGAGTTCATATCAGAGGGGGACGTAGGCGCCACGACGAAAGGAGCCTTCCCCCAAGGGCCGTACATTGCGGTGTACAAGTCGGTGCCGATGGTTAGCACCTGCTCCACCGGCAAGGACGGGTTTTCTTGGCTCATGTAGAGAGTGTACTTGTAGAGCGGCTTTTTCGGGACCGTCGCCGTCATCTTGAATGGCAGCGTGAGGGTACCATTCACCGCTACCAGCGAGGGGACCAGCGTAATTGGCCCACTCAATGCCATCAAACCGACCGCCGAGCGGACGGTGAGACTAGCGGCCGCCGACTCATAGAAGGCCTGCACCGACTTCGGCTCCGTGGTGCCGCCTTTAGCTTTTATCCACCGGCCGGCCGCCGCGGCCGCGGCCGCGGGGGAGAAGCCCATCTCGTACTGCAATGCAAACGCGTCACCTTTGACGAAGGTGGTCCCCCCGGTAAGGACTATCGATACCGCACCCTTCCGTGCGTCCTGGCGGACGGTGATGGACTGTAACCCGCTGGTCTTGCCTGACCGGGTCACCATGGACACGGACATGGCGCCGGTGCGGCCGGGGGCGTGGGTGACAAGGCCCGGCTCGACCTCGGCCGCTCTTAGCTCGGCCACCCGCCGACGCCCATCGCGGTCTCGGACGGTGATGGCTTGCATGACAGCACCTTCCTGCAGGGGGATTATCGAAGCGTGGCGGCGCGTGGAGGCGGAAGTTAGGGTCTGTCTGTAGTCGGCGCCTGCGACGCCGTGCTCTGAAGGCATGAGGCGAACCCGCCCGAGGCCCTGCACACCGTCACGGGTACAGGATGCCAGATACTGCGCTCTTCTGGCGTACCAGAGAAGAACCAGCGACTGACGACCTATTCGCTGGGGCCGAGCACAGGCGTTGATCCGTGGCGCGGTGCGGGCACTCTTCCCCTTCAGCCCTCGCCAGGCGTTATGTCGCGCCGCAGGTTGGGTTGCTACGCACTAGCCAGGGCCGTGGCGACGTCACGGTCTGTGGTGCCGTAAAAGGCTAGCGTGGCTGTCTTTTCTTCAATCCCCCAGCCCCAGTACAAAACCGGATAACTCATTAAATCCGGGCACTTTGTCGCCTTAGCCCGAGTCGCAAAACCTTTCTCAAGTGAGCACCCCTATGGCTGCGTTACCGATCAGGCGAACTCGTCTGACCAGTCCAACTGGCCCTAATAGGTCGGCCACGTCGGCGCGAACAGGGGTGCCACGACTTCTACTGGCTTGCTGTCGTAGCGACTCCGGTGGCGTGGGAGCGATGATCTCCCTGGGGTCGTTCCGCATCCGATGGCCGACCCAGCCGTTTTCGCCGTGCGGTCGCCGCTGGTCAGGTACCCGGGTACTCGACCGAGTCGCCCGGCACGGCCAGCACCTGGTGCAGGCCCGTGCCGTTCAGGCGGAATCCGCCACACGGCGAAATCGTAGCCGCGGCTCGTGTGCTCGAGGCGATGGAAATAGATGACGCGGCCGCCGTCCGCCCAGGACGGCTTGCTGTCCACGCCGTCGGTGTGCGTGAGGGAGCGCTCGTCGGCACCGGTGATGGACGCCACCATGATGTTCCACTGGCCGGGGTGCCCACCCGCCGTCTCCTGCAACCACGCCACCTCCTGACCGTTGGGGGAGGCGTAGGGGTCGTAGTCGGAACCGTGGTGGCGGGTGAGCTGCACCGGCTTCGACCCGGCAGTCAGCGACAGCCGGTACACCTCGTGGCTCGAGGGGATGCAGAACCCGGTGGCGCACCCGACGAAAAGAATGCCCCGGCCGCTCGGGAGCCAGCTCGGGTCGATGTTGCTCCCGGGCCGGCGGTGCGTGACATCCACCGGGTCGGCGCCCGTGTCCGTTGTGACGTAGATCTGGCTGTTGAGCAGGCTGCCGGCCAGCATCACCAGTTGGCGACCGTTCGGCGACCATTCCGCGTGCCCTTGCACCCGCCAACCGTGCGTGCCGATGGGCAGGAGTGCCTCGCCGTGCGAGCCGTCGGCATCCATGACCCACAAGGCATTGTCGGCCGCGTTCGTGTCGTGCACGCCCCGCGGGGAGCGGTAGAACAAGATGTGGCGTCGGTCGGGAGATATTCGGCCCCACCAGCTGTCGAAGTGCGGGTCGTCGGTGAGCCGCGCCAGCAGGTGCCCGCTGGGGCTCATCAGGTAGATCTCGTAGTTCCCGCTGATGTTGGCATCTACGACGAGATCGCCGGGCGGCACGACCCCGCTCGGCGGCGGGAGGACCGAGTAGGGAGCCGGCCGGTTCGGGAGGGGGTTCAGGGCATCATCGATCACCCGGTAGGCCAGTGTTAGTAGGGGCAGGAGCACCACGACCGCCGCCAACAGCACGAAGGCGACGACGACGGTGAGCACCCATCGTCTCCGGTGGCCCCGGAGGCCCCGGAGGCCCCGCCGACCGTAGCGGTACGGGCCCGGGTCAGCCTGGCGCGAGCGCGTAGATCGGCCCGGGGACGGCATGTACGGTGCGGGCGGCCATGAGCCTTCCTGCCCCGACATGCCTCGACGGTACCCGACCAAATGCCCGCAATGGGACGAAGCCCGGGCCCGGCCACTAGTGTGCGACTGGCGATGAGCGAGATGGGCCCGACAGGGCCGACGGCGGGCGACGACACGGTGAGCGCACGCCAGCCCGGTCCGTCGCACACGCTGAGCGAGCTGCTGCGCGCCGATTTCGCCGGCTTCATGAACCTCGACGGGGAGAAGGTCCGCTCGGTGACCCGCCGGACCTTCGACGTCCTCACGCTCCCCGGCTTCTGGGCCGTGGTGATCTACCGCCTTTCGGCGCTGGCCCACCGCCGAGGGCTCGTGCCGGTGAGCCGCCTGCTCATGGTCCTCGACGTGGTCCTGTTCTCCTGCGAGATCTCACCGCGCGTCGAGGCGGGACCGGGCCTGGTCGTCCCCCACCCGCAGGGGGTCGCCATCGGCGGCGGCGTACGCCTCGGCCGGGACGTGCGCATCCTGCGCGGCGTGGCCATCGGGACGGCCGGCTACCGCGACAGCCGGCGCGACGGGTTCCCTGTAGTCGAGGACGGCTGCAGCGTCTGCGACGGCGCCAAGCTCTTCGGGCCGATCACGGTGGGGACGGGCGCCACCGTCGGCGCCAGCGTCACTTTGTTCGAGTCGGTCCCGGCCGGGGCCCAGGTCGTCGCCCGCCGGACGCACGAGATCCGGCCCACCCCGGGCTAGGCGTCGTCGGGCCGGCCCAGCACGACCAGGTCCTGAAAGGCGGGCCCTCCGCCGTCGACTGACCAGGAGCCGCGGTGAAGAGCCCGGAAGATCAGCCCGGCGCCAGCCACCATCGCCTCCATCGACGACTGCTCGAAGAGCGTGACGATCTCGGGGCGCCCCGGAGTGAGCGTCCAGGCGCCGCGCCCGAGGGGATGGAGCAGGCCCGCGTCCGTACCGGGCTCCGTCGAGAGGCCATTGGCCACGATGACCCCCTTAACGAGGCGCTCCCGGGCGATGGGGCCGAGCTGTGGGCACGTCTCGCTGAGCAGCACCCAGGACACGACGGCACGGGCCCCGGGGCGCAGCACCCGGCTGAGCTCGTGCAGGTACCGCTCCGCCGTCGCCGGCACCAGATGGGTGAAAACCGACATTGCGAAAGCGAAATCGAAGGCGTCGTCGTCGTAGGGAAAGACCGCCTCCTCCGGGGCGATCTTGCCGTCGGGGTTGTAATGGGTATTGCGCACGTCGAGGAGGTCGAAATGGACATCGGCGACCGTCGAGCGAACCCGTCGGGCGGCCCACCCCAGGGCCTGCGGATCCACGTCGAAGCCGCGGTACGTGCCGGTGAAGAAATGGGGTGGCCCGAGCAGCTCGGCGGCGAAACGGCCTGTCCCGCAACCGATATCGAGCACGCGCTCGGTCGGGCGCAGTCGGGCCAGGAGCTTGAAGTACGCCAGGTACTCGGCCGGTATTCGTTCGTACTCCCACGCCGGCCCGACGTGGCATCGTAGCGAGTACGGCGGCAGGTCCGGCCGCCCGATCGCCCGCAGGTAGGCCGAGTCCAGCGCGTCACGACCGGTTGCCTTCAGACCTCGTCTCATCCTTCGAGCCCTCCCCGGGGCATTCGGCTCGTTGTCTTCGGCGAGCTCGCCACCACACATCTGCGTCAGTACAATTCCTGACTTCGGAGCGCCCTACGTGGGCCCAGCCGCAACGGAGACGCTATCGTGAACCTCGACCGCTTCATCGGGCTGGTGAGCGACCCCCGGCACATCCTGCGCTCATCGCTGCGACGCTGGCCGTCGGCCACCTTCGAGCAACGCCTGGCGTGGGACGCTCTCGACCGTCCACATTATGCGTACGGCGTGTGGTGGGCCGCCCGCACCGCCAGGGCGCTCGACCTCGACGCCATAACCGTCGTGGAGATGGGCGTGGCCGGAGGCAACGGCTTGGTGACCCTTGAGGCCCACGCCATGGAGGTTTCCCGCCTCACGGGGGTCACCATCGATGTCGTCGGGTTCGACGCCGGAGGAGGGATGCCGGTGCCGGCCGGCGTGCGAGACCTCCCGTACGTCTGGCAGCCCGGCATGTTCGCCATGGACGTCGCCGCCCTCGAGCGGCGCCTGCGTATCGCCAAGGTCGTGATCGGAGACGTCGCTGACACCGTACGCTCCTTCGTGGCGACCGGCGCGCACGCCCCGATCGGCTTCGTTTCTTTCGATCTCGACTATTGCTCCTCCACCGTCGCCGCCTTCGGGCTCTTCGACGGCCCGAGCCCCCAGCGCCTCCCCCGCGTCATCTGCTATCTCGACGACGTGGTCGGCGACGACTGGGAGCTGCACTCGCCCTTCGCCGGGGAGTTGCTCGCCGTGGAGGAGTTCAATCTCGCCCACGACGACCTCAAGATCGCGCCGATCAACGGCCTGCGCCACAAGCGCCGCCTGCCGGCGCCGTGGAACGACCAGATGTATGCCGCCCACGATTTCTCCCATCCGCTCTACGCGCGACCGGTTCACCCGGCTGGATGGGACCTCGACCTGCGGTCCTGATCCCTGCTCCCGCGGCGCGGCCCTGTAAGTGGATCCGGCTCAGGCGAAGCAGTCGGCCCAGCGCTGCATCGACTCACCGAGCTCCACGAAGACGGCCCGGTAGTGGCTGGGTACCGCGGCGCGGGCCGCGTGCTTGCGGTAGGCCTCGGTGAAGGCGGCGAACATCTCCGTGTAGTCGGAGGGGGCCACCTCGGACATGGCCTGGTCCACGAGCTCGTAGAAGGGCCACGACATCAGGTGCATGTACTGCTCGATCGTGACCACGCGTTCGATCTTCGATTGGCGCGTGTGCTCCACCACGGGCCGGCCGAAGCTGACGAGGTCGCCACGCCGCCCCATCAGCGCCTGGACGATGTAGCCACCCCAGATGTCGTCGTGGCGGCTGAGCTGCCACGTGCCGTTAACCCAGACATCGGGCAGGAAGAAGTAGGCGGGGGTGAGCTCGGCTCGGAAGGCGGTGTTCATGCCGCACAAGGGGATCATGCCGAGGGCGACCACGTTTTGCTCGGCGTGGAGGCCGGGCTCGGCCGGGGGCTCGCTCTGGAGCTTGTCGATCCCGTTGAGATCCAGGACGTTGTCCCAGACACCCATGTTGAGCTTGATCTCCCCGGTGGCGGTCGTCTCTTCGACGGGAGCGTCAACCGGGTTGCGGAGCTCGTAGGGATAGCCCCGGGAGAAGAAGCCGGGCGCCTCGATGGTGTTGATCCACCGGCCCGACAGCGCCGGGTGGTCGCTCACCGGGCCCAGCAGGTTGAGGTGGGATTCGAGCCAGCCGGGGCGGGCCCGGCAGTCGTAGTCGAGGGCGATGATGATGTCGTAACCCTCGCGGTAGGCGAGGTAGTGGCCGAAGTTGCGGGTGGCGGCGCTGCGGTGCGGGATCGCCTCCCAGTGCTTGCCCATAACGGCCCGCTGGGCGGAGTAGTCGTAGTAGGTGGCGTTGGCCCGTGGCGGGGGTGCCAGCTTCCCGTCGCTGTCGTCGATCACGATGATCGGCACGTCGTCGGGGATGAGGTCGAAGAGGGCCCAGTCGGGATCGTTGGGCATGGGAATGGCAACGACGACGCCAGAGGTCGCCGTGGCCTTCTCGGAGGCGGAGGGATTACCGGTTTGGGTGGACATGGGTGCTCCTCACAAAGGGTCTCGGGTACTCGGTGGGACGGGCGGGTACGGGATCGGGCGCCATCGGCACGGGTTGGCGCGGAACACGGCGCCGGGATCTGGGCCGGCCGGCGCCCCCGCTGGGTTCTTGCTGCGGCACCGGCGGTTACACCTTCCCCCAGCTCAGGCTCACCCTGGCGTTGCGCAGGTGCTGACGGGCCGCTCGGGCGTAGGCGCCTTGGCCGCGTGTCACGGCGAGAGCCCCGTAGGTGGCGGCCCGGGCGCTGAACCCGGCCGCTTCCACCAGGCGGGCCGCCGCCCCCGCCAACCGCCCGTGTTGCCGGGTGACGTAGTCGTTGTAGTTCTTGATGGCCGCCGGCGACGACCCGCCGGTGGACCGCTTGGTGCTCTGCCCCATCAGGTGCACGACCTCGGCGGCCGGCTCGTACCAGATCTCCCACCCTTGGTCGCGCAGGCGCTGGCACAGGTCGACGTCGTCCATGTAGCAGAAGTAGCGCTCGTCGAGGTGCCCGGCACTGTCGAGGGCCTCGCGCCGCACGAGCATGCAGGCGCTGGACACCCAGTCGGGACGGAACGCCGTTTCGACATCGGCCGCCATGAACACGCTGCGCTCCGCCCACGATCGGCGCAGGCGCTCGCCGAAGAGGTAGAAGCTGGCCGTCGAGGCCAGATCCGGTGCCCGTCCTGCCGTCCAGCGCTGCCAGCTCCCGTCCCCGTACACCAGGCGCGGCCCGACGGCGCCGACCCGCTCCGAGCGCTGCAGGCGGCGCACCATGGCGTCGAGCGCCCCTTGACCGACGATGGCATCGGCGTTGACCAGGAGCACCAGGGAGCCCGTCGCCACCTCCAGCGCCTGGTTGTTGGCGCGCTGGTACCCCAGGTTGGTGGCGTTCTCGATCAGCGTCGCCCGCGGCCACGTCCGCCGCACCAGGTCGGCGGAGCCATCGGTCGAGGCGTTGTCCACCACGATGACCTCGCTGTCCCAGCCGGTGGCGGCGTGCTCGGACAGCGCCGTCAGGCACCGGTCGAGGAGGTCGACCGTGTTCCAGTTGACGACGACGCTCGAAATGGTCGGCGCGGTCATCGCCAGTCGAAGAACAGGTCGTAGGTGTAGGGCGTGGGCTGCAAGTCCACGGGCGTGCCACCCGAGGGGGAGGCAACGAAGATGCCGGGCGTGTGGGTGACGGGCGAGAGCGAGATGAAGGCCACCTCGTCCCCGGTGGGCGCCCACTCCGGCTGCAGGATGCCCCCGTCGGGCACGAAGGCGAGCGTCCGGCTCCGGCCCGTGGCGAGGTCCACCGAAACGAGCGCCCAGTCCCTGGAGTCGACGGGCAGGAACTTGTCTGTCACCGTCGGTCCCTGCTGATCGAGGTCGGAGCCCCGGTAGCTCGCGTACGCCAGCATCGTGCCGTCGGGCGACCAGGTCGGGGAAAGATCGTCGAAGGCGTCGACGTCGAGCGGTCTGACGTCGGTGCCGTCGGCGTGCATCAGCTCGATCTGGTCGGCGCCGTTGAGCGCCGACACGAAGGCGATCCGTTGGCCGTTGGGCGAGTACCGGGCGTCCTCGTCCGCCGTCGGCACGGCGCCCGCCGTGACGTTGGTGAGGTTGACGATGGCACCGGTCTGGAGGTCGAGGCGCAGGATGAACGACTCCCCGTCGAGCGATGAGGTGTTCGTGAAGATGAGATAGCGCCCGTCGGGAGAGAAGTCCGGGTCGCTGTTGCCTCGGGCCTCACCCGGGGCCAGGGCGTCGAGGTAGTCCTCGGTCCAGGGGGTCGTGAGCTGGCGCACTTTGTCGGTGCGTACGTCGAGCAGGAAGATCTGCTCCTCGGCGACGTCGGTCGCCACCCCCGGGGGGATGAAATCGCCCTTCAGGAAGGGCAGGACGTAGTGCACGTGGCGCGTCTGCCCGGGAGGAGGCGGAGGGCTGGGATCGAAGGCGCTGTGGTCGTAAAGGACCCTGGCCGTGAAGGCGATCTCACTGCCGTCGGGCGACCATTGGGCGTCGATGGGGACGAGACCGCCCGGCACGTGCAGCGGGGTCGAGCCCCAGAGGTCGGCGGGGGCGACGGCCAGGGGGATCTTCGCCCCGCTCCCGGCCAACCTCGCCCCGTAGACGATTTCGCCCGAAGGCGTCGCCGTCGCCACGGTGGCGGCAACGACGGGCCGCGCCGCCGGGTCCCAGTCGAACCAGTTGATCGCCAGAACGGCTCGACTCAAAGAGGGCCTGGGCGTCCGATCCGTCGGCGCCGACCGAGCAGATGCAAATCGTGTCGGGCCCGAGGATGGAGATGTAGGCAACGCGCTGGGACGCGGCGTTCCACGTGGGGTTGGCGCCCGACCCCTCCAGGAGCCCGCACAGCGGCTGGAGCAGGGAGCGCCGCCCGCAGTTCTCCCCCTGGTTGAGCGTCCAGCTGCGGTCGGTGCGCAGATCCTTGACCACGAGGTACCAGTCGCCCAGTTTCAGGTGGTTCGGGTTCTCGTCGCCATCTGGGCCCACCGTGGGTGTGCCCGGGCCGCGGTAGCTGGCGTAGGTGAGCATCTCCCCGTTGGGGGAGATGATGCCGTCGACATCGAAGTACTTGTCATCGGTGAGCGGGTGGGGGTCGGTGCCGTCGTCGTTCATCACCCAGATCGTGTTGTTGGACACGACCCCGCGGTGGATGGTGGCGTGGGCGAAGGTGATCCTCCCGTCGGGCGCCCAGCTCGGGTCGCTGTCGAAGGAGGGCGTGGGCAGCGCCACGGCGCTGAGGTTGGTGACCTGCAGGCTCTGCAGGTCCATCGTGTAGATGGCGACGCTCGGGTACTCCGGCCAGAAGGCGGCGAAGAGGAGCTCCCGGCCGTCCGGGCTCACCTTGGGCTGGTCGACCCGCCATGCGCTGTGCGTCAGCTTGACCGGGTCGGTCCCGTCGGCGTTGGCGATGTAGATGTTCGTCGCCGCGCTCGAGGGAGCTTGCCGGGTGTAGACGATCTTGGTCCCGCCCAGAGCCCACTCGGGCCACCGGTAGACGGCACCGTCGTTCGGTGAGACGAGCGTCGCCTCAGTGGATCCCGGCATCGCCTCGTAGATGCCCTGCCGCCCCGTTTGGCGATCGACGGCGCTGAAGAGCAAGGCCGAGGCGGGGGCGATCTTCGTCGTTCCGCCCATGAAGATCGGAGCCCCCCAGGAGGGCACCGCAGCCCAGAAGTAGGCCAGGCACCCGGCCCCCAGGACGAGGGCGCCCCAGCGCCGGACCGGCTGGACGTGGGCCCATCGGCGCCCGCGGACGTTGTGACGGGGCGAGCCGAGGTTGGTGACCCGGCCCCGGGCTGCCCCGCCGAGGGTCGGCCACCGCGTCGCGGCGCGCTGGGCGTGCTGCGAGCGCGGCGTACGACCGGGGCTCCGGCGACCGGGCTTGGGCCGGACGGGGCGGCGGGCGCCGTGACCAACCAATCGGCGGCTGGGCTGGGCCTCGGCCGAATGGCGCCCGCCGGCGGTGTGACGGGGCGAGCGGGGTTCGGTGGCCCGGCCTTGGGCTGCCCCGCCGAGGGTCGGCCACCGCGTCGCGGCGCGCTGGGCGTGCTGCGAGCGCGGAGTACGCCCGGGGCCCGGCGACCGGGGCGCGCCACCGGGCGGGCGCCGCCCGAAAGCGCTGGGCGTCGGTGGGCACCCGGCCGCCGCGTGGCCCGGGGCGCTGGCACGGGGAGGGCCCGGCGCCCCCGGCGTCGGGCCGACCGGCGGCGCACGTCCCTGCTCACGACGACGACGTGACGGATCAGGCCTCGCTCGGCGGTCGCGGTGGCGGCCGTCGGCCGCGGCGCCCCGGGCGAGCCGGCCCGGCGGGCGGCACGAGTCTCGTCGCGAACGATCCGGCGGGCGGCCAGCGCCAGGCCGGCAATGAGCCAGAAGACGGCGAGGGGGACCTCCTCCCGGAGGGAGTAACTGAGCATCTCCTCGCCGAAGTTGAACAGCAGGATGCACAAGAGGGCGGCACCGAAGGTGCGGGCCAGCCAGTGGTAGCTCTTCAGCAGGTCATAGCCCACCTTGGCCAGGGCCATGGCCACGAACAACATGCCGAAGAGCCCGACGAAACCGGTCTCCGCCAGCTGCAGGAGGTAGAGGTTGTGCGCCGGGTACCCGGGGAAGAGCAGGGGGAAGGGCGCGAAGTTGTTCATGATCTGGGTGTAGTTGTTGAGGCCGGTCCCGATCAGGGGCGAGCTGTCGAGCATGCGCATGGCGACGTCGTTGAGCTGGAGGCGGGCCGTTATCTCGACGCTGACGTGATGGGTCCCGAAGTTCTCGGCCACGAGCTCGGACAGCTTTGGGTAGAAGGCGGCCCCCACGACGGCGACGGCGCCCGCCGTGGTGAGGATGGCACGCCTGGTGATGAGGCGGCGGCTCGCCGCGAAGACGATCAGGACGGCCATGGTCACACCCAGCGCCAGGGCGGGGCCACGGGCGCTGGCCAGGAAGATCGGCGCGATGCAGATCGGCACGGCGAGGAGCGCGGCCTGCTTGACTCGCCGGTCGGGCACGTAGATGGCAACGCACAGGGCCACCAGGGCGAACATCCCGAGGACGTCGGAGAGGAAGACGGGATGGATGATCGTGCCGAAGGGCCGGCCGACGGCCCCGATGTCCAGCGTCCGCTGCTGGAGCTGGGTGGGGACGCCCAGGAAGGACAGGCCGAGCACGCCGCCCGTCTTCCACTGCAGGATCACGACGACCAGCTCGACGACGGCGAACATCCCCAGGGCGACGAGGACGGTGAGCAGCTCACGGCGTGTCCGCAGGCGAGCCCCGAAGTAGAAGAAGATCAGGTAGGGCCACAGCATGTAAAAAATCTGCGAGATCGACAGGTACACGTTCGAGGCGACGAACATGCTGACCGACATGAGAGCGAGCCCGAGCAGCGGCACCCAGTAGATGGGTTGGCGCAGGGCGCGTTTGACCTCGCGCTTGAACGTGCCCTCGATCATCCAGGAGATGTAGAGGAGTACGACCATCACGTCGGCCGAGCTGATGGCCAGGCCGTTCGCCCCGCTCTCGGTGTTGAGGACCAGAGGGCCGAACTTCTTGTGCTGGAGGACGACGAGCGAGATGACGAAGCCCACCTGGAGGACGGCGGAGCGGTTCGGCACGAGCACGAGCACGCTCACCAGGCCGATGACGGCAGCCAGGGCGACCAGGGCCTTGATCCCCGCCGACGCGGCCACCCACGACAGGCCCGACGCGGCGATGGCGGCGCCGCAGATGAGGGCCGCTTCTCGCAGGCGCGGGATCCGCCGCCCGGGCGCGGCTGATGCCATCACGACGGCGCTCATGCGGCGCTGCGCTCCAGTGTCGGGACAGGCTCGGGACGACGGGCTGGTGCCTGCCGGTACCCGCGGGTCGTGTAGTAGAGCAGCACCTTCCAGTACATCCACCGGCTGAGGGCGTTGTTGGCGGAGAGCGAGTCGAGCCGGCGCCGGGCGATGGGGACGGTCCACCGGTTGAACAGGGCGGTCCGGACGAGTTGGCGGAGGACCACGCGGGGCTCGTTGCGGGTGGAGAGGATCCCGTAGCGCTGCAGGAGGTGCTCGTCGCCGACGAGCACCTCGAAGATCGCGCAACCCGCGACCCACGCTCTCCTGCAGGCGGCACGCGCTTGCCAGTGTGTGCGGGTGGTAGTGCTCGCCCCAGGCGTTCGGGTCGTACACTATATGGTTGCCGGCCCGGGCCCAGCGCCAGCCCAGTTCCACATCCTCGCTGCCGATCTCAGCCCAGTCCTCGTGGAACATGAGGTTGCGCCCGACAAGCTCGGAGCGTGGCACGGAGATGTTCATCGACCAGAAGTAGAGCCACTCGAGGGGGACACCGGCCCGGCCGACCAGCTCGTGGTAGGCGAAGGGCTGGTACCACTCGACGAACGGGGTCTGGTCCATCCGCTTGGACTGCTCCACGTGACCGAGCACGGCGGTGGGAACCGTCGTCGCCCGCTGGGCCCGTTCGTGCTCGACGAGGAAATCGGGCCGCACCCACAGGTCGTCGTTCATCAGGACGACGTAGCGGCCCCTCGCCATCCGGATGGCTTCGTTGCGCTTGACGGCCGGGAGGCGGTTGGCGCTGGACAGCAGCCGAATGGGCACAGGCGAGCCGGCCCCCACCCGATTGACCATCTCCGGCGTGCCGTCCGTCGAGTTGTCGGCGACGATGACCTCGTAGGCGTCGACGGGGTAGTCGAGGGCGATCAGGTGGCGCAGCGTCTGCTCGACCACGTCGCAGCGGTTGTAGGTCGGCAGGATGCAACTGAAGCGGATGTCGTCGCTCACCCGACACCTCCGGCGGTGTCGAGCTGGGCTCCTCGCCCGGCGAAGGCAGAGACGAGGACACGCGGATCCGCGATCCGGGTGGCGACGACGGCGAGCAGGTACACGGCGATGCCGGCCAGCGTCGCCAGCGCCCACCCGCCGCCGAGGGCGCTCGTGCCCACGAAGGCGGCCGTGGCCGTGGCCCAGGTCGCACCGAGCCGGGCGATGCGCCCGCCGTCGAGACGGAGCCCTGCCACCCGGTGGACCTCGATCAGCCCGGCCGCGGTGGTGAACATCCCGATGGCGATGGAGCCGAGCGCAGCACCCGCCGCCCCGAGCAGCGAGATCAACAAGGCGTGCAGGCACAGGCCGAGGACCAGCGCCATCAGGTTGTAGCGGACCGTCAGGCGCTCGCGGCCGAGGGCGAGGAGCACAAGGCCCTGCCAGGCGCTCGTGGTCATGAAGACGGCGCTCAGCCCGAGAAGCCGCATCAGCGGGATGGCGGCGTCATACTGGCGGTGGTAGGCGAGGTGTACGGCGGGGCCGCCACCCCGATGACCAGGAGGCAGACGGGGACGATGACAGCCAGGGTGGCCTCCGTGCCGCGGGCGTAGAGCACCTGGAGACGGGACTGGTCCGTCCGCGCGAAGCGGGTGAGCAGCGGGAGCATCGTGGCCGCGAAGGTGACGGCCCCGATGAGGATGTACTCGACCGGTTGGTATGCCGCGCCGTAGAGGCCGACCTCCCGGCTGGAGCGGAAGGCGGCGAGCATGATGCTGTCGAGCTTGACCAGCGTGATCCCGACCAGCCCGACGGCCGCCAGAGGGGCCGCGGAGCGCAGGAGGGCGACTACGCGGCGGCGGTCGAACCGGGGCACGACGCGGTAGCGAACGAGCACGACCGCCAGGGCCAGCGCGGCGGCGAGCGATGTCCCGATGACGGTGGCGGCGAAGAGGTCCGCCAGCGGCCGGCGCTGCACCACGAAGACGACGATCAGGGTCGTCTCGACGGCTTCTCCAGCCACGACGACGATGGACTCGAGGTACTGGCGGAGACGGACCTCGAAGGAGGCGACGACCGAGAGCAACGAGGTACCGACCAGGGACAGGCTGGCGACGCCCGCGGCCATGCGCACGTCGGCGCTGCGATGCAGAGCGATGAGCGCCCCCTGGATCCCCGCCGCGGCGGCGGCGCTCAGGGCCAGCCGGACCACTACGATCGTGCCGACTATGTCGCCCTCGGAGCGCTCGTCGTTACTGACCTCCCGCACCGCGAGCTTGGTGATGCCGAAGTCGGCGAGCATGCCGAGCAGCGTGAGGAGGGCGACGATCAGGACGTAGTTGCCGTAGGCGGAGGGGGCCAGGTACCGGATGACGGCCAGGCTGCTGACCACGTTCAGGCCCAGGTGGGCAACCTTGGTGCCGGCCTGCAAGGTGATCGAAACGGCCATCCGCCGGGCCACCTGGGCCCGCTCGGTCGGGACCGTTCCGATCGCTACGGGACCGTCATCCTCGAGTCGAGGAGCGGGCCCCGGGGCAGGGGCAGAGCTGGTGGCCAGGGCCGGGCCGATGGGGGCCACGCCGGCGACAGCTCGCCGGGCCAGGACGAGCCCCGCCCGAGTTGCCAGAGCGCCGGCGGCGGCTGGTCGGAGGAGGCGGGCCGGCCCGGAGAGATGGTGCTTCGCCGTGTAGCGGTAGGCGCTCCGATGAAAGGCGACCACCTGGCGTGCCGAGACGCGCTTGGTGGCCCCTTCGTGGTGCACCACCACGGCGGCCGGGTCGCACACCACGCGCCGCCCGGCCCGGGCGAGACGGCGGCACCAGTCGGCGTCCTCCCAGTACAGAAAGAAGCCGGGGTCGAACCCACCGCTGTCGAGCGCCTCCTGGCGGTGCATGACCATGCAGGCCCCGGACACCCAGTCCACCGGGTACGGACCGTCCCGGCGAAGATCGATGGCGAGGTAGCGGCTCGTCCATGGGTTGGACGGCCAGAGCCGGCTAAGAGGGGAGCGGCGCCCGACCACGGCCGCCGCCAGCCCCGGGAACCTGCGGGCCGTGCGCTGGTCGGAGCCGTCGGTGTTGAGCAGCTGGGGGGCGACCACGGCAGCGGTGGGATCCGACCACAGCGTCCGGCACAGACGCGCCAACGAACCCGGCGCCGCCTCCGTGTCTGGGTTGAGGAAGCACACGGCGTCACCGCGCGCCGCCTCGAGCCCGAGGTTGTTGGCCGCGGCGAAGCCGAGGTTCTCATCCGATCGGACCACGACCGCGCCGGGGAACTCCGACTCGACCATGTCGGCCGTGCCGTCGTCGGAGGCGTTGTCCACCACGACGACCTCTAAGCGCAACGGCCCGGCGGCGGACGGAAGGGCGGCCAGGCATGCCGCGATGGACGCCCTCGAGCGGTACGTCACCACGATGATGGAAAGGGCTACCGACTCGACGGCGCCCGTCGCCTGGCGGCTCGCAGCGTGCTGGTCGAGGGTCACGTGCCCGCAGATAGGGGCTAAGCGAGACGCGCCTGGGCGCGCCTTTGGGGCACGAAGCGCTCGACGTAATCGGCCAAGGCGTCCTCCCAGGGCCGCATGCCGTTCATGCCCTGGAGCCCGAGCATGAGGTTCTCCATGACCTCCGATCGGGGCCGGCGAGCGAAGAATTCCTCGGCGAAGAAGTCGGAGGCGACCTCGACGAGCTCCACGTCGGCGATGTCGAGCAGGTCGAGCACGCGCCGCGCCACGTCGAAGCGACTGCCGCCACCGAGACCGGTGAGGTGGTAGAGCCCGTAGCTTCCGGAGGTGACGAGGCGCTCGAAGCAGCGGGAGAAGTCGGGGGCGTAGGTCGGGGTGCCCAGCTTGTCGCCCACGGCATAGATCTTGGTGGCCCCGGCGGCGAGCTGGCCGATGATCCGGGCCACGAACTTGTGGTCCTTGCCCGGCCCGCCGCCGACCATCCAACCGGCCCGCACGATGTAGTGCTCCGGGTGCAGGCTCTGGACGTAGCGCTCCCCGGCCAGCTTCGCGGCCCCGTAGCGATTGATGGGGTTCGGCTCGTCGAGCTCGTTGTAGGGCTCGGACTTGGTCCCGTCGAAGACACCTGCCGTGCTGACGTAGGCGATGGGCACACCGGCACGGCGCGCCGCGACGGCGGCGTGCTTGGTGCCGAGGGCGTTGGTGACCACGGCATGGTCCCGGTCACGCTCGCATGCCTCGAGGTTCGTCTCGGCCGCGAGGTGGACGACCAGGTCCGGGCACAGGAGGGCTACGGCCTCCTCGACCGCAGCCCGATCGCGCACGTCCAGGTAGCCCAGCCTGGGGCCGTCGTGGCCCCACGGCTCCCGCTGGTGCAGGTCGATGTCGGTGGCGACGATCTCGTGACCGGCGACGACGAGCTCGGGGACCAGGGCACTGGCGAGCATGCCGGCGGCGCCCGTGATCAGGACGCGCATCGCAATCCCTCCGATCTGTCGGGAGTGGTCACGACTCGACTTCCCCGTCGGAGAGGTGCCCGTTGCGGTTCTCGGCGGGTGCCGTCCATGTCTGGGCGGCCGAAACGCCACTTCCGGCCGCCCGGTACAGCTCGAACTCGCCGAGGCGCACCCGCTTGGTGACGACGCCGCCCTCCATGACGATCACCGGTTCCTCCTGGCGCACGCCCACAGTCCGAGCCGCCACCGGCGTCGTCGCCGGTACCGGAACCGGGAGCAGGTCGTCGTCATCGATGGTGAAGAGCGTTTCGCCCCGGCGGTGCGCCGCCCGGGCGCTCAGGAGGAAGCCGCCGACCATACCGAGCAGGAGCCCGAACCCGAGAAAGAGGTACCGCTTCGGCGACACCGGATAGCTGGAGGCGACCGCGGTGTCCACCCGGCTCATCTGGGCGGGGTCGCTCGCCTGGTTGGCCAGCGCCTGCTCGTAGGCCGACTGCGCCCGGTCGAAGGATTGCGAGGACGTCTGGTAGGTACCCTCGAGGGCGGCGTAACGGCCCTGCAGCGCGACCGGGAGGTTGGCCGGGACGATGCCGGGCGCCAGCTCCCTTGACAGCTGGGCCACCGTGGCCCGAAGGGAGGCGACCTTGGCCTTGTCGGCCGCCACGGACAGCTCGAGCTGCTGGTACGTCGGGTTGTCCTGGGTCTGCTTCACCTGGGTGGTGCTCCTACCCGTCTGCACCTGCTGGGTGGACGCGGACGTCTGCGGGGTGGCGGCCAGAGCCGATTCGTCGGTTTTCAGCTGGGCCTTGGCCCCGGCGACCTGTGCCTGGGTGTCGGCCAGCTCCGCCTGCAGGGTCGTCCCGGCCGAGAACGGCGTGGCGTTCGCCAGTCCGTCGTCGAGAGTGGCGGTGCTGAGCTTGTGGGCCGCAGCAAACGAGGAGAGCGCATTGGCGGCGCCCTGCTCGGCCGCGCTCGCCCTCTGCATCTCACCGGCCAAGCTGGTGACGGCCCCGGCGACATCGTCCTGGAACTCCTGGTTCGCCAGCGCCACCAGGTCGTTGGCGGCGGTGTTGTCGATGGCGTCGGCCTGCGTCGGCGACGAGCCGGCCGCGTCGACCTCGATCAGGTAGGAGTCGCTCAGCTGGCTGGCGGTGAGGCCGCCCTGCACGTTCTGGACCGCCTGTTGGTACGGCGAGAGCTTGTGATAGGTGCCGTGAACGAGGTAGGCCTTGCCCTCGACGTAGACGTCCTTCACCAAGTTCTTCAGGTGGCCGACCAACGACGTCGTCGGTTTCGGCGCCACGCCGAGGTCGAGCTGGTTGACGATCTCGGGGGCGATCGTTTCGTTGCCGGTGAGGGCCGCCTCCGTGTCCTCGATGGCCTTCGCCATCGTCGTATCTATCAGGACCCCGCTGCCGCCTTCGCCGTTGTTGGTGATGGTGTCGCCGTTGCTCGACAGGAAGGTCGTGTCGTCGGTGTGCACGAGGAGCCTTGTCTGGGCCTCGTACACAGGACCGAGCACGAACGAGGCCATAAAGGCGAACACGGCGGCGGCGACAGCCACGAGCGGCACCCGCCAGAACCGCCGCGTCACCGACCCGGACGGTGCCGGTGCCGGGTCGGCGAGCACCGATGCCGCCCCCGGCTCGGCCCCCGCCGTCGCCGCCCGCGTGACGTGCATCACAGGGCTCCGAACATCTTGAGCACGACGACCGGGGTCGTCGCCAGGATCTTCAGGTCTGTGGTCATCGACTGTCTAGAGACATAGTCCAGGTCCTTTGTCACGGTTTCTTGGAAGGACAGGATGTTCCGGCCGCCAACCTGGGCGAGCCCGGTGAGACCGGGCTTGACCGAGAACTTGGCCAGCTGGTGGGGCTCGTAGTTGTGCAGCATCTCGGGGATCTCCGGACGGGGCCCCACGAGGGACATCTCCCCTCGGAACACGTTCCACAGGTTCGGGAGTTCGTCCAGGCTCGTGCGGCGCAGGACCTTGCCGAAGCGGCTCAGGCGGGGGTCGTCGGCGAGCTTGAAGTAGAGGACTGGGATCTGCTCGGCGCTGTAGCGGTAGTCGTACAGCTCGGGAAAGCGCTCACGAGCATCGGCCACCATGGTGCGGAACTTGTAAAACGTGAACGGGCGGCCGTCAACCCCTAACCGCCGCTGGCGGAACAGCGCCGGGCCGGGTGAGTCCAACTTGACGATGATCCACAGAGCCACCATCACCGGAAGGGTCAGGACGAGGGTCACGGCGCTCAGGAGAATGTCCAGGGCGCGTTTGACGGCAAGGTAGGCGGGACCGACCTCCGGGTGGACCTGAACGCCGGAGGATACGTTGACGACCCGTAACTCGATGACGAGGGGAGCCGAACCGCCCCGCGGGCGGGCCACCGGGTGATCGACGTGGGCGTGCCCCGCCACCGTTCGTCCCCGCAGGTCGATGACCGTGGAGGAGACGGCTACGTCGTCGCCTGCCTCCTGGTCGGGGCAGGTCTCGGAGCTCCGCGCCGCTCGCTCGACCCTCCTATCCACGGCAGCCGCCTCTAGATCTTCCATGGCCCACGACCGATCTCGAGCCAGGTATGCTCGTTGTCGGCCGCCCGATGCACAGTGACTGCGAGCAATGTGCCCCCTCGGAGCAGAGTGGACCAATCGAGCGGAATGAGAAGTATTGCGCATTTGCGCTGTCAAGAACAAGGGGCAACGTTCAGCTAGAAACGAGCATCTCGTGGTATTGCCACGTCGTGTGGCCACTACGTCACTTAGCGTACGCTTTTTGTTGCTCGCAGTAGTGCCGGGATCACCGAAAGGGTCAGCGGACAGCCGCGGCCACAGCCAGAGCCGCGTGCGCCCGACGGCCCGTTTGTTCGACCGAAAAGGCGGCGCCACGGCCCCGACCCCGGGCGGCGAGACCTGCCCGCAGGGTCGGGTTGGCGGCGAGGGCGAGCATCGCCCCGGCGATGGCATCCTCGTCCGTGGGATCCACGAGAAGGCCGGCGTCGGCCACCACTTCGGGGATGGCCGTGGTCGCCGAGGCGATCACCGGGGTGCCGCGCACCATCGCCTCGAGCGGCGGCAGCCCGAACCCTTCGAAGAGGGAGACGTAGACGAGGGCGGTGGCCTCGCTTAGCAGCACCTCCCGGACGGCGTCCGATACCCGTCCCACGACCACGACCGATGGGGCCGAGCCCGCTCGTGAGGGCTCTGCCCCCCACCACGACCCTCCGGCGATCACGAGCTGGTGGTCGGGCCAACCCGGGTCGCTCCGAGCTCGCTGGAAGGCGCGGACTAGGCGGTCAACGTTCTTTCGGGCGTGGACGTTGCCAAGGTAGAGGAAATACGGGCCCGTCACCCCCGGGCCCTCAGCCAGTCCTGGCCGGACTCCTTCTCTTCCGGGCCGAGGTCGAGTGGAGGATCGAACGTGTTGGGCACGACCAGGACGCGGCCGGGGTCGAGGCGGTAGGCGTCGAGGATGTCGTCCCGGCAGAACTCACTGACCGTCGTGACGACGCTCGCCGCCCGCACCTGAGCCGCCACCATGGCTCGCAGCCTGGCCCGCGACGCGACCGGGTAGTCACCCGGGCGGCGCAGGAAGGACAGGTCGTTGACCATGAGCGCCACCGGCACACCCGGCAACAGGGGGGCGTGCGTCACGCTGAAAGCGACATCGAGTGGGAGGCGTCGAAGCACCCCCGGCAGCGTCAGGGCGAAGTGCAGCGGCCCCGGGCGCCGGCGCACGGCGATGGTCGCGAAGCGCTCGTCAGCCGCCGCCTCGGCCGGGAGGGTCGCCCCGTCGGGCAGCACGACGCTGAAGGCGTCACCTTCCCGAGCAGTGCACGCCAAACCGCGCAGCCACCCGCGCAGCATGGTCTCGTCGCCCCCGAGGCCCGAGCCGAGCGCCCGGCCGTCGAGCGCCGCCCGCATCAGCGCACCAGGACCGGGTACGAGTAGGGGCGGAGCAGGGGAAGGGCAAGGGCGGTGGCCACCACCCGGTCGACGGGGCGCTGGGCCCACACCCACTCGTCGTCGAGGACGATGGGAACCGTACCGATGGCGAACCGGCTGGGGTTGCCCGAGACGGTGTGGCCGACGCCGAGCTCTACCACTCCTCGTCGGCCGGGGCGGCTTGGACGCGCCCCGAAGAGATCGAGCACGGCGGCGAGCGCCGCCTGCGGGTCGGCTACCAGGTCCTCGTAGCGGAGGGTGACGGCGGGAACACCTGATTGGGCGGTGACGCGACGGATCGTCTCGTTCCACACCGTCCAAAAAGCCGTGCTCTTGTAGGAGGGGTACCGGTGCATGAAGCGACCCTCGACCGACCCCGCATCCCTTTGCTGGCGCGTCCAGGAGAAGGCCACCGCCCTGGGGTCGCGGACGAGGTGTACTAAGCGCACGTCCAGCTCGGGCATCGACGCCAGCAGGTAGCCGTAGATGGGGCTCTTGGAGGAATCGACGATGACGCCGCCGGAGACCGCCTCGGCCAGCGCGCCGTACAAGCAGAACAGCGCCTCGTGGTAGGAGGGAGCAAAGCGCAGGAGCACCCGGCGCCTCGTCGGGCCCCACCACAGCCGAGGCATCAGCGTGCTGCGCAAGAACTTCTCGTGCAGGTGGTAGACGGAGGCGGCTCGAGCCCGGTCAAAGATCTCCGGGCTCTCCTCGGCGAGCTTGACCCACCAGGAGCAGGACGTGAAGCTCTCGCCGCAACCGCAGCGCTGCGGGGCGACGACGACGTGGGACCAAAACTTCGACAGCTCGCCGAAGGAGGCGAAGCCCGGCTCCTGGCCGAGCATGCGGTCGAGGATGGTCGACCCGCTACGTCCGAGGCCGCAGATGTAGAGCACCCGGATGGGAGCCGGCGCCGGTCGTTGGCCGTATCGCTCGGTGGGCCTCGGGTAAGGGGCCGAAGGGCTTAAGGTCATCTGCTGAACTCCTCGTCGAAGCTGCCGTTGCCCAGGCTCCGGCAGGCATTCTCCGCCCGTGGGAACGGGGGCGAGCCCGGGCTCAGGATCCCGGCCGGGTTGATCGTGATCATCCCTTGCGCGTTGGGCTCAGGGAAGTCGGGCTCGCCGTGGGCGCGCACAGAGCTATGGAGCCGCATCGTGGCTCCTCGGGAGGCTTCGGGACGGGGATCGTCTCGGCCCAGGCGGGCAATGCCTCGTCGTCGATCAGCGCACGCAGCACGCCGTCCGCCGCCTGGAGCTGCTCGGGCTCGACGCGCCGCGCCAGCGCCAGGTTGGACGAGACGGTGACCTCGGCGATGGCCTGCCCGTAGGCTCTGCCGGCCTCGGTCAGGGCCACGTCGAGCTTCCGGGCGTCGCCGGCGTCCCGGGCGGTCGTGGCGTAGCCACGGGCCTCGAGGTTGGCGGCGACCTTGCGCGCCGCCTGGCGCGTGACCCCGAGCAGCTCGCCGAGCTCGCCGACCGTCCGGGGAGCGACGAAAAGGAGGCGCACGCTCCCGGCGTCGCTCACCCGGTGCCCAGGGAAGCCTCGCACCTCGAGCTCGCTGGCAACCTTCCTGAGCCAGCTCCGGCGAGCCAACCCTAGGAGGTCGCCGAAGCGGTAGACAGGCGTCACCGGCTCAGGCGTCACCGGCTCAGGCGTCACCGGCTACCCCTGTTATGCAACCTAGTTGCTAGTCCGACCACTGCCGCCTATGGTACAGGTATGCAACTGGGTTGCCTATCAATCGGATGAGCCGGGCCCGTTGGCTCGCCAAGCGGGGGTCGTGCAGTCACGTTCGGCGGAGCGGTGCGCCCTCACAGGTAAGGAGGAGCAGCCTCGGTGCCGCTACCGGCCCGGCGTGGGGTTGCCACTGGCGGTGGCGGTGGGCGTGGGGGCCCGACCGGCGGAGGGAGCGGTGGCTCCATGGTCATGTCTGGCGGCACTTATGCGCAGATGCTTGAGTTCGCCGGGTGCATGCGCTACCCAATGGCGGCCAGCCCAGCCCGGCGGAACAGGCGGCGGCTCCCGCTCAAGCGCTCAAGCTCCCGCGGTGCATGCGGGCCCACGGCATAACGGACTTCCCCGATCCCCAGGTCGTCCCTGGCGGTGGGATACGCATGAGCTTGAGGTTCAGTCCCGGCAGCGACGTGAACCCAGGCAGCCCTCAGTTCGATGCCGCCCAGAAGGCCTGCCACGGCAACCTGCCCGCCTGGCTTTCTGCGTCGCCTGCCGGCTAGCCCAGTGAGAAAAGCCGCCCTCCCGAGATCCGCTGACCCTCGCCAGCCTCTCGGTCGGGTGACTGCAACCGTGCCGCCACTCTGATGGCTCTTCGTTCGGCGCCGTTCTTCGGTGATTAGCAACAGAGTTGCGGATCAATTTCTTGAGGCCGGGGCTCGAGCCGCGGGCACCGCCACCGTTTCACTGAGGTAGGACGAAGCGGGTAACGGCTTCGGCGAACCCGTCCTTTTCGTTCGAAGCGGTTACTCGCCGAGCTGCTCGCTGAACTTGTGGGTCGGCGTTCCCCATGGCGATGCTGAGACCGGAGTGGGCAAACATCAAGACATCATTGGGCTGGTCGCCAATGGTGGCTATTTCATCGGCCGCCAGGTGATATTGCTGGGCCAGGTATTTGACCACTTCACCCTTGTTAGCGCGAGGATGAGTGACGTCGAGATAATAGGGTTGGGATGGCGCCGCCGTCACGTGGTTACCGAACTTGTCCTGAGCGGCGGCTGCCGCGCCCGTTACGGCATCGTGGTCGTCACTGACTCCAACAATCTTGGCGACCGCATGTGTTAAACCGTCCAGGCTGGGCACGACCGTCGGTTCGAATTTAACCGTCCACGCCTCGCGATCGACGTGAGGTCCCTTGCGGTCAGTTACAAGCCAATCCGCGCCTCGGTAGATCCACACCGAGAGATCGAACGATTTCATGAGGTCGATAAGGAGCGGGACCAGTTGTTCGGGCAAGACCCTCTGTTGGATCGCGCTCATGTCCGGGTTAACGATAAGCCCTCCGTTGAAGGCCGAGATCGGCGTCTGCAGGTCAAGAGGCTGGACGAGCATCTCCATGCCGCGGGGAGGACGTCCACTGGTTATGGCAAACAAGATGCCGGCGTTCCGCAGCAGTTGCACGGCTTCCAGGGCTCGATCGGTAAGGACCTTCTCTTGAGTCACGAGAGTGCCGTCGACATCGGCGAGCATCAGACGAACCGGTGTGCTCGTCCCCGGCCGGGCCTGAGCCGTGGGCTCCGTCATGGTGACTTTAGGCCCGCCGCCGCGGCGGCGTCAGCCAGGACGACCGATCGCTTGGCTTCGACCCGGCCCGCCGGTATCGAGGGATCACCGGCCATCAGCCTGGTCAGGGCGTCGCGTTTATCCTCGCCGGTGACGAGCCAGACAATCCCTTCCGTGCGGGCCAGGCCTGGGTAAGTAAGTGTCATGCGTCGATGCCCCTGGTAAGGGTTGGTGACGGCCACCAGGCGGTCGGTGACGTTCAGCACCGGGTCACCCGGGACCAGGGATGCCGTGTGCCCGTCGGGGCCCAAACCGAGGTGGACCAGGTCGAACGAGCCAGGTAGCTGGCGAGCGTAGTCCGCCGCCGCCGCCCCGAGATCCGCCTCGTTCACGGGCATCGGCACCACCTCGGCCGGGGCGGAGCCCAGCGCCTCTCGTAGGTGAACCAGATTTCGGTCCGCGTCACCGTCAGGAGCAACCCGCTCGTCAACCTGAAGAATCCGGGTTTCCGTCCAAGGCACCTCCCTTTTCGCCAGTTCGGCGAACATGGCCCACGGGGTGCGACCACCGCTGACCGCAAAGCTGAACCGACCGCGCTCAGCCACGGCCGACCTGACCTGAGCGGCGACGAAGTCCGCCGCCCGGACCGCCACCGCCGCCGCGTCAGGCAGGGTGACCAACTCATGTCGCATTGATCCTCCTCCGCATCACGACCCAGCCGGTTGGGCCGCGAGGCAAGGCCCACGTTAGCGAACTGCTCCACGGTTCTTAGTCGCCGACCGCGGTCCCGTCTACACCTGGCGCCGCGTGAGCCTCCGCAATATACTCGTTTGACGAGGAAATGTCCACTAATGGGATGATGACTGAACTACGGCGGGCCACAGGCGCCGTTACCGTTCTCCGGGCCGTCCACGAACGACCGGGCATCGAGCGTGTAGCCGTAGCTCGTGAGACGGGCATGGCGAGTGGTTTCGTCACCGAGACCGTGGCCCGTCTCGGCGCCCTCGACTTAGCCTCGATAATTCACCCCTAACCGTCGAGGACTTTCAAGGCTCATAAACGGCGCAGTCAGGCTTGGAAAGGGGGTCGCGGGGCCCGCCGGAGCGTCCGGGCTCAGATTTGGGCGTCGCGATGAACGGTTTTGGCCCGCCATGGGTGGCCTGCGAGCTGTGAAGCCACGCTGGACCTATTTGGAGGCACGACGGGACAGGCCGCGGGAGCGACCGTGGACGCGAAGCGAGGTTGGCGACGCTCAGGTGGCGAAGTCGAGCGCCCGTAGCCGCTCGAAGGCCCTGGCCAGCGCCTTTACCCATGGCCAGGTGGCGTCGAGACGCAAGTAGCTGCGCCGGCCGGTGCGCGCCGTGCGCCCGGCGACGTGCAGGATGCAGTAGCGCAGCCGTTTGGGCTCGGCCTTTGCGAGCTCACCGTCCAAGCACAGGCGTTGTGACCATGTCAGGAGGTCCTGAGCGATGAGCACGACGAGCATCCAGGCGGCGTTGGAAGAGAAACGGTGGCCCGGGAAGTGCGACAGCCCGGTGGCCTTGGCCTGTTTGATGCGGTCCTCGACGTGGGCATGACAGCGGTGGCGGGCTTCGAGGTAGACGATGTCAGCTTCAGGCGAGTTGGTGATGAAGACCTGGTGGCGCCAGCCCTCGGGGTCGAAGAGGTTGAACTGGGCACCGTCGTGGGGCTCCTCGCGCCTGGAGATCGCCCTGGTGCCCTCCGGCCAGGCAGAAAGGTCCAGGTGCTCGGTGATCTCTGCCACCCCGGCGCCATCGCGCTCCTCCATGTCCAGGGTCATCGGGACCTGCCAGGCGTCGGCGGGCACGTCGGTGATGGCGAGGCGGACGGCCTCGGTGACGTCGAAGCCGATCGAGAACTCGAAGCCTTTCGCCACGATCGCGTTCACAAAGCCGTGGGTCGCACCGGCCGAGTCGGCGCGTACCAGCACCTCCACGCCGTTTTCAGGGTCGTCCTTCTTCGTCGGCACCGGTAGTTGGGCGAGCGCGTCGTCCAGCAGCTCGACGTGGTCGGCTGCGGTGTTAGCCCCCGCTGAGCCCGGTCGCAGCTTGCCGGCGAAGGCCTCGGCGGTCTCGTCGCAGTAGACATGCAAAGGGTGGAAGCCGCAGCCCTTCTTGTAGTTCGGCTCGGCGCCCTCCTTGTCGTCGGTGTGCACGTCGACCAGGGTGGCATCGAAGTCCAGGGTCACCCTCTTGGTCTTAGGAGCCAGGCCCGCGGCCCAGACCCTCGCCCTCGAAGCCGCACGAGCAGCCTGCAGGTCAGAGAGCAGGCCTTCGTCGATGGCGTCGAGCAGGCGCCAAGCGGTCGGCTGGGAAGCCACCTCCCCGAACAGCTGGGGCTGGTCACGAAGGATTCTCAAGTCCGAGACGAAGTCGTAGCCGTCGGCCAGCATGACGGCCAGGTCCACCAGCACCTCCCCGGGGGCGTGGCGGCGGGGGCCCTTTACGATCGGCGCCAGCGCGGCGGACAGGTCGGCGGCGATGCCGGAGCGCTCGGCCAGGTCGGCCAGCAACCGGGCCCCGGCGTGGCTCACTAGCCCCTGGCCGTCGGTGGTCACCTCCAGCCTCGGCCGACGACGACTAGCCGGCCGGCAGCGGCTACGATTCACTTTCAAGGTGACCCTCCTGGTAGGGGGTTTGGACTCGCTAAGTCAATTTTCCCTTACCAGGCGGGCACTTTGGCGGATGGCACCTGTCGACCGTGACCCCGACGAATAGTCGCGGTTAGTCACCGAGCGCCCGGCGCCCCCTACCGGTGGACGCGGCCGGCCCACCACGACCCTCCATCCCCATCCACGAGGGCCACTCGTGCTGGCCGCCGCAATCGGCCACGAGACCTGGACGCTCGCCGTGGCCCAGCTCGGAGGGACCGAGATCGTCCGGGCCGGGCGAAGGCACCGACGAGACCCCGACCAGGTCCTGGGCGAGCTGGGAGCGGAAATGAGGTCTGTCCGCCGGCGCTACGGTCGGCGCCTGCGCGGAGTCGCTGTGGCCGTGCCGGGGACCGTGGTCGAGAGCCACCTCGCCCAAGCGGCGAACCTGGGCTGGCACGACATCGACCTCGGCGTGCTCTGGCCGCACGAGCGAGACGGCCGGGCCCTTCTCGCCGGCAACGACGCCAGCTTTGCCGCTATCGCCGAAACGCGCCGTGGAGCCGCCGTGGGCGCCGCGTCGGTCCTGCACTTGTTCATGGACGCCGGCATCGGCGGTGCCGTCATCGAAGGCGGCCGACTTGTCCTCGGCGCCACCGGCACCGCCGGCGAGTTCGGGCATATGCCCTTCGGTGACCGAGCCCAGCGGTGCCGATGTGGCGCGCGAGGGTGCTGGAACACAACCCTCGACGGTGCCGCCCTCGCCCGCGCCCTCAACCAACCACTACCGGCCGACGAAGTGAGCTATGTCCGCCACCTCCTCGCCGGCGCTCGGGCTACGTCCGGCGTCCAGTACGAAGCTCGGGCTAGGTCCGCCGTCCAACCTAAAGACGTCGGCGCCGTCGAGGCGATGGCGGGCTCGGCCGGACGGGGTATTGCCGGACTGGTCAACGCCTTCGACCCCGACATCGTCACCTTCGGGGGCTTGGGACGAGAACTGCTGGAGATCGCGGGCGACCACCTCTACGCGGCCTACCTCGCCGGCCTCATGCACTTCCGCCTTTCGGCGCCGCCGCCGGTCGTCCCGGCCCACTTCGGCGACGACGCTCCCCTGGTCGGCGCCACCGAGGAAGCCTTCTCGGCGTTCCTTACCGAAGGCGGCCTGCGTTCGTGGCCACCCCCCAGACAACGGTTAACCGACCTATGAACGGACGGGCCGGACGGCAAGGCTCATCATGACTGCATTGCTTGCGCTGGTCACGGTCGTGTCATGGGGGACGTGGATACCACTGGCCCAGGCCGTCCCCGGCGTACCTCAACGGTGGCGGACGTTTTATGTGACGGTCGGCAACGCCGTTTTTGCCGCCGTTGCCCTGGTCGCCAGTGGCAGTCATCTCTCCTTTGGTTGGCGCGAGTTCTGGTTGCCCTTTGCTGGGGGCCTGGTCTGGACGGCGGGGAACTACTCAGCCTTTCGCGCCTCGGAGGTTATCGGGTTGGCCCGCGCCGCCGGGTCGTGGACTCCGCTGAACATCATCACCGCGTTCGTCTGGGGCGCCCTTCTCTTTGGCGAACTCAACAGCTTCAGCGCCGCTCGGTTCACCCTGGCCGCAACGGCTCTCGTGCTCGTCCTGGTGGGGGTGCTCTTGATCGTAAGATCCCAGGACGAGAGCCGCACCGAGGCGCTTGTACCGGGGGCCGTGCCAGCCTGGGGCCGGAGCCGGCCGGGGCCATGCCGGCCGGACAGGCGACGGCGCCCTCGACCGGCACCGGCCGCTACCGCCGGGGCCTGCTTTGGGCCACCGCGGCAGGAATACTGTGGGGCAGTTACTTTGTGCCGGCTCAGTGGGCCAAGGTGCCGACGCAGGTGGCCAATTTCCCCCTTGCCCTCGGCATCCTCGTTGCTGGGTTTGCTCTGGCGCTGCCTGCGGGCGAGCCGGTCAGGCTGAGCGTCAGGGCCTCCACCGTGCCGTTGACGGCCGGCGTGCTGTTCGGCATCGGGAACCTGGCCCTGCTCGGCCTCGTCTCCCGGGTGGGCACCGGCGTCGGCTTCACCATCGCCCAGCTGAGCCTGCTCGTCAACGCAAGCATCGGTATCTGGGTCTTCAAGGTGCCCAAGCCGGGGTCCCGCGCAGCGAACATCGCTCTAGCCGGCATCTTGGCCGCCGGTGTTGGTGGTGGGCTCATTGGAGTTGTGAGGTAGTGCCAAATCACTCGTTGGCGTCGTACGTCTTTTGGAGAACCTACCGGCCACCGTTTACACTCTTGATGGCCCGAAGCGTGTAGCTAGCGGCCAGACGGGCCGCGTCGTGACGCAGCCGGTACTCGCCACCGCCCACTTCTTCCATGGCGTCACCGAGCGGGTTCCAGGGCACGGAGTCATGCTCCTCGATTGCCGTCAGCTGCATGCCCGCCGCCATGAGCGAGGTGATCACCTGGGCCCAGCGATACGGTGTCCGAACCGATATGGCACTGAAGGTGCACCACATCAAGGCCCTCGATGCTCCCGAGGCGAGAGAGGTCGAAGCGGACGACATCGGAAAGGTGGCCGGGGTCGCGGAACCGCTCCAGACCGTAGGCCTGGACGTGGTGAGGGACCCGACTGTTCCAGTTCGCCAGGTTCACCGCTAGATAGCCGCTCATCTCGCCATCTTCCCTCGGTCCGTGTGGCAGGTGTCGTCTCCGCATTACCCGTCCCGGCTCCCGCTGGCGTCATATTCCTGAACTGCCCACGTCGCTCACCCCGGGAAGAGCGTCGGGCAAATACGCGGATCGCTGTAGTCCGGTAAGCCCGAGGCGGTCTTTACGACAAGATCATCATTGGGATGGTAATAACCGCGCTCGACGTATTCATTATTCCCGGGCTGAAAATGCACTACCAACGAACGACGCGGGCTCGCCCCCAGGTTTGGCCCGCTACCATGAAGCATTTTGCAGTGATGGAAGCTCACCTGGCCACGCTTCAACTCAATAGGGACCAAGGTCGCGTCTCGTTCCTTCAGCACCGCGTTGATGACCGAGAAAGGCGCGCTCTCCCACTTGATTTGGAGCTCGTCTGTCCACCGGTGGCTCCCGTCGACCATCGACATTGCACCATCCAGGCCGCTCACATCGGCAAACGGGGCCCAAGCGGTGAGCATGTCTTCACTCGAGCACGTTTGCCAATAGTACCTGTCCGTATGCCAGGCTACATTCCCCGCATCTCCCGCCGTACCGGTGGGCTTGTAGAGCAGTTGGTCGTGCCACAGCCGAAGCTTCGCCGCACCCGCGAGCCGAGCGGCACAGGCCGCGATTACCGGGGACCGAGCGAGGGCGGCGAGCTCCCGGACCCGTAGTGTCGTGTAGTCGTTCTTTCGCATGACATTTCCATCCTCGGGTCTCCATCCCCAATGGCTATAGGGCCTCGACCCGAGAGCCCGACTCGTCGGCGGGGCACTGTCCAACGCCAGGTGCTCGTCGACATCCTCCGCGTAGAACCGTGTCATGCCCCGCTCGGCGCCCGTCAATACCGCATCGGGAATAATGACCGGTGCTACCCAGTAGCCATGCCGTTCGTAAAAGGCCACGTCCTCATCCGACGGGAGGTACGCTCGGACCTGCTCCTCGTCCCTTCGTGCCATACCTTTCCATACCTTTCTCTATAAATAGCCCGCGATAGTCAGCTGCCGAACCAGCGGGCGGCGCGAGTGGCTCCCCATTTCTGCTTCTCTTTGAACAGCTCGGCGGTGGGAGCGGTGAATTTTGCCACTACCACGGTCTCTTGCCGGAACGTCACACCCGGCTTGTGAATACTCCGGTACGGGTGCCTCATCTCCGAGACCGGCCGGCGCCCGAACATGACGTCGAGCTTCGAGATCGATGAGCGTGATCTCGACATCGTCGGGCACCGACTCCGGCAAGCGGCAAACGAGCTCGAAGCCCCCCAAAACCGGCCCCTAGTGCCAGCACGCGTTTCTTCATAACCCATGCTAACAACCGACTTCGCCCCTGGCTGGCGGGGGTATGTCAGTGACTGCCGAGGTAGGATGCGGACCATGGGCCGATGGCAGCCGGACAGTCGCGGGCGACTTCAGGAGGCGGCTCTGGCTTTGTACTCGGAACGCGGGTTCGACCAGACGACGGCGGCCCAGATCGCGGCTCGAAGCAGGGCTGACCGAGCGCACGTTCTTCCGGCACTTCGCCGACAAGCGAGAAGTGCTCTTCGGCGGTTCCGCCCTGCTCGAAGAGAGGATCGTGGCCGGCGTGGCCGGAGCACCCGCAGCCGATGGCCCTCTCGACGCCGTTTCCCGCGGCCTCGCCGCCGCCGCCACGATGCTCGGGCCGTTCCGCCGGGACCTGGCCCGTCAGCGCCAGGTCGTGATCGCCGCCAACCCTGAACTGCGTGAGCGCGAACTTGCCAAGCTGGCCGACTACGCGGTCGCGGTCGGCGCCGCCCTGCGCCAGCGAGGTGTTCGCGAGCCGCAGGCGACCTTGGCCGCCGAGGCCGGCATGACGGTGCTGCGTGTAGCCCTCCAACGCTGGACCAGCGAAGACGACGGGCGGGACCTCGCCACCATCATGCGCGACTCGGTCGCTCAACTACGGGCGGTCGCGGCCAGAAGCTGAGGATGCTCCGAGGGGCGGGTGGCTACCAGCCTGGTGAGGCCTCTCCTTCGGACAGGTAGCGGAAGTCCGTGGCGAACCCGCAGCGTTCATGTAACTCCCAGTTCAGCGGAGGGTCGCGAACGGCAAGCGTGTCAGTAATCACTTCCTGTCCGGGGTGGTCATGGCCAGGGATACCACAGGAAACGGTGCCGGGCTCGAAGGCTGGGGTCGTGGCTGAGACCTCCAGATAGGTCTCCGCCCGCATGTACCAGCGGCGAGGGATGTGAGACAGCTCGATGCGAGCGGACCGCACGGCGTGTACGGTCCCGATTGCGGCGGCGAAGTTCGCCTGCGTTGTGCCGTTGGCGTGCCCGAGGAAGATCGCCGCCAGCGCGTCGTGCTGCTCGGGACTGGCGCGTTCATCCACGTACAGAATGACCCGCCAAGGTGAACCTTGCTCATCGTCGTCGTACCAACCGGCCATGACCACAGCCAGCCCGTCGAGCGCCAATGCACCGGCAGCACCTCGGGAGATTTGCCACGACAAGGCGAACTGGCACACGCCATGGGTCGAACGACCTCCGGCGCGACCGTCAACACGCCGGCACGGGCAGACCACATCACAGTTGCACGCTTCGAAGTAGCTGCCAGCCACCTCCCACGGCTCGATGACAGTCGCCATCGAGCCATTGAACACTAAGCAGCAGGTGCTATGCATGACGGCCCGACACGCCGACGGGCCGGTTCGGTCCGGGGCCTTCGCCTGTTCCCGCGTGGGGCTCGGTCTAGGAGCCCATGGGCGCCATCCCGCCACTGTGCGGGATGGTCAGGCCGGGGATGGCGGAGGGGGCGACCAGGAACATGATGCCGAGCGCGAAGGTGACAATGGCTGTGCCGTAGGTGGCAGGTCGCTCCCACGGGAGGATCTTCTCGATAGCTATCAGGCCTGCCACCACCGCCATCCACAGCACGCTCATGACTCCGAGAGCGAACAGTGACGCCATCAGCGCCCAACAGCAACCGACGCACCACGCTCCGTTCTTCATGCCCATTCGCAGAGCACCCCACTGCCCATCGCGCCAGGACCCAAGGAGCAGGCCGAGCGGGCTGCGACACTTGCCGAGGCACACGTCCTTGAGAGGTGAGAGCTGGTAGCCAGCCGCCACCAGCAGGGTCAAGGCGGCGAGAACCCGCCCGGTGTGGTCCCATTCCAGGCTGTTGCCGGCCACGGCGGACCCACCGGCGCCGACGGCGAAGGCGGCCACCCCTGCCGCGGCCCAAGTGAGAAGGTACCCGCCAACGAACATGAACGACAGGAGCCCCGAACGGTGCCTGACCATGCGGGAGTAAAGAGCAACGGTAGGCGCCACCGACGGCAGCATCATGGCGGCCATCATCACCACCCACACGCCGAGGAACCACCCGAAGCCGCCCAGAGCGCCCCAGGGGCCGGTGTCCATGCCCCGCATCTGGTGCGCTGTCCACCACCATCCCACCCCGGCCAGAGCGAACAGTAGGACGACCACGCCGAGCCGGCTCCGCACCGCCACCAGCGTCGGACCTGCACCGGGGCGGAGAGCGGGCGGCGGGCCGGGAGCGACCGTAGCCATGGCGATCAGGCGGCCCAGGAGAGCTCTGAGGTGGAAAGGCCGCTCTTGCCCTCGCAGGAGATCCCGAAGGCGCTGATCTTCGACCGTTTGGCTTCGGCCCTGGTCAGGTCCGAGCCCACGGGATGGAACATCCCGGAGAACCGGACGGGCTCGCCTGTCTCGACCCCGAAGGGCACGATGTCCTCGATCTCGAAGTCGATCTTGTCGGCCACCTTGACCCGATGGCGCAGCCCGTCGACGTGGCCCACCTTGATGGTGAAAACCAGGCTGACCCGGCGGAAATCGTAAGCGGCGCCGTGGTCGAAAGAGAGCTTGCACGGGCTCATCAGCTCGCACGAGCACGTCTCGACGTAGCTGCCCTTCAGGTTCCACGGCATCGACTTCCCCCTGTCTGTTGTCGCGTCCAGGCTTGGCTACCACTCCTAAAGGCTGAAGTCAACGGTCTGTCGACGAGCCGGCCCTGAACATGGTCGCCAGATCGTTGAGCGGGATGGGTAGCTCGCGGTACGGGAATGTTCCCAGGCGACGTCTCCCTGCTGGCAAAATGGCCCACGTGGTCCCCGACGCCAACGCCACGGCCGAGCAAGACGCACCCGGTAGCCGGGCCACCGGGCCGTCCGCGACGAGAGGTCGCGCCGCGGGGTGGGAGGTCCTGGTCGTTTCCATCTTGTCTACAGCCCTGGCTGTGGCCCTGTTCCACAAGGCCTGGGCGCAGCCCTTGCACACCCAAATTGGCGGACCGGGAGACGCGGACGAGTATTCGTGGTTCCTATCCTGGACGCCGTTCGCCTTTGGGCACGGGCTCAACCCGCTCGTCACCCACTACGTCAGCTTTCCCAGTGGCGTCAACCTCATGTGGAACACGTCAGTTCTCCTGCCCAGTTTCTTGGCATCGCCGGCGACCGTGGTGCTGGGTGCCGCGTTCTCCTACAACGTCCTGGTCACCGTCGCCCCGGTGCTGTGCACTGTGTTCGCCTACGTCGCCTTCCGGCGCTGGACCGCCCCGCTGGCCGCCGTGAGCGGCGCTCTGGCGTTCGGGTTCTCCCCTTACATGGTTTCTCAATCCGTGGGCCACCTGGCCCAGGTCCTCATAATGAGCGCACCCTTGATGCTCATCGTTCTTGACCGCCTTTTTGTCGTGCAATCGAGTAAGCCGTGGTTGGACGGCCTGCTCCTGGGCTTGCTCGCCTGGGCACAGCTCTTGACGGGAGAGGAGGTCCTGGCCATCGAAGCGGTGACGGCGGCCATCGCGCTGGCGGTCCTGTACGTTGCCGCGCGCCGGGAGGCGGGGCCGCACTTCGCCTACGCGCTGCGAGGCTCGGTCGTGGCCGCCGGGCTGTTCGCCGTGCTCTCGGCCCCGTTCCTGGCGGTCCAGTTCCTGGGGCCGTACCGGGTCCAGGACGTGCACCCCCGCAACGCCTACGTGAGCGATTTCCTGAACTTCTTTGTCCCCACCAATCTGACCCAGTTCGCGCCGGCGTCGGCCTTAAACGTCAGTGCCCGGTTCACCGGTAACGCATCCGAGCAGGGCGCCTACATTGGCATCCCGCTCGCTCTGTTCATCATCCTGACCCTGGTCCTGGCTCGCCGGCGCACGGTCACCTGGGTGGCATTGGCGGTGGCGGCAGCTGCCGGTCTGCTCTCCATGGGCCCTACGGTGCACGTCCTCGGCCATGTCAGTCACCTCGACTTGCCCGACTACGTACTCCAGAGGTTGCCCTTCTTCCACAATCTCCTCCCGGACCGCTTCGCCTCGACCATGACCCTGGGCGT
This sequence comes from uncultured Acidimicrobiaceae bacterium, assembly GCA_963735305.1. Lineage (GTDB taxonomy): Bacteria > Actinomycetota > Acidimicrobiia > Acidimicrobiales > Palsa-688 > Fen-671. The sequence continues at coordinate 92,616 of CAVTKK010000001.1, forward strand.
GGGCCTGCTCGTAGCTCTCGGCCTCGACGAGCTCAAGCGCCTGCGGTCGACGGCGATAGCTGGTGGCTGGCCCTGGCCGGGGTGGGCTTAGTGGCCATCGTCCCCACCGTCCACTACCCGAACTCTGACAGCGCGCTCTACAAGGCGTTCTACACGGGTTTTTCGTGCCCGCCGACGGCCGCCGGAAGACCGCATCCTCCGGTGGTTCTCCTCCTTCCTATCGTGAACGAGCTGGATCTGCGCTGGCAGGCAGAGTCCAAGTTCTGTTTCGTCATGCCGAGCGATACGGGGATGACGGGGACCAACAGCGGTGACGTAACCAACCGAGGAGTCCTGTTCACGGTGGGCAACCCGGCGCTGCCCATGCCCCCCATGACGGCGGCGGTCAGAGCACAGGCCGCACAAGAGATCCAGTCCCTCGACATCGACGAGATAGTGGTCGACCCCGAAAACCCTGCCTCCCCGCCCGGGACCCCGCAGGAACAAGCGCAGCTGGTGGCCTGGGTCGGCTGGCTGGTCGGCCAGGCCCCGCTCCAGAGCGACGACGATTACATCAGCTATGTCTGGCAGCACCTGCCCCCCGTCCGCGACATCGCCTCGGGCCACGTGGGCACGTTTTCCGGCTCTACCTCGCCGCCATCGTAGAAGCAGGGGAGGCGCCTTGCCCTTTACGAGAGGGTTCCACAATCGCCATCGGGAAGAACGGGATCCCCGCCTCCCCCCCGGTCAGTACGACACCGGCTCGTTGTGGCCGGTGCTCACGGCCGAGGTGACGCCCAAGGTTCCCGTTGCCTCGTGGACGTTTTCTGTAGAGGGCTTGGTCGAACGTCCGACCACTTGGACTTGGGACGAGATCCACTCCCTCCCCGCGTCGAGCTACGACGGCGACATCCACTGCGTAACTACCTGGTCCAAGCTAGGTGTCACCTTCAAAGGCGTATCGGTCGACCCCCTGCTCGCCGCGGCAGGGCCGCTGCCAACGGCGACGCACGTGCTCGCCTTCTGCTACACGGCCCACTCCACCAGTATCCCGCCCGTCGCCTACAGCACTAACTTCCGGTTGGAGGACGTTACCGGAGGTAAGGCTTGGGTCGTTTGGGAGTACGCCGGCGCGCCGCTTCCCGTCGAGCATGGGGGACCGGCTCGGCTCCTGGTACCAAGTCTCTATTTCTGGAAGAGCGCGAAGTGGGTGGCGGGGCTCCGGATCCTCGACCACGACCAGCAAGGTTTCTGGGAACGTAACGGTTACCACAATCATGGGGACCCCTGGCTCGAACAGCGTTACGACGGTGATTGATCCTGTCCTCAGGCCCCGCCGGTCCCCATCTCGGGCCCGTCGTCGGCTCACGCCGCTCGGGTGATCGAGCGTTGATCGTCACCGACGTCGACCCGGGTCACGGACAAGTTGGCCACCAGGAGCACGATCGGTACGGCGAACAGGACGGCTACGTCGCCGCGCCCCAGGTTTTGGCCTCCCGAGCTTGAGGGGCGACATACCTTCGCGCCCGTAGCTGGAGGAACATCGGGACAGCGAAAGCCACCAACCCGAGCCGCCGGCCTATGCGAACTGCGGCAGCCAGCGCTCGTTGGCGCTGAACATAGCGTCCGTCAGCTGCCATATCTCGTCGAGCGAGCAAACGGCGGCAGTGAGGGGGTCGAGGGCCATGGCTTGGCGGACCGCTTCCTTGTCCCGCTCGAGGTGGCCCTTGACGACCAGCTCCTGGACGGCGATGTTGCTCCGGTTGAGGGCGGCCAGCTGAGGCGGCAGGGCGCCCACGACGCAGGGATGGACGCCGGCCCGGTCTACCAGGCACGGGACCTCGACGCACGAGCCCTCGGGCAGGTTGGCGATCAGCCCGAGGTTGGTGACGTTGGCGTTGATGCGCAGGGCAGTACCGGTCTGCTCGGCGTGGACGATACGGGCGCCGTACTCGTCCGAGCGGGTTAGTTCGATGCTGTCGGTGCCGGCGATCAGGCGGGCGACCTCGGCCTCATAGGACTGCTCCTTACCCTGCCTGGCCGTCACGCACCCCCCGGTGCGCCCGTAGTCGAACCACGCCGAATAGTCCGTGCCATCGGCCTCGAACGTTTCCACCAGCGCCGCCAGGAGATCGGGACGCTTACGAAAGTAAGGGACGTACTCGGAGGCGTGGCCACTTGACTCGGTCACGAAATAGCCGAACCGGCGCATCAGCTCGAAACGCACCGGCTCCATGTTAAGCTTTTCCGGGCTGGCCAGCAGCGAGCGCAAATGAGGATAGAGGTCGTTGCCGTCGTGCTCGAGCTTCAGGAACCATGCCTGGTGGTTTATCCCGGCCACCCAGTAACTGAGCTCCTCCGGCCGTACTTGGCAATAACCGGCGAGCAGGCGTGCCGTGCCCTGGACGCTGTGGCATAGACCGACCACTCGCAGCCCGGCCAGGGCCAGCCTCCAGGTCAGGATGGCCATAGGGTTGGAGTACTGCAGGACCAGGGCGTCCGGGCACAGGTCCGCCATATCCCCGATGAGCCCATCGAAAACGGCCAGGTGGCGCAGGCCCCGGAAGATCCCGCCCGGGCCAATGGTGTCCCCCACGCACTGGTTGACCCCGAACTTCTCAGGGATCCGTATGTCGGCTTCCCACTGGCTCACACCGCCCGCCTGGATGGTGACGATCACGTAGTCGGCCCCGGCCAACGCCTGGCGCCGATCGGTTGTGGCCATGACCCGCGTTGGTGCCTGGGCCGCGTCTACCATGCGTCGGACGAGCTTCTCGGCGCCGGACAGCCTCCCCTCGTCGATGTCCATGAGCACCAGCTCGGTGTCGCCCAGCTCTGGGAAACTGAGGATGTCCCGGGCCAGGTTCCTGGTGAACACCACGCTCCCGGCCCCGATAAAAGCGATCCTCATCTGGAGACCTCCGTCCAGCCGACCGACCGCGGCCCGGCTACGGTCCCCAGTGTGTCAGTTGGCCTCGACGAGGGCCAAGCTGGCATAGCTGTCAAAGTCGCCGTACGCCTCACCGCGACGCTCGCCATCAAGGTTGGGCCGCCTGACCGCCGACGGCCGGCGACGGCTCCCCGCCACCCTTAGCGTGCCCCTCATAGCGTGCGCCGGCGTGTGACCGGCTGCCGTCTGGTCCATCTCGACCAGGTCGATCAGCCAGTCCGGCTCCGTCGCCGGGCGCCCTGCGGGACCGTCGGCGGGCTTATTCGGGGCCGCCGTCAGGCGCCATGCGGGACTGTCGGACGGCTCGTCCGGGGCCGCCCACTGCGTCCTGGGCTCGGCTGACCTGGGCTCGGCTGACCGGTCCATGGTGGGCCTGGGCTCGGCTGACCTCGCCATGGTGGCCCTGGGCTCGGCTGACCTGGCCATGGAGGCCCTGGTCCTGGCCACCAGCAGGTAGGCGTAGGCCGCCAGGGCAAGGTCGCTGAGAGCCTGGATGGACAAGGTCAGCAGTGACCGGCGGGCGAGCGACCCTAGGGCGCTGACTACGACCACCGCCAGCAGGACACACAGCACGTCCCGGCGACGACGCCGGGCCTTGAGGCGCTTAGCGCTCAGAGCAGCGGCGGCCAGAGCCGCGGGCAAGGAAGCCGGAACTGCTGCCGTCCCTGCTGTCGATGGGGCCAGATCGCCGGACGGTTCCCCGAGGGGATAGCGGGGCCCGCTCACCGTGTAGGGCAGTGGACGGCGACGGTTGGCGGGCGGCACGCGCGCCGGGGCGGCGTTGGCCAGAGCGTGCAGCTCGTGGCGGAACAGACCGATCGAATCGCCGAAGACGGGCCGCCGGGACCACGCCCAATAAACCACGACAACGCCCCAGAGGATGGCGACGAGAAACTCGGCTCCCATTATCTAACTCCTCGGCCTACCGTCGGTCTTTCATCGGACGGTAGTCCGCTCAACACGCGAAATGGTGGATCCTCCTGTTTTGGGAGGACCACGGGGAAAGACGTCAGTGGTCGAAACCCAGATCGTCGTTGCCGATGAGGCCGTCGATTTCCTCTTCGATGGGCCGCGGCCGGCTCAGCTCGGAGGCGGCAGGAGCAAGGCCCGTCGTCGGCTCTCGGCGCCAGTTACCGCTGCGACCACCCGTCTTCTCCCATAGGGCAAGGTCACCGATAACCATGGCGCGGTCGAAAGACTTGCACATGTCATAAATGGTGAGGGCAGCGACGGCACAAGCCGTCAGCGCCTCCATTTCGACACCCGTCCTGTCGACGGTCTCGACCTGAGTCTCCACTTCGACGTAATCGTCGCCGATCGTGAAATTTATGGTTACCGCTCCCACCAGCAGGGGATGGCAAAGCGGTATGAGCTGAGCAGCCTGCTTGGCCGCCTGGATCCCGGCCACCCGGGACACAGCCAGGACATCGCCCTTGGTGATGGCGTTACTGGCCACCTTCGAGGTTGTCTCCGGCTGCATATGGACCCGGCAGCGGGCCATGGCCCGGCGGTGCGTGGGGTCCTTCGGAGTGACGTCGACCATGCGGGCACGTCCCAATGGGTCCAGGTGTGTCAGGCCATGATCGGTCACGAGGTGATTCTATGCCAAACGGTCCGCGGGGCCCCACTGGGCGCCGAGAGCCCTCTCCGCAGGCCTCGATGGGGCCCCCTACCACGGAGGCCGCGGCTCGCCGGGCCGGGGAGGAAACCCCCGTACTTAGCTCTGTTCGCGGGCCAGCCGTTCGACGAGGAACTTCCGGAACGGTGGGCCCAGGTCTTCACGCTCGAGGGCCAGCTCCACCGTCGCCTGCAGGTAGTCGAGCTTGTTGCCGACGTCGAAACGGCCCTGTCGGAAAGTCCACCCGTACACGGGCTGGCGCTCGGTGAGCGTCTTGATGGCGTCGGTGAGCTGGATTTCACCCCCGCGCCCAGGCTTGGTGTGGGCCAGCACGTCCAGGATTTCGGAGCTGAACACGTAACGGCCCATCACCGCCAGATTGGACGGTGCCTCCCCGGGTGCAGGCTTTTCGACGAGGTCCTCCACCTCGACGATGTTGTCGTCGAGAGGCCGGACGGCGGCGCAGCCATAGGAGGAAATATCCTCGGCGGGCACCTCCTTCAAAGCGATGACACTGCGGCCGAAGCGCTCGAACGTCCCCAGCATCCCGGCCAGGACGCCGGCTTTCGGGTGCATGATGTCGTCACCCAGCATGACGACAAAGGGCAGGTCCCCGACGTGGTCGGCCGCCACCAGGACGGCGTGCCCGAGGCCCTTGGGCTCGCCCTGGCGAACGTAATGGATCTCCGCCATCTCGGCGATCCGCCGCATCTCCTTCGAGCTCTTCCAACTTGCCCCCCTCCTGGAGGTAGTACTCGAGCTCGAACGAACGGTCGAAGTGGTCCTCGAGGCTGCGCTTGCCCCGCCCGGTAATGACCAGTATGTCCGTGATACCGGCGGCGACGGCCTCCTCGACCACGTACTGGATTGCCGGTTTGTCGACCAGGGGTAGCATCTCTTTGGGTTGAGCCTTGGTGGCCGGCAGGAAACGAGTCCCCAGCCCGGCGGCGGGGATCACCGCCTTGCGAACCCTTTCCGCCATGAGCGGCCTCCTTGTCTGGGCCGCCACCGGGCCCCGCAGCGATGTCACCGGAGCTTCGGCCCCGTCGTCATGCCTAGGTTCTACCACTTGAGTGACTTGTAACTCGCGCTCGGCCGGGGCCAGGCGATGGCCGAGCCCTCCCCGTCGCTCCCCGCCCGCGCCAGGCTAGACTTAGCAGTTGAACCGTGAGAGTGCTAAGGAAAGGGCAGCTTCACATGCCAACGTACGAGTACGCCTGCAAGTCCTGCGGCGAACATCTCGAAGTCGTGCAGTCGTTCAAGGACAGCGCGTTGACCGAGTGCCCGGCCTGCGGGGGCACGCTACGCAAGGTCTTCGGGAACATTGGCATTACCTTCAAGGGCAGCGGTTTCTACAAGACCGACAGCCGCTCGGACGGCCGTAAGGGTTCCACCAGGCCGACGGACACAAAAACGGCCGAGGCCAGCGGGGACGGCGCCAGCCAGGCTGCGGCGTCGTCGTCGGCAGGGCCCAAGGCAGAGGCTTCCCGGGACGGTGGCTCGAAGGACGGTGGCTCGAAGGACGGTGGCTCGAAGGACAGTGGCTCGAAGGACGGTGGCAAGCCGAAAGACGGCGGCAAGAAGGACGGGGGGGCGAAGGAGGGCGCCGGCAAACCCAGCACCGCGCCCCGCGCCTCGGCCGCGGCTTCCTAGAGCCCGCTCACGGACCGCTCACAGACACCGCTTACAGACACCGCTTACAGACATTGCCTATGAACCACTCATAGACATTTCGGAAATACCGATAGTCAGTCCCGCCGCCGAGGAGGGTAACCACTGCAGGTCATTGCCCACGTCCGAAACCTCCCGCAGCATGCGCTGGATGCTCGACGCGATAGTCATCTCTCTCACCGGCTCGGATAGCTCGCCACCCCGGAAGAGCAGGCCTTCCGCCCCTACTGAGAAGTCGCCACTGACCGGGTTGACGCCCGAATGGAACCCGCTGAGAGACTGGACCAGCAGGCCGTCCCCCAGCCTGGCCAGCACCTCGTCCGGGCCGAGCTCGCCGGGCCGCAGGTAGACGGCCCGGGTGCCCACTCCGGGGGCGCTCTTATAACCCGCCCGGACGGCACTGGCCGTCGAAGACGTGCCCGCCCGGCGGGCGGTGGTGCTGTCGTAGAGGTAAGCGCGCAGCACACCACCCTGGATCATCGTGTTGGCCCGGCACGCCAGGCCCTCATCGTCGAAAGAAGCCGCTCGCCAGGCTTGAGAACAAGTGGGGTCGTCCACCAGGGTGACAACGGGAGCGGCAACCTCCTCACCAAGGCGATCGGCGAAAAGGGAGGTGCCTTTCAGGACCATCTCCCCGCTCAGCACCGAACCCAGCAAACTGATCAGCTGGGCGCTCACCCTGGGCTCGAAGACGACTGGCAGATGGGCGGAGCGAGGTTTGGCCGCACCCAGGAGCCGTACGGCCCGGGTGACAGCATCACCTGCCGCTTTGACCGAGTCGAGCTCGGACGGAGCTCGACCGATGCTATAGCCCGTAGCGATCTGGCTCTGCGCACCGTCTCCGGCGACGGCCACGGCCGACAGGTAGGACGCCGTCGAACGGTCGCTGGCCTGTACGCCGAGCGAGCTGGCCAAAGCCTTCTCGTGATAGGCGTCGCCCCAACTAGCCGACTCCACTTGCCGGACGCGGGCGTCGCCGGCCCGCACCGCTCGCTCGAGGTCTAGTGCGGCATTGACCTTGCCGACCGTCGGGAACGCCGCCAGCTCGTCGCGCCATCGGTCCCGGAGGACGGGGAGGGCACCGTCCGGCTCGGGCAGCCCCACCCACGCCTCCGGGCTCGAGAAGGTGGCATTGTCCCGGGCTTCGGCCAAGGTCTCGGCCAGGACGTCCTCGCCTAAGGACCCGGCGTAGGCGAAGCCCTGACGGCGGCCGAGCACGACCCTGATCCCGGCCCCGGCCGAGGTGGCGGACGACAGCGACTCCACGTCGCCCTCGTAGACCCGGACCTCGGTCTCGGTGCCCCTCGACACGTAGACCTCGACATCTTCGCCGTCCCGTGCCCAACCGGCCACCCGGGTGGCCAGTTCCAACAGCTCGCTCAACGCGCCGTCCCGCCGATGGTCAGGGCACGGACGCGTAGGGTCGGTTGGCCCATCCCGACGGGGACACCCTGGCCCTGTTTGCCGCATGTGCCCGGCCAGCCCATCGAGAAGTCGTCACCCAGGGCGTCGATGTCCCGCAGGACCTGCGGGCCATTGCCGATGAGGTTGGCGTCCCGGATGGGGTCGGTCAGCTGGCCGTCCTCGATCATGTACGCCTCGGTCATACCGAATACGAAATCCCCGGTGGCCGTGTTGACCTGGCCACCCCCGAGCTGAGCGACGTAGACGCCGTGCCGGGTCTGGCGGACTATCTCGTCAGGGCTCTCGTCCCCGTTGAGGAGGTAGGTATTGGTCATCCTCACCATGGGAAGATGCTGGTAGCTCTGGCGACGGCCGTTGGCCGATGCCCCCCGGCCCTGCTTGCGGGCGCGCAACCAGTCCCACATGTAGTCCGTCAGCACCCCGTTTTCGATCAGGACGTGGCGCCAGGTCGGATGGCCCTCGTCGTCTATGGCCAGGGTTCCCCACTCGTGGCCCATGGTGCCATCGTCCACCAGCGTCACCGATGGTGCGGCCACCCTCTCCCCCACCTTGCCGGTGAAGACCGAGACGGCCTTGGCAATGTGGTCGGCCTCGAGCCCATGGCCACATGCCTCGTGGAAAAGCACGCCGCCGCTCCCGCACCTGATGACCACCGGCATGGTCCCCGACGGTGCCGGCCTGGCCCGGAGCTTGACCAGGGCGCGGCGCGCCGCCGAACGGGCGAGCTCGGCGACGTCGTGGCGGTCGAACAGCTCGAAGCCCATGGTCGCCCCGATGCTCTCCCCCCCGGTCTGCATCCCGGCGTCCCCGCTGGCCACGACGGTGACCCGGAACTGTGCCCGCACTTGGTCGTCGGACGCCAAGACCCCCTCGGAATTGGCCACCAGGACCTGCCGGCGGCTGTCACGGTAGAAGGCTTTGACCTGTCGTAGCGGGCCGCCTAGGGCCCGGGCGGCCGCGTCGGACTTCTGTAGCAGCTCGACCTTGCGGCCCTTGCCCACCGCGGCGGGCAGGACCTCGACCGGTGAGGGGCTCGGGACCGCCCAGCGGGACAGGGCTACCTCCCGGGTGCCTCCACCGCCGCTGCGAGCGGCACCTGACGCCGCTTCCGCCGCCTGGAGCAGGCCCGTCTCCGACAGGTCCGCGGTATGGGCAAAGCCAGTGGTGTTGCCGGTCACCACACGGATACCGGCACCGCGCTCGCGGCCCGAACTGATGTCTTCGATGCGCCCGTCGTCCAGGGCTACAGTCGACCCCCGGCGGTCTTCGGCGAACACCTCGGCGAACTCGCCTCCAGTGTTGAGCGCCCGGCGCAGGACACGGGCCACGACGGCTTCGTCGACCAGGGGCGGGGCTTCGGCTGTCGGTGTCATGGCCCGGACCAAGCTAGCGGTCCGGTCGAGTTTCAGCCCGGGACCGGGCCGGTCACGGTCCCGGCCGGCCCCCTTGGATGGGCCTGAACTGCCCATTTACCGGTGCTGATGTCGGAGGGTGAGGACAGGAGGTAGCTTGAAGGGGTGCTTTTGGAGACGATAAGCGGCCCGAGTGACCTGCGGGGGTTGGACTACGACCAGTTGGGGGCCCTGGCGGGCGAGATCCGGGACTTCGTCGTCCACGCCGTGTCCACCGCCAACACGGGGCACCTGGGCAGCAACCTCGGTGTCGTCGAGCTCACCCTGGCCTTGCACCGGGTCTTCGACTCGCCCCGTGACTACCTCATCTGGGATACCGGGCACCAGGCCTACGTGCACAAACTCGTGACCGGCCGGCAGGACATGTTCAGCTCGCTGCGCCAAGCCGGCGGGCTGTCGGGTTACCCGTCACGGGCGGAGTCGGTACACGACTGGGTGGAAAACAGCCACGCCTCGACCGCCCTCAGTTACGCCCACGGCCTATCCGCCGCCGTCAAGCGCAGCAGTCATCCCGGGCGCCATGTCGTCGCCATAGTCGGGGACGGCGCCCTCACCGGCGGGATGGCCTACGAAGGGCTCAACAATTTGGGCCACAGCGGGTCGCGGGTAATAGTAATACTCAACGACAATGGCCGCTCCTATGCGCCCACGGTCTCCCGCCTTTCCGAGAGCCTGACCCGGTTACGCCTCCATCCCGGGGTCAGTTCGGCCCGGCGACGCATAGAATCCGCCGTCCGGGATTTTCCGCGCGTCGGCAGCCTGGCCTATTCGAGCCTCCAAGGTTTCTATTCCGCCATCCGGGAAGTGATCGAGCCCCCGGCTTTCTTCGAGACCCTCGGCGTTCGCTACGTCGGTCCCCTGGACGGCCACGATATCGCCGGCATGGAACAAGCTTTCCGCCAAGCCGCCGCCTTCGACGGGCCTATCGTCGTCCACGTCATCACCCAGAAGGGCCGGGGTTACAAATTCGCCGAGGAAGACGAGGAAAAATGCCTTCACGACGCTGCGTCTTTTGACCCCGCCGTCGGTCCCACCCAATCTTCGCGTGCCCTAAAGTGGTACACGTTGGCTTTCAGTGAATCAATACTCGAAATCGCCGAAGAGCGCGACGACGTGGTGGCCATCACGGCGGCGATGCCCGGCCCCACCGGGCTATTGCCTTTCCAGGCCCGCTGGCCGGACCGGTTCTTCGATGTCGGCATCGCCGAGCAGGCCGCGGTGACTTCGGCTGCCGGTATGGCCATGGGCGGCTTGCGGCCGGTGGTGGCCGTTTACTCGACGTTCTTCAGCCGCGCCTTCGACCAGGCCAACCTCGACGTCGGCCTGCACGGCCTGCCCGTCGTCTTCGCCCTGGACCGGGCGGGTATCACGGGTGACGACGGCCCCAGCCACCACGGGATCCTGGACATGGCCCTGTGCCTGAAGATCCCGGGCATGACCATCTTCGCCCCTTCGTCCGCCCAGGAGCTGAAGGCGATGCTCCGCTCCGCCCTGGACCTGTCGGGCCCCTCCGTCCTGCGCTTCCCCAAGACGGCGGCGCGCCAGGTGCAGCCCGACCAGGTTGGTACGGGCCTATCCGCCCGCCGGGTACGGGGCGGTGACGGCTCGGTCTGCATCCTCGCCGTCGGCAAGTTGCTCGAGCCTGCCGAAGAGGCAGCGGCCCTGCTCGCCGACGAGGGCGTCGAGGCCACCCTGTGGGACGTGAGGGTGGTTCGCCCACTCGACCCGGTAATGATCGCCGACGCCGGTAAGCACGCTTTGGTGGTGACGGTGGAGGACGGGATCCGCAACGGCGGCGCCGGCAATTACATCGCCGACGCCATCGCCGACCTCAACGCCAGGCGCCAGAGCCCGCCTGTGCTCAACCTCGGCGTCCCCACGGCCTACATCCCCCACGACAAGCCCCAGCGCATCCTGGGCCAGCTGGGCTTGGACGGCCCGGGCATCGCCGCCTCGATCTTCAAGGCCATCGACCATGCTCCCAGCCTGCGGGCGCCAGCCGACATGGCGGTGGAGGTGCGCACGGCAGACGGCGCTTCAGGCGTCAAGGCCGACGCCGCCAGCTGGACCTGACGACGGTACCTGGACGGCCCACCGGCGGACGCCCCTTGTGTATTGAAGCGCCATGAAATAGCATGAGAGCACTTCCTCCTACCTCTTCAGCCCACCTCCTAGGGAGGCGCTCGTGCACCCACAACTTTGCTTCGCGCCCGAAGTCCTGCACGTCCTACCGTGGCCGGACGACGTCATCGATAACCTCGGCCACGACCCGAGGTCGACATATGTGGAGGAATACTGGCTGGGGATCCTGGGCCCGTCCACGGTCTGGCTCCTGCGCCGCTTCGCCTCCGGCTTCGAGTACAGCCCGGACGGCTTCGACCTGGACCTAGCGGAGACGGCTCGCTCGCTTGGCCTGGGCGACCGCAGCGGTCGGCACTCGCCCTTTGTCCGTAGCATCAACCGGACCATCCAGTTCGACTTGGCGCAACTAGCGGGCACCGACGCTCTTTCGGTACGCCGGCGGGTCCCGCCTCTCAACCGGGCCCGCCTGTGCCGGCTCTCCCCCGCCCTGCAGGCCCGGCACGCGGCCTGGCAGGAGGAGCAGCTGCAGCTGTCAGCAAACGAGCACCAGTTGCGGCGAGCGCGCCAGCTCGCCCTTTCGCTCATGGACCTGGACGACGATCCTGGCGCCGCCGAGCGACAGCTGTTGCGGTGGCGCTACCCCGGCTTAGTGGCGCGCCAAGCCGTGGAGTGGGCCGGGGTTCAGAGGCGCGGCGGGCTTTTGAGCACGGCTGGCGCCGACCTGGGACCGGGCGCCGATCGTCGGTAGGGAACTATAGAACCGTCCAGGCCCATCCGCTCGACGGCATGACGGAACTCCCCTCCGTTGCTGAACCCCATGGCAAAAAAACCCGACGTCAAGCCCCATGCCCGGCGCTCCCACTCATGGTGGAACACGGGCTCATCTCGCTCGACGTCTACAGGACCGAAACCAGTCATGCCCCCGAGATCATGGATGCCGTCCCACCAGGGGGGAGACTAGCCCCGCCAACTGCCCATAACGGCTCGGGCCCGCCGGGGGCCGGCGACGGTGGGCCAGGATATGCGGATCGCGCCGCCAACCTGGCCGGCTCGGCTTAACCCGACCCGGCCCGCTCGGCGGCCAGCGAAGTCTCACGGCGACGGCCGCGTCGGGCGCGCCTGAGGGTGGAGAGTTTCGCCGCGGGCGAGCATCTCCACGAGCCTCTCGATGCGCTGTTTGCGCGTCTCGCTGCGCTTGGCGGTTTCGATACGGTAGAGCACGGCATAGCGGTTAGCGCGACTGAGGTTGTCGAAGGCCTCTCGGGCGGCCGGATGGTCCCCTAAGGCCGACGCCAGATCGCTGGGGACCTCGATCACGGCCTGGCCCGAGTAAGCGGAAGCCCACGTCCCGTCCGCCTTCGCTCGCTCGATTGCGGCCAGGCCCGCCGGCCGCATGCGCTCGTCGCGCATGAGCAGTCCGACAAGTGCGACATTGCGCTTTGACCACGAGCTGCCTGGCCGCCGGGGGGTGAACCTCCGACGGAAGGTAGCCCCATCGCCGGGGCCGAGCTGACCGTCGACCCAGCCGAAGCACAACGCCTCCTCGAGGGCCTGGTCGTAGGTAAGGCTCGTGGGCTCGGTCGTGCCTTTCTTCGCCAGTACGAGCCAGATGCCGCCCGCGTCGCCATGGTGCTCGGCGAGCCAGGTATGCCACACCTGTGCGTCTGGCACGATCAACACCGGCGAGGCGGCTGCCACGCGCCTCAGTCTGCCATGGCCGGTTGTCCAGGTGCTCCAGCCCTCGCTTCGGCTAGCTCCCCCACGATTAGGGCCCAATAACTAGGGACGGCTATCTCCCCAGTTCGAGCCGCGCCTTTATCGTCGCTCCCCCTTTCACGGTCACTGTTTGGTCGACCTCGAGGACATGGCCCTTGGCCTCGCCCAATAGGCGCATGGCCCTGGCGCTCAGGCGAGCACTGAAGGTGTGCCCCTTCCCGGGGGCCAGGTGGTAGGCCGTGGTGGCGAACCGGACGTTGTGGTACCAGAGCGTGATGGTCCCCGAGCAGGCGGCCTTCGTGCAAGTCAGGCGCAGACGGGCCGTCGGTCCCGAGACAGCCGCTTGCCGGTTCAACGCGATGACCGCCTTGGGGACCTTGGGCCCCGGTGGCCTGGTCGTCGTAGTCGTGACCACTGTCGTCGTAGGAGAGGTTGGGGTGGTGCTCGTCGTGGTAGTGGTCGGGACGGTGGTGGTAGTCGTGGGCGTGGCGATTGGGGCTGGAGAAGCGGGAGGTGGGCTGGGGGCAGCGGGCACCACCGCGTTGGACGCCGCCGAAGCCGGGCCGGTGCCAGCCCCGTTGGTGGCGGTAACGGTGAAGCTGTAGGAGTCACCGGTGCTGAGGCCGGTCACGGTGATGGGGCTAGCCGTCCCGCTGGCCGTCTGGCCGCCGTTGGCGAAGGTGGTCGAGTCGGTGGCCGTCACCGTATAGGAGCTGATCGCGCTGGCGCCGTTGGAGGTCGGGGCGCTGAAGCTCACGGTGGCCTGGGCATACCCGGCCGCGGCCGTGCCGATAATGGGCGCCCCCGGGGCGACGGCGATCTGGTAGGCGGGAGCATCGACGGCCACGGGGTCCATCGACGTTGAGACGGCGAAGTCGCTGTACGTCCCTACCGCCGTCGGGTTGTTCACGTTGATGAGGGTGACCGTGACCTGGTCACCGGGGGTGATGATCTCACCGGTAGGCAAGATGATCTGCAGGGAGTTGACATCGAGCGTGCTGGTGCCACAGGCGACGTCGCCGACATCCGCTGAAGGTAGAACGAAATGGGTTAGTGACGTGGTGTCGGTCAGCAGGACAGCCAAGGTCGGGCTGGCGGTGCTCGGGAGGGAGTTCGCGAAACTGGTGCTCAGCTCGGACAGGCAGATGTAGCCACCGGCGCTGACGCCACTGGTCGACTCGAAACCAACCGTGTACGTTGCCGAAGTGCTGGCCAGGATCGGGGTCGGGGTAACGGTCACGCCCGTTACCGACGTCCCCAAGCTGACAGCGCCAGTCTCGGTCACGGCGTTGGTATAAGGCGCTTGGTTACTCGTGGTGGGCGTCGAGGTCGGCGGGCTGGTCCACTCCGGAGTAACTGTGACGGGATAGGCACCCGCAGTCAAGGGGTTGAGGCCTTCTGCCGTAAGGGTGATGCTCGCACCTGCTGGGATCCCTGAGGCCAGGAGAACGTTAACAATGTTGTACGTCCCCCCCGCGTTCGAAGCTAACCGTTGCGGACTGAACAATGTCCGTGTCGGGGGGCCCGGTGGACGGCGTGTAGCTGACCGAGTAACCGGTTCCGTTGGCCGAGCTGTACCAATCGATGCTGTTGGCCGTCGTGGGAATGGCGGTGACCGGGGATTCCACTGTGAGGGTCGTAACGGGCTCTGTAGTGCTCCCGACAGTCAGTGCCGGGGAGTTCCACGGTACCAACGGTTCTGTGCCGATCCCGGCGATCGTGTAGATCGCGCCGTAACCGGGGGTAAGCGGCGAAGCGGACACCGCGGGCGGGACCGAGTTGATCGTCACCGAGTTGGAAGTGACCGCCGTGCCGTTAACAGTTGACGCCACGCTGAAGGAGAAGTTCGACGTCGGGTCCGTGACCGTTAGGCCGATCTCGATCGTGTCGCCGGCTGCGATATTGCAGTTGCCGGCGAGGACGATGACGAGACCGTCACTTGTAGTGGCCGTGCCTCCATTGGTGCCGGACTGACGGCAGTTCGCCGCGTTCTCGTCCACGAGCGAGACGCCCGTCAACACGGTCGTGACCACCACGTGGTTGCCAAGGTTATCGGCCACGGCGATCGAGGCGCCGTTGGGGATAACGCTGGGCGCCGTCATGGTGATCACATAGGACTGCTGCTGTTCCGTTGTTGCCGCGGTGGGTGTAACCGACACATTGGTGAAGGCCGATCCCGGGGTACCGATGGCAGGTGCAGCCGAAACGGCTACCGCAGCACCGAAGCTGGCCATGGTAAGCGCAAGGGTGCCGACGAGCAGCCTGGCACGTTTCCTCCCGCTCGACGTCTTTGCCGAAGCAATTGGTTCTTTCATTCAGCTTGTTTCCCCCCTAAGTAGGGACCACATTTGCGTCTCTCACTCTGAGAGCCGCTTGCTGTGCCGCGCATTCCTGGGCCCCGACCAGGGACATGGCACATAACGGGACGGCCGGGAGAAGCCGGGTCTTTCCACGACGAGCGGATGGGATTGGCGTTACCAGCTTGTTGACAGCCTGCTCGTCTCTCCCAGAGCGCAGCCCGGGGGAGGTACGGCGCAGTTTCAAGACCACTGGCCTCGAAATGAGGTGCCGGGCGTCGCCGCGCCGGTAAGTCGACAAACCGCATCAGCGGCCTCCCTGGTTGGCGTCACTCGATGCAGGCGCTGCCAGGTCTACCAGGTCCGGAGCAACGCTCCCGGAGGCGGCCGCCCGACCGGCGGCAGAGCCCAACACGTTGGGGCTAAATGCGGTGTCAGTCGCGAATATAGCACGCGACGGTCCTCTGGGCTCATGTGACATTAGGCGGTCGAGTGGCCCGGCGCCCAAAGGCGGTCCGGTCTTCTGAGCTCGATCGGCGCCGATGTCGGCCCGGGTCGCCGGCGTCCCTAAAGTGTGGCAGCGGGCGCGCTTTGGGGCGCAGACCGAGCTAGCCGGACCGAGGGAGCTTTGTCATGGACATCCTCATAGAGAAGAACGTGCCCGTGCGGATGACCGACGGCATCGAACTGCTCGCCGATGTCTACCGGCCCGTCCCTTGTGGCCGCCACCCGGTCCTGCTGACCAGGCTGCCGTACAACAAGGAGGCGCTGAAGTTGGTCAGCGATACCTTCGACGTCCTGCGGGCGGTCCAGGCCGGTTACGTCGTCGTCGCTCAGGACACCCGCGGCCGCTACGCCTCCGGGGGGGCCTTCAACCCGTTCTTCGACGAAGCCGCCGACGGCGCCGCCACGATCGCATGGGCGGCGGGGGCGCCGTGGTCTACGGGTGCAGTGGGCATGTTCGGGGGCTCTTACGTGGGAGCCACGCAGTGGATGGCAGCCAGCCAGGCGCCGCCCGCGCTGGCCGCCATCGCGCCCTTCGTCACCACCGACCAGTACTACGAGAGCTGGGCGTACCAGGGGGGCGCGTTCCAGCTCGGGTTCAACCTGCACTGGGCTTTTTGGTCCCTGGCGCTCGGCGAGATGGACCGTCGGGCCGGGACGGGGGCGGCGGCGCCGGGGGATTCGTCCCCCCTGGTCGCCGCCGTTGACCACAACTACGACCTGTACTGGCGCCTGCCGCTGCGGGGACCAGCCGAGCTCGAAGGACATCGCTCCCTATTACGACGACTGGTTGAACCACCCGACCTACGACGAGTTCTGGAAAACCACGGCCCCATCTGAAGCTTTCGGTCACATCGTGGCCCCGGCGCTCAACATGGGGGGCTGGTACGACATTTTCCTGAAGGGGACGCTGGCCAACTACGTCGGCATGAAAGAGCACGGCGGCAGCGACGAAGCCCGCCGGCGCCAGCGGCTGGTCATCGGGCCTGGCCCACGGGGACTACACCGGGTGGTTCCCGGAGCGCTCGTTCGGCCTTCTGTCCGGGACCGATGGCGCCGATATCACCGGGTTGCAGCTTCGCTGGTTCGACTGGCTCCTCAAGGGCATCGACACCGGCCTGGCCCACGAAAAGCCCGTCCGCCTCTTCGTGATGGGTACCGACGAGTGGATGGACGCCGACGACTGGCCTCTGCCGGGCACGGAGTACGTCGACTACTTCCTCCACAGCCAGGGCCAAGCCAACACCGCCGCCGGTGACGGCGTATTGTCGACGGAGTTCCCGGGCGACGAGCCGGACGACGTCTACACGTACGACCCGCGCCGCCCCGTCCCCACCACCGGTGGGGCCACCTTCTTGCCCGGGCTCTTCATCGGCGTCAATGCCGGGCCGCGTGACCAGAGAGGTCCCGAGAGCCGAGGCGACGTCCTTTGCTACACCACGGGCCCGCTCGCCCGGCCCGTCGAGGTCATCGGCCCCGTCAGGCTGGTCCTGCACATCTCGTCGTCGGCACCCGACACCGATTTCACCGGGAAACTGGTCGACGTGTGGCCCGACGGGCGGGCGGTGAACCTGGCCGACGGGATCGTTCGCACCCGGTACCGCGAGCCACGCTCAGGCCCGTCCCTGATGACGCCCGACATGACCTACGAGGTCACCGTGGACCTGGTGGCCACAGCCAACGTCTTCGCCGCCGAGCACCGTATCCGCCTCGAAGTGTCGAGTAGCAATTTCCCCCGCTTCGACCGCAACACCAACACGGGCGGAGCGATCGCCACCGAGGTCGAGGCCGACTTCCGCCTCGCCGTCAACCGGGTCCACCACCGTCGCTCCCAGCCGTCGCGCCTGGTCCTGCCGGTCATCCCGGCTTGATGGCCGCACCTGGTCCTGCCGGTCATCCCGGCTTGACGGCCTCCGGGCTGCGCCGCAGCAGCAATAGGCAGCAGTCGTCGGACGGCTCGGCACAGTGGGCGGCGACGATGCTGTCGTTGAGGGTCTCCACGTCCTCGTGGGCGTGGGCGGCCACCGTGCCCGCCAGGCGCCGGATGCCCTCGTTGAGCTGGCCCTGGCGGCTCTCCACGACGCCGTCGCTGTAGAAGACCAGCGTGTCTCCCGGGCCGAGCTGCAACAGCTGGTCCCGTCCCGGGCCGCTGATGGGGACGCCCAACGGCGGTCCCGCCAGCCCGTCCAGGACCGTGACCTTGCCGTCGGCCGTCACGTACAGGGGGGGCACGTGGCCGGCGAGGGCCCAGCTCAACTCCCCGGTGGCTGGTTGCAGGCGACCGTACACCGCCGTCGCTAATCCGGCGTCGGCGCCGGTGAGATGCCCGTTGAGGTCAGCCAGCAAAGCCGCCGGGCTGGGCTCGACCAGGGCGAGCGCCCTGGCCCCGTGGCGCAGCTCGGACATCTGAGAAACGGCCGCAAGTCCATGACCGGCGGCATCGCCCAGGCCCACCAGCACCGTGCCGTCGGGCATCAGCTGGGCCTCCCACCAGTCACCGGCCACATCACCACCGGCCGGTAGGTACCGGGCGGAGAAGGCCATGCCGTCGACCCTGGGTGGCAACTCAGGCAGCAGTGCCGCCACGAGCGTGTGCACCACCTGGCGCTGAGCGCTCCAGCGCCGAGCACTGTCGAACGCTATGGCCGCCCTGTCCCGCAAACCTGACAGCGCCTCGATCACGT
This sequence comes from uncultured Acidimicrobiaceae bacterium, assembly GCA_963735305.1. Lineage (GTDB taxonomy): Bacteria > Actinomycetota > Acidimicrobiia > Acidimicrobiales > Palsa-688 > Fen-671. Next base: position 110,954 of record CAVTKK010000001.1, read on the forward strand.
GCGGGGTGACCTTGCGGCTCGAGGTGACGAACGTGAGCGCAACGACGCCTATGCGCTCCCCTCGCAATTTGATCGGGACACAGAGACCCGTGCCCGAGTCCGGGTCACCGCCGAGGGCGGAAAAGTCGAGGCCGGGGTAAAGACGCTGCAAAAGGCGGCCGACCCCCTCGTTTATCAATTGCGCCTCGCCGGTGAGGTAGGCGCGGGTCTGCGGGCTGTCGGCGTCGAGGCTCAGGGGGAGGGACTTGAGCTGCTTGGCCAACTCCGGCTGTCCGTCGATGGCCATGGCCGCCCGGCGCAGCACCGGCCCGTCGGCCAAATAAACCGTGCACCAGTCACCAAGGCGGGGCACAGCGAGGGAAACGAGGCGCTCGAGCACCTCCGACGGCTCCCGAGCAGACACCATGATCTGGGTCGCATCAGCCAAAAGGCTCAACGTTTCGCGTTTTTCCTCGTCGCTGGCGGCCAACTGGGCCCGCTTCAGGCCTTGGGCCAGGGCGTCGGCCAAGGCCTCCACGAAGGCCACCTCGGCTTCGTCGGTGAGCTCGCCGCTGAGGAACGTGAGCGAGAGCAGCCCGAGGACCTGGTCGCCGACGACCAGGGGCGTGACGTGGCCACTGCGGCCCGGCCGGTAGTGGAAAGCCAACGCCGGGTGGTGCGAAAGGGCCTCTTGCAATGAGCGCATGAACACGGGCCGGGCCGTGCGCGCCGCCTCAGCGCCGGGGAGGTCCGCGCCCAGCGGGTACTCCGGGAACCGCTCCGGCTCGTGGTCCCCCCAGCCTCGGCGGGCCACCGACCGCAGCATGGCATCCTCGGTGAGCAGACGGACCCGGGCGCTTTCGACCCCGAGGAACTGTACGGCGTTGTCGACCACGATCTGGCTCATCTCCTGCGCCGAGCGGGCGTCGGCCAGCTCCCTGGTCACTTTCTGCAAGAGGGCCAGCCGGGCCAGGGCCTCGGCCGCCTCCGCCAACTTCGTCACCTCTTCGGTGAGCACGACCTGGAACGGTGTCGGGGGGGCTGGGTCTTCACCGCGGGCCAGGGCTCGGAGCTGGTCGACGATAGAGCGCACGTACCATTGGCGGAAGATGCGGTGGGCCCGGGGTGGGGCCAGGGTGAGCAGGTGCGCGGAACGGGCATAACGGTCGGCCTGGTCGAGCGCCACCAGGTACCGTTCACCGGCGTCCGCCGCCGCTGGCGTCAGGTGCAACTCCAGGTTTGTGATCTGGTCGCCCCGGCTGGCGGCGGCCGTCGCCTGGCGCTTGATCTCGGCTCGGGCATCGGCGAAATCGAACGTGACGGTCTCGATCAGCGCCGCCATCTCGGGAGCCAGCGTTACGCCGCTCGACGTCTCACCGTCGCGCACGAGTGTGAGCTCGCGCACGACGTTGTCGATGTGCGCCTTCGCCGCGAGCAGTAGGTCCGTCGAAACCGCCCCGAGGCGGACGAGGTAGGTCCCAGCCTCGGGGTCGTCATCGGACCACGCCGCTAGCAGCGCCTCGATGTCGACTTTCGGCGCTGACGCCTCCGGGGGCCCAGGGCGATGCTGGCGAGCTCGGCCCATACCACTTTGCCCCTCTCGGCCAGCTCGACCCCCCACCCGGAGGACAGTGCCGCCACCATCGCCAAGCCCCGTCCCGTCATCGCCTCCGTGCTGTGCCGTGACACGATGGGCGCCGCCCGCCTGGCGTCCTCTACCTCCACGCGGACGCCGCCACCTACCAACACCCTGACGGTGATGGGCGCCTCACCGTGCAAGCTGGCGTTGGTGACCAACTCGGTCACCACCAGTTCTGCGTCCGCCACGAGCTCCGACGGCCAACCCTGCAGAACGGAGCGGACCAATCGCCGGGCGCGAGGAACGGCCTCAGGCTCCACTCCCACGGTCAGCTCGGCGACGGTGCGCACACGAGCCAGCACTATGAGACGGTGAACGCCGTCACTTTACGGCTCCGGCCATCATCGGAAAGGATGTCAGTATTGGGATGGTAGCTCGTCCCATACACGAGAAGTTGGTCTTTGGCACGATCAACGCCTTCGATAAGAGCGCGCACGACAATATCGCGACTTTGACCGCTAACGCGGCGGCTCTTCCGCCGTTTGGACCGCCCCGGGCGGGCCTGAAGCCTCTTGACCACCTCGAGGGCGATTTCCCGGAGTTTGCGGCCGCTACCCTGAGAAGCGCGCCGTAAAATATCGAACGCTTCGTCGGCACTGACATTTTGGCGAACCATGAGGATGCCCTTGGCTTGGCCGATGATGTCGCGGCTCTCGAGGGCTTCCTGAAGATGGGCGTTGGTCGTTTCCGCGCTAACCAGGCTGGCTGCGTTGGCCAATACCACCGCAGCCTGGCCCGCCAGCCCTCGGGCCGCGTCGCTCGCCCCCGCCGCCACCCACGGCTCCTCGCGTCTGGAGTACAAGTTGAGCGCCCCGATGTTCGTCTCTTTGACCCGGAGCGGGATCGCCCACACCGAGCGCACCCCGGCCATCACGGCGCGCTCGCTGAACCGGGGCCATTGCCCGGTCGGAAGGCTGACCCTCACCTCATTACCCGTCAGGATCGCCTCGACGCAGGGACCTTCGTCCTTTTCGTACTGGGCGTCGTCGATCTCGCGGACCGTGGGGGAACTGGCGCCGGTCGTTTCGAACCCTTCACGGCCCTGGATAGCCATGGACACGCTGGCCCCGTCGACCCCGTCGATGGCGGAGGCTGCCAAATTGACGACTATCGCCAGCAGGTCCGGGACGCTCTGTTCGGAGAGCAGCACTCCGGACAGGTCGGAAAGGGACGGCAGTGGCCCGGCAGCAGAAGGTCCCCCGCTCATGTTGGGCACCGGCTATTGAAGTTATTAGGGGACAGCGGTGCCAAGTGGGAGATAAACCCGAAAAGCATTGTCGTCTCAATTTCTACATGGAAAGAGGCGACGGAGCCTGTAGAGGGTGAGGGCCCGAAGCGGTCCCGCCCAAACCGAGGCGTCCCTTTCCTTTGGGTTCACCACGGATGCTAACCGATCCCGGTGCGCCGGGCCGGCCGACATCCGGGCCGCGCCGCGTTGTTTGGGCGCCCTTGCGAAGGTAGTTGTGTGCTCCTAATCTAGAGGCGGCTGAGCAGCCAGCCAGGGAGGACGACCTCCCACCCGGCTTGTTCGCACTCGGTACCCGGCGCCAGGTCGTGGCGATTATCAGTGGGCCACCGAGGAAATGTCATATCAGTCAAAGGTGTGGGCCCGAGCTTCGACCACGGTGATGGCGTCGTTTTGCCGGTGCACCCAGTAATGAAGGCAAGCCCGGCGGCCACTCCCGGGGCGCGGCGCCATTTTGCCCGGCTCCACCGGGTCCCGGCCACCACCCTGGTCCTTCTCGTCCTGTTGAGCCTGGGGGTGGTGCTGGCCACGCGGTCGATCGTCGGCGACCAGGACAGCCGCCTGCTCAAGGAGCGCGCCACCGAGGTGAGCCTCGTGCTCGGTACCGCCATCAGTGCCGACGAAGCGACGCTGGCCGGGCTGGGCCTCGTTGCCCGCGACGGCGGCACCCGGTTGTTCACCAAGGCGGCGGCGGAGGCCGTGGCCAATGGGCCGGGGGACCTAACGTTCGCGTTGTTGAGACCGGCGCCGGGATCCTCGGCCCCGGACGACGGTACCTCCGCGCCCCTACCGGGGGCGTTTGTGGTGGTGGCCGCGGCGGGCGACGGGCTTTCCGTCGGTCAAAGGGTTTCCGGGACGATGGCCTCGGTCATGCGCGCCGCCCTTCACAGAGCGGCACTGGTGGCGACCCCGGTGATCGGCTCGGGCGGCGACCGACGCATCGGCTTCGCCCTGGCCGGGCCGTCGGTACCGGCGGGCACCATCGTCTACCGTGAAAACGCCTTAGGGCTGCTCAAGGCGCCACGTCAGGCCGGGACCGCCCCCTTCCATGAGCTAAGCGTCGCTCTTTACGATGCGTCTCGGCCCGAGCCGGGACAACTTGTGACGGCGACGACCAAGGCGCTGCCATTGGCGGGACCGGTGCAGTACCTGCCCTTCGCGGTAGGGACGAGCCGCTGGACACTCGCCGTATCTTCCCGCCAGCCCCTGGTCGGGATGGTGGCCGCCTGGTCCGCGTGGGCGGCGGCGGGCGTGGGCACCGTGGGCTCGGTCCTGGTCGCCTCCGTCCTGGAGCAGGTGGTCCGCCGGCGCGATGCCGCCGTCGAGCTGTACCGCAGTGAACACCGCGTCGCCGAGACCCTGCAGCACAAACTGCTGCCCACCCTCTCGCACCTCCCCGGCCTCGAAATAGCATCCCGCTACGTCGCCGCCTCCGACGGCCAGCAGGTGGGTGGCGACTGGTTCGACGTCTTCGACCTGGGCGGGGGCCGTACCGGTGTGGTCATCGGCGACGTGATGGGCCATGACGCCGAGGCGGCCGCGGCCATGGCCCAGGTCCGGGCCTCCCTGCGGGCTTACGCCTGGGAGGGAGGAGAACCGGCGTCGGTCCTCGAGCGCCTGGCCCGGCTGGTGGACGCCTTCAGCGTCACCGGTCTCGTCTCGGTCGTCTATGGCGTCCTGGGCCCCCCTGACGGGAAGGGTTCCCGTCGGTTCCGCTGGGCCAACGCCGGCCACCTGCCGCCTTTTGTCCGCTTTCCCGACGGCCAGGTCGATGAACTTCGGGACGGCCGCTCGGGCGTCATTGGTGCCCCCGGGGACGAGCTCCGGGGCCAAGACGAGCGGCTCGTCCCCGCCGGCTCATTCCTGGTCCTTTACACCGACGGTCTGGTGGAACGACCGGGAGCCGCTCTTACCGATTGCATCGAGCGGCTCCGGGCTTCTCTTCAGCACCCCGACGGCGCCACCTCCGCCGACGATGTGTGCGATTTCATCTTGCGCTCCAGGCCCGCAGACCAAACCCGGGACGACATCGCTCTGGTGGTCGTGCGGCCTACATAACCGGCGCACACCGGGCCCGCCGGTTCACGAGCAGTCGCGACAGAGACCTAGGACGTCCAGGCGATGACCGTGAGGGCGGAAGCCCTCGGCGCCGGCGATCTCGACGATGGCATCGTTGAGGTTGCGCTCGACCCTCGCCGCCAGGGTCACGTCGGTGACCTTGCCGCAAGCCACGCAAAGCAGGTGGTGATGGTGCTCGGTTAGGTCCTCCGCCAGCTCGAAACGGGCAAACTCGTCGTGGGCCACGACCCGCCGCACTACCCCGGCGGACTTCGAGGTCGACGAGGTTGCGGTAGGCGGAGCTGCGGGGCAGGTCGGGAAGGCTCCGGGCGATCTCGGTGATACTGACGGGGTTACCCGCGGTACCCAGCAGCGAGATAATGGCGCGCCGGCCGGAAGTGTAGCGCTGGTCGGTGCGCCGCAGCCGGGCCTCGACGAGCTCGTGGAGCTCGTCGAGCAACAAGTCAGCCGGAGCCGAGTTCGGTTGCTGGCCCCCCGTCTCCGTGCTCATGGCTCCTCGTCGGCATGGCGTACGGCATCAGTGACTATATGACCGACGTGATGGTCGACGACGCTTTGAGGAGCTCGCCCGCCACCCCGTAGGCCTTGGTCACGGACACCCCCTCCATCTAGGCACATGTTGATGCATCCGTGCAACTGGCCCGGGAGGAAAATGAGATCGTCACTTGTGATGAGACTCAGTCCTAGTCTAAGATTGAGGCATGACCGCTTCAGGCCCCGGCACCGCGCCCGGTTCCCACCGGCGTAGGGCGGCGGGGCTGGCCCTGTCGGCCGCTGTGGCCGCGGTCGGCATTGGCGGCATCGGCGGTCCCGCTTTTTCCTCCGGCACACGAGGTCTCCCCGCAGGGCGCTCGTCCGCGGCGTCGGGGACCGTTGTCGCCGTGGGCGCCGAAAACGAGTACGCCAACGTCATCGGCCAGATCGGGGGCCACTACGTGAAGGTCTCCTCCGTCCTCGACAACCCCAATACGGACCCGCACACCTTTGAGTCGAGCCCGAGCGTGGCCGAGGCCGTGGGCGCCGCTCAACTGGTCGTCCAGAACGGCCTGGGCTACGACACTTTTATGGACAGGATCGAATCCGCGTCGCCTGAGGGGCGGCGCCGGGTGATCACCGTCCAGACGTTGCTGCGCTTGGCGGATAGCACGCCCAACCCTCACCTTTGGTACAGCCCGGGCACAATGCCTGCGGTGGCCAAAGCCGTGGCATCCGACCTCAGCCGGCTGGTCCCGGGCCGAGCCGCCTACTTCACAGCCAATATGAAGGCTTTTGACCATTCGCTGGGCCCGTGGCTCCAGGCCATGCGCACCTTCAAGACGAGGTACCGCGATGTCCCCGTCGCCACGACCGAGCCGGTGGCGGACTACATGCTGGCGGCCATGGGCACCGACAACCTGACGCCTTTCGGTATGCAGGCCGACATCATGAACGGGGTCGACCCGTCGCCCCAGGACATTACCCTGGAGGACAACCTGTTGACCCAGCGCAAGGTCAAGGTATTCGTGTACAACGAGCAGGTCGTCGACTCGCTCACGACCTCGTTCCGGGCCACCGCCCAAAGGGCCGGCATCCCGGTGGTGGGGGTCTACGAAACGATGCCGACGCCCGGTTATGACTATCAGACCTGGATGCTGGCTGAGGTCGACGCCATCCAAAAGGCGGTCGCCGCCAAGGTTTCAACGGAAAGGTTATGACCATGTCTGACCAAGCCCCCGGACAGGGGCCAGAAGTGCTCCGCTTCGAGTCCGTCGACGTGACCCTTTCCCGCCGGCGCATCCTTGACAAGGTGTCGTTCGCACTGCACGCCGGGGAGTTCATCGGCCTCATTGGTTCCAACGGTGCCGGCAAGACGACCCTTTTCCGGGTCGTCCTGGGCCTCCAGAAGCCGAGCGGTGGAAGGTTTTTCGTCGACGGGGCCGAAGGAGCGGGGCGGGACCGCTCAATCGGCTACGTCCCCCAGAAGGCGCTCCTCGACCCCGACTTCCCGCTCCGGGCACGCGACCTGGTGGCCCTCGGCACCGACGGTCACCGCTACGGGGTGCCGTTGAGGTCGGCCAAGCGTTCGGCTGCCGTCGACGAGATGCTCCACGCCGTTGCCGCCGAGGGCTTCGCCGACGCCCGGGTCGGCGAGCTGTCCGGCGGAGAACAACAGCGCGTGCTGATAGCCCACGCCCTGATCAGCCGGCCCCGGCTCCTGCTGCTGGACGAGCCGTTGGCCAATCTCGATATCCGCAGCACCCAGGAGGTCATCGCCGTGCTCGACCGGGTGGCCAAGCAGCATAACGTCACCGTACTGCTGTCTGCCCACGAGATGAACCCTCTGCTACCGGTGATGGACCGGCTCGTCTACATGGCGGCGGGACGGGCCGCCAGTGGCACGACGGACGAGGTCGTGCGCCCGGAGGTACTGAGCAGGCTCTATGGTCACCACGTCGACGTCGTGAGGGTCCATGGCCGGGTCCTGGTGGTCGCCGGCCCGGGGAGCGGGGACGAGGAGGCCCTGGCCGACAGCCCGGCCCTGCGCGCCAGCTGATGCCCGTGGCCCAGGTTCACAAACCCGGGATCTAGGCCGTGCACCAGATCCTCCGGGCCGTGTTCGAGCCGGGCTTCTTCTCGAAGCCGGCCGGTCCAGGTGGCCATCGGCCTGGGTACCCTGACCGCGGTCGTCTCGGCTCTCGTAGGCGTGTTCACAGTCGTAACAGGCCAGTCGTTCGGTGGCCACGCCCTGACCGACGTGTCCACGGCCGGGGGTTCCGGCGCGCTACTGATCGGGATGACCCCCTTGACCGGCTTCGTTGCCGGCGGCCTGATAGGGGCGGGTGCCATGGAGATGATCGGGGCCCACCGGGCACGGGGGCGGGACCTGGCCACAGGTGTCGTGCTCGGCGCCGCCACCGGGGGGGCCGCCCTGTTCCTCTACCTCGACACCACCCTGCGGGCGACGACGGGAGCCACCCAGCAGATCCTCTTCGGCTCGATCTTCGTGATCGACAGCTCGACGGTCCCGTACGTTTTCGGCTTCGGGGCCCTGGCCCTCGTGCTGTTGGCCGTCATCTACCGGCCCCTCGTCCTGAGCTCGCTCAACCCCGACCTGGCCAGTGCCCGGGGCGTCCCCATCCGGCTCATCGGCACGCTGTACATGGTCTCTCTGGCCCTGGCCGTGGGCCTGTCGTCGCTGGCCATCGGCACCATCCTGTCGACCGCGCTGCTGGTCGGCCCGGCCGCCACGGCCTTGCGCGTCACCAGGAGGATGGGGAGCGCCCTGGCGCTGGCGGCGGTGATCGGGGTGGGAGCGACATGGGCCGGCGTGCTTCTCGCCTATGACAGCTACTACTGGGGGGCCGGCGGCAACGGCTGGCCCGTGAGCTTCTTCATCGTCGCCGTCGTCTTCGCCTCGTACCTCGTCTCGGGGCTCCCGGCGGCCCGTGCCCTCGGCGGGCGCCGCGGACCGGCTGAGGCGGAGCCGGTCGCCGACCGATGACAGGGCCTGTGCCGCCCTGCGACCGGGCCAGCAGCCCCGGGAGGTGGACGTGTTCGCAAGTTTCATGGTGAACGCGTGGGTCATCGCCACCATCGTCGCCATCGTCGCCGGCGTCGTTGGTTTCTTCGTGGTACTGCGAGGCTCGGCGTTCGCCGCCCACGCCATCCCGAACGGCGCCTTCGCCGGGGCCGCGGGAGCCAACCTGGTCGGGCTGGACCCCCTTGTCGGCCTGGCCGTGTTCTCGCTCCTGGCCGCCCTCGGCATCGGCTCCCTCGGTCGCCGGGGACGCCATGACGTCGTAACCGCCCTCGCCCTGGTCATGATGCTCGCCCTCGGCGCCCTCTTCTTGAGCAGGAGCACCGAGTACGAGCCGGAGATCTACTCGCTGCTTTTCGGCGAGATCCTCGGCGTGAGCACGGCCGAGATCCTGCCGGTGGGAATGCTGGCGCTCGCCTGCATCGGCTCGGTCGTCATCCTCTATCGGCCCCTCATGTTGTCCTCCGTCCTGCCCGAGGTCGCCGAGGCCAAGGGTGTCCGCAGCCACCGGATGGGATCCGCCTTCCTCGTCGTGATCGCCCTGGCTACGGCCATGACCGTGCCCGTCGTCGGGGCGCTTTTGATCTTTAGCCTCATGATCGGGCCTCCGGCGGCGGCACGCTCGTTAACCGCCCGCCCGTTCCTGGCCGTCGTTTTCTCGGTCCTCCTCGCCCTTTTGACGGTCTGGGCGGCCATCGCCGGTTCCTACCTGACCAATTGGCCCGTCGGCTTCTACGTCGGCATCCTCGGTGCCCTCTGCTACGCCATGGGCCGGGGCGTAGCCGGTTGGCGACGCCTGCGGTCTGCCCGCCGGGCTCTGCCGTAGCCGGTAGCCGGGTAGCGCGCCTAAGCCCCCACGTGACCGGGCCGGCGAGCTAGACGCTGCCTTTATCGCTGAAGAACTGAAAGGTGCCGGTGTAAGTCACAGTGAAACCTTCGGGAGTCATGGCCGAGGGAGTCGAAACGGTGCCGAACCCCTGCACCATGGTTATTTCCTCCAACGACTTTTGCGGGCCGGCCATACCCAGGTCGGTGAAGGTGACCGCGGGGCTGTAGGGGGCGAGCGGTGCCGTCCGGCACTGGAACCGGCACTCGGTGGTGGCCTCGACCACCCATTCGGCGGTTGCGCCGGGCCCGGTGTAGTGCTCGGGTGGCGTGAAGAAGCCCTTACCCGTGGTGTCGTCGACCAGGTTGATCTCCCATGTGGTCCCACTGACCTGCCAGATCGTGACCGTGACCTTGTCACCCGGGCTGACCGGGACGGACGTGATGGGCGTGGCCGTGGCTGGGAGTATCTCCCACCACGGTGACACGTCCAACCCTCCCGGGCTTTGGGGGTCGGCCTGCTCGTCCACTCCGGCCTGGATGAGCGACGGGTCGCCCACGCTCGTCCCGTCAACCCCCACCCACTCGGCCACCTCGGCGCGAGGGGACGTCCCGGCCACCGGGGAGGGCACGGTGAAGGTGCCCTTGACCACGCTGTAGGACCCGCCCACAGATGAGTAACCCGACCAGTTGGAACTCTGGACATTGTCGGTCGGAGACGGTGGCGCGGCTCCCGGTGTCGTCGTGGTCGCCGGAGCGGAGGAGTTGGTGACGGTCTGGCCCGCCGCTCCCGCGGCCAGCAGCACGTAGAACCGGCCCACGGAAGCCGACGCCGCGTTGCGGGCCAGGAGGGCGAAGGCGACCGTTCGTTGCGCCGTCGTGGGGTTGGGGCCGATGGTCACCCGAGCCGAATAGTCCCCGTTGGCGCAGTTCTTGGGGTTGTGGGAGAAAATCACCGCGAAAGACTGGCTGGAGAGGAGCTGAAGCTGGCAGGAGGTGGCTTCGGTCACCGTGGCGACGATGCTCACGGTGCCGCCCGCGGCCGGCAGCTGCGCCGGCACGGCCTGGGCCAAGAGGACAGTCACCGGCGTGGCGCCGGCCAGCAGCACGTAGAACCGGCCCACGGAAGCCGACGCCGCGTCGCGGGCCAGGAGGGCGAAGGCGACCGTTCGTTGCGCCGTCGTGGGGTTGGGGCCGATGGTCACCCGAGCCGAATAGTCCCCGTTGGCGCAGTTCTTGGGGTTGTGGGAGAAAATCACCGCGAAAGACTGGCTGGAGAGGAGCTGAAGCTGGCAGGAGGTGGCGTCGGTCACCGTGGCGGCGATGCTCACGGTGCCGCCCGCGGCCGGCAGCTGCGCCGGCACGGCCTGGGCCGAGACCACGACCGCCGCCTTCGTCGGCGGGGCGCTGGCCGAGGCGTCGGTTAGACCGAAGAGCGCTGACCCCCCGAACAGGCTAAAAATCAGCCCCGCCACTGCCGCCTTCGGTACCTTGACCACACAAGCCACCGCTTCGAATGTAGCGAGGCGGCGGTCCTACCGGCTGAGGGTTGCCTGTTGCTTCGCTGAAGATCCGCTGAGCATCGTCCGGCCCGCACGGGCCCTGCCGGATCCTATGGGGACTTCAGGCCCGGTTCCCAGATGCCAGGTAATCTGCCGCCCGGGCGGCCAGGGCCATAATGGTGAGAGCCGGGTTGGCACTTCCCTGGGTCGGCATTACGCTGCCGTCGGTTATAAAGAGGTTCGGGACCGCGAAGCAACGAAGGTTACCGTCGACGACCCCGCAGCGCTCGTCGCTGGCCATCCGGCACCCCCCGACGAGGTGGGCGTAGCGGTTGATGGTGATGGCCTCCTCGGCCCCGGCGGCATAGTGCATCTCGGCCATGACAGCCGTCGCCGCATTTATCAAGGCGTTGTCGTTCTCGCACCTGCTGTAGGCCACTTTGGCCACCCGGAGGCCGTGACGGTCGGTCTCGCCCGCTAGGGTCACCCGGTTCTCTGCCTGCGGGAGCAGCTCGCACAGCGCCCCGAACGTGGCCCAATGGACGTAGTCGCGCATGTACTCTCGCAACACGACGCCCCAGTGGCCCTGGGCGCTCACGTGTTCGGCGAAGACAATCGGCAAAGGCGATACGCATTGCAGGGAAAAGCCGCGTTTGTACCCCTGCGTCGGGCGCGTCTCGTAAAACTCCTCGCTCGAGACCTCCGGCGGAGGTGTTTTGTACCCCCAAAGGCCCCGGCCTGAAACCCCTGTCGCGAACGCGTTTGGTCGCCGGGCCGGCGGGTAAGTAGCGACGGTGAGTGAGGATCTCGAACTCGATGGGCTCGAGTGCCGGGTTTACCGGGTCCCCACAGAGCACGAAGCGGACGGGACCCTCAAATGGACGGGCACAACGGTCGTGGTGGTAAGGGCGCGGGCGGGCGGCCAGTCGGCCTGGGATGGACCTATGCCGGGGTCGGGAGCAAGGCCGTCGTCGATTCCGAACTGGCGGGTTCCGTTGACGGTTCGAGCCCGATGGATATCCCCGGCATGTGGGAGAAGATGGTGCGGGCCTGCCGCAACCTGGGCCGGGCCGGGGCGGTGAGCTCGGCCATCTCCGCCGCGGACATCGCCCTTTGGGACCTCAAGGCGAAGCTTCTCGACGCGCCCCTCGCCAGCCTTTTCGGCCGTTGCCGGGCCGCGGCTCCCATATACGGCAGCGGCGGCTTCACCACCTACGACAACGACATGTTGGCAGCCCAGCTGAGTAGGTGGACGGGCGACTGGGGCGCCCCCGGGGTCAAGATCAAGATCGGCGAGTCTTGGGGCCGCGTCCCGGGGCGCGATCTCGACCGCGTCGGCTTCACCCGCAAGATCGTGGGCGACGACGTCGATATTTTTGTCGACGCCAACGGCGGTTACTTCGAGGAAACAGGCCGTGCGAGTGGGCCGCCGCCTGACCGATGACCATGGCGTCGTCTGGTTCGAGGAGCCGGTGTCCTCCGACGATCTCGCCGGGCTGCGCGAGGTAAGAGACGCCGTGACCGCCGACGTGGCCGCCGGCGAGTACGGCTACGACGAGAGCTACTTCGCCCGGATGATCGACGCCGACGCCGTCGACTGCCTGCAGGTCGACGTGACCCGGTGCGGTGGATATACCTCGTGGTTGAGAGCAGCCGCGCTGGCCAAGTCGCGCAACCTGGACGTCTCCGCCCACTGTGCGCCCAACCTGCACGCGCCCGTTGCCGTCGCCATCCCCAATATCCGTCATATCGAATATTTCCACGACCATTACCGCCTCGACCGCCTGCTCTTCGACGGGACGTCGGAGCCGCACCATGGAGCCTTGGCCCCCAATGACGGCAGGCCCGGACATGGCCTTGCCCCGCGGGAGCCACAGGCCGAGCAGTACCGGACCGCATGACACGAGCGCTCTCGGATCCCATGACAAACGAAGGGCGTCGCCGGGCGGCGGGCCCGAGAACGGTGGTGGTCACCGGGGCCAGCGCGGGGATCGGGCGGGCCGTAGCCCGCCGGTTCGGGGCCCGGGGCGATCGGGTGGGCCTGGTGGCAAGGGGGAAGGCAGGGCTCGAAGCGGCCCGCGAGGAGATCGAGGAACTGGGCGGCAGGCCCCTGGTCGTGCCGACCGACGTCGCCGACTTCGCCCAGGTGCGGGCGGCTGCGCAAGTGGTCGAGGAAGCCTTCGGGCCCATAGACGTTTGGGTGAACGTCGCCTTTAGCTCGGTGTTCGCGCCCTTCTGGGAGATCGAGCCGGAGGAGTTCGCCCGGGTCACCCAGGTGAGCTACCTCGGGTACGTGCACGGCACGCGCGTTGCCCTGGAGCGGATGCGGCCTCGCGACCATGGGACCATCGTCCAAGTGGGGTCCGCCCTCGGCGAGCGCAGCATTCCCCTGCAGTCCGCCTACTGCGGGGCCAAACACGCCATCAACGGCTTCACCTCGTCCCTACGTTGCGAACTGATGCACGAGAAAAGCCGGGTGAACATCACCGTCGTCCAGATGCCGGCCGTCAATACCCCCCAGTTTTCCTGGGTCCTTTCCCGCTTGCCCAACAAACCTCAGCCGGTCCCCCCCATCTATCAGCCGGAGGTCGCAGCCCGCGCCGTCCTGTACGCGGCCGACCACCCGGGGCGCAGGCAATACTGGGCCGGCGGGTCGACGGCAGCCACTTTGCTGGCCAACCGGGTCGCCCCCGCCGTCCTGGACCGGTACCTGGCCCGTACAGGCTTCAAGTCCCAGCAGACCAATGAGCCGGCCGACCCCGACCGCCGGTCGAACCTGTGGGAGCCGGTCGATAGCCGTAGACATGGCGACTTCGGCGCCCACGGAGATTTTGACCCGACCTCGCACCGGCGCAGCTGGGAGTTGATGGCGTCGGAGCACATAAAGGTGCTGTCCGTATCCGCCCTCGGCTCGATGGTCCTGGCCGCCGTTGTGCGCGCCGGGTGCCGCGGCCGCAAACGGTGACGGCTGACCCGCCCCCCGGCGCGCCGGCCCCCCGCCGCCGGCCGGGCACGGCCCTGACGGCCAGGAACCTCCGATCGAAAGTCCCCAATGCCCCCCACATTCTTCGCGAGTACTCGGTCATCGCCGATGGCTTCCGGGGCGGTGTCATAGGCCCGCGCGGCGACATCGCCTGGCTGTGCTTCCCGAGCTGGGATAGCCCGGCGGTCTTCGACAGCCTGGCCGGGGGTACGGCCACCTATGACGTTCATCCCGTAGATCCCTTTGTGTGGGGCGGGTACTACGAGGACGGCACTCTCATCTGGAGGGACCGATGGGTCACCTCCTCGGGGGCGATCATCGAGTGCCGCGAGGCTCTCCGCTTCCCCGGTGGCCGGCAACATGCCGCCGTGCTGCGGACTTTGCGGGTGCTGCGGGGCACGGCCCGGGTGCGGGCCGCGCTCAGCCCCAGGACCGACTATGGCGCGACGGCCTTCCGCTCGTGGCGCCGGCTCGACAGCGGTGCCTGGACCGCCCGGAGCTTGGGTCTTCGCCTGCGCTGGTCGGGCCCACCGGCGGTGACCGCCCGCCGGGAACACCCGGGCGGGCTGGTGAGCGAGTTCACCATGACCGAAGGTGAGCACCAGCACATCGTGCTCGAGTTCGCCGAAGGCGTGCTCGACGACGCTGCCCCCGACCCGGGCACGTGGTGGCGGGAGACCGAAGCGGCGTGGCGCCGGTCGGTGCCGTCATGTGAGCTGACGGCTTCGCCGCGTGACGCCCGGCAGACCTACGCCGTGCTGCGGGGCCTGACCGCGCCCGGCAGTGGGACAGTGGCGGCGGTAACGACCTCGCTGCCGGAGCGGGCGGCCCAGGGCCGCAACTTCGACTACCGGTACTCCTGGATCCGGGACCAGTGCTTTGTCGGCCGGGCGGCGGCGGCGGCCGGCGAGGATCCGGACCTTCTGGCTGCTTCGACGTCCTTCGTGGCCGGGCGGCTGCTCGAGGACGGGCCCGACCTGGCACCCGCCTATACCACCGGTGGCGGGCCGGTGCCGGAGGAAAGGTCCCTATCCCTCCCCGGCTACCCCGGGGGCAATGCTGTGGCGGGCAACCACGCCGCCAAACAGTTCCAGCTCGACGTCTTCGGTGAATCCCTCTCCCTGTTCGCCGTCGCCGGCCGGCACGGGCACCTCGATGCCGAGAGCTGGAAGGCGGCCGAGGTCGCCGTCCAGGCCATCGAGGCCCGCTGGCAACAGCCCGATGCCGGCATATGGGAACTCGAGGACCGGAACTGGACGCACAGTCGTCTGGCCTGCGTTGGCGGCCTTCGCTCTATCTGTAGCGCAGGCGCGCCGACCTCGCGCATTGGGCCGTGGACGGCTCTCGCCGACACCATCCTGGCTGAAACGGCGAGGACCGCGGCCCACGCCACCGGCCGCTGGCAGCGGGCGCCCGACGACCAGCGGACCGACGCCGCGCTACTTCTACCGCCGCTCTACGGGGCGACGGCGGCCGACGACCAGCGGACGCTGCTCACGCTCCAGTCCGTCGTGGACGACCTCGTCTCTGACGGCTACGTATATCGCTACCAGCCTGACGCCCGCCCCCTAGGCGAGGCCGAGGGCGCCTTCCAGCTATGCGTCTTCGCCCTGTCCCTGGCCCAGCTCCAACAGGGCGACCTGCTCAGCGCGGCCCGGTCGTTCGAACGGGGACGGGCGGCCTGCGGGCCCGCCGGCCTGTTCACCGAGGAGTTCGATGTCCGCCAGCGCCAGCTGCGCGGCAACCTGCCCCAAACCTTTGTGCACGCCATCTTCCTGGAAACGGCGGCGAAGCTCGGCGCCGCGCTGACCGGTCGCTAGGTCGCGAGTGTGCGGGCCACCCTCCCCGGTAGCATGTGGCGATCTCATATGTACCGACAGCCTTATACGTACCGGCAGGAACCGTAAATACCGACGAGGCCGGCGACGTGGCGCCTTCGCGGCCGTTCGGACGCGTTGTGCCCCTGGCGACGGGCGCGGGGACGTGGGCCTGGGAAATGACCGGGCCCCCGGGTGCGCCCGCCATCGTGCTGCTGCACGGGTGGATGGCCACGGCCGCTCTCAACTGGTACGGCTCCCTGGAGTACCTCAGCCGCTCGTTCCGGGTCATTGCTCCGGACCTGCGCGGGCATGGCCGCCTCGGGCGAGGAGCACCGCCTTTCAGTGTCGAGGGGTGCGCCGACGACATTGCCAGCATCGAGGAGGAGTTCGGCGTGGACCGTGCCGTTGTCGTCGGCTACTCCATGGGCGGGGCCATCGCCCAGGTGTTCGCCAAGCGACATCGCCAGCGGGCCCAGGGCATCGTCCTGTGCGCCACTGCCGCTTCGTTCGCCCGGCGCGTGAAGCTTCGCCCGGCAGTGCGTGTGGCCGGCCGCGCTGGGGCGGCGGTGGTGCGCAAGTGGCCGGACGCCGGCCAACGCTTCCTGGCCTGGCGGATCGACCGCCACGACCGGGCCGCCCTCCGGCGCCGGGCCCGGGGCCGGGACCGAGCCAGCGAGCACGGGCTGGCGGGACGGGCCGCCGACGAAGGAGCGGCTCCGACCCCCGGACAGGCTCATCCAGACTGGGCCCTAAGGGAGAGGTCTCAGGCCGACCTGGCCGTCTTTATCGAGGCGGGGGTCGCTCTCAACGGTTACGACAGCAGTTCCTGGTTGCCTGACCTGGACATCCCCGCCGCAGTGCTGGTAACCGGGCGGGACCGGATCGTAGCTCCGTGGCGCCAAGAGGCGATGGCGACTCTTCTGCACGGGTCGAGGCGTTACGAAATCGATGCCGGGCATGACGCTGTCGTGTCCAGCCCGGCGTCCTTCCTCCCGGCGCTGATGGCGGCCTGCTCCGGGCTTGTCGCCTAGCGCAGAGCCGCCGAAACCTCCTCCGCCGCCGCCACTACCAGCGACGCGTAACGCTGCGCCGGCGCCCGAGTAGTACGTTCCACCGGTCCGGAGACCGAGACCGCGGCGACCACCGTCCCGTCCTGGAACACCGGCGCGCTGACCGAAGCCACTCCCAGTTCCCGTTCCTCGACACTCTCGCTCCAACCCCGGGCTAGGGCTTGAGGCTCACCAGCCAGAACCCGCCCGGCAGAACCCCTGTCCATCGGTAGGGCCGCACCTATGGGGACTATGGTCCGCAAGCTGTGCGGCGACTGAAGGGAAACGACGCAGATGCGCCGGGCACCTTCGGCTACGAAAAGCTGGACGCTTTCGCCCGTGCCGTCCCGCAGCCGCTCCAGCGCGGGCGTGGCGGCATGGGCCAGGCTGCGCCGGCGCTGGCCCGCCAGGCGGCCCAGTTCGACCAGCCGGCTGCCCAGGCGGTACGTGCCGTCGGCGCCCTTGTCCACCAGGCCGTAGCAGACCAGGGCCGTGGCCAGGCGGTAGGCGGTGGCCCGGGGCAGGCCCGTGGCGCCAACCAAGCCGGCCAGGCGGAGAGAGCCTTGAGTGGCCAGGCTGTCCAGGACGGCCACCGCCTTGCCCAGAGAAGCGGCTCCGGCTACAGTGTCTCTCATGGCGAGATCATATCTCACAATATGGGACAAGGCCGAGTGGGCGACGAAGCAGCGGAGAGGCGAATGAGCACGACTTCACCGATGACCCTGGCCGAAAAGGTGTGGCGGCGCCACGTGGTCCGTTCCGCCGAAGGCGAGCCCGACCTGCTCTACATCGACCTTCACCTCGTTCACGAGGTGACATCCCCCCAGGCCTTCGATGGCCTCAGGCTGGCCGACCGGACGGTACGCCGACCAGACCTGACCGTCGCCACCATGGACCACAATGTCCCCACCACGGCCCTGGACCAGCCGCTCACCGACCCCGTTTCGGCCCGCCAGATGGAGGTCCTGGCCGCCAACTGCGCCGAGTTCGGCATCCGGCTCTTCGCCATGGGCGACCTCGACCAGGGAATAGTCCACATCATCGGGCCCGAAATGGGCCTGACCCAGCCGGGCATGACAGTGGTCTGTGGCGATAGCCACACCTCGACGCACGGCGCCTTCGGAGCTCTGGCCTTCGGTATAGGTACCAGCGAGGTCGAGCACGTCCTGGCCACCCAGACCTTGCCCCAGACGAGGCCCAAGACGATGGCGGTAAATGTCGAGGGCGATCTGCCGCCCGGTGTCACGGCCAAAGACATGGTGTTGGCCATAATCGGGGTAATCGGGACCGGCGGCGGGATCGGCCACGTCATCGAGTACCGGGGCGCCGCTGTCCGTGCGCTGTCGGTCGAGGGACGGATGACGGTATGCAACATGTCCATCGAAGCCGGGGCCAGGGCGGGGATGGTAGGCCCCGATGACATCACCTTCGAGTACCTCAAGGGCCGCCGCCATTCGCCCCGGGGAGCCCAATGGGAGCGGGCACTGGACGATTGGCGCTCCCTGGTCACCGACGAAGGTGCCCGCTGGGACAAACAGGTGACCATTGACGCCGCCTCGCTCGTACCCCACGTCACCTGGGGGACCAACCCCGGGCAGGTGGTGCGCCTCGATGCCTCCGTCCCCGGGCCCGACAGCTTCTCCGAGCCCGCCGCCCGCGAAGCGGCGCAGCGGGCACTGGCCTACATGGGCCTCAGCGCGGGCACACCCATGAGGCAGGTGAAGATCGACACCGTTTTCATCGGGTCCTGCACCAACTCGCGCATCGAAGATCTGCGGGCGGCAGCCGCCGTGCTCGAAGGCAGAAAGGTGGCGTCAGGGCTCCGGGCGCTGGTGGTGCCCGGTTCGGGCCGGGTCAAGGCCCAGGCCGAACAGGAAGGTCTCGACAAGGTGTTCGTGCAGGCCGGTTTCGAATGGCGCAACCCGGGTTGTTCCATGTGCCTGGCCATGAACCCGGACAAGCTCTCGCCCGGTGAACGCTGCGCCTCCACTTCCAACCGCAATTTTGAAGGGCGCCAGGGCCGGGGCGGGCGCACCCACCTCGTCTCCCCTGCCGTGGCCGCCGCCACGGCCGTCACCGGCCACCTAGCCTCACCGGAGGATTTGTCATGAAACCGGTCCGCGTCATCACTGGTCGAGCCGTCCCGCTGGACCGCAGCGATGTCGACACCGACCAGATAATCCCCGCCTCCTGGTTGAAGCGGGTAGAACGGACCGGCTTCGGGCAGGGCCTGTTCGCTGAGTGGCGGGACGACCGGGCCTTCGTCCTCAACCGCACCGAGTACGCGGGGGCGACCGTCCTGGTGGCCGGCCCCAATTTTGGTACGGGCTCGTCGCGCGAGCACGCCGTCTGGGCGCTCACCGACTATGGTTTCCAGGCCGTCATTTCGCCCCGGTTCGGGGACATATTCCGCAACAACTCCACCAAGGCAGGGCTGGTGCCGGTGCAGGTCAGCCCCGAAGTGGGACGAGCCCTGCTCGATGCCGTTACGGCCGACCCTTCCTTGGAAATAACCGTTGACCTCGAACGGCTACGACTCGAAGCGCCCGCCGCCGGCATCCAGGCGGACTTCCCCCTTGATGCCTTCACCCAGCACCGGCTGCTCGAGGGTTTGGACGACATCGGGCTCACCTTACGCTTTGGCGCCGAGATCGACGCCTACGAAGCCCGCCGGGCGGACTGGTCGCCGTCGCTTACCGGGTAGCGTGCTTCGACCGGGCACGTTTGCGGGGCCCGGCAGTGGCCGCCGCGGCGATGCCAGCGCTAACCTCCGGTGAGAGAGAAGTGCTGGTAATCGGGTGACGCTGTCCACCGTCCGCCCCAGTACCAGCCCACGGACGTAAACGCCCTCACCAATTCGCCGCCGGGCACCGCCATCCCGGGCCGGACATTTTGGCGGTCGAGATAGGCGGCACCGGCCGGAGGGATGATCTCGGCCCGAAAACATAAGGGTTCTGGACGTCGTTGACGTCGATGGCCTCGCCGTAGGCGTGGACGGACCACTGTGGCGGCCCTGACGCGACGGCGTAGCGGCAGTTGAAACCAGAAGTGTCGTCGGCTGCCGCCGCCCGGTTGTCGTCGCCGTGGTAGGCGTCCTCGGGCACCATCTCCCAAATGGGGAACCTCTCGTCATAAAGGAGGTGGAACACCCTCACGACATCGTTGACGACAGCCTCGTTGACGACGATCCCGCCCATGTGCGCATGCCCGTCGAAACCCCAATAACTGAGGTGCAACATGCGCAACTGCGGCGGGCCCACCGGGCATCCCGGACGCCATGTAAAGGGAACGCTGCCCGCGCTCACCGGGCCCACGCTGAAGGCGAAAGGGGGCTCCGCCATGCGGCCGGGCCGCGGGGCGGCGGCGAACGCCTGCGGCACAGCCTGAGGCGCGCCGCCGGCCCACCCCGCCCAGGCCAGCCCCAGCGCGGCGACGGTGAGAGCCGCCCGGGGCAGGTAATGTCTCGGTCGACGATGCGGCTCGATCTTCTCTGTAGTAGGTGCGCGGACCATGACCCTGAAGGCTAGGGCCGGCGCGGTGCGGGTCGGGAGGGCCGGGGCCGGCGCGGTGCGGGTCGGGAGGGCCGGCGCGGTGCGGGTCGGCACGGCCGTCGCCGGCGCCCTGGTCATGAGCGCCGTCTCGCCCAACGGGGCCGTCCCATCCGTCCTGGCCGTCCCATCGGTCCTGTCCGTCCCATCGGTCCTGGCCGGCGCCCCCGCCATCACCGTAACCGGTGCGACGTTCCGCACCGGGCGCGGACGCTGCCCTGGCAACCTGGCCGACAGGCTCTCCCGGACCGGGCTCGCTCGCCAACTTCTCACCGCAGAAGCCACCGATTTCTCCAGCGTCGTCGCCACCTTCGAGATGTGGACGTGGGACGGTCGTTGCTGGCAAGCCGCCGGCGGGCCGTGGACGGCTTCCATTGGTCGCAATGGTTTCTCCAACCACCACCGCGAGGGCGACGGCACGACTCCGGCCGGGATCTATAGCATCGGCCCGGAGATGTACGGCAATGCCCCCAACCCGGGGACGGCCTTCCCCTATCACAAGCTGGTATGCGGGGACTGGTGGGACGAAGACCCCGCGTCAGCGGACTACAACACGTTCCAGCATGTGGCCTGCGGACAGGCGCCACCGTTCGGTGGAGCCAGTGAGGCGCTGTGGACGGAAACGTCCGCCTATCCCAGCTTCGCCGTTATCGAGTACAACGCCCACCCCGTCATCGCCTATGCGGGCTCGGCTATTTTCGTTCACGCCGATATCGGCGCGGCGACCACGGGTTGTGTGGCATTGCCCCTAGCCCAACTGGACCACCTGCTGCGCTGGCTCATACCGGGCCTGCACCCAGCCATCGTCATGGGGCCGGCGGCAGAAATCACCCGGTTCTAACCGCTCCGATGCCTTCCCGTGCCCAGCTTTCCAACCGGGAGGCCCGATGGTTGGCCCTCGACGCCCAGGGCCTCGGCCGGCCGAGACCGGTCCTTGACGGTGGCTCGTCGACGATCCCATTGCGAAGGGTTATGAACCGGCTCGGCACCATCCAGCTCGACGCCGTGAACACAGTGGCCCGTACTCAGTTCCTCGTGGCCTGGAGCCGCGTTGGTCCTTACCAACCTGCGGCCCTGCGAGCCCTCAGTCACCCCGGTGGTCCTTGGTTCGAATACTGGGGTCACGCCGCTTCGCTCCTTTCTCTCAAGTTGCACCCGTTGTTCCGCTGGCGCATTCAACGTTGGCGGGACGACCTTGTCGACAGCCCGGCCGTCCAACAGCGCCGCCGAGCCTGGCGGTCCGCCCATGCCGGGTACCTCGCCGCCGTGCTGGCCGAGATAGCCGAGCGGGGACCGCTGGCCGCCTCTCAGCTGTCAGACCCCCGTCGCCGGGCCGGGGAGTGGTGGGACCGGCGCAGCGACGGTCGGCGAGCGCTTGAGCTGCTCTTCGGAGACGGCGTCCTGGCCGCCTGGCGGAGCCCGGCTTTCGAGCGGGTCTACGACCTCACCGAAAGAGCCGTCCCCCGCCGGGTCTTGGACCTCCCCACCCCCTCGGACCACGTTGCCCAGCGCGCCCTGATCGTCCTCGCCGCCCGCAGCCTGGGTGTAGCGACGTTGGGTGACCTAGCCGACTACTTCTGGCTGCGGCCTCGTGCGGCGCAGCCGCGCCTGGCGGAGCTGGTCGAAGAGGGGCGTCTGGCGCAGGTAATGGTGGAGGGCTGGCCCCAGCCTGCCTATACCGTCCCGGGCACACGCGTCCGTAGGCCCACCCGGGAACAGGCCAGCTTGTTGTCACCGTTTGATTCGCTGATCTGGGCCCGGGACCGCACACAGAGATTGTTCGGTTTTCACTACCGAATAGAGATCTACGTTCCGGCGTCACGCCGCCTTCACGGCTACTACGTGATGCCTTTGCTCCACGGCGACGAGCTGGTCGCCCGTTTCGACCTCAAGTCGGACCGTCGGACCGCCACCCTGGTCGTGGCCGGAGCCTTTGCCGAGCCCAGGCACGGGCACGGCGCTACGGCCGAGGCGGCCCTGGCCGAGATACTCCGGCTCAAGGATTGGCTTGGCCTAGCCCAGCTTCGCATCGCGCTCCGGGGCGACCTCGCTCCTGCGCTCCAAGCGGCGGCGGGACCGTAGCGCAGCGCTCGCGACGTTGATATCAGCTCGGTCCGGGATGAGCCGAAGCGGGCTGTCGACCCGGACCAGTCGTCGGCACTCACGCGGGAGGGCACCTCGGTCGGGACCTGGTGCTGCGAAGTTGTGTCCCACAACGTCCGGCACAGGACGAAACGCGAAGTGGCGGCGGTTACCGGCTTTGGGCTCAGCCCTGAGGCGAGCACCAGCGCCTACGGACAGCGGTTTGGCGGACACCGCTGTCCCGATAACCACCGCCACTTAGCACCATAAGACCCATCGCCCCGCCGGGACTAGGGCCGAGATGCCCATTCTTTTGCCCCACTAAGGCACAAGCCTTCCGGGCGAACGGGCCGGGCGCGGCAAAGTTCGCTCCAATCTCGCCCTGGGGCTCCGCTCGGAAAAGGACCAGACTGTGACCACGAGCGCTCTCTCGATTTACCAGAAGGCGGTCCAACCACCATCGCCGTAATTGTCTTGAACTGAGGAACGAGGCGCAGCAAGCTCCCAGCGCACTTCCGGCCAAACAGATGTCGTCAGTATTGCACGTCCCCTGTACCGGCCGTGAAAACGGGTTGAGCCGCGAGAGCCGCAACGACCTCAACGTCCCCCCCGAACAGCGAACCGTCCATTAGCTGACTACGGGCAAGGATCTTTTGTCGCACAATGCCAGGTCCTGAGCCCCCGGACCATGGACAGGCCCGTCGAGGGTTAGTAGGAGAAAGTTTTCGTCGTCTTGGCTCAGTCGTAGACTGTGGAGGTCAAGATTGAGACCAAACGGGGGCGGCGAGATGAGGCTGAGGCGGGCCAAGGCGGACGACGAGGGCGTCCCGGCCGGGCTGGCGGGCAGGGTCGCCACGGTCACCCACTTCGTGCCGGGAGGACCGGCCAGAGGCGAGGTCGTGGTCCAGGTTCGAGGCGGCGCTGAGACTTACATGGCCGTCTCTGACGGCCCGGTACCCGTCGGCTCCGAGGTCCTTGTCGTTGAAGACCAGGGCGGACGGACGTTGTTCGTCGTACCCCTTTAGGCCATGACCGAAGGAGACGCCATGCCGGCACGGTCCTCGGCGTGCCCTCCCCACTGTCAACGCCCTCCCCACTGTCAACGCCCTCCGCTCTCAAGGCCCTCCCCTCTCAAGGCCCTCCGCTCTCTCGGCGGGTACCCGGGGCCGGCCGCCGACGGTTGGGTGGAGCACGGCCTGGAACGGTGGCGTCAGGGAAGCTCGGCGAGGTAGCGCCTGAGCAGAGGCTCGGGGACCACCCAACCGCCCCGGCCCCGTACGCCCCTCTGCTCGATATAGCCGCTGCGTTCCAGCGCTTCGATGGTCCTTCCCACTGCGTACGACTCCTGTTGCTTGTAAGGGGGCCGGCCCTGGGCGATGGTGCGACAAATTGCCAAAGCATGCCGGTTGGTGTCCCTCAACCGTTCGATGTCTTTGGCCAGCGCCAGGGCATCCGCCTTCATCCCCATATCAAATGCCAGGTCAGCGTGATCGCTTGTAACGGTTTCGTCGCCGGCTACGACGGCGGCAAAGAAGGCTTGCTGAGCGAGGAGCATCGTCGTCCGGGTATGGCCCTCGGACTGCGCCACGATGGAGCGGACGGCCGCCGAGGTGATAGGGCGGTGACCCTCGGCAAAGCGGTCCGAGAGCCCTTTGAGCCACTCCTCTTGAGCTATAGGTTGCAACTCCCTCCACCCGCCGAACTTGTAAAAGGCTCGCTTCTCCTCGTCGAACAGGTCCCTCATAAGGTGGGCGACACTACCGGCAAATAGGGTCGTGACCCCCGGGGAGTGCTGCAAGATGCTCCGCATTAGCTGTGTCGTTTGGTCAGGGTCCCCGAAGATCTGCTTCGGTCCCGCTAGCTCTTGGAACTCGTCCACAAAAAGGACCACGTTGTGGCCGTCTTTTTCGGCGATCGATTGCAAGAGAACGAGACCCTTTTCGAACGCACCGCGCGGATCTCGCTCGGCCAACAAGGGGTTGAAGGCGATCTCGACGTCAGGGCCCCACGCCGTAGTCAGCCTCGCCGTTGCTAAGGCGGCGGCTACACCGGCGGCTTTTTCGACCGCGTTCACCATCCGCCTAGCCCCGCGGCGAACGCCGGGCCGGTTTGCCACCAGACCGCTGACGATCGCCGTAGCCAGCTTCGAGAGGCCCGACAACTTGAAAAGGTCCACCTCGACGGTATAGGCCCCCTCGTCGGCCAGCACGTCCAGGGCCGCCTCGCACACCGTAGTCTTGCCGTTCCGGCGAGGCCCGCCCATCACCTGGTTGAGCCCTTGGCCCAGAGCCACGGCGAGTTCGTTGACCTCGGCGGACCGGCCTATCATGCGCTCGGGTACCGGCTGGTCTGTCGGGAAGAGGTCGCTGGTCCGAATAGGGCTCGTTTGTTCGGCCACACTGTCAAGTGTAGCACTGAGTGCTACTCACTATAGCGCTATCTGCTATAGTTCAGAAAGCGCAGTGGCAACCAGAGGGCGTCGGGGCGGCGCAAGCTTTGCCATCCACCGCGACGCTGGACGTACCACTGGAGCCAGCCCGTTGCGCGGTCTCCGGGCGCTGCCCGGCAAGGTCAATAGACGATGGAGCCTGGAGATCGAGGTCCTGCCTGCTAGCAAGCCCGCCGGCATAGAGCGACGGCTCCGTCCGATGCGAGCCTTGGGCGGGACGGCGCCTCTGGTGCCTGGCCGCCTAGGAGCCCGAGGGCACCCGGCGGGGCGGCGTGGGACATCCTGGACGCCGTCGACCACGAGTTCGTGCCCAGCCTCCCCTCCCGCAACTCGACCACGGCCAAGATCTGGGCTGAAGGTGGGCCGGGGGCGGCCCTTCGCCACATGACTGGTCAGGGCTACCGTGGAGGCAGGCGCACGATGGTGAGGAAGAACTCGTCGATCTGACGCACCACGGAGACGAACGAACCGAAGCCGACGGGCTTGGTGACATAGGCGTTGGCGTGCAGGTCGTAGCTGCGAAGGACGTCCTCCTCGGCTTCCGAGGTGGTGAGAATAACGACCGGGATGCGGAGCAGGTCGGGGTCTGCTTTGGCGATGGCCAGCACCTCGCGGCCACTCAGACGCGGGAGGTTGAGGTCCAGCAGTACGAGGTCCGGCCGCCGGGCATCCTCGAAGGGAGGCTCCCGTCGCAGATAGGAAATCGCTTCTTCGCCATTGGTAACGACGCTCAGGGTAACGAGCATCTTCGACTCGGCCAGTGCCTCCCTCGTCATGGCCACGTCCCCCGGGTCGTCCTCGACCAACAGCAGCTCCATCGGGGCGCGGCGCTCGGTATCGTTCATTCAGCTCCAATCGTAGGTAAAGACCAACAAATGCGGGCCCCGGGCGAATAGTCCGTGTCGAGCCAGATCTCGCCGCCGTGGAACTCGACGATCTTCTTGCACAGGGCCAGGCCAATCCCGGTGCCGCTGTACACATCGCGACCGTGGAGGCGCTGGAAGATCACGAATATGCGCTCGGCAAAGCGAGGCTCGATCCCGATCCCGTTGTCAGCTATGGCAAACTGCCACATATCACCCTCTTGGCGAGCCGTGACCTCGATGGCCGGTCGGGGGTCTTCGTTAAGCTTAATACCATTGCCGATGAGGTTTTGGAACAGGGCCGTCAGAAGAGACCTGTCCCCGCTGACGCTGGGTAGGTCGACCGAGCTGACAGCGGCGCCGGCTGCGGTGATCACGTCGTCGAGGTTGAGCAGGGCTTGGCGGTAAACCTCTCCCAGCGGTATTGTCTCGAACCTCGAAGTATTACGCCCGACCCGGGAAAAAGCCAGCAGGTCATTTATGAGAGCCTGCATCCGGGTGGCGCCGTCGACGGCGAAGGCAATGTACACTCGGGCGCTCTCGTCCAGCTCCGAACCGTACCTACGACTGAGCAGCTCGCAGAAGCTGACGACCTTTCTCAGCGGCTCCTGGAGATCGTGCGACGCCACGTAAGCGAACTGCTCCAGCTCGAAGATTGGAACGGCTCAGGTCTTCGTTGACCGCCTTGAGGGCGTCGGACGTCTCGGCCAGAGAACGGACCTCGGCGACGATCCGGCGGCGCATCGAATCGACATCCTCGGCCAGTTCAACCAGGTCCACGGGACCGGTCGCCGTAACGAGGTGGTCGAGCTCCCCCTCCGCCACCTCCCTCACGTCCGCCCGTAGGCTCGCCAGCGGCCCGGTGACCCAGGCCCGAAGGGCCCAGGCCGCGCTGGCCCCGGCCAGGACCAGGAGGGCGGCCACGGCGAGCCCGACGGCGAGGAAGGTGTCCTGGCTCTCGGCCAGCGTCGACGAGCTCGACGCGGCACTCGCCCGGAGGGCGACGTTGAGGGCGGCGAAGGCGCTGCGGACGCGGTCGAAGTCTGCCTTGCCCACGTCCTGCTCGGCCGGGGAGGCAAACCTGGCGTCACCGCTCCGGGTGGCGGCTATGGCGGGAAGAGCAAATTGGGAACGCCACCGGGCGATGGCCCGTTGTAGCGGCACCAGCAGGTCCTGGCTCTGGCGGTCACGAGCCACCAGCCCGCTCAGTTCCGGCAGGTCCTCCTGCGCGCCCACCACCCCCTCGGTGTAAGGCTCGAGGAAGCTCTCCTGGTGGCTGAGCACGAGGCCGCGGACCCCGGTCTCCTCGTCCACGTAGTCGGAGAGAAGGGACTGCGCATCGAGGCGGGCCACGTCCACGACATCCACGAGGTGGTTACGGGCGTTGACCTGGCGGACATACGCCCATGAGGCGGCGGTCAGGGCGACCAGGGTAACGACGCCCACGACCGAGGCGCTGAGCACCAGACGTCGCGCCAGGGGAAGGCGCGAAAGCCTGGTCGGCCCCGGCCCGGGCCCATGAACATCGCTCACCCGGCTCCCGCCACGAGGAACAGGGCGATGTCGTCCTCCGGCGCCCCGCCATTTTGCTCCTCGGCGACGGCGAGCAGCCGGTCCGCCAGCTCTCCCAGGTTGTCGTTCGGCCAGCCACCGCCCCGCAACTGGGATATCAACCCGCGAACACCCAAGCGCTTGGTCCGATCGTCCCGGGTCCGACCCTCGACGATCCCATCGGTATAGAAGATCAGCGTCCAGCGCGGCGGAAGGGCAAAGACCTCCGCCTGCCAGACCGACCACTCGAAAAGGCCGAGGGGTAGCCCCGGGCGGGCGGCCAGCTGGCTCGTATCCTCCCCTATCAGGATCGGCCCCGGGTGGCCGGCGAGGCGGAGAGCGACGGAACGCCGGTCGGGCGCAATGGTTGCGTCACACACAGTGGCGAACAGGTCCTCGTTGTGGCGCTCAGCGTCCAGGAGCGCCTGCAAGTTGGGTAATACCGCCTCAGGGGCCACCCCACCCAGCACTGCACCTCGCCAGGCGATCCGCAGCGCCACTCCGATGGCGGCTTCGTCCGGGCCGTGGCCGGAAACATCCCCGATCACGAGGCGTACCGAACCGTCGGAAAGTTCGATGGCGTCGTAGAAGTCGCCCCCGAGAAGCAAGGACGCACCGGCTGACCGGTAGCGGGCCACCGATCGCAGACCGGATTCGGCCAGCATGGGCCGGGCCAGGAGGCCCCTCTCCAAGCGGGCACTTTCGGCCGCCATCAGCTCTCGGGCCAGGAGTTGGCGAGCCGCCTCGTTCTGACCGCTTGCGCTCGACGGCGTAGCGGACCGAGCGGCTCAGCAGCTCGCGGTCGATCTTGCCCTTCTGCAGGTAGTCTTGGGCTCCCCGGGCCACCGCGTCCAGAGCGAGATCCCGGTCCGCCCGACCCGTGAGCACTATCACGGCCGTCCGCGGGGCCACGGCCACGACCTGGTCCAAGGCTTCCAGCCCGCCGGCGTCGGGCAGCCCAAGGTCCAGCAGGACGCATTCGACGCCGCGTTCCAGGTGGACCAGGGCGTCGGCCAGCTGGCGCACGGGCTCGACATTGAACGAGAAGCCGGAGTCTTGGAGCAGCTCGCTGGTCAGCATGGCGTCGCCGAGGTCGTCCTCGACCAGGAGCACCCTTATTGGCGCACCGGGACCGGTGTCCGCTGCTCCGGGGCACACGCTGCATGAGGATACACCAGCACCTGCGTTCGCGGTGCCGGCACTCCCTGGCGAGGGGCACGGAGGGGCACGACCGCTCGGCGGTGGCGTACCGTGTGGGCAACCGCGTGACTGAGGAGGCTCGAAGACATGAAGGCCGCTTTGTACCGAAGGACGGGGCCGTCCAGCGTCCTGTCGGTCGAGGAGATCGGCACGCCGTCACCGGGGCCGGGGGAGGTCCGGGTGAAGGTGTTGTTCTCGGGTGTCAACCCAACCGACTGGAAGACGCGCTCGGGCGCCACGGGCTCGGGCCGGACGGTTTCCAAGTACCGCACCACGACGGGTCCGGCGTCGTAGACGCCCTGGGTGAGGGGGTCATGGACCGGACCGTCGGCCAGCGCGTGTGGCTTTACCTTGCCGCTTACGGGAACCGTTACGGCACCGCCGCCGAGTACTGCGTCGTGCCGGTGGCGCGGACGGTGCCCCTGCCCGACACGGCGTCGGACGAGCTCGGGGCCTGCCTCGGCGTTCCCGCCGTTACTGCCGCCCATGGCCTCGGCGGTCGCCCCGAAGCACTGGCGGGCGCCCACCTGCTCGTAGCCGGCGGAGCCGGTGCCGTCGGGCACTTTGCCATCGAACTGGCCAAGCACGCCGGAGCCTGGGTGGTCACAACTGTGAGCTCGGAGGCCAAGGCCGAGCTGGCCCGGGCGGCTGGCGCCGACCTCATCGTCAACTACCGCCAGCCCGGAGCTGTCGAGCTTGTCAAGTCGTTTGCCCCTCACATGGACCGCATCCTCGAGCTGGCCCTGGGAGCCAACCTGGAGCTGGACCTGGCCGTATCCGGCCCGGGCACGCTGATCGTCGTCTACGCTGCCGAGCCTGACGACCCGGTGCTGCCGACCCGCCGCCTTATGAACACCAATGTCAGCCTCCACTACGTCCTGGTCTACGGCGTGCCCGCCACCGAGTTGGCCAGAGCTGTCACCTGGACGAACGGGGCCCTGGCCACGGGAGCTCTCTCCGCCCTGCCCCTGCACCTGTTCCCGCTGGCCAAGGTTGCTGCCGCTCAGGACGCCGTCGAGGGAGGTGTGGTGGGCAAGGTGCTGGTCGTCCCCGGCGCTTAGTCGCCGGTGTTCAGTCGCCCGCATTCAGTCGCCGGCATTCAGTCGCCGGCATTCAGTCGCCGGCATTCAGTCGCCGGCATTCAGTCGCCGGCATTTAGTCCCGCCGTTGGTCCCGGCCGTTAGTCCGGCGCCGGGCTCCACGCCGCTGCCGAAAACAGCGTCCCGCCCCCTAGCATCGCCCACACCGAAAACGTCGCCGCGGAGGGCCACAGCCGATGGGAAGAGCCTGAACCGATGGAGAAGAAATGGTGGACCCTGATCGCCGTGTGCCTGGGGACATTCATGCTCCTCCTGGACATAACGATCGTCAACGTAGCCCTGCCCGATATCCAGAGGAGCCTGCACTTGAAGCTTCTCCGACCTGCAATGGGTGGTCGACGCCTATGCGTTGACCCTGGCGTCCCTCCTGCTCACCGCCGGCTCGCTGGCCGACCTGTTCGGCCGGCGGCTTCTGTTCACGATCGGCCTGGCCCTATTCACGCTGGGGTCTCTTTCCTGCGGGTTGTCCGGATCTTCTGAGTGGCTCATACTCTCCCGGGCCGGCCAGGGCATCGGCGGGGCCATCATGTTCTCGACGTCACTGGCCCTGCTGGCCCAGGCTTTTCAGGGCCGCGAGCGGGGCGTCGCCTTCGGCGTATGGGGGTCCATCACCGGGGCAGCCGTCGCTGTCGGCCCAGTGGTGGGCGGGGTGCTCACCTCGGGCCTGTCGTGGAAATGGATCTTCTATGTCAACGTGCCCATAGGTGTGTTCGCCATTGCCGTCACGATCTCGCGTGTAGAGGAATCCCGCCAAGAGGGCGCCCGGCGACCGGACTGGGCGGGGTTTGTCGTGTTCACGGCGGCGCTCGTCTCGCTCGTCTACGCCCTCATCCGGTCCGGTGAGAAGGGCTGGACCGAGACCGGTGTCCTGGTCTGCTTCGCTCTGGCCTTGGTGCTGCTGGTGGCCTTCGTGCTGCAGGAACGTCACAGCTCCCGGGCCATGTTCGACCTGTCGCTGTTCGCCAACCACACCTTCGACGGCGGGGCCATAGCCGCCTTCGGGCTGTCGGCGTCTCTGTTCGCGCTGCTGCTTTATGTAGTGCTTTACCTCCAGGACGGGGAGGGCTACTCCGCTCTGGGGACCGGGGTACGGCTCCTGGTCATCTCCGCCGGTCTCATGGTCGCCGCCACCATCTCCGGCCGGTTAACCCAACGGGTGCCTGTACGGCTGCTCATCGGCGGAGGATTGTTGCTGGTCGGAGTGGGCCTGTTCCTCATGGCCAGGCTTAACGCCTCGTCCAGCTGGACCGAACTGGTCCCTGGTTTCCTGGTCTCGGGAGTGGGGGCCGGGATGGTCAACCCACCCCTGGCCTCGACCGCGGTCGGCGTCGTCCAGCCCCGGCGGGCCGGGATGGCCTCGGGAATCAACTCCACTTTCCGCCAGGTCGGTATCTCCACCGGAGTGGCCGCCCTGGGCTCCATCTTCGGCTCCCAGGTGACACATCAGTTGCGCCGTGATCTGGGCTCCGTGCCCGGGCTGGCGACCAGGATCCCGGTCCTGTCTAGGGCCATTCAGGGCGGAGAAAGCTCCCAGTTCCTGGCTAATACCCCGGTGGCCGAACGGGCCCGGTTGGCGCACGCAACCTTGGCCTCGTACGCGCACGGCCTCGACGTCGTGCTGTCCATCGGCGGTGTACTGGCGCTGGCTTCAGCCTTAGGTGCCTTTGTCCTCATAAGGACCAAGGACTTCGAGTCGAGCAGTCAGCGCAGTCACGAGCCGGGCCAGGCGGTTGGCGCCGGTAAAGCGTCGGTGACCGAACCGGCGCCCGCCTGAACGTCAGCCCTGGGCGAGCCCCGGGCCCCATCGCCAACGCCGGCCCCAGCGCCGATGACGGCCCCATCGCCAACGCCGGCCTCATCGCCAACGCCGGCCTCATCGCCAACGCCGGCCTCATCGCCAACGCCGGCCTCATCGCTAACGACGGCCTCATCGCTAACGCCGGCCTCATCGCTAAGGCCGGGCGCGCGCAACTCGGCCCCGACCCGGGTTTTAGGCCCCGCTTTGGGGACTTTTGGTACCCGCGGCAGAGGGCTCTGGCCATTTCCTTTCGGTTTCCGGTATTAAAACCCCAGAGCGCGCCGAAAAAACAGTTCAGCGGCCTCAAATCTGTCATTAAATGCCCATCAGCCCCCGATTGCCCCGCCACCTTGGGGGATTACTTACGGGTACGGCTGAGCGGGGCGGCTTCTCCGCCGGATCAGAAGACGCCGAAGCGGATAACGGAGGCCAACCCGAACGCCAGGGAGTAGACGGCGAAGGGAATCAAGGTCCGCGTCCTGAAGTAGCGGGTCAAGAAAAACACGGCGAAAAGGGAGGTCGCCACCGCGGCGAGGCTTCCGGCGATCACCTGAGGCCGGATGCCGTTGCCGAGCGGGCCGAGCAGGTCTGGTATCTTCAGGGCCCCGGCGGCGAAAATAACCGGGGTCGAGAGAAGGAAGGAAAAGCGCAGAGCGTTCTCGTTGTCAAGCCCCCGGAACAAGCCGCCCACCATGGCCACGCCCTCCCGGCTGATACCAGCCAGCAGGGCGAGCGCTTGGGAGGCGCCGATTATGGCCGAGCTCGCCACGCCGGTACGTGAGAGCTCGTGTTCCGCGGACGCGTCCATAGTCACTGGGCGGGCGTCCCGCCGCCAATCCCAACGGCCGCCGTCGACCGCAGACGCGGCTGCGGCGAGAGGCGCGACGGGTGCCGGCGCCGCGCCTTGCTGTCGGCGCCGGTGCAGTTCTCCAGACAGGAGGATCACGCCGTTGGCCACGAGAAAAAGCGCGGCGGCGAGCGGCTTGGCGAAAAGCACCCTGAACTGGTGCTCGAACGCCAGCCCCAAGGCGCCGACGGGTACGGTGGCGATCACGATCAACCAGGCGAGGCGCTCCTGGTCGGTGACAACTTTCCGGCGGCCCAGAGAACGCAGGAAGCCGGCTACGAGCCGGGCCCACTCGCGCAAATAAAAGCCGACCAGGACCACTGCCGTCGCCAGGTGCAACCCGACGACGAAGGCGAGGTACGGGCTCTCGGCCTGCGACTCCTGGCGCACGAGGGTGGCCCACGTCCCGCCGATCCACGATGGCACCAACACCGTGTGGCCCAGGCTCGAAACGGGGAAGAGCTCGCTGATGCCCTGGAGCAGGCCTATGACAATGGCTTGGAGGAAACTCATGTGGTAGATACCGGGCGCCGCGGTCATTATCACCAGTTCATTTTCGTCCCGGGCCAGGTCCCTCTGGATCAAATCTTCGTATAGACCGAAATCCGCCCGATGCGCCCCTGCGGAGTGAGGTCGAAAACCATTGCTTCGCTGACCGCCAGCGCGGTGCCATCGGCCTCCGTCAGAGCTTCATCGATCTCGACCAGCACGGTATGCCCATCGGTGGCAACGGCACAGCGCAGGACCTCGTAACGGTAGTCGCGCACGTCACCGAGCATGCTTTCGAGGTAGGCGACATAGCTGTCGCGGCCCGATTTCACGTCCCCGTCGGGCCCGGTGCGGATGACGTTGGCGTCGAGCAGCGCCCGGGCTCCGGAGAAGTCCTTCCGACCGCCGCAGGCCAGGAAGGCCATGACCACCTGGCCCGCCTCCAGCCCGTCTCCCGGCACCCGCGCACCCGGCACCCCGGTCGTTCCCAGTCCCAAATTCACAGGGCCAGCTTCACGGGCCGGCCGTCCCGAACTCACAGGGCCAGCTTCACGGGCCGGCCGTCCCGAACTCACAGGGCCAGCTTCACGGGCCGGCCGTCCTGGAAGACGGCCCTTACCGTACCGAGCGCAGCCAGGTCGTCGAGGGGGTTGTCGTCCACGACGATGAGGTCGGCCCGAATCCCGGGCGAGCCTGGCCGATCTCGCCGCCCGCCCCCATCAGCCGGGCCGGGTTGGTGGTCGCCGTCTGCAGGGCCCCGAGCCGAGAGAGCCCGGCCCCCTCGAGCAGCTTCATCTCCACCACCGTCGCCGGCAGCCCGCCGACATCGTCGGCCGGGGGCAGGTCCGTCCCGCATAGCAGCGGCACTCCGGCGGCGATTGCGTTCTTGATGCTCTTCGAGGTGGCCGTCGGCGGCGCTCCGGGCGGTGGCGATGTTCGCCTCGGCGAAGCCGTTCGCTTTCATCCACGGCTCGCACCTGGTCACCACCAGCGTGGGCGTGAGGTAGGCGCCCTGCTGGGCCAGCAGTGTGGCCGTGGCCAGGTCGAGCTCGTAGGCGTGCTCGAAACATCGGACGCCACGTCCCAGGGCTTGGCGGATGGCCCCGGACGCAGCGGAGTGGGCGACGACGTACTTGCCGTGCCGGCGTGCCGCCCGCACCGTGCCGTCCAGTTCGCCATCTGTCATCTCCGAGCGCGAGATTTCCTCTCCTGGTCGAGCCAGTCCCCCGTTAATGGCGACTTTCACGTGGTCGGCCCCGGCCTCCAGCTCCTCGATGGCGGCGCGATAGAAATCCTCCTCGCCCTCGGCTTCGACCCACGCCGCGCCGGCCCCGTGGCCCTTCGGCGTGGTGATCGCCTGGCCGGCCCCGAAGATGCGGGGAACGTCGGCCCAGCCACGGCTCCGAGCCTGGCGCAACCACAGGTCGGCGCGGTTCTGCTCGTGGACACAACGCAGCGTCGTAATGCCCGCCGCCAGCGCGTCGCGGGCACGCTTGGCCGCTCGCAGGACCGTGGCCGCGGGGTTCTCGGTAGGATCGGTGGCCGACATGGGGAACACGATCGACAGGTGGGTGTGGCAGGAGATCAGGCCCGGGAGCACGAACCGGCCCCCCACGTCGACGACGTTGGCCGGGCGCGGAGGGAGCGTCGACGAAACGGCCCGGATGTGCCCGTCGACGATCTCGACGTTGTGCCCGGCCAGGAGCCGGCCGTCCTCCACGTCCACCACCTTGGCGTTGGCCAACCACCTCCCCTGATTTGTCGGCATCGCCCCTCCTCGAGGATGACAGGCCTTCCCTCGGACATGTCCGGTGACCTATCGACCATGACCGGTCCGGGAACCCTACCGCTTCGTACCAGCCTCCGGCTGAACAACGACCTCGCCGTCCTGAGCTTCGTCGATCTCGCCGTCGCCGCCGAGGAGGCGGGGTTCGACCAGCTCTGGGTGTCCCACGACCTGTTCCTGCGGTCGGCGCCGGTGCTGCTGGCAGCGGCCGCTACTGCTACCCGCCGGATCATGCTCGGTACCGGAGTGCTCAACCCGTACTCGGCCCACCCCGTCGAACTGGCCATGCACGCGGCCACGCTCCAAGAGCTCTCGGGCGGTCGCGCCCTGCTCGGCCTCGCTGCCGGAGCGGCGGAGTTCCTGGGACGAGCGGGGATCCCCCAGCCTGAGCCGCTGGCCCGGACGCGCCAGGCCACCCTCGCCTGTCGGGCGCTGCTGGACGGCTCCTCGCCGGCCGGCGCCGGCGGCACCGGCATATGGGGCACCGACGCCTACCTCCGGCCGCCGCCAACCCCACGGGTGCCGGTTTACGTGGGCGCCATGAGCCCGAAGATGCTGGCCCTGGCAGGCGAAGTGGCCGACGGGGTGCTGGCGTTGCTGTACCCGCCCGAGCACTACCCACGGGCGCGGGCACAGGTCGCAGAGGGCCTCAGCCGAGCGGGGCGCTCAGCTGGGGCGGTCGACGTCCCCGCCTGTATCTGGGTCTCGGTCGACGAGGACGCCGAGGCCGCCCAAGCGGCACTGGCGGCCAAACTTGCCTTTTACGGCGGGGCTTTCGCGCCCTACCTCCTGGAGCGGGCCGGACTGGCCCGGGACGACTTCGCCCCTGCCGCCGCCGCCCAGCGGAGAGGGGACATGGCCGAAGCAGCGAGGCTGATCACCCCGGCCATGCTCCGGCTCGGCATCGCCGGGACGCCCGGTGACCTCGTCGACCGGTGCGGCGGGCTCCTCGATCACGGGGCCACCCATCTGTCCTTCGGCCCGCCACTGGGGCCTGACCCATTGAGCGCCGTCGAGCTCCTCGGCCGGCGGGTCATCCCCGCGCTGCCGCGCCCGGGCGGCGACGCTCACCTAGGAGGGGCGGGAATGGAGCTTTGGGACATTCGGGTGACCGTGGAGTCGATAGAGGGCCGCTCAGCGTGCGACATGGCCGTAGGCGACTACTTCGAGCTGACCCACTCAAGCCATCTCACCGTCCCTTCCGGCCGTCACTTCTGCATCTATGCCCTCGCTGCCGTGATGCCCTTGCTGCCGGCCAAACAGCGGGGGCTGGCCGACGACGACTGGCTCGGGCGCGATTCGCTGGTCTGCTGCCCCGACCCGGACGAGCGTCTGGTCATGAGGATCGACCGGCTCCGCCACGTCACGCTCGACGCCGACGAGCTCACATGACCGCCGGCCGGGCACGCGTCGGCCTCGCTTTCCAGTCGGACAAGCACCCGGCGGACTACGAACGGCTCGCCGCCGGCGCCGAGCACTATGGTTTCGACGTTTTGAGCGTCTTCGGCGACCTGTACTTCCCACCCCCGGTCCCGGCGCTGCTGGCCATGGCCCGGGTCACCTCGGCCATCGCCCTCGGGCCCGCCTGCCTCAACCCCTACATGCTGCACCCCATTGAGATCGCCGGCCAGATGGCGGCGCTGGACCTGGCCAGCAACGGGCGGGCCTTCCTGGGCCTGTGCCGGGGCGCCTGGCTCGACGGGCTCGGGGCCGACCATCGCCGCGGTCCGCAGGCCGTGGCCGAGGCGGTCCGGGTCGTGACCGCCCTGTTGAGCGGGGACCGGACCGGCGTGTCCGGCGCCCACTTCGTCCTACCGCCGGGGGCGGCACTGCAACACCGACCGTTGCGCAGTTCACTGCCGCTGCTCATCGGCACCTGGGCCCCCGGCTGTGCCGGCTGGCGGGGGCCGTCGCCGACGAGATCAAGGTCGGTGGGTCAGCCAACCCCGCCATGGTGCCCCTGGTGCAGGGGTGGGCCGACGCCGGTGCCACCGCCGCCGGCCGGTCCGGGCGGGGCCCCGGCATCGTCATGGGGGCGGTGACGGTGGTCGACGAGGACGGCGGCCTCGCCCGGGCCAAGGCCCGCCAGGAAGTCGCCATGTACATCGACGTCGTCGGCCGGCTCGACCCCACCGTCGAGATGGCGCCGGAGGGGCTCGAAGAACTCCGACGGGCCCTGCGGACATCCGGGCCTGGCGCGGCGGCGGCATTCGTCCCCGACGAGATCCTCGACCGCTTTGCCTTCGCCGGCACACCCGGCGCCGTCGCCCAGCACGCCATTGACGTCCTGCAGGCGGGAGCGGACCGGGTCGACTTCGGCTCACCCCACGGGACGAGCGCCGATCGTGGCCTCGAGCTCCTCGGTGCCCGGGTGCTACCGGCCATCCGGGAGGCGACTGGTGGCCGCTAGGTGCTGCCCGCTAGGTGCTGCCCGCTAGGTGCTGCCCGCTAGGCCGGGAAGCGCGCCCGCAGTTCGTCGGCCCGGTCCAGTTCGGACCGGTCCCCGAGCCGCTCGAAACGAAGCAGGGCGAAAGGGACGTTGCCGTTGCGCCACAGCCAGTCGTGGAACTCGCGGAGCGAAAAAGACGCCCCCTCTTCGGTGCGTACGTCGGCCAGAAGTCGCGTGAGCTGGAGCTTGCCCACCGTGTACGAAAGCCCCTGGGCAGGAGTGGCGGCGAAGAACGCCGCCTCTGCCATCGCCGTCTCGGGGTCCATCGGGACCCTGTGCTGCGAGCAGGGCCCCCGCTTCGTCGATGGATATCTCACCCAGGGCCAGGCGCACGTCGACCTCGACCCGCAGGGCACGCAGGCGCATGAAGTTGTACACGATCCGGCGGGTCACGGGGGCATCGTCGAACAAGCCGGCCTGGGTCAACATCTCCTCGTTGTAGAAAGCCAGGCCTTCGTTGGGGCATGAATCGTAAAAGTGCCGCCGGGCCGGGCGGGGATGGCGCCACGACAACGCCAGCTGCTGGTAGTGCGCACCCTCGTGCACGACGCCGGCCCGGGGGTCGGCGGCATTGGCGCGGTAGAAGTACGGGAGGTCGGCCGAGGGCACCGGGACATAGCTGATGCCGTCGTCGTCGAGCCTCTCGGGCCCGGTGAGGTCGTCGCTTACACCGAGCCAGCGGAGCGGCTCCAGGTAGGGCGGCCGGGGGGCGTTGAGGTAATGGCGCAGCGTGGCGGGCTGGCTCAGCAAGTCGTGCCCCTCGTAGTAACGCCGGACCTCACCCTCGAGTAGAGCTTCAGCCTGTGATTGCTCCTCGGCACTGGTGGGAAGTGGCGGCCACGGCGCGTCAGGCACCCGGTGCCGTTCGAACAGCTCGAAGGCGACGGCGCGGTCCCACTCCTGGCGGCCGGCGGCCAGGAGCTCGGCCGGGGTGTAGGGAAGCAGGGCGACCTCGTACACGTAGCGGGCGAAAAGCGGTTCACCGGCGCCTTCGAGCGCGTCGGCCCCCGTTAGGGCGCCGGCCAGCCATCTGGCGTACTCGTCAAGGGCCGCCGCCGCCACCCGGCCGGCGCGGTCGAGCTGAGCGGGCCACTGGGAGCTCACGAACGGTGTTAGCTCCGCCAGGGCCTCCATGAGGTCGGTGCCCGCCCTCGGCGCCATCTCCTGAGCCAGCGTGGCCAGCTCAAGGGCGAGCTCACCGGTGCCGTTGTGGCGACCGGCCTCCAGGGTGGTGGCAAACGACTGGAGCCGCAGGATGAGCTCGGCACAGCGTTGGTCGCCGATCGGCGGTGGCGGGAGGAGAAGGTCGTAAACGGTCCCGACGGTCTGGTCGAGGTAGAACCACGGGTCACGCTGCCACGGCCTGAGGACGTCGAGCTCGTACCGGGCGCGGGCGATGGCCGAACCGATGAGACGGAGGTCGACCTCGGCGCCACGCTCACCGGCGGGCGTGCCACCCGTGGCCGCAGCGACGGTGGTCCGGTCCCGGTCACCGGCGGGAGTGCCACCCGTGGCCGCAGCGACGGTGGTCCGGTCCCGGGCACCGGTGGCCGCAGCGACGGTGGTCCGGTCCCGGGCACCGGTGGCCGCAGCGACGGTGGTCCGGTCCCGGGCACCGGCGGCCAGCAGGGCCGCCTGCTCCACCTCGAACGCGCCCAGGCGCTCCCGGTACTCGGCCACGTCCACCGCCCTCCAGGCCGGGGACCAGCCCGCCGGCCGGTCCAGCCGGGGCAGGTCGTCTCTCGAACGCGGCGCTTGCGTGGCCCGCCAGGCCCAAAAACGCCGGTCGAGGTCGTCTATCCGGTCCTGGAGACCGTGGAAGCTCATCGCCGCTACACCTGCCCTGAGGTTCGCCGAGGCTCGCTTCGCCAACAAACCGCCTGCCAGCCCGGCTCGATCTGGACGGCGGTCGGATCCTCGGTCCGGCAGCGGTCCATCACCTCGGGGCAGCGCGGGTGGAACCTACAGCCCAAAGGCGGACGGGCCGGGTCGGGCACGTCCCCGGGCAGTTCGGACGGTAGCGTCGAGCCCGCCCCCGGCTTGGGGATGGCTCCGATTAGGGCACGGGTGTAGGGGTGGGACGGCTCGGCCCACACCGGCCCGGTGGGCCCGTCTCGACTACACGACCGAAGTACATCACGACCGTGCGGTCGGCGATCTTGCGCACGACCGACAGGTCGTGCGAAATGAACAGCATCCCGAGCCCTGACTCGGCCACGATGCCGGCCAGCAGGTTGGCGATCTGCGCCTGAGCCGAGGCGTCGAGGGCGCTGATCGGCTCGTCCGCCACCACGCAGCTGGGCTCGGTGGCCAGGACCCGGGCAATAGCGATGCGCTGGCACTGCCCGCCGGAAAACTCGTGCGGGTAGCGGTGGGCGACGGCGGACGAGAGCCCGACCCGCTCCAGGAGGACCGTCACCCGAGACGAGGCCGCTTGGTCATCGAGCTTGGCCCCGGTCCCGAGACGGATGGCGTCGGCTATCTGGCGCCCCACGCGACGGCGCGGGTTGAGCGATGCGTAGGGATCCTGGAAGACCATCTGGAGGGAGCGGAACTTCGGGGGCCGGGCGACCCGGCTGACCACCTCCACCGCCTCTCCTCGGTAACGGACCTGGCCGGCGCTCGGGGCGACAAGGCCCACGGCGGCCCGTCCCAGGGTGGACTTTCCGCAACCCGATTCGCCCACGAGGCCGACTATCTCCCCGGCGTCGACGGTCAGCGACGCGCCGATGACGGCGCGCACGGGCCGGTGGCCCCGGCGATTGTAGGAGACGTCGAGGTCGGTGAGCTCGAGCAGCCGGTCCTGGCCCACCGGCGCGAGCCGGTCCTGGCCCGCCGGCGCGAGCCGGTCCTGGCCCGCCGGCGCGAGCCGGTCCTCGCCCGCCGGCGCGAGCCGGTCCTGGCCCGCCGGTGCCGTCATGAGCGGCCCACGGCGGTGACGTCGGGTGCCAGCGCCGGCAGCGGGTCGACGTCGCACGCCAGTTGCCGGCCGTCATCGAGGGTGCGCAGCGTGGGGACGGTGGTGCGGCAGGACTCTCGCGCCCATTCGCAGCGCGGGTGGAAGGCGCACCCGCCCGGCATGGCATCCAGGCTCGGGGGTGACCCCTGGATGGGCACCATGGCCGCGCCCGCCGCCGAAGCTCCGGGCAACGAGCGCATGAGCCCCTCGGTGTAGGGATGGCGCGGGGCGCCCAGCACGTCCGGGGTCACGCCGTACTCGGCGACCCGGCCGCCGTAGAGGATGCAGATCCGGTCCGAGATGCTCGACAGGACGCCCAGGTCGTGGGTGATGATCATGACGGACACGCCCCGTTCGCGCCGCAGCCGGTCCAAGAGGCGCAGGATCCCGGCCTGGACGGTGACGTCGAGGGCCGTCGTAGGTTCGTCCGCCACGAGCAGGCGAGGCTCGCAGGCGAGCGCCATGGCGATGGCGATCCGCTGGCGCATGCCTCCGGAGAACTGGTGCGGGTGGGCGTAGAGCGCCGCCTCGGGGTCGGGGATGCGAACCGCGGTCAGCATTTCCACGGCCCGCTCCCGGGCCTTCTGCTTGGAGAACCCCAGGTGCGCCCGGACGTGCTCGGTCATCTGGACGTCGATCCGGAGCAGCGGGTGCAGCGACGTGGCCGGGTCCTGCGAGACGAGAGCCACTTGCTTTCCCCGGACCTCGCGCAGCTGACGACGCTTGAGGCCCAGGAGTTGGCGTCCTTCGAAGCGCACGCTCCCCGACGTCCGGGCACCGAGAGGGAGCAGGCCGAGCAGCGACAGGGCCGTCAGTGTCTTGCCCGAGCCGCTCTCTCCGGCGATGCCGAGGATCTCCCCCGGGCCGATCGAGAAAGAGATGCCGTCGACCGCCCGGCGGATGCCGTGGGACGTGCGCAGGGCCACCGAGAGGTCCTCGACTTCGAGCAGCGGGCCCGGGCGGCGGGCCGGCCCGTGGTGCTCACTTTCGGATCATCCTGGCCGTGCGGGGGTCAAGCATGTCGCGCAGCGCGTCTCCGACGAAGTTGAAGGCCAGGACGACGGTGAGGATGGCGAGCCCGGGGAACAGGCCGATCCAGTAACTGCTGAAGTTCTGGGCGCCTTCGGAGACCATCGAGCCCCACTCGGCCGTCGGCGGCTGGGCGCCCAGGCCCAGGAACGAGAGCCCCGACAACAGGAGTACGGCGTTCCCGATGTCGAGAGCGGCCAGGACGAAAATGGGCCCGGCGATGTTCGGCCTCAGCTCCACCCACATCGTGCGCCAGGCCGAAGATCCGAGGAGCTTGGCCGAGGTTACGTACTCGGAGGAACGGGCCGCCAACACCAGCCCCCGGGAGAGCCGGGCGTAGGACGGCCACGACACCACGATCACAGCCAGCACGGCATTGCGCAGCTGCGCACCGAGCGCCGCCGCTACGGCCAGGGCCAGGATGATGCCCGGGAAGGCGAACACGAGATCGGCGATGCGCATGATCACGGCATCGACGATGCCGCCGAAGAACCCGGCGGTGGCGCCGAGGGTCGACCCGATGATCATGGCCACGGCCACGAGCAGGGCGGCCAGCGGGAGGGAGAGGCGGGCCCATAAAGGACGCGGCTGAAGACGTCTCGTCCAAGCTCGTCCGTGCCGAAGAGGTAGACGTGGGAGGGCGCGGCGTTGAGCGGGCCGAACTGCAGGTTGGGCGGGTGGGGCGCCAGTTCGGGGGCAAAGATGGCGATCACGACCCAGCTGGCGATGATGGCACCCCCGGTAACCGCCAGCGGCTGGCGCCACGGCGGCCGCAGCGCGGCGCGGTCCTGGCGGGTGAGGAGCTCGGTGCCCGGCTCGGACGGGGCCGGCAGGGCCCGGCTTGGAACGGGAGCGCGCCTCCGGTGCTCACCGCAGCTCGATCCGCGGGTCGAGGACGCTGTAGAGCAAGTCTACGAGCAGGTTGGTGACGATGTAGATGATGGCGACCACGATGCTGACGCCCATGATCGCGGGCAGGTCGAGGTTGATGGCGCTCAAGTAGGCGTACTCACCGATCCCGGGCCACGAAAAGATGTTCTCGACGAGCACCGTTCCCGACAGGAGGCTGCCGAACGCCAGACTGGCCACGGTGGCGATGGGGAGGAGGGCGGGGCGCATGACGTGGCGCCTGATCACCGTCCACTCCGACAGGCCCTTGGCCCGGGCGGCGCGCACATAATCAAGGTTGATGACCTCCAGGACCGAGGCCCGGGTGAAGCGCAACACGGTCCCGACAGTGAAAATGCCCAACACCATCCCGGGCAGCACGAGGTGTTCGAGGGCGTTGACGAACAGCGACCACTCGCCGTGCAGCAGGGCGTCGACAGTGTAAAGGCCGGTGACCTTGGCCGGGGCCACGAGGCCCGGGCTCAACCTCCCGCCCGAGGGGAGCCAGCCGAGGCGGAAGAAGAAGAGGTAGAACACGAACAGGGCCACCCAGAACGTGGGCATGGAGACCCCGAGGAGGCTGAACACCCGCAGGCCACTGTCTACCGGGTGCCCCCGGCGCACGGCGGCGACCACTCCCAGGCCCACACCGACCAGGATCGAGATGACGATGGCGAACATGGCCAGCTCGATGGTGGCCGGGACGTACTGGCCGAGGTCGGTGGCCACCGCCCGATGGCTCTGCTCGGACATGCCCAGGTTGCCGTGGAGCAGCTTCCACAAGTAGATGACGTACTGCTCGGGCACCGGCTTGTCGAGCCCGTACTCGTGGTAGAAGGCTTTCACGATGGCGGGGTCGCCCAGGGCGCTCTGACCGAGGTTGGCGGTGGCAGGGTCGGCCGGGACCAGGTGGGTGAGGATGAAGGCTACCAACGTGATCCCGACCACGAGGACAGCACCGATCCCCAGGCGTCGGACCAGGAACCGTCCCAGCCCGGCGGGGGTCACCCGCCGGGCTGAGCGCCGGTTGACGCCTTGGGCTACGGACAACTAGCCGGTGCTAAGTACAACTAGCCGAGGTTGCGCAGGTCGACCAGCCAGAGCCCGTTCGCCTGCAGGTTCTTCAGCCCGTTGGTACCCACGACGACCTCGGCCGGCTGGATCAGGGGGATGAACGGCCCACTCTGGTTGAGGGCCTCCTGGTACCGCTCGAAGACGGCCTGGCGGGCGGCGACGCCGGTCGTTGCCGCCGCCTTGTTGGCCAGC
This sequence comes from uncultured Acidimicrobiaceae bacterium, assembly GCA_963735305.1. Taxonomy (GTDB): domain Bacteria; phylum Actinomycetota; class Acidimicrobiia; order Acidimicrobiales; family Palsa-688; genus Fen-671. Next base: position 153,897 of record CAVTKK010000001.1, read on the forward strand.
GAGGCGATCGCCGGGGCCTCCGCCGCCGACCATCCGGCCCGCAGGCCCACTAGGTGCCCGGGGGCGAAGGTGAGGTAGTCGCTGGGGTCCGGGTAGTCCGGGCCCCAGTACCACAGGCCCAGCGCCTCGGTGCCGGCACGGTAGGTGCCGAGCCCGATCTCGACGGACTGGGGCTGGAGGGTGACGTTGATGCCGATCTGCTGGATGTACTGCTCCACCCGGGCGGCAGCGTCGTCGAAGCTAAGGCCATTGACGGTGATGGCCGTCGGGTAGGTGAGCTTGAGGGTCGGGTTGACCAGTCCCGATTTCTTCAGGTACGACTTGGCCATGGCCAGGTCGTACCTGGCATCGGCGCTCGCCGGCAGGGCGCCGAGGAAGGTTGTCGGGATGATGCCCGGTGACTGGACGGCACCGGCGCCGGCCAGTTGGAGCATACCGGCGTAATCGATCCCGTAGCGCAGGGCCATCTGGAAGTCGTGGTTGGGGGTGATCTTCGAGATCTTGGGGTTGTCGTTGGCGAAGAGGAACATCACGTTGGGCGACGGGCCCTTGCGGATCTGGACGTTGCTCATGCCGCTCGTCTGGCTCGGGTCAAGGTCGAGGGCGATCTCGTTGACGCCCCGCTGCACGTCGAGCTTCTCGACCGACGCCGTCGCCGTGTTGCGCAACACGACCGTCGAGTAGGCCGGCTTGGGCCCCAGTAGTTGGGGTTGGCCACCAGGACGACCTGGGACGTGGTGCTGAACGACTTCAGGACGTACGGGCCGAGCCCGCCGAGTTGGCGTTGAGCCAGTCCTCGGCCGTGTCCTTGGTGGAGGCATTGGCAGCATCGGTGCCACCGTGGGCAGCTACGACCGACTCTTCGAGGGTGCCCGTGGCCGGGTTGGGCAGGATGTAGGGCAGGCCCGGGTTGGGCTGCGCCGAGGTCATCACGACCGTCTCGGGGCCGTCGGCGGTGATCGTTTCGCCTGCCAGCAGGAACGACGGGTTGCCCTTCAGGTTGATGAGCCGGGTCAGCGACCACACGACATCGGCCGAGGTCACGGGCGTGCCGTCGGAGAACTTGGCTGCTGGGTTGAGGTGGAAGACGAACTTCCGGGCGCCGTCGAGCGTCTGGAAGGAGGTGGCCAGGTCGGGTACGACGGTCTTGAAGTTGCCGCCGTTGAAGGTGAGCAGTGTGTCGTAGAGGGCGTTGCAGACGAGCTCTCCGGTCGGCTCGAACATGTGGCCCGGGTCGGCGGTTACCAGCTCGAACGAGTTGTCGATGACGAGCGTGCGTCCCGCAGCGTTGGCGACGCGACTTGAGGCGGACGCCGGCATGCTGGCCACCATGCCCAGCAGCAGAGCCGATGTCGACAACAGTGCGGCGAGACCTCCAGCAGCTTGCTTTCTCAAATGTCCTCCCAGGGGATCGAATTAGAAGGAGGATTCTGGTCGGTCCGCCGCCGTCCCGCAACGCACCCCCGCTAGGTGCCCCGCAGCAGGCCAACGAGGTGGTCGGCCAGGCGCGAAGCGGAGGTGGGCTCGAACCGCAGGAACAGCTCGGGCTCGATCAGTTCGAGCTCCATGACAAGCGGGTCATGCTCGCCCACCATGTCCACGCGGGCGTAGCTGACCGCCGCCGGCGCCTGCGCCAGGGCGGCCTCGGCGACGTGGCGCTGGCGGCCCGTGGCCTGGTGGGGACGCACACTGCCGCCGTAGCGGACCTGCACACGGTAGTCGCCCCCGCCGGGGACCTTGCGCACGGCGTGACTGAAACGGCCCCCGAGGTACACCAGGCTGAGCTCGCCTTCGTCGAGCACGGCCGGCTGGAACGGCTGCACCAGCGCGTCTCCCCGCTCCGTCAGACCAGCCAGGTGCTCGGCCGCCCCGACCGAGACGGCCGGCCCCCGGAACGCGCCGATGGCGCCGACCGACACCGCGGGCTTGATGACCACCTCGCCCCCATGGCCGGCGAGCTCGGAACCCCGGGCCCGCGCAGAAGCGGCCCGGGGGACCACCGAGGTGGGGACGGTGGGCACGCCACGGCCGGCCAAATCCTTGAGGTAGCTCTTGTGACTGTTCCAGGCCAGGACGGGCATCGGGTTGACCAGCATCGTCACCCGGGACACCGCCTCCGCCCAGCTCAGGAAGGCGTCGAGCTGCCCCACGTAGTCCCATGGAGAGCGCACGAGCACCATGGGCACCGACGACCATCGGAACGGCTCGCTCCAGGCGACCACATGGCCCCGGGCGCCCCGAGCCTCCAGGGCGGACACCAGCAGCGGCATCTCTTCGTCCGGCCTCGGCATCGACCGTCCTGTCACCAAGGCGAGATCCACCCCGCCAGACTGCCATAGGGGCTCCCTCGCCTTCCCGGCCCGGACGGTACCGACCTCGAAGTCGTCAACTTCGGAGTTTTCCCAAATTACCACCCTGGGAGTTAGGTCGGCCTCACAGCGTCGATAATGTTAAGCGTGGCGACGAACCCTGCGCTCGTGGCGCACCTCTACCGGCGGGCCGGCTTCGGGGCAACCCCGGCCGAGCTCGAAGAACTGTCCCATAAGAGCTGGACCGAACTCGTGGACGGCCTGCTCGCCGGCCTCAGCGGACCGGACCGAGCGGGGGAGGCGGTACCGTTCCCCCACCTGACGACTCTGCCCGAGTCCAACGTGCCCGGCTACTACTACAACGGATGGGAGGAGTACACCAACCTCGTCCAGTGGTGGCTCGAACGGATGGTGGTGACCGACACCCCTTTGCGGGAGAAACTGACCCTGCTCCTGCATTGCCAGTTCCCCACGTCGATCACCAAGGTCAACTGGGCGTACATGATGTACGCCCAGAACCAGCTCTTCCGCACTTTGGGGCCAGGCAACTTCGAGACCCTGGTCCAGGCCGTGGCCAAGGACCCGGCCATGCTGATCTGGCTCGACGCCGACACGTCCCACCGCAACGCCCCCAACCAAAACTTTGCCCGCGAGCTGATGGAACGCTTCACCATGGGGATCGGCAACTACTCCCAGGAAGACGTCATCCAGGGCGCCCGCGCTTTCACGGGCTGGGAGCTGGACACCGTCTCGGGAGGTTTCTTCTTCAACTCCTACGACCACGACAATGGCGTCAAGCACTTCCTCGGCCGTTCCGGACGGTTCAAGGGCGAGAACATCGTCCACATCGTCACCAACGAGCCGTCGTCGCACCGCTGGGTCATCTCCCGGTTGTGGACCTGGCTGGCCTACCCGGTCACCCCCAATGACCCGTTGGTCCAGGATTTCGTCCACGGCTATGCCAAAGACCTCAACATCACCAACCTGCTGGCGGCTATGTTCCACCACCCGGCCTTTGTCTCCGCCCAAGCCATGCAGGGCCTGGTCAAACAACCGATCGAGCTGCTGGTCGGCGCCCTGCGCGTCCTCGGGCTCACCACGGCACCCTTCTCCCCGGGCACCCTGCAGGGCCTGCTCGGGGCCATAGGCCAGGTCCCTTTCGCTCCCCCGTCGGTGGGCGGATGGGGCTGGAACGAGTACTGGCAGTCGACGGGCGCCGCCGCCGGCTACCTGCAGCTGGCGGGGAGCCTGGCCGGCGTGGCCAACCTGACGGCTTTGGAGAACGGCGACGGCCACCCCGCCGACCAGGTAAGCGCCGCACTGTCGCTTATAGGCCTACCGAACGTGTCCCACCGGACCCGCTCGGCGGTAACGTCACTGGCCCTTTCGCTACGGCAGAGCTCGGGCGCCTGGCCGGCCCAACAGATCGTGACCCTCGCCCTGTTGTCGCCCGAATTCGCCATGAACTGATGCCCGGACCTGCCCTGCACCTCCCGGACCCGCCCTGCAGCTGATGCCCGGGCCCGCCCTGCACTTGATGAAGGAGACCTCGTGACCCTGACAATCGACCGGCGACAGTTCCTCACCGGCGTGCTCGGCGGCGGCGTGGCCACCGGCCTTGTCCGCTTTTCCGGCCTGAACTCGCTGTTGAGCATGGCCGAGGCCTCGGCGTCCACCGTCCCGCGCAACGGCCCCTTCGTGCTCTGCACGCTTTACGGGGGCAACGACGGGCTCAACACCGTGGTCCCCTACGAGAGCGGGATCTACCGGGACTGGCGCCAGAGCCTGGCCATCGCCGGCGAACAGGTGCTGCCTCTCGGTGACGACGGGTCAGGCCAGCTTGGCTTTCACCCCTCCCTGGTCGGGCTGCATTCGCTCTGGAAGCAGGGAAAGGTCGCCGTCATCAGCGGGGTGGAGTACCCCAAGCCCAACTTCAGCCACTTCGCCTCCCAGACCATCTGGCAGACCGCCCGTCTGTCGGCCGACCCCGACGCCGGCTGGCTCGGCCGCTGGCTCGACGCCACCGGCACCGACCCCTTCCGGGCCCTGTCGGTCGGCCCGACCCTTCCGCCCGCCCTGGTCGGCTACAAGCAGCAAGCCAGTTCGGTAGTGGACTCCACCTCGGGCGACGCCCAACTCCCGGGTCAGAACCGCGAGTTCACCGGCGCCTACAAGCAGCTCATGAGCAGCTTCCCGGGCGAGCCCGCCCTCCAGGCCGGCCAGGCCAATTCGGGCGGCAACCTGATGCGGGTTGGTGGCATGGCGGCAGCGGCGCTCAACCACGAGCAACCCCCGGCGGCACCGGCGGGGAGCGACCCCGGCGACATCGGGACCCAGCTCGACATCGTGGCCGAGCTGATCAGCTATGGGCTGCCCACCAGCGTTTACAGCGTCAGTTGGTCGAGCTTCGACACCCACTCCAACCAGGCCAACACCCACGCCGGGATGCTCGCCTCCCTCGACGCCGCCGTCACCGGTTTCATGAGCGCCTTCCCCAAGTCGGTGCCGGGCAAGAGCCCGGTGATCGTGATCTGCAGCGAGTTCGGCCGCACGACGAGGGTGAACGCCAGCCTGGGGACGGACCACAGCTCGGCCAGTGTCGTGCTCGTCGTCGGCCCGGCGGTGAAGGGCGGCTTCTACGGAGCTACACCCAGCTTCACCAAGCTCGACCCGTACGGGAACCTGATCTTCACGACCGACTTCCGCCGCGTTTATGCCACCGTGCTCGAGCAAATCCTCGGCATCGAGTCAGTGTCGCCCATCCTCGACGGCGCCTTCAGGCCCATCGACTTTCTGTAGCGGCTCACTCCACAAGGGCGCCGGAGGCACCGGGAGGGCTGTTACCGGCGTAGGGTGGCGGCCGTGGTCACCAAGCCCGACGACGAAGGGACCGTCGTCGAGGCCGCCGGGCGCCAGGTGCGCATCACCAGCCCCGACAAGGTCCTGTTCCCCGAGAGGGGCGAGACGAAGCTCGACCTGGTCCACTACTACCAGGCCGTCGAAGAGCCGCTGATGAGGGCGATGGGCGGGCGGCCCGTCCTGCTCCAGCGCTTCCCCCACGGGGCCACCGGCCCGTCGTTCTTCCAAAAGCGCGTGCCGGAGCACCGCCCGGACTGGCTGGAGACGGCGGTGGTGTCCACTCCCAACGGGACGACGTCGCAGGCTCTGGTCGCTCACGACCTGGCCCATGTGCTGTGGGCCGTAAACCTGGCCTGCCTGGGCTTCCACGTCTGGCCGTCCCGGGCGGCCGACCCCGAGCACGCCGACCAACTGCGCATCGACCTCGACCCGACCCCGGGGGTCAGCTTTGCCATGGTCCAGGAAGCGGCCCAGGAGGTGCACGACCTTTTCCGGCAGCTGGGCGTGGTGGCGCTCCCCAAAACGACGGGCAACCGGGGCATCCATGTTTTTGCCGGCCTCCAGCCCCACTGGACCTCCATCGAGGTGCGGGCGGCGGCCGTGGCCGTGGCCCGGGAACTTGAGCGCCGCCGGCCCGACCTCATCACCGCGGCATGGTGGAAAGAGGAGCGGGGCCCCCGGGTTTTCGTCGACTTCAATCAGAACGCCCCCCACAAGACCATCTTCGGGGCATGGTCGGTCCGCGCTCGTCCCGGCGCTCAGGTGTCCACGCCGTTCCGGTGGGACGAGCTCTGGTCGATCACGCCCGACGAGCTGACGATGGCCAACGTGCCGGCCCGGGCGCACCATCAGGGCGACCCGTGGGCGGCCATGACCGACGACCCTCAGTCGCTTGTCCCCGTGCTGACGCTTCACGAACGCGACCGGGCCGCCGGTCTGGCCGACGCGCCCTGGCCGCCCGTCTACCCGAAGATGCCGGGCGAACCACCCCGGGTAGCCCCGAGCCGGGCCAAGAAGCCGGAGCCCTGACCGGATGGCCCCGGCCTGGGCCCGGCCCACGCCCGAGGAGCATTTACGCTGCCGAGCCTGCGCAGCCCGTTACCCGCTCGACGAGGGCGTCTGGCGGTGCCGGTGCGGCGGCCTGTTCGACCTGGGCTTCGAGCCTGCGGGCGATGCCTTTAGCGCGCTCGAGGCCGGGCCCTGGTCGCTTTGGCGTTACCGCCGGGCGCTGCCGTTCTCAGCCTCGGCTACCGCCTGGCAGACGGTCAGCATGGGTGAGGGTGCTACCCCGCTGGTGTCCATCGACGGCGGCCTGCGCCTGAAGCTCGACTTCTTGATGCCGACGCTGTCGTTCAAGGACCGTGGCTCCGTGGTGCTGGTGGCCAAGGCAGCCGAGATGGGTGTCCGCCGCCTGGTCGCCGACAGCAGTGGCAATGCCGGCGCTTCCATCGCCGCCTACGCCGCTCGGGCCGGGATGGAGACCGAGGTGTTCGTCCCCGCGACCACCTCGGAGAAAAAGGTGGCGCAACTGCGAGGCTACGGGGCCACGGTGCACTGCGTTGCCGGCCCCCGTGCCGAAGCTGCCTCAGCGGCCATGGACCGCGTCGCCTCTACCGGCGCCTATTACGCCAGCCACGTCTACAACCCCCTTTTTCATCACGGGACCAAGACTTTCGCCTTCGAGCTGTGGGAGCAGCTCGGGGGACGCCTTCCCGGCACGGTCCTGGTCCCCGCCGGCAACGGGACGCTGCTCATCGGGGCGAGCCTCGGCTTCGGGGAGTTGGTGGCGGCGGGGCTGGTCGAGCGCCCGCCCCGGCTGGTGGCCGTCCAGGCTGAGCGCTGCGCGCCGCTGGCGGATGCCATCGGGCTCGCTCGCCGGGACCGGGACGCCGCCGCTCTTGGCGTCCCCCCGGGACAGGTACCGACCGAGACCCTGGCCGAAGGGATCGCCATCGCCGAACCCGCCCGGCTGGCGCAGATGCTGGACGTCGTCGCCCGCAACGGTGGGACCGTGCTCACGGCGAGCGAGCAGGGCATAGCCGCGGCGCGTCGGGCGCTGGCCCTCCAGGGGCTAGACGTCGAGCCGACGGCGGCCACCACCTATGCCGCGTGGCTCGAGTGGCCAGAGGCACCGTCGGCGTCGTCCACGGTCCTCGCCCTTACCGGTGCAGGGCTCAAGTCCCCGCCACCGTCCGGTCCGGCCGCCGCGGCCCCTAGTCCCGGAAGGAGCACGGAACATGACCGTTACAGGCGCGAACCCGTTTTATAACGTGCGCGATTACGGAGCCGCCGGCGACGGCCAAACCGACGACACGGCCGCTATTTCCGAGGCGATAACGGCGGCCGCCCCATCGTCGGCTCCCACCGGTAACACTGTGTACTTCCCGGCGGGCAAGTACCGGGTCAGTTCGAGCTTGGCCGTCCCCCCCGCCCTCACCTTGTTGGGCACCGGTTGGAACACGCCCGGTGCCCAGGTGAATACCTTCGCCGGCAGCTGGATTTTTGTCGAGGCGGGAGCGGATTTCAGCCCCGTCACGGTCTCGGGCAGCGGCGGCGCCGTCCGGGCCCTCGGGTTTAACGTGCCCGATCAGAGCACGGCCGGGCCGCCGGCCCCCGCCCAGCCGATGATATTGGTCGGGGCCAACAATGCCCTGATAGAAGACATCTGCCTCTACAACCCCTACGGCGGGATCTACATAAATAATGCCGCACAAGCCAGCCTGCGGCGGATCTTCGGCCAACCCGTCCAATACGGCGTGATGATCGACGGCTCGCGCGACACCAATTACGTCGACACCGTGCATTTCTGGCCTTACTGGCAGCCCACCACGACGGCCGTGGGGGCTTACCAGTTGGCCAATGGCGTTGCCATCGGCCTCTTGCGTTGCGATAACCCGCACTTCAGTAATATCTTCGCCTTCAATTACAACAAGGGCTTCAGCCTTTCCAGTTCGCCGGCCGGTATCCCCCACAAGGTCCACCTCATGAACGCGGACTTCGACCGTTGCGTCACCGGGGTCCACATCGGTTCCCCCGGCGCCGCGGGTTCCGCCGCCACTATCCAGATGGTGAACGTGACCGTGCAGTCGCCCACGGGACCAGGGGTACCGGCGGGCAACGGGATCTGGGTCGAAGCAGCCGCCGCTTACGCCATGGTCCAGGCGTCCAACGTGCGCGTCTCCAACTCGGGCCTGAACGCGGTCCGCATCGACGCCGACAATGCCAATTTCTACGGAGAAAACATCTCGCTCGAGAACTGGCACGGGGACGGGGGATTTTATATCTCCTCGCCCTCATCGTTCGCCCACCTGGGCGCTGGCTGTACACCCGGCGACGCACCTTACGCGCCGAGGTCGCAATTCCGGCGTGCCCAACTGGCATAGCTATAGCCCCCGCCGGGCACCGCTGGTCGGCCGGCGGCACTGGTCGGCCGGCGGCACTGGTCGGCCGGCGGCACTGGTCGGCCCGGTCCGGCGCCGGCGCCGGCGCCCACGGCTAGGTACTGTGTGTTGTGGCGAACCGCAACGTGCTCGGGGACGTGCTGCAACCGTGCGGGCTCGACCCACTCACCGGCTTTTACCGCGACGGGTGCTGCGCGAGCGGGCCTGAGGACCTTGGCTCGCACACCATCTGCGCCGTCGTCACCGCCGAGTTCCTCGAGCACCAGCGCCGGATAGGCAACGACCTCGTCACCCCGGTACCGGCGTACCGGTTCCCCGGGCTCGTACCGGGGGACCGCTGGTGCGTCACGGCCGTCAACTGGCTGCGCGCCTACCGGGACGGGGCGGCGTGCTTCGTGGTGCTGGCTTCGACCAACGAGGCCGCCCTCGAGATCGTGCCGCGGGAGGCGCTCCAGGAACACGCCGTCGACGTACCACCCAGCCTTCATGGCCTCGAGGGGCCTCCCGGGCATTGACGAGGTCGTCATCCCGGAGGCAGGAGGCTGTTCGTATAGTCGTCGGAGGCCGGCGGCGGCGTCTTGCCGCCGAACAGGCCGCCCTCGGCCATGATCCGGGTGATCCCGCTGAAACTGGCATTGGAAAGCGTGCCCCACTGCCCCGACGGCGTGAGGAAGGTGGAAGACGTGGCGTTGCCGGTGGCCACGACGACATTGCGGCTGGTGGCCAGGAAGGACCGGTTGTCCTCGATCAGGATCTGCTCGGCCTGGGCTGGGTGCCGGGCCGAGAAGATGTAGCCCCGGGCCAGTGCCGCCAGTCCCCGGCGCAGCACCGAGGTGTTGGTGGCAATTTCCTTGTCGCTGGCCACCAGCGAATCGTCGGGGAAACTGGCGGCCGCCCCGAGATAGTCGCGGATGGGGAAGAGCCGGAGCTTGGCCCCTCCCAGCTCGGCCGTTATGTCGTCCACGCCGCCGTACATGATGGTATAGGCGACCCTTTTGGCCTCCAGCGCCTGGTAGGCCGAACCATTTAGAACGACCTGGCGGAACACGGGGTGTTCCACGCCCAACTTCTTGAAAATGGCGTCGATGATGGGCTCGTCGCTGGGGACCCCGAAGCCCCCGTAGAGCTTGCCGCTCAGCTGCGCCGGGCTGGTGTAGGGCGACGATCTGAGCACCGCCAGTTCGATGGTGTCCTTCTGGGTCAAACCGGCCACGGCCCTGTACTGGAGCCCCGAAGCACGGTAGGCGGGGATGCTGGGCGGGTAAGTGAAAGCCAGGTCGGTCTTGCCCGCCTCGATCAGGGTCTCCCCCGGAGTACCGCTATAGGGGATGACGACGGGCTCTATACCCTCCTGGGCGAAGTAGCCCTTGTTGATCGCCACGTATATTCCCAGGAAATCGACGTTGGGTGTCCAGTCCAGGGCGATCCGCAACGGTTGCCGGTGGCTCGCCGCCGACGGCGCCGAAGGCAACGCCGGGATGAGGCCAAGACCGGTCACGAGCAACGCTGACGCCAGGCGTCGGGCCAGTTGGAGCATTCGATTTGCCGTCCTTTTATAGGTGGGTGGTCGTGGGCGACGACACCATCGCCGTCGCCAGTTCGTGGCGCAGGCGAGCCTCGAGGGTCTGGAAGACCTCGTCCTCGCGCTGGCTCAAGCTCCGGGGCCGGGGCAGGTCGACGTCGAGCACGCAAGCCACCCGGCCCGGGCGGGGCGTCATGACGTACACGCGGTCGGACAGGAACACGGCCTCGGTTATGTCGTGGGTAACCAGCAGCACGGTGGCCCCGAACTCGGCCCAGACCTCGCTCAGCCACTCCTGGAGATCGGCCCGGGTAATGCCGTCGAGGGCACCGAACGGCTCGTCAAGGAGCATGAGCGGATGGCCGGCGATGACCGTGCGCAGGAACGCCGTCCTCTGGCGCATCCCGCCCGACAGTTGCCACGGCCAGGCCTGGGCGAACTCGCCCAACCCGAACCGCTCGAGCATGGGAAGTGCCCTCTTGCGTGCTTCCTTACGGCTGGTACCCGCCAGTTCCAGGGGCAGCACTACGTTGTCCAGGACCCTGCGCCAGCCGAGAAGGGCGTCGTGCTGGGGCATATAAGCGCTGGCGCCCAGGCGGTCGTCGAGGTCCACGTCGTTGATCAGCACCTGCCCGCTGCTCGGGCGCTCGAGACCGGCGACGACGTTGAACAACGTGCTCTTCCCGCAGCCGCTCGGGCCGATGAGGGACACGAACTCGCCCGCTCCCGCAAACAAGTCGACCGATGCCAGGGCCACCAGCTCTCCCTCGCCGGCCGGGAACCGCTTACCGACCCCGTGCACAGCCAGAGTTGCCGGCGGCCCGGGGTTCACGAGCGGGGCCGCCATGGCATGGCCAGGCGTTCGATGATGCCAACGAGAGCGAAGATGACGATGGTCAGCAGGGCGATCACGAACACGGCCCCCAGTACCAGGTCCATGCGGACGGGCGCATCGTGGATGGCCTGGGTCATGTAGACGCCCAACCCCTGCATGCCACCGACGAACTCGGCCACGATGGCGGCGCTGTAGGCATAGGTCACCGAGATTTTGAGGCCGGTGAAAAACTGGGGCAGGGCGTTCGGCAATCTCACCCGCGTCAGGACCTGCCAGCGGCCGGCGCGCATGGTCCGCAAGAGGTTGAGGGCGTCAGGGTTGGCCGACGCCAGCCCCTGCACCAGGCCCACCGTGATGGGGAAGAAGCTGAACAGGGCGACCAGGATGACCTTGGGGAGCAGGCCGAAGCCCCACCAAACCAGGACGAGCGGCGCCAGGGCGATTATGGGGACCGTCTGGGAGGCGACGATCACCGGGTAGAGGCTCCCCCGGACGCTGCGGAACGAATTGATCGACACGGCTATCAGCACCGCCACCACGATGGCGACGGCCATACCCAGGACAGCCTCCTCCGTGGTCACGCCGATCGCCGGCCAGATGTCGGCGCGGTCGTCCCAGGTGGAACGTACGATCAGCCACGGTCCGGGGAGCAGCTGGGGGTTGATGCTGTCGGCGGTGACCACGAGCTGCCACAGCACCAGGCCGGCGGCGATGAGCAGGAACGGCGGGGAGGCGGCACGCAGCCACCGGCGCGGCAGGTGCGCCGCCCGCGGTGCCGGCCGTCCCAGGACCGGGAACTTAGAGGACTTAGCGCTGGCCATAATGCTGGTGCTGGCCATAAGGGGTGACTCCCTTCGCTGGCATTACCCAGATCAGGTACAAGGGTCTGCGGACTGCCCGCACTCTCAGCGCCGAGGCGCTCCCCTGTCATTTGTGGACTGGTACGACTTGGCCAGCATACCGCCCGGGTGAGCGGGCCGGGGCGCCCATACACCTCACGCCCGTCGCGGCGCCGACGCGGGAAGTAAATGGCTAGCATCGAGAGGGTGATGGCCATAAAGCTGCGACCGTGAGCCCGCGCACCGGCACGGCGGTCCACCGATGACGGTGGTCGAGACCGGGACGGTCACGTTCACGCTGAACGGGTGCCCGGCGACGGTCCGCGCCGACCACCCGCACCTGCTGGCGGCCCTGCGCGAGGAGCTCGACGTGACCTCGCCCAAGGACGGCTGCTCGCCCAGCGGCCAGTGCGGGTGCTGCACGGTGATGCTGGACGGCAAGGCGCAGGTGGCGTGCCAGACACCGCTGGCCAAGGCCGAAGGCCGCGCTGTCACCACGCTGGAGGGGCTCGACGAAGCCGAGCGTCGGCGCTACGCTCAGGCCTTCGCCGCCTGCGGCGGGCTCCAGTGCGGTTTTTGCATCCCTGGCATCGTCATGAGGGCGAAGGCGCAGGTCGATCGCAAGGGTGCGGCGCTAACCCGGGAGGACATGGCCCGCCACCTAGGCGCTCATCTGTGCCGCTGTACCGGGTATGTGAAAATCCTCGACGCTATCGAGACGGTCGCCTCGGGCCGGGAGGTCGTCCCCGTCCCCCGGGGCGGGATGGGCAGCCGTGGGCCCAAGTACGAAGCGGAGGCGCTGGCCTTGGGCGACCGGGGCTACATTGACGACCTGAGGGTGCCCGGCACGCTACACGCCGCCCTGCGCCTCACCGACCACGCCCGCGCCGATGTCATCCGGATCAGCACCGGCAGGGCCATGGCGGCGCCGGGCGTAGTCGCCGTCTTCACCGCCGCCGACATCCCGGGCGACCTGCGGGTAGGCATAATCCATCACGACTGGCCGGTGCTCATCCCCGAGGGCGGGCGCACCTCTTATGCCGGCGACGTGCTGGCCATCGTTGTGGGCGAGACCCGTCAGGCCGCCAGAGCCGCCACCGCCCTCGTCGATGTGACGTACGAACCGCGGGAGCCGCTTACCGACCCGGTCACGGCCATGGCGTCCGCACAGGTCGCCGTGTGGGGCACCGACGGCAACGTGCTGTCGCGGTCCGCCTACGCCCGGGGCGACGTGGACGCCGCCCTGGCCGCCAGCGCCCACGTCGTGCACGAGGTCTTCCAGACCCAGCGGGTCGAGCATGCCTTCCTCGAGCCCGAGTCGAGCCTGGCCGTGCCCCGTCCCGACGGCGGCCTGCACGTCTACTCGGGCGGCCAGGGGATCTGGGACGACCGCGACCAGATAGCCGCCGTTCTCGCCATCGACCAGGACCAGGTGAGCGTGGAGCTGGTCTCCAACGGCGGCGCCTTCGGCGGCAAGGAAGACATGTCGAACCAAGCCCAGACCGCCCTGGCGGCCTGGCTGCTGCGCCGGCCGGTCAAGTGCACCCTTTCGCGCGAGGAGAGCTTCCTGGTGCATCCCAAGCGCCATCCTCTGCGGCTCGAGTACTGGGCCGGGTGCGACCGGGATGGCGCTTTGACGGCCGTGCGCGCTCGTATGGTGGGTGACTCCGGCGCCTACGCCAGCGTCGGGATGAAGGTGCTGGAAAGAGCCGCCGGCCACGCCACCGGGCCGTACCGAGTCCCCGCCGTGGACATCGAGTCGGTGGCGGTACGGACCAACAACCCTATCTGTGGCGCCTTCCGCGGCTTCGGCGCCAACCAGGCCCAGTTCGCCATGGAAGGGATGATGGACCGCCTGGCCGAAAGGGTGGGGATCACCGGCTGGGAGATGCGCAAACGCAACGTCGTCCACCCCGGCGACGTCTGGGGCCCGGACAGGTGATGGACGACGGCTGCGCGGGTGCCGAGCACTGCCTCGACGCCCTGGCGCCCCGCTACGAGGAGGCCCGCCGAGCGGGCAAGGCGGTCGGCCTCGGGCTGGCGCTCAAGAACTCCGGGCTTGGGAATGGGTTCAAGGAGGTCAGCAAGGCCGTCGTGCGCTTCCGCCGGGATGGCCGCGTCGAGGTCCGCCACGGCTGGACCGAGATGGGACAGGGCATCCACACCGTGGCCTTGCAGGTGGCCGTGGAGGAGCTGGGCCTGGACCCGGACCGGGTGGTGGTGCTGGTGGACACGAGCCGCGAACTCGGCCAGGGGCAGACCACGGGTAGCCGGGGCACCTTGATGGGTGCCGGCGCCGTGCGCGACGCCTGCCGGACGGCCAAGGAGGGTGGCTGTCAGTACGATGTCGATTACCTGGGCGAGCACCGGGTGGACTGGACCCATCACATGGGCGAGGTGGAAAACCCCGTCATCCATTCGGCCTTCGGTTACGCCGCCCAGCTTGTGATCGCCGACCCGGCGTCGGGCGCCATCGAGCGGGTGGTCGCCGCCCACGACGTGGGCCGAGCCGTGAACCCGACACTGTGCGAGGGCCAGGTTGAAGGCTCGGTGCACATGGGCCTCGGCTACGCCCTCACCGAGGAGTTCCCGGCCGACGAAATGGGCGTGCCGACCAAAGCCACTCTGCGTTCGCTGGGCATCCTGCGGGCCAAGGACGTCCCCGCCATCGAGGTCATCCTCGTCGAGGTGCCCCAACCCCGCTCCCCCTACGGGATCAAGGGTGTGGGCGAGATCGGCCTGGTGCCGACGGCCGGCGCCGTAGCCGCGGCCCTGCACGAGGCCGACGGCCAGTGGCGCACCACGCTGCCCATGCGCCCGCCCCGGGCCGCCCCGGCGACCGGCACCGACGACTGAGCCGCCCCCCGTTCACTCCGCCGCCGCGTTCGAAGGCGCCGCGTCGAATCCCGTTTCGCTGCGGTGCGGCCCCGAACGCTCCTAGCGGAGCGACGCGGCATCCAGGTAGACCTGCCAGCGACGCAGTCGGGCGGCGCGCTCGCTGACGAAGCGATCGATCGCCGCCAGGATGCTGGCGGAGCTGAGGTGGGCCTCGGAGATCACCTCGTCCACGCTGCCGCCGGTCCGCCACCTGTCGTCGAAGTCGGCGGACAAGGAGTACTCCTGAGTGACCGGGCCCTCCGCCCAGTCACGCATCAGCTTGAACGCCCCGCTGGTGACCACCATAGAGTCGACGAAGTCAGCGGGAGAGACCACGGACTCGCGGTACGAGCTGTCCTGGGCCCGGAACAGCTGCGGGCTGATGGCGGCGACGACCTTCACGTTGAGGCCGGTCCGCTCGAAGCTCGGGCAGGATCTTGACCAGGTTGTGGGTGGGCATGGTGCCGCGCACGAAGACCGTACCGGCTTTGGGTTTGCCCTCGTCGAAGCCCCGCAGCACGTACGCGCCCCGGGCGGCGGCGAAATGCGACGGCATGCCCAGCGCAGCGCGGTCCGGGATCTCGATGGGCGGTCGGGTGAGGTGCAACGCCACGATGGGCACGTCCAGGGCCAGCGCCGCCCCCAGGACCACGGGGACTTCGTTGTACTCCCATGGGTGCAGGTCGATAACGCGGCCCTCGGGGAACAACTGGGTCACCCCCGTCTCCATGATCCCGAAGTGGGTACGCGAGTCCTCGGCCGTCTCCGGCCCCGAGTGCCCGGCGACCCACAGGAGCTTGCCCACCTTCAGGTCGCAGTCCTGCGCCAACTGGCTGAACAACCTCATCGGTCCGTACTTGAGGTACGAGAAGGCGCCGTAGGTCGAGCACGCTCCCCAGAAGCCGTCGAACTCGCTGAAGGGGTCCTCGGCCAGGTCGACCGTCGCCATGCCGGCCATCAAGCCGGCGTTCGTGAACTCGGTGATCTCGGTCGGGAGCAGGGCCCCGAACGGGTTGGAGCTCCTCTCGTACCACCCGAAGCCCTTCATTTCCCCGAAGTCGGCGGCGAAGCCGGAGATATTGGTGGAGTCGGCCAGGTCGGCGGAGCAGGCGATGAACAGCGGCCGACCGTAGTCGCGCTTGGCCAGCGAGTTGACGTACGACCCCCAAACCCCGAGGGCGGCGCGGTTGGGCGCCTTGTCGCCGGGGCGCTTCCATATCTGCTCGGGGTAGTGCTCGAAGTCGAAAACCCGCTTGTCGGTGAACACGTCGGAGGCTTTGCCGCCGAGCCGGAAGCCGTCGATGGCCTCGGGGACGGTACCGGCGATCGCCACCAACCGGTCCGAAAGCCACTCGACGAGGTCGTCGTCGCGTCGCAGCACCTCCATGACCACCCGGAGGTTGGCTTCTTCCTGGGCCCGCAACGCCTCGGGGCCCGCCGGGGCCGGGGCGTCCACTCCCTCGTACCGCACTCCGTAGCGGGCCATGAACTGCTTGCGCAACGCCCAGAACTGCTCGGAGTTGACCGGCCACGGGGCGCCGTGGCTGGCGGCGTCGTACTTGCCGTACCCGCGGCCTTTGCGGGTCTTGAACCACGCCACGCTCGGGACGTCGTCGGGATTGGCCCCACAGGCCGCATCGAGCACGGCCCGGGTCACCGGCCCCCATTCGGAGCCTTCTTCGGTGCCCGTGACCCTCCACCCGTACGGCGCGAACCAGTCCACGGGCGAACCCTTGACCACGCTTGACGCCGGCCGGGGATCGATGCCGAAATCGTTCCAGTCGATAAGGAAGACGAGATTTGACAGCCCAAGCCCCCAGGCCGTGTTTTTGGCCTCGTGGGCCCCACCGGGTGTGAGCCCTCCCTCGCCCTCGACGGCGAAGACCTTTACCTCCCCGGCGCCGGCCAGCTTCAGCGCCAGAGCCTCTCCGACGGCGGGGCCGATGCCGTGAGCCGAGGGGCCGGTGTTGTACTTGAGGAACAAGCTTTTCCCCGCCATCTCGGCGTGCCCGGGGAGGCCGCCACGGTGGCGGAGCTCGGGGAGCATCTCCCACGTGAGAGCGAACTTACCGTCGTCCGGGAAGGCGTAACTATCGAGGCCGGTCCGCTCGTACCGGGCTCGGAGCCCTTCGTTGAGCACGGCCAGCGTGGCGTAAACGAGCGGGACGGTGTGCCCGGCGGAAAGAACGAAGCGGTCGGAGAAACGCAGCCACGGACGGCGCACGTCCCATCGCATCGCTCCCGACAGGGCAAGCGCCAGCATCATGTGGACCTTCGAGCGCGACCCGCCCGGGTGCCCGCTTTGGCGATAGTTGACCGACAGGTCTATGCACTCGTCGACCAGGTCCTTCAGCACCTCGTAGCGGGTGAAGTCGGGCTCGGCGGCGGTGAACAGACGCCGTACCTCGGCCTCGCTTGAAGGGTTGGCCCTGCCCGCCTCGGACAGGTGCTCGACGGCAACAGCTGGCGTCATTTGAAACCTCCGGCCCCGACTGTGAATGTCGTTCGGTTGTGGCAACATGATGCAAGCTACACGCGTCCCTCACTAGAGCCTTTGGTCACGAGGCCGCTGAGACGGGCGCCAGGCCGGGCCTTTCGGCCCTGTTACCGCGGCGCTCGAAACGTTATCTTCCGGACTATGACAAGGCTCGCATCAAGAATGAAGCAGCTGGGTACCGAGTCGGCGTTCGCTGTCCTGGCCCAGGCCCAGGCGCTGGAGCGCACGGGACGCCGTGTGGTGCACCTCGAGATCGGGGAGCCGGATTTCACCACTCCCGCTCACATAGTCGAAGCCGCTCAGGCGGGGCTCAAGGCCGGTCACACCCATTACGTGCCGGCCCCGGGAACGGTGCGGCTGCGCGAGGCCGTCAGCGCCTACCTCGAACGCAACGGAAGGCTGCAAGCCTCGCCCGACAGGGTGCTGATCACGCCCGGGGCCAAGCCGATCATGTTCTTCACCATGCTCGCACTGTGCGAGGAAGGTGACGAAGTGCTGTACCCCGATCCCGGGTTCCCGATGTACGAGTCGATCGCAGGTTTCGTAGGGGCTGTCCCCGTGCCCGTACCGCTCCGGGAGGGAAACGACTTCCGGATGGACCCCGAAGAGGTCGAGCACCTGGTCACGCCGCGCACGAAACTTCTGGTCCTCAACTCGCCCCACAACCCGTGCGGCAGCGCCCTGACCCCGGGCGACTGTGCCGCCATCGCCGATATCGCCCTCCGCCACGACCTGACGGTGCTCACGGACGAGGTCTACTGGGCCACCCGCTACGACGGCAAGCACTGCAGCGTCCTCGATTTCGACGGCATGCCCGAGCGCACCGTCCTGCTGGACGGCTGGTCCAAACCCTTTGCCATGACGGGCTGGCGGCTGGGCTTCGGCGTGTTCCCGCCGTACCTCGTGGAGCCGGTCACGCGCCTGATCGTGAACTCCGTCTCCTGCACCTCGGCCTTCAGCCAGGACGCCGCCGTAGCCGCCCTCGAAGGGCCGTGGAAGCCGATCGAGGACATGGTGGCCGAGTTCCGGGCCCGGCGCGACGTGATCGTCGAGGGCCTCGGGCGCATCCCGGGGATCTCGTGCGCCACTCCGCAGGGCGCTTTTTATGTGTTCCCGAACGTGAAGCAGCTCGGGATGCCATCGTCGGTGCTCGCCGCTCGTCTGCTCGACCAAGCCGGTGTGGCTTGCCTGTCCGGCACCGCGTTCGGGTCATGGGGCGAGGGCTACCTGCGTTTCTCCTACGCCAACTCGATCGACAACATCCGGCTGGCCCTCGGGTCGATCGAGGAGTTTTGCCGGACCTGTAGCTAGCCCTCGCCAGTACCGAACTCGCCTTTGCGAGGATGAAAGGGAGGATTTTGCCGTGAGGACGTACGTCGATTCGGTCATAGCTGCGGTTGAGGACAAGAACCCGGGTGAGACGGAGTTCATCCAGGCCGTACGCGAGGTCTACCCGTGCCTGGCCCCCGTGGTCGATGCCCGACCGGAGTACCGGCAGGCCAAGATCCTCGAGCGCATGGCTGAGCCGGAAAGGGTGATCATCTTCAGGGTCCCCTGGGTCGACGACCACGGCGAGGTCCACATCAACCGTGGCTTTCGCGTCCAGATGAACAGCGCCATAGGGCCCTACAAGGGCGGGCTCCGCTTCCACCCGACGGTCTATTTGGGCCTGCTCAAGTTCCTTGCCTTCGAGCAGGTGTTCAAGAACGCCCTGACGATGCTGCCCATCGGCGGGGCCAAGGGCGGCTCGGACTTCGACCCGAAGCACCGCAGCCCGGGCGAAGTGAGGCGCTTCTGCCAGTCGTTCATGACCGAGCTCTACCGGCACATAGGTCAGTTCACCGACGTTCCCGCTGGGGACATCGGCGTAGGCGCCAGGGAGATCGGTTACCTCTTCGGCCAGTACAAGCGCATCACCAACCAGTTCTCGGGTGTATTGACAGGCAAAGGCCTGGAGTGGGGAGGCTCGGCTATCCGCCCTGAGGCGACAGGGTACGGGGCCGTCTACTTCGCCCAGGAGATGCTGGCCACACGCAGCGACAGCCTGGAGGGCAAGACGTGCCTCGTCTCGGGAAGCGGGAACGTGGCCCAGTTCACTATCGAGAAGCTGATAGAGGTGGGGCCCGGCCCGTCACATTGTCCGACTCCGGTGGGTTTGTCCATGACCCCGATGGCATCGATCGCGAAAAGCTCGATTGGGTCATGGAACTGAAAAACGTGCGGCGGGGACGGGTCCGCCAGTACGCGGAGCAGTTCCCCGGCTCGCGGTTCGTGCCGGCCGTGCCGGGCGACTCGAACCCGCTGTGGAGCATCCCCGCCGACTGTGCCTTCCCGAGCGCCACGCAGAACGAGGTCAACGGCAAGGATGCGGCCAACTTGATCTCGTCCGGGGTCACGGTGGTCACCGAAGGTGCCAACATGCCGACGACCCCCGACGGCGCCGACCTGTTCATAACCGCGGGCGTCCTGTACGGTCCCGGAAAGGCCGCCAATGCCGGCGGAGTCGCTGTTTCATGCCTGGAGATGGCCCAGGACTCCGAGCACCTGCAGTGGTCCCGTGAGCAGGTCGACGAGCGCCTGAAGTCGATCATGAGCTCTATCCACACCAGGGTCAGCAACGCCGCCGCCGAGTACGGCCAGCCCGGCAACTACATGCTCGGCGCCAACATCGCCGGGTTCTTGAGAGTCGCCACTGCCATGCTGGACGAGGACGTCGTATAGTCGCCGCCACGGCGCGCAGTAACCACGCAGTCACAACCAACGGCACACGGACCTTTTAGGAGCGGCAGGACCATGGCAACTTCGGGACTAGATAACCACATCGTCGACCGCGGGGTCTACGACCGCGCCGTACGACGCTTTCGCGACGCTCAGGTACTGCTGCCGACCTTCGCCCAGCTGGCCGAGCCGCACAGGATCCCGTCCACGGTCCGCCAGGCTCTCGGTTCGGTGAAACCGGACGAGGCGCACCCGCTCAACCTGTTCCGGGTGCACTGGTACAACGGCGCCGATCGGAGCGACCAGGACGCCGTCCCCGGGCACCTGGTGCTAGGCCCGGAACTGACCGGTGTCGAGGCCAAGATCGTGGTGGCCGTGGGCGACCGGTTCCCGATGATCCGCGCCCACAAGGTTCTGGCGGCCTATGGGTGCTTGGCGCCCCGGGTCGTCACCGGCCAGTTCGACCCCACTGCGCACCGGGCCGTATGGCCTTCCACGGGTAATTACTGCCGGGGCGGGGTGGCAATCTCGCGGCTCATGGGCTGCCGGGGGGTGGCGGTGCTGCCCGAGGGAATGAGCCGGGAACGTTTCGCTTGGCTCGAGGACTGGGTCACCGACCCGGCCGACGTGATCGCCACCCCGGGGTCGGAAAGCAACGTGAAGGAGATCTACGACAAGTGCGCGGAGCTCTCCCGGGACCCCGCCAACGTGATCTTCAACCAGTTCTCCGAGTTCGGCAATTACCTGGTGCACTACCAGTGCACGGGGGCGGCCCTGGGGGATGTCTTCGAACACCTCCTCAAGGGCGACGCCGGTCTCCGGCTGCGTGCCTTCGTCTCCGCCTCGGGGTCGGCCGGCACCCTCGGCACCGGTGACCGCCTGAAGGACGACTACGGCGCCCGGATCGTAGCCGTAGAGGCGCTGGAGTGCCCGACGATGCTTTACAACGGCTTCGGCGAGCACAACATCCAGGGCATAGGCGACAAGCACATCCCGCTCATCCACAATGTCTACAACACCGACATAGTCACCGCCGTCAGTGACCGGGCCACTGACCATCTCTCGGTGCTCTTCTCGTCCCCGGCCGGGCTGGCCTACCTGGCGGACCGGCGCCACGTCCCCCCGGCCGTCCTGGCCGCCTTGAGCTCTTTCGGCTTGTCGAGCATCTGCAACATCGTCGCCGCCGTGAAGACGGCCAAGTACCTCGATCTCGGTCCCGGCGACGTCGTGGCCACGGTCGCCACCGACGGTGCCGAGATGTACGAGAGCGAACGGGCCAAGATCGAGGCCCGCGACTTCCCGGGTGGCTTCGACGCCGTTGCCGCCGGAGAGGCTTTCGGGCGCTGGATGCTGGCGGCGGGCACCGATCATCTTCTCGAGACAACCAAACAGGACCGCGAGCGGATATTCAACCTCGGCTACTTCACCTGGGTGGAACAGCAGGGCCTCTCGTTCGACGACTTCGTCGCCCGGCGCCAGGCGTCGTTCTGGTCGGAGCTGAGGAAGAACCTTCCCGTGTGGGACGAGATGATCAAGGAGTTCAACTCTCGTAGCGGCGTTCCCGTGCCGTGACGGGACCGGCCAGCCTGCTCGTCTGTGCCGGTTGCGGAAGCTCGCCGGACGTCGGGCTCCCGTACCCCTTCCGCTGTCCTCGCGCCGGCCAGGGTGACGTCGACCACGTCCTTGTGAGGGCCCTCAACCCGGACGTGTTGAGCTTTCCGTCGGGCGGCGAGCCGACTACCGAGCCTTTCGCCCGGTACCGGAGCCTCCTGCACAGCTACCACCGCGCCATGTCCGGCGGCGTGCCCGATGAAGACTTCCTCACCCTGGTCGACAGGCTCGGCACCGCCATCGCCGCCCTGGACGGGCACGGTTTCACGGCCACGCCGTTCAAGCGCAGCGGGGACCTCTCCAAGCGCCTTGGCTTCGAGGGGGACGGGGGGGTATGGGTCAAAGACGAGACGGGCAATGTCGCCGGCTCGCACAAGGGGCGGCACCTTATGGGAGTGCTCCTCCACCTCGAGGTGGCCGAACGCCTGGGGCTCAGCAGCCCCCACCACCGGCCTGACCTGGCCATAGCCAGTTGTGGCAACGCGGCCCTGGCTGCGGCCGTGGTGGCCGCCGCCGGGAAGCGGCGTCTGCGGGTGTTCGTCCCCGTTGACGCCGAACCCACCATCGTCGAGCGCCTCGGCGACCTTGGCGCCGACGTGATCGCCTGCCCCCGCCCGCCCGGCGTGGCCGGTGACCCTACCTACGTCCGGCTGCGCCAGGAGATCGACGCTGGGGCGCTGCCCTTCACCTGCCAGGGTAACGAGAACGGCCTGGCCATAGAGGGCGGCGAGACCATCGCCTATGAGATGGTGTCCGACCTGCTGGGCACCGGGGCGGGCCTGGACCACCTCGTCGTCCAGGTCGGCGGCGGGGCACTGGCGAGCAGCTGCATGCAGGCCTTCGCCGAGGCGGCGCAAATGGGGGCGGTCGTTCGCCCACCACGGGCCCATACCGTCCAGACGCTGGGTGCGCACCCCCTCGAACGAGCCTACCGACGCGTTGAGCGACTTCTCTCCGGCCCAACGGGCGCGCCGGACTTCGATCGTGCTCTGCACCAGGCCGCCACCCACCGGTCCGCCTACATGTGGCCGTGGGAGAGCGAGCCCAAGAGCATCGCCACCGGGATCCTCGACGACGAAACGTACGACTGGCTCGCTGTTGTCGGCGGCATGCTCAGGAGCGGCGGCCAGCCCGTGGTCGTCTCCGAGGAGCACCTGGCCTACGCCCACGAGCTGGGCCGAGACGCCGGGTTCAGTGTGGACGCCACCGGCAGCTCCGGCCTGGCCGGGTTACTCGACTTGCGGGCGCAGGGAGTGGTAGGGCCGCAGGAGCGGGTGGCGGTGCTGTTCACGGGGACCGAACGCCGGTGACCGAGGCTCGGACCGGCCCCACCGTGGCCCCGGACCTCGCCCCGACAGTGGCCCTGTGCGGGGGGACGGTGGTGGTGGCGCTGGACCCGCCCGAAGTACTGATGTGCGACGTCGTCCTGGCCGGGGACCGCGTGGTGGCGCTGGGGACGGCACCCAGCGGCGTAGCGCGCCATGACTGCAGCGGAACGCTCGTCGTACCCGGCAACGTGTGCGCCCACCATCACCTTTATTCGGCCTTGTCCCGGGGGATGCCATTTCGACTGGCTCCGCCGGCCAACTTCACCGAGATCCTCCAGCGGGTGTGGTGGCGGCTCGACCGGGCTCTCGACGAAACCTCGGTGCGAGCTTCGGCGCTGCGTGGCGGCCTCGACGCCCTTCTGGCCGGCACCACCACGATCGTTGACCACCATGCGTCGCCCAATTTCATCGACGGCTCGCTCGACGTGATCGCCGATGCCTTGGCCGAGCTCGGCGTCCGCTCTGTCCTTTGCTACGAGGTCACCGATCGTGACGGCCCCGAACGCGCCCGGGCCGGCTTGGCCGAGAACAAGCGGTTCCTCGCCCACCAACGTCGCCTGGCCCGGGGAATGCTGGGGGCGCATGCTTCGTTCACGCTTTCGGACCAGACCCTCGCCGCCTGCGCCGAGGCGGCCCGGGCCGCGGCCACCGGCGTGCACATCCACGTAGCCGAAGACGCCGCCGATCAGCGCGACAGCCTCGGCCGGGGCTACGGGCGCGTAGTGGAGCGCCTTCAGGGAGCCGGGATCGTGACCGACCGGGCGCTCCTGGCCCACTGCGTGCACGTCGACGCCGACGAAATGCAGATCGTGTCTTCGAGCGGGGCGACCGTCGTGTGCAACCCTCGTAGCAATATGAACAACGCCGTCGGGCAGTCGCCGTTCAACCTGCGCCCGGGCGACGGGACCGGGGCCAGGGTGGCGCTGGGCACGGACGGCATCGGGGGGGACATGGTCACCGAGTCCCAGGTGGGCTTCTTCGGGGCCAAGGCGGCGGAGCTGGGCACACCGCCCTCGTGGCCCCTCGTCCGTCTGGCCGAGGGGTCGCGCCTGGTTGGCCGCGTCTACGATGAGCCGCGGCTGGGGACGCTGCACCCCGGTGCGCCCGCCGATATCACCGTCTACGAGTATGGGCCCCCAACCCCCCTCGAAGAGCTCCAACCTCGCCGGCCATTGGGTGTTCGGCTTGTCGCCCGGACAGGTGCGGGACGTCTACGTTGGCGGCGAGCTGGTCGTCGCCGACCGGGCCTCAACTCGCACCGACCAGGCCAAGGTGGCGGCCGACAGCGCCCGGGTGGCCCAGAACCTGTGGCAGCGCCTGGAGAAGGTACCCGCTCACGAGTACGAGCCGATGGGGCCGATAGGGCCGATGGGGGGAGACCACCGATGAGAGCAGCACTGTACCTGCAGGACATGCACCCGGTCCGTCAAGGAATGGAATACGCCCGCTACGCCGAGGAACGCGGCTTCGAGGCCGTGTGGCAGGCCGAGAGCCGGCTCGTGCGCGAAGCCACCGTACCGATGGCGGCATACGCCGCCGTTACCAGCCGCATAAGGATCGGCTCCGGTGTGGTCCCGATATGGACCCGCAACGTCGGGCTGCTGGCCGCCACCTTCGCCACCCTGGACGAGCTGGCCCCGGGCCGGATCATCCTGGGCCTCGGAGCGTGGTGGGAGCCACTGGCCACCAAGGTCGGCGTCGACCGGCGGAGACCGCTGCGGGCCATGCGCGAGGTGGTCGAAGCGACTCGCCGCCTGCTGGCCATGGAGCGGGTGACGTACCACGGTGACTTCGTCAACCTCGACGACGTCGAGATCGACATCGTGCACGGCGACCGCTCTCCCAAGCAGGTCCCGATCTACGTGGGCGCCACGGGGATGCAGATGATGGAGCTGGCCGCCGAGATAAGTGACGGCGTGGTGCTCAACTACATGGTCGCCCCCGATTACACGAGGCGGGCCATGGAGGCGATCGCCGCCGGAGCG
The DNA here is from genome assembly GCA_963735305.1 of uncultured Acidimicrobiaceae bacterium. Lineage (GTDB taxonomy): Bacteria > Actinomycetota > Acidimicrobiia > Acidimicrobiales > Palsa-688 > Fen-671. The sequence goes on from CAVTKK010000001.1 coordinate 178,678, forward strand.
CAGCGCTCCGGGCGCCGCGTCGCCGACATCGACAGGCCGCAGCTGGTGGTCTGCTCGCTCGACGAGGACCGCGAGCTGGCCCTGGACCGCTCACGCGAACTTCTCACCCAGTACCTGGGCCAACAGCCGCACATCATGAAGGCCAGCGGCGTCGACCCGGCACTGATCGAGGCCATCGGTAAAGTCCTCACGTGGCCCGCCGGCCCCGAGGAGATCCGAAAAGCGATGCGCCTCGTCCCCGATGACGCCGTACAGATGATCTCGGCGTCAGGTACTCCGGGCGAGTGCCGGGCGAAGGTGGAGGAGTACATCGCCGCCGGTGCCACCTGCCCCATCCTCTACCCCCTGGGCGACGACGTCCGGCTGATGATCGACACTTTTGCCGCACCATAAGACCAAGCATTGACAAAGGAAAGGTAAACACGAACATGAGAAGCTTTTTGGGCCGGGACATCCTGTCCCTGAAGGATTTCGAACGCGACGAGTTCTTCCAGGTGTTCAGCGTCGCCGACGGGCTACGCCATTACGCCGAGAAACGCAGCAACGGGGACCTGCTCGCCTCCAAGACCCTGCTCACCGCGTTCTACCAGCCGAGCACTCGCACCCGGCTGGCCACCGAAGCCGCAATGCACCGCTTGGGCGGCCACGTCCTCGGGTTCTCCGACGCCAAGATGACCCGCGCCGGCGATTTTTACCAGGAGAGCATCAAGGACACCGTTCACATGCTTCGAGTACTACGGCGACGTCATCGCCATGCGGCATTTTCAGCAAGGCGCTCCCGCCGAGGCGGCCAAGTGGGCGTCGGTACCGGTGATCAACTGCGGCGACGGCTGGGGAGAGCACCCGACGCAGGTGCTCACCGACCTTTACACGACCTGGAAGCACTTCGGCACCCTTGATGGGCTGAGGGTGCTGTGCGTAGGCGACATGCGCATGCGCACCATGCACTCGATCCTTTATGCCGCCTCCCAGTTTGACATGGAGGCCATGGTGGTGTGCCCGCCCGAGATGTCGCTGCTCCCGGAGTTCAAGGCCGAGCTCGACGAGCGCAACGTGATCTACCGTGAGGTCGAGAGCGTGGAGAAGTGCATCGCCGAGGCGGACGTCATCTACATGGAGCCCGTGGTACAGGCGGACTACACCAAATCACGCGACGAGGCCCACGACGACAAGGGCCTGACCCCGGCCGCCTACAAGGTCACGCGCCAGCTGATGCGGGACAAGGCGAAGAGCACCTCCATCATCTTGCACTCGCTGCCGAGGATGGACGAGCTCCCCGCCGATGTTGACGCCACCCGCCACGCCCGCTATTGGTTCGAAGCCTTCAACGGCGTCGTCATGCGCATGGCCCTGCTGTCGCTCGTGCTCGGCGCGGTGGAGTAGGAACGGCGATGCAGACCAACCTGCGGGGAAAAGACGTGATCGACCTGCAAGAGTGGACCAAGGACGAGCTGGACACCCTGCTCGACGTGGCCTTTACCCTCAAGCGGGACCGCGCCCTCGGACTTGCCCATCCCTACCTTCGTGACAAGGTCCTGGCCATGCTGTTCTTCTTCTCCAGCACCCGGACGCGGACCTCCTTCGAGGCGGGAATGGCCCAGCTCGGGGGCCACGCCCAGTTCATCGAGAGCCGCACCACCCAGATAGCTCACGGTGACACGGCCAAGGAGATCGGGGAGATCCTCGGGCGCTACAACGACGGGATCGCTATCCGCAACGTCGACTGGGGGGTCGGCAACACTTACATCCGCGACGTGGCCAAGGCGAGCCGGGTCCCCGTGCTCAATATGCAGTGCGACATCTACCACCCCCACCAGGCCCTGGCCGACCTCATGACCATCATCGAGCGCTTCGGCAACCTGAGGGGCAAGACGGCCACGGTGAGCTGGGCCTGCGCCGCCAGCTACCAAAAGCCCATCAGCGTCCCCCAAAGCCTGGCCCTATTGCTGCCCCGGTTCGGGATGAACGTCCGTCTGGTCCACCCCCCCGAGTTCGCCCTGATGGACGACATCGTCGAGCAGGCCCGCCAAAATGCCCGTAAGACAGGCGCTTCCTTCGAGGTCATGGACGATTTTGAAGAGGGCATTTCCGGCACCGACGTCGTTTACGCCAAGAGTTGGGGTGCCCTGCTCACGACCACTGACGAAGCCGAAGGAGCCAAGGCCATCAGCAAGTACAGCTCCTGGGTGACCGACTCGCGACGCATGGCGATGGCCAACGACGACGCCATCTTCATGCACCCGCTGCCGGCCGACCGCAACGTCGAGGTGACCGACGAGGTTATCGACGGCCCGCAGTCAGCTGTTTACGACCAAGCCGAAAACCGTCTTCACGGCCAGAAGGCCGTGATGGCGCTGACCATGAGCTGAAAGGGTGCCATGACCGGAAAGCTCGCCGTTATTGCCATCGGTGGGAACTCGCTGATCAAGGACAAGCAACACATGGATGTGTTCGCGCAGTACGAGGCCGCTCGGGAAACGTGCGTGCATATTGCCTCGATGATCGAGCAAGGCTGGACCGTGGTCGTCGGTCACGGCAACGGCCCGCAGGTGGGCTTCATACTGCGTCGTTCGGAGCTGGCCGCCCACGAGCTCCACGAGGTGCCCCTGGACGTGTGCGGCGCCGACACCCAGGGTGCCATCGGCTACTCGCTGGCCCAGAACCTCGGCAACGAGCTGGGCCGCCGAGGCATCGACAGGCCGGTGGCGGCGGTGGTGACCCAGACCGAGGTGGCCGTTGACGATCCCGCCTTCACCAACCCGACCAAGCCGATCGGCTCGTTCATGGACGAGGCGGTCGCCCTCCGGCGCAAGAACGAGGACGGCTGGGACGTGGTCGAGGACGCCAACCGCGGTTGGCGGCGGGTCGTCGCCTCCCCCCGCCCGCTGCGGATCGTGGAGCTGGGCCCGATAAAGCAGATGATCGAGGCTGGCGTCATCGTCGTCGCCGTCGGTGGCGGCGGGGTCCCGGTTGTGCGCGACGCCGGCCACGAGCTCCACGGGGTCGAGGCTGTGATCGACAAAGACCTGGGCTGCTCCCTGCTGGCCCGTGCCGTCGATGCCGACCTGTTCCTCATTACCACCGCCGTCGAAAAGGTGGCACTCCACTTCGGCACGCCGCAGGAGCGTACCCTTAGTCACCTCAGCCTGGCCGAGGCCAAACAATACCTGGCCGAAGGCACCCACTTCGCCAAGGGGAGCATGGCGCCGAAAATCCAGGCCGTGATCGATTATCTGGAAGGCGGCGGTCGCCAGGCGCTGATCACCGACCCCGGTAACCTCGAAGCGGGCGCTGGCCGGAGAAACGGGGACGCGCTTCACCCTGACCTAAAAGTGGCTAATACGGGGAGGTCTCGGTGGCCCGCGCCGCCAGGTGTACGGCTTCGATGATCTTCTGGTAGCCGGTGCAGCGGCAGAGATTGCCGGCCAGTGCCTCGCGGATCTCGTCGTCGTCGGGATCGGCAACGCGCCTGAGCAGGTCGTGCGTAGCCATGATCAAGCCTGGTGTGCAGAACCCGCACTGGACGGCACCGGCGTCGATGAACGCCTGCTGGGCGGGGACAAGCCCGTCGCCTGCGACCAGGCCCTCCACCGTCGTTACCGCGTGTCCCTCGGCTTGGCCGGCCAGCACCAGGCACGAGCACACGAGTACGCCGTCGAGATAGACCGAGCACGAGCCGCACTCCCCTTGCTCGCATGCGTTCTTCGTCCCCATGAGGCCCAGGTGTTCCCGCAGCAGGTGAAGCAGGCTCTCGGTGGGATCCACGCCGTCGGCCTGGCTCCACCGCCCGTTGACCGTGCACGAGACTCTCACGTCCTGCCTCCCCGGTACTCGTCCCAACACCACGACAACGCCCGCCGGCCGAGGACCTCCAGAGCCCGCCGTCGGTAGGCGGCACTGGCCCGGACGTCGTCGATGGGGCGGGCGGCTTGGGCCACCAGCTGCCCGAAACGGCCCAGGACGCTGTCGGCCAGCCGGGCCCTCGACTCCCACGCCCCGGTCTCGGCCAGGTGGCCTTCCAGGAACTGCTCAGCGGCGTCGGCCGGCAACGGGACCGGTCCGGCCGACCCTATCCCGGTGCCCACCCGGTGCTCCGGTGGGTGCAAGGCCAGGGCAAACGAGCAGACGGCGATGACCATGGCGTTGCGCGTCCCCACCTTGGCAAAAACCTGCGGGCCGGTAGCGACCGGCAACCACACGGCGGAGATCAGCTCGTCCCGGCCGAGCACGCTGCGTTTTGGGCCGACGAAGAACTCGCTGATGGGTATGGTCCGGCTCCGGTGCAACGAGGCCACCTCGATCTCGGCCCGGGCAGCCATGAGGGGCGGGTGGCAGTCGCCGGCCGGAGAGGCCGAGCCCAGGTTGCCACCGACAGTGCCCCGGTTGCGGATCGGTGGTGAGCCCACGGTGCGCGCCGCCAGCGTCAGGCCCGGCAGGTCGTCGACCAGGTGGGCGATGATCTCGCTGTAGGTGACGCCGGAGCCGACGCGCACATGGCCGTTTTCGCGGCTCCAGGTGCGCAGCTCGCCGATCCGGCTCAGGTCCAGGAGGGCAGTCGGATGAAGACGGCCGAAGTTCAGCTCGACGAGCACATCCGTACCGCCGGCAATGGCCACCGCCTCCGGGTGCAGAGCGCGCGCCTCGAGGGCCTCGGGCCAGCTGGCAGGCTGGATGAAACTCACGGAGCGCCCGCCGTCAGCGTTTCGGTGCCCTGGGCCCCCGGGTTCTGCGCTGCGGTCAGAGCCGGCGACGAGCCGGTGACCTCGGCCCGGGACGCGTCTCGACGCCGGCCATCATGAGCCCGATCGCCTCCCTGGTCGTAGTACGCGGGTCCACTTCCCCGATTATGGCGCCTTCGTACATCACCAGCGTCCGGTGAGAGACGGCGATGATCTCGTCGAGGTCCTCGGAGATGATGACAACGGCGATGCCCTTGGCTGCCTCTTGTCGGAGCCGCTCGTGGATGTAGCGGGCCGCGGCCACGTCGATGCCCCGGGTGGGCTGGGCGATGAGGAGGACCTTCGGCTTGCCGGAAAGCTCGCGGGCCAGGATCAGTTTCTGGATGTTGCCGCCCGACAGGTTGCGGGTGGGCGTGTCGATGTCGGGCGTGCGCACGTCGAACAGGGCTACGAGCTCCTTCGCCCGGGCGCGTACCGGGCCGCGGCGCAGGAACCCGAGATGCACGAACGCCGGCTTGTCGGAGTCGACCAGCATCAGGTTTTCCGCCACCGTGAAGTCCCCGATGACACCGTCGCGCATCCTCTCCTCCGGTACATAACCGAGGCCGGCAGAGCGCGCCGCCCAAGCCTTCTTCCCCGCCAGCTCGGCCCCGTCCACCTGTACGGATCCTCGCACCGGGGGCCGCAGGCCGGCGATCGCCTCCCCCAGCTCCCGCTGGCCGTTGCCCGACACTCCGGCAATGCCGACGATCTCTCCGGCGCAGATATCCAGCGACAGCCCACGCACGGCCTCGGTGCCCCGGTCCCCCCGCACGACAAGATCGCGTACCTTGAGCCTCACCTCGCCCGGTCGGCCCCCGGTGGACAGGCCTTCGGCCCCGATCTGGCGACCGACCATCATCTCGGCCAGCTGCTCTCCGCTCACATCGCCGGTGGGCACGGTGGCGATCTTTTTTCCCCCCCGCAGTACGGTGATGCGGTCGGAGAGGGAGAGCACCTCGCGGATCTTGTGCGAGATGAAAATCAAGCCGCAACCCTCGGCCGCCATCTTTCTGAGCACCCGGAAAAGGTCGTCCACCTCCCGCGGGGTGAGGACGGCGGTGGGCTCGTCGAGCACCAGGAGCCTCGATTGGCGGTAGAGCGCCTTGATGATCTCGACCCGCTGGCGTTCGCCCACCGATAGCTGCCAGATGAGGGCCGAGGGGTTTACCCCCAGCCCATAAAGTGCCGAAAGCTCTTCGATGCGAGCCGAGACACGGCGGACGTCCTTGAGCGGTCCCCGGGTGGACTTGAGCCCGAGCGAGACGTTCTCGGCCACCGTGAGCGTCGGGACCAGCATGAAGTGTTGGTGGATCATCCCGATCCCGAGGGCGATAGCCGCCGCCGGCGAGCCGATGCCCACCTCCGCCCCGTCGAGATAGACCTGCCCGGAGTCGGGTTGGTAAAACCCGTACAGGACTCGCATCAGGGTGCTCTTGCCGGCGCCGTTCTCACCGAAAAGCGTGTGCACCTCGCCGGCGCGGACGTCGAAGTCGACGTTGTCATTGGCCAGGACCCCGGGGAAGCGCTTGGTGATCCCGCGCATCTTGAAGCAGCGCGGTCACCTCCCCTCCCCCGGGGTGCTCAGCATTCTCAGCTTCCCTACTGGGCAACGGTGAGCGAACCGTTGACGATCTCAGAGATGATCTTCTGAGCGGCCGTTTTCACGGGCGCGGGCAGGGGGTACTGCGGGTTGAAGGCGATCTTCTCGCCGTTGTTGCCCAGCGAGATCGTGTAAGTGGCACCGCCGAGCTTGCCGCCCCTGATGCCGGTGATGATCTGCTGGAGCACGGGCACCCAGTTGTAGATCTGAGAGGAAACGACCTCCGAAGGTGCCAGCGACGCCTGGCTCCACTGCGTCCCGAACCATGCCACCTTGTCGGCCTTGGCGATCCCGATGGCGCCGACCACGGACTGCGAGCTGCCGGTCAGGACATCGGCCCCATCGGCCACATAGGCCTTGGCCGCGCTCGCCATCAGGCTCACGTCACTGAACGAGCCGGTGAACGAAACGTGCACGGTGGCCTTCGGGTCCTGGGCCAGCACCCCGGCCTTGAAGCCGTCGACGTAGAGCTGAGCGTCGCCCACATCGATCGGGCCGATGATCCCGATCACGTGGCTCTTGCTCAACATGCCGGCCATATAGCCCTGCACGTAGCCGCCTTCGTTGGAGTTGGCTTGATAGGCATAGATGTTCGGCTGACGGAATGTTGAGCCGGCCGTGCCCCAGGCGAAGGATACTTTGCGGAACTTGGGGGCCAATGCCTGCAGAATGCTGCCGTACTGAGAGCCGTGGGCGATCACGAGATTGTAGCCCGAGGCTGCGTACTGGCGGATCAGGTTGGCGGCGTCGGACACCACGTACTCATTATCGGAGATGGATATCTGCAGGTGGTACGACGTCTTCAGCGACTCGAGAGCCGACACCATCGATTGGGTGAAGGCGAGGTCGTTGACGGCGCTCGGCGCCACCAGAGCGACCTTCAGCGTCGTGGTCGGGCTGGCGGCGCCGGCCGGTGCGACACCTGTGGGTACCGTCGTCACCAGCGCCGATGCCGCGGCCAGGGTTACCAGGCACCGCACCCACATTGATTTTCTTTTCATTTGTTCCTCCTTGTTGGTGGGGATAGAGCGGAGCTCTCTCCCCGTTCGGCAGTGCTTCCTCTTCTGAGGGCGACGAGGGGCGGACAGGTCAAGCTCCCCTCTCATAGGGCTTCCCGAGTGCGGCCGGCTGCTTGAAACGGCCTGCCAGTGCCACCAAGGCGAGTACCGTGATCACGGCCGGTGCCGTGGCGGCCAGGTCGGCGGCCGAGGTGGGGATGATCCCGAGCGACTTCCACTGTAGGACCACCGCCGTCACCACGCCGTACAGAAGGGACCCGGTCATGACCCCGGCGGGCCGCCAGGCGCCGAAGTACACCAGGGCCACGGCAATAAAGCCTGCGCTCTGGGTGAGGTTCTCCTGGAAGATGCCGTCCAGGAGCAGCAACGTCGCCCCCGCCAACCCCGCCATCGTGCAGCCCAGGACCACGGTGACGTAACGGGTGCGGGCCACGTTTATCCCGACGCTGTCGGCCGCCGCCGGGTTTTCGCCCACAGCCAGCACCCTGGTCCCGAAATTGGTGTGGTACAGGACAAAGGCCAAGACGGGGACAAGGACGAAGGCCAGGTAGATCAGCAGGTTTTGTTGGAAGAACATGCGGCCCAGGGCCGGTACCTTCGACAGCAGGGGGATATTGACCGTGGGCAACGGGTTGACGGGCAGGGGGGTCCCGACAAACTTCACGAAGAGCAGGTCGCTCATCCCCAGGCCGAATATGTACACACCGATGCCGCTGATGCCCTGCTGGGCCCGGAGCGTGACGCTCATGAACGCGGTGATCAAGCCCATGACGGCACCGACGGCCATGCCTACGAGGATCCCGAGCAGGTCGCTGCCCGTCTGGAGTGCGACGTAATAGCAGCTGAAAGCCCCCATGAGCATGACGCCGTCGACACCCAGGTTCAACACCCCGCTGCGCTGGCCCAGGGTCTCACCCAGGGCCGCCAGCAGGAAAGGTGTGGCGTACTGGATGGCCGAGGCGATGGTCGCGGTCAGGACGGCGTAGGTAAAGAAAGCGCTCATGGGCGCGCCCGGGCCAGCCTGATGAGCAGCGAGCGGCCCGTGCCGCCCGGGCTGTCCTGTTTGGTCTGCCCTAAGCGCTGGGCCTCCTCCTGGATGCGGAAGCGGATCCGGAGGTAATCGATCGAGACCACGAAGATCACGACCAGGCCTTCGATGGTGGTGACGAGATCGGTCGGCACCCCGATCACCCCCTGCATGGAAGTGCCCCCGACCAGAAGGCCACCGAAAAGGTAGGCCGACAGGATGCTCCACAGCGGGTTCAAGCCGCCGAAGAGGGCGACGACAATGCCGTTGAACCCGTCATTGCCGGTGAAACCGGTCAGGCTCCCGTCGGTCACCATCCGGTGCGAGATGCTCCCGAAGACCAGCACGGCACCGGCGATCCCGCAGCAGGCGCCGGAAAGCACCATGGCGCTCATGATCGTGCGTTTGACCGGCATGCCGGAGTACGCGGCGGCATCGCGCGACAGCCCGACAGCACGGATGCGGAAGCCGAACCCGGTGCGCCACAGCAGGAGGTAACCACCGATGGCCACCGCCACGGCTATGACGACCCCGAGGTTCAACTGCGTCCCGCTCACGATGGTCGGTAGCCACGAATGCTCGGACAGGAGCCGGGTCTGGGGTATGGAACCGGTGACGGCAAACGACTGCGACTTATTGATCATCGGCCCGGACAGCAGGTAGTTCATAACCTGTACAGCCACCAGGTTGAGCATGATCGTGCTCAGGATCTCGTTCACATTGAAGTAGGCCTTGAAGAAACCGGCGATCCCCGCCCAGGCGGCGCCGCCGGCGGCGGCCACGACCAGCACGAGCGGGATGAGCAGGACAGCAGGCAGGTTGGGCAGGGCGAGGGCCGTAGCCGTGGAGGCCAGCGCGCCCACGACGATCTGGCCCTCGCCGCCTATGTTCCAGACACTGGCCCGGACGGCAATGCAGATGCCCACGGCGACGAGCAGGAGAGGGACGGCCTTCTGGGCCGTGCTGGCCAGCGCATAACTGCCCCCGAAGGCCCCCGAAAGCAAAGCGTGATAACCGGTGAGCGGGTTGGCCCCGAAGGCGATTATGAGCAGCGCCCCTATGAGCAAAGCGGCCAGCGCGGAGAGAGGCAGTGCCAACCACGTCAGGAGCCAGCGCTTCCACGAAGTGGGCCCCGGGGCTCTGGGCGGGCTCTCGACCTTTACATCTGTCGTCGTCATCGGCCCACCTCTGTCCTCTGACTGTGCGAGTTCTCAATACGTTATAGAGGGGGGTGGCGAGGCCATAGGGCCAAACGTCCCGGCGCCGGTGACCGGTGGGCACCTTTGGCCCCGGCCGTGTGGCGCTTACATGAGCTTTTGCTGACCCGAGCCCCGGGCGAAGTAGAAGGGGACCGACTGCTGGCCCGGGACATCGGGGACGGCAGGCGGCGAGCCGCCGTCCACCGGGGGGCGAAGCCCGATCAGCTCGTCCGGCGACACCGGGGCCCGATTGAGCTCCCGGCCCGTGGCCTGGCGCAGTGCAGCCACGATCGCCGCCGTCGAGACGACCGTGGGTGACTCGCCCATGCCCTTCAGCCCGTAGGGGACGTCGGGTTCGGGATCTTCGACCGCCACCGAGACCACCGGCGCGACATCAAGGATGGTCGGGATCAGGTAGTCGGTAAACGATGGGTTGGTGATCACCCCGTCCCTCAATTGGACTTCTTCCATGAGGGCGAGCCCAAGGCCCTGCGCCGTGCCCCCTTCGATTTGGCCCGTGAGCCCGAGGGGGTTGAGGACCTTGCCGACGTCCATGGACGCGGCGATCTGCAACACGCGGACCAACCCGAGCTCCTCGTCGACCTCCACCACGGCCCGCTCAGCGGCGAAGGCGAAGGATACGTGAACGTCCCCTTGCCCGTTCTCGTCGAAGGACTGCGTGGGACGGTGGTGGTACACGGCTTGGCACGACACCGGCTCGGCCAGCAGGTCGGTCAGCTCCAGCAACGGTCGTTCCCCGGCCCGTACCCATCCGTCCGCCAGGCAGAGGTCGGCGCCTTCTTGGCCGGACATGGCCCGGGCCCGTCCGAAGATCTCCTCCCGGACCGACGCGCAGGCCATCTGCACCGCCCCTCCGGTCATCATCGACTGGCGTGACGCCGATGTGGACCCGGCGCTCCCGATAAGCGTGTCGTTCGGGCGCATAACCACATTGTCGACCTGAAGCTCGGTCCTGGCCACCTGGGCCAGGAAAGTGTACAGGCCCTGGCCCATTTCTACTGCCGCCGTGTAGATCTCGGCTACGGGCCCGTCCGCCGCCGCGCTCAGCGTCACCCGGGCGGTGGCGGCGTCGTCGAAACCTTCGCTGAAGGCGACGTTCTTGTAGCCCACAGCCAAGCCGACGCCTCGTTTGATCCCCTCGCCGTGGGTGACGTTGCCGGTGCCGCCCGGGTACCGGAGCGCGTCCCTGCCCTCGAAGCGGTTCGAGCTCGGGAAGCGGGATTTCGTTGAGCCGCTCGATGATCTCCTTCACCGGGGCACTGCCCCGCAGGACCTGGCCGGTGGGCAGGACCGAGCCCCGGGACAACGCGTTACGGAGGCGCAGCTCGACCGGGTCGGCACCAAGCGCCCGAGCCAGTTTGTCCATCTGAGCCTCGTGCGCGAAACACACCTGGGGCGCTCCGAAACCCCGCATGGCCCCACACGGGGGGTTGTTGGTGTAGACCACGGTGCCTTCCACGACCACGTTGGGCACTTCATAGGGACCGGCGGCGAAGGTGGCGGCGTTGCCCACCACCGCCGGGGAGGAAGAGGCGTAGGCGCCACCGTCGAAGAGCAGCCGGGCGTCGACCGTGACCAGTTGCCCGTCGCGCCGGGCGCCGTGCCGCATCCAGATGCGCGAGGGGTGGCGGTGCACGTGCCCGTGGAAGGACTCCTCGCGCCCGTAAGAGAACTTGACCGGCCTACCCGTACGCAGGGCCAGCACGCACGCGTGCACCTGCATGTGGATGTCCTCGCGCGAGCCGAATGCGCCGCCCACGCCGGCCAGGTGCAGCCTGACCTTTTCCTCGGGCAGGCCCAGGCAGGGTGCGATCTGCTCCCTGTCGACGTGCAGCCATTGCGTGGTGACATATACGTCTACCCCGCCGTCCTCGGCGGGCACGGCCAGCCCCGCCTCGGGCCCCAGCGCGGCCTGGTCCTGCATGGCGGTCTCGTAGTAGCCGTCCACCCAGACATCTGCCGCCGCGGTGTCGGGGTGACCGTGAAAAAGATGGACATGGCGCAGCACGTTGCCCCATTCATGCAGTCGCGGCGCGTCCGGCGCCATAGCCTGTTCCATGTCGTACACACCCTGGAGGGCTTCGAGGTCGAGCGTGATGGCCCTGACGGCGTCCCGGGCCGCGAGGCGGGAGCGGGCCGCGACCACCGCGATCGGCTCTCCCGTGTAACGGACGACGTCCTCGGCCAGCACGGGCTGGTCGTCGAAATTCAACCCGAACCGGTTCTTGCCCGGAATGTCGGAGGCCAGGAGGACCGCCACCACCCCGGGGGTGGCCAATGCGGGCGTGATGTCGATGCCGCGGATCCGGGCGTACGAAACGGGCGACCGCAGGGTCGCACCGTGGAGCATGCCGTCGCGGTGAAGGTCGCTGGCGTAGGCGAAGGTACCCTTCACCTTGGGTACCCCGTCAGTGCGCGGTGCCTTGTCGCCGACCCTGCCCCGAGCCCCCACGGCGGCCGAAGTGCTGGTACTCAAATTCCCACCTCTTTATGCGATGTCATGACGTCGCCCATCTCAGACCGCACCGACGTCGGTGAGCGAGAAGGTGGTGACGTCCACTAGCCCGCGGTCGGTGATCCGCAGCTCGGGGATGACCGAGAGCCCCAAGAAGCTCAGTTGCATGAACGGGGCGTCGAGGGTCACGCCCAGGGCCCGGGAGACGACCTCCGTGAGGCTCCTCAGCTCCTCGGCGATTTCGGCCGCACTTTTGTCGCTCATAAGGCCGCCGATGGGCAAGGGCACCTCGCCGATCACCCGCCCATCGAGCAGCGCCACCTGGCCGCCCCCGATCTCCGCCAGCCGAGCCACGGCTGCCGCCATCTCCTTCGGCCCCGAACCGTCGCGGGTGCCCACCACCATGCAGTTGTGAGCATCGTGGGCGACAGTCGATGCGATGGCGCCCCGCTCGAAGACCGAAGCCGGTTACGTAGCCCAGACCTATGCGGCCGGTCCGCCGGTGACGCTCGACCACGGCGATGCGGGCCACGTCGAGGCCCGGGCCCGTCACGTCCATGACCAGCGCCCTGGTCGAAAGCGACCTCGGCTCTGTGCCGATCACCCGGGCCCGGCCTCCTGGAGGAGGGGCCAAGGCGAACGAACCGGGCGCCGGGGTGTGCCCCAAGTGCACTGAATGCAGCATCCAACCCGGCACCGGCACGTCAGGGACGGCTCCGGGCACGACGCGTCCGTCCCTGGCGACAAGGCGTCCCGCCTGCCAGACCCGAGCGGGCTTGAAGCTCTTCATGTCGTCGAAGCAGAGCACGTCGGCCTGGTAGCCCGGTGCCAACCACCCCAGATGGTCGAAATGATGGTACTCAGCCGGGTTGCTCGTCGCCAGCACCAGGGCGTCCTCCAACCTCACCCCGGCGGCCACGGCCAGACGCACGCAGTCGTTGACATGGCCGTCGCCCAGAAGGGTGTCAGGCTCGCGGTCGTCGGTGCACAGGGCGACCCGGTCGGTGCCGTGGCGCGTGACCGTAGCGATGAGCGCCGAGAGGTTTCGGGAGGCGGAGCCCTCACGGACGAAGATCCACATTCCCTTGCGCCGCTTTTCCTCCGCCTCCTCGAGGTCGGTGCATTCGTGGTCCGACTCCACGCCCGCGGCCAGGTAGGCGTCGAGCTGGCGCCCCAGGATCCCGGGCGCGTGCCCGTCGACGCGACGGTTCCCCGCCGCCGCTATCTTCGCCAGCACGTCCGCTTCGCCGTTGATGACGCCGCGGACGTTCATCACCTCGGCGATCCCGAGCGCACCGTGGACGTCCAGCAGCTCACTGAGCTCGGCGGGACCGAGCTCGGCTCCGGGGCTTTCGAACGGGGAGGCGGGGACGCAGCTCGAAGCGCAGATCCCGAATGTGAACGGAAGGCCGCGGGTGGCATCGGCGAAGGCCACCACGCCCGGGACACCGAAGACGTTGGCGATCTCATGGGGGTCGGCCGCCACCGCCGTGGTCCCATGAGGCAGCACGGTGCGGACAAACTCGTCGACCCATAGTTTGGTCGACTTCGAGGTGCATGTGGGGGTCGATGAAGGCCGCCGTCAACGACGCTCCGTCCACCTCCACGACGTCCCGGGCTTCACGCGTCCCCCACCCGGCGATCACCCCGTCGACCACGGAGAGATCGGTCCGTACCCATTCCCGCGTGCCCGGGACGAAGACCCTGCCCCCTTTGATCACCAGGTCAGCGGGCTCATCGCCACGCGCCACAGCCAATATCCGGGCCGTGGCGCGCCGAGGCGGCATTCTCAGGCCTCTTCGCGCGTATAGGGTACGCCGAGGGAAGCGGGAGTGCCTATGCGGCGGTTGGCCCAGCTCGTCGACGCCGCGGCCAGGGCGATGACCGTCATGAGGAACGGCAAGGCCGAATAAAACTCGGACGGGAGAGCCGTGATGTGGTGAGTCTGGAGCGTCGGCCCGAGCGCGGAAAAGATCCCGAACAAATAAGCGCCGAGCACCAGCAGGTCCGGGCGCCAGAAGGCGAAAATTACCAGGGCTATGGCTATCCAACCTACGCCGGCGGTGAGGCCGTCTGTCCAGATGGGGGCGAGGGCGAGAGTAAAGTAGGCGCCTCCGAGGCCGGCGAGCGCGCCACCGATGAGTGTGTGGGTGTAGCGATAGGCGGTCACGTTGATCCCCATGGCGTCGGCGGCGGCCGGGTTCTCACCGACGGCCCGCAGGTACAGACCGGGGCGGGTCCGGTACAGGTAGTACAGGACGGCGACGACCAGCACCCACGACGCATAGACGAAGACGTCCTGGTTGAAGATGAGAGGGCCGAGGATCGGCAGGTTTTTCAGCCCGAACAGGTTGACCTGGTTGAACTGGTGACGGCCGGCCACGCCGCCGATGTTCCAGACCTCTCCCAGGTACGAGGACAAACCGATGATCCCGGCAAAGATGGTTATGGCGAGACCGGAAACGATCTGGTTGACCCGGATCGTGATGGTCAAGAAGGCGTGGATGAGAGCCATGGCCGCGCCGGCCACCATGGAGGCCACGACGGCCAGGAAAAGCACCAGAGCGCTGGACCAGTGAAGCTCTTGCGAAACATAGAAGGCGCACACTGCGCCCATGAGCATCATGCCCTCAACCCCGAGGTTCAGGACACCGGAGCGCTCGGCCAGCAGCTCGCCCAAGCCGGCCAGGACCAGTGGCGTGCCGAAGGCGATCGCCGACACGACGACGGCGAGCACGATGTTCGAGTTCACGCCGCCACCCCGGTACCCACAGCCACCGCCTGACGGCGCTGCCAGCCGATGCGGTACCGGGCCAGGATCTCGCCGCCGAGCACGGTGAACAGGATGATCCCTTCCATCGTGCCGACAAGGCCGGTCGGGAACGACGGCCCTTCCAAGGCAAATCCGGCGTTGGTGAGGCCTCCGATGAACAGCGACACCAACACGACAGCGATCGGGTTGTACAGCGCCAGAGCGGCGACGACGATGCCGGTGTAGCCGTACTGGGCCTGTTGGAGCCCGCGGGGATCGAGCACGTGCCCGAAGTCGCCGATCTGGCTGGAGCCGGCGACGCCGGCTACGCCTCCCGAGATCGCCATCACGGACAGGATCTTTCGCTTGGTGCGGATGCCCGAGTAATTGGCCGCCTGCGGGGAATCGCCCATGACTCGCATCTCAAAGCCGTAGCGGGTGGAGCGGATGAGCACGAGCAGGCCTACGGCCAGCCCGGCGCCGAGGACGAAGCCCAGAGGCAGCGTGAACGAGCCGATGGTGATGCCCGGCCAGTTGGCGTGCGAGCTCAGGGTCTTGCCTGTCGGGAACACCGACGCGCCGGGCGTGGTGAGGTCTCGCCAATACGAGTCGCTGTCGTAGATCAGGTAGTACATAAAAAAACCGGCCACGTAGTTGAGCATGAGCGAGGTGAGGATCTCGTTGGTACGCAGGTAGGCCCGCAACAGCGCCGGGATCTCGGCCCACAGCATCCCGGCCAGGGCGCCACCGATGACCATGGCGATGATCACCAGGGGCCGGGGCCAGTCGCCCAGCACCAGCCCGGTAGCCGAAGCCCCCACCGCTCCCATGTAGAGCTGGCCCTCACCGCCAATGTTCCAGGTCCTCATGCGGAAGGCGAAGGCGGCACACAGACCGGTGAAAAGAAGCGGCGTGGCATAGACAAAAGTCGAGGACAAGGCGCCATCGGCGGTGATGGCGGCGGAGTACATCTGGTGATAGGTCGACAGGGGGTTGTGACCGGTGGCCAGTAGCAGGATGGCCACGATGACGGCCGCCAGGACCAGGGAAGCCAGCGGGACGGCAACCTTGAGCCACTTCGGCGTGTCCAGCCGGCGCTCGACGCGCAGCGGCCCGATCATGACGCGCCTGCCATCATAAGCCCGATCTGTTGCCGGTTGGCCTCGGAAGCCTTGACGGTACCGACGACGCGGCCGTTGTAGAACACGGCGATGCGGTCGGAAAGCTCGAAGACCTCGTCAAGGTCCTCGCTGATCATGACCACGGCGACGCCACTGGCCGCCGTGTCGAGCAGCACCCGCCTCACGTACTGGGTGGCGCCGACGTCCAGGCCGCGCGTCGGCGAGGCGGCCACTAGCACCCGCGGTTGGGACGAGAGCTCGCGCGCCAACAGGACCTTTTGGATGTTGCCACCCGAAAGCTGCCTGATCAACGTGCGTGGCCCCGGGGCGCGGACGTCGAAGCGCTCGATCATCTCTTTGGCATTGGCCATGGCCTTGCGGCTGGAGAGCACCGGCCCCGACCGCATCGTCTTTCCCCGATAGGACTTCAGTATCAGGTTCTCGGCGATCGACAAGTTCGGGGCGATGCCGGTGCCCATACGGTCCTCGGGCACGTAAGCGATCCCGAGGTCGATGGCCGCTCGGGCATCCCTGGTGGGAAGACGCGCCCCGCCGAGCTTGATCATGCCGCTCGTGGTCGGCCGGAGCCCGGTTATGACCTCGGCCAGCTCGCGTTGACCGTTCCCGGAAACGCCCGCTATGCCGAGGATCTCGCCGGCGCGCACCTCGAAGTGTCACGTCTTTCAGCGCCTCGGTCCCCAGGTCGCCGCGGGCACGTACGCCGGTGAGCTCGAGCACTGCCGGGCCGCCTCGCGGCTGACTTTGGGGATGGCCTCGAGAGACACTTCCCGGCCCACCATCATCCCGGCGAGATCGCTGGCGTCCGTACCGGCGGTGGGCACAGTCGAAACGGAACGGCCATGGCGCAGGATCGTCACGCGGTCGGCGACGGCCAGCACCTCGGGCAGCTTGTGGGAGATGAAGATGACCGTCCGACCGGCGGCCGCCATATCGCGCACGCTCGAAGAACAGCTGGTCGGCCTCCTGTGGGGTTAGTACCGTGGTCGGCTCGTCGAGTATCAGGATCCGGGCGCCGCGGCAAAGGGCCTTTAGTATCTCGACGCGCTGGCGCTCGCCCAAGGACAACTGCCAGATCCGCGCCCGGGGATCGACGGACATCTGGAAGCGCTCGGCCGCCTCGGCCACCGTCTTTTCGACGGCGCGGGGCGAGAAGCGCAGCCGTCGTGGCGAGGAGCTGCCGAGCACCACGTTTTCCGCCACCGTCATGCTCTCCACGAGCCGGAGGTGCTGGTGGACCATGAAAATACCCGAACCCTGGGCATCTCGGGGGGAGTGGAACCGCACGTGCTTCCCCCCGATGAGCAGCTTGCCGTCGTCGGGACGGTAGAGGCCCATCAAGAGATTGCAGAGAGTGGTCTTTCCGGCCCCGTTCTCACCGAGCAGGGCGTGCACCTCGCCGTCGGCCGCCTCGAATGACACACGGTCGTTGGCGACGACCCCCGGGAAGCGCTTCGTCATCTCGATGGCCTGTACCGCCAGCGCCTTCGGCCCAAGTCCGAGGGCACTGGCAGGTAGGCCCGGCGCCAGGACGGCCGGCGCGGCCAAAGCCGCTCGGCCGTCCCCGGCGTCAAGCACGGAAGTCGCTCATTGACTGGTTAGCCCTTGGGGTTACCGAGGACGCCCTTTACGAACCAGGTGATCGAGTACTTCTGCATGACCGAGAGGGTCACGCCCTTCGGCACCACGATCTTGCCGTTCTGGGCGTAGATGGGGCCGGTGAACGGGTCGAAGGTGCCCTTGATGATCTGCTGCTCCTTGGCCAGGATGGCGGTGCGGGTCGCCTGAGCGACCGATTTGCCGAACGGGGCCATGATGACGAAGTTGTCAGCCAGGCTGCCGTACCAGAAGTGGCTCTTCCAAGTCCCGTTCATGGCTGCCTTGACTTCTTGGACGTAGTAGGGGCCCCAGTTATAGGTGGTGGCGGTGAGCCACGAGTTGGGGGCGAAGGACTCCTGATTGGAGTCGTAGCCGGTCCATTTGAGGCCGTGAGCCGCCGCCACCTGGCCTGTCGTCGGGCTGTCCTGGCCGTCGGCGAGCACGCTCACGCCGTCGGCTACCAGGCTCTCAGCCGCCTGGCGCTCGGTGGCGGGGGCGAACCAGGTGTTCGTCCACACCACTTGCACCGTGGCCTTGGGGTCCATCAGCTGCGCTCCCATCGTGAAGGCGTCCACCTCGCGCAGGCATTCCGGGATCGGGTAGGGGACGACGAAACCGATCTTGTTGTTACCGGCCAGGGCGGCGGCGCCGGCCGCCATCCCCGAGAGGTAGTCGCCGTCCTCACCGGCCCCGTAGTACTCCGACAGGGTCTTGGCCACCGTCGTGCCGGTGGCCTGCTCGAAGAGCACGCCCGGGTACTTGGCGGCGGCGGCGACGAGCTCAGGCTGGTAGCCGTAGGAGGTGGCAAATATGAGCTTGGCCCCGGCGTCGACCAGCTGGGTGATCACCTGCGCGCACTGCGGTCCCTCGGGTACGTCCTCCTTGTACAGGGTCTCGACGCGCCCGCCGAAGGACTTCTGCACATCGAGGCGGCCAACATCCTGGGCGTGGGTCCAGCCCGCGTCGCTGGGGGCGCCGACGTAGATGAACCCCACCTTGAAGGGGTTCTTCACTGTCCACTGGCTACCGGCGGCGGCGTTGACCGCCGTGGCGCCGGCGACCGACGGGACCACGACAGCGGGCGCGGCGGCCATGGTGATGGCGGCCAGGACCGCCAATACCTGCTTCATCCTTCTCATGAGCTGTCTCCTCTCGAACGACGGCGGGGAAGCCCGCCCGTCGCCTCCTTCGTTCGCCGACCGGGACACGCCCGAAGAACCGGCTCACCGTCAAGAGTGTGACCTTCGTGAACGCGTGAACAGAGCCATTCGGCCCTAACAGGTCAAGATTTTCCAGCTCGCGCCACGCGTCGCCGACGAGATCCGCTTCGGACTGCTCCTAGTCGCTGCTTTGGGAATTGGGGGTGAGCCTCAAAAACCTCTCAAGTACCGGCCTCCCTTGAGGCTCGAACGGAACTCTAACACCGTGCCGTCACCGGGCCCGGGCGCCGGCGTCAAGGGGCCAGGCGGCCCTCGAGCCGGCGAAGGTCGTCTTCGGTGTCGACGTCGGAGGGGTCACCAACGTCGTCGCAGGCCACCGCCGTCACGACCCCTGGGTTCCGGCGCAGGAAGGCCCTCGCCCCGACATCGCCGACGGCGTGGAGCTCGACCTGGGGCCATAGTGAGCGGTCAAGGAGGACGGGTGTGCTCATCTCGCCGGCGTAGGTGGCGACGGCGGCCAGGGCGCCTTCACGCCAGCTCCCGATAAGACGCGCCACCAGCGCCGGGGTGACCAGGGGCTGGTCGACCGGCAGCACCAGGACTGCCGGCGCCCCGCACCGTCCGGCCTCGGCCAGGCCGGCCCGGACCGATCCGCCCATACCCTGCGACCAGGCGTCGTTCACGACGACGACGGCGTCGCCCAGCCGGCACGCTCGGCGGACCTCCTCCGCCACCGCGCCCAGCACGACCACCACCGGGCGGCATCCTCCCGCCCTGAGCGTGCCCAAGCCGCGCTCGGTGAGCGGTTCGCCGCCGAGCTCCACGAGAGCCTTCGGGCGCCCCAGGCGCTGG
Organism: uncultured Acidimicrobiaceae bacterium; assembly: GCA_963735305.1. Classification (GTDB taxonomy): domain Bacteria; phylum Actinomycetota; class Acidimicrobiia; order Acidimicrobiales; family Palsa-688; genus Fen-671. The sequence goes on from CAVTKK010000001.1 coordinate 198,222, forward strand.
CCGGCGCCCGCCGCCAGCAGCATCCCGGCCACGTCCCCGGGCCGGCCAACCGTCAGATCGACCATCAAGAACCCGGCCCCGCCGGGGGCCGGCACACGTCGCCCAGCACTGCGCACGCGACCACCGGCAGGACTATAGTCGGCCTCGTGGATTTGACAGCCTATGAGCGGCGGCTGAACCGCCCTACACGTATCAAGTTGCCCGAGTTCCAGCGTAACGGCCGGCTGAAGCACGTCATTTTTGCAGACCAGTTCGACCGCACCATGCTCGACAACCTCGACACGCTTTCAAACATGGTGCGAGAATTGGCGCGCGATCGCGAGACGCAGCTCTTTCTCCGCGACCTGCTGCCTCACAAACGTGCGATGCTGTATTTTACCCAAGCGTCGACCCGGACGTTCCTGTCGTTTACCGCTGCTTGTCAACTTTTGGGTATGCCGATCGCAGAAATACGAGATCCGTCGGTCTCCTCGGAATACAAGGGCGAATCCCCGTTCGACTCGATGAGGATGTTCAGTTCTTACTTCGACCTGGTCGTGATGCGGACGCCGTCCGCCGGGTTCGCCGAGGCGTGTGCTTACTTGATGAACGACCTCGACGAGTTCAACGAGCGCCATGTGCCCGTCGTCAACGGTGGTTCGGGGGCCGACGAGCACCCGACGCAGGCATTGCTGGACATCCACACCATTCAGCGTTGTTTCGAGTTCGCCTCTGAGCGCGACTCCTCGCGACGGACACAGTTTGACGACTACCGTAGGATATACCCCGACCTGACCCGGGGCTTGGATTCAAAGGTTTACGGCTTTTGTGGTGACATAGGTCGCGGTCGGACGGTCCATTCTCTCGCGTCCCTGTTATCTCTTTATTCTGACGTTCAAATGCACTTCGTCGCCCCTCCCGACGACCGGATGCGCCTGCCCGCCCCGATGCGGGAATCGTTGTCGGCTAAAGGCGTCAAGGTCTTCGAGCACGACTCCCTGGCGGATATCGTCGAAAACGTCGACCTTCTCTACATGACCCGGATCCAATGGGAACACGACAAGGACACCTCGGGGCGCAGCGGCCCGGCCACAGTCGACCCCAACTTCGTCCTCACGCCTGAGCTCGCCAACCGCATGAAGAGCTACGCCCCGATCCTGCACCCCTTCCCCCGCAACGCCGAGATCCCTTTTGAGGTTGACCATAATCCACGCGCCATGTACTTCCGGGAGGCCCGCAACGGTATGTGGGTCCGGGCCGCGTTGCTCGCTCACCTCTTCGATGTGGACGGGCTCATAGTCTCGCATCACCGCGAAGTGTTCTCGCATTACCACGACTACAACACCGGCTCGAAGTGACGGCCATAGGAAGCTGGCGGACGTAGGACGGCGCAGGATGGAGCCATGACAGATCTGCGCGGGCGCAACCTGCTGAAGGAGACCGACCTCACGAAGGAGGAGTTCCTCTTTCTCGTGGACTTCGCCGCCCGTCTACGAGAAGACAAGCGGGCCCGGCGCGAGCACCAAAGGCTCACCGGGCTCAATATCGCTCTCATCTTCGAGAAAGCCTCGACCCGCACTATGTGCGCTTTCGAGGTGGGTGCCTACGACCAAGGGGCGCACGTCACCTACCTCGGGCCCAGTGGGTCCCATATCGGCGGGAAAGAGTCGGTCAAGGACACGGCCCGGGTGCTCGGCCGGATGTTCGACGGGATCGAGTACCGGGGATCTGCGCAATCCAATGTCGAGATCCTGGGCGAGTACGCCGGCGTGCCCGTCTGGAACGGCCTCACCGACGAGTGGCACCCGACCCAGATGCTGGCGGACATCCTCACGATGCGCGACCACGCCGGCCGGGCGCTCGAGGGGGTGGCGTACTGCTACCTCGGCGACGCCCGCAACAACACCGCCAACTCCCTGCTCGTCACCGGCGCCCTGCTCGGCATGGACGTCCGCGTGGCGGCCCCGGAAGCACTGTGGCCCTCTTCGGAGGTCCAGTCCATCGCCCACGGGCTGGCGTCCGGGTCGGGGGCACGGGTCACGGTGACTGAGGACGTAGCTCACGCCGTGCGGGGTGCGGACTTTGTCTACACCGATGTCTGGTTGTCGATGGGCGAGCCGGGGGACCGCTGGGACGCCCGCATCGACCAGCTGCTGCCCTATCAAGTCAACGGGCCGCTCATGGAGGCGACCGGCAACCCCGAGGTGAGGTTCCTTCATTGCCTTCCTGCGCTCCACAACACCGAGACCGAGGTCGTCCGCCAGATCTCCGCCCAGCGGGGACTCGATGCCCTGGAGGTGACCGAGGAGGTCTTCGAATCGACCGCGTCCGTCGTCTTTGACCAAGCCGAGAACAGGCTGCACACGATCAAGGCGTTGATGGTCGCCACCTTGGCCGGCGGTTGAACCTGTCCCGGCGTCAGGGACCGGTGGCTACGGGGCGGTCGGCGTGGTTGCTCCACTGGGACCATGAGCCCGGGTACAAAGCGGCCTGGAGGCCGGCGATCGAAAGGGCCGCTACCTCGTGGGCGGCGGTGACGCCCGAGCCGCAGTAGACAGCCACGGGGATGTCCGGGCCCGCTCCCAGCCTCCCGAAGCGGTCTTCCAGCTCGTGGGCGGGCCGGAAGCGCCCGTCCGCAGTCAGGTTCTCTGTCGTCGGCGCGCTGGTGGCACCCGGTATGTGGCCGGCTTTGGGGTCGACAGGCTCGGCGTCGCCCCGGAAGCGGTCGGCGGCCCGGGCGTCCAACAACAGCCCGCGGTGGGCAACCGCGGCCACGTCGTCGATAAGCACGGTCGGCATGTGACCGGGCGAGATCTCGACGTCACCGGGCTGAGGGAGCTCAGGGCCCGTCGCCAGCTCTGCGCCGGCGGCGCGCCAGGCGCTCAGCCCGCCGTCGAGGAGATAGACCGCACCCACGCCTCCCCAGCGCAACAACCACCAGGCCCGGGCGGCCGACATGGAGGCGTTGTCGTCATAAACGACGACGGTCCCGCCCCGTCGTAGCCCCCAGCGCCGGGCGGCCGCCTGAAGCTGGGCGACGGACGGCAGCGGGTGCCTGCCGGCCCGGGGCGAGGCGGGGCCGGCCAGTTCCCGGTCGAGATCTACGAAGCAGGCACCCGGGATGTGGCCGGCCAGGAACTGTTCATAACCCGTCGGGTCGCCCAGGCGCCAGCGGACGTCCAGCAGGCGCGGGGCCGCCCCCGACCGGCACATGCCCGCGAGGCCGGGGACGTCGACCAGGACGCCGCTGGGTGGCATGGGGTGACCTCTCCGCCTGAGCCTGGGAACGCCTCGACCGCCCCGGCCTCAGTTGAGGTCGGTGCGGTAGCGGTGGCAGGCAACCCTTATCGTGCCCGGGGTGCCCACCTCCTGCAGGACAGGGTCGGCGTGGTCCCGGAACCGGACCCGCACCCCCGCCGGCCCCGCCTCCATCGAGGCCACGCCCTTCCACAGCGGCTCGTCGGGATCGGCCGCCCGGTGCCACTCCAGGAGGGCGGCCACGTCCCCGCCCGACCGCCCCGGGGCGGCCGGGACATCAAACTCCAACGACGGCGACGTCAGCCCGGACAGGTCCCCTATCACCTCGCGCTCCTTGCGGAACTCATCGGGCCCCAACGCCGCCCAGCGCATCTTGAGCAGGCTGCGCAGGTCTCGGCTCTCCCACCCGCACGGCCCGAAAGCTTCCAGGCACCGGGGATGAAAAGCGCACCCCAGGGGTGGCACGGTGGCATCGGGGACCTCGCCCCGGGGCAGGCGGCGGGGTATGCGGTGCTCAGGGTCCGGCTCAGGGATGGCCTCGAGCAGGGCGCGGGTGTAGGGATGACGCGGGTTGCGGTAAAGGTCGTCCGTGGCGCCGATCTCCACGATGCGACCGAGGTACATGATGGCGACCCGGTCGCAGAAGAACCGCGCCGTCGCCAAGTCATGGGTGACGTAGAGGTAAGTGAGGCCGAGGTCCCGTTTTAGGTCCACCATCAGCTGGAGCACCTTGGCCCGCACGCTCATGTCGAGCATCGACACCGGCTCGTCCGCCACCACCAGCTCCGGGCGCAGGATTATGGCGCGGGCGATGGAGGCGCGCTGACGCTGACCTCCGGAAAGCTCGCCCGGGTACTTGGTCATGAAGCGTTCCACGGGCACGAGCCCCACCCGTTCGAGGGCCAGGGCCACCAAGGGCCGGCGCTGTTCGGGCGTCGACGCCACGTGGTGGATCCGCAAAGGATGGCCGATGGCCTCCTTCGAGGTTCATGGTCGGGTTGAGCGAGGCGTGGGGGTCCTGGAAGACCGGCTGCATGCGGCGACGGAGCGGGCGCACCTCGTGCTCGGGCAACGTCGAGATGGTCTGGCCATCCAGCAACACAGAGCCGGCCGTGGGCCGCACCAGGCACAGCACGGCCTTCGCCAGGGTGGTCTTGCCGCTGCCCGACTCGCCGACGAGCCCCAGCACTTCCCCCCGGCGCAGCGAGAAGCTCACCCCGTCGACCGCCTTCACCGAACCCGTGTCGTGACCGAGCATCCGCTGCAAGAAGCCTCCGCGCAGGCCGAAATGCACCTCGAGGTCGCGCACCTCGAAGCAACGCGGGAGCGGACTCGTCATCCGCCACCGGCCCCGCCCCCGCGCTCTCAGGCCTCGTCAGCAATGGCGATCTCCTTCCTTCGAGAGGCGGGCCGCCCCGCCCGCCGGAATGGTCTCGGGCGGGCTCTGGGCCCAGCACTCCACGGCGTGGCCACCGGCGGTGACTACCGGGGCGGGAAGCTGCTCCCGGCACACCTGCATGGCCAGCGGGCAGCGAGGGTAGAACCGACATCCCGTCGGGGGGTCGACCAGGTCCGGGGGCGACCCCGGGATAAAGTGCAGCGATTCCGTCGACAGCGAGATGGTCGAGGCCAGCAGCGCCTCGGTGTAGGGGTGCCGGGGCTTGGAGAAGACCTCGGCCACAAGGCCCTGTTCGACGATGCGGCCGGCGTACATGACGGCGACCCTCTCGCACGCCTCGGCCACGATCCCGAGGTTGTGGGTGATGAGCAGGAAGCCGGCCCGGGAGCGGGCCTTCAGCTCGGACAGGAGCGCCAAGATCTGAGCCTCGACGAGCACGTCGAGGGACGTGGTCGGCTCGTCGGCGACGATGAAGCGGGGCCGCAGGGCCAAGGTGAGGGCGATCATGATCCGCTGGCGCATCCCCCCGGAAAACTCGTGCGGGTAGTTGGCGAAGCGGGTGGGCGGGATCCCAACCGAGCCCAGCGCCTCGAGCGAGCGTTCCCTGATCTCGTCATTGGACAGCTCGGGCTCATGGGTGTGCAACGCCTCGGCAAAATGCTCGGATACCCGCATCAGCGGGTCGAGCCTGGTCATCGGCTCCTGGAACACCAGCCCCAGAGCAGGGCCCCGCATGGCCCGCATCTCCCCGGCCGAGGCGGCCAAGAGGTTGCGTCCACCGAAACGGATCTCGCCGTCACAACTGGCCGCTTCGGGGAGCAAGCCCAGCAGCCCCCGGCCCAGGCTGGTCTTGCCGCAACCCGACTCCCCGACCAACCCCAGCGTCTCTCCGGGAGCGACTACGAAGCTCACGCCGTCCACCGCCTTGACCGGGCCCCGGTCACTGCCGTACCAGACACGCAGTTCCGAGACGGCGATCACCGGCTCCGTAGCGGCCACCACCTCCGGGCCCCCGGTTCCCGCGCCGGCCCCGACCGGCGCCTCGGACGTACCCAGTGCCGGCGAGGCCAGGTCGGCTGAGGCCAGTTCGGGTGAGGCCAGTTCGCCAGGAACGGCCCCGCCGGCGCGAGGCAGGACCACGCGGCGGTAGCCGGGACGACGCAATAGGGGGTTCAGGGTGTCGTTGAGCCCCTCGCCCACCAGGGTCAGGCCCATGACCAGCAGGATGATGGCCAGGCCGGGGAAGATCCCTGTCCACCAGTACCCGGCCTGGGCGTCGGCGATCCCGCGCGAGACGTCGTAGCCCCACTCGGCGGCGACGGAGGGGTCCATGCCGATGCCGAGGAACGAGAGGCCGGCCAGGGTGAGGATGGCGTCGGCCGCGTTGAGAGAGGCGACCACGGGCACGGACTGGATGACGTTGGCGAACACATAGCGGCGTATCACTGTGCGCGGCCGTGCCCCCAGGGCCTTCCCGGCCTCGACGTAGGGTTCCTCCCGCACGGAGAGCACGGTGTTGCGGACCACCCGGAAGTACTGGGGGATGTAGACGACGGTGATGGCTATAGCGGCAGTAATAACGCCTCCGCCTACGGAACCCTGGAGAAGGAAGGCGATGACGATGGCCAACAAGAGGTACGGGAAGGCGAAGATGGAGTCGTTGACCAGGACCAGGACGCGGTCCAACCAGCCGCCGAAATACCCGGAAACGAGGCCCACGGGTACGCCGACGGCGATGGAGAAACACACTGCTAAAAGGACAACTTCTATCGAGGTCCGGGCCCCGTAAATTACCCGGGACAGGACGTCTTCGGAGTCGACTGTGGTACCGAACCAGTGTGCCGCCGAAGGGGCCCCTGCTGGGGGAAACGGACGCCATGGGCGAGGTACTGGTTGAACCCGAAGGGGGCGATCCAGTCGGCGAAGATGGCGAGGACAACGAACAGCAGGGTGAGGGCGGCGCCCGTCCACAAGAGCCAACGCGGCAACCCCCGGGTGGCGAGCAACAGAGCCACTCCTCGGCGGCCGCCCCGGGCCTGACCGCGGGCGGCGGTGCCCGGCGGCCCCCCGGGCTTCAAGCTGAGCCTCGCCTTCGACGAGGGTGCCGGCGACCGTCACGAGTACCTCAACCGCGTCACGGGTAGCCCACGCTTTTTCATCAATACCTCACCCTCGGGTCGACCCAAGCATTGACCAGGTCGATGAGGAGGCTGATGACCACCACGGCCAGGGCGAAAACAGTGATTATGCCCTGGACGGCGACGTAGTCGCGGTTCTCGAGGTAGTAGATCAGCTCGTTGCCGATCCCCGGCCAGTTGAAGGTCTCCTCGGTCAGCACGGCGCCGGAGAGCAGGAGCGCGGCTTGGAGCCCGGTGACGGTGACGATGGGGACCAGGGCGTTCTTGAAGGCGTGGTGGACCACGACGTCACGCTCGCGCAGGCCCCGGGCCGGGCCGCCTCGATGTAGTCGCCCTTCATGGTCTGGATGACATTGACCCGTACGAGGCGGACCACCACGCCGGAGATCACCAGGCCGAGTGTGACCGCGGGCAGGACCAGGTGCGCCAGCAGGTCCGGGACGTCGCCCCACTGGCCGTCGATCATGGCGTCGATGATCAGGATATTGGTGTGGGGCTGGAGCTCGGCCTGGACGATGACATTGGCCTCACTCGATGTGGGCAGCCAGTTGAGCACGTGGCCGAACAGCAACTGGGCCAGCAGGCCCAGGAAGAACACAGGCACGGCATAGATGAAAATGCCGAAGATGCGGGCCAGGGCGTCGACCCAGGTGTCCCGCATCCGGCCCGCCAGCATGCCGAGAGGGATGCCCACGGATACGGCCACGATCATGGCGGCCACGGTGAGCTCGAAGCGTGGCCGCTCCGTTCTGGGCTATTACCTGTGTCACCGGTCGCTGGTCGGTCAGAGTCGTGCCGAAGTGGCCCGTCAGGACCTGGCCCAGATAATCGCCGTACTGGACGATAAGAGGCCGGTCGTAGCCGGCGGCCCGCTCCCGCACCGCCAGCTGGGCCTGGGTGAGGTGGCCTCCCAGCGCGGCCACGATGGGGTTTCCCGGCGCCACCCGCATGAGAAGGAACACCAGGGTCAGCAGTATGAGCACCATCGGGATAACGAGCGCGAGCCGCGTCAGCAGGTAGCGGCGCAGCGATCCCGATGTCGATGCCATCTCTTTTAACAGTCCTCCGTTAGGGAAAAACGGCCGGCGCGCCGGCCCGGTCGGGCGGGGGGTACCCGTCAAACCGGTGAGACGCTCCGGCCGGAATCCCAATTCTCAGGCGCTCAGCGCCTTCGTTGCCACCTAATGCTCAGTTCTTGCCGATCAGCCAGAACCGGAAGGTGTACGACGGGTCGAGCGTGGCCTGCACGCCCGTCACCCCGACATGCACGGCGGCGACCTGACCGCCCTGCCACAACGGGATGAGCGGCGCATCTTTGGCCGTTTGGATCTCCAGGGCGCTGAAAGCGGCGTCCCGGACCGACTGGATGGTCGAGCCTTCCTCGGCTGCGATTTCTTTGGTCACAAAGGCATTGCAGTAGTGATCGTTGAGGAAGTTCGTGCAGCCGTAGAACGGGCCGGTGTAATCGTCGGCGTCCGGGTAGTCGGGGAACCACCCCATCAACGAGACGCCGTACTCATTGGTCGTGACGGCCTGGATATAGGTGGTCCACTCCGACGAGGCCAACGACACCTGGAACACGCCCGAGGCGTTGAGCTGACGCTGCAGCTCGGTGGCGATGTCGGTGTCGCCGTAGTGGTTGGTGTTGTACCAGAGCGTGAACTTGACCGGCACAGCCAGGCCGGCGGCGGCCAGGACCTGCTTGGCCTTGGCCACGCTGGGGGTGGCGCCGTAGATCTTGGCGAATGAGTTGATGTGCCCGGGGAGGGCATCAGGGATGACCGAGTACAGCGGCGAGACGACCCCGTGGTAGATGTTGGTGGCGATGTCCTGGCGGTTGACCGTGTAGGAGACCGCCTGGCGGATGGCCAGTTTCTGGGCCGCGGTGGCGCCCGGCATCGTCTTCAGGTTGAAGGCGATGTAGCGGATCTCGATCCCTTTGCCCTGCTCGAGGGTGATCCCCTTCGAATCCTTCAGGGCTATGAGCTCGGTCGGCGTGAGGTCGCGGTAAGCGATGTCCACGGCGTCCTGCTGGGAGTCGGATACGAGCGTCGTGGCGCTCTCCTCATAGCGGATGATGAACCTGTTGTTGTGCAGGACATCGGTACCGCCGTAGTGCGGGTTAGGTGTGAACACCGCTATCTCGTTGGGCGTGTACGACTGCAGTTGGTACGGGCCGGAGCCGACGATCTTGGCGTCCGGCTGCAGTTTGTTGAAGGGGAAGACCTTGGCGTCCACGATGGCGCCGGCGCCCGTGGTGAGCACGCCGGGCCAGGTGGCATCGGCGTACTTCAGGATGAACGTGACGGTGTTGCCCGACGCGGACACGCTCTTCATGGGCGATATCAGGCTTGCCGGCCCGTTGGGGTCGTTGATCTTGTTGATCCGTTCGAAAGTGTAAACGACGTCCTGTCCCGTGACCGGGTCGCCGTTGGAGAAGTACTGGTTGGGTAGCACGGTGCAGACGTACACGTTGACCCCTGTGCCCTTCCAGGCACAACGGGCGGCGTCGGGCACTATCGTCGTGCTACTAGGCGGGTACCTGAGCAACGTCTGATAAACGTTGTAGACGATCGTCCACGACGGCAGGTCGTAAGCACCTGCGGGGTCGGCGGACACGATCCGGTCGGTCGTGCCCATCACCACGGTGACGTTGGGCGGTTTGCTGTTGCTGTTGGTGCTGGCCGAGGCCACGCTGCCCAGCGCCAACGGGACGAACAAGGCCACTGCCGCGGCGCCGGCCACAACCCGCGCCGGCACTTTCCTCTTCTTTGTTGCCAACCGAGTCATGATTGCCTCTGATACCTCGCTCGAGCACTCTGATCTCAAGCGCACCGTGGAGCGCTCCAAAGAACGGCGCGCGATGCCAGTACGGTACTGGAGCCCGGTTGGCCCGGTCAAACAGCCCTATGTGTGCTTGGTCCCCGCCCACCAGTCAATGTGCTGGTGAAGGACGGGGATGGGGAGCGAACCGCTGCCGAGCAGGGCGGCGTGGAACTCGGGCAGCGAGAAGGCGGGGCCGAGGCGGCGCCGCGCCTCGTCACGGGCCCGAGGATCTCGAAGCTTGCCGGTGAGATAGGCCAGTGCCTGCCCGGGCCAAATGATGTAACGGTCGACTTCGGCGGCGAGGAACCGGGGCGGCATGGGGACATGGGCTACGCAAAACTCAAGGGCCTTCTGACGGCTCCACCCCCGGGCATGTAAACCGGTGTCCACCACGAGCCGGGCGGCCCGCAAGAGCGCCGCCGTCGTGGCCCCCAGGAGGCTCTCGGTGCGGTTGTAAAGGCCCATCTCCTCGGCCAGCTGCTCGGCATAGAGCCCCCAGCCTTCGGAGAACACGGTCACAGACCGCTGACGCTGCATGGCGGGCAGGTCCATGAGCATCTGGATGCGCGAGAGCTGGAGGTGATGGCCGGGCACCGCCTCGTGAAAGGCGACGCCCTCGAGGTCCCAGCCTGTTCCTGCCGTCGGCACCAGCGTGTTGAACCAGTAGGTGCCCGGCCGGGCCCCGTCCAGGCGAGGCGGCGTGTAGTGGGGCGCCGTCCCGCTGGAGGCGACCACCGGCGGCATGGGCTCGACGGCACAGGGGCCGGGGAGGGGCTCGGGGAACACCTCGCCGGCGCGCGCCTCTGCCCTGCGGACGGCTCGCCTGGCTGCCTCCATGGCCTCCCCGGCGGGGAGGACGCCCGCCGAGCCGCGCAGGGCGTCGTTCACCGCCTCGAGGTCCCTGAGGCCCAGCTGTGCGCCCAGCTCCAAGGCACGCTTTTCTAGCCTGTCGATCTCGTCCAGGCCCGTCCGGTGAAGCTGCTCGGCCGTGACAGCCATCGTCGTGTGCGACCGGACCGCCCTTTCGTAGTCGGCGTCCCCACCCGGTATGTATGTGAGCCCGGGCCGCTCGGCCGGGCGCGACCGGGGCAAGATGTCTCGCAACACCTCGACCCAGCGGCTGAGCGCGGGCTTGACGACATCGGTGGCGACGGCGTCGCGTTCCTCGCGCCAGCCGGGGCCGCCGTCCCAGCCGGCGGGCGGCTGCGGCGCCGCCAACGCCTCGGGAACGGGCGCCGCGAGCACGCCTTCGGCCCAGGCCACCGCCTCCGCCACCAGCGGCGCCACCGGTAGGCGACCTTTCGCCTCACCTGTTCGCAGCCGCTGCACTTGCTGGTCGACCCAGAGGGCGCTGCGCCTCAGCCTGGTCAGGTAGTCGCCGGCCGCCCCAGCGTCGGCCACGAGCGTGCGAGCGGCCACGGCCAGGAGCCCGGCGGGCCCGAAGAAGGGCATGGCGGTGACCGTGTGCTCTACGGCGGCGGAGCCCAGTTCGGCCATCTCCTGCAGGGCAAGCCCCGTGAGGCACCCGACGGTCACCTCGTCGGCTTCGCCCCGGTCTGCCGTCCGCAACCCGGCCGCTTCGGCCAAAACCCCTTCGAGCGCGGCCCGGCGCCGCATGTCGCCCTCCTCGCTGGCGTCGGGGGCCCGGTCGTCGTAACCGGGGATGCCACGGTTAGAGGCCTCGAAGGGGTGCGTCGCCAGCCACCCGGTGTGGAACCGATCGGCAAGTTGCCTCGGAGAAGACATGTCCGCAGTATGCCTCCAGGGCGTCGTGGCGGCCAGAGCCGACCTCTTCGCCGACTTCGCCTTCGTCGAGTTTGTGTTCGCCGACTTCGCCAATGAGGCGGCGCCAGGGGCGCTGCGACGGATGGCGGACGGAGGGCCGGGCGAGAGCCCGATAACGGCCCTCACCAGGACCGTTGCCGCTATCCGGCCGCGGTGGCCAGGGCCGCCTTCACAGAACCATCACAATTACCTCTCAGGCCGCTCACACACGGCGTCGAGGCTCCCAGAGGTTCGGAAGGTTGACTCTAGGGAGGACGGATGATCGAAAAAACCCATGCCAGACGGCACCGGTACCTCGAGGGCGTGACGGCCTTGGTGGCGACGCTGGGGATTGTGGTGGTGTCACTGACGGCGACCGTGGCGCCAGCGTCGGCCCACGGAAGGTACGGCCATTACGGCCCGACGAGCACGACGTCATCGACGACTTCGACCACGGGTTCGACGACTTCGACCACGGGTTCGACGACTTCGACCACGGGTTCGACGACGGCGACGTCATGGCGGACCGAGGTCAACCCTCGTAGCCATAGCCACGTTCGTGTCCGTATCTGCCTGGTCCGCCTGAGGCACAGTCGGGGCCGGGGCCGCGGCTGGGGCTGGAGATGGGTCGTTGTCCGGTGCCCCGTCCGGTCCCACGGCAATGGCAATGGCAATGGCAATGGGTACGGCTACGGCTACGGCAGCGGGCACGGTAAGGGCAATGGCGGTGGCGGGGGCACCAACTTCGCCACCACGACGACTACGGCGCCGACCACGACCACGTCCTCTTCCACCACCACCACGGCGCCGACCACGACCACGTCTTCTTCGACTACCACATCGTCGTCGACGACCTCTTCTTCGACGACCTCTTCTTCGACGACCTCATCGTCGACGACCTCCAGCACAACGAGCACCACGGGCTAGGCCGACATGAGTGCCGGCTGGATCCCATAGCCGCTGCCAAAACTGGTCCCCCAACCCCCAAACCCCCGGGTCAGGCACCATGTGCCCAGCCCGGGGGTTTGTCCGCGGCGGGTACTCCGTTATCGCCCTCCGGCCGCGGGTGACCGGTGAAGCGTGATGACGGTCGTCCGGCCGTCGGCGCCGCTGACGTGGACGACGGGCGAGTCGTCCGGTCCTGGCATGGCGACAACGACTTTCGCCGGGTGCTCGATGGCGTGGCGCAGGACCACGGGGTACCGGCCGTCGCGACCGCCGACCGCCACACTCACGGCGTCGTCGTGGCGGTCATATTCGAGGTAGGCGAGAGGGAGCCTCTCCGCTTCGAGATCGTCACCGAACGCGAGCGCGGGCACGTCAAGCGAGACGAGGTCGCCTTCGTGCTCCTGGCTGAGCGTTTGCAGAGCTGCTTCCCAGCTGGACCGGGGCAGTTCTTCACCGTCATTTCCCATTTACCCCTCCCGGGTCTATTGCGGGATGGAGGACCGGTCCCCCATCGACGTCTCCACACCTAGTCCATGCCCTGTGGTTCCGGCGTTGTTAGTGGCCACCTCGACGTCGAACAGTCCAGCGCGGAGGACGACATTCCCCCACCTATGCTGACCGTCGGGCCGCACTTCGGCCGGTCCGGTACCTAAAGGAAGGGGGCGCAAATGGCACCCACCACCCAGGACGAGGCCTTCCCGGTGATGACCGAAGACCAGCTCGCCCGCATGCGGGCCTACGGCGAAGCGCAGATCGCCGAGGCCGGTACCGAGCTGTTCCGAGCCGGGGACCTCGGTTACGACTTCGTGCTGGTCGACTCGGGTGTGGTCGACATAGTGCGGGCCGCCACTCCCGAGGCCCCCGAAGAGACGGTGACGTCCCAGAGCGCCGGGCGCTTCATCGGAGAACTCAACCTCCTGACCGGCCAGACCGCCTCCCTGACGGCACGCGTGGCGGAGACGGCCAAACTGGTCCGCATCCCTCCGGCCCATTTCCGTAGGCTCATGGACGAAGACCCCGAGCTGTCTGACCTGGTCCTGCGGGCTTTACTCGCCCGCCGGCAGCTCCTGCGGGCCGGGCCGGGCGCCCAGACCCTGGAGATCGTGGGGAGCGGGTTCTCCGCCCCAGCCCTGGCGCTGCGGACGTACGCGGCGCGCCAGCAACTGCCCCACGTCTGGGTGGAGTCCGACTCACCCGAAGGCACCGCCGCCCTCGCCGCCAACGGCTTGGGAGCCATGGACCTCCCGGCCGTCCTGACCCCGACCGTCGTCCTGCGCCGGGCCACGCCAGGCGTGCTGGCTGAAGTCCTGGGCCTGTCGTACCGGCCCTCGGGCACAGAGGTCGTCGACCTCGTCGTGGTCGGTGCCGGACCGGCCGGTCTGGCGGCCGCCGTTTACGGCGCGTCGGAGGGCCTGCAGACTCTGGTCCTCGACTCGGTGGCCGGGGGAGGACAGGCGGCGGCGAGCTCGCGTATCGAGAACTATCTGGGCTTCACCTCCGGCATCAGCGGTGCCGAGCTGACCGCCAACGCCATGGTCCAGGCGCAGAAGTTCGGGGCACGCCTTTCCAGTCCTTGCCAGGTGACGCGGCTCGAGGCCGGCGGCCACGACCTGAGGGTCGTCCTGGCCGACGGCACCGAGATCCCCGCCCGCTCCGTCGTTATCGCCACCGGCGCCCGGTACCGTTCCCTGCCCCTCGAGCGCTGGGACGCCTTCGAGGGCGCCGGCATCTACTATGCCGCCACCGAACTCGAGGCCCGCGCCTGCTCGTCCAAGCCGGTGGCCGTGGTGGGCGGGGCCAACAGCGCCGGCCAGGCGGCTTTGTTCCTGGCCGGCAAGGGTTGCACCGTGCACCTCGTCGTCCGTGGGGCGGACCTCGGCGCCGGGATGTCCTCCTACCTGGCGGAGCGGATCCTGGCCCATCCGGGGATCGTGGTCCGGACGCGCTGCGAGGTCACCGCCCTCGGCGGCGGCACCCAACTCGGCGACATCATGGTGCGCCACCGGGACGACGGTTCCGAGCTGAAGCTGGCCTGCCAGGGCCTTTTCTGCTTCATAGGAGCCGTTCCGGCCACGGAGTGGCTGAGCGGCGTCCATCTCGACGACCACGGCTTCGTGCTCACCGGCACCGAGCTCACCGGCACCGGGCTCAACGGCGCCGACCTGGGCCCCACATGGGCCGCCCTCCACCGGCGCCCGCTGCCCTTCGAGACCAGTCAGCCCGGGGTCTTCGCCGTCGGCGACGTCCGCTCCGGTTCCATGAAACGGGTAGCCGCCGCCGTGGGCGAGGGGGCCAGCGCCATCCGTTCCGTCCACCAGGTACTGGGTTCCGTAACCGTCTGACCCGCCGGGGCCAGACGGCCCGAGCCCTTACCGGGCGACGGTCTCGGCCCGGCGCGGCAGCTTCCACCTCGGGCGAGGGAAATGGCACGTGTAGCCGTTGGGGTACCGCTTCGAGGTAGTCCTGGTGCTCGGGCTCGGCTTCCCAGAACGGGCCGGCGGGAGAGATATCGGTGACCACCCTCCCGGGCCACAGGCCGGAGGCGTTGACATCGGCGATCGTGTCTTCGGCCGTCTTCTTCTGGGCCTCGGTCGTGTAGAAGATCGCCGAGCGGTAGCTCGGGCCCATGTCGTTGCCCTGGCGGTCCTTCGTCGTGGGGTCGTGGATCTGGAAGAAGAACTCCAGAAGTTCCCGGTACGAAACCTCGGCCGGGTCGAAGGTGATCTCGACGGCCTCGGCATGGCTCCCGTGGTGGCGGTAGGTGGCGTTGGCCACGTCGCCTCCGGTGTAACCGACCCTGGTCGAGATCACCCCAGGGCGTTTGCGGATCAGGTCCTGCATCCCCCAGAAACATCCTCCGGCCAGGACCGCCTTCTCAGTAGCCACTGTCATTGCTGTTCACCTTTCTTCCAAGGTGGGCAACAGCCGTCACGGGACGGGTGTTCCCGACCTCGCCGAGCCTCGAGCGGGGCTGAGCTAGTCCTCAGGGGGCGGCTTCGAGGCTGATGGTCATGAAGGTGCTGTACGAGGTGGCGGTGTACTCGCCGAAGGGCTCACACCTGACGAAGCCGGCTTTCTTAAACAATGAGCGGGCCGGTCCGAAGGCGCTGGTCGATAGCGTCTCCAGGCTGACGCGCCGGTAATTGGAGGCGGCCGCGAAAGCAAGGAGGTGGGCGACCATGGCCTGGGCCACCCCCTGGCGCCGAGCGGCCTCGCTGGTGTGCATCGATTTCAGCTCGGCATGAGACCGGTCCAGTCGTTTGAGCGCGCCCACGCCGAGCAGCACGCCGCCTCGGCGAGCGCTGAAGAACATGACGTCCGGGCCCAGCAGGCCCTCCAGGTCCAGGGCGTGCACCTGCCCCGGCGGGGTCACCTGGTCGGAGAACGTCAGGTGGTGCTCCAGGAGGGCACGGACGTCTTCAGCGCGCGGGTCGTCGGGGGCGATAACGACATCCATACAGGTTTGCACCATCACGCTAGGGCCACGGTGGTCACGACCTCCGAGAATAAGGCCTAGGTCGTCCAGTTGACAGCGGTGGATGTTTCGTCCCGGTTAACACTGGCGGAGAGGCCGAGGCAGGGCCCCGGTCGAAACCGACTTTGGCGGCGGCGACGGCTTGTTCATCGAGGAGCCGGTGGGAGTAGATGTCGAGCAGGGCCAGGGCGATGATGCGCTCGCCTTCAGGTTCGAACATGTCGGCGCCGAGCGCCCGGGACACGTGGTCGTGGAGCAGAGGGACGCCCACCTTCATAGCGGTCACCAGTGCGGCCCGGATCCGGCGGTTGATCGTAGGCGGATCGGAGCGGCCTTCGTCGGCCCGGACGAGCCATTGCTCGGTCATGGTCACCATTTCGTCGAAGATCTCCCCTACGGCGCCGGAGCCGTCGGCCAGGGCCCGGGCCACGTACCGGCCGAAGCGCCTTGACGTTTGCGCGCTATTGGCTACGATGCCCGGATCTTCGAGGATCTGCGCGTTGGTACGGTGCAATGTTTCGCACACATACGCGTCGCACGCCCGGCGCAAGGCGTCCTTGGAGCCGTAATGGTGCCGCAAGAGCCCGGGGGAAACTCCGGCGCTTTGAGCAATGCTACGGACTGTCGCCCGCTCGTACCCTTCTTCGGCGAAGTGGCTCAGAGCGGCTTCGCGGATCCGTGCCCGAGCGGTGAGATCCTCGAAAAGCACCGGCCCGCCCTCGGACAGGTGCCCGGCCGGGAGCTGTCCGGGTCTGGGGGTCATTCGCCCTGCAGATCGCGTCGCCTGAACGCGAACCCGCCCAGGAGCGCGCCGGCGGCACCTAGAGCGGTCATGGCTCCGTTGGCTTCCCAATGCGGTGACACGGCCGGTGCCGAAGCCATCTGGTGGAAGACCGAGGTATCAAGCGCCCAATGGCTCACGGCGCCGATACTGCCCACGATCACGATGAGCAGCGACCAGCCCAGCACCCCGTAGAGGACGATCGACGTCAGCCGCGGGCGCAGCCCGAATGTCAGGACCCCGATGCCCAAGATGGCAATGGCCGGCGGGACCACGTTCACGCCCGCGGCCACCAAGCTGGCAAAGCTCACCCCCGCGTGCTGGCTGGCGGCACCGAGCCAGGCGAAGGTCCCTGCCGTGAGGCCGCCGGCGAGCAGGACCGGCACGGCAACGAGGAGCCGGCCGCCGAGCCACGATGTGCGGGACACGGGACGGACCAGGAAGTGGTCGAGCCGGCCGCCCGACTCCTCCCAACGCGCCGCCGTGATCTGGCCGGCGGCGAGGAAGGCCACGAGCACGGCCAGGATGAGAAAACAAACACCGAGCACGGCGGCGGCACCCGTCCCTGGCGCGCCGAGCTTGGCGAAGACGTCGTGGACCGATGACCCCGAGATGGTGCTGCCGGCAGACTTGGCGACGAGCCCGTACAGCAGTCCCGATAGGGCGATCGCCACCCACCAGCCGACGACCGTGGGCCGCACCATCCGCACGGCCAGTCCGGTGGGCCCGGAGAGGAGCCGTAGGCGTGCTGGGCTGGTCGCTTGGTCCGGGACGATGCTCGCTCCGACATCACGCCGGCCGGCGAGGCGCACGGCCACGACGCTTACCAGCGCCGTGAAGGCGACGACCGGCACCAGAGCCAGGGGCTGGGGGGCGGTGAGCGGTCGCAGCTCCTCCACCCAACCCAGTGGGGACGCCCAGATCAGGCCGTGGAGCCCCACTCCGGCGTCGGCGACCAGCCGGACGGCGTAGGCCAGGCCGAGGAAGGCCGCGGCGTAAGAGGCGGCCTGGCGCCGGGTCGCACTGACCTGGCTGGTCAACGCGCCCACGGCCAAGAACATGACCGCCGTCGCCACCATGGCCAGGGCGAAGTACAAGGCCGGACCGGCGGCGATATCGACTTTGGAGTCGAGGCCGGAGAGGACCGTGATCACAGCCGTGAGCGCCCACAGAGTGAAGACGCCGGCACCCAGGCCAGCCAGTGCCTGGGCCGCAGCACGGCCGCGGGTGCGTGGGCCGGCGAGCAAAAGCTCCCAACGTCCGCTCTCTTCCTCGCCCCGCAAGAGCCGGGTGCTAGTGAGCAGCCCCCATACGGCGCCCACGATTATCAGGGTCATTGACACCTTGAACGCGGTAAACCCGGCGACGGTCTGCAGGTCGGGGGCTGGTCCAAACAGGGCGCTGGTCGCTTTGTTCGAGCCGTAGGCGGCGGCCAGGGCGTCTCGTTGGGTGACGGTCTTGTAAATAGTCGTGTAGCTGATCGCCGACGACGCCGTGGAGATGCCGAAGATGTAGCCCCAGATAACCCCTGAACGGACGGCTTTCCGAGCGGTCAGGACGGCAACGATGGGGCCGGGCGAAGGCCCGACATGCGGGTGACGGACCCCGTGGTCAGCAGGTTCAGCGGCCAAGGTGGCCTGCCTGCGCCGTCCGGCCCTCTCCGCCGTCCTGAGCGTGGCCGTCTCCCCCGTACTGAGCGAGGAAGAGCTCCTCTAGGGACGGCTCACGGCTCAGGAGCCGGGTGACGCCGGCGGCGGCCAGGACCTTGAGCAACGGCTCGACCGGGCCCCGGACCTCGCACCGGACCACCCGGCCGTCCGCCACCACCGATGTCACTCCGGGGACTCGGGAGAGGTCGGGGACGTCACCGTCGAACGTCGCTTCGACGGTCAGCACGCCGAGATGTCGCATCTGGGCCAATGTCCCCATCTCGATGAGCTTTCCCTGGCGGAGAATACCCACCCGGTCGCAGAGGGCCTCCACCTCGCTTAGGACGTGGGACGACAGGAACACGGTCTGGCCACGGTCGCGCGCCTCGTAGACGCAATGGCGGAACGCCTGCTCCATGATGGGGTCGAGCCCACTTGTCGGTTCGTCGAGGACCAGCAGGTCGGGGCGGACCATCAAGGCCCCGATCAGGATGACCTTCTGCCGGTTGCCTTTCGAGTAGGCACGGACCTTCTTGGTGGGATCGAGGTCGAACCGGGCGATCAGCGCGTCGCGATAGGCCTCGTCGACCTGACCCTGGGCTCTCCCTAGTAGATGGAGGGTCTCCGCGCCGGTGAGCGAGGGCCAGAGGTTGGCTTCTCCGGCCACGAAGGCCAAGTGCCGGTGCGCCTCGACGGGCTGACGCTGGCAGTCGAGACCAAAGATCTGGCCTCGCCCCTCGGTGGCCTTGATAAGGCCCAGTAGGAGGCGGATGGTGGTCGTCTTTCCCGCGCCGTTGGGGCCCAGGTACCCGACCACCTCGCCATGGGCCACTTCGAGGTCGAGGTGGTCAAGGGCAGCAACGTCGCCGTAGCGCTTGGTGAGCCCCTCTGTACGTATGGCCGTGGCTCCCATGGGGCACCACCTCCCATCCGTGGGTCACTATACACGCGTATAGTTTCCTCTCCGTGCGTATGGCGGGCGTCAGCCCGGCAAGGAGGTAACCTCCGCCAGCCGGGCCTGAAGAAAGCGCCGTTCAGGCCCCGTGGCCGCCAGGGTCAGCGCCTCCCGGTAGGCGTCGGCCGCGGCGGCGAAGCGGCTCAAGCGCCGCAACAGGTCGGCCCGCGTGGCCGGCAACAGGTAATAGCCTTCCAGGGATCCGGAGCCCGCCAGGCGCTCCACCAGGGCCAGCCCTGCCTGTGGCCCAGTGGCCATGGCCACCGCCACGGCCCGGTTGAGCTCCACCACCGGCGACCCCGTGAGCGCGGACAACTGCTCGTAAAGCCAGGCGATCAGCACCCAGTCGGTCTGCCCGGCTGTGGGTGCCGACGCGTGGCAACCGGCGATGGCCGCCTGCAACTGGTACGGCCCTACTGGGCCTGGCGCCGATGCTTCCGACAAGTACCGCTTGGCCGCCTCTATCTGGCCCGGTCCCAAGCCGAGCGGTCCTGGTCCTCCAAGCGCACCAGGTCGCCGTGAACGTCCACCCGCGATCCTTGGCGCGCCCGGTGGAACAGCATGAGGGCCAGTAACCCCTTGGGCTCCGGTTCATCCGGCATCAGCTCGACGAGCAGGGTGGCCAGCCTCACGGCCTGGTCGCACAGTTCACGGCGGACAAGGTCCTCCCCGGCGCTAGCGGAGTAACCCTCGTTCAACATCAGGTACAACACGGACAGGACACCGGCAGTCCGTTCCCCCAGGGCCGTAGATGGCGGGACCCGGTAGGGGATGCCGGCGTTGGCGATCTTGTGCTTGGCCCGCACGAGCCGCTTGGCCATGGTGGCCTCGGGGACGAGGAAAGCGCGGGCGATCTCGGCCGTGCTCAACCCGGCCAGGGTACGCAATGTGAGGGCAACCCGTGCCTCCATGGCCAGAGCGGGGTGGCAGCAGGTGAAGATCAGCCGGAGCCGGTCGTCGGGGACGCCGCTCCTGTCTGGCGCGCTCGAAGCCCCTCTCCCCGTCGTCCGCCTCACGGGTCGCCATGACCGCAACCGTCTGAAGCTTTGCCGCGTAGGTGGTGTTGCGCCGAAGGCGGTCGATGGCCCGGTTGCGAGCCACCGTGAGGAGCCAGGCGCCGGGACGCTGAGGCGCGCCTTCGGCCGGCCAGCGCCGCAGGGCAAGGGCGAAAGCGTCCTGGGCGCACTCCTCGGCCAGGTCCCAGTCACCGAACTGATGGATAAGGGTGGCGACGATCCGGCCCCATTCCTCCCGGAAGGCGCCGGCTGCCACCGTCCCCACCACGTTCGTGGCCGAGGGTGCCGCGGGCGTCTCCTCGCCCGCGGGCCCATGGCCTCCGGCGCGGCCGGCGTCTCCTCGCCCGCGGGTTCCCTGCCCGCCGGACCTAGGCCTGCCGAAAGGGCCAAAAGGGCCGCACCTCCAAGATGCCCAGGCGAGCCATGGGGTGCTTGCTGGCCACCTCGATGGCCTCGTCGAGGTCGGCGCAGTCGAGGATGTCGAACCCGGCGATCTGCTCCTTGGTTTCTGCGAACGGGCCGTCGGTGACCAAGATCTGTCCTCGCCTTACCCTCACCGTCCGGGCGCTCCCGGGATCCGCTAGCGGGCTCCCGAACCGGCGGGCTCCCCGGTTGTCCATTTCCTCGACCCAGGGCTCGACGGGAGCCATGTTCTCGAACTCGCCCGGACCGACATCGGGGTCGGTACAAACCAGCATCATGTAGCGCCGCTTGCTCGGCGCCGCCTCGGGCAGGCCTCGAGGCGGCTGCTCGCCGGACACGGCCCGGACCTCAATCGCGCCCACCTCGGCGGTAGGGTGCTTCGCCGCCCAGCCGACCGCCTCGTCCACGTCGGCGCAGTACAAGAGGTCGTAGCCCGCCATCTGTTCCCTCGTTTCGGCGAACGGCCCGTCGGTGACGAGCAGCTCGCCCTGGCGCACCTTCACCGTGGTGGCGTCGCTCACCGGGCCCAGCCGGCTCCCGTGCAAGTTGACGCCCCGACCTATCGTCTCATCCAGCCAGGCGTCGAGGGAAGCTTGGGCCTCCACGTCCCCGCCTGCGGCGGTGACAAGGTCGTCGTCAATGGCGTGGACCAGCACGTACTGCATTGTCCCTCCCCTCTCAGTGCCCGGTCGGGGCCGTTAGGCGCGAGGTGGCGTCCTGCCTCGTACGCTTCGGTCTTCCGAGCCCTCTCAGGGCGCCAAGGGCAAGCCCGAGGCTACCGGCCACGGACCGGCGGAGGCCGGCGAGTGTAGCGGCGAACTCGCCCATGCGCTGGTCGGCCGCCCGTTGTTCGGCAGCGGTGAGGCCGTGCTCGACCCTGTAAATGAGGTTATTCAGCTGGTAAGGCATCCGGTCCCCTTTCATCGTTCAACCGGCGTGCCGCTCTCGGCTCGCCACCAGGACGACGAACGCTCCCCCGGGAGATGGACACTTGCCCAGAACTTTTTCCGGCACCGGCGCCACGAGTGTGGTCCACGTCACCCGGTAGCAGCCCGGCGGTCGTCCCTGGCCCCGATGGAAGCGGAGATAGCCCCCGTCGGCTGTCCGCCAGCGGGGAGGCTCCTGCGGCCCACCGTCGGCCAGGCACCAGGCCGCCCCGTGAGCGGAGAGCACCCCACCGATGTCGTCCTCGAACCAACTCGGGTGGCGGGCCTCTACGGCCACCCTTGACCGCCACCGTGAAGTCGTCGGGCACCGCCTCGGCGCAGGCCCGGAAGGTGGGCTTTTCGGGCCGTAGCCGAAAGAGCCTTCCCGCCGCTGGTTCATATGACGCCCGGGCATCCGCCTCGTAGACCGGGCGGGCGCAGCTCGGCTGGTCCTCGCCATGCTCCGCACGGGCTGCCCGTAGGTTCCAAACATTGACCGGAAACCTCTGAATTTTGGGCCGCAGCGTGTCGGGACGTCCGTCGACGTGGATCCGGGCGGTCGACGCCGGGTGCTCGACCAACGATGCGGGGAGACGGACCGGCCGCGTTACTAGCTTACTCCCGGTCGTCTTACGTTCGGGGCCGGCGGTAAACCGGCGGCGTGGCCACCACCGTCACCGACGCCGGGACGAGGACGCCGCCGGCAGGAGACGTGGCCGAGCCACCATATGCTCGTAGCTGGTACAGAAGCTCTTGCGAAGAAGGCGTCGTTACTTGCCGGGCTTGCGATGTGGCCCGTCCGGGCGTCGACTGGCTGGTGTGGGTGGCGCCCCCGAGCAGGATGAAAGCGGCGCCCGCAGCGAGGACAAAGAGCCAGCGCAAACGTAAGCCCGGCGCGGGTGTTCACCTGCATCTGGGTGATGCCGTGCAGTTGGTACCCTGAACCCCCGGCGGTCAAGGTGCCGGCGCCGCTGACCACAGACGTCGGGCCCAGCAAGGCAGAGCTGGTGGGGAAGCTGCCGTCCAGTTCCAGGGCGGCCCCGGCGGCGACGTTGAAGGCCCCGTTACGGTGGCGGTCGAAGCGGGGGTGCCGTCACCGGTGTCGTTCTCCAGCGACAGTGTCCCGCTGCCGATGTCGATAATGCCCGAGTTGGTGGGCAGGCGGCCCAGGTAGGAGGCCGACTTGGTCATTGTGGCAGTGGCGGTGTTGGTGAAGTCGCACCCTACGTCGCCGGACTGCGAGCGACTTCCAAGCTCGGTCCCGACGTAGCCCCATGGAGGGTCGCTGCCGCGTCCGCGAAGCCCGGCACAAATTGGCAGCCGGCCACCTCGGCGACCCTTGGCTCGGCAGCCCGTTGAGAAGGCATGAACAACGTGGCCGCACCCGGTGGCGCGGGCCATCAGTCGGCCCTGCCTGGCGCGGCGCTGTTCACGAAGCGCGGCTCCAAAGCGTGACCGCGCCACTGGGTCGACAAGGTACCTACGGGCAGCCCCTGGCTGCAGGCAAGCCTGCGGCCAGCCGCTTGGACGCCCATGCTTGTGGCGGGACGGCCACCGTGGTTAGACTGTGGTAGGAGGTTGGACCACATGGGGCTCGAACGCATAGTTCAACTGCTCTAGTTAACAAAACCGCGAACGCGCTTACTGTTCGGACCTTGGAGGAGGAAATAATGTCTCATAAAGACGCCTCGAAATCGCAAGATAATTCTGGCGACACGCTTGATGCTGTTGTCCGTGGTCATTTCGAGGGTACGTTCACCCGCCGCGAAGCTATCCTACGGGCGTCCGCTCTGGGACTGTCCATCTCTGGTCTCGCTGCGCTACTCACCGCAGAGCCGGCTATCGCTGACCCGCGCACTAAGCGATCGGCAGCAGTTGACACGCCGTCGGCTGCCATCACACCTGTCCGTGGCGGCACTTACACCGAGGCGTACCTTCTAACTCCCACGAAGCTCAATACGGTGCACGGTCCCTTCGCCGACGAATATTATCCCGCCTTTTTTGATAATGTCATTCTGAAAGATCCACACGGAAATATTGTCCCGGACCTTGCCGAGTCCTGGACTATTTCCCCGGATGGGCTCACGGTGACCATGAAGATTCGCGACGGGCTCAAGTACTGGTCCGGAGCATCGAACGACGCTGCAACCATCGCCTCCTCTCTCGAATCACAGCGGAACGGCGGCCCGAACACCGCGTTCCTCACCGGTGTCCGCTCTTTCACGGCTGGTCCCGACAACACGGTCCTAATTAACCTCAAGCACCCGTGGTACGGCGTGCTCAATACTATGGCCACGGTCTGGATGGTCTCCGCCAACCCGGCGTATGCGGCCAAGTACGGGAACTCGTATGGGACCGCCGGGACAGTTGACGGCAGCGGACCGTTCATTCTCGAGTCGTTCAATCCCGCCACGGCCGTCGTCGGCAAGCGCAATCCGAACTACTCGACGATCATGCCGTTCGTCTCCAACAAAGGCCCCGCCTACCTCGACAACGTACAATGGAACGTCGTCCTTGACGCCGCAACCCGAAGCTCAGAGATCGAAGCGGGGACCGTTGACTGTGTCACCCAGCCTTCACTTCGAGAACGTCGCCGGTTTCAAGAGCAACCCAAACCTGGTCGTAGTCGATCTACCGCAGATAGCCAACTATTACCTCGCACTCAACCAGACAAGAACCGACCTCGGCTTCAACAACCCGATGGTGCGCCAGGCTATCTCCCACGCTATCGACCGCCGCGGCCTCGTCGAGGCCGTCTTCTTCGGCTATGGCGTACCCACCTATGGGCCTCTCTTCCCAGCAGACAGCCGATACAACCCAGCCGTCGAGGCATACAACCAGTACGACCCCGAGAAGTCAAAGGCTCTGCTGAAGGCCGCTGGCCACAAGTCCATCTCCTTCGAAATCTGGACACAGCCAGACGAGTACCAAGAGAACCTCCTGGAGGCGATCGCCGGTAACCTCCTGGACGTCGGAATCAATATGAACGTCCTCGTTCAGGAGACGGTCGGCTTCTTCCCCGGCCTTGCCACATCGGAAGCGTTCATGTTCGAGTGGCTCTTCGACGATGCGATCTCGATCATCGCCTTTGTCCTTAGCCTCCCGACGGCCACATACACCGGTAAGTCCCCAGCTTCTCGCAAGGCCGTCGCTGACTACTTCAGCGCCAAAACGCTGGCATCGTCCAATCAAGCAGCCCGGCAGATGCAGGTGGCGATTGCCAACGAGCTACCGATCATCCCGCTCGTTACGCCGAACCAGGTCTGGGTCCACAGTTCGAAGGTCCACGGTCTGCAACCGACGTCCACCATGATTTATCCTCGCTGGAACGATGTGTGGGTTGAGCCGTAAACCTCTCGTCATGAATTGCCTTATGAGACGCACACCGCAGCACCCCTCTGAGGTGTGCGTCTCAGTCCCTGTGGCGCCGACATATGAGCTGTCTTGATGGGCCGTTTCGTCCTGCACCGCTTCCTCTACTCCTGTCTCCTTCTCTTGGTGGTCTCGGCGCTCGTGTTTTTCGGGCTCCGAGTCGCTCCGGGAAGTGTCATGCAAACCGTGATCAATCCCTACAGCCAGGAGAAGTTCATCAAGACCGCGGAAGCGAAGCGCCTCGGCTTGGACAAACCCATCTTGGACCAGTACCTCTTGTTCCTGAATCACGTGGTTAGCGGCCATCTCGGCCTTTCTCTTGTGAGCGGTTTGCCGATTTCGAAGATTATCTTGCATGCGGGGGAGAAGACCGCGGAGCTGGCGTTTGCGGCGATACTGCTCACTTACGGCTTTGCGATCCCCTTCGGTGTCGTGGCGGGATGGAGGCGCAACAGTTTGGTCGACCGCGTCCTCCTGCTCGTTGCCGTGCTCGGCATGGGGATCCCGAATTTCTTCCTCGCAGTTCTCCTCATTCAGTTCTTCGCCGTGAGGCTGCATTGGTTCCCCGTCGCCGGCGCGACAGCCTTCAGCAGCCTCATTCTTCCTGCGGTCGTGCTATCCGCCGAGGCAGTGGCGATCAACTTCCGGCTAATGCGGTCCTCTGTCCTGGATGAGGTGCATCGAGAATATATCCAGGCGCTTCGCGCTCGTGGCCTCTCAGAATCGCGGATCGTCTGGCGCCACAGCCTCAGGAATGCTCTACCCCCTGTAATCGCGCTCGCTGGGGTCATGATTCGAACAATTGTCGGATACTCCATGATCGTCGAGGTGATTTTTTCCTGGCCTGGCCTGGGATTCCAGCTGGTCAATAGCGTTCTCCAGCGCGACTACACTCTCGCCCAGATGCTCGCATTGCTCCTGGCGGCAGTTGTTATCGCGGCTAATTTCCTCGCGGATGTCGGCCACCGGCTCGCCGATCCGCGGGTACGCAGCCAAGGCGGACGGGCGTGAGCGATATAGGTTTTCGTAACGGTACCGAGATCCCAGTCGAAGCGCCTCTCGACGATGACGTGGCTGTCAGGCACGCACTTCTGAAGGAAGGCTTTTCGTCTCTACGCCGAAGTAAGGTCGCAGTGCTTGGCGGCTTTCTCGTAGCCGTATTCTTCGTCGTCGGCATCGTTGGAGCGCTTCTGCTCTTGGTTCCTTCGTGGCAACATCTCTATCTACAGCAGAACCTTTCGATGACGCTCAAGCCCCCGTTTTCGAAGGGACATATTTTCGGGACTGACACGTTCGGTCGTGACATGACCTGGCGTGTGATCGCTGGCACGGGCATATCGCTGTATGTGGGCTTGACAATGGCAATCTCGTCCGTTGTCATCGGCTTCGTGTTGGGTTCGATCGCGGGCTACTTCCGGGGTGCCGCCGACGTCGGTGTGTCCGGCCTTATGGATCTCGCTTGGGGGTTCCCAGTCATCCTCGCGGCGGTGATCCTGGCCGGCGTCTTTAGCCCGGGCCTTAAGGTCGTCATCATCGCCGTCGTTGTCGTTAACTGGGCGAGCTTCGCTCGGATAGTCAGGACCCAGGCAGCATCTCTTCGCCAACGCGAGTTTGTCGAAGCCGCACGTGCGTTGGGTGTCCCGAGCTGGCTCATCATCATGAAACATTTCGCGCCCAACATGCTTGGAACGGCGCTCGTCATGAGCTCGTACTACATCGCATCGGGCGTCGTGGTGGAAGCCAGTTTCGCCTTCATTGGCCTCGGAGCCCAGCCGCCGACACCGAGCCTCGGACAGATGATCGCGACGGGAGCTCCCTTCTTACAGACTGACCCGTGGATGGCAATTGTCCCCGGTGTCGTGATAGCGCTGATTGTCCTCGGGCTCAACATCTTCGGAGACGCCCTTCGAGACGCATTCGACCCACGGCTTCGGCAGTCGTAGCCGCGTTATGCCCAATCACCACGATCACTCTCAGGATAATGGGGCAATCGGCCCCGTTTCGAGCGAGGACAAAGTCCTTGAAATCAGAGACCTCACGGTGACGATGAACCTACGTCAGGGAATGATCCGGCCCGTCGACGGCCTGACATTGTCACTCAAGAGGGGCGAGATCGTCGGCCTCGTCGGAGAAAGCGGGTGCGGTAAAACCACCGTAGCGCTCGCGGTGGCGGCGTTGCTGCCACGGTTCGCCACCGTTACCGGGGGCCAAATCTTACTCAATGGCCAAGACCTGGCGGCCCTCAGTCCGTCGGAGATGCGAAAGGTCCGCGGGGCGAAGATCGGCACCGTTTTCCAAGACCCTATGAGCAGCCTGGACCCTTGCTTCAGGATCGGGGGCCAGATAGCCGAGGCCATCCGGGCCCACGCCAGTGTGAGCCGGGATGAGGCGGTTGCGAGGGCGGTCGCGATGCTCGAAACCGTGGGCCTGCCGAGCCCCGCTCGTCAGATGCGTGCCTACCCGCATGAGCTTTCTGGCGGGATGCGTCAGCGTGTGGGGCTTGCGATCGCACTGATCTCAGACCCAATACTCCTGGTAGCGGACGAACCGACGACCGCGCTGGATGTCACCTTGCAGCGACAGATCCTCCAATTGCTCACGCACCTGCGGAGCGAGTTTGGCTTTAGTGCGATCTTTATCACCCACGATCTGGCCGTTGTCGACGAAGTCGCCGACCGCATCGCGGTGATGTACTGCGGACAAATTGTTGAGTGCGGCCCAGTCGAAGACGTTTTGCAGGATCCGCGACATCCCTACACCCAGGGGCTTCTGCGCAGCATGCCGGGCCTTGCGACGCCTGGGCGCGACGTGCCGGTGATCGGAGGAGAGGTGCCTGACATGCTCAAGCCCCCTCCCGGGTGCAGGTTCCAGCCGCGCTGCCCGAACCGGATCGGTCATTGCGCCGAGAGCGTGCCGCCGCTCGAACCCCCGGGAGGAGACCGCGAACTTCGCTGCTACAACCCGATCCCTCTTTCCTCGGTCATGGGATGACTGCGACCCCAGGACAACCTCCCGTTTTGAGCGCTCATGAACTCAGCAAGAGTTTTGTCACTCAACGAGATCTTCTGGGCCGTCCGTCCGCCTCGTTTTCGGCTCTTAAGGCTGTCAACCTGGCTCTCTTCAAGGGCGAGACGGTGGCGCTCGTGGGAGAAAGCGGCAGCGGTAAGAGCACCCTGGCGCGCTGCATGCTTCACCTCGTCCAACCGTCCTCCGGCAACGTGTACTTCGGTGATATCGACGTGCTCAACGCCTCGCGGGCCCAACTTCTGGACTTCCGCCGGCAGGTCCAGATCGTGTTCCAAGATCCCTTCGGATCACTCGACCCGCGGCTGAGGATCGAAACGAGCATCGCTGAAGGCATGCGACACCTTGGGCTCACGTCGGCTCAGTCACGGGCGCGTTGCATCGAACTGCTCGAACTCGTGCAACTCTCTCCGCGGGCGCTTGACCGGTACCCACATGAATTCTCCGGCGGGCAACGCCAGCGCATCAGTATTGCTCGAGCACTGGGGCCGAACCCCAGTGTGATATTGGCTGACGAGCCAGTGAGCGCCCTGGACGTCTCCGTCCAAGGCGCAATCCTCAATCTGCTACGCGATCTCCAGGACAAGCTCGGGCTGACATACCTTCTCATCACCCACGACCTGTCCGTTGTGAGGAACATGAGCGATCGTGTGGCGGTCATGTACCAAGGTGAGCTGGTCGAGGACGCACCAGCCAACGAGTTTTTCGAAGGCCCCCAACATCCGTACTCACGGACCCTGATCGCAGCGGCCCCGGCACTCGAACTTAGGTCACGCTTGCATACGACCCGCCAACCCGAGCCGCCCGCGTGACGGCCGTGCTACGACAGGTCCTCGCGAGGAAACCTGATCTCTCATCGCAGCGGTCGGCCTCGATGCCTGCCCGCCTCCACCCTCGCTGCTGTCTTCGAACATGATGCTATTCTAAAGTGAGAACTCCCACCAAGCCGGTCCCGACGACCCGAGGAGTGTTGAAGAATGCGCTTTGATCTGCTGATTTCTGGTGGCCAGGTCATCGACTCTGGCGGCGGGAAAGAAGGTCAGTTCGATGTCGCCGTGACACGCGGCCGGATCGCGGCTGTGGACCGTTCAATCCCACGCGAGTCGGCGTCACGCGTGATCGAAGCGCATGGAAAGTTCGTCACACCTGGCCTCGTCGACCTGCATACACATGTCTACCGGGGGGCGACCTATTGGGGCCTCGACCCTGACCCGATTGCCTCGCGGACCGGGGTGACGACTTGGGCCGATGCCGGTTCAGCTGGTGCTTTGACCCTCCCCGGTTTTCGGGAGTTCATCGTCGAGCGGTCCGCGTCCCGCATCAAAGCCTTCCTCAACATCTCCATGATCGGGCTCGTTGGCGAAAACCACGAGAGCGCCAACCTCTCCTACCTCGACACGAACCTTTTCCGGCGGCTCGTGGACCAACATCGCGATCTTGTAGTCGGCGTGAAGGTCAGGATGGGCACACCGAATGTCGGTGACAACGGGATCGAACCGCTCCGTCGCGCCCGACACGCCGCTGATGAATGTGGGCTGCCACTTATGGTGCACGTCTCGGTTGCTCCGCCCTCGATTGAGGAGGTGATCGAACTCATGAGACCGGGCGATATCCTCACGCACTGTTGTACCGGCCTCAGCATGCGGATCGTGGACGACAACCGGCAGTTGTTCGATTTCGCGAAGCGCGCCTGGGAGGACGGCGTTGTCATGGACACCGCTCACGGTAGTGGCTCGTTCGCCTGGGCAACAGCCGAGGCGTTGATCGCCGCGGGCCACCTACCCGACACGATCTCGACCGATCTGCACCAGTTGAGCATTAGGTTTCCTGCGTACGACCTTCCGACCTGTCTCAGTAAATTTCTCCACCTCGGGGTCTCTCTTCGCGACGTCGTCCGGGCGGCCACCTACCGACCCGCGGAGGTCCTCGGCCTGGAACGGGAGATCGGCTCCCTCCTCCCCGGCATGACCGCCGACATAGCGCTCTTCGAGCTTCTTGAGGGTAACTTTCCCCTCTACGACGCCCCCGGTGAGGTTCGTGTAGCACGTCGCCTTCTTCGGAACACGCTTACGATCCTGGCGGGCAGACCCATGCGACCGATGCCACCATCTCCCCCCGCACCGTGGATAGAAGAACCGACGTGGCCGCCGGACCAGAGCCCATTTTCGCGAAGACAGCGGGAGTTAAGGGAGCTCGGGCACACGCCAGATGCAATGGCCGCTAGCGCCGACGGCGAGCCCTACACCCCGTTCCAGAACCCAGGGTAGTCGGGTGCTCCCCTCGATTTCAGATTCTTTCTCGAGCAGCATCAGACATATCGCCGGGGCTAATAACCTGCCTCCTTGTCTACGATATTGTTGAGTGGTTCACCTCTTCGATAGAGCGCCAAGTTCCTCACGAAGTACTCCACAGCCAGGCCGACGTAGTTTGTCATGATCCCGCCTGAATGTGGGGTGATGAGGGCGTTTGGCAGTTTCCACAGACCGCTTTCTGATGGGAGCGGCTCTTCGGTAAACACGTCCAACCCAGCACCGCGGATTGCCCGAGACTGAAGCGCGAGGACAAGAGCCGGTTCATCGATCACCGCGCCACGTGCGACGTTCACGAGGACAGCGTCCTTCGGCAAGGCCAGGATCACCGCACTGGAAACCAGTCCTCTCGTTTCCGCGGTAAGCGGGCATGCAACGACGAACCAGTCGCAACTGGTCACCTCGGAGGCTAGGTCTTCAGCGCGCGACACCCTCGCGAACTCGGGCGCGGGCTTACCCGAGCGGCTCACTCCAGAGACGACCATGCCAAAGGCCAGCGCTCTGGTGGCAATTGCCCTTCCGACAGCTCCGGTACCCAGAACGAGTAATCGCGTCCCTGCTAAGCCAGCGATATCGTGCGCCGATGGCGGAGACCATTCCGTCCGCGACTGCGAGCGAACAAGACCAGGGATCCCGCGGGCCAGCGCCAGTATAAGAGCGAACGCATGCTCCGCCGTCGTAGCTGCGTGCATCCCCCGTACGTTGGTAAGAACGATATGAGACGATACGAGCTCTGAACTCAGCAAGCCTTCCACGCCGGCGGCGCTGGCCTGCCACCATCGCAGGTCCGGTGCTTGCGAAAGCATGGACGGTAACAGGCCCGGCCCAAACCACACCTCAGCCTTTCCCATGAGCTCAATCCGCCCAGGAAGTGGACTTCGTGGGATAGTAGAGTCGTGCACCCCTCCCACTTCACCGTGCCAGAGAACTTCGCCCCCTGCCGCCAGGATCGAAGCGATCTGGTCCTCAGTTAGCCTGATCCCAGAGACGATGGGCGTTGCGGGCGCGCCGTGAAGTAGGTCATGGTGTTTCATTCCGAGTCAACCCCTTTCGGTATCCGAGCGTCGCAGACCTTCAGCCCTAGCAACACCGGCAGGACAGCGCTCTGGGTAGCGCGGGCCACTGCAAGCATACGACCAGGCACTGCGAGCATACGACCAAAGGCATGTTCGCTCCTTGGTTTGTGGAGGCAACTCTCACAAACGCTCGTGACAATTACCTGAGAAGACACGACTCTAGGGCTAGGAACCTTAGGCGTGCACTTGTGGTTGGCATGCGACCGTCGGTACACTTTGGTAGGAGGTTGGACCACATGGGGACTTCGAGTACGTAGCTCAACTGCTGTACTAGACTCGATTAGTGACAGCGGTGGACGGCGTCGGAATTCGTCCGGGACCGTCCTCCCAATAGAACTGGCACGTAAGGTCGAAGGTTGGGTCCGTTCAGGGCGCCTCAAGGGGGGAATGAAGCTCCCACCTGAGCGCGAGCTTGCGACCCAGCTGGGCACCAGTAGGAACGTCCTTCGCGAGGGCCTCCGAGTTCTGGAGACGAGGGGTATCATCGAAATTCGCCACGGCGTGGGGTCCTTTGTGGCGGAGCTGGCTCGGTCCGGAGCTGGCACTATTCCTGTCGAGCTTGATCTCCAGGTCGCTTGGCTTCCTGTAGCTGAGGTGCTGACAGCACGGCGCGCTATCGAGTGTGCCGTCGTCCAGGTGGCCGCGCGTGCGCATGACAGCCTCGACATCGAGGAGCTGCGAGAAGTCTTAAAGGAAACCGCTGTTGCGGTGAAGTCACGGAACACCTCCCGTTTTATCGAACTCGACCTCCACTTCCACGAGATGATTGGACGCTGCACTCACAACTCGGTCTTGGAGGCCATCCAGGCAGAGATAACACGAGCCACCGCTGCTGTTCGCGTGGTCGCCACCGTGACGCACGCCGCCATGCGGTCTGCGCTGCAGTTTCACGAGGAGATAGCAGGAGCCCTGGCAAGCGGCGATGGCGAGGCGGCGGCAGCAGGGATGATGCTGCACCTAATAGATGCGAGCGAGCGAGCGAGGAGCGCGCTGGCACATCAGGAGGATGCGGGGCTTAGAGCGACCCAAGGAAGTACCCAACCTCGGGGGAAATTAGCGTGAGGCCGCTTGTCGTTCTGCGTCACGGGGCCGCCACAGGGCGGTTCTTGAACTTGCCTGTTCAGGAGGATGCCAACGTGGGGTTCAACTCGTCACCGTGGCCGAGTGGGTGCGCACAAGTTTGGTTGGATGAAAGGCCAACCACGATGGAGAAGACACGATCCTAGCTTTGACCCAGTTCGACCGCCCAAAAACTCGTTCTCAAGGAGATGACCGAGGCGGCGTCGATAAACAGCGACCCGATGGGCACCGGGATCTCTGGCCAGCACCACGCCGACGTCGTAAGCGCATTGCCACTCGGCAGGCTCGGACGGGTCAGCGAAGTCGTGGTGTCGACAGCGTTTTTTGCAGGTCCTGAGCCCGGCCTTATCACGGGCACCAAATACGACCTCAACCACTAGCTGCGAACCGGTAAAGGAAGATGACATACGGGACAGCGGACAACAAATCTGCAACGTCGTCTGGGCGACAATCCATGTCGGCAGAGAAATGGCCTATTGCCGCTTCATTGCTTCAGTTCCCTGGGACGTTGGACGATGGTACGAGCGTCACAGACGCGAGTGCCGACGTCTGGGCCGATCTCCTTCAGCCCATCCCGGATTCAGGGTTCACGCACCTTGAGGTGTCAAGCGCCTGGATCCGGCTCGGAGACCTGAAGGCGGCGCGGCTCTCCGAATTCGCCGAAGTCTTGGGCAGCCTAGGTTTAGCTGTGCCGGGCGTTTCCGTCGTGCGGGAGAGCATCATCCATCCCGAGAACGCGGCCCGGAACCTGGAGTCCTCCCATCGCACGATCGATGCGGCCGCGGCGCTTGGTGTGCCAATCGTCTGCCTAGGTTTGCAGGACGCCCTTCTCCCAGAACAACGGGAGGTTCTTTGGTTCTGGACCGTCCAAGGGACACAAAAGCCTGCCGACCCAGACGTGTACGCGCAAGCTGTCGCCGCGTACCGGGAACTCGGAAAGCACGCCCGAGAGGTCGGGCTCGCATTGTCATTGGAGCTCTACGAGGACACCTTTCTCGGCACCGCCACCGAGGCAGTACGTTTCATCGAGGAGATAGACGAGCCAGCGGTGGGTTTGAACCCTGACCTCGGGAATCTAATCCGGCGCCAAGGCCCGGTCGAGTCATGGCGCTCTATCCTCGATGCGACGTTGCCTTATGCGAACTATTGGCACGTTAAGAACTATTTGCGCCTTGAGGACCCGGGCACTGGACTTGCTCTGAGCGCGCCGGTTCCGATGAGCATGGGCGTCATCAACTATCGCCACACGGTCGCGGACGCCGTCACGTCTGGGTACGCCGGAGCGTTCGTTGTCGAGCACTACGGCGGCGATGGACTAAGCGTCGGGGCCACCAACCGCGACTACCTCAGGCAAATCTTGGCATCAGTGCTCAAATAGACGGCAGAACTTTGCGCCGCTGAGACAGCGCCGTCGGACCAACAACGCTCTCTGTGCGCACCTTGTGATGAGCCGAGCCGCAACACGAAGGTAAGACCAAACGGGGGGAGCAAACAATCTCGTGCTAATCGTTCGACAAGTAGAGCCTATTGCCAACTCAGGTTCGCGGCGGACTACCATGGGCCAAATAGTGAGCGCAAGCGACTAGGGTTGACGGCATGTTCAAGCGTCCAGTAGGCCGGTTCTACGCTGAGTTTGTTGCCGAGGACGGGACGACCCTCCGAGGGATTCGCTGGGACGGGTCAGACAGGTGGGTTCTCCTAGTTCATGACCTCGGGGAAGATCTCAATGCTTGGCTCCCACTCGAAGCGGTACTCGCAGAGAGCGGCTGTAGTCGCCTCGCGTTCGATCTCAGGGGTCACGGAGCGTCCGACGACGCGGTAAACAGCAACCGCATTGACCTCGACGTCGAGGCTGCTGCGCGTTTTGCAGAGGAGACGGGCGCGAAGCGGATCTGTGTCATCTCGGCCGGCCGGAGCGCCGTAGTAGCATTGGGTCTTCAGCGCGCACGGCCCTTCGAGGCGTTAGCCCTGCTCTCGCCTGGACTACTTGAAGGCTACGACCTCAGTTCGCTTCGGGGCGAGGGGACGAGGAAGCTGTTCATCGTTGGGTCGGCAGATGAGGCGTTGGCGAAAGCGTCGTCACGCCTCCATTCCGCGTCGATCGGGTGGTGCTACGCGGTGAATTTTCCCTCTGCGCGCCAGGGTTGCTCCCTCCTCGAAGGAGCTCACGCAATACACATCAAGGAACATCTCGCGAGCTTCGTACGTGAGTTCGCTTACGACGCGGAGGCGGCGCGGCTGGCCGGTCAATCCAGCAATACCAGCGCGACGGTGTTTTCGACAGATAGCGGGTCGGGCGGTTCGAGCAGTACGCCTTGACGGGCTTTAGAAGGTTGGGGGGTGGTTGGCGTGACGTACGTCCAAACGGTAACTGGGGAGCTCGCCCCGGCGGATTTGGGTGTTTGTGACTTCCATGAGCACACCTTGCTTGATTGGTCGCGGATGCTTGGGAGGCCAACGCCCCGGTTCGATTATGAAGAGGCGTTTGTGACGATACGCGATCTTCTCGTTGACTTTCGCGACGCTGGCGGTCGGACGCTCGTCGATGCGGGCATGACATGGTTCGGTCCCGATCCGTGGTTGTACCTTTTGCTTGCGCATGCAACCGGAGTGAACATCATCGCGAGCGTCGGCTTCTTCCACGAGATGGATTGCCCGATGCCGAAACTGGTATATGCCCTGTCGATCGACGAGCTCGCGAACTGGCTCGCCTCGGCCATCACCGATGGTATCGACGGGACAGGGGTCAAGGCAGGTGTCCTAAAGGCGGCGTCAAGCTCTGACCGCATCACGCAGGCGGAGGAAAAAGCGATACGCGCCGTTGCGCGTGCACAACGCCGGACCGGAGCGGGGATCATCACCCATGTCAGCTCGCCTACGGTGCAGTCGCGCCTTGGGCTAGCGCAACTGGAGCTCTTCAAGGACGAAGGTGTCGACTTGAGCAAGGTTGTGATCGGGCACATGGGATGGGATACGACCTCCTCGCCGCTCGACTATCACCGTGAGATAGCGGCGACGGGAGCGAACCTTGGGTACGATCAGATCGGCCATCGCGCGATTCACGATGACGATTTTTGGGTCGAACTTATCTCGACCATGGTGGCAGAGGGGTACACGGAAAAGTTGTTTCTCTCTCACGATTCGGTAGGCGCGTGGATCGGACCCAGGCAAGCAGAGGGGCACGAACTGAACCGGACCTACTCCCTCACTCTACGGGGCATCGTCCCTCAGCTTCGAGAAGCCGGGGTGAGCGAGGAAGCTCTCGAAGACGATCCTCGTCTCTAATCCGAGACGATTGCTAACCATCTCGCCCTAAGGGCGAGCGGGCGAAGACGCACCAGGACTTTACGATGAGCCTCGCGACCCCGAGCTTGTTCTGACCAGTACGGGTGGCGTCGGCCTAGTTGCTCCGGCAATCGTCGCCGAGACCCCCGTTGGGTGAGCGGTGCACGCTCAAGATTCGGCGTCTGGGCAGCCGCTATCGACAGCTGGTCCGACCGGGCGCTCATCGCCCTGCTGGCCCATCTTGTCTTCCTGAGCGGCGCTACCAACGGCCTCGAAGCCCGGCGACAGCCTGGCGCCCAGGCCTTCTCGTCCGGCGACGGGTCGAGCCACAGGAGGTCAAGGAGCCGGCGGACGAGCAAAAGGGATGAGCGGCCAGCCCATGCCGAGGACCTTGACAGAGCAGTGGGCGGTGGCGCTCGTTCCCGGCAACGCCCCAGACCGTGTGAGGTGCAACGACGCGAAGCCGGCCCTACGGTCGCGAGGTGTTGTCCGGAACAGTGATGTCGCGGATGACCAGCGCCGGTTTGGCTGGCGTGCCGCGCGACGATGCCAGGAGAGGGGCGTGGAGAAGGCGTCGGGGCTGGAGGAACCGACGTCGTCCCGGCCAAAATGACGCGCAGTGCAGACCGGGCGAAGATCGGGCAGCGACGCTGTACTCGTGAATAAGCCGGCCCGGCTTCTGCCATGCCGTAGCCAGCGGCACAGAGGTACAGTCGAGCGGAGCGTGTGCGAGACCGGAAGGAGCGTCAGTCATGCCCTTGGACCCCTCGGCCGAACAGCAGGTGCTCGTGCGCGCACTGAACCGGCAGCGCGAGCACGTTCTCGAGGCTGTAGATGGTCTTGGGACGGACGATCTTCGACGGCAGGTTCTTCCTTCGGGCTGGAGCTGCATCGGCTTGGTGAACCACCTCTCGCTCGATGTTGAACGCTTCTGGTTCCAGGCGGTCATAGACGGGGACCAAATCGCAATCAATGAGGTTCTCGCCTTGCCCGACAACGCCTGGAACGTGAGCGACGAGGAACCCGTCGAGGAAGTACTTCACAGGTACAGGGCAAACATCGATCATGCCGATGGGATCATCACCAGTCGCTCTCTTGCCGCAGCACCGGCGTGGTGGCCCGACTTCTTCGGCTCCTGGCGGCTCGACAGCCTCCGCGAGATCGTGCTCCACGTCGTGACGGAGACCGCCACCCACGCGGGACACCTTGATGCGGCACGTGAACTGATCGATGGCAAGCTGCATCTTGTCCTCACCGAGTGAGCGAGGCGGACAGATCACCGGGCCCAGGCGTGGCTGACCTGCCTCGTCGCGCGCGCCGAATCGGCGATCCAGAGCACCTCGTCCGTGGGCGGCGACCTGGCCAGTACGGCGCAAAATGTCGGCGCCAGCGTAGGGTCACATGGCGCCGATAGATTGGGAAGGGTGACTTCCGCCGCCGATGCCATCCTTCACGAGGCTCTGGAGCTATCGCCCGAGGACCGAGCCGACGTCGCAGCCGAGCTACTTGCCAGCCTCGAAGCCGGCGGACAATCCCGAGATGGTTCGCACGCTGTGGGCGCAGGAGCTTGAGGAGCGGTCCAGGAGGGTCCTGTCGGGTGAGTCTCCGGGTGAGGACTGGGCAATCGTCCGCCAGCGTCTCGCCAACGAGCTGGCTCGGTGAGCTTGCGGGCCCGTTCGGCCCGAGGCCGTAGCTGAGCTAAGCGAGGCCGTGCGATGGTGCGAGCAACGTCGTGATGGACTTGGGCTCGCTTTCCTAGCGGCTGT
This sequence comes from uncultured Acidimicrobiaceae bacterium, assembly GCA_963735305.1. Classification (GTDB taxonomy): domain Bacteria; phylum Actinomycetota; class Acidimicrobiia; order Acidimicrobiales; family Palsa-688; genus Fen-671. Next base: position 235,671 of record CAVTKK010000001.1, read on the forward strand.
TCAGGACGGGGTCGACGCGATCGCTCGGTGGCCCCAGTCGGGCTCGCCGGTGCCCGAGGTTGAAGGGACTCGTCATTCGGCGACGCCGAGTTGACCGCTTCCCGTACCACGTTGCGTACCTCGTCGTGAACGACGAGGTACATGTGCTCGCAGTCGCTCACGACCGCCGCCGGCCGGGCTACTGGATCCAGCGTCTGGGAGAGGAATAAGGGAGGGCTCCTCAACCTTGTCGTCGGCTACCAAACGTCGGCCACCACCCGGGCCGTGTTCCAGGTGTGGGTGGGCCGGCGGGAGCGGGACTGGCCGGTGTAGCCCCGGTAGGCGTCCAGCGCCGAGCTGCCCAGCAGATGGCAGGCCTCCCAGGTACCGCCCTGCGCCCCGTCGACGGTCCGGGCCCAGGCGTGGGACAGGTTGGGTGCGCCGTCCTTACGGGCACCGGCCACGAAGGCCGCCGGGAGCGGTACCTCGGCGCCTTTGTCGCGGTCGAGGAGCACGGTTAGGCTTTCGCTGCCGGCCCGGGGCCACCGTGGCCGTGGTGCCGTTGACCAGCCGGCTGGCGGGAGGGCCGCAACGGGCGTGCAGCAGGGCCCGGTCTCCCGAGCGGTACTCCCGCTCGCCGGCCCAGCCCGGCCCGGTCAGAGACGGCCCGCTCAGCACCCCGGTCTCGCTCAGGTGGGCCCGGACCCGGTCGGCCAGGTCTTCGGCGTCGGAATGGGACACCACCGGCGCCGCCACCTGCTCGGCCCCGAACTTGGCGATGTCGTCATACACGGCGCTGGCCATGGCCTGGCGGGCCTCCGCCGGGTTTGAGTGCTCGTGCTCCCAGCCCTGCTCGGAGCGCAGCTGCTGGGACGCGGTCGGGTCACCCCGGCGCAGCAACCCCAAGGCCTCCCGGTCGGCGGGGTCGACCTGGCGGCGGTTGACGCTGAGCCGGGCCGAGGCGATGGCCCCGGCGTTGGCCAGAGCCTCGATGTGGTTAGCGGCGCCGCCCGGGCCCACCGGTTGGGACTGGCGAGGGTCGCCGAGTACCCAGACCGACCCACCCGGACAGGCGTCCACCGCGGCCAGAACGACCTCGACCTGGTCGGTCGGCGTCTGGGAGATCTCGTCCAGGACCACCACCGTCCCGGCCGCCAACGGACCGTCGGACAGCTCGATGCGCAGCCGGGCGATGGTCTTGGCGTCCAGGCCGGCGCCGGCCAGCTCGGCCACCGCCTTGGCCGTGGTGGCTACGGCCACTACGGCCCGGCCGTCAGCGGCGGCGGCCCGGGCGGCGGTGTGCAGCATGGTCGTCTTGCCGTAGCCGGCCGGCGCCAACACGGCCCGCAGGCTCCCGCCCTCCCCCGCCAGCACCCGCACGGCGGCTACCTGGTCCTCGCCCAGGTCGGGGCGCCGGCGAGCGCAGCTTCGGTGGCGGGCTCCGCCATCGCCGCGCTGGGGCGGGCGGCCAGGGTGGCCACCAGGGCCAGCGTGCGGTCCTCGACTGCCCGGTGGGCGACGGTCGACCATTGCGCCGGCCGTGCCCGGCCCGCCTCGCTGTCGGGGGTCAACCGCACGGCCAGGTCGGAGCCCACGAAGCGCTCGGCCATGACCACGATCTCCTCCACGGACATCCGGCCGGCCGACAGGGCGCAGAGGTGCTCGACCACGTCGGACTGGGTGAAGCGAGCCGACCGGGAGCACAACCCGGTCTCGGTGTTAAGGATCACGGAATTCTCCCCAGACTCGATCACTGAAATTCCCCAGTTCTAAGCGGTTGTGGAGGGGCCTGAAAAGAAGGGTCCGCCAATCGCGCGGAGGGCTCCCCGATGCTTGCGGTGTCCAAGCCGTTGAGCACGAGGAGCCCCCCGCCATGTTGTCAGTGGGAGAAGACGTGGAAGCAAATGCTTTGTCCAAGCGGGGGTGGACCATCTCGGCCATCGCTCGCCACCTCGGGCGTGACCGCAAGACGGTGCGCTCCTATCTGTCCGGTGAGCGGGTTCCCGGCGTTCGTCGCCCGGCCCGCCCCGATGCCCTGGCCGACTACCGCGCCTATGTCGTTGCGCGCTTCGACGACGACCCGCACCTGTGGGCCAGTGCACTGTTCGACGAGGTCGTCGCCCTCGGCTATGGATCCTCGTACGTGAGCTTCGCCCGCCAGGTCCGCTTGGCCGGGTTGCGCCCGCACTGCGAGTGCTGCTCAGGAGTGAAGGGCCGCGAGACCATCGAGATCGACCACCCCGCCGGAGAGGAGATCCAATGGGACTGGTTCGAGCGGCGCAAAGCACCCTGGGGAGCGACGGCGTACGTGCTGCTCGGCACGCTGTCGCACTCGGGCCGCACCCGGGGCGTGCTTGCCGAATCGATGGACCAGGCCCATCTCATCGAGGCCATGGACGCCGTGATGCGCCGCCTCGGCGGGAGCGCCCGGCATTGGCGCACCGACCGCCTGGCCACCGTGATCGTGCCCGGCAGTGCCGACGTGCAGGCCAGCTTTGCCCCGGTGGCCAAGTACTACGGGGCGATAGTCGTGCCCTGCCCGCCCCGGCGGGGCAACCGCAAAGGAGCTGTCGAAGCAGGCGTGAAGTTCTGCTGCGGCCGCTGGTGGCGCACGATGACGGCGACCACAGCCGAGCAAGCCCAGGTCAGCCTGGACCGGTTCTGGTCAACGGCCGGCGATGCACGGCTGCGCCCACCGGGGCGCTACGCCGAGGCCGGCGAGCCCGGACAGGGGCAAGCATGGCCGAACGTCGCTGAGCTGGCCGGCGCCGAGGTGCTCATGGCCCTGCCCGCCGTTGCTTACCCGGCCACCATCGAGGTCCAACGCAGCGTCGACGACAAAGCCAGTGTCGCCTTTAGGGGCAACCGCTACTCGGTTGCCCCGGGGATGACTGGCATGGCACTCACGCTGCGCCACCGCCTCGGGACCGGGACGCTACAGGTGTTCACCCCCGCCGGCGCCCTGCTCGTCACCCACCACCTTGCCAGCGCCGGAGCGGGCCAGATGGTGCGCACGGCCGAGCACCGGGCCGCATTAGAAGCGGTCGTGCTCAGTCAGTTCTCCACGGCTCGGCCCTGTGACCGCAAGGCCAACAAGCCCCCCGGCCAAGCGGCACTGGCCGAGCGGGCACGCCTGGTCGGCCCGGGCGGCCAAGAGCCCCAGGTGGACCTGGACGGCCTGGCCGAGGTCATCGCCTTGGCCTTCGGCGGCTCGGTCCAGGTGAGCGCATGAGCGAGGGCTCGGAATACCAAAAGCTGCGCTCTCATATGGCGTTCTTGCGCATGACAGCGGCCGCCGAAGCCTTGCCCGGCGAGCTCGACCACGCCGCCAAGGCCAAAGCTACCCACCAAAGCTTCTTGGAGCGACTGCTCGCCCTCGAGGTCAGCGCCGTCGAGCAACGACGGCGCGCCAGCCTGGCCCGCTTTGCCTCCCTGCCCTCGCCGTTCACGCTCGCCGACTTCGACTTTTCGGCCCAGCCCTCGGTCGACAAAAAGCTCGTCGACGAGCTGGCCACGCTGCGCTTTGTCGAAGATGCCACCAATGTGCTGCTGATCGGGCCGCCCGGTGTCGGAAAGACCATGCTCGCCGTCGGCCTCGGCCATGCCGCCCTGGCCGCTGGGATGCGCACCTACTACACGACCGCCGCCGACCTGGCGGCACGCTGCCACCGCGCCGCGCTGGAGGGCCGATGGGCCAACACGATGCGCTTTTACATGGGACCGAGCCTTTTGATCATTGACGAAGTGGGCTACCTGCCGCTGCCCGGTGAGGCCGCCAGCGCACTCTTCCAGGTTGTCAGCCGCAGGTACTTGAAGGGCAGCATCGCTCTCACGACCAACCTCGGGATCGCATCGTGGGGAAAGGTCTTCAACGACGACCCCATGATCGCCGCCGCCATGCTCGACAGGCTGTTGCACCGCAGCGTCGTCATGAACATCGACGGCGACAGTTACCGCATGCGCAGCCACCGCGCCCGGGCCGAAGCCGCACGACGGGGCCTTGGCCGCTCTAAGGCCAGTCCCGGGACCGATCAGGAGGTGGCCAACTGAACATGGTCTAAGCTCCGCCCAAGCCCTTCACCGCCTCAGGTTGCCTGGGGAATTTCGGTGATCGACAGTGGGGAATTTCGGAAATCCGCAGCATCGGGGTCGACCAGGGCCACGGTGACCTCGTCCCAGCCGGGCGCCTCTAACTCTCTACGGTCCGAGCACAGCGCCCGGTCCAGGTCGGCCGCGGTGGCCAGAGCGACCTGTGCCGCTTCGCCCTCCCCACTGATCACGGTCTGTACCGGCACGTGCCGGTCAGTGTCAGCCCGTGTCGTTAGAACTCGTTAGAAGTTCCGTTAGAAGTGGAGGCGAGACAAAGAAGAAACCCCGGCAGAATAGGGCTCTGACCAAGGCTTTTGTGGTGGCGGGGGCACGATTAACGCGTTAGCTCCAACCGCCGCCGTCAGCGCGGAAGCTGTCCTCGTGCTCCAGTGATCCGGCTTTGCCGAGCGCCGGCCAAGCCATGCTGAGTTCGCTCGGGCCGCAAGCGCTGAGCCTGGCATTGTCGAACGCATGGCCACGAGCGCGCCTGACCCACTGGACGACAGCTTCGCTCGAGCAGCTGGCCGCCAAGGTCACCGAGTGGCCCGAGGTCGGGTGGCTACTCAAGGCCTTTGAGTCTGACCGAGAAGAACCGTCGGCGCCTTTGAGCACCGACGGCCGAAAGCTCCCCGGTGACCAGGAAGCGGGCTCAGACCTTGGCCGCCTGCGCCAGTGCAGCAGGGTACCCAGTCCCTTCCGACAGTCGTTTGGACTGCCCTAAGCGGGCCCGGAACGGACCTTCGTCCTCGCGCACGTGGAGGGGGAACTCCCTACAGAGCTCAGGCGTGGACTGCGCGAACGGAGGGTGACGGGATGGGCCGTCCGCTCGAACGGGCCGCCTCTAACCACGCTTCTATCGCAACCTCGACTTCGGAGACGGCTTCGTGGGCGGTACCGCCCATGGCAGAGCAATACTTCGAGGTCCGGTACGTCGGCCACCCAGGCGTCGTCCTCGTTGCTCCAGAACACGTTGATCGGGTACACCGCAGCCATCACTCGTCCTCCTCGATGCTGAGATCGTACCGGCGGACGAGAGCAAGCAGCTGCCGCAGTTGGTAGGGCTTCGCTTGGCCACCCCGGTCTTGAAGGTTGAGCTGCTCGGGAATGCCGGCGCGGCCGAAGACGTGGTGGCTGCCGCTCACCCGCAGCTCCTCGAAGCCGATCGCCTCCAACAGCCTTTGGGCGTCGACAAAAGCGACGTTGGTGACGGCGCCAGCCTGGAGGCGTGCAAGGAGGGTTTTAGGTGTTGAGTTCGATCGTCGTCCGGTGACCCGCCTACCCCGCCGAAATCCGATGAGCCGTCAAGAGAGGACCACCACAACCAGGCCCTGGGGCTGGTGCGTCTGGTTTCTGCCCGCCAATGGCTACAGCACCCCCGCCATAACGGTCACCGGCAAATGTGAAGATGATGACGTCTCAAATGTGAAGACGTCCTCGTGGCGGGGGTTATCCGCCATCGAGCGACTTTTGGTTTACAGATGCGACGAAGTGGCTGGTAGGCGGGGCGTGCATATGCAGCCGCCAGGGCAACCGCCTACTCAATTGCGGCCCGCCGATCGGGAGTGTCCCGAGAAACTCGATGTGCCTCGACCTCTGGGTTAGCGACCCAGCGGTCAAGCCATGGTGGCGTACCCAGAAGGCGGGGGAACCAGTTCCCGTGGAGGCCGGTCGGGCACTCGTTGGGGCACGAGTACCTCGGCGATCGGCGTCGTCGTCGAGACGCGCGGAACAGCAGGTTCGTCTCCACGTTGTCTTCTCCGAAGACCCGCATACCCCACGGGAGGGCCGGGCCGAACGTATTGGTTCTGGAGTTTATGACCTCCTTGATGAGGGCGTTCGCCTTCGTGTCGCTCGGGTCGAGGCCGTCACCGATGAGCTTCATGATCTCGGCGCCGACCAGTAGGTGCACCATGTCGGCCAACAAGTCAGAGGCCGTCGTGCGCGATCAGGGCGGCCACACGTTGCTCGGTGGCAGCGGCCCGAGGCGCGAGTAGGCCGCCGAGGCTCATCCCCATGAGCGCAATGCGATCGCGGTCCATGTCGGGGCGCGCCAAGAGCCAATCGACAGTGGGGGTGCACACAGCTTCCCAGTCCGGACGGAAGAGCAGCTTTTGACCCCGAAGGCGCTGCCTTGTCCGGGGCGCCGAGCCGCTTCGAGCAGGTTCCAATTGGCATGCCAGTGCCGAGAGCTTCTGGTCCATCTCCAAGCACGAGTACTTCTACCGGCACAGCTCCGCCACCCTCGCGGAGCTCACCCGCTACATCAACTTCTACAACCACCCAAGGCCGGTGCGCCAAGGCCGACAACCTCAGTCCGGTCCACTACGAACTAGCCTTAGCCCGCAGGCAGCCAGCCGCATAACCCGTATCCACTTCGAGGCAGCCTCAAGACGGTGGCGTCGGTGGCCCAGGAACTCAAGCTGGGTGAGACAGCGGTGCGCCGCTGGGTCCACCAAACAAAGGTAGACGCGGCGGCACGACCGGCCCTGACAGCCCTCGATGGTTGATCGTCGGTGCCGGGCGGCTTGAGACAAAGGAGCCATGTCTTTGTATTCAAGCTTGTAGGACCTCACCCAGCCCTACCGGCCGGAACCAGGCCGACGATCGTTGAGTCGCAAACGCTGCTGTAGCTCTTCCCAAGTCTTCGACCGTTGGGCCTCTTGAGGGTGCTCCGCCCAGTAGACAACGTCGCGCCAGTCTCTCTTGGCGTCAGCTGCAAGCCGCGCAAGACGTCCACGGTCTCCGAGCGAGAGACTGACGATGGCCAACAATACCCGCTCGTAACTATCATCACTCTCTGACCGGAGCTCGCTCGGGCTTGGAAGGTCAGACTGCAAGTCTTTAGAATCTACACCTGGGAAAAGGCGCTCAAGTTCTCGTAGGACGGCATGAGGAAGCACTAGGACTCCGAGTCATCGGGGCGCACGTAGGTAGTCTCCATCCCAAGTGTGCCACCCATTGGAAAAGAACTCCAAGGGCACTCGCAACAGGTCGGCTCTGGAGGGGCTTGGCGGCCGGTACCTGACGTCGCCTCCCTTGTCCGAGAGCAGCTCAAAGTTGGCGTAGCGGCGTCGGGAGCCCTCGGCGGGGAGGTCGACCAGCCCGGCCTTGTAGAGCTCGAAGCATTGCCCGGTTTAGGCGCAGGGACCGGTTCCGTGGGTCGAGATGGCGCAGACCCATGAGCACGGCATATGAGCCGGTCCGGGCCGGGAAATAGGGCCGGCCGCCGCCCGGAGGTACCGGAGTCCCCGGGGAGAACCGTGCCTGAGCGGTACAGAGCAGAGTGAGATAGAGCGGCAGGGCGTGCGACTGGCGGCGAATGAGACGGCTGCACGGTGGCCGAGTCGTCATGTCTTCTGCCTGGGCGGCGCGGCGCGGCGGACCCCCATCGACCTCGGGCACTGGGCGGGCTCGAGGTGCCGACAGCCGCACGAACGACCGGTCGATGAGCACCCCGTCAGCGGGGAGCTGCTCGATGATCGGGGCGAGCTCGCCGACAGCTCTGGTGATGTGATCCCGGTCACGCTCGAGGTGCGCCAGGCGTGTAGCGCGATGGGGCTTCGAGTTCGCGACGGCCCGCTCCATGAACGCCTGGTGCGGGTCGTCCTCGAAGCTGGAACGGGTCGAAGGCCAACCAGAAAAATAATACGCGCGACGAAGCGGCGCATGACGAAGCGGGACGATACCTTACACGGATTAGTTGTAAATCAAAGAGAAGGCATGTCCCGCTACACCGCGCGTCAGGCCCCGCTACGCCGCGCGCTTCCCCCCACCTCATGAGCCTGACGGTTCCCTCACGATGGGACCGAGTAGCCGTTCCCACGAGGAGGAAGCGTGAAGATCCGCGCCATTACCGCCGGCGTCGCAGCACTGTTGGCGGCCAACGACATCACCATCGCGATGCTTGGGAGCCCCCTCCAGGCGGTGGCCGCCGCGGTCTGCACGGCCGCGATCGCTGCCGTGGTGGTGGTGTTCCTCTCGGCCCGACCCTGACTGTCCGAAGTCGTGCTTTCCAGCGCACACCCGAACAAGTCAGGGGTAGGGACGCTCCTCTTAGAAAGGTCGCTGGGTACGGGCGACCCCACCGTGAGGCAAATAGTAACAGCGCCAGGACAAGTGGTGGGTCCTATGAGAGCAGCGAGGAGCGGCTGATACACGTCGGGGTCAGCACCTGAGTAGCCCGTGGCGGGCAACCGGCCGGCTCCAGAAAGGCTGTCTATGGCCACGCGACGCGAAGGTGTGAGCTGTCCGATCTCATCGATGTCAAGCACCGCGACGTCGGCGAGGTGCCTCTGGTCCCTGCTCAAGCTGCCGTGCACCTTGAGCAAAACTGGCGGCCCGCCCGCCTTGTGCCACGCGTCGAAGGCTCGCGAGAGACTCGTCCCGCCGCGACTTCGGGTTTGGGCCCGCCGGGAGGTAGGAGAACTGCAACGAAAGGCGCCTCTGCTTCGCCGTCACATCCCCGCCGTAGCCTGGTGATATGACCAAGAAGAAGGAAGACCGAGTTGTCGGCGCCACGGTTGGTGGCGCCGCCGGTGGGCTGGTTGGAGCACTGTTGGGCGGTCCCGTCGGCGCTCTCATCGGGGCGGGGGTAGCTGCCTGGTGCGGGCACTGGGCAGAGGGGGAGATGAGGAAGGACAACCGCTAACCGGGCGGTACCCACCGGCTGCGCCACCGCGGCCGACCGTCGTCGCTCGTGCTGCGCCATGGCCTCATCAAGCGCAGTATGGCCGTCGACCGGAGAGGCCGGCCGAAGGTCGCGATCGTCGGCAAGGCTACGTCGTACGAGGTCGACGGCCGGTCCGCAGGGGCGCGGGGTCGGCCAGGCGGACCACCGCCTCGTTGTTGCCGAGGAGCCAGTCGGCCTGGGCGAGCCAGGACTCCCGGTTGACCGTGCGCCGGGGCCGGGACACGGTGGCCGCCTGAGCGAGCCGAGCGAAGGTGACCGCCACGCTGCAGGTCACCCCATCGAGACGCCGCTCTACGTGTTCGCCTCGGGTCCCGCGCAGGCCAGGTGAAGGGCCGGGGCGTGGACGGCTTACTCGTGACCCGCAGCTCGGCTATGCCCAAGGGCACTTCGCCCGGCGGGGGGACGGGCCACTTTGAGTTCCCGACCACGAAGGGCTCCACCTGGGCCTAAGCCACCACAGCCCGCGGCGCAACGCCCAGGCGGGTCCGGCCGCTGGCATGGCGCCGCCGTCTACCCACCGGGGCGACGCTGAGCGGCGATGAAGTCCCGGTACCAGCCGAAGCTCGCCTTGGGTGTCCGCTTCTGGGTCGGGTAGTCCACGTGCACGAGCCCGAAGCGCTTCCAGTAGCCCCAGCTCCATTCGAAGTTGTCCATAAGCCCCCAGACGAAATAGCCCTTTAGCGGCACTCCCTCCCGGGCCGCCCGAGCCGCGGCGCCAACGTGGGCCTCCAGGTACTCCTGGCGTTCGGGGTCAAGGACACGGCCCTCGTGGTCGACCACGTCGGGGAAGGCGGCACCGTTCTCGGTGACGTACAGCGCCTTGGGGCCGTAGTCGCGGCTGGCTCGCACCAGCACCTGGCGCAGACCGTCCGGGTGGACTTCCCAGCCCATGTCGGTCCGGGCGGCCCCTGGCTGGGGCACGCCTCGGGCTCGCTCACCGTCGCCGGCGCCGATGGCGCTCGCGGCGTAGTAGTTCACCCCGAGGAAGTCGATGGGCGCAGCTATGCAGGCCAGGTCGCCGTCATGGACCACCGGCATGAGGTGCTCCCACTCCCCGAGGACGTCCGCCGGGTACTCGCCTCGGAACAGCGGGTCGAGGTACCAGCGGCTGCGGGTCCCGTCCCACCAGCGAAGGGCTTCGTGGTCATCGTCGCCGTCGGTGGCGGCCCAAAAATGGTCCAGGTTGAGGGCGATCCCAACCTCTGCTCTTGGTGCCACCTCCCGGAGCACCTGCACCGCTCGGCCGTGCGAGAGCAACAGGTGGTGCGAGGCGGCCACGGCGTCGGCTTCCGAACACCGCCCGGGGGCGTGCACCCCGAGCCCGTAGCCCAACCAAGCCGTTACCCACGGCTCGACCTGGGTCACCCACAGCGTCACCCGGTCCCCAAAGTGCTCCCCGACGACCCGGCAGTAGTCGGCAAAGGCCTCCACCGTGGCCCGGTTCGTCCAGCCTCCCTGGTCTTCCAGGGCTTGGGGCAGGTCCCAGTGGTAGAGGGCTATCAGTGGCCTTATCCCCGCCTCTAGCAGGGCGTCTACCAGGCGGTCATAGAACCCGAACCCCTTGTCGTTGACCGCGCCCCGCCCCGAAGGCAAGATGCGGGGCCAGGAGACCGAGAACCTGAACGAGTCGACGCCAAGTTCGCTGACCAGCCCCAGGTCCTGCCGGTAGCGGTGGTAGAAATCGCAGGCTACGGCCCCGCTCTCCCCGTTGCGGACCTTGCCCGGCGTGGCGCAGAAGCGGTCCCAGATGCTCTCTCCCCTGCCGTCCTCGGATGCCGCCCCTTCGAGCTGGTAAGCCGTAGAAGAGACACCCCAGACGAAGTCCTTCGGGAACGCGTGCGCGCTCGGCTCGCTCATCCTTATGACGCTAATGGGGGCACGCCGGAGCCTGCGGACTTGGGCCCGTCCGCTCCCCGGCGGCCGCGCCCGGTCGGTGCGTGAAGCTGGCTACACGATGTCGATGAAATTCTTGCCGTAGCTTGTAGTCAACTGACCCGGACGATCAAAGTCTCCCTGTATGGCGGCAGTGAGCACGGAGCCGCCCTTACAAAGAAACAGGGCGGGGCCGCATACGACGTGACCTGCGCGGTGCCGGCCCCGGCGGCGAGGAAGTGCGAAGCCCGGAAGCCAGGCCCCGTCCCGGTCAAGGTTTCGCGCAGGACGTCGTCCGTCGCCACTGACGGGTAGGACCACCGGCTCTGACTTTGCGTGGTTACGGCAACCTGCACGACCAGGTGAGCACCGAGCTCGAAGGCAGATCCCCTCACCGGGGCTTGAGTTCTCGGTGGCCTTGACTGTGCCCGTGCGACAAGGACCGGGCACCGTCGCCGGTGCTTCAGTCGCCCCCGCCATGAGGGCGACAACGCTGATGCTGGTGGTCCTGGCCGAGACCGCCGGCCACCGTGCTGGCGCGGCGCTACCGTCCACGCCGCATGCCGCAAGTGACAATGCCAGGACCGCCGAGCCAAGAAGAAGGTTCGCCGCCCGGCCAATGCGTCGAGTGCTGCGTCCCACGGTCATCGTCCCCGGTCAGGCTCGTGCCCCTCACGGCGGCCGATCAACCGGCCACGACGACATCCTCGCTACACCTGCGTCACGCCACCTAGCGGCTCACTCCGAACGGGTCGGTCCGCCGGGCCGGTGGGGACGAGAACGCCGCCTCGCCGGGCGAGGCGCCCGACGCCTCGGCGCTCGTCGCAACCGTGGGCGGGCCGGTCGAACGGGTCACCGCGAACTCGGTCGTCCCCTACCTCAGCATCGCCTCCGACAGGACCAAGGGTTTCGTGACCGGCGTGCACGACGGCGGCTACGAGGTCAACAACATGGTCGTGGCCAAGTCGGGGACGATCTACGGCGACATCGTCGATGGGGAGCGGTACAACGACGCGACCTCGCTCTTTCCAGATTTCGCCCGGCGGTACGGCACAAGTGCTCGCGGTACGCACGCCGCTCGCGAGCACGCCCCCGAGCCTCGGTGCGTACTGCTTCGCCCCCACGTTGTACCCGGCGCCAATCCCTGCCGGGGGTACCGCCCTCAGGTCATGCCCCAGCCCTGCCGACTTGGAGCCGTTCGGTACGCAGACCGTCGGCACCGCCCGGGCGAGCGCCGCCCTGCTCAACTCCTGCTCGTCGAGCTTCTACGGCGCCCTCGCTCCTCTGACCGGTCGTGGTGGGCCGGACTTTTCGAGACATGGAGCGGCGAAAGTTATGACCAGGACAGCCAGACAGCGGTCCCAGTCAGGCCGGCCAAGCTCGATACGTTCGTGGCTGCTGTTGGCCATGCTTGCGGCGAGAGGTCCGTCCACGGATCCCTCGTGACCGTCGTCGGCCCGTCGCCCTACTCGACCCAGGTCAGTCACCTCTACTTCCTCGACCGCCCGGGCAACCCCTTGATCTACCTCCAGGCCACTTGACCCCAAGGGTGCGCCCCCGGACCGCCTGCAAAGCGCTGCCTTCGAGTTCGTCATCGAAGAAGAACCGTTGCGGCCCCGGGAGAAGCCGACGGTCGGCAACCAGCCACCAGACGGGCTCGCCAGAGGGCCTACCGGACTGGTTTGACATCGTCGCGATCGCTCGGGATGAGAGGCTCAGACCGGTTGTGGCAAAACGGAGGTGGTCCCTATGTTGCTGGCGCCGGTTGCATTCGTTGTGGTGGCTGACCTTCCAGTCCCCCCTCACGGGCTCGCAGGGGTAGACGGCGTCGACGTTCTTGCCCGTCTTCACACGCCAGGTCGCGACCAGTTGCCCGTCAGTGGATCCACGACCCAAGGCGCAGTGGCTTGCCCCACGCCAGCGGCGAGGGCCACATCCCCGATCGCTCCCCTTGGATAACCTGGACATCAGCGAGATGAGAACTGTCCGGAGTCAACGGTGACCTAGCGTGGCCAAGCCCGAGCGTGCGAACCAGGGCCTTGAAATAGCCGAGCCACCCGTCCAGAGGCAAGCGCGTCGATGGCAGTCGGCCGGCTGAGCGGCCTGGTGACGATTCGGCCTGTTCGAATGGCCATCGTCGTCTCTCCCCAGTTGCCTGCCCTTCGTCAAGCTGCGAAGCGAGCGGCCTCTGCGTGGGGAGGCGTCTACACCCCAATGCTAAATCGGACCAGGTCGGACTCCGCCTTGAAGATGGCCGATCGTCTCAGCGTGGATGCCCTTTACACCGTCGAGGATGATCCGTCGGCGCGAGACCTCGCCGCGACGCCCGGTTACCAGTGGCACGGGAGGGGCCAATGGGGCCCCTACGAACAGCCGAAGGAATACCTGTCAGCCCGCCTTCTTGGCCCCGACTGGTTGCTCGACCGCCTTCCTGCGGAAGCCGAGCTCGCCCTCGCTCGCTGGTCTGACGACGACCCTTTGGCCGACCTGCTAACGATATGGCTTGGCGCCTACGGCGAGGGCGAGTACGAAAGGTCACTCAACGGCCAGTTTGCCGAACGCGCGGTCGTGACTGACCTCGATCCCTCCGGGCCAATTGACCTGCCGGCCGGCATCTCTCCGATAGCTCTCACCGCTCGAAGACATCACCTATTCAGGGGACGCCGGTCCCAGAGGCTTCGTTGTACTTGATCCCAGCGATCCGATCGGCCTGATGACCCTTTGGAATGCGCGTGCCTTCGGTGGCACCGTCTTTCCGTGGCCCCTCGGGCACGCTGACCGCCTCCGCGATCAGGCCCACCGGTGGCTAGAACAACAAGCCGAGGCCGATACGTTCAGCGGGTGGAGACGTGGCGACGGCCAGCCCTTACCTCCGCAGGCAAGCGTCGTCTTGCCGCCGGGTGAGCCCATCCCTGCCGACCTCGCCAACCTTCTCAACTCCGCCGGCGTTAGCCCGATGCCGGGCTCACTATTCACGCCGCGTGGTTGGACTGGCCCACATCCGTTCCGCACCGACTTCCAGCGGTCATTTGCTGTCGAGATTGATACGACGGAGTGGTCAGCGAGCGTTGCATTGCCCGAGTTCGTGCCAGGGCTACGCCGCGATCCCATCGCCGGCGCTATGACCGTCGCAGCACAAATCGAGGTGTTTCAAGAGCACGGCTTGGGAGCTACCCGGTGGGTAGCCCTCCCGAATGTCAGAAGCCTCGCCGCCCTCCTCACCGGTTCGCAGCTCCGGTCGTCCGTGCGTCGCCCAGCAGGAAGCGGTCGCGTCTTCGCCGTGGCGGCATCCTCGGAGGATGTGGCACTCGAAGTGCTTGTAGCTATGGATGTGGTGGCGAAGCTCTTCGAGGGCTCACCGTGGGAATGCAGCCAGTCTGACAATGGTCGCTTCGCCGGCCGGCTGTCGGAGCTCCTAGGGGCCCAGGCACGACCAGTGCTAGCGAGCCCGCCCTCCGTGAGGTTCTCGCATCCACGGTTCGGTCCCCGGTAGGAAAGAGCATCCGCGAACTGGAAGACACCGCAAAAAGGCACCGCGGCGCCTGGCCTCCGAGTTTGTCGCGCTTTACCAATCCTGATGACTATGCAGAAAACGTGGTGCTGCGCCTGCTGCACCGCAAACTGCTCCGGCCGCATCTGTCGGTCCGCTGTCCTTCTTGCGCTCTAGCGATGACCATGCGGCCAGAAGATCTCGCCACGTCCATGACCTGCGAGATGTGCTCTGCCGAGTTTCCATTGGGGTACGCCCTCGCTCTCGGCAAGGCGAGGCAGTCATCGTGGCGACTTCGGCTCCCGCCGGACATCGGTGAGGACCGCATCCTCGAAGCAACCGCGCTCATCGCGACCGCCGCGGCCGTAGGGTCGGGTGGACTTCTCGACGAAGGCAGTCCACATCAGTTCGGGGTAGAGCTGACTGCTCCGCAGCGTGAGGACGGTCACCGGCGAGCACGCTACTGCGAACTCGATATCTTCATGGTCCTCAGCGACCGGGGACAGTCCGAGGTCATCGTCGGCGAGGTGAAGAACCGGGGGTACCTCGAACCAAATGATCTGGAGCACCTGCTCAGAGTTCAACAGTGGTTCCTAGGTTCAGGAATCCATTGCTATCCCCTCTTTGCCACGTTGCGGGACGCTCTTCGTGATGAGGAGATCGAGCTTCTTCGATCTGCATGTGAGAACGCGCCTCGTTCGCTCGGTAGCCGGATATACCCGCTGGCCCCGATCGTGCTCCTGCTGCCAGACTTGTCCACAGCGCCAATGGAGGAGGGACATCCCCGATCGTGGCGATCGGGTGGCGATCCATGGGGCAACTTCGCCGTAGAGAGCTGCAAGCACAACCTCGGGCTCCTCGAATTGTCTTGGGCCGGCGGCCCCCCTGGGAAATGGTGGAGCTGCCGCTGGGCCTGATGGTCCAGTACCCAGCGAAGTGGTTTGTGCTCAACCATCTTGCGCCAACAGCGGGTAATGCGCCCCGGTTGTTCGTGGGTGCTCGGCCCAGAGGCCCGCGACGAGAACTTGGGCGTCAGTTAGCATTGCTCGTGGCCCCGGGGCTTGAGCTACGCTCTGCCGCCATCAACCTCGCCGCCCAGTCGGGCACGAAAAGCCCGCCACGTGGAGGGCCAGTACTCTGCAGCAGCTCAAGGCAGTCGTCAAAGACTACGAACGGAAATGGCACTCGCTCGTCGAAGGCGGCCAACTCCACGCGGCTCGTCACAAAGAGCGCGTGGACTCCCCAACCGTCGGACACCTCAAGGTCGAACAGCACTGGCAGAAGAGCCTGAAGGGCGGAGCTAGCCCAGACAGCCTTCTTCTGCAACTGGTACGCGTAGCGCGTTCGGAACTCCGATGCGCCTGACCAAAGTTCATGGGGCGCAAACGGCTCCTCCGGGTCTTTGGCTTCGATCACCCAAAGCCGCCGGTGAGCCGGGTCGGCTACCAACAGGTCGATCTCCCCCACCCCCGGCGCCATGACGAGGCCGCGCTTGCGCGCCTTCCACGGAGTGAGGCCCCGGCACACGAGGTAGCCTTTGTCCCGGACCTGCCCTTCGAGGAGCCGCTCCATGTGTTTATTTTGTGCCTGGCGGGCACGCTCAAGAACGCTGCGCAAGGACCCAGGAAGGTCAGGCCACGGGAGGCGGCCGTCGAACATGTACCGAGTCAGCACCGACAAAGTCCCGGTGGCCAATTCGGGCACGATCCACATGCAACCTTCAGCCGCCTCGATGAGCGGCCTCGTCGTCGCACGGTACTTACGCTTCTCGGTCAACCAGTACTGGATACCCTCAGCCCTAAGGTCCTCTGGCCGCAAGGTCAGCAGGCGCACGGCAGCGCTGGTCTCGTTGAGCGGTAGACAGGACCAGTCAGCGGCACTCCGGGCCAGTTCGTCAGGGCCAACCGTCGCGTACTCAAGGCCGCGGCTCGTCGGCCACGACCCGGCGGTCTTTAGGACAGCTAGCACCGCATCGTAACCGGCACCTAGCCGCGACTATTCGTCGGGGTCACGGTCGACAGGTGCCATCCGCCAAAGTGCCCGCCTGGTAAGGGAAAATTGACTTAGCGAGTCCAAACCCCCTACCAGGAGGGTCACCTTGAAAGTGAATCGTAGCCGCTGCCGGCCGGCTAGTCGTCGTCGGCCGAGGCTGGAGGTGACCACCGACGGCCAGGGGCTAGTGAGCCACGCCGGGGCCCGGTTGCTGGCCGACCTGGCCGAGCGCTCCGGCATCGCCGCCGACCTGTCCGCCGCGCTGGCGCCGATCGTAAAGGGCCCCCGCCGCCACGCCCCCGGGGAGGTGCTGGTGGACCTGGCCGTCATGCTGGCCGACGGCTACGACTTCGTCTCGGACTTGAGAATCCTTCGTGACCAGCCCCAGCTGTTCGGGGAGGTGGCTTCCCAGCCGACCGCTTGGCGCCTGCTCGACGCCATCGACGAAGGCCTGCTCTCTGACCTGCAGGCTGCTCGTGCGGCTTCGAGGGCGAGGGTCTGGGCCGCGGGCCTGGCTCCTAAGACCAAGAGGGTGACCCTGGACTTCGATGCCACCCTGGTCGACGTGCACACCGACGACAAGGAGGGCGCCGAGCCGAACTACAAGAAGGGCTGCGGCTTCCACCCTTTGCATGTCTACTGCGACGAGACCGCCGAGGCCTTCGCCGGCAAGCTGCGACCGGGCTCAGCGGGGGCTAACACCGCAGCCGACCACGTCGAGCTGCTGGACGACGCGCTCGCCCAACTACCGGTGCCGACGAAGAAGGACGACCCTGAAAACGGCGTGGAGGTGCTGGTACGCGCCGACTCGGCCGGTGCGACCCACGGCTTTGTGAACGCGATCGTGGCGAAAGGCTTCGAGTTCTCGATCGGCTTCGACGTCACCGAGGCCGTCCGCCTCGCCATCACCGACGTGCCCGCCGACGCCTGGCAGGTCCCGATGACCCTGGACATGGAGGAGCGCGATGGCGCCGGGGTGGCAGAGATCACCGAGCACCTGGACCTTTCTGCCTGGCCGGAGGGCACCAGGGCGATCTCCAGGCGCGAGGAGCCCCACGACGGTGCCCAGTTCAACCTCTTCGACCCCGAGGGCTGGCGCCACCAGGTCTTCATCACCAACTCGCCTGAAGCTGACATCGTCTACCTCGAAGCCCGCCACCGCTGTCATGCCCACGTCGAGGACCGCATCAAACAGGCCAAGGCCACCGGGCTGTCGCACTTCCCGGGCCACCGTTTCTCTTCCAACGCCGCCTGGATGCTCGTCGTGCTCATCGCTCAGGACCTCCTGACATGGTCACAACGCCTGTGCTTGGACGGTGAGCTCGCAAAGGCCGAGCCCAAACGGCTGCGCTACTGCATCCTGCACGTCGCCGGGCGCACGGCGCGCACCGGCCGGCGCAGCTACTTGCGTCTCGACGCCACCTGGCCATGGGTAAAGGCGCTGGCCAGGGCCTTCGAGCGGCTACGGGCGCTCGACTTCGCCACCTGAGCGTCGCCAACCTCGCTTCGCGTCCACGGTCGCTCCCGCGGCCTGTCCCGTCGTGCCTCCAAATAGGTCCAGCGTGGCTTCACAGCTCGCAGGCCACCCATGGCGGGCCAAAACCGTTCATCGCGACGCCCAAATCTGAGCCCGGACGCTCCGGCGGGCCCCCGCGACCCCCTTTCCAAGCCTGACTGCGCCGTTTATGAGCCTTGAAAGTCCTCGACGGTTAGGGGTGAATTATCGAGGCTAGTTGCTCACGCATCGCCCTGTCGATCTCGCGGAACCCAGACGGCACGTCTTCGTTATCGACGAAGCTCTCAAATGGGGCTTCTCCCCGGCTCCCCGGCGAGCCCATTGCCCGCACCACCTCGGCGAACCCCATCGTCGCCTTCACGTTGGTGGTAAGTGCTGTCTCGGCACCAGGTCGAAGCGCCATCAAGCGCCGGAACGCATCGAAGTTCGCGATATCAAGCGTCAAGGCCTCAGTCTGAGTGATCGAAACGTGGCCTTCCCCGTCCACCTTCACGTTGACGGGCTGTATGTCGAAGCGCGCCAGGGCGCGACGCTGAGCCACCTGCAACATGGCGTCGGCGATCGCCAGAAGGTGCGCCCAGTCGGCACGGTCTGGAGCGACGGTGCCACCCCGAGGCTCGCTGAGTGCTGCCTCCAGGACGAGCTGGCTAGCCTTTGTCAAAAAGACGGCGGTGTCCTCACCGAATGCTGCCGCCGCCCGGCGGTCGTCACCCCAAGGGGCGTTTAAGCTCGCCTTGAGCGACATCGTGCTCCGTCGGCGCTCGCCCAGCACCGCGCCCACTTCATTGGCGGCCAGAGCCAACAAGCTCGTTCTGTCGTACCGGGCCACGTGGTCGGCCAGCATCGACGAAAGTTCCTGGCTGACGAACCTATCGCAGACCTGGACCGCCAGGGATCCCTCATAGGTCCCGGGTGCCAGGTCTGAAGCCCGCAAGCGGGCGAACAGTTCGCGCAGTGCCCTGGCCTCGTGATAGGGCTCAAGGCCGCGGGGTACGTGGAACGGGCGTTTCGGTCCTCCCTCGACGAGCTCGACACGTAGGGGCATTTGCCACGCGCTCCAGGCTTCAGCAACCGCGCCGGCCATCTCGCGTCTGATGCCAAGCCTTCCGAGCCCAGCACCAAGGGCCCCACCAAGCATTTCGCGAGCGGCCCCCGGGTCGAACGCGTTCAACGCCATGAGGCTGTGGTCGAAAGCGAGGCCAATCGTCGGTCGAGGCTGGCGCGCAGTCCAAAGGCCGATCCAAGTGCCGTCATCAGCGCCTTTGTCCACCTGGGGTGGCCCGGCATTGTTGGCGTCCACCACGATGCGCAGGCCCGGCCGGCAGGACACAAGCGCCTGACGGAAGGCTTCTAGCTGGTCGGCCGCCAACAATAGGGTGTTGGCAAAGTTGACTACGAGCTCCAAGTCCAGTGGGCCGAGGTCGTCAAGTGGTAGGTCGACCACGAGATCCGGATCTGCGCGGACAAGCAATACGCGTTTGGGGTCGCGCAGCCACCAGATCTGGGCGTCGTTGGGCGCATCGAGCCGACGGCGGGAGGTGTAAGAGGTCGCCGGGAGGGCCGCCCTTGTGAGGACCCCGTTTATTTGGTCCCAGGCGGCCGCCTCCTGCCAACGTCCCAAGTCCGTAGACCAGCCGACGCGGGCCTCGTCCACCTCGACGTCGCCGGGGTTCAGCGTGCCGGCTTCCCGCCAGAGGTCCCAGAGCTCTGAAAGCCCGGGCGCAACGAGCTGCTTGATCCGGGGCGGGCTGGCAACCTCGGCCAGGAACTCCCATAACTCGATAGCGTCTTGTGCTCTGGCCGCGATCTCGCTTAGGTCGCTTACGCTGACAACCGGCGGCCCCGGGGAGCTGCTAACCACCGCACAGCGCCCAGGACTGTCGCAAACGACGAATCGAAGTAGCTCTGTACCAGCGGGCACACTGATCGGGCCGGCCGGTCCCTCCCAGGTCGCCCCAGGTACGAGAGCGCTGAGCGAGCCAGCCGCCATGTCGGCTATCGCGTTGAAGCGACGCTGGCGCCCCGAGGCCACAACGTCCAGAGCGATGGCGTGACGCTTGGTCGGCGTCAAGAGCACGAAGGGGCGAGCACCAGCGACGACGGGGAAATAGACATCAGTATCTAGCTGTCGCACCGCCTCTCCCACACGTGCAAGAGCAAGGTCGGTTCGCCGCTCTCGAAAGCGCGACCGTCGGTCCATACGAGCAAGGACGCGCTCGACCGCGACATCGAGGCCCTCGAAGGAGCAATGAGCTCGGGACCAGGGTGCGCTTGCCCTCGGCGCGTACGGCCAGCACTGGGCCCCAGAAGGGCATCATGGGGCGCAAGTCAAGGCTGAGGTCGCTGCAATCGACACTCGCGAAGTCGAGTGCTCGTGCCGCCTGGGCCGGGCGCGTGCAGGAGCGCACGACGCGCTTGACTTCAGCCTCGGCAAGAGCGCTCCCTGGGTACCGACGTCGACACAGGACCTCCTCGCCAGGCGAGGGGCTGCCTGCTCCAACCCACGCCTCTTGAGGGTGAGCCCACAGGCCTTCAAGCTGCGAGAGGCGCCGGTCCGCGCACCGCAGGGCAACTTCTTGCAAGTCTGTTATACCGAAGCCGAAGACCTTTACGATGTCGTCGTCCAGGATGGAGAGGAACTGAAGGTCGGCCAACAGTCGCGTCGGGTCCTCGACGAGCCCGGGGTCGACCCTGAGCCGCTGGCTGCCAACAGCCCAGTGCACGACCAGCCTCGGGTCAGCTGGCTCAAAGTCTTCTAACCGAGCGGCCGCTGGTTGTGCGTCGCGGGTGGAGGCGAGTACGTCGGCAAGGTCGGTGGGCGTCGCCTTGCGAGAGTTGCTGCGCCGCGTCCCGAAGCGGAGGGTAGCCGTGAGCGCAGTTGTGATCGTGGGGAGGGAGCGACGTGTCCCCGGGCTCTCGGCAGCCGCCCAGAGCAGGGCCAGGAGCGAACGCTGCTCGAACTTCGAGAGCTGCCCAGCGAGACCACGTAGCGAACGCACCCTTCAAGAGTGCCGCAGACGACCGTGCGAAAACGGGAATTTCTCGAACACGTTGAAAGCTAAGTCCCCGGCCGCACCCGTCATCCAGGCAGGGGCTATCCCTCGCCGCCACTCGGCCCAGACAACGCCGGCGGCCGAGACCGCGAGCATGCACGGCCCCGGCGATCGGGCCCATGAGACCGGGCGAGCCTCCACCGAGCGAGCGCGCCGTCCGCGAACGTCGAAAGAGCCCTGGCCCGTACGCCCGTGTTCGGCAACCTCGTGGCCGGGCTGTTCCGCGGCGTGGTGGTGGGGCGCAAGTGACTATCGACCCAAGGATGATTGGTGCCGAGCTCGCCGTCCTCGGCGCCGCCCTGCCGGAAGTCCCCTACATCTGCCCCCTCCAGCTGGCCCATGGGGTCTGGCACGCCCCGCTGAGGGACGCCGACACATCCGGCCGGCTCCTCGGGCGCCGGGCAGGATAGCCAAGGGGCGCAACCTCCGCCGAGTGCTGGTGCCTTCCAGGTACGACGGCGCTGGGCAGGAGTGGACAGGCCCTGGCCTTCAAGGGGCGCGTTGCTCGGCGGGACGCACTCCTTCTGACCCCTGCGGGTGAGAAGCGGGACGTGGCGCTGACTGCGGGCGCGGAGGATAACGAGCTGGAGGCCGCCGCGGAAGATGGGAACCCCGCCGCGTTCGTCGGCGACGCCGAGCTCAAGCGGTTCCGAGCCATCATGGCTGCGAGCCCGGGGACCAGCACCGCTCGCCGAGATTGCGCCGTGGCAGCAACGGGAATGAACATCAAAATGCATGCTGTTCCACTAACGGGGCCCCGTCACTATTTCGGCATGACGTCGGTCTCGTTCACAGGAAGAGCTTTTCCGGTCCGCAGTTCTCGTACCCTGACGTGTGTATCAATTGGTGTACGGTCTAGTACGGCCTCGATCAAGGTTTGGAGGAAACGATCTGAACGCGTCTCGGCTGGTACTCGGTCCTCCAACAAGGCGAGGGCAACGTCACCTTCAGCCGGGACCGGGTCGGTCCATTCCGTAATGAGCAAGCCCGTTGCGTCGTAGCCATCGTCACCCTGGGCGAGTTTTCCCAAGAGATCTATGAGCCGTTGGGCAACGGAGGGCTCCTGGGCCAGAGCCGTCGACCGCATGACGAACAGGTACCCGATGGCTGCCAGCGGATGGCGGGCACGGAGGTTCCTCACGTCTCCGTAGCTCTCCTCGATGCGGTTGAGTGCGTTCTTCCCGAACGAGGAGTCCATTCGCTTCGTCGAGATCATGAGTTCGACACCTCGGGACCAACGGGCCATCCCGACGTCGATCTGCTTGCGGTATGCCTTGCCAAGGACGATAGCGTCGCTGGCAGCGATCGTCGCCGACAGCCTGCCACCTTCAAGTTGTTCCCTTACGGCCATGCCCAGTCTCGTGGGAAGCTCGCGCAAGAGCGCGGCCACCTCGATCGGCATGACTCGTGGTGGCGTAGCCCGGGGCCAGACCTCGTCTTCTCCAAACCCGGCGCGCCTAAGCTGCGCAGCAACCCAAACGTCGACCGCCTTTGCCGGCATACCAGATTGTGTGGTTGCTCGAAACTGAAGCGGGACGGCCAGAAGCCGGGACAGGAGCTCAAGGTCGGGTTGGAAGACGCGATGGTCCATTGGGCCAGCCCAGGGACTGGCGACGTCGGAGCTGGCGACGAGGGCGTCGAACCGCTCCCACACATCTGCTGAGACGGTCATCGAAGCTCCGAACCCTCGGGCCATGAGTCCTTCCGACACCTCGTCAAGGAAAGGGGCGTCAGAGTCTCATGAGCGAGACCGTTCTGCGTCAGCAGCAAGGCGAAGCCACGGTTGCAGGGAGAGAGGTTGGCTAGGGTCATGGTTAGAGCAGACAGGCGCTTTCCTGTTAGTTGGCGGCAGGAAATCGATCGAGGTCGTAGGCTAGGAGCGCTGCGACGTTGGCGGCATCGCGGTCGTTCTCCTCGAATGCAGTTGCGAGCCGCGTTGCCAGGGAGGGAGTTACCGACTGCGGCTCGGGGACCCGGATCCGCCGCAGGTACTGTGCGCTGTTCCGCAAGTAACCGTTGGCCATACGGACTGAGTAGGACTCTACGAACAACCCGGCGACATTGCTCATGAGCAGGCCTCCGAGGACCCGCGGGTCCCATGAGTCGGAGACCATGTAGTAGAGGTTGTGGTGCGGGTAGAAGCGTCCGTCGTCGAGTACGGGTTGGATCCTGTCCTTGAGATCCGGCAGCACGAGCTTCGGGCGGCTTGCGAGCTTTGGGGTGACCTTGTCGATCGTGCGCCACCACGTAAGAGGCCGTTTCGCCGCCACGTGCCGACCTCGCAGGACCCGCTCGTGGGTGCGGAGGTACCCCGCAAGCCCGGGGTAGTCTCCGAGATCCACCAGCTCTCCCGTATCGCTCCACGGGTTCACCAGTTGCGTCCCCGACCAAGCGATCTTGCCCGAGGCCACGTCACGAGCCGACAGGAGCGGAAGCAAGCGGTCCTCTTCGATGCCTCTCGGATCCCTCACCGCGAAGACGGCATCCGCGCCCGTGGCCACGCCAACCCCGATCCGGACGCCCGTGTCCTCGATGGCTGGGAAGTGACCTTCCAGTTCGGCTAGAAGCGCAAGGCGATCCGGAGTGCCCGTCGGCCAACTCTCGGCGTCGCGGTACCACGCTGGCGACCACGCTGCGCTCCACTCGGGCAACACGGGCAGAGGGCGACGTTTGCTCCGGAATGCCTTCACGAGACCATTCGCGTGCCGTTCGCCGAACCCGGCGGACGCTTCGGCCACCAGCACCGGTCCCTGCTCGGCGCGGCGGATCGCGACCACCGCCGGGTAGGCCGAGACGCGCTCCTCGAATGCGTCGACGTCGTGCATGACGAGCGATACCTCTACGGCGAAGTCCTGCTCGACGAGCTTGCGGAGCGAACGACCGTACTGGTTCCTCATCCACCGATCGGCGCATATCACGGCCAGCGTGCCCCCATCCCCCAGTGCCCCGAGCCCAGCTTCGAGGAAGCCGACGTACAGGTCGGCACGCCCGGTCATGGTCGGCCACCGTTGCCGGTAACGGCTCATCTTCCCTGGGGCAAGGTCCTCGACCCGGACATACGGTGGGTTGCCGATGACCCAGTCCGCCGATCTTGCCTCAGGTCCAGGAAGTAGGAAGTCGGCGTGACGTACCCATCGATGGGACAGCGTTCCCGCCGTCGCCGACCCAACCCCCAAGCCAGCGAGGACTTGTTCGACGCGGCCCTCGCGGCCGAAACTGCCGCGAGGGAGACGTCGTAGGCCTGAATGGCTTCGAGGGCTGAGCCTACTGAGCGCCGGTGACGGCGGCAGGAGGTCACTAGACGCGCCACCATGGGGCCCAGGAACGCGCCGTCCCCGCAAGCGGGCTCGATCGCACGTCTCGCGCCCAAGTCGATATTGGCCGTGTACCCAGCTACGTCCAATATCATCTCTACCACCCACCGGCGCGTGAACACCGACCCCGGGGTGTCGCTAGGAAGCTCGGTCTGGTCGCTGGTGCGTGTGGGGCGTCCCGCTGGGCCAAGCGTACGAGCCACGACCGGATCCTACGGTCGGCTCTGGGCGCGGTCGCGGATGGGGGGTCCCGACTTGACGAGCGCGGCGACCTCCTTGGCCGCGACCACGGGGTCGTCATGCTCCCAAACCACGACGACCTGCCATCCGAGGGCAACGAGGTCGCTTTCGAGTTGCCGGTCTCGTGCGACGTTCCTTTCGAGCTTCTCTCGCCAGCGCAGAGCGTTCGCCTTGGGCGCCGTCCCGTGCAGCGAGCAGGCGTGCCAGAAGCACCCGCGAACGTCGACGGCGACCTTAGCGCCCCGAAAGACTATGTCGAGCCGGTTCCGGATCAGGGGCTCCGGTCGGCAATGCAGTCGGTACCGCAGCCCCAGGCCGAACAACTCGCGGCGTAGGACCAGTTCGGGCTTGGTGTCACGCCCTCGATTGGCTTGCATCCTTCGCCGCGCCTCGGGCGACGACGCCCACGACCCCGGTGGGAGTGCCTCGCCCACGGCTGCCGGCCGTCGCCCATGGCGAGGACGGTGCAGGGCCGGTCGAGTGGCCCGAACATGCTCTTCGACGTCGCGCAGGAAGATCGGGTCGATCCTTAACTTCGACTCGTCCAATCGGCGCAGGAACCCGTTCGCGGCTCGCCAGGACATGGGTTCGGACTGGTCGAGCTCGATGACCTCCTTCAGGTGGGTGTACCGCAAGCGGCGGGGCCATGCCGAGATCGGTGCGGTGAAAGCTTGCCCGTCCGTGCCCCAGCCCGTCGAAGGCCAGCCCTTGAGGCCGTCGAAACGACGTGCCTCCTTGGCCACGAACGGCCTTGGATCGCGGAGCCGTTCGCCGAGCCACTGTGCGAGCCCCGGCGGCACGGCGTTGCCGATGAGCTTCCAGCGGTGATCGGGTTGACCGGGCACGACCGCGGGAGCCGTCCATCCCCTAGGGAAGCCCTGCAGTGCCTCCCCGGCCTCGACGCTCGGCATCAGTAGCTTGTTGCCCCGTTCGTTTCCCGGTAACCACACCGCCGGCCCAGAGGGTACGCCGATGGTGGAACCGCCCTTCAGGGTGGGAATGGCGTCCCTAGCCCACCCGATGCCCCCCCGGCCCTCCGTCCAGTAGAAGCCGTAGGCATCGCCGTGGAAGCTGGCGTCAGGTGGTTCGCCTCTGTCTTGGGAGAGGAGCACGTCTTCGGGCAAGACGTCGTTCGAGTTCGTAGCGAGCACGATCACGCGCAGCCGGCGCTGGGGCACGCCCGTGAACCGAGCGTCGAGGGTGCGATAGGCCCATCGGTAACCCTGCGCCTCGAGGCTGTCGACGATGAAGCGCATGGCCGCGCCTTTGTGCAGGACGAGCATGTTGGGCACGTTCTCCAAGACGATCCACGATGGGCGTGCCTCCGACCACGCGAACTTGAAGACCTCCGACACGAGCCCCGACTGCAAGCCGCCGATCCCTGCCGTCCGCCCGGCTTGGGAGAGGTCTACACATGGAAAACCGGCGGCCAACAGGTCAGCCCCGTCCAGAGAGGCCAAGCTGAGGACGTCAGGGTGGACCCGAAGGTCGGGGAAACGCTCCGAAAGGACACGTCGCGCCGGCTCCCACAACTCGCACAGGCCGGCGATACTGTGGCCAGCCCGGGCAAGGCCCAGCTCAAGGCCCCCGATGCCAGAAAAGGCACCGAACGCTACCAACGGTGCCCGTGGCCGGGCGAAGGTGCCAAGCGCGTGCCGGTTGGACATGGTGACGGTCACACGCGAACCTCGCAAGGCTGTAAGGAGACGGCATGTAACAGCATGGAATATATCATCGACGGTCTCCGTGTTCGATGCTAGTGGCCAGAGAGCTGCCCGGCCGGTGGTGGAACCCTGCGCCTTGACCGGCCCCTCCTACACTTGGGCCAGTGTCGCCGAACTGGTGTAGTCACCCCACGAGGACGCCGAAGTCGGTCGTCGTAGAGGGACGATGAGACAGACCCTCAAGTTCAGCGTGGACTCACGGCTCCTTCGGGAACTCGGTGAGCGGCTGGTCGGCAAGCCGCACATGGCGCTTGCCGAGCTCGTCAAGAACAGTTACGACGCTGACGCCCGTAACGTGGTGATCCGCTTCCTGGACGACGTGATCGAGGTGGCCGACGACGGCCATGGCATGGATGTCGACGACTTCGAGACGAGATGGATGCGCATCGGGGCCGACTACAAGGCTCGCGAGGCCACGAGCCCTAGGTTCGAACGGCCCCTTACCGGGTCCAAGGGAGTGGGGCGCCTGGCGGTGCAGCTGCTGGCAGCCGACCTGACCATCAGGAGCGTGGCCGACCCTTCCGCCTCCGTGGAACTCGAGGCGACCGTGGACTGGGACCGTGCCGTCCGAACCGGGCTCTTGACGGAAGCGCCGGTTACGATCGACGACGCGGCCCCACGCACGACCCGCTTCCCGGAGAACTCGCCAACCGGCACCTCGCTAGTGCTCAGGAACCTGAACCAACGATGGGCACCGGCCGAGTTCGAGGACCTCGCCTCTGAGAATCTGGCCGCTCCAGCCACCGTTCCAAGGTGTCGACACCAAGGCAGGGACGGCATTCAAAGTCACCCTCGAAAGCCCGTTCCCCGGTGTGGCGGCGGCGTTCAACCGAAAGATGGAGGCCGTCCTGGAGCTGTGGACGGCGAAGGTGGTCGGCGAGCTCTTGCCGGCGGGCCGTCAACCCACGGGCGATGTCGTCCAGGTCCGTCGGCCCAAGCCAAGCGACTTGCAAGAGAACGAGGACTGGGACACCCCCGGTGAGTTCACCGAGCCCAAGCCGGACCCGACCTTCCCCGACCGGGTCATGCGCCTTCTGCTCGAATATCGCGGCGAACGTCGTCAAACCGTCTATTGCAAGCTTGAAGAACTGCCACTTGGACCAGCTTAGGTTCGAGATACGCGTGTTCAACCTCGCTCATCGGCAACCGCACGGTATAAAGGTCGAGGAGGCGCGTCGCTACCTCCGCCGCTTTGGTGGCGTCCACGTCTATGACGCGGGCTTTCACCTTCCCTATTACGGGCCAGATACGGACTGGCTGCGGATCGAGATCGACCACTCCCACAGGTTGTCTCGGTCTCGTCTCTTGCCCGAGGACCTACAAGCCGAGAACGGCCTGCAGGACCTGCCAACCAACTCGCGCCTGTTCGGCGTGGTCAACGTCGACACCGGACATGAGCAGCGAACGGTACTAGAACGCGATGCCACCGCCAATTACAAGGCCTTGTCCATACAGGTGACCAGGGACCGCCTCGCAGACAACGACTCCTACGCCGAGCTGGTCACCCTGGTCCGCTGGGCGCTCGACTTCTACGCGACCAGGACCTCGTTGCGAAAGCATTCGGAAGCCGAACGACAACGGGCAGTGCTACCAGCACCAGCCCGCGCCATCGACGAGGCCATCGAGGTCCTCGACGAGCATCGCGAGGATCTCGACCAAGAAACGTTCGAAAACCTCTCCCGTCCGCTGCGTCAGGCCGCGTCGTCCGTGCGGTCGGAACGAGCGGTCCGAACCGCCCGGTTCGGCCTGTTGGGCGCATTGGCAACCGCGGGGATCTCCGCCCTCGCCTTCGAACATGAGATCACCAAACAACTTCAGCAAGTCGAACAACTCGAACAACAACTTCGGTCGACGGCGCAGCGCTTGAAGTCCGACGACCTCGGGCTCGAACGGCTCGCAGAACGACCTTGCGAAGTGGATCCAGCGAGCCAGGGAAACCCGAGCCTTGTTCTCTCACCTCCTGGATGAGGAGAACCGAACAGCGCGTGCCCGCTTCAAGGCCAAGGAACTTCTAGAGGAGGTCGTGCTACAGGTCAAGCCTCTGAACCCCGGCGTCACCGTAGACGTCGAGCGCGTCCCTAAAGAAATGCGGCTACCAGAAGCCGGGTTCGCCGAATGGAGCGCTGTGTTCCAGAACATCTTCTTGAACGCCTTCAACGCCATGCGCAACGTCGACACGCGCCGCGTCGACATCAGTGGGGGCAGCGAAGGCGCAGTCCGCTGGTTGCTCGTCCAGGACACCGGGGTGGGCGTCGACCTAAGGGAAGCCGACGTCCTGTTCGAACCCTTCGAACGCCGTCTTGACCTTGGACCGGATCGGGCCGCCCTCGGCCTCGGAGGTAGCGGGCTCGGCCTCACGATCGTGAGAATGATCGTCGAGGAAGTCGACGCCCAGGTTGCCTTCATCGCTCCCGATCGAAACCATGCAACGGCTATCCGCGTCTCCTGGAGGGAAGCAAAGTGACACTGTCGGTTCTTCTATGTGACGATGAGACGGAGCAGGCGCAACGCTGCCGGGAGTCGTTGGAGGCACTGTGCATCGACATAACGATCAAGACCTTGGTCGGGCAGGAGTTGCTGGACCAGGTCGACATCCTCGACCAGAGGGCCGTCCAAGCCAGGCACGGTGCGGACCGCCCGACGTCTCGGGCGAAGAAGGCCAAACCGCGTCCGTGGGAAAGGCAGTGTGAGTTCGACAGGGCAGACGTCGTGTTGATCGACTACGACCTCGTCGGCACCGACGATACGAGGAGTGCAAGCCTCACCGGCGAGGGCGTCGCGTATCTGGCGCGTTGCTATTCCGACGTGGGTGTGATCGTGGCGTTCGACCAGTTCCAATCGACGCAAACCTTCGATCTCACGCTCCACGGTCATCTCGAGTCCTTCGCCGACATAAACCTGACCAGCGACCTGATCGCTGATCGCGGACTGTGGACGGAGGAGTTCGCCGCGTTCCGCCCATGGGGTTGGCCCGTCCTGACAGCTGAGCCTGCGCGGTACCGCTCCCTGGCTAGTCGAGTCGCAAAGGAGCTCGATGCCCCGATCCTTCAAGCCGTCGGCCTGATCGGTCCAAGACGTTTGAACCCCGTCGGCGACGCCTTATTGAGGGACCACCTCGACTTCATCAGCCATCCCGTGAAGGAGCCCGAACAAGTCACCTTTGCCGACTTCGTGACCTCATGCAAAATGGGGCTACGGGTCAAGGACCGCCCCTGGGACGAACTGGCGATCGCCAGGATCGCCGCAGCGCGAGTGGGCAAATGGTTGGAAAAGGTGGTGCTACCAGGGCAGAACATCCTCGTGGATGCGCCGCACCTGGCGATGAGGTTCCCGAGCCTCCTTAAGGGCTCGAAGGCAAGCTTGGAGACTTGGAACAAGACGACCTCGCTCACACCGGAGGCCGAGGACGTGGGGTTGAAACAATCGTTGACGAGAACGACGAGGTTCCAACCGAGCGAGTGGTTGTCGAGACCGGCGTGGTACTGGCCGATACTCTCGCGGTCCACCGCGATCAAGGAAGTGCGGGATCCCTGGCAGTCCGAGGAGCCGTCTTTCGTGTTCTGCGAGGACACTTCCCGCTTTGCAAGTCCCGACGAGGTCAAGGAGTTCGTTGCGACCCTTCCCTCCGATTACGTCCGACGCTACGTCATGCGACTGCCCTCGGTGAATTACGAGCCGCGCGCTCGATTTGCGCTATGACCAAGAAACCCGCCGCCACGGTCACCGCCCAATTGGAGTTGTGTAAGCGGATAATCACCGGGATCGCCGACCGTGGCAACAAGGTGAGAAATGGTGGGTTCTCAGCAATTCCGGGTCGCGCTCCGTCGAGAACGAACGCATCTAGTGTAGTGTTTCACTTTTAGCCTGCCAGTGGACGGAGGGCTACCCGGCCCCTCCGCACCTTCTCCAGGATCTGCTCCGCACTGGCCGTCCACACGAAAGGCTTGGGGTCGGAGTTGTGTGCGTCGAGGTACTCATAGATGGCGGCCACGAGGTCGGGGACGGAGCGGAAGACGCCACGACGTATGGCTTTTTGGGTGAGCTCCCTGAACCACCTTTCCACCAGGTTGAGCCAGGAGCTCGAAGTAGGCGTGAAGTGGAAGTGGAAACGGGGGTGCGTGGCCAGCCAGGCCTGTACGTTCTCGTGCCCCCGGGTGCCGTAGTTGTCGGTTATGACGTGCACAGCGAGGCCCTTGGGCACCTCCCGGTCCACCTTCTTCAAGAAGTGCAACAGCTCGTTGTTGGTGTGCTGGGGCAGGCACTGGCCGATCACCTTGCCGGTGAGCACGTCCAGGGCGGCAAACAGCGTGGTCGTGCCGTTGCGTTTGTAGTCGTGGGTCATGGTGCCGGCACGCCCCTTTTTCATGGGCAGCGAGGGCTGGGTGCGGTCCAGGGCCTGGATCTGGCTTTTCTCGTCCAGGCAGAGCACCACGGCCTTGTCCGGTGGGGCCATGTACAGCCCGACCACGTCCACCAGCTTTTCTTCAAAGCGTTTGTCATTGGAGAGCTTGAACGTCTCGACCAGGTGGGGCTTGAGGCCCCGGGCATGCCACGCCCGCTGCACCGTGGCCGGCGAGACCCCGGCCGCCTTGGCCATCGTCCGGCAGCTCCAGTGCGTCTGGCCCGGGGGCTTGGAGTACTGGGTGAGCCGTACGATCTCATCGATCTTTTCCTGCGGGATGCTGGCTTTGCGCCCTCGGCCTGTGCGCACCTCGCCGAACTTGGCGAGGCCCTCGACGGCGAAGCGGGACCGCCACTCCCGTACGGTCGGCACCGAAACCCCGACTTCTCCCGCAATGCGTGCGTTAGCCACGCCGTCCGCCGCCATCAACAACACCTGGGCCCTCAAGACCTCCCGGTGCGCGGCGGCGGTGGACCTGGCGACCGCCCCCAGGGTGGCCCGCTGGGCCTCTGTTAGCTCCAATGGAGCAGCTGCATGGCTCATGGACCATTGTACCACAGACTGGCAAGTCATTTGCGCGACACTACACTAGCATAACGAAGGGCAAGGCGTCACCCAGCGTGCAGGAGCGGCTTGCTATGGCCTACCCACCGCTCGTCGACCGAACGTTGGAGCGATTCCTAAACCAACGCGGAGGCTTCGATATGTTGGCCTCGCGGCAATTCGTTCATGGGCCGGTCATTGCGAAGGGAACTCCCACATTCTGGCCAATCATCGCCTTCAAGGTGGAAGCCAAGGAGGAACTGACGCTGAGCGCCCGGGTAGGCCTGTTTTATGAGGATGGAGAAAGGCGGTCTTCCTCAGACGACGTGCACGCCCTGGGCTGGCGGTTCGAGGCGGGAGATCCGGGCGGAAGGCACGGGTATTTTCACGCCCAGGCGATGAACGAGTGGGTAAAGGGAGAGAGCCGTCTTTCACTGCCAGTCGTGCACCGCGTCAACGCGACACAGCCCTGCTTCATCCTCCACGCGGAGTCTTCCGTTGGCTTGTTGTGTGCGCTGGTCGTCTCGCTCTATGGCATGACCGAGGGCGCTGACTTCTTGGCACTCGCGTCGCATAGCAAAGGGTTAAGCGGGTTGAAGAGCGTCGTTCCCGGCTGGTGCTCGGCTGTCGCCTAACGGTGCAGATGCGCCCAGCTGGGAGGGAAATGATTGGCTAGTGCCTGGCGGCAGTACCTGGGTACCCAGGTTTGGGTGCCTCCGTTCCCCAAGCCCGGCGACGATTGGGCGCGGGGCTTCGTCGGGCACGGGCAAGCAAGAGAGCTCGGACCGAGGCGCGGGTGACGAAGCGAGCCCCCGAGGAGTCCGTCTCGGGGTCAATCTTGAGCTCGCCCTTGGCCGAAAGCAGTGTCACCGTACTAAGGGCCGTCTTCAACTCGACGGCGGCGGCGGCGAGCTTCATCGACCGGCGGTGCAAGGCCCGGACACGCCCTTGCTCCGCCCTCAGCGCCTTCGCCGCGTCCTGGCTGAGCTGGTACTCGCGACTGGTCGGGTGCTGCTCCACCTCCAAGCCCAGGCGGCGCACCGAGTGGTACAGCTCGTGGTAGCTGACGCCCAGTTGTTCGGCCAGGTCAGGCAGGAGGATGCGGCCGCCCAGGCGGTCCCGGTGCGCCCACACGACGCTCAGGCGGGCAAAGCGCCGGGGTACGCCGGTGGCGTCGGGTACTACGACGGTGGGCAGCGTGCCGTCGCGCATCCAGCGCCGAGCCGTGGTGCGGTAGATGTCGAGCTCGGCGGCCACCCGGTCGGCGTCGCAAAGAGGGTCTTCCGCCGCGCCGGGATCGACAAGCCAGCCTGCCGCCCCCAAGGTGGCGTCGACATAGTCGGCCCGGGCCCCGATGGGATTGTCCGGGCCCCAGCTCACCCGCCGCACCGTGGGGATGCGCAGGGTCCCGATCGTCATGGCGATGTTGTGGTCGAAGATCTCGGCCACCTTGGCCAGGGGCGCTACTTCGGGGTGGTCGAGGGTGTAGATGCGCCCAAAGACGTCGTCGCCGGCCCGGTGGCCCATGAAGCGGCGGCGCACGGCGTCCTCGATCCCGGCCGCCCAGGCCAGGTCGGTGGCACAGCTCTTGCGCAGTAGGTGGGACGAGACGCTAAAGCCCAGATCGGCACTGGACAGGCCCTCGGCCATGGCCGCCTCATCGAAGGCGTGGCGGTAGGCATGCTGGCCAGACAGGTCGGCCGCCCGCACGCCAGGCACGAGCCGCGCCGTGCTGTCGACCACCCCCGTCGCGGGATCGGTGTGGAACGCCTCGACCGCCACCCGCACCAGCTCCATGAGCTTGGCCGGCATGACCAGCACCCGGCACCCGGCGGCGGTCTTCAGCGTCGGCTTGTAGGGCACGCACACGACGGCGCCGTGCTCGTCGCGGACGTTGAAGAACTTCCCCCCCTGGCCTTGGACGGCGAGCATCCCTGTGCTGCCAAGGTCGACCACGTCCCCTACGAGCACGCCGAAGGCTTCTGAGAATCCGAAGGCCCATGATGCGCTGGAGCCAGAAGGCCAGCTGGTGCACGACATGCAGGTGGGAAGCGAGCCGGGCGCACTCGGGGAGGGTGAGCGGCCGGGGCTGGCCGCCGCCCTCCCGCCGACGAGCGGCCGCCTTGTCCGGCAAAGGGGCGTCAAGCCCCTCGGTCGGGTCGAAGCCAGGCGGGAACAGTTCGTTGGCCCGGGCGAAGGACAGCACCCGGCGCAGCACCCACAGGGCGTCGGAGACGTAAGCCTGGGACAGGCCGGCGCGCGGGCGTGGCTTGGTGCTGATGGCCGCCAGCGCCTCGGCCGGGACCCGGACGTGGCCCCGGGCGTCGCGGTAGGCACTCGGGATCTGGCCGGCCCGCCAGCGGCGCCGGGCCGTGGGCAGGCTCACGCCGCAGGCCTCGGCCGCCTGGGCCAGGCCGACCTCTCGCCCATCCTCGGGTGCCGCCCCTAGCGACGGTGACCGACCAGCGGCCCCCGGACGGAGGACCTTCTGGTCACGGCCAGCCAAGTGGAGCAGCCACTCATGCGCCATGAAGTAGCTGAGGTCGGCGATGGTCGTGGTGCGGGGGGCGAACCAGGGGACGAGGAAGCCCTCGACCAGGCGCCGTACCCGTTCGGCCCGCTCCGGCCCGCCCCGGCGCAAGTCCTCGTAGGCGGCCCCCATCCACGCCCTGGCCACCGAAGCCACGTCGGGCTGGAGCTTGGGGGGCTCAGGCCGGGCCGGCACCGGGCGCCGGGCTGGCTTGTGGGTGCGGAAACGCTCCGGCCCGGGGATGGGATGCGCGACCTTCAAGGGCGGCCACGGCCTGGGCCAGCCAAGCCCGGGCGTCGCCCTCGCTAGAAAAGCCCTCTTCGCGCCGGCGTGAGCCGCCCTTGGCCGCCGGGACGCTGGCCCACCACCGGCCCTGGTGGTAGCGCAGGGAGCCCTTTAGCGGCCGGCCCATCAGCTCGCCATCCTGGCCACGGAACCGATCGCCAACTGGCGGAGGAACCGCAATTCGTCGTCCTGGCGGGCCACGACGTCCTCCAGCGCCGAGATGCGGGCCTGCGCCCGGGCCAACTCGATGTCGACGCGCTCTGCCCGGTCGCCGGCCTGGCCGACTGACGCACGCCCGAGCGCGGACATCTCAGGGCCCGTCTCGGAGCAAAAGCCCGCGGTCACGAGGTCGTCGGCCGGGATCGTCCAGCGGCCCCCACTAAGCCGGGCGTGGGGGAACCGCCCGGCCCGGCGCGCCCGGACGATGGTGTCCTTGCTGCACCCGGCCAGCACGGCGGCTTCCTGCTGGCTCAGAGGGCGCTCGGCCACGGATCCGCTCCCCTCACGAGCCCCCCAGCGGTGCTCAACGGTCCCGGCTCGGGCTCCGCTTGACCGCACCTGCCCTCCCTCCTGTAGCTCGCTGGCCTGCGTGGTGGCAACGCTCGACCTGAGGAGGCCACACCTTGGAGCCTGAAGTCAAGGTCTTATTGCCTGCTGGCCGTCGAACTGCCCGACCTACATAAGGAGGCACCGGTGCCGGGGTCGGGTGCCACGCCTCTGGCCGCCGTCACGCGGCAGCCTTGGCGAGATTGGGCCACTGGTGCCCGGCCCAGAGCGGCGCGGCGGACACCGCAGAAACGGCATGAGGGACCCGGAACACCAAAAGGTCCTCGTGGGCTATGGCCAGGCGGGGCAGGCCACGGCGGCGGGCCCGACGGACCTGGTCGAGGGCGAAGAACGACGTGCGAGGAACGAGCTGGTCTCCTCGCAGCCCGGCGAGCAGGGCCACGTTGCGCTCGTAGAGGACGAGCCCCGCCTCCTCCCCAACCCGCACTAATGCGCCGGGCAGGTCGACAAGCCGGCCGTCGCGCCACCAGGGCCGTACGGTCATGGCCACGAAGCCCCCGGGGCGCAGCAGCCGGGCGCAGCCAGCCAGGACGGTGCGCATAGCGCCGAGCAAACCATCCAGGCCGACGTGGGCCAGGTTGGCCGGGTCGGCCGAATAGCGGTCGTGCGACTTGCGCACCCCTTGACCCGGCCGGCCCTTACCTGGCCGTGGAGCGACGGACCGTAAGGCGGGGAGGTGAGCACCAGGGCCACGAGGCCGACGGCGGCGGGGTCGACGAGGGCGAGCAAGTGGCGGGCGTCACCGCAGGCGACCTCGCCGTGCCCGGTGGCGCCTTGGCCCCGGGCGAGCTCGAAGGTTGGCCCGGGCCAGCGCGGCCCAGCGAGGCTCGTACTCGACCCCGATGGCGTCACGGCCCAGGTGGACGGCCTCGACCAAGCTTGAAGCCGATGCCGGCCATGGGGTCGACGACCAGGTCCCCCGGGCGGCTGTAGGTGGCGATGGCCCGCGCCGCGATGGCGGGCAGCATCTTGGCCGGGTGCTGGCCCGAGACCTCCACGTACCGCCCCGCCCGCTGAGCCCGGGAGTTGTACTGGGCGCTGGGCCACACCGACAGCGGCATGTCAGCGGGCACGGGCCACCCCTCTGGTAGTCACCGCTTTAGTAGCCCCTGGCCGGACATGGACCGTTACGTCTTCGTGTGCTACCAGGTGGGCCGGCTCGCCCTGGCTGCGGGCACGGCGGACCTGGGTGACCTGCCAGTACGACGGCCGTGCCACCAGGTCACCGTCACGCACAGCGGCGTGCAGGGCAATGACGTGGCCGATGTAGGCGAACCCCGCTTTGGTGGCGAGGGAGACGGTGAGCCCGGCGAGGTCGAAGGCCCGGCCCCGGCGCCGGGTGTTCTTGGTCACGACTGCCAAGCACCCCCCGGGGCGGAGCACGGCGTGGCAAGCGGCGTAGACCTCAGTCATGGCCGCCTCGTAGCCCGGGCCGCGGACGTGGCCCAAGTTGGCCCGGTCCCTCGAGTAGTTGAGCGAGTCGGGCGGGCAGAGCCGACGGCCGGCGAGCCAGGCTGGCTTGTCGATCATCCCGGCGTCGCAGGCATACGGCGGTGAGGTGACGACCAGGTCGACGTGCCCGGCGAGGTCGCCGAGCACTTCGGGCAGCCGCCGGGCGTCACCGGGGCGGACTTCGGCCCGTCGGCGCTGGTCCCGGTCCAGCATGTGGTCCAGGTTCTGATTGGCCAGGGCGGCCCAGCGGTCCTCAAGCTCGACGCCGAGCGCGCGCCGGCCGAGCAAGGCGGCTTCGACGACGCTGGTGCCGATGCCCGCTAGAGGGTCGACGACGAGCTGGCCGGGAGCCGAGAACTCGGTAACGATGCGTCGGGCCAGCTCGGGCAGCATCTTGCCCGGGTGCTGGGTGCAGGCGGGCAGGTAGCGGCCGGCTCGTTGCCACTGGGCGGTGGTCTGGGCCACGGGCCAGACGGCCAGCGGTACGGCGGGCTCGGTGATGGTGGGCCTAACCATGGGCGGCCCGGGTCGGGATGAGCTTCACGTAGAAGAACGGGGGGCTGGGGGCCGGTTTTCGACAAACCTGGCCCCTCGGCCCGCCGAAGACCTCCCCACCAACGTCTTGGCCCCCTGTCTTTCGGCCTTGAGGTCACGCCGTCGGAGAGGTAGGTCCTGGACGTAGCAAGCCTCATCTGACCTGGGAAGGAGCCACCATGGCCCGGCCGCTGAAGACCTCTGACGACCAGATCCTCGATGCCCTCGTAACAAGCCCGGAGGTGACCGCGGCCGAGCTCGCCGTAGCGCTCGGGATCGGCCAGTCAACCGCCGCCAAACGCCTGGCCGCCCTCGAGGTCGCCGGGTCCACTCGGCGCCACCCCGGCGGGCGGGTGGACGGTACCCGGGTGGCCGACCGGTGGTCGGCCGCCACCCTGCCGACCCCGGCTTGGGCGCAGGAACTCGGCCGGGAGGCGAAGAGACCTAGCCCCGGGACTGGGAAGGCCGCGCCGATGCCGGCAACCGCAGTGGCCGGCGCCGCTGGCCGGCTCGGTCGGGGTGTCCTGCGCACCCTCGTGCTCGACTACCTGTACGCTCGGCCAACTGAGTCGCTGGGGCCGAGCGCGGCTCGGCAAGGCCCTCGGGCGGTCACAAGGTGCTGTTTCCAACTCGCTCGCCACCCTGGCGGCCCGGGGCGAGGTCGAACTCGTGGCGGACAAACCCCGCCGATACCGGGCCATCGCCTAGCGACCGGCCGTTACCCCGCGGTCACCCCCGGTACCCCGGGGCAATGAGGGGTGGTTGGCGCACGGTGCGGGGTAAGCGGCGTGCGGGTGCGGGGTAGTCCGCCGCCACGACCGGACAGCCGGCGCACAAAGGCCGGCCTGGAAAGCTTTCGCGGTCGCCGGGCCGGGCCTGGCCCATGCCCGGCATAGTCCGCGGGGGCCGTTTACCCCGCGTGGCTGGCCAGCGGGAACGCCGCGGGCCGGCACGTTGGCCATCAGGCCCGCAGCCCGCGCGGGGTAGTGCGGGGGAGGCCCGAGAGCGCCAGGCGCGGGGGAAATGCGGGGGAGGCCGTGTGGCGCAATGGCGGCCCCGAAACAAAAGGAGCTGACCATGGACCCCCGCCGTGCCCTCACCGGTTCCCCGTTCGACACGTTGGAGAAGACCTTCGACCTTCTCGTCAGCGGCCCGCACCCGCTCGCCCTGGACGGCACCGGGTTTGCTGGCCTGCCCGAGCGGGCCGTCCCTCTGGGCGAGCTGAAGGCGCGCTTGCTACACCCCTCGATGCCGTTCGCCGCCCGCGACGCCGTCCTCGACGAGCTGGTAGCCCGCGCCCAGGCGCAGGGCGGGCCCTGGACGGTCGGTCTGGCCGGGGTACTCCTCCCCGGGCTGCGCCGGGCCGCCTGGCCTTTGGCCCAAGCCTGCCCGGACAAGGCGGCTGACGTCGAAGCTGAGATGCTCGCCGGGTTCGTCGCCGCCGCGGCCCGGGCGGGGCGGGGCCGGGCCCGGTTGGCCGCCTGGCTCACGTGGACGGCACAGTCGCGCGCCCGGCGGTCACTACGCGCCGAGCTGGCCGAAGCCGCCCACCCCGCCGGCGATGCTGTCTCGGCCGCCCCGCCCCGACCCTGGGGCCACCCCGATTTCGTGCTGGGCTTGGCTGTCCGGGCCGCTGTGGTCTGTGCCGAGGACGCCGAACTGATCGGCGCCACCCGCCTTAGTGGCGCCGATCTGGCCGAGCTGGCCGGGGCGCTCGGGGTCTCCTACAAGACGATGCAGAAGAGGCGCGCCCGGGCGGAGCTGGTCCTGGCCGAGTGGCTCGCCAGCGACGAGTACCCGCCCGGCAGGTTTGTCGAAAAAAGGGCCGAGGGCCCCTGTTCTTCTAGTGGGGGCCGTCCCCGGCTGGGACGGCTGAACGGGCCAGCGACAAGCGTCGCCAAGGGCCCGACGCCTAGGAGCTGAGAGTGCCCGCCCGGCCGACCGCTCCTAGCCGGGACGGCCCCCGCCCCCCTCCCCGCTCAGCGGCGGGGCCCGATCGAAGGAGGTCGCCACGACACGTCCCGCCCCCGCCAAGCTCACCGCTCGCCTGCGGGCGCGCCCCGCTCAGCGCTCCGCGGCGCGGCCGCGCCCGGGTCCGATGGCTCGGCGCCGGCTCCCTCGCCGCCTGAAGGTCGCTCTGCTCGTGGCCGCCGGGACGGTCCTGGCCCTGGCGGCGCCGGCCCACGCGGCCGCCGCCGACGCGGCGCCGTCACTCAACGGGGTGATCTCCAACCTGACGGCCTGGCTCGTCGGCATCCTGGCGGGCGTGGCCACGTTGTTCTTGACCATCGGCGGGCTTCGTTACCTCACCGCCGGCGGCGACCCGGGCCAAGTGGAGAGGGCCAAGACCGCCCTCAAGTCGGCCGCTATCGGCTACGCCCTGGCCGTCCTGGCCCCGGTCATCGTCTCCGTGCTGGCATCGGTGGTCGGCGCGGCGTGACCCGCCTGCGAGCTCTCAGCGCCCGGCACCAACTGCTGGTGGTGGCGTTGGCCGGCGCCGTGACCGTGCTCGTCCTGGGCGCGGGGGGCCACCGGGCCACGGCGCAGTCGAGAACGGTGGAGCACTCCCCCGCCCTGGTGCTAGTGGCAGCCCAGGCGAGCCCGCAGCCCGCAGGTGGCGCCGCCAAGACCAGTAAGACCAATTCCGCGCCCGCCGCCTCGGCCCGTCCCTCCACCAGCGTGCCGTCAGGCAAAGGGGCATCCGGTGCCGGGGCCTCGGGAAAGGGGCCGACGGGCATCCAGGTCGGCCCGACCACGACGACGGCACCGACCACGGTGGCGCCGGGAGGCGGGAAGGTTAGCGCGCCTGCCCCACCCTCGCCCGGCCTGTTCGACATCACCGGCCATATCGAGGCCGCCATCGACGGCTGGTTCGCCGAGGTCGTCACCGACGCCCTCAACCCGGTCCTCACCCTGCTCGGCCAGACCCTACTGGCCACCCCCGACGTCACCGCCCAAGGCCGGGTGGGCCAGCTGTGGCAGGTAAGCGTAGGCATGGCCAACGCCTTGCTGGTCCTGTTCGTCCTAGCCGGTGGCGCCATCGTCATGGGCCACGAGACGGTCCAGACCCGCACCGCCCTAAAGGACGTCTTGCCCCGCATCGTGTTCGCCGCCATCGCCGTGAACGCCAGCCTGAGCGTGGCCGGCCTTTTGATCTCGGGCGCCAGCGCGCTCTCCGAAGCCCTGCTCGGCCAGGGCGTGGGCCCGGCCCAGGCCGCCGTCGTGCTCAGCCAGGTGGTGCTCGGCTCGCTCGCTGGCCAAGGGACCTTCGTGGTCCTGCTCGGCGGGGTCGTGGCCGTGCTCGCCCTCGTGCTCCTCGCCACCTATCTCATCCGAGTCGCCCTGGTGGTGCTGCTGGTCGTGGCCGCGCCGCTGTTCCTGGTCTGCCATGCCCTGCCCCAGACAGAGGGCCTGGCCCAGCTGTGGTGGCGGGCCTTTGCCGGGGCCCTGGCCGTCCAGGTGGCCCAGTCGCTGGTGCTCATCACCGCCTTACAGGTCTTCCTGGCCTCGGGCGGGGCGACCAACCTGGGCCTCGCTTCCACCGGCGGGCTGGTCGACCTGCTGGTGTCGGCCTGCCTGTGCTGGGTGCTGGTCAAGATCCCGTCCTGGGTCAGCCGGGTGGTCTTCTCCGGGCCGCGCCGGCACAGCAGCACCGGCCGGGTGGTGCGCGACCTGGTCATCTACAAGGCGGTACGGGCCCTGGCCGCAGGGGCGGGACTGTGAGAGCCGGGGCCGCCATGGGCGGGCCTGACCGGGGCGAGGCGGGAGGACGGGCCCGCATCCCGGCCGACGTCGAGCGGGAGGACCGCATCCTGGCCGGCCTGACCGCCCGCCAGCTCGCGGTCCTGGCCGGCGCCGCCGTCGTGCTCTGGGCCGCCTACGCCGCCACCCGGCGCCTGGTACCGCTGGAGGTGTTCGGGGTGGGGGCGCTCCCCGTAGGCGGGCTGGCCGTGGCCCTCGCCCTGGGCCGCTTCGAGGGGATGGCGGCCGACCGCTGGCTAGGCGCCGCGTGGCGCCACCACCGCTCCCCCCGCCGGCTCGTGCCCGCTCCGGGGCCTTTCCCGGCCGGGCTGGGGCCCGGTGGCGCAGAAGGCCCAGTGCCGGCACCGCTGCGCCTCCCGTTCGGGGGAGTCGCCCCCGACGGCACGATCGACCTCGGAGCCGACGGCGTGGCCCTTGTTTGCCGGGCCAGCGCCGTGACCTTCTCGCTGCGGGCCCCAGGCGAGCAGGAGGCCCTGGTGGCCGGCTTCGGGCGCTGGCTCAATTCGTTGGCTGCCCCGGTGGAGATCGTGGTGCGGGCCGAGCCCATCGACCTGGCACCGGCGATCGAGCGGCTCGTCGATGACGCAGCAGGGCTCCCGCACCCGGCCCTGGAGACGGCCGCCCGCGGCCACGCCCGGTTCCTGGCCGATCTAGCGGAGGGCTACGACCTGTTGCGCCGGGAGGTGCTAGTGGTGCTCCGCGAACCGAGGGAGCTCGACGGGGCCGGGCGCCTGCACCGCCGGGCCCGGGAGGCGACCGCCAGCCTTGGCGGCGCGGGGGTAGCCCTCTCGGTCCTGGACGGGCCCGAGGCCTCCCGCTGCCTGGCTCAAGCCCTCGACCCCGCCGGGCCGGCCCGGGCACCGGGCACCACCTGGGCCGACGAGCCCGTCACCCTGGCCACCCGTTGAGCTGGTCGATGAGCGGCCTGCTGGGTTCACGTGCCCGGCGTGGGGCCCGGCCGGCGGCGCCGTTCGGGCCCGACTCCGTCGAAGTCGGCCCTCGGGGCCTGCGCATAGGGGACGGCTGGTGCCGGAGCTTTGCCATCGTCGGCTACCCCCGCGAGGTCGGCCCCGGCTGGCTCGAGCCCCTCACCGCCCACCCCGGCCGCGTGGACGTGGCCCTGCATGTCGAGCCCGTCCCCGCCGTCCTGGCCGCCGACAGGCTGCGCCGCCAGCTCGCCCGCCTGGAGTCGGGACGGCGGGCCGACGCCGGCAAGGGGCGCCTTATCGACCCCGACGTCGAAGTAGCGGCCGCCGATGCCCGCGACCTGGCCGCCCGCCTGGCCCGCGGCGAACAGAAGCTGTTCCGGGTCGGCCTCTACCTGACGGTCCACGCCGGCTCGGAATCCGCCCTCGAGGCCGAGTGCGCCCGGGCGCGGGCGGCTTGCGCCTCGGTGCTGTTCGACGCCCAACCCGCCACCTGGCGCTCCTTGCAGGGCTGGGTGTCCACCCTGCCCCTCGGCGTCGACGCATTGGGCCAACGCCGCAGCTTCGACACCGCCGCCCTGGCCGCCTCCTTCCCCTTCGCCTCGGCCGAGCTGAGCGCGCCCAGTGGCGTCCTGTACGGCACCGTCACCGACGGCTCCGGGGTGGTGCTCTGGGACCGCTTCGCCTGCGACAACCACAACTCGGTCATCCTGGCCCGCTCCGGGGCGGGCAAGTCCTACTTGGCCAAGCTGGAAGCGTTGCGCTGCTTGTACCAGGGCATCGAGATCGCCGTCGTCGACCCCGAGGACGAGTACCGCCGCCTGGCCGAGGCCGTCGGCGGCGCCTACGTGCACCTGGGGGCGCCCGGGGTGCGCTACAACCCCTTCGACCTGGCCCCGGGGCCCGACGCCCTCACCCGCCGAGCGCTGTTCGTCCACACCCTCGTCGCTGTGCTGCTGGGCGCCAAGCCCGACGCCGCCGGCACCG
This sequence comes from uncultured Acidimicrobiaceae bacterium, assembly GCA_963735305.1. Taxonomy (GTDB): domain Bacteria; phylum Actinomycetota; class Acidimicrobiia; order Acidimicrobiales; family Palsa-688; genus Fen-671. The sequence goes on from CAVTKK010000001.1 coordinate 277,618, forward strand.
CGGCGCTGGACCGGGGCATCGTTGCCGCCTATCAAGCCGTCGGGATCAGCGGCGACCCCCGGACCCACGGCCGTCCGGCACCGCTGCTGGCCGACCTCGCCGCTGCCATGCGGGCCGACGAGGGCCCCGTCGCCCACGACCTGGCCGCCCGCCTGGCACCGTTCGTCACCGGCACGCACCGGGGCCTGTTCGACGGGCCCACCACCACCCGGCCCGACGGGCACCTGGTGGTGTTCTCGCTGCGGGACCTGCCGGGCGAACTGAAGGCGGCGGGCACCCTGCTCACCCTGGACGCCATCTGGCGCCGTGTCTCTGACCCGCAGCGCCGCCGGCGCCGGCTGGTGGTCGTGGACGAAGCCTGGCTGTTGATGGCGGTCCCCTCGGGCGCCGAGTTCTTGTTCCGCATGGCCAAGTCGGCGCGCAAGCACTGGGCCGGGCTCACCGTCGTCACCCAAGACGCCGCCGACCTGCTGGGCTCGCCGCTCGGCCAGGCCGTCATCGCCAACGCCGCCACCCAGGTCCTGTTGCGCCAGGCGCCGCAAAGCATCGACGCCCTGGCCGAGGCGTTCGCGCTGTCGGCCGGCGAGCGCACCTACCTGCTGGGCGCCACCCGGGGCCAGGGGCTGCTGGCCGCCGGTACCGACCGGGTGGCTTTTACCGCCCTCGCCAGCTCGGCTGAGGACGCCATCTGCCGCACCGGGGTCGACCAGGCCCTGGACGACGCCCCCGACCTCTGAAGGAGGAGCAAACCTACGAGAACATCCCAGCCCACCGTTCGTCTCGCTAGTAGCCCGAGCTTCGAGCGCAGCCCGCTGGCCCGCTACCTGGCCCATCCCGGTACCGAGACGGCCCAGCTCCTGCACCACCTGGCCCGCGCTATCGCACCCCTGGGCATAGTGGCGGGGCCAGTCCTAGCCGGCCTCGGCCTGATGGTCGCCGTTGCAGTCAGCCTCGCCCGTCGGGCCCAGGCCCGGCGCATGGCGCAGGGCGCCCGCCTGGTACGGGTGCTGGCCCCGCCCGAGGTCGACCCCGAAGGGGCCGCTACGTTGTGGTCGAACCTGGTCGCCCTGCTCCGCCCGGCCTGGAGGCGCGGCCTAGGTGGCCAACCGCACCTGGGCTTTGAGCTCACCGCCGCCGACGGCGCCCTCGGGGTTGGTTTCTGGGTGCCCGGGCCGGTCCCACCGGGGCTCGTCGAGCGGGCCGTCGAGGCGGCCTGGCCCGGGGCGCGCACCGAGACCGTGCCCGCCGTCCCCCCGCTTTGCCCCGGGGCGGCGGCCACCGGCGGAGATTTGCGCCTGGCGCTGCCCGAGCACTACCCGCTGCGCACCGAGCACAAGGTCGACCCTCTCCGCCCCCTGCTCGGGGCCCTGTCGGGGCTGGGTGACGGCGAGTCGGCCTGCGTCCAGGTCCTGGCCCGGCCAGTGACCGGTCAGCGCCTAGCCCGCCTGCAGCGGGCGGCCGTGGCCCGCCGGGCGGGACGACCGTCCAGCGGGGCCGCCCGTCTCGTCGACCTGCTCACCCCGTCGCCGAGCGCCCCCCAGCAGGTCAACCTCGACCCCACCCGGGGTGTTGACGTTGCCGCCATCCTGGCCAAGGCCGCCCAGCCCTGCTGGGCTGTCTGCGTCCGCTATGGCGTGGCCAGCGCTGCGGACGACCGCCGTGCCCGAGCACAGCTGCGGGGCCGGGCCCACGCCGTGGCGTCTGGCTTTGCCCTCTTCGCCGGGCGCAACCGCTTCGACCGCCGCCGCCTGGCCCGTCCCGGCGCTACCCTGGCCGGGCGGCGCTTCGGCCGCGGGGACCTGTTGTCGGTCGCCGAACTGGCCGCCCTGGCTCACCTGCCCACCGATGCCAGCGTCCCCGGCCTGGCCCGGGCCGGGGCCAAAGCCGTCCCCCCGCCCCCCGCCGTCGCCCACCCCGCCCCCGCCCTCGTCACCCTGGCCGGCGGTAGCCATGTCGCCGGGGCGCCCTCGGGCACCGCCGCCCCCAAGCTCCTGGGCGACGCCCAGGCCGGCGGGCGGCGCCCGGTGACCCTGGCGGTGGCCGACGCCCGCTACCACCTCCACGTCATGGGGGCCACCGGCTCGGGCAAGTCGACGCTGCTGACCAACCTGGTGCTGGGCGACGTCGCCGCCGGACGCGGCGTCGTGGTCATCGACCCCAAGGGAGACCTCGTAACCGACCTGTGCGAACGCCTCCCGGCCGGAGCGGCGGCGCGCACCGTGCTCATCGACCCCGAGGACCTCGGTGCCGCGCCCGTCCTCAACGTCCTCGCCGGCCCCGACCCCGATCTCGCCGTCGACAACTTGGTCGGCATCTTCCGCTCGATATTCGCCGCCTTTTGGGGGCCGCGCACCGACGATGTGCTGCGCTCTGCCTGCCTCACCCTGCTCCGCTACCGGGCCCGCACGGGTACCGCCACCAGCCTGGCCGACGTCCCCCTGCTCCTGTGCGACGACGAGTTCCGTGCCCCCCGCGTAGCTGTGGTGGCCGACGACAAGGCCGGCCTCGGGGGTTTCTGGGCCTCGTACGAGGCCATGGGGGAGGCGGGCCGGGCGCAAGTCGTCGGACCGGTCATGAACAAGCTGCGGGCTTTCCTGCTCCGTGACTTCGTCCGCTCCGTGGTCGGCCGGCCCGACGCCAGCTTCGACATGGGACAGGTGCTCGACGGCGGCGTCTGCCTCGTCCGCGTCCCCAAGGGCATCCTGGGCGAGGAGACGGCCCGGCTGCTCGGGTCGTTCGTGGTGGCCAAGGTGTGGCAGGCGGCCACCCACCGCGCCCGGACGGGCCAGGCCGCCCGGGCCGACGCCTCCTTGGTGGTCGACGAGTGCCAGAACTTCTTGCACCTGCCCCGCAGTTTCGACGAGATGCTGGCCGAGGCCCGGGGTTACCGCCTGTCGATGGTACTGGCCCACCAGCACCTGGGCCAGCTCCCCAAAGAACTGCGCGAAGCGGTCTCGTCCAACGCCCGGACCAAGGTGTGGTTCTCCATGAGCCCCGAGGACGCCCACGTGCTCGCTCGCCACGTGGCCCCCGAGGTCTCCGAGCACGACCTGTCCCACCTGGGCGCCTATACAGCCGTGGCCCGCCTGGTAGTCGACGGTGAGGAGACCCCCGCCTTTACGCTCCGCACCCGGGCCGCGCCGGCGGCCACCCCCGGCATGGCCGAGGCGGTCCGCGACGCCAACCACGCCCGTCACCCACGGCCCGCAGGCCTGGCCGAGCCGCTGGAAGGGCGCACCTTGCCCGCTCCCTCCACCGGGACGGGCACCGACGCCGGACGCGGGGGCGGAGCGGGTGGGGGGCTCCACCAGGGCCTCCGGGGGCCCGTCCGCGGAGTACTCCACGGAGGGCCCCGTCCTCGATTGGAGCCCTCGGGCTGGGCTGGTCCTGCACGTCAGGGCGCCACAGAGGGCTCCAGCGCGTCGGCGGACTCAAGGGATAGGTGGAGATGAGCTGGTCGGAGTTGCCCGGCCCGGGGACGGGCCGGGGTGAGCCGGCGGGCAGGGCCCCTCGAGCGCGCCCCGTACGGCTCCGGCACGCTGGACCTCAGCGACGCCGGGCGCCGCCAACTCATCCAGCGGTGGCGGCTGGCGGGACCTGGAGGCTCGGCTGCTGGCGGTGACAGGTCGCCTAACGGGACGGGACCGCTACATATGCCGCCTGCTCGACGAGCACCGCGTCCTAACTACGGGCCAGGTGGCCGACGTCGGCTTCAGCGGCGAACGCCGGGCCCGGGAACGGCTCTCGGAACTCCATGCCCTGGACGTTCTCGACCGCTTCCGCCCTCAAACGTGGGGACGGTCGTCCCCGTTCCACTGGGTGCTGGGCCCGCTCGGTGCTGCTGTCGTGGCAGCCGAAGCAGGCCGCGAAGTGGCCGACCTCGCCTGGCGGCGCCGCCTCGCCCACGACCTGGGCGCCAGCCAGCGCCTGGCTCATCTCGTGGGGCTGAACGGCTTCTTCTGCCGCCTGCTCCGTGCCGCTCGGGGAGGCGCAGGCTGCGCTCTGGAGGAGTGGTGGTCCGAACGGCGGTGCGCCCAAGAGTGGGGCGAGGTCGTCCGCCCCGACGGCTACGGGATCTGGGCCGAAGCCGGCGCCCACCTCGCCTTCCTGCTCGAGTACGACAACGGCACCGAGCGCTTGGCGCGCCTGGGGACCAAGCTCGACGGCTACGCCAAGTTGGCCGCTGCCGCTGGGCATCCCAACTGGGTGCTGTTCAGCTTCCCCACTCCTCGGCGGGAGCGGGACGCCCGTCAGGTACTGGTCCATCGCAGCGTCCCAGTGGCGACGGCCTCGCGCTCAGGGGGAGCTGCCTCCGACGCCGACGTCTGGCTCCCAGTCGGCAGTGACGGCGACCGGCTCCGCTTGGCCCAACTGGCCAGCATCCCCCTCGGGGGCGCGTGACGCTCGGCGTGGACGCCCCTACAAACGGTCTGGGGACCAAGATCGCCATGGGAGCGGCGGGCCTCGTCGGCCTCGTCGTGGTCCTGGCCGGCGCCGGGGGGGCGGCCATCGCCTCCCTTCTCGGCGGCGGGGACAGCGCTGCGAGCCCCGGCGCAGTGGCCCAGATCCCCCCGGCCATGCTCGTGCTGTACCAAGAGGCGGCGCCAACCTGCCCCGGGCTGCCCTGGGAGGTACTGGCCGCCATCGGTACCGTCGAGTCCGACAGCGATCAATCCAGCCTGCCCGGTGTGCACTCAGGGGCCAACTACGCCGGGGCCGAGGGCCCGATGCAGTTCGAGCCGGCCACCTTCGCCGAGTACGACGAGCCCGTCCCCGCCGGCGGGGCGGCCCCGCCCAGCCCGTACGACCCGGTCGATGCCATCTACGCCGCGGCGCGCGACTTATGCGCCAACGGGGCCGCCGCCGGGGCCGACCTGAGTGCCGCTGTCTTTGCTTACAACCACTCGGAGGCGTACGTGGCCGAGGTCCTCGACCTCGCTCAGGCCTACGGCGAGACCGGGTCGTGAGCGGCGCGCCCGGCCCGCTCGAGCGCTCGTGGAACACGTATTCTTGTCAACTTCGCGTAGCGTATTACCGACAGGAGTGGTACCATGACGGCCATGATCACCGCGACAGTGGCCCCGGAGGTACGCCGGCAGGTCCTCGCGTCGCGGGACCGGTTCTGGCGGCCTGAGGACTTTGGTGGCTCCCCCGGCGCCGTCGCCGGGGCGCTATCGCGGATGGCTCGCGCCGGGGATGTCCGCCGTGTCCGGCGGGGCCTGTACTGGCGGGGTACCACGACCCGGCTCGGGATGGCCCCCCCGCCGCCCGACCGCCTGGCTGGGGAGGTCGTTAGCGTCACCGGGTCCGGGCCGGCCGGGTGGAGCGCCGCCCTGGCCCTCGGCCTGTCGACGCAGGTGGCGCGGCACGAGACGATCGCCGTGCCCGGGCGCGCCCCCCGGAGCCCCGGCCCCGTCCGCTTGGTCAGCCGCGCCGCCAGCACCAAGCGGCGTGACGAGCGCCTACGGCCGGCCGAGGTCGCCCTCTTCGAGGTCTTGAGGGACTGGGACGGCCTGGTGGAGGTACCGGCCGACGACGCCGTCGGCCGGATCGCCCGGCTCGCTGACGCCGGCAACATCCGCCTCGAGCGGCTGGCGCGCGCCTCGGAGACCGAGCCGCCCCGTGTCCGAGAGCGGTTCCGCCGCCTCCTGGGCGCCCTCGGCCGCCCCGAGATAGCCGCCGCCGTGCGGCCAGCGCGCAGCGAGCCGGCCCGCTCGGACATGGCCCTGGCGTTCGCCGGCTGAGCGTGGCCCGTTTCCGGGGCTCGGACGACTTCGGGCCGACGCTCGACGCCGCCGCCGAGCGCCTCGGGATCAGCCCCACGGCCGTGGAAAAGGACTACTGGGTGGGCGAGGTACTTCGGGTGCTCGCTCGGGACTTCGACGACGACTTCATCTTCAAGGGCGGCACGAGCCTGTCGAAGGGTTACGGCATCGTGGAGCGTTTCTCTGAAGACGTCGACGTCCTCGTTCTCCCAGGCGAGCGTGGGCGGGGTGCCACCGACCGTCTTATGAAGGACATGGGAGCGGCGGCGGCTGAGGGCATAGGAGGTACGGCCGCCGCTGTCGGGGCTAGCGAGAAAGGGCGGCACCGGGCCTACGAGGTGACCTACCCGGCCACGCGCCAGGCAACGGCGCTGCTTGGCACGAGCGTGCTGCTCGAAATGGGCGTACGTGGCGGGCCGCACCCTAACCAAACCGTCCCGATCGGGTCCCTTCTCGGTGACGCCCTCGTGGCGGCAGGGACCGATCTCGACGAGTTCGACGACCTGCGGCCGTTCCCGCTCGCCGCCCTGCACCCCGGGCGCACGTTGCTCGAAAAACTGGTGCTCGTCCACGGCTTGGCCCAAGACATTGCCGCCGAGCGAGCTAGGCCAGTGCACCCCCGCCAGGGGCGGCACTTCTACGACGTCTACCAGCTCCTGGGCGACGGCAGGGTCCTGGAGATGCTTTCCGACCGCCCACAAGTCCTGGCGGTAATGAGCAGCGTAGAGGCGGTCACCCTCACCCACTTTCCCAGCACCTCGGCTCCCGAAGTTCGTCCGGCCGGCGGCTTTGGCGACTGCCCGGCCTTCGACACCGGTTCAGAGGTGTCTACCCGGCTGCGAGCCGCCTACGAAGCAGGGATGCCAGAGCTGTACTTCGGTACTGCACCGCTGCCAACGTGGGACGCCATCTGCGCTTGAGTGACCGAGTTGCGGGAGCTGCTCTGACCAGTCATGTCCCGTCCCCCGTAGCCGCTTCAATGCTGGCGCCGACGGTAGCGGCGTGAAAGGGCCCGGGGCAAGGGCGCCTGTCCCGGGCGGCGATCGGCCCGATCGTCACCTCGAACGAGCGGGCACGGCCCGAACACGTCCTGGTACTCAGGCGCCTGCTACTACGCCCAGCGGCAGCTCTCATAGGGGGACGACGCAAAGCCGTCTGCGCACCTTAGATGTCGTTGTCAAAGCAATTACCCGGGCGGGGTCACCGAGAACCGAGATAGGAAGGCCACAACAGCGTGCGTCCGGGCCCCGGTAAGCGCTTTTCGCCAAGTGAGAGCTGCACCATGGGCGGCTTGGTCAAGATAGGTGCAGAGCGTGATCCAGCTCATTGCGAGCTGTGTCGAAGTTCGGGTACATCGTAGCTTCGCTAACACCGAGTAGCCGTAAGGCCTTCAGGATAACTGGCTTGCATTCTGCCGGGATCCGCCAAGTGACTCCATATGTCTCCGACGCGATCCAACGAGTGGCCCGCTTCACGGTGATCTCTTGTGGGAACTTCACGAAGAGCTCACTGATCTCGTGGATCTGCTCAGCTGGGACATGTCGCCAGCTCCCGTGCTTGTCTTTAGCTAGGCGCTGTTGCCCCGCGTAATTGCGGGCTAAACCGCCCACAAGAAAGGCGCCGTCTTGGGCGGCGATCCTGGGGTTCGAAGCGGGGGCGCGGAGGAGCAAGACTTGGTTCGTCCAATTAGACAGCCTGATGCCGGCCCAAGGTAACATCTGCAGATTGGGGTCGTCGAGCCTTTCAGCCTGGCTCGGGACGCAGAACAGGAAGAGCCGGCCATCCTTTCGCGGGTGTTTGTTGCAGGCGAACCAGAGGGCCGATATCGGGCGTCGGCTGACATCGATTAATCGGGTAGGTAATTGGTAGTGCTGGAGGGCGTGGAGAAGTTGTACATTAGTCATACCGCGTCCGAGGCCCCGTCGCCTAGCGTGGGCGATGACGTCGCTCTCCATCTGGAACATCCGCTTCTCGTCGAGATCCAACATGCAATGAGCCGTCAACGCCTTCCGAAAGAGCGCGCTTGAAAGACCGAAGTCGGCGTCCGCTTGCCCGCGCCAAACCAGTGCCCGATCGGGGGACCCATTTCCGATCTTCTCGCCGACCTCCTCCAAATCCGTCCTAAGGACACCAAGACAACGCCAGCCTCGAGCGTCACGTAGATCGGAGAAAGGGCGTTCGACGCATGACCAGTATTCTTCGGGCAGCTTCATGACGCTTCGCGGCTGCTTCGAGCGGACCTTCGAACTGGCGCCGGCTTACTGGTGTGTTGAGCAACGAGCTGGGCCATGACGTGATAGGCTAACGCCTTGTGGTCACGCCAGAGTGCGTTGCTCACGAAGCCTCGCTTCTAGACGTTTGTTACTCCGCTGCCTCGGAAGAACTGCGGTGAACTTCCTGAAATTTCCTCTTGGACGGTTAGACGCCGGAACTGTTGTCGAGGTAACTATGTCGGGTGTGGAGTCCGATGTCTTCCTCGTCGATCCGTCGAACCTCCGGGCGATGGAGAGCGGACGGCAATTCAGCTACCACGGGGGCCACTATAAACAGTCACCTGTGCGGCTCGGCGTCCCGCGCCCGGACGAGTGGATCGCCGTGGTGGTGCCTGGCGCGGGGGGGACGGTTAGAGCATCGGCCCGAGTGATCAGCTTTCAGCCCTAACCTGGTCGGCTGGTAACCGCTTATCCAAGGGGCGCGGCCAGGCAGAGCCAACCACTGGCCGCTCGGCCGGGCCCCTGGCAACGTCAACGCTGGTGGCAGTCGTGCCACTTGCCAAGGCGCACGGCTGTCGCCCATGAACCTCGGTGCCGGCGACGAACTCGGCGCCGCTGCAGCGGATTCCCAGTTCCGGCTGGACGCGCCCATGGTTAGGGCGGGAGGCCGACGGTCCGCCTGGCGATCGGCCCAGTGCCGCGTTCGCTGCTGGTGAGCGAACGGTACAGGCGGGTGGTGGTGGGTTCGACGTCGAGGTCGAGCTCGTCTAGCCGCCTGTGAAGGAGCTGCCACGTAGCCGTCACGCCGTCGAGGCGTCCCTCGGCGCCGTGGAGGGCCATGAGCCGGCGGTAGGGCTCCTCGGCGTAGCGGTCAAGGTCAATGGCACGCTCCAGCGTTGCCACGGCGGCACCGGTGCGGGCGGCTCGCTCGTCGAGCTCAGCAAGGCGGAGGTGGGCGTCGAGGGCACGGCGATGAAGGTCTTGGCGCACAGCTTCGGCCCAGGCGTAGTCACTGCCCTCCAACAGGTCGCCCTGGTAGAAGTCGACGGCGCGCCGCAGCGCCTCTGTGGCTCCCTTGTCGTCGTCAGCCCGGGCAGCACGAGCCAGGGCGCCCTGGAACTCCCAGAGGTCGCAGGTGGTCTCTGCCGCCGCGGGCCGGTAGTGCTCGCCGGTTTTTTCGAGCACGTCGAGGGCTTCGTCGGCGGGCCCTTGAGCCGGCTGCGCAGGTCCCCGAGCGCCCGCCAGAACTGGCGCTGGACATCTCCCGGCGCCGTGGCGGGCCACAGTGCGTCGACGGCCGCCTCGCTAGTAGCCCCCTCGGGCCGCACCAGGTACCAGGCCAGCAACGCCTTGGCCCGGGCCCGCAAACCCGTGCTCACCGGTTCGCCCCAGGCGGCGACGTGGTAAGGCCCGAGGACCTTGACCACCAGTGGACGGTCCTTGGTAGCGACGACCGTGGTCATCTCGGGCCACGGTTGGCCAATGGTGGGAGCCGCTACGGGGACTACCAGGGTCTCGCCCTCGCCCTCCAAGCTGGTGGGCCCCGCGCTCGGGCCATCGCTGTCGGTGCTCTGGTCTCTCCGGATATCAATGACCGGACCGAGCAGTTCGACTGCCTCGTCTCGGTTGAGCCCGAACAGGCGGGCCCCTGCCAGTTGCTCGCCCGGGGGCTCGACGTCGAGCTTGGTGACGTTCCGTCCTTCGTCGGTGACCAACCGTCCCACGGCAGCCGGGCTGTCGCCCAGCATCAGTACGGCGATGCCGAAGCGCGCCGCACTAGCCGAAAGTGCTCGCCAAAGCCCGGTGGCCGCTCCGGTAACGGCCTCGAGCACGGCGAGCACGACCGGTAGGGGGTCCTCGGGGTTCGCCTCTCGGAAGCTGGCGGCGTCAGTAACCTCGGCGGCGTCGAAGCGGCGGGCCCGGGCAATGGTCGCGGCTTGGACGGCACGGGCTAGCTCGTCGGCGGACGGCGCCCGGCGGACGGCGTGGTCCGGGCCGAGCCCGGCGAACAGCCGCTCAGCGACATCGGCCGTGAGCAGGACTTCGGCGCCGCCCGGGCCTGCCCGGACCAGCAGTGCCGCGGCGATGGCGCGCACGACGTCCTCAGCGGCCGGGCCGCAGACGGCTAGCCCGGAAAGATCGGTGACCTCTACGGCTACAGTGGTCCCCTGGCGGGCCCCCACTTCCAGGTAGCCGGGGCGTCGCCGGCGATCGACGTCATCGAGCGGGGTGATGGGGACGTCCCAGCCGGCGCCGTCGTCATCACCGCCGTCGCTGGAGGGCCCGGCAAGGTGACCTATGGCGGGCCCTACGGGCGGGAGGGAGAGGTCCCGGCCGGGCTCGGGAGGCCCGTAGCGGTAGGCGTGGCGGCGTCGCAGGCGCCCGATGGCGACGGCGGCCAAGACCCCGCTAGCGAAGGACCCGGCCACCTCCGAACCCGACGGCAGCCCGACGACGGCCGGGGCAAGGACGTGAGGGCGATGGCCGTGGTACAGCGGGACCGAGACGGGTGGCTGTGCCGGTTGGGGCACCGGTGCCGGGACGGTCGTCGCCGTGGTCGTAGGGGACGTGGTCACGGCGGTGGCTGGGGGTGTGACCGCAGTCGTGGGCGCCCTGGTGGCTGGGGGCACGGTGGCGGTGGTGGCCGTCGTCGATGTCGCGGTCGTGACCGGGGCTACCGGAGCGGCTGTCGTCCCCGGCGAAGGCACGTGGTGGGGGTGAGCCGTCGCCGGTAGCGATGGGAGGAGCAATGTCCAGCCCGGGTAGATCCAGTTCGGGTCGTCGAGGGTGGCCCCACCCGGCTCGGCCCGGCCGTGGTTCAACTGGTAGATCTCCGACCAGCGCAACGGGTCGCCCAGCTCCCGCTCGGCGATCCCCCACAGCGTGTCGTGGCGGACGACTACGTAGGTCCGCAGCGGGACCTTTTCGACGGTCCCTACTATTGTGGGGCGGTCCGCGGCCGGCTTCGCCAGGAACGGGCTGCCGACCCTCACGAGGGCAACTGCCACCGGTGGGCGGGGTGCCAATAGGCCGGTGCCAGCACCGACCAGTCTCGTGCTCAGTCCCGTGGCCCGGGGGGACAGGGCCAAGGACGCCACCACGACAGCCGTTAGCAGGTAACTGACCAGGGGCTGGAAGGGCGAGACTCCGTGCCGTGGCGTCCGGCCTCGGAGCGTCGCCGGCAGCTCGGCCCCCAGTGAGGCCGCGAGCAGCGCCCAGGCCACCCACACCACGCAGGCCAGCGCCTTGAGCAGGTCCATGTCGGGGATGCCGTGGCTGGTAAGGGCGCTCTCCAGGGCTGACCAGGAAGGCAGGACATGCGGTAGCGGCCAACCGACGAAGTGCCACAGCGCCCAGGGCAGCCCGGCCGCCAAGCCGGCCAGGAGGACCAGGGCGCCCAATCCCCTGCCGACCTTGGCGGCCCGGCTCACGGGGCGCTCCCTACGTCGACCCCGACGGAGGGGAAGGCGCTGCCGTGGCCGGTCACGGTCAGGTGACCGATCCCAGCCAGGCCCAGGATCTGCGTGGGCTGGCTGATGAAGACGCTGACCTCCACCTCGTCGCCGTTCACCTCCACGGTGCCGGCGTCCCCGGTAGCAGAGAGGTAGGACTCGGCCGCCTGGGCCGCCAGGACGGGGTCGAGGGAGACCTGCCCTGTCGAGCGCAGCAGGGCGATGTCGATCTCCTGGGCGCCGGCCCGGGCCGCGGCCTGGGCCTCGTCGATGGCCCGGACCTGGGCGGCCAGCGTCAGCCCGCCGTCGATCACCAGGCCGGCCAGCAGGACAAGGGCGAACATGAACACGACCACGAAGGCGGTCACTGTCCCCTCCTCGCCACGCCGGCGCCGACACATGGGCCGCCTCATCCCTAGAGGCTCCGGTAAAGGTCTACGGGTTCGACGGCGGTGCCTGACAAGGTCTCGGTCGAAGGCAGGCGCAACCCGACGAGGTCGGCCAGGCTCACCGAACAGGCGACCGTGACCGACACCGAGCCCCCGGGCACGAAGTTGGCAGTGCCGACCGAGACCGAAAGGTCGGCACAGGTCACCCCCTGACCAGCCAGGGCGGACGCAGCCGTCTGCTCCGCGGCCGCCGCGGCCGAAGCCGGACCGCGGGCGATCGAAGCGGCCCGAGCGGCCTGGGCGGCGGCACCGGCCACGTCGATGCGCGCCCCGGCCAGACGCCCGAGGGCCACGACGAAGAGCAGCATCAGGACCAGCAACGGGGCCAGGATCACGAGCTCGGCGGTGACACTGCCCCGCTCGTCCAGCGTGCGGCGAGCACGCGGCGTCGGGGTCACGGACCGGCCCCGGGCACGAAGATCTCGGTGGGCCCGACGGCCACCGCTCGCACGGGCAAGGTGAAGAAAGGCAGGACCTCCTCGGCGTGGCCGCTGACGATGACCCTTGTTTGGTCGGCCGTGCGGGTAGCGCTCACCTGGGCGCCGACGAGCACGCCGGAGCCGAGCTGGGCCAGCACGGCGTCGGCCTCGGAGACGGCCGCAGGGCCGCTCCCGTCCTCCAGCCTCCCGGCAGCCAGGCCCTCTTGCGCGACGGCCTGGGCCACGTGGGTGGCATGCTCCCACAGGGCGAACTGGACCACGCCCAGCACCAGTAACAAGAAAAGGGGCGTGGCGATGACGAGCTCGGCGCTCACCGAGCCGCGCTCGTCCCGCCCGGCCCCAGTCGCCTGCGCGCCCATCGACAGCCCACGGCGGGGCCGCTCAGTTGCCGCCGCCGGTACTCGTGCTTATCCCGTTGGCGGTGGCCAGCACCTTGGCCACGATGATGCCGACGGCGGTGAGCGCCAGGCCGGCCAGCAAGGCGGTGACGATCACGGTCTCGGTCGAATAACCGGCTTCCGAACTGCGGCGCTCGTCGAGGCGGGCCCGGAGGAACTGGTAGATGTACATCACGGCGATGAGCTCGGACGGCATGTGGCTGTCTCCTTTTCGGTTGGGTTTCCTTGTCTGTTGGTGGGACTTTCCGGGGCCGGCCGTTCAGGAACTGACCCAGGTTTCAGAAGCCGGCCAGGACCCGCACCACGGCGGGGAAGCCGATGAAGCACAAGAACCCGGCGAACAGGAGCACCACCGGGAGGCTCATCTTCTCGGTGGCGGCCTCGGCTGCCCCCTCGGCCTCGGAGAGTTGGTGGGCACGCAAAGAGACCGCCTTGGCCCCGAGCGAAGACCGCACCTTGGCCCCTTCGGATCCGGCCAGGCCGAGGCTGGCCGCCAGCTCGCCCAGCTCCCCGACGCCCAGCGTCTCGCCGAGGCGCTCCAAGGCCACCCACGGGCTCTCCCGGGCCAGGCGCGCTCCTTCCAACGCCCGGCGCAGTTCGCCGTAGGCCCACCCCTGCCCGGTGGCCGCGGCCGAGGACAATGCTGTCTCGATCCCCCCGCCGGCGGCCAGGGCGATGACGACCAGGTCCAAGAAACTGCCCAGGGCATGGCGGAAGTCGGCCCGGCGGGCCTTGGCCTCCGAGCGCACCCCCAGGTCGGGGGCGAAGAAACCTAAGAGGCCGCACGCCAGCGATGCCCAGAGCGGCAGCACCAGCGGGACGCGGGCCCCGCCGAGCGCTGCCAGCGCGGCCATGGCCGGGGCCAGGAGGAAGCCGACGAGGGCCAGGGTGACCTTTTCAGCCAGGTGGCGCTCGGGGCTGCGGCCCACCACGGCCAGGTCCCGGCGCAACCCGGGCCGGACCAGGGCGTCCGCCCCGGCTCGACCAAGGAAGGCGGCGAGGGGACGGCCGAGCCGCGTGGCGAAGCCCACATCTTCCACCGCGGTCAGGACCGGCGCCGGGCCCGGCGCTCGGCGCAGCTCCGCCAGGGCCTCGGCCAGGCTGGGCCGGGGCGCGAACAAGCCCCGGGCGACGAGGAGCAGGCCAGCACCGACTCCCGCTCCGGCGACCAGGGCGACGATCATGGGGCGGCCTCGGCTCCTAAGAGGCGCCCTAAAGGCACGGGCCGGCTGAGCCGAGCCATCCACACAAAGGCGATGGCGAACAGGCAGCCGACCAAGCCGAGCATGAGCTGGCCGACGGGGCTCCCGTAGGGGGCCAGGTAGCCGTGGTCGAGCACGGCCAGCAACAGGGCAAGCGCCGAGGTCACCCCGATGATCACCTTGACCGAGGTGCGCGTGCGGGCCCGGGCCGCCTCCACCCGCAGGCGCATGGTGGCGGCGTCGCGGGCCGAGGCGGCCAACGTGCCCAGCACCTCGCCCAGGCGGGCGGCCTGGTGCTCGACGGCCAGCAATAACGCCGCCACCACCAGGTCGGCGCTCGGGTCGGCCAGGTCCTCGGCGAACGACCGCAGCGCCGGGGCCAGGCGGTCGTGCTCCAGCCGGGCAGCCAAGTTGGCCACGCTGCGGCGCACGGGCAGGGGGGCGACAGCGGCGGAGGCGATGATGGCCTGCTCCAGGCCGGCGGCACCGGCCATGGTGTCTCGCAGCATCTCGGCCCAGCCGGCCACCGCCTCTACCTTGGCCGTTCCCGCCGCTTGAGCCCGGGGCTCGGCCAGGACCGCCGGCGCCCCCCAGGCGGCGGCACCGGCAAGCAGTGCGGCGACCGGCCAGCCGGTGGCCGCCCCGGCCAGGACGGCCGCCCCCACCGACAGGGCCAGGCGGAGGGTTTGGCGGTGTAGCTGGTCCCGGGTCAACCGCCCCGACCGCGGGGTGAGCTCGGTGCCCCGCAGGCCGGCCACGACCAGGACCAGCCCCAGCCCGGTCCCGGCACCCAGCAGCACGGCTAGGGCGCTCACCGGTCCCACCACCCCTCGGCGCGCTGCGAGCAGGCCGGGGTCGAAGCCGACCTCCTCCAGTTGGTCCAGGGTCTCGGAGCGCAGGGGCACGCCGGGCACGGCCCGTCCGTCGGCTCCGGGGCAGAAGACCTCGTTGGAGACGACCATGGCCCCTTCGGCGTCGACGACCTCTCGGACCGAAGAGACGACTCGCCGTCCTCTTCGGTCGGCGGACAGGAACACCACGAAGTGCACGGCGTTGGCCACAAGAAGGTTGGTGGCCTCCAGCGACAGGCGCTCGGGGGCCTGGACGGCGTAGGTGGCGATCTTGGAGAACGCCCCCTTGGAGCTGGAAGCATGCAGGGTGGCCATGGAGCCGTCGCTGCCCTGGGACATGGCGTTCAGCAGCGCCAGGACTTCTTCGCCCCGGGCTTCGCCCACGATCACCCGGTCGGGGGATAAGCGCAGCGCCCAGCGCACCAGTTCGGCCAGGGAGACCCCGCCCTCGCCTTCCAGGTTGGGTTCCCGGGACTCCAGGGCCACGACGTCGGGGTGCAGGTCGGGGTAACGGTCCAGGCCGAGTTCGAAGGAGTCCTCGATGGTGACCAGGCGCTCCCAGGGCGGGATGTCGGCGGCCATGGCCCGGAGCAAGGTGGTCTTGCCCGCCCCCGTGCCGCCGCAAATCACGACCGACTTCTTGGCCCGCATGAGCGCCCGGGCCAGTTCCCGCAAGGCGGTGTCCATGGTCCCCATGGCCACCAGGTCGTCGCAGGTGACCTTCATGTAGCGGTGCCGGCGCACCGACAGGCAGGGCCGGGCCGCCACCGCCATCAGGGCGAACAGACGGCTGCCGTTGGGCAGCTGCAGGCTGAGCCGGGGCGAGCCCAGGTCGAAGCGGCGCTCGCCGATGCCGACCCGGGCCGCGGCGTTGCGCAGCAGCGCCACCAGCTCCTCATCGGAACTGGCGATCGGCGCCGCCCGTTCCCGGCGGCCGTCGGAGTAACGCAGCCAGACCTCGTCGGCGCCGTTGGCGTTTATGTTCTCGACCTCGGGGTCGTCCAGCAGGCGCTGCAGCGGGCCCAGGCGGAACAGGGCGTCGAAGACGGCCCGGGCCAGTTCGTCGTCCTGCGCCGAGGTGCGCACCGTCCGGCCCTGCCCGAGGGCGTCCCGGGCGTCGGCGTCCAGAGCCTCAGCGATCAATTGGCGGCCGAGCGCCTCCTCGTCCGGCCCGGCCAGCGGTGCGTGCCCGTTGAACTGGCTCCCCCGCCGGCGCTCGCTGAGCCCAGCCAGCAGTTGGGCCCGGAACTGCTCGACGAGGGCGGGCGAGGGCGTCACACCGGCACCTCCAATGGTCCTCTCCCGTTCGTCGGTTTGCCGGGCGAAGGGGGAGCCGAAGTCGTGAGCAGGCGGGCCAGGTCGTCGGCCAGGGTGCGCAGCGCCCGCACCAGCGCTGTGCGCTTGAAGTGACGGGCGTTCGGGGGGCTCAGGGGCAGCAACTCGGCTTCGGCGGGGCCCCAAGGGAGATGCGAGACCACCTGCAGGCCGAGGGCGGCCGAGACTTCAGCCGTGGCGTAGGGGCCGGGGCCGACCAGCACCAGGACCGGTGGCCGGTGGTCCGGAGTGCCGCGCGCTTCGAGATAAGCGGCGAGCGAGTTGAGGTCGGCGAGGCGGGGCCGGGCCACCAGCACGGCCAGGTCGGCGCGTTCGAAGAGGTCAGGTCCCCCGGAGCGGTACCGTCTATGCGGCCGCAGTCCAGCAACGTGTCGGCGCCCAGCTCGCCTAGTCGGGCCAAGAGGCCCGAGGCCATGGCTAGCGCCGAGCGTGCCCGTTCCGGGCCCGGCGGGGCGCACAGGGCGGGTGTGCCGTCGGCCAGTTCCTGGCAGTGCTCAAAGACGAGCTCAGGATCGGGCCGGTGCCGGGCGGCGGCGGCTAGGCTCACCAGGCCCGGCCCGGCGGCCAAGCCGGCGGCGGCGGCGATCGTCCCCCCGGCCGGGTCGGCTTCGACGAGCAAGCGCCGACTGGTGGCCGGCCAGAGCATGGCCAGGCTGGCGGCGGTCGTGGTGACTCCGCAGGAGCGCACCGAGCCCACGGCGACGACGGCCATGTCCGGGCCCTCAGATCCCCGCCCCGAGGGGCAGTTCGACCAGGGCCGCCCGACCGGCCGCGGCCAGGGCGGCCACACCCGGCGCTTCCGGCGCGCTGACCGCCAGGGTCACCACGGCGTCGACGTTGGTCTCCGAAGGCGCGGCATCGAGCGCGACGACCACGGCTCGGACCGGGCTGGCCGCTCCCGCAATGATTGCCGCAGCAGACGAGGCGTTGGGGACGGGGACGACCTCGACGGTGTCGCCCGGGCCGAGCGCCGGCGGGTAGGCGCCGGCCCCCAGGGCCAGGGCTACGACATCGTCGGCCCCACTGCCTTGAGGCGGGGCGCCCAGGTCGGCCGGGGTGAGCAGCGTCCCCGGCATAAGCACGACGGCGGCGGGCTTGCCGAGCGCGGTGCCCTCGCCCGCGACTGGCACGGGGTCCAGGCCAGGGGTGGGCGTGAGGGTCACATCTTGGAGGTCGTCGGCCTCGACCCGTTGGCCTGCCTGCACTGTTTTCGCCACCGCCAACACCTGCTCGCCCTTGGACAGGCGCAACGAAGCCACCCCGAAGGCGAGCCCGCACCCCACCACGAGCAGCACCCCGGCTACGACCCAGGGGACCTGGCGGCGGCGTTTCAGGCCCGGGCGTGTTACGGCGCCCAGGCGTTGGGGGGGCCGGGTGACGGCTCCCTTGCCGTTGGCCGAGCGGGCCGTACCGGTGGCGGACGCCATCAGGTCCCTCCTCCCTACGCGCCGGGCGTGTTGTTCAGGGCCTGGGACTCGGCCACCTGCACGGCCACATGCGCCGCCGGTCCCGGG
Source organism: uncultured Acidimicrobiaceae bacterium (assembly GCA_963735305.1). Classification (GTDB taxonomy): domain Bacteria; phylum Actinomycetota; class Acidimicrobiia; order Acidimicrobiales; family Palsa-688; genus Fen-671. Next base: position 295,237 of record CAVTKK010000001.1, read on the forward strand.
ACGAGGCCGAGGTCCCCGCCCCCTGCCGCCCCGGTCGCGGCCCAGGTCACCTGGAAGTAGATGGTGGCCGTCAGCTGGTAGGTGCCACCGGGCTGGCCGGCCGAGCTCTGCGCCCACGTATACGAACAGTCAGAGGGGGCGGAGGGGTCGGAGGGGTCGTAAGGGGTACCGGGGCCGGCGCAGGTGACAGTGTCCCCGTCACCCATGTCCCAGACCACTTTCACCGGCGTCGCCATGGCCGTGGCCGACACCGGGCCGGCGGTAGCGGTGGCCGAGAAGGGCTGCCAGGCCGAGGGGCCAACCCACAGCCACGTGGCCAGGTTGACCAGTTGCTCGGCGCCGGCCGGCGGGGCCATCTCGATGGAGGGCGAAGGCAGCGGGAGCTTGGCCGCCGCCTGCTGGGCCAGGGCAGCGGGGTCGACGGGCGCCTGGGGCTTGGCCAGGACGACCCAGACCACGGGCAGGGGGTTGATGAAATGGGGACCGGTGCAGGTCTCGGTCTCCCACTCGCCCGCCTGAGGCCCGCCTACCCCGAGGAGGGCCTGGTCTGCCTGGCTTGCCGGGGCGAAGGTACACCCGGACAGCTGGTCGGGGTCGGGCGGGGCCGTCGACCCGTTTTCGCCCTGGCCGGGACTGCCTGCCTGGGTTGTAGGCACCGAGGCGTACCCGGCGCTTACGCTGACAGCGCCGTGGCCAGTCGAGGCCCGGGCATGGCCGTAGTTCCCCGCGTTGTCCCGAGCCCACGCGGTCCCTGACACGCCGAGCACCACGGCAGCGGTTATCGCAGCGATGACTAGAGCTGTGGCGGTCAGTAGCCGGGCGGGCATTTACCCTCCGTGACCGTTTGTTGGGACACCTTCCAAACCGAGCCGATCAATGCCAGCGTCGCTCTGTCCCCGTCGCTCTCGGGTTGCGTCACAGGGGGCACGGGCTTGCGTGACTTGGCGTAGACCAGAACCGAGCGGCTGAACAAGCAATCCAGCACAACCGCGGTCCGGCCTGTGATGCTCTCGATCTTCGGATGGAGCTCTATGCTGCCGCTAGCGATCACCCCGTCGTCCTTGTCGCCGACCAGGTTCTCTCTTACCTGCTGTAACAGGGGATCCACCATGGTCGCTGGCAAGGCCGAGTCGAAGGCGTCCGAAGTCGTCGAGGCCTGCTCGAAGGCCGCCCAACCGGCACGGTAAGCAGCGAGCACCCGAGATGTCTCGATGTTTGCCGTGCTCGTGACGGAGAGAGCTGCAGTCGTGGAAGAGCTGGCCGTCGTCGTGGCCGACCGCTCAGTCATCTGGTGCGAGGCTCCGCAGGAGGCGATCGACAACGCCACAGCTGCCGTCACGGCTGCCGCCCTCGGTGCCCGGAGAACTAGCTTCCCAGCTGGGCCAGGCGCAGCACACGACCTCTCCATCTCCGGGAGCTCGCGGCGCCCGAGGCACATTCCCGGGAACTGACGCGGCAGGAAAGCCGGGATCGCGCGTTTACGCTTCGAAGTCGTAACTGGGGTACTCCATGGTTCTGCCTCGCTCGACCTTCACTGGCCCCCGGCCTGGGACGCCGTGAGCCGCACGCAGCTCGCATAAGATCTACCAACCTATCGGGGTAGCATAGTAGACATCAAGACAGTGTACTTGCTAATACAGAGCCTATTGGATACCGTAGTTGGCTTCTTTGGGGTGCTATGCGTGTCCACTTGGCGAGCCGAGTGCCGGACGACAACGGGTTGTTCAAACTGAGAGACCAGCGTGAAGCGGTTTCTGTGATCGAGCTTCAGTCGGTAGCTCTCCGCCCAACCGCGAACTACACGCGGGGAGCCGGGGGCTAACCAACCGCGGGAAAGCTGTCCGAGAACGACTAGGGGCTTAGTACCACCGTCCTAGGCTGGACGACTTGGCACGTCGGGTCGTGGCGGCCCGCGTCCGGCTCCGACAGGCAAGGTCGGGCCGCAGTGAGCATTTGTCCAGGAGCCTGGCTAGCAGTTACTCGATCGTCTCGCAGGGGTACCCAGATATCCCCGTGTACGATGCGCAGATCTGGTCGCCGGCGTGGAAGTTGTAGTCGGGTGAGCTCCAGGTCTGCTGTTCTTCGGTCGGGTACGGGGGGACGGTGATCCGCGGGAAGGTGTGGATGGCCACACCGTTGTCATAGATGGTGCCGGTCGTGGCGTAGCTGGTGGTGTAGGGGTTCTGGACCGATGCCCAGATGTCATCGACCGTGGTGCCGCTGCCGTCGATCCCGACACAGACGTACCCTGCGCACCCAGAAGAGCTCAGCGGTGCGGCGGAGCCGGTCACTGCTGTCGCGCTGGCGGCCGGCGCGGCCCAGCAGAGGGCAGCACCAGCAAAAGCGAGCGCTACCAAGCCCTTGGTGGTGTTGCGGTGAGCCACCTGGTGGGACTGTCGCATTTCGTCAACCTCCTGTTTCGGTTAGGTGTGGTCGTGTAAAAGGTCAAGGTTCGCGAGACGACGTGACGGCCTGGCCCAGTTCTCATCGCTCCCGGGCGATAGATCACGGACGTGTCCCCCTGGGCTAGGCCCCGGGGGCCCGCCAACGCCTAAGTGCTGGTAAAGGGAAGACGGCGGCAGGGCTTGGTGCCTGGCTCGCCAAGGCGAAGGCGTCGGCATCATGCCGGCTTCGGCGACAGGGATGGCACGCGCGCGGCAGCGGCTCTTGCCCGGGCACCCGGGGACTTGGGTTCCCTGGCGCTGACCGTTGACCGTCGACCGTCCTCGGCTCCCACGATCTCGCGCAGCAGGTCGAGCTCGCGCTCCAGAGCACGAGCACCTTGCTTGGTTATCCGTAGCCAGGTCCGGGGCCGACGACCTTCGTAGCCTTTCCTCACTGCTATATAAGAGGCCTCTTCCAGCACCCTTAGGTGCTGGGAGAGGTTGCCGTCGGTGACGGACAGTTCCTCCCGCAGCGTGGCGAAGTCGACTTCGGCCGCATGGTGGAGCACGACGAGGACACCCAGGCGTGTCCGCTGGTGGACCAGGTCCTCGAGGTTGGTAACGGGATGGCTCACGACAAGGTGACCTCTTTCGTTCTCGGGGACGACCCCTGGAGGGCTCTTAGCACTAGCCCACCGACAATCAGGGCCAAGCCGACGAAGGCGACGTTCGCCGACCTGCCGACCGAGGGCCCCACATTACCGAAGAGGTTCGACAGGTCGTAGAGGTCAGCGAACAGGGCCGCACCGGCCAGAGGGCCCCATATCACCACAAGCGGCAGGCTGCGCTCAGCCCATGCGAGCAGAGGTAGCACGAGGACCAGGGCCGAGAGCGGCACTATGCCACGAGAAACGAGGTCGGTGCTCGTGAGCCACGGCAAGTACCCAGGGCCTAGGTGGAGGCCGCCGGCGACCGGGACGCTGGCAGCCAGGACGCCAAAGAGCACCACGCCCGCCACGGCCCACAGCCAGGGCGACGTGTGGTAACCGGTCCTGGCCGCGCGCCGTCGATAGTAAATGGCACAAGCCAAGTACCAAGCCGGGACCGTCACGAGCCAGAAGGCCGCGGCACCTAGGGGGTGGGCGATCGGCATGCCGCTAAGTAGCACGCTGGTGACGGAGCCTGGTGCGCCCAAGGTGGAGGGGGCGTGGTGGCCGCCGGCAGGTAGGTACAGCGGTGCCGCGGCGAGAGCGACGGCACCAGCAGCGCAAAGCGGCCACCACGAGCCCTGGCGGGCCCGCCGAGCGTGTGAGCCCAGTGTGCTCGACCACTCCAGCAAGTCGGCTGCATCCTCGCCAGAACAACCCTGACCGCCAAACTTGCTGTTCACGGTACTCTACTTTGTCATACCAATAACTCGGTGTCCACTCTTACTCTGAGATAGCTGCATGGGGTGGGCCTGGTCTGTCGAAGCCGGGCAGGGAGCCGGCACGCCCGGCTCCCTCTTGCGGGCAGCTGGCGGCCTCTGGAGCGGTGCCACTCGCATACCGCAACTTGCCTCCCGCGAACCTGTGGAGTGCACCTACTCGATTGCCCCGCTTGGCGTATGCTGACGCGTGGGCCACGGTATGAGCCCGTCGCATTCTCGCTTCTCTTGCTTCTCGTCCGTCGCCTCATCGAGCTGCTCGGGGTCTGTCGCCTGAGCGGGTCCGACAAGGACGTCGAGATACTCGTGCTTCGCCACCAGCTTCGAGGTCCTGCTGCCGCCTCCACTTCTCGGACCGCGACCGCGACTGCAAGTTCATGGCCGCCTTGGACTAAGTGCTGCGTACGGACGGCATTAGGACCATCCGCACCCCGGGTGCGTCCGCCCCGGGCGAACTGCTACGCCGAGCACTGGATTGAAACCCCCGCGCCGAGTGGCCGCACCACCTGCTGGTCATCTCTCACCGCCACCTCCGCCGTGTGTTCAGCGCTTATCTCGGGAACCATAACCGGCCATGATCGCACCGAGGCCCGAATCTCCCGCTCGTGGCACTACGGCCCGCACGCTTGCTCCCCCCGAAGAGGCTCCTCACACACCCCGCTCAGCCCGGCGCCTGTCGGCGACGGGCCGTGGCCTGCGACCAGGGCTCTCCGGCGACTACCAAGGACGGGACCCTCACCCGCTGGGATGGTCAAGTTTTCAGGACGGCGACCCTGCTGCGCCGGCACCGGGACTTGGTCGCCCGGTCCTGGATTTATCCTCGCCGTAAGCGCACAGCACCCAACACTCTCGACAAGGCCGTTGTCGACCTCGTCCTGTGCTTGGCCCGGCAAAACCCACGCTGGAGCTATCTCGGCTATGACAGCAATCCCAAACCCGCATAGCTTACGGTCTGCTTCCACTAAGCTTCCCACGAGCCAGCCCCCCTTGGGGCTCATCATGTTCAGTTTTCCGCAACGCAAGTGCATGCCGGGCGGCTACCCGGCCGCGCCGAGGTCAGCCAAACAGCTGCTGGTCGCCAGCCAAGTGGTTGGCGCAGGTGTCGTTGTCGCTCCCGCTATTGGTGCCGTCCGGACATATTGTGTTGGACCACGTCACACCCACTAAGTTATAGTCGCTCAGATTTGCCCCAGTAAGGTTGGTATTGCTTAAGTTTGCTCCCGCCAGGTTGGCATTGTTCAGGTTGGCACGCGTCAGGTTTGCGTCGGTCAGGTTGGCGTCGGTGAGGTTGGCGCCGGTGAGGTCGACAAATAGAGTGTCTACCGGGCCACCATTGGCGAGATACGCCCCCTTTAGGTCAGCGTCGGTCAGGTTGGCGCCCTTTAGAATCGCATCGGTCATTAGGGCGTCTGTCAGGTTGGCGTCGGTGAGGTTGGCGCCAGTCAGGTTGGCGCCATACAAAAGAGTATCCCCGCCAGCCCCCGAGAGGTTGGCCCCCGTCAAGTTTGCACCGACCAGGTTGGCGCCCGTAAGGTTAACCCCCGTCCCCACGACGCCGTCGTTACCGCCGGCGGTCAGGTTTGCGCCGGCCAGGTCTGAGCCAACCAGGTTTGCGCCGGCCAGGTTTGCACCCATTAGGTCGGTCTTCTTGAAGGAACACCCGGCAAGGTCGATCCCCGGTTGGGGACGTGCCGCACAGTCGTACACGACCCCCGTCGGTCCCTGTGGACCTACCGCCCCCGTTGCTCCCTGGCGACCGCGAGGGCCGATGGGTCCCTCCGAATTGATCAGTGCACCAACCGAGCCCGCCGGGCACGCGCCACTGCTCGTTGCCCCGTATACCAGACCACGTTTGACGCACACCTTATAAGTCGGATCGTTATGGGTAGTGTTCGCGGAAGAGTTCACGATCATCGCACTCCCAATGGCCAGCGTCCCGACCATGAAGGTGATTGCCAGGGCACTCTTATCGGACATTAGCCCCACCTCTCGTCGTGGTTGTGGGTTCCCCGTGATTGCCAGTATCCCGGCGAGCAAACCATGGGTCTCGACCGGCACCATTTCTTCATTGAACTCAGAGGCTCCGTCCACGCTGGGGATGTCGGCCTACTACTAGGGCTGAAGACCGACATCGAGTGGCACCGGCTACTTCCGCAGCTGCTCGTCTCCATGGTGGCTTGTCCTCCAAAGCGTACTGGACGGCCGAGTCCGACCCTTCCTGCACCACCGGCCGCTCACTTTTCGGTTTCCATCCCCTTGATCCTCACAGATTCACCACGCCGAAGCTGGTCACCTGGGTGAAGCCACCCTCGTAGCTCCCAAAAGCGGTGCCGGCCGCCACCCCGATGGTGTCACCCTTTCGGCAGGTGATTATGTTTGCAAGGAAGCTCCTTGTGTGCCGCTGTTGGTCCCGTAGAAGCCGGCACTGGCCACACTGGTGCCGTACGTTGGGGAGCGTAACTGTTCGACCGAAGGTTGTGGTCATAGGTTCACTACCGTAAAGCTACTCACCGCCGTGCCCCCGCCAGTGTAGCCGCTGTAGGCGGGACCGGCGTAGACGCCTATCGTGTCGCCCTTGGCGCAGGTGACTATGACCTGGAACGAGCCGCCCGGCTGGCCGCTATCAGTACCATAGAAAGCGGGCGCCGGTATATCGGTACCGTTGTGGTTGATGCCGAAGGGCATCGTGTACGGCCCGCTGAGGCTGAAGCCGTTCACGGCCGCCGAAACCAGGTAGTTGCCCGCTGCCGGCACAGTGTACAGGCCAGTGCTCGATGAATAGCCGCTCGCCGTGTCGATGGTGGCTGTGCCCCCAGTAAGCACTGCCCCGTTGGGCGTCACGGCATTGGCTCCTGAGGCTTGAAGCTGCACCGAGCCGCCGGATAAGCGAAACTGGGCGGTGGGATAGTAGGGTGTGCCACCGCTCGTGTAGGCAAAACCAGAGTCCAGCCACGCATACGACGAGGAAGACGATATGTAAAACCCGTAGCTGCCGGACCAACTCTCTATCGAAATGTTATCACCGTAGAAGTTGACGTTTCCGGCGTCGATCTCAATGGCGTTCAGGCCGGAGTCAGAGACGCGTACGTTGGTAGCTTGGATCATCGTGTACGCCGATCCCGCCTGCACCCAAATGCCGTTGCCAGTTGGCACACCTGACCCACTGGGCGATTGGATGGTGACGTTGCTCATTTGTATGCTTGCAAAATTGGTCGACGTACCAGGCGAGTAGATGTGGAGCCCGGTCACACAACTGTCAAAATCAGCGTTAACGAGGTGGACCTTGTGCGGGATCCCTTCGGCCCCTGTGGAAAGACTAAGGCCCACGTTGTAGTTCAAGGCGAACACGTTGCTGATGTGAGGGTTATCGCAGCGGAAGAGCCCGATGGCGGTCCCGTTTGCGAGCTGGTACGTCCCTACTGCAGTGCTACTACCCTGCCAGTATGTCCAAAAGTGGACACTATCGATGTAATTGGTGTCCTCCGAGCCATCGATCTTGATCCCATACTGTATGGGCTGGCCGAACACCCTGCGGATGACTGTCTGAGCGCCCCCATCTATGTAGATCCCACCATAGGGATTGTATAAGAAGACGTCCTCGACAAGCGTACCGTTACCGGTGATGAGGATCATCGGCTGAGCACTGGCGGGTCCGCCTGTTGTGCTCTGGTTAGGCACATTGAAACCGAGATCGCGGACAGCCCCGCCGGTCTGAGACAATGTGACAGGGGCAAACGAAGCACCTGCATCTACGAAAATCCAACTGCCCGCGAACGTGTTGGTCTCCGCGCCCGGAGTATTCCACCCAGCGCCTTGCAAGGTTAGCCCTGCGGGAACTGAGAGCGTGGAGCTGACTAGGTAGGTGCCGGCTGGGAAGAACACGGTATTCCCGGTCGGCGACGATGACGGTGCGGCGGCGGCTATAGCGGCGTTGATCGCTGCCGTGTCATCGGTCGTCCCATTTCCCTTGGCACCATAGTCGATTACGTTGTAGAAGGGGCTTGTTCCTGGCATTTAGTCGATTTCCTTTCGTTGGGGCTAATTCCTACCAGACGTGGAGCCTTTCATTAACATTTCCGTGGGGGCAATGGACTCTGAGTGTTTGGTTTTGCCTCGACAGGTGCGTTGTCAGTGCGCCCTGCGGGCGCTGTAGCGCCGCCGTTAGCCAGGACAGGACCGCTCTGCCGGCGCCTGTGCGGACCCGTCGCTAAGACCCAGACGTGGCCGCCCGTCACGGTGCCGTCTTTCTCACCCCCTCACGCTGCTCAAAGGTGACCCACTGTTGCCGAGGTCGTCCTGGTAGGCAACTCCCGTTGCGGCCAAGCAACCCCAAGCTTGTCCTCTCCCTTGCCACGACGACTCTGTCTCGCAAAGTAGATGCCTCGCACGCGTACTATGCTATATAGTATTCTTTGTGTGGCGGTGGCGGGTGCAGCGGCAAGGGAGGTCCTCCGGGTGGGCACCCAAGTGCGCAACGAAGGTACACCGAGCAACGCGGTGCCAAGTAGGGACGGGCGTGTGCCAGCCGGCGTCCCGGCGCAGCTGGTACCCCTCGAGCGGCTCATCCCATCACGTCGGTGACCACCGACTCGAGCTTGATGCCGGCGTCCTCGAGGACCTTCTGGACGCGCTGGACCTCCTTGGCCCGGTCCTCGACCAGCTTCTTGCGGTAGCGGGTCAGGTCACGGAGCTGGGCGATCACCGGCGGGGGCACGAACGAACCGCGCAGCAGCCCGCACTCACCCAGCTGGGCCAGCCACGCCGCGTCCGACACGTCGGTCTTGCGCCCGGGCAGGTTCTTCACATGCCGGGCATTGACCAACATCAGCTCCCAGCCTCCATGGTTTTCGAGCACATGCCAGACCGGGCGCCAGTAAACCCCGGTAGCCTCCATCACCACCTGGGTCACCCCTTCGGCCGCCAGCCAGTCCCTCAAACTGGGCCAGCTCGGCGGTGTAGGTCGAGAACTCCCGGACCACCTGCTGGCGCTTACCAGCGACGCCCGGGGCCCGGACGCAAGCCATCACTGTCTCTTTGTGCACGTCCAGCCCGGCGATGCGGGCCACCACCACTTCCATCGGTCATCACCCTCCCGGTCGTCGATAACGGGCGTGCCGCCCCGGGGGGCTTCGTGGCGATCAGAAAGACTCTGACACTCGTGCTCGAAGCAACAATCCAGGGTGCCTGCAAGCCCCCGACGCCAGTCTGACCTTCGGGCTCACCAACAGCACCAAGAGGCAACGGCGTTCGCCAGAGCGGCACCCCAATATTTCATACTCCACGGGTGCGCCCCGCCAGGGGCCCATCGATGTCTGAGCTGGCAATTCCGCGCCGTCCACTGGCCACCATGGGCCGTGGTCCTTCTCGCTTTTTTGTACCTCGGGCTGTGTCGGCTCCTCTCGCTCGTGGTCTGGTCCCGGCGCTGCGAGGCAGACAACGACGTCGAGCTGGTCGTCCTCCACAACCAGGTCCGCGTGCTGACGCGTCAACTTCACCATCGCGTTCAACACTGGCGCGTCGAGGGCGCCCTCCTGGCTGCGCTCAGCCGGCTGCTCCCCCGGGAACGCTGGCGAGCCTTCCTGGTCACGCCGAACACACTGCTCCGTCGGCACCACGAGGCAGGACCCCGCAAGTGGCGAGCGCGGCGACGACAGCGAGGCCGTCGGCGTCGAGGGGAAACCCCGTTCCCGCCCCGCACGTCTAGTTGGATCACGACGGAAACGAACAAACGACGCTTGTGGAAATACTCTGGGGCCACTGAGCCGCGACGTGCGTCGAACCGTATAACACGCATTAGTAGCTGTCTTCGTCGCCGTTTTGGCGCAGTTACTCAGCAGACCCCCACCCGCACGGGCAAACCAAATCGGGCACCGCCGACGCACGACTCGGACACCAACAACAACTCGCTCAACGGGCCGCGGCCCTGCTCGGCCTTTTCGTCAGCTGGGCGCGCCTCGGCGCTGGCATGGCGGAACGACCCCGCCAACCCCGCACCGCACCGGCCGCAACGCGGGCCAACTGGTGCCGCAAACGCGGCCCCGGCCTGCTGGGCTCCTCTGTGTGCTGTGTAGCCGCTCAGTAGGTCAAGCACCTGCTGGCGCACCCGGGACAGGTCGGCACCCAGGCCCACCAGCACCTGGGCGGCCACGCCGTCACCTTCACGGACCAGGCCTAGCAGGATGTGCTCGGTCCCGATGTAGTTGTGGCCCAACTGCAAGGCCTCCCGCAGGGAGCTCGAGCACCTTCTTGGCCCGGGGCGTAAAAGGCGGCGAACTCGTGGGCGAGGTCCCGGCCGGGCCGATCGTTTCTTTCACCTTCTGGCGCACGGCGTCGACGCGGATGCCGAGGGCTTCCAACGCCTTGGCCGCCACGCCGTCGTCTTCACGGACCAGTCCCAACAAGATGTGCTCGGTGCCGATGAAGTTGTGGTTCAACAGGCGCGCCTCGTCCTGGGCAAGGACGAGGACCCGTCGGGCACGGTCAGTGAAGCGCTCGAACATCGCAGCTCCCAGGATCGCGCACAAGGGTAGACCGGCGTGCCCGTTCTGCCGCAGGTCCAACTGTCGCCCTGGCGGGCCCGTTCGGGGCTTCGGCTCCCCACATAGGGTCTGCCGGAGCGGCAGGACGGTGTGCCGTCAACAGCACGGCAGGGTGGCGCTGAGGACCGGTCTGGTGAACGAGGTTGGCGTCCCAGAGGTATAGATGTCCATGGGGGTGCGCGCGTCTGCCATGGTCGCAGTAGCGGCGCTCGCCGTGCCGCTACTGTCGTCGTCTCCTGCCCCAGGACCACAGTGGCCCACGCCGACCGAGCTGTCCCATCGGGGCCTGGTCGCTGCCGCGGCACCTCCCACGGCGACAACGGCGCCCTCCCCCCTGGGGAGCACGCCGACCACGCGTACGCCGCCGCCACCGGTCACCGGCCCGACCACGACGACCGTGCCCAAGTTCGCGGGCTTCCTGGCCCAGTCGGTCGACTTCGTGACGGCGGACGACGGCTTTGTCCTCGGCTACCTCCGGTGCGGGAAGGAGGTCTGCTTCGCCCTCCGGCGCACGCTCGACCGGGGAGCGAGCTGGGCACGACTGCCGGCTCCGCCCTTTAGCGTCGGGACGCTCGGTGACCTAGCGCAGTTCGAACTGCACTTTGCCAATGCCCTCGACGGCTGGGCCCTCGGAGCCACCCTTTGGGCGACCAAGGACGGGGCCAGGACCTGGTACCAGGTCGACCTGGGAGGGTCCGTCGTAGCCCTGGCCTCCGGCGCGGGGGAGGCCTACGCCGTCGTAGACCGCTGCCGTGCACCATCGGTCGCCTGCAACGCCACCGGCGAGCTATACCGCAGCCGGGTCGGGACGGGCCGGTGGGCCGAGGTGGTGGGAGCCCCGCTGGGGCTCGACGTGGGCGCGGGCCAGTTCAGCCTGGTGGCGGAGGGCCGGACGGTCTTCCTGTCGGCGGCCTACCCGCAGGCCGAGCTGTTCGTGTCGGCCGACGGGGCCCACTACGCGTGCCTGGCCGTACCTTGTGACCAAGGGAGCAGCTCGGGCCCGGGGCCGTTCCGGCCGGCTCAGCTCGTCGCTGAAGGCCCTTCCGACCTCGTCCTAACCTGCCTTGGGGCTCCTGGCATGGGCGCCTGGCCCATAAAGGTGTTCATCTCCCACGACGGGGGCCGCAGCTTTCGCAGGCTCCCCAGCCCGGCCCTGATCGGCCAGGGCGCCCAAGCGGCCCTGGCGGGCCCTACGACGCTGCTGCTCGGCACGTCTAGCCCGGCGGCCACGTGGCTGGAGCGGGCTGTCTCGCCGGACAGGTCGTGGTCGACGCCTTTCGAGGCCCACGACGAAGGGGCCGGGCTGGCCGACCTGGCCTTCGTCGACCCCGTGCACGGTGCCTTCGTGTACTGCCCGGCGCCGTTCGCCCTGGTCTACTTTGGGCCGTACGGGTCACCGGGCGGGGAGGTCTACCTGACGGACGACGGCGGCTCCCATTGGTCGCCTGTGCACATACCCTCTTGAGCTGGCTGCGGCCGCCGACAGTCGTCGCCAAATCGTGGCCCCCGCCTGGGCACCGTGTGCGAGCGGCCGTGGCCTTGGGCCAGCCCGAGCCCGGAGAAGTGTGCGCTCGGCGCTGAAGGTTGGCAAAAGGCACGTGCACGACAAGGGACTGTGATCGGCGCCCCGGCAGCACGATGCGTCCCGTCGCTCGCTGAGGTACGGGGCTTATCGGCTGCTCGGGCGCAGAGCTCTCAAGTCGTCGGCGACAAAGCGGCCGAGGTGTTCAGGGAAACGGTAGCCGCGATCTGTGGAAAGGCGGGCCTGAAGCTCGTTCAGCAGCGCCGCCAGGTGGATGGCGGCCTTCAGGAGAGCGCTCGGCTTCGAGGCCGGCGACCGTGACTCGATGCCTGCCGGCAACGAGGCACCTGCGTCCAGGACGCTCTTGACCCCGTACTGTGGCTCCGGGCCGTCTCGGCGAACGCCCACAGCTGCCAGAGGTGGCCGCGGGCCGCTTCTGGGCGGTCGCGGGCCTCCCAGATCGAGCCACGGCGCAGGTACTTGCCGAGGTTGGCGAGCGCCTCCCACGCCAGGCACGCCCAGGTCCAAGCCGCCGCGGCCAGGTCCGGTGGCGGGCTGTCCCGCTTGGTGACCGTGTTGTCCGGGTCGTAGAGGGTGACCGTGCCGGGCACGTTATTGTTCGAAGCCTCGGCGATGAACAAGTCGACCTGGGTGCGATCGGCGAACTGAACGAAGACCCTTCGGTGAGGGAACACCACCTCCCCCAGGCGATGGTCGAAGCACTCGACCAGGTGGCCCAAGTGGCTAGCGGCTTCGACGAAGCGGCGTACCACCACCTCGACCTGCCCCTCTGTGACGCCCATGGCTACGTCCAGGTCGGAAAGGGCATCCGCGTTGCCGAGAGCCACGGAGCACCCGACAACTAGCCACCGAGCGTCAGGGTCACGCTCGCACCAGTCGATAAGCCCTTGCACCAGTTGCCGCTGCCCGCCCAGGGCGGTCGGGAGGCTTTCGAGCCACGAGGCGACGTCCGTCACAGGCCCATCATCGCTCCCGGAGCGGACGCAGTTGCCCTCTGCGGCGTTTACGAGCCATGGCGTCTCGCGTTCTCCACGTAGGGGCCCTTGCGGTACTGGTGGCGGTGCTCGGCGGCTGGGGCCTGCCGAGCACGGCGCCCGGCACCGCCGCCTTTGGGGGCCTTGACGGACGGCACCAGCCTGGCCGCCGGCCCGACAGTCACGTTGGAGGTCGCCGGGCCTCTCGCTGTTTCCCCCGCCGGCTCGTTGTACGTCGTCGACGAAGCGCGCCAACGAGGTCCTCGTCCGCCTCGCTGATGGGCAGTTCCGCGCCGTGGCCGGCGACGGGCGCAGCGGCTTTGCCGGCGACGGCGGCCTAGCCACCAGGGCCGAGCTGTCGGACATCTCCGACATCGCCTTTGCCCCCGACGGCGACTTGTACATTTCAGACGGCACCAGGGTGCGAGCGGTTGACCAAGACGGCATCATCCGGTCGGTCGCCGGTGATGGTGCCACCCCCGCCAACGAGTCGGTCCGCGGCCCGCCAACAGTGGCGAACGCGACGCCCGCGCTCAAAGCGGCGCTCGGCCCAACGGTCTCCATCGCCTTCAGCCCGACGGGGGAGCTCTACCTCGCCACCCCGAACGAGTTGCTCAGGCTCACCGCGGCCGACACGCTCGCCGCGCTCAGAGCGGTCGTGCGCTCAGGCCCGGGCGGACATGGCCCGCTCAACGAGCTTGGCCAGATCGCTCTCGACGGCCGTGGCGACATCTATGCCTCATCGCTGCAGGCAGGCTGGTCGCTGTACATGGCCGCGCCCAACGGCACCGCCACCTACCTCGGCTATGCGAGGCGCTCGGGCGGGAACACAGCCGTGCTGGGGCCGGCACCGGGTGGTGAGGTCTATGCCGGCTCCGGAAAGGACGTCCCGTCGCTCCGGTGACAGTTGGCCGGTGCCGGGCGCTGGCACCCGGGAACCGGGCGACCTTGGAGGCGACGGACGGCATGGAAACCTCAGGGCGGAGAGGTGAAATGTATAAGGGCGGTGCACGCGAACACCGCCAGTGTGGAGAGGACCAACCAACGCATGCCGAACAGGGTTGTATGGCCCTTCCGACTCAGCTCCGTCCTCGTGGTGAGCGCGATTGCGGCGGCCGTACTGACGACGTACGGCGTCGGCGCCGGGACCGTGTCGGGACAAGCGGTGAAGGCCTCGACCTCGACCACCTCGGTCACTGCGGTTGTCATACGACCAGGGGACACCGGTGGCGACACCGGGTGAAATCTGACCCCCTGGCACCGGCTGAAAATTGACCCCCCTCTTGGTTAGTTCTGCGTTTGCGAGGCGTGCTGTGATGCGGGAAACATGCCGGCCCGTTCTTGAGGGCGGGGGGGCCACGAACCGGAGCCAAGACCGCCGCGCCTACACCGTCGGCACCTTGCCCGTGGGGCGCTCACCGCCCTACAGTCGGAAAGGCAAGCTACTGGTCAGCGAAGTCCGGTGCGAGACCGGCGCTGTCCCGCAACTGTTGTCCCTCGTGCCAACCCCGGTCGAGGGCTTAGCCAGGTCGCCTGGCCGGTAGTGAGCGACCAAGCACGTCGAGGTAACGCGCGGTCGCAGGGCGTCGCCCTGTCTCCCAGGCACCCACCTCGGCCATGAGGAGGAGGGCCATGAAGAGATCCTGCGTTGTCGTTGTCGCCACTGGCGCCGTCTTTTTGTCGGCCGCCAGCAATGCCGCGGCAGCACCCACCTCGTAGGTGGCCACTGCCGGAAACTACGCCGCCGGGCCGACGCGGCTCCGCTACGTCCCACGCGCCTCACTGTCGGCCACGTCCTCGTCGGCGCCGGGTTCCTCCTTGCCGCGGCGGTAGTCAGCATCCTGGTGGGACCGGCCGACCTGCCCGCTGGCGCTGTGCTGGCCGAGGTCTTGGGCCAGCTCCCCCTGGTCCACCTCCATTCGGGCCTTTCTGCCACCGGGGTCGTAGTGGTGTGGCAGCTGCGCATGCCCCGGATGGTGTTGGGCGGTCTTGTGGGGGCCATGCTGGCCATCGCCGGCGCGTCCTATCAGGGCGCTTTTTCCAACCCTCTGGCCGACCCGTACCTGCTCGGGGTGGCCTCAGGCGCGGGCCTGGGCGCCACCCTGGTGGTCGTGGGGGCACCGGTCATCGGCCAAATCCCGTCCGACCTGCTCCCAGTGGCCGCCTTCGCCGGCGCCGTCTTGGCTGTCGCCGCCACCTTCGCCCTGGGCCGTTCTCGTGCCTCTGAACGCTCGGCGGCCTCCCTGCTGCTGGCCGGGGTCGCCGTGGCCGCCTTTTTTACCGCCGTGCAGACGTTCCTCCTGCAGCGCAGCACCCTGGGCCAGCTGAGCGCGGTCTACGGCTGGATCCTGGGCGGTCTTTCGACCGGCTGGTCACAAGTGGACCTAGTTTTGCCGTACGTGGGCACCGCGATTGTCGTACTGCTGGCCTGTCGTCGCCTCTTGGACGTGATGAGCGTGGGCGACGAAGAGGCCACCAGCGTCGGGGTGAGAGCGGAGCGGGTCCGGCTCGTCGTCATTGTCGCCGCCACCCTGGGCACCGCCGCCGCCGTCTCGGTGAGCGGGCTGATCGGCTTCGTCGGCATAATCGTCCCCCACACCATCCGCCTGCTGGCGGGGCCGAGCTACCGGCGTATCCTGCCGCTGTCGGTGTTGTTCGGTGCCGGTTTCCTGATCCTGGCCGACCTGCTCGCCCGCGTCGTACTGTCCCCGGCCGAGATCCCCCTGGGCGTGGTCACGGCCTTCCTTGGCGCCCCGTTTTTCCTGGTGGTGCTGCGCCGGGCTCGCAGGCTCGGCTGACGCTGACGATAGAAGCCAACCCCGTGGTCCTGGGCGAGGCGGCCGCACTCTCCCAGTCTTATTGGTTGTGCTTGAGCCAGATTTGGGCACCCGCAAGGTCGGCGTCTTCGGCATCGCCCGGCCCTTGCTGATGGCGTTCGGCATCGTCGCTCTCTTTATCCAACACCGCGCCACCTCGGGGCCCAGCTGGCGCTCACCTTGGCTATCGCCAAACGGCCCGAGCTGCTGGTACTCGACGAACCCGTCGCCAGCCTCGCCCCGCTCGCCCGGAGAGAGTTCTCACAGGCACTCGTGGCCATTTCTACCAGGTCTGGCAATGGGCAGGCCGCTACCGGCTAAACGAGGCCAACATCGGGATAGACCTCACCGGTATCCCCGTGACCGTCCGCGCCCTCGCCGAGGACGCCCGGGCTTGGCGCCAGTACCAGACGTACGAGCCCGACGAACTGGCCGTCAGGTTCCACCACCGCCTCGTCGCCGTCCACCCCTTCCCGAACGGGAACGGCCGCCATAGCCGGATTGCCGTCGACTACCTCGTAAGTGGCCTCGGCCGCCCACCGTTCGGATGGGGGGCCAACCTCGACGTCGGCACCGAGGAGCTTCGGGCCATCTACCGCCATGCCCTACGGAAGGCGGACATGGGCGAGATCGCCGACCTGCTCGCCTTCGCCCGCGCTTGACCCCCTACCCGTCGCGTCGGCCCATACCCTCTCGGGGCTCGCCGCGTACCCCTACCCCAACTCCGAGGCCTGATGTGCCTGAAGTGTGTGCGGGCGCGCTCACTTGTCGTCGAAGGGGGACCGACCACTGAGGCTCGCCCTCGTGGTACGGCCTGGTACGCCCCGAGGTCCCTTTGACCGGTGGGTTATGGGTGGGGGCGAGCCCGACGCGGGCAGGACAACCCGCTCGGAACGAACTCTTTTGCCCGCGGAACTGGGGATCGCGGCCGACACGGCCCAGGCGTCGACGGCGGGTAAGAACCGAGCCCCAGGGGGCAAAGGCGGCTCAGAGCTCGCTCTCCACTCGCACTGGACCCTCTCACGAGCCCGCGACGGCGCTACGGGACGTACCACGGGCTTGCCGCCGCGCCCTGTGCCCGCCTAATCGATGAGCCGGGCTTGGCGCCCCGAGACGGCGTGAGCCAGAGGAGGTCAGACAGTACGAGCCTCGAAGTCGTCTACGGGAAGTCGCGCGAGCGAACTGCGCCGCGAGAGCCCTCTGTGGCGACACCAGCGCGCGCTTGGCTGGCTCAGGCCCACGGCCGGTCAACGCTCTCCAGCCCGGTGCGGCCGTGACGACTACGCCGCGCTCTCCTGCGACCGAGCTGTCCCGGCGGCTGGTCGGTGCCGCGGGAACCCCGCCAGGCCTTGGTCAGCGGCAGGGTGATTGCTACGCTGCCCGTCCTGAAGGCCCGGTAATGGTACGCCACCGTGGCCGCCGCCATATTGGTTCGTGGCGGGTGGGCACACTCGCGAGCGGGGACGACGCCCCTTTACTGGAGCTGACCGGCCTCGCCCCAGGAAAGCTACGCAGCAAGTCCACAAAGGAGCTGCTGCCCCAAGGACCTGGCAGGGCGACGTTGGGTGGTCATTGTGGATCCGCCAACCTAGGTGCGTGAACCGATCCATGAGAACCTCGGCTGAGCGGAACCGGTTTGTCGACGCTCACTCTCGCTTCGGCGTTTTTGCGCTTCTGGCCGAGCAACTCCCCGTATGACCCACCGGCATTTCGCACCTCACGTCTTCACGCACTACCCACTTCCCACAGATCGTAGGCGCCGGTGGAGGGGTGACCGCGGCTAGGGCCAAGGTGCCGCCGGTAGCTGTGACGATCTCGTACGGGCCCAGTACCTCCTTGACTATCGCCCTCCCCGTCGCGGACAATTCGTGGTCAACGCCGTAGAACTCCTCCACTATCTGCGCGGCCTCCTCTACAGAACAAATGCCGCAAGTTCTGATAAGCACGGCAACATCATCCTTGTCCCTGGCCGGTCGAGCTGCTAACAGCTTCATCGCCAGCAGAGTCCTCGGGGTAGCCATATCGACCGTGAGGGTGCCGTTGCGGTCGACGAAGTTTGGCTCCTCGACGCGGCCCACGGGAAGGAACATTTTCGCGGCGTCGCTCAGCCAGTCGGGTTTGAGCCCACGTGAACGCGCCACCTCGGACGCGGCACGCTGAACTTCCTCGGGCGGGAAGATGAGCGCGTCCACGTCGATCGTGCCGTGGCGGTCGTAGTGCCCAAGTGCGAGTGCCGCGCCTCCTAGTGTAGTGTCGCGCAAATGACTTGCCAGTCTGTGGTACAATGGTCCATGAGCCATGCAGCTGCTCCATTGGAGCTAACAGAGGCCCAGCGGGCCACCCTGGGGGCGGTCGCCAGGTCCACCGCCGCCGCGCACCGGGAGGTCTTGAGGGCCCAGGTGTTGTTGATGGCGGCGGACGGCGTGGCTAACGCACGCATTGCGGGAGAAGTCGGGGTTTCGGTGCCGACCGTACGGGAGTGGCGGTCCCGCTTCGCCGTCGAGGGCCTCGCCAAGTTCGGCGAGGTGCGCACAGGCCGAGGGCGCAAAGCCAGCATCCCGCAGGAAAAGATCGATGAGATCGTACGGCTCACCCAGTACTCCAAGCCCCCGGGCCAGACGCACTGGAGCTGCCGGACGATGGCCAAGGCGGCCGGGGTCTCGCCGGCCACGGTGCAGCGGGCGTGGCATGCCCGGGGCCTCAAGCCCCACCTGGTCGAGACGTTCAAGCTCTCCAATGACAAACGCTTTGAAGAAAAGCTGGTGGACGTGGTCGGGCTGTACATGGCCCCACCGGACAAGGCCGTGGTGCTCTGCCTGGACGAGAAAAGCCAGATCCAGGCCCTGGACCGCACCCAGCCCTCGCTGCCCATGAAAAAGGGGCGTGCCGGCACCATGACCCACGACTACAAACGCAACGGCACGACCACGCTGTTTGCCGCCCTGGACGTGCTCACCGGCAAGGTGATCGGCCAGTGCCTGCCCCAGCACACCAACAACGAGCTGTTGCACTTCTTGAAGAAGGTGGACCGGGAGGTGCCCAAGGGCCTCGCTGTGCACGTCATAACCGACAACTACGGCACCCGGGGGCACGAGAACGTACAGGCCTGGCTGGCCACGCACCCCCGTTTCCACTTCCACTTCACGCCTACTTCGAGCTCCTGGCTCAACCTGGTGGAAAGGTGGTTCAGGGAGCTCACCCAAAAAGCCATACGTCGTGGCGTCTTCCGCTCCGTCCCCGACCTCGTGGCCGCCATCTATGAGTACCTCGACGCACACAACTCCGACCCCAAGCCTTTCGTGTGGACGGCCAGTGCGGAGCAGATCCTGGAGAAGGTGCGGAGGGGCCGGGTAGCCCTCCGTCCACTGGCAGGCTAAAAGTGAAACACTACACTAGTAGGGTCACCCTGGCTTCAATTCCGGCAGTTGTCAGCCGTTCAGCAAGCTCAGCGAGCAGTGACCGGATGTCCTCCCTAGTGAGCCGAGAGGTCAGCTGGGGCGTCCCGAGCTCTGCGGGGGCGCGGCGCGAGGCCCCGCCCCAGAGGGGCCCTCAGCGGATTGCGGAACTGCTTTGGAACGTCCTTTTACGTACCACTTGTCGCCGACCCGTGTCGTGCCGCGCCCTCCACCGCTCGGCGCCATCAGGCACTTGTTAGGTCAGATGGATGGATGAAGACGCCATGGCGTCGGAACGCAGGGGGCGTCTCCGCTCTGATCAGTGACTCCAGTTCTCGGTTTTGCGGGCCTGACCCGATGACCCACCCGGGGGTGACCGACCGTCGCGGGCTCTTGGCCCAGTCGGGCGCAGCCTCACCGAGCCGGTGCTCGACCACAGCAGCGAGGTAGGCGTCGTAGCGGCGGTCGCCGGTGGGCGGCGGTGGCGCGGCAACCAGGACTGCTACCAGGGCCTGGTCGGCCCCCAAGATGTTGTTGGTGACCTCGGCGAGAAGTCGAAAAGCCGGGGCCCCTCGGGCTCCGGCCGCGACTTGCTCGCGGATGGCAAGGGCGGACTCGGCAAGCGTCGGACTACCGGTGGGGACTGCCACCAGACGAAGTCCGGCGCAGTGCAGCAGCTTCGCGACGGTATCGACGGTTGCGGAACCTTTGGATTCGATCCGGCCGACAGAAGACTGTGGCACTCCCGCGTGCGCGGCTAGTTGGGCCTGCGTCAAGCCAGCGCCTAACCGAGCGCTACGAACCAATGATCCGGCATCCACGTCCCCCACTATAGCATCGAACGTATAAAAACCGGGCTCTGCGAAGCATGCACACCCCCGGCGTCGTTGGGCTTTGAGCTGACGGACAGGGTCGACCGAGCTGGGCCATCGGGGCGAGCAGGAGAGGGCCGCGGCCTCTCTGTAACTGAGGCGGTGACACCTACTTGGACTGCTGCAATGACACCTACTTGGTCATCGGACCTTGTCGGCCGCCTGCTCAGGCGGCGTCCTGGCCAGCAGCGCTTCCCTGGGCATCAGATCTCCGATCACACCGCGGGCCCCGGGCTAGGCCGTGGACCTTACCCATACACTAAGGCGGCCGCCGCCCCGGCGGTCGGCTGTAGCTCGGGCACTGGCCAGAGATCGATTCTCCGGCCATTGGATCTCTGCGCGGGACCGCCCTGGTCATGCCCTGTGCGGTCGCCCTACTCGAAGTTCTTGTGGAATTCGAATTGAGCGTAGGAGCCGTCAGACGGGTGCCTATGACTTCCATCGCTTCACTCTTCTTTGCGCGCGACGATTAAAGAACGAGCCCAGTCCGCCGATACAAGTGGATGTTCTGTCTCCTCGACCCGGGGGCCCTTCTCCTTCCCGTCGCGGCGCGACGGTGCCACAGGCGCGCCTGATGAGGGCGACGCCCCTGCCGGCGGCGAGGGGGCTGACGTCTTCGATGGACCTCAGGGCCGCCATGGGCCAGACGATCGACCCGATGCACCTGATGCAGCGGGTCACCGACCGCACCTTGGACCTGATCGCGGCCGCAGACGGCGTCATGGTCGGCCTGGCCGATGACCAGGGAGTTACCTACGTCAGCGGCGCCGGTCACCGGATCTCGCACCTCGGCACCAGGGTCGACCTGGGTTCCAGCCTGAGCGGGCTCGCCGTGCGCACCGGACAGCTGCAGCGCTCCGATGACACCAGCGTCGACCCGCGGGTCGACGCGGCCGCCTGTCAACGGCTCTCGGTGGCGTCATTGATGTGCGTCCCGCTGCGCCGGGGCCACGAGACCCTCGGTGTGCTGGCAGTGAACGCCAAGCGGGCCGGAGCCTTCAACGACGCTGATGTCGCCATCTTGGCCCGGGTGGCCGAGTTCGTGAGCGTGGTCATCGGGTCGGCGTGCGATCTTCGAGCGCGTCCACAAGCACCTGCTCGAAGCCGCCCCGTCGAGGGAGGCTTCGTCGACGGCCACCGACGCCCCGACGTCAGGCGATGCAGCCAGCCGCTACGTAATGAGCGTCCTCAGTCCCGACACGGTCGCCCGGATCGACAGTGGCCAGCGTCTGCGCGCCGCCCTGAGCGATCCGCAAGTTCTCTCGATGGTGTTCCAGCCGATCATCGATGTTGTCAACGCCGAGGTCATGGCCGTCGAGGCGCTGGCACGCTTTGATGTCACCCCCTACCGGTCGCCGGACGTGTGGTTCAACGAAGCCCACGAGAACGGTTTTGGAGTCGAGCTGGAGCGGATGGCGGTCACCCGCGCCCTCGCCGAGCTACCGATGTTGCCCGAGAGCGTGGCCCTCAGCATCAACGCCGGGCCGGAGACCATCATGGCCCCGGGGTTCCACGAGGCGGTCCTTGGTGTCCCCGCCCATCGGGTCATCGTCGAGGTCACCGAACACAACGCCATCGACGACTACCCCGGGCTGGTGGGCTCCCTGCGGAGCCTTCGCCAGAAGGGAACGCGCATCAGCATCGATGACACCGGTTCGGGCTACTCCAGCCTCGCCCACATCTTGAAGCTCGCGCCGGACCTCATCAAGCTCGATCGTGACCTCGTCAGTGGTATCGACGTGGACCCGGTGCGTCGTGCCCTCGCGGCCGCCCTCGTCAGCTTCGCGGCCGAAACCGGGGCCCAGATCGTCGCCGAGGGGGTCGAGACCGAAGACGAGCTGGTGGTGCTCCGACAACTCGGTGTGCGTTACGCCCAGGGCTACTATCTCGGCCGTCCCGCCGCACTCGAGACGCTCGCCGTCGCGCAACGACAACCGTCGTCGCTGAAGGGGTAGTGGGACTCCAACGGGCGCCATAGCGCGCCGACACCGGTCCATGTCGCCCGCCGCTTCCTCGGCGCGCCGAGGCTCGAGCCCTCAGAGCGAACAACGCGGCTCCGGCCAGGGACGCTGACGCGGCGTAGCAGTCTCTCCAACGCCGTTCGGCGGCAACAGCTGTAGGTGCCACGCCGGCGACCCCAGAGCGCCCGAGTGATAGCCCGTTGGCCCGGTCCGGGTGTAGTTTCCCCGCCCCGACCACCTTCACCACGTCCTTCAAGGGCCACCTCCCGATAGCCCGCCTCGTTTCACGCAGAGAGCGATGCCGAACGGCACTTATATGCCGAAGCATCCCGGTGCCGAGTGAGTGCCGGCCGCTTCCAGAGGCCCTCGTCGTGGACCTGTTACCCGAAAGGGACGGGGCCGTGCCAGGAGACGCCGCCGTCCGAAGTCCGCCAAAGCTGTTGGACCACCGGGACGTAGGGCGAGCGGCTCAAGGCGGCCTGGACCTGCAGGCCCCAACCGGCCTGGCCCGAGAAGCTCACCCAGCTCCAGCTGTTGCCGTTGGCCATGGCGGGGTACACGCTGCGCCACGTCCTCCCGGCGTCGGTAGTGCGTAGCAGTTGCCCGTCCGGGCCGGCCTCCAACAGCGCCGTCGTAGTGGAAACGGCCGCCAGCACTGGGAACCTGTCAGGAGGACCCGTCGGCAGAGCGGACCAGTGGGCGCCACCATCTGTTGAGCGCAGCACCTCGGCGCTCATCCCAGTGGGGCACACCGCCCAAACGACCTCGGCCGAGACGGCGGCGAGCGCGCCGCCGAACTGGCGTAGGCACGGGCTCACCAGCGTGACGAAGTGCTCCCCCGAGCCGTCCGAGCGCAAGAGCGCCCCGTAGAGCTGGTTGCCGGACGTGGGGGCCGGGGTGGCCGAGATCCACACGTCCCCGCCGACGACCGTCATGGTCGCTCCCCAGTTGGGTGTGATGGGGACGGGCAAGCTCAGGCCTTCCCAGTCGTCCCTGCCCACCGGGGAGCGCTCGAGCACGCCGTCCGAGCACGCCAAGCCTTGGCATTCCCCGCTCACGAGCACGAGCACGAACCCGCCCCCCGTGGCCACGGCTACGATGAACTTGTTGGCGAGAGCGGCGGGCTCGGACCACGTGCCGCCGCCATCATGGGTTTCCCAGAACGACCCCGCCGCTCCCACCGTCGTGTATGTCGCGTAGGCGAAGCCGTCCTGGGGGTTGGCGAAACTTATGGCGTCGATGCCCCCGCTACCCCCGTTGTAGGTCCCTTTCAGTAGCGGTGCGGGCGGGGCGGGTACGTTCACAAAGCTGGCTCCGTCGTCGTCGGTGCGCGCGAGCCAGGTGCACAGCGGCGTCGCGTGCTGGCTCGGGGCTTGGTCACAGTGGTGGCTCGTCGTCTCGGCCGCCCCCGTCCCGCAGACGTGGCCAGGGCACGGCACCGTGCCGAGCACCCAGTAACTGCTAGGCGAGACGGCCGAGACCCAGGCGGGGTCGAAACCAGCGGGGACCCTCGTCGGCAGGCCCATGCCCATGGCGGCGAGGGCCGGGGTGGGGGCAGCTGAGGCAAGCGCCAGTGTGGCGATGGCCACGGCCGCGGCGTAGGCCAGGAGCGCGCCCTCTTCCCGTCGAGCTGGCCGGCGAAAGCCTTTCTTCCCCATCAGGTCGTTAACTCGGCCACGGCACCCAGGCGTTCCGGGGTCCGGTGGCGCTGCCCCAAAAGACATTCGCGCTGGTTCTCGCCAGGCTTAGTACGAGCGGCGACAACCCCGACCGCCGCCCGATTCCGGCGAACTCGGGTCGGACGGCCCGCGACATCTAACGCGCGTCGATTCGATGGCGGTCACAGCGGGCAATAACGGCATGGGGGCAGTCCCTGCTCACGGCCAGAAACCTGAAGACCAGGTAGCGATCTCTTCCTTCATCGGCCCTCGATGTGGCCCTGTGCTTGGTTGGCAGCCGGTCGCCTCAGCTCATTGTGAGCCGGATTGACAGTCCGTCACCGCTCGCTCACACCGCCTCGCCGCAGATGGCTCAACCTGCACTGTCATGACGCCCGGGCGCGTACGGGTCGGCGCCTTCCGGGGCGGCATGCAAAGCGGGTTGGAGCGTGGTCGTGCGCACAACTCCAGGGGCTGGGCCTGCGTACAGCCAAGCGGAACCTCGGCCTTCCACCGGACGTTACCAAGTCGTGCAGCGCCTCTTCAGGGCTCGGCCGGCACGCCGGATTGGTAGCCCGACCCTCCGGCCAGCAGCTACCACGACAAGCAGACCTCTGTCGGCGCCACGAACGCCTCTGTTCGAGCGACGTGCCGCACGGGCCGACAGCTTCTCGGGGCGACAGCGACCGGGTGACAAATGGGTGGTGTCGGGCTGGGCCCTGAAGAGGGCCGTCCTTATGGTTGCCGTCTTCGCCTCGGCGTTCGCCGGCGCGAACCCCGCGTCGGCTGCCGCTACCTATCGGTCGTCGATGTACCCGGCGGCGCTCGAGTTCTCGGGCATATCCGTCTCCGCTGCCGGGCTCGGGTTGTACGGGACGGCCACGGTCGCCGGGAACCAGAACGTCGATTGCCTGGAGGCCGACGTGGGCCCGGTGACCCTGGCCCTCTCGGAGGTCTTCGAGCCGCGCTGCGACGACCCCCGGGCGTACGGCTACACAGTCGTCCCGGTAGAGGCGACCGTCGACGAGGGCAACTACATCTCGGTCCGCGTGGCCCGGGTCAACCCCGCCACAGGGCACATAGAGGTCGGCCCGGTGCTCGGCACCGACGAGGACGCCTCCGACACCCGCCCGCTGTGGGTTTACGGCGCCGGGTCGCTCTGGGTTTACCTGACAGCGCCGAGAGGCTCTAGCAACGCCAGCGAGGCACTGAGGGTGTCGGCGTCGACCGGCCAGCTCGTACAGACAGCCCGAGTATCATCACCTGCCATCTACCGTCCGGTGCTGGCCGCCGACGCCAGTGGGCTTTACTTGTCGCCTGCCGTGAACGGGCAGGCCCAGGCAGGTCCCGGGAATGCGAACGCGGCTGTCTTCCATGTGGGCATAGGCGCGACGAGAAGCGACATCTTCTACCGTTGGCCGGCCGGCCAGTGGTACGGCTTTGCCGACTGGATGTCCGGGTCGGGTGACCAGCTGTCGGCGGACCTGTGCCAGCGCGGTGGGCCTCGCCGAAGTGCGTGCTGGCGACCTTCCTGGGTACGAGCGGCGGCCCCGCCCAGTTGACGTCGTTGCCGGACCTCGACGGTTGGGTGGTCGGGAACTCGCTGACCGGTTTCTTCTCGTCGCTCGTGCCCGACAATGACGGCTCGTCGCCGGTGCCCACCATCATCGTCCGCATCGACGCGTCCACCGGCACAGTCCAAAACTGGGCGTCGGTCGCGCTCCCGGCCTACTGGGGCTTCCTCGGCCTCGACGGCAACCCGGACGCTGCCCTGTACGACGGAGCCCTTTACCTGCTGAGCCCCTCCGGCTCGAACCTCTCCGGCGCTGGCACACGATCAACGCTCTACCGTCTCCCCGTGGCGACCGGCTCATGAGCACGCCGAAGCACTACCGCCGGGCCATGCCCTGGGTAGCTGGGCTGGTCCTAGCGGCCACGGCCGGCGCCAACATGCCGGTAGCCAGCGCGGGCACCTCGCCCGGGACCTCATCGGCATGACGCCTGACATCTACGACGGTCAGCGCCTTCAACGCCGTGTCCTGTGCCACTAGCCGCTTCTGCCTGGCCGTGGGGTGGTCAACGGGCACGGACTCCTTCGTCACCTACAACGGGCGCAATTGGAGCGCGGCTGAGGTGGTAGAGCAGTACCAAGGGGAGATGGAGTCGGTCTCCTGCCCGGTGGACGGTTGGTGCGCGGCCATCACCGACCTGGCCGCCGTCACGGTTTTCCAAAGTGGGCACTGGTCCAAGCTGGCAACGGTCGACCCCAACCCCGGGCCACCGTACCCGGGCATGGTGGCTGCTATTTCGTGCACGTCGCCTCGCTACTGCGTCGCCGTCGACGGCCAGGGCGACGCCGAGACTTTTGACGGAACGGGGTGGTCCAAGCCGCGGCTGGTCGACCCCGATTACCCCCTGAACGACGTCTCGTGCCCCGGCCCGGGCGAATGCACCGCCGTCGACGGCCACGGGCAGGCTGCTGTGCTTAGCGGCGACCAGTGGTCCGCGCCGCGGTCGATTGACAGCACGGCTCTCACGGGTGTCTCCTGCGCCAGGGCCGGTTCCTGCACCGCAGTCGACGTCCTCGGACGTGCCCTCGTGGGCTCCGGCGGGCAGTGGTCGGCCCCAGTGGCCATCGACCAGGTCGGCGCGGGCCCCTTGTCGGTCTCGTGCCCGACGGACGGTCACTGCCTCGTCGTCGACGGCAACGGAAGAGAGGTGTCGCTGAGCACTGGCCTGTGGGCGGTGCCCCGCGTCATCGACGCCGGCGAAAGCCTCGTCGGCGTCTCGTGCGCGCCGGGGCCACAACATTTCTGTGCGGCGGTGGACGGCTCTGGGGCGGCGTTGACATCGGCAACCCCAGCTGGGGCCCCACAAGCAACACGGGGCGCGTAGCAGAATGCGACGAGCACTGATCGCTCGGGCCACTACGGCCGCGGCAGTCGTAGTGCTGGGCCTCCTGCCGGTCGCCGGCACCACGTCCGCTCAGGCGGTACCCGGGGGCCCGGGGGCACCGGTGCCCTTCGCCGAGGCTCGTAGCGTCGCCTTCTCAACCGCTACCGTCGGATTGGCCCTCGTCCGCACTCCGACTGCCCCGGTCACCAAAACGGGCCCCGAAACGGCCAGGCTCGTAACGGGTGTTGGCCAACTGCCCACTGCCCAGGCCGGCACCGCCAGGACATCGCCGATGGTGACCGAGGCCTACGGCATCGCTGCCGCGCCTCGGGCCAGCGCGCGGGTCACGTCGAGGTCCTTCAACGAAGGCTTCAGCCCGGGCCAGGTCGTGGGGTCCGACGGCCAGGTCTGGCTCGTCAGCTCGGGCAACGGCAACGGCAATGGCACCGGCTGCCGGGTCGGCCGGCTCGCCCCGGCGACGCTCGCAGTCACCAGTTACCCCCTCGCAGCCTGCGGGATGAACGTCACCGCCGGCCCAGGCGCCATCTACCTGGAGGTCCCGGTGGCCGAGGTCAGGTCGGAGACCTACGCCGTGCACATCGAACGCTTCTCGACGTCCACCCACGCCTCGACGCTGTTCGGCACCGTCTCGGCGACGATGTCCCTTGGCAGCGGGATCGCCCACACCCAGCTGGCCTACGCCGACGGCTCACTTTGGTTCTACGCGAACGAGCGCGGCGTGCCCGAGGTCCTGCAACTGTCACCCTCGACCGGCGCCGTCCAACGGAGCTTCACCCCCGTCCCCCAGATTGGTGGGACCGAACCGCTGATCGCCGCCACACCGGGGTACGTCTGGCTGGCCGGTGGGGCCGGTTCGGGAGCGGACTTTCTCCGCATTGACGTCCATAACGGCGCCACCCGAGCGGTCCGGCTGCCGGGCCGGTACGCCTCGGTCTACGACCTCGTCGGGATAGAAGGCCGGCTTTTCATCCTCTACCTCGCCTACCCAGCGGGGACCGGATCGACCAACCACGTCGGGAGTTTCAGCCCCAGTGGCGGCCAACTGGCCCGGTCCCCGGGCGAGGAGGTAGGCGCGTGGCTGGTCTCCGTGGGCGGGGCGCTGTTCTCGGGTGGGCCCAGCAGCACCTGTAACGGGCCCTCGCTACCCATTTGGCGAGTGGACGAGCCGAGCCTTCGGACCAGCGCCGTCGCCGAGCTTCACCCGCCCGGGGACCCGTGCACCGACCAGGGTTTTCGTGCCGTGGCTACGGCCGGCAACAGTCTGTTCGTCCTCAGTGGCTCTGCTGTATATCGCGTGACGCCGCCCGCTGACAAGCTGGCCACCAGGAACAGTGCTGAACGGTCAGGCGTCTAGACCTGTGGCGTACAATCGGGACCATCTCCGCCGCCTTGCCGCGCTGGTCGTCCTCGGCGGCCTCGCCGGCTGCGTGGCGATGGTCGTACCGACGGCGGCGACCCCGGCAAGAGCGGGTGGCCTCGAACCATTAGCTCCCTTCTCTATGGGCCTCGTCACGCCTCAAGAAGGGTGGGTGGCCAACGGCCTGTCGTTGTTCTTCACTCGCGACGGCGGTACGGACTGGCAGCTGCTTCACCCGCCGGGCATCGGTGGCGACCTGGCCAACAGCCTGACGAGCTTCGCTTCGGTAGGTGCCCAGGACATGTGGTTTGGCGGCATCACAGGCCGTGGCTTCGGGACCTGCCGGCACCCGACGGTGCCGGCGCGCTCGGGCCTCGTCTTTGTTTACGGCTCCGTGGACCGCACCACGAACGGCGGGCGGAGCTGGTCCGAGGTCCGCTTGCCCGACTGCGGAGTCGCAGGCTCGCTCAGCTTCGCCAACGCCGAGGACGGCTATGCCCTCGGCCCGGCGTCGTCGGCCACCCTGGCCCCGGCGAAAGGACGCCTTTACCGAACGGTGGACGGCGGCCGTACCTGGCAGGTCGTGGGGCCGGTGCCTTTCGGAGGGGCGCTGGTCGAACCCCGCAGCGGCAGCTCCATCGCCTTCCCAAGCCCAGGCGAGGGTTTCGCCGTGTCCTCCTACGGCGGCACCACCGGTTACTTCTACCGCACCAGCGACGGGGGCAGGCAGTGGGAGGAAGTGGGGCTGCCCATGCCTCTCAGCTACTCGGCCGCGGGGCTGTTCGGCACGCCGCAGTTCTTCTCAGCCTATGCCGGGCTCGTCCCCGCCCTCGTCAAGCAGGACGGTACCGGCGCCGAGGCCTTGGTCGTCTTCACCACCCACGACGGCGGCCTGCGCTGGGGCATGGCTTGCGCACCCTCGGACAAAGCCTTTGCCGCGTTACCCGACCCAGGGGACCGTACCGTTCTCGGCCGCCACCGCCTCCTACTGGGCCGCCTACCCCGGCCCCCGGCTGTACGCCACTCGCAACGGAGGAGCAACCTGGACGAGGAGGGTACCTGGCCCGGTGCAAGCCGGCAACGTCCAGGCCCTCCAGCTCGTTTCGCCCCATGACGGCTGGGCCATCGTGAGCAGCGTCCTGGAGGTTACGACGGACGCGGCGAGGACCTGGCGCCGAGTGGGCAGCTGACCCCTCGTTCAGCCGACGGCAGGGCCGGCCCAGGGGTCAACGCTCCCGAGCCACCGCCGCGGATTTCCTGCCAGCTTCCCACGCTGATCTGGGAGCAGGCGGATCTGTGAGTCGCGATCGACCGTCCGATGCGACGAGAACGGAGAGGGCGCACTGCCCACCCCCTCGACCCGTCGCGACAATTGACGTACTGGTCCTGTGCAGCATGAGGCCACGCCAGGCGTTCGAGCCTCCGTTATCCGCGGGCTGCTGGTCGCCATTGGCCTGCCCGGTCTGGCTCTGGCGGCATCACTTGTCGTGCTGCCATCGCTCCCTGCGTCTCCCCGAGGCGACACCAGGGAGGCTGCGGCTCAGTGCCTCAAAGCGGGAGCGCTTCTCCAACTGGCATGGGCAGCACTTCTACGTCACTTCCGAGCATCGACCAGCCTCCCGTTGGGTGGGGCCGCTCCCCAGCGTGCGTGAACGGAGAACTGCTTCCCAACGCAGTCCCTGGGGCCACCCGCATCGTGGCTGTCCATGCGAACTTCGACCGAAAGTAGGTCCTGGTCAGACCTGCGACCCCTTGCCAGTGCGCAGGCGGCCAGATTACTGGTGAGAGCCCATATTCGGTTGTCCGAATTGGGAATTCGCCGGGGGTGCGCAACGGGGTCGGTCGCTCGTCCGCCCGTCACATCGGGGTCAGGACGCCGGGTTGAGGCACGTTCTGCGAACGGCTCCACGCGAACAACCCCGCCCAGTCGACCTGCGCGTAGTACGGGTCCCAATCGTTCGGAGGGAGGAGCGGGCCGGCAACTTCGACGGGTTGGCTCTTCGGCGTCTTCAGCAACCAGAGACCGTCGTTGTCGATGTACAGCAGGCTCTTCGAGTCGGCGGACCAGATCGGCATGACGGCGCCCTTCGCCGCCGGCAATTCGACCGACCGCCCTGTTCCGGTCGAGTACAGCCAGAGCTGAAGCGAGTTGTACCAAGACGAGACCGGCGACTGCAGAAAGCCCGGTTCACTGTCGCCGCCCACTTCCTTGCCGACGAGATAGGCGAGCAGTGACCCGTCGGGCGACCAGACAGGGTCAAAGCTGATCGTGCCGGCGGCCGACCTGACCGGCCCGCAGCTCAGGGTGGTCGGGTGGCAGGTGAGGACCTGCTCGTCCTGCCAGAAGGGCCGTGCCCCGGAGCTTCCTGGGTTGTCCGAAATTGCAAGGTCTCCGTTCGCCGACGCGACGATCGTGCTGACCTGGCCCCCGGCGAGCGTGCGGCCGAGCGGGACCGGCCTGTCGCCGCTGGCAGGAATGGCGAAGAGCGGGAAGCCGCCACCGACCAAGCCGCTTCCGACATCGGCCGATGGCCCCCAGAAGACGATGCCCCAGTGGGGCCACCAGCCGACGGGGACGAACTGGCTCTGCTTCAGCCCGGCTGTCTGACAGCAGCTGTCTGATCGCGGGTTCACGATGCGCAGCCAGACGGTCGGCTTCGCCCCGTCGACCGGGTATGCCGTCAACGTCTCGGTCCACGGGACGTGATCTTGGAAGGGGTACGCGGAGAGGCCACCGACCGCGACTCCTGACCCATTGGGCGCCCACGTTGCGCCGTCGATCATCCCGGGACCGGGTCGCACGAGCTCTCGGCGCGCACCGCTAGGCGATACGAGCCAGAGCGAAGTCGGCTTCGTGACGTACGCGGAGCCGGGTGGAGGCGTATAGGTGGTCGGTACCTCGCCCTGGCTGGTGACAGCGAGGATGTCGGATGTCGGGCTCCACCCGAGGAACTGAGGGTTGTCGAAGCTCGGGACTTCGGAGAGGTGCGAGCCGTCCGCGTGCGCAATCCACAGGGCCGTCTGGCCGTTAGCCGGGGCGGCGGCATTGGTGGCGGCGGGAATGGCCAGCCAGCGTCCATCATGGGAAAACGAGGGAGCGCCGGGCACGAACCCGCTCGGGAGCACGAGGTGCCGAAGGGCTCCCGTCGCGCCGTCTAGGACATACACCGTGTCCCGCGAAACAAACGCGAGGTCACCTTCACGGTCGAATGCCTTCGCGTCGACTGTCGGCCCACCGGCATGGAAGGCAAGGGTCGTCCGTCGCGCAGGACGTCCCGTCCCGCCGCTCGCGCCGAGGCCGGCGACTATCCCTCCGACCACGAGCACGACGACGAGGCCGCCGAGCGTCCAACGGCGACGACGAAGTCGCCGCGCCTCGCGGATGAGTGCCTCGGCGCTGGGTTCATTGACTTCGGTCGGTTCGACCTTCGGGTGGAGGAGCGTCATGACACGGCCTGGATCATCGCGATGACTTCGTCGGGTTGGTAGCCCTGGTGCCGGGCGAAGGCGACGAGCTCCTTCACCCGCGTCATAACGATGCCGCGCTCGGGAGTGCCGGCGACGGTGATGCCCCGGCCCCGCCGGAACTCGAAGCATCCCCTCGTCGCGCAGCTCACGAAGCGCACGCAGGACCGTGTTGGTGTTCACGCCGAGCACCTTGGCCAGGTCCTTGGCGAGCGGCATACGCTCGCCGGGCTGGGCTTCGCCCTCGCTGATCGCTCGCCGGATCTCCGCAGCCACCTGTTGGTAGAGGGACGTGCCCTCCGCCAGGTTGATCTTCACCCGCTCCATAGTGCTAGTTATCTTAGTGCCATTCCTCCGATCACAGCGACGCTGATGGGGGCCTGATGGGGGCTCGACCGGAAGCGTCATCCGAGACGACCGGTGACCTCCTCCGGGGCTTGGTGCGAGATCCCTGGGCTTCGGGTCGTGAACTTCCACTGGGACCGGGGCAGCTCTCAGAGGAGGAGCCAGCCTGGAGCGACGAGCTGCCGCCGGCCGCTTGCTGCCGCCGGCACCGTGGTTGGCGCGACAACGCGATCTCCCGAGTGCTACCACGCCGTACCAGTGGGGAGGCACTCTTCTACTGGTCCTGGAAGTAGATGAGGGGCTGCCCGCGCCGGTCGAGGAAATAGAGGTGGCTCACTTGGGACGAATAGCCCGAGGGGCCGACGACAACCACTATCGAGTCCCGTACTAATAGCGGGCCGCAGGCGTGGGCCACGGCGGCCGAGAACAAGTCGTCCGAGGCTGGCCCATGCGACACGACGGTATGGGTGTCGTTGTCGTAGAAATTGCTAACCCAGTCGTCAAAGACGCTGGGCCACCAGGCCCGGTCCGTGGAGCGGAGGTCACCGTAGAAACTGGAGACAAAGGCGTTGAAGCGACTGGCGACAACCAGCGCCTTGGTCACGGTCGCCGGGGTGAACGGTTCAACGCCTTGGGTACTTGGGCAGGCAGGCAGGTCGGTCCCCACCGCCGGACGGGATGGGGGGTAGGCAGCGCTGGGGAACCCGGGGCTGCCCGGCATGGGGAGGGTGGCAAAGATGGGCGTGGTTATGGCCAGCTCGCGGCCGCGGCCGCCTGGGCCGACCTCCACCAGGCCGTTGTCGCAGGTCCAGCCGTTGCCTATGAAGGTGTCGACATAGACGCCGCCATGGGCGGCCGCGGCGACGCCGTCGGCCTGAAAAGCCCCGCACGCCCCGGGCGCGTAACCCTTCAGCTTTTCTTTGACCAAGTTGATGAAGTCGTCCTCGACTTGTCCACCCGCGACCCGGCCCACGGAGGTGCCGTGCTCGGCCAGCAGGACAGACCCGTCCAGGGCCGGGGCCAGGCCCGCGATGTAGTCGGCGCCCAGGTCGGTCAGTGCGCCGGTGGGCGTCATCTGGTAGAGCTCACGAGGACCGTTGGACCACACCACGAGGTCACCGTTGCCCTCGACGGCGAGCAGGGAGGGCGAAAAGCCCATGCCTTTGGGAATGCTTGAGCGGCCGGGCGGGCACGAGCTCCCTTGGAAGCGGGCGCAGGCGAGCACGGTCGGCGCCCCAGAAGGGCTCAGCCGCTCCACCGACCCTCCGGTGGCTATGTAGATGACGCCGGAAGGCGAAACGGCCACACCGCTCACACCCGGGTAGTGGCCCACGGTGGATATCGTCCCCGCGGGGCTGACACGGCGGAGGCGGTTGTTGCCGGCGTCGGCGATGTAGACGGCCCCGCCAGGGCCCAGCGCCAGGCTCGATTGGTCGTCCAGGTCGAGCCGGGCAGCCCGGGCCGGGCCGCCGTCCCCCGACAAACCCGGTTCGCCGGTGCCGGCGAAGACGTTGAGCCGACCGTCGGGCCAGCGTTGCAGGACCTGGTCGCGGTCGGCATCGACAATGAGCAGGCTCCCGTCGGGCCCGGCGGCCAGAGCTTCGGGACGGACCCCGGCCGGCTCGCCGGCCAGTTGCTGGCGGGCGCTCAGCGAGTAGGGGAGCGGCACGGTGGCAACTACGCCCGCGGGAGCGAGTGGGCATACCGTGCCCTGGTCCTCGACCAGCATGCAAGCCGTTACCCAGGAGACGTGCCAGGTGCCGTCGACGGGGACGGCCGTGCCGACGAACCTCGACGTGTACCCGTCATTGGTCAGGCCGAAATCGACCGTAGCTACGTCCCGGCCGGCCATCTGGGCGCCAAAGACGTGCACCGTCCCGGCCAACAACCCCGGGTAGTTGCCACCGTCGGCAGCTGTGCTCGCTCGGAGGGCCGAGGCCAGCGCCGGGTCGAAGCCTTGGACCGTGGTGGCCGACGGCGCCCGCACCAGGCTCTCGAAGGCCTTAGTGACCTGGCCGAGGCTCGGGCCACTGACGCTGTCGGCCGAGCTCCGACCCAGTGCCGGCGCCGGGTTGACCAACAACACGGCGACCAACAACAACAGCGGTCGCCGGGTCACAGCGGGGGGAGCTCGGACGACGGGCCGATGGTCGACACGGGCCGGAAGTCAGACGCCTGCGCTCGGGAGGCTAGGCCGACCAGCACCAGGTCGTCCCAAGTCCCCTCACCCCACTGGCGCTGGCTGGCGACCAGCCCCGGGGCGGTGAAGCAGGTTCTCGAGAACGGGTGCCTGGTCGTGGCGCTCCCCGGCAAGTCCGCGCTGGCCTCGCTTATGCTGGTCAGGCACGTGAGCCGCCCGAAGACGGGACTGTAACCCCGGGTCACGATCAGGTGCTGGCTGGCCGGCGGCGCGCCCGCCACGACCTGGGTGACGTCGGCGAGGGCCGTTGCGGGCACGTACGGCAGTGTGGCCATCGAGAAGCCGTTGGAGGGTTCATAGGTGCCTTGGCCGCAGTGCCAACCCGGCTGGGTTCGCGTGGCCCAGCAGTCGTCGAAGCGCGGGCCGTGCTCTATCCACTGGAGCTGGTAACCCTCGCCTGCATGCAGGAAGAACGACCAGACGGCGCCGCTGGCTCGGAGCGGGTCTGAGACCGGGGCCGGACCTTGATGGGCGACGACGACCGTCCATTGGGGCCCCGGGAAGATGGCCAGCTGCCCCGAGACCTTGTACGTCGCCTCGAAGTCTCCCCCGAGACCACGTTGGGCTAACGCCACCACTGCCGCCGGGGCCGGCGCTGAGGCGGTGGCCGGTGCCGCCCCAGCGGGGGCGAGCACCAAGGCGAGAGCCGCAACGGCGCCCCGCCTGCCCAGATTGCCACCAACTGGGCTCGGCCCCATGACGAACTAACCTCATCTGCTCCCGCAACGTTCCGCCGGCATATAGATATAACAGCGCCCGGGATGAGCACTGGCAGGGTGCCGTTAGCCTCTTCGAGGATGACAGCTGAGACTCGGACCGTCGAGCTCGGCGGCTGGGACGGCCCCTGGGACGACGACGATCCTGACGCCAACTTCAAGGCCGACGTCGCCCTCTACTCCCACGTCGACCCGATGGCGACTATCGGCCGGCTTGCCGCCGCCATGAGGATCCCGGAGGGTGCGGTCGTCCACTATGTGCTAGCGAAGTGGGCATCGGCCGGAAGTGGTGGGCTCCTCGAACTGGGACCGTCGATGGTCCGCCGGCTCTGGGGGGCAGTCGAACGCGCCGAAGGGGTAGGTACCGACGCGGCCCGGTTGGAAGCGTACGACCAGCTCCACCAGATGTTGGCCTAGCTCCGGCTCCCCCTGGTCGACGACGGGCCGGCTTCCGGGTACTGACAGCGGCGTTGACGACGAGGGACCTCAATCAGAGGAACGGGCCACGTTGGCCGCCGGCCCTACGAGGGCGACAGCGTCGGGCCCAGGCGGGGCCCCACCCTGGGTGGCCCGCCCCCGTCCACTACCCCAAGCTGGTGAAGATGGGCCGCAGGGTGAAGCCGACGAGGCCCCGCCGGCCCTTGGCTGTAACACAACAGGGGTTGGCGTTACATAGGCCCGTTCACGGGTGGCGCTACGCGATTGACCTGGGAAAACGCCTGGTAGAGCAGCCGCGTCCGCCAACGATTGTTAGCGAACGTACGGCCGGAATCGCGGGGGTTGTGACCATCCGCGCCTAGCGATTATGCCGACCTTTCCGCTTGGGATGGCGACCCTTCCCAGAGCGGTGCCGCAGATGATTGGCGAGCGCCAGGAAGATCAGGATGACGGCACGGCTATTCAAGATGTCGATGAGGTCCTTCACAAGCCTTAGCTGGTCTCGTCGGAGCGTTTTCGATAGTTTGTTGAGATATCTGCACGGTGGCGCGTCGCTTGTGGCGATGCGTCTGTCGGCTCTCTTACCGGTTTGGCGAGCACTCAGGCGGCGATGATGCACAATGTCAGAGTCGAGGGTGGTGGCAGGAGGCGACATGTACGACGAGCTACTTTTCAGGGTCGAGGGCGCTGCCGCGAGCGAGGTGCCAAAGGCCGACGGCCGCCAAACTGTACGCTCACCTGCTGGCAACCAAAGGCAACTCCATACGCGTAATACGTGGTACCGCTTTGGCCCCAGCCCTTCACGCGTGACCACCCAGGGTCCGGTGACCCTGGCAGCGCCGAGCGGCCCCTGGCGGGCGCTACCGTGTGACGGTCCGCCCGGGGGTGTCACCGGGCGAGACGAACGCCCTCCCCTTCCCGGTAGGAACCACTTCACTGCACCCTGGTTATCTCCACTACCGCGTCTACCTGCCCGCGGGCGGTGATCTCACCGGGATCAAGCTCCCGACGATCAGCGTCACCAAAGGCTTCGAGGAGCCACACCTTGCCGTCGTGTCGCACCCACGGACAAGTGCAGGCGGCCGAGAAGTCACCTGGCGGGACGCGCCGGTCCTCGCCACCGACGACCCCGCCCCCTGATGTCTTCTTCAGGTCCCTCGTGAGCAGCGGCTTCGACAACGTCGACGCCGCCTCCGTGGGAGCCTACGTCATGCGGCCTGCCCCCAGCGAGGTGCTGGTCGTGACGGCGAAGGCACCCACCTTCCCCACCGGGAGCCACCCTGCGCCCTGGCCGGCGCCCGGGGTTGACATCCGCTACTGGTCGATGTGCATCGGCTCTGGGACGAGCAAACTCCCGACCGTCGTCAACAGGCTCCCAGGTGGGCAGGTTGGTTACGGCTGCCGTGCGGACGACCAGACCAAGGTCAATGCTGCCGAGGACTACACCTACGTCATTGGCTCGGAAACCCAGCGAGCGGCCATCTCCCGGGTAACCGGCACAACGTTTATGCCCTTCTCAGACAACCAGACGACGCCGCTCTACTTGTTGTGGCTGCGCAACGAGCTCGTAAACCCAGACTTCGCCCAGTCGGCGGAAGCTGTTGCCCAGGCAGACGACGGGGCAGCAGCAGCTACCGCGATGGGGCCTATTACCCGCGCGTGTACACGTGCGCGCTGGCGACGCTCACCACCAAGGGGATCACCGCTTTGTGAACCCTGATGAGCTGGTGAGCCGCTACCTATCCGCCAAGCAGGGCGCGCGGTCATCTTCGCCAGAGGCTTGTGGGCGCGCGGCCTCCCCAACTTCCCGCGCCCATGACACCAACCTTCGGGGGCGATCCTCCGCACGCCCCCAACCCCGTCGGGATGACGCGAAAGACAGCTCCGACGCCGTTCACTGGCTCTCGGGTCATGGCGTCTCTTTGGGGCGGGTTGCCAGGTCGAAGATGTTCGCAATCTCCCTCGCGTACTTGTCGATTTCGAAGCCGGGGTCAAGGACCAGCCGGTGTGGCGCCACGTCGATGGTGGCTCGGATCGCCACCGCCATGACACCCGGGTCGAAGTCACGTCGGAGCTCCCCGGCGGCCTGGAGGCGGGAGAGTTGCTCGGCGAGGAGGTGGGCCGCCACGTCGACGTCCCGACCGTCGACCCGGCGTCGGCCGTCGGCCGTGAGGGCGCCGTTCCGGAGGATCTCGACGACAGCGACCATGTA
Source organism: uncultured Acidimicrobiaceae bacterium (assembly GCA_963735305.1). Lineage (GTDB taxonomy): Bacteria > Actinomycetota > Acidimicrobiia > Acidimicrobiales > Palsa-688 > Fen-671. The sequence continues at coordinate 332,454 of CAVTKK010000001.1, forward strand.
GTTGCGGTGCTCGCGGATGAACTCCAGGTTCGACTCGATGTAGGCGCGAAGCATGGCGGGACCGTTTGGTTCCGCAAAGACTCGCGGAAGGATGTAGGCCCTGCCGGCTTCGACGACGTCGATCACAACCTGTTTGATCAGGTCGTCCTTGCCGGTGAAGTGGTAGCTGATGACGCCCTTGCTGATGCCGATACGGGCAGCGATGCGCGCCAGTGAAGCCTGGGCGTAGCCGACTTCGGCGATGGTGTCGATCGCGGCACCGACGATCTGTTGGCGGCGCGCCATCTCAGTAAAGGTCCGCTGCTCGGTTTCCGGCTCGGTGACCATCGACAGACTCTAGAGTAGTTGGCCGGTTGGCCGAATACTAGTACATGTGGTCAGCACGCCTGCTAGCTTGGCTGGTACGGAGGTTCGCCCGCCGTACCCATCGTGTCGAGAAAGGACGCCCATGCCAGCAATCAGTATCTTCAGACCGAAGAAGACCTGGTCGGTGTCGCCTGCGACTGTGCTCCCCACCGCCTTGCTCTTTCGCCTCTTCAGGCCTCGTTCGAGCTACACGGTGGTCCTCGACGACCACTCCGTGGGCAAGGTCGGGAAGGAACAGGTGAGGGTCTTCGAGGTGGGCCCAGGCGAGCACAGGCTGTATATGCGGTTCGTCGGGCTGCGCCGGTCCGAGGAGCTGCAAATGTCGCTAAAGGAGGGCGAGGAACGGCAGTTCCTCTGCGGCACCAGCGGGATGGGCTGGCCCACCCTCCGGGAGGCCTCGCCCGAGGAAGTCGCTCGGATCCGGGGAACCGTTAGCGAGCCGTCAGAGCAAGCGAACCCCGTCCCGCCGAACTAGCGGGCACTGCGAGCTCAGGCCCATGACATCGCGCGCCGTTCGCGTGTCAGCCGAGGGCTGACGACAGAGAAGGAAGGTTTGAAAATGCCCCCAAAGAAGTCCCGTCTCGGCCCCCTGACGCTGATGGCAGCCGCCGCTCTGGGAATGACAGTGCCCGCCAGTTGGGGGACGTCCGCTTCGGCATCGCCACCCCGGACGGCGCAGAGCTCGCCGAGCCGGGCGCCGGCATGTGCGTGGCCGATCGAAGACAGCTACCTGACGGCAAACAGCGGTCTGCCTGATACCGCGGCAGGGTACTGGGGGCAGTCGTTCACCATCCACCAGGGCACCCAAGTCATCGTGTCGGGCGTCTACCCCGATGCTCGCTATGCATCTTTCACCGTGTACTCGAGCAACGAACTGCCGTTCACTTCAAATGGCGTGGCCTCGTGGCTGGCCGATTTCCAGATCGCACCAGGCCCAGGTAGCGTGAACCCCTGGCGCCGGGTCGCGGCGCCCGGCGGGCACTTCACGCTGAAGCTTCGCATGCAGGTATCACCTGGCCAGGTCAACGTTCTGCCGCTCGCTCCTGCGGGTGTCACCTCAGGTGTTGGGTACCTCGAATATCGGGTCTATCTCCCTGCGACTGAAGACGCGTCGCACATCCCGCTCCCCCACATCACGGTCGAAAATGGCGGGTCGGCTCAGCAATTGCCGGCGTGTACCTCGCACACCACAGCGATCCCCCCACCCGTTCGCCCGACCCCTACGGCCCAAACGACGGCACCAGCCCCTAGCAGCACAGCCCGTCCCGCACCGCTCCAGTTCTTCCGGGTCGCGTTCAACACCTACTTCCCAAATCCTGGGACCGCCTATCTCCTGGCCTATACGACACCTCCGGCCGCCTCCCAGGTGGTCGTGGTGACAGGAAAGGCGCCCACCTTCTCGCCCGGCGCGCACCCATCGATCTGGCCCAGCGCGAGCGACCAGGTCCGTTATTGGTCGATGTGCGTCAATATCGGCGAGGGCACGGATCCCGTCGTTGTCAACCACCTGCCCGGTGGACGGACCGACCTCGGTTGTCGGGCCGACGACGCAACGAAGTTGAGCGCCGGCGGGACGTACACGTACGTGATCGGCACCGAGGCGCAACGAACCACCATTGAGCGAGTGGCCGGAGCGACCTTCCTCCCGCTTTCGCTCGCCCAGCCGGCAGCGCTTTACCTCCTGGCGATGCGGTACATACTCGCCAATCCCACGTTCGAACCCGCGCCACAGAACATCGTCCAAACGCTGAGCGCTCCGGCAGCCGCTCAGACCATGGGGGCGTACTATCCGCACGCCCGAGTCTGCTCGTTGAGCGCGCTCAGCGTCGGCGGCCCGTCTGCATGTGGCTAGTGTCGCGGTGGCCATATCGACCTTTCCCGCTCGACCTCGCCCGGATTGACCATCGCGATGCGTCGGCTCGTGGTCAACTCCATTGTCGTGGCGTTCGTGCTTCCGCTCGGAATCGCCGCGTGGTCCGCCAACGGCTTGGGTGCCTACCGCAGCGCGACGCGGCTGCGCGCTCTCACGGCCGGGGTCCCGATCTCGGCCTACATACTCACCGGCGTGGCCTGGTTCTTCCTGTTGCACAGCGGCGTCTTCTACCCAGTGTTCGATGCCGGGGACCTGCAGGGCTCATGGGGCGGGCCCACCCTGGTCGGAGCATGGGTGGTCCATTTTGCCCTTGCTCTTGGGCTCCTTTTGGTCCTTGCGTTCCCCTTCGCCCTCTGGAGACCGCCCGGGACGACCGGAGGGCACCGTTCGTCGTGACGGGCACGCTCAGACCTGCCACGAGCCCGGACGCCTGCGGTGGGTTGACCCTCCGATAGCTAACGGCTATTCTATAACCGTTAGATAGGGAGGACGGTCGTGCAGCAGGAGGTAGTGCTCGCCATGCTGGCCAAAGAGCCGTCGCATGGCTACGAGCTGCGCGGGCGGTTGAACAGGGCGCTCGGCCCCCTTGGCGACGACATAAACGCGGGGCAGATCTATGTGACCCTCGGGCGGCTCGAGAAGGCGGGCCTCGTGGCCTGCGAGCGTTCGGCCGGGCCCCCGGTCCGCCCCGACCGCAAGATCTACGGCCTCACGCCCGCCGGGCAGCAACGTGTGGCCGACTGGCTCACCGAAGTGAGCTGGCCGAAGCCTGACTTGGCGGAGTTCCACCTCAAGCTCGTTGCCGCGGCGGCCGCCGGGCTGGCCGATCCCATCGACATCTTGGGCACCCAGCGCCGTGAGCTGCTGCGCCGGTTGCGTGACGCCCAGCGCGCCGCCATGGAGGAGCCAGAGGCCTCCGATGCCGGTTTGCTGCTGGAAGGGATCACCTTGCGCCTCCAAGGCGACCTGCGCTGGCTCGAAGCGTGCGAGGCGGCCTGGACCACCAGGAGGAACAGACCATGAACGAGACAGAAGCCTTGGTCCAGGCCCGCGGCCTTCGAAAAGACTACGGCACCAATGAGGGGCTGGTACGGGCAGTCGACGGCGTCGAGCTCGACGTCGGGAGAGGAGAGAGCGTCGCAGTGATGGGCCCGAGCGGCTGCGGCAAGTCGACGCTGCTCCATTTGGTCGGTGGGCTGGACCGGCCTTCTGGGGGTGAACTGTTCCTAGGAGGTAGCCGTCTTGACCAGATGAGCGAGAGGGACCTAGCACGCCTCCGGCGCAGCGCCGCCGGCTTCGTCTTCCAGGCCTTCCACCTCATGGACGAGCTCACCGCCCAGGAGAACGTCGAGCTGCCGGCGCTCTTAGCCGGCCGTTCCCCCCAAGTAGCCCGTCGGCGTGCCGCCGAGCTGCTCGACCAGGTCGGACTGGCGGACCGGGCGGGCCACCTTCCCTCGGCGCTGTCTGGTGGCCAGCGCCAGCGTGTCGCCATCGCCCGGGCGCTGGCCAACGAGCCCCTTGTCCTACTTGCTGACGAGCCCACCGGCAACCTGGACAGTGCCGCCACCTTGGAAGTGCTCCGCCTCTTCGAACGCCTGCACTCCGCAGGTCAGACCCTCGTCATCGTGACCCACGACGAACGGGTCGGCGCGACCGCAGACCGGCTGATCACGATGCGTGACGGGACCTTTGTCGACGAGACCCGCCTCACTGGTGGCACGACCGGCAAGCTCGGCACGCTCCTAGTTGGCTGGTCGGCAATGGGCCTGTGAGGTGGCTCGGCGGAGCCGTCGAGCGGTGAAGCGTTGATTAATGGACCGCCCTCCGAAATGAGGCCTGGACCCATGTCAACGCGGTCAAAAAGGCTGCCCGCACGACGTTTTAGGGTCGGCGTGCACCACTTGAGGCGACCTCAGTAGATGAGCCCAGGCACCTTTCCGAGACGGTCCAGGTTGAGGGCGGCCATGCGCAGTTGCAGCCAGGCGTCTGCCTTGGTTACCCCGCGCCAGGGCAACTTGGAGCTGCGCGACTTGAGCTGGGCGTTCTTGCGCTCGACCTGGGCCCGGTGGCGATAGCGCTGGCGGAACTCAGGGCCCCATCGAGCTTTGCGGGCTTGGGCCAGGAGCGCCTCGTTGGGGTTGATGGTCACCACCCGCCCCCCCGAGCGCTTGGTGCAGCGGGAGGCCAGGGGGCAAACTTGGCAGGTCGAGGCGTCAAAGCGGGCTTCGCGCCGGCGGGCTTTGCCGGCGATGGTGGCAACCTGGCCCGCCGGGCAGGTGACCGTGCCGGCACCGAGGTCAATGGCGAAGGCGTCCTTGTTGAAATAACCGTTGGCGGCCGACGCCGGCGGCGCCGGGGCCACGAGGTCGATGCCCTGGGTGGCCAGGGCCTGGCGGGTCTCGGCGTCGCCGTAGTGGGTATCGGCGATGACCTCGGCCACCGCCATGGGGTCGGCTCCCAGTAGGCGCCGGCAGCACGGCGGCGTCACCGGTAGTGGCCTTGGTGGCCGCCCCGGCCACGAACAGGTCGGAGGTGACGTCCACGCTCACGTGCAACTTGTAGCCGTCGTAGCGGTCCCGCCGGGAACGATGGCCGTGGCGGGCTTCGGGGTCGACCACCGAGATGACCCGCTCGGGGGCCACGCCCTTGGCGATGCGCACCCCGCCTTGCCCGTCGTCTTCGACGTCTTGGGCCGAGACCACCCTGAGCAGCTCGACCTCGACGGCCAGAGCGTCGTCGTCATTTGTGCCGCAAACCTCAGCCACTTTTTGGGCATCGGCGAACAGCTCGTTCACCAGGGCCGCCCGCTCTGTCGCTGAAGCCCAACAGATCTGCGGCTTCCCGGCCTCGTCATAATCATCTCGGGCCAGTGCCTTGGCACAGGTAGCGGCCCGGGCCGGGTCGATCTCACCCAGCCGGCCGAGGCAGCGGCGCACGGCCGAGCGCACCAAGCTCACGGTGTCCTGGGTGAGCACGCAGTCAGAAATACCTGTCGAGTCCACCACCCGGCGGTGGCCGATCACCCCAGCTTGTTTCGCCACCCTCAACATCTGTTCGTGCAACCAGGCCTCCATGCCCTCTCGCACCAGGCGCGCCCGGAACTCGACCAGGCACACATGCGGCACGCCTCGGTGCTCTAGTGGCAGTCCCAGGGCCGCCTTCCAGCCCAGGTCCAGGCGCGACCGCCGCTCGGCTTCGCGGTCAGAGACCCCGTAGAACAATTGCGCCAGCAGCAGTGCGGCCAGCAACGACGGCGGGTGCGAGGGACGGCCTTTTTTGGACGCGTAAAGGCGGTCAAAGTCCTTGTCAGTGAACAACCTCCCCCGGGCAGCACCCAAAGTGGCCAAGAACCCGTCTTCATCGAGCAGTTCGCCGCAGATGACGTCGACCTGGCTGAGCGAACCCTGAGCCGTAGCGCTGCCTCTCATAACCCAAGTCAACACGCCACGAGCCCAGGACGCGAGTATTGATCGGGCCCCTGACCAGCGACTTTCCGACCAGCCAACTAGGGCTGGAGGGCTGAAAGACGTGGGCCGCTTTGTCCTCGTCCTGCGCCTCGCGGCGCGCGACCTCCAGCGACGTCGCGGTGAGGCCGTCATGCTCCTCGTCGTCATCTTGGCCGCTACGACGGCCCTCACGCTCGGGCTGGTCCTGCACGGGGTGACCGCCCAGCCGTACGAGCAGACCCGCCAGGCGACGGCCGGGCCCGACGTGGTCGCAACCGCCTTCCCGGGAGCGAGCGGACCGCCCGCGGACCTGACCGGCCTGCATGATGTCGCCCACCTCGCCCACGCTCCGGGGGTCGTGCGCTCCAGCGGGCCGTTCCCCGTCGCTTTTCCCGTGCTCCGAGCCAACGGCCACACCGACGCGGTGCTGGCCGAAGGACGTGACAGCGCCCCGGCGCCCGTCGATCAGCCGAAACTGACCCAGGGTAGCTGGGTGAGCAACGACGGAGTAGTGGTCGAGCGCAGCTTTGCCGACGCCCTCGGTGTCCACGCTGGCGATCGCGTCACCTTGGACGGGCGATCGTTCATGGTGGCCGGTGTGGCCGTCACGGCCGCTCTGCCGACCTCAGGCATCGGGTTCCTCGAAGGCAGTACGCACTGGCCGAACCCCGGCCTCGTCTGGCTGACCGAAAGCGATGCCCGCAGCTTCGCCACCTCAGCGGCACCGCTCGGTTACGTCGTCAACCTGAGACTTGCCGACCCCGGCGGAGCTGAGGCCTTCGCCAACCGTTTCAGCGCAAGTGGCAGCTACCTCAACAACACAGGGGACCCCTTCCTCATCCCCTGGCAAGAGATCAGCCGCCAGGACGCCCTCCTCGTGAGGGCCGAACAGGGAATCCTGTTGGCCGGCAGCTGGCTCCTGGCCCTCTTGGCGGTCGGGAGCCTCACCATCCTGGTCGGCGGGCGCATGGCCGAACAGCTCCGCCGCGTCGGGCTCCTGAAGGCGGTCGGCGCCACCCCGGTCCTGGTCGCTGGAGTGCTCCTGGCCGAGCACCTCGCCCTCAGCTTCGTGGCGGCGGTTATCGGCCTGGTGATCGGGCGCCTCGTCGCACCGCTGCTCACCAGTCCCGGCACCGCACTGCTCGGCACTGCCGGCGCACCGCCCCTCACCGTCTCGACGGTGGTGGTCGTGGTGGCTGTGGCATTGGCCGTGGCTGTCCTGGCGAGCTTCTTCCCGGCTCTTCGTGCCGCTCGGACGAGCACCGTCGACGCACTGGCGGATGCCCCTCGCCGGCCCCGCCGCCGCGCCTGGGTGATCGAACGATCAGCGCGCTTGCCCGTGCCCCTCCTCCTGGCCGTGCGGCTGGCTTCCCGCCGGCCGCGTCGCCTCGCCCTTTGCGCGCTGAGCATCGCGGTCACGGTGAGCGGGATCGTCGCCGTGCTACTCGCCCATGCCACGCTGGCCGCTTCCCAGTTTGGCGAGCCCGCGGGATCGGCCAACCCGAACTTGTTCGACGTGGGCTTCGTCTCGAAGAACGCGAGAGAGGACCAGGTACTGCTTGTGGTCACCGTCATGCTGGTCGCCCTCGCTGCGATGAACGTGGTCTTCATCACCCGGGCGACGGTGCAAGACTCGAGACATACCTCCGCAGTCACGCGCGCCCTTGGCGCCACCCCCGATCAGCTTGCCGTTGCGCTGTCGGCGGCCCAGGTGCTCCCGGCATTGGTGGGCGCCATCCTCGGGGTACCCGGAGGTTTCGAGCTCTACGCCTTAGTGGTTGACGGCGTAACTACATACGTGTAAGTTGTTGGGTGGTGGGGGGCATGGTGCCGGGTGGCCAGTACCTTGGGGGTGCTGTTGTCTCGCCGGAGCCCTTTCGTGATCGAGTTGAGCGACGAGGACCGGGGCCGGTTGGAAGCTCTTACCCGTAAGGGCACTGCCCAGGCTCGGACGGTCGAGCGGGCCAGGATCGTGTTGGCAGCGGCTGCGGGGACGAACAATGCGGATATTGCCGACGACATGGGGATAGCCCTGAACACGGTGATCAAGTGGCGCAAACGGTTCTTCGAGGAGGGTATTGCCGGCCTGGCGGACCGCAAGCGCTCGGGACGGCCGAGGCGTTTTTCCCCCTCTGGTGGTGGCCGAGGTCAAGGCGTTGGCGTGCGAGCTGCCAGCCACCACCGGCGTCCCTCTGTCGAAGTGGAGCTGCGCTGAGCTGGCCCGCGAGGTCGTTGAGCGCAAGGTCGCCGGCTCCATCTCCGCGGCCACTGTCTGGCGCATCCTGAAGAAGGACGCGATCAAGCCGTGGCTCCACCGTTCATGGATCTTCCCTCGTGCCCCGGACTTCGCAGCCAAGGCGGCGGTGGTGCTGGACCTTTACGCCCGCTGCTTCGAGGGCCAAGTGCTTGACGACAACGAATTCGTCATATGTGCAGACGAGAAAACGAGCATCCAGGCCCGCTGCCGCTGCCACCCGACGCTGCCACCGGGACGGGCCGGGTGATGCGCGTCGAGCACGAGTACGACCGGCGCGGGGCCGTCGCCTACATGGCTGCCTACGACGTGCACCGGGCCAAGGCCTTCGGCCGTTGCGAGCAGACCACTGGCATCGTGCCTTTCGGACGCCTGGTCGAACAGGTCATGACGGCCGAGCCCTACGCCAGTGCCGAGCGGGTCTTCTGGGTCGTGGACAACGGCTCCTCCCATCGCGGCCAGGCCTCGGTCGACCGCCTCGAAGGTGCCTGGCCCACCCTGCGCCTCGTCCACCTGCCGGTGCACGCCTCCTGGCTGGACCAGGCCGAGATTTACTTCTCCATCGTGCAGCGCAAAGTCGTCAACCCAAACGACTTCTTCGACACCGATGAGATCGCCAGGCGCCTGGCGGCCTTCGAGGACCGCTACAACCGCATAGCTGTGCCCTTCGACTGGCGTTTCGGCCGGGACGACCTCGACAAGTTCCTCGCCCGGCTCGAAGCTCACCAAGCTGCGTAGGGGCCTGGCGCTACCATCGAGCCGATGGCCATACCCGAGCCGGCCCGTTGGAGGGTCGAGCAGCGGCTCGAACTACGACGGCGTGAACGCTGGCCCGCCCTGGCGGACCTGAAGGTCCGCTACCGAGGCGACTACGCCTATGTGAGCGGGACCGACCCCGACGGGCCGCTGTCGTTGTGCCGGCTGCGTTGGACGGGTTCTCCCGACCATTGGGGCGTCGCCTGCTACTTGGCGAGCAAGGACGGCTACGAAGATTCCATACTGCCCACCGGCAGTTTTACCGGCACCCCCGAAGAAGCCCTCGACTGCGTCTGCGGCCTGTACCTGAACGACCCCTCGGCATGGGCCGAACGGCTCCCGTCGGCCGACACCTGATTCACGCGAAGAGTTAGGCGGTCGACCACTTAGCCAGCAAGGGGGGGACCTCCAGCCAACCATCAGCCTTATTGCTCATCGCCGCGGTGCTTGGGACGATCATCGTCATCGCCGGGCTCACCTCGGTCCCCGCCCGCTTCGGTGCGCGCGTCCCGGTGGCCGAGGTTCTCAGCAGCGATGCATAGGCCCGTGTCAAGTCCCCGGCGTTGTTGAGGTAACAGCCGTCATTCATCCGCGGGTGACCCTTCGCGATGAATAGCACCGAGCCGTTCGCCATGCCCTCTGGCGATGGGCTTGGCGCCTGTTCCGAAGGGAGTGGCGACAGCGACTCCTCATGGTCGCCGTCGGTGTCGGCGCAACCGTCGTCGGATCGTCATGAGCTTCTCTGCCTTCACTTATGGCCAGACCGAGCTGAGCTGGATCTACGGAGACTGCGACCTCTGGCTCTATGACTAGGTGGCCCGCTTTGACCTCCTGCGCATCTCGGCAACGACCGGAGCGGTGCTGCAACGCCTCGAGGTCCCGAAGATCCAGGTGCCCCTCCTAGCCTTCAACGACGAAGGCCTCTGGATCGCGCCGTCAGGCGAGTCGGGGGGAGCGGGCCGCTCTACCGGCTCACCCCGGGCGCGACAAACCTTTCCGCTGTTTTCGACCCTTGGACCAATGGCTTCGCGTGGTGGCTGGGGTACCCGCTCCTGCTCGGTCCTTCATCAGTTCTGTCCTGGACGGCGACCACTTTCAAAGGCTCGCTGTTCCTCCTGGACCCGAGCGCCGGCACTCTTTACCGGATCACCGCCGGAGCCGTCGAGCATGCAAAAGTAATACACCGTCACTCGCCGGTCCGACTTGTCGAAGCCGAAAAGGCGCACCTTGGGGTCGCGGGTGGGGCGCTGCCGGGCGGTGAAGACGCGTTGGAACTCTTGGGCCACACCGATGGCCACGACCCCGGGATGGGCCGCGCCCTGCCACAAGGGCCGCACCAGGTCGATCTGGCGGTCGTCAGCTTTGAAGCGCAGGACAGGGATGTTGTTGGAGCCGGCGAAGGCGGCCACCGCAGCGCGGAAGCGCGTGCCAGACCGGCGCGGCATCGGAGCCGCGCAGTTCCCAGATGGTCCCGGGGGCCCGGAGGCCGTGAGGTTGCCTCGAGCCACACCGAACCACCGGACGCATCTAGACCTTGACCTTTCCTGTCCGCGGGCCCAGGCGGACGACCCGTTGGCGTGTTTGCGAAGGAGCCAGGAGGGAGGTCCACAGGCCGTCGGTTCCGTTCCGCCGGCGAGCCCGCGCACCTGCGGTGCACGAGGACGTGCTCGTCTTCTCCAAGCCTGAGGTCAGCTGTGCCGGTTGAGCTCCCGCTGTCGGTCTGGGACAGCGCCCAGCGCTGCCGTAATTGCCATGTGGGCTGAAGGGGAAAGGTCATGTCCTGAGCTCCCTTTAGGGTGCTGTGATACGCATCCCCAAATGATCGCGGCACCTACTTGGCGATCGCCACGTTGATGACCTTCACGATGACCAGGGCGAAGGCGAAGAACAGGTAGCCGCGCAAGGTCAGCATCCCGATCTTGCGCTGGGTCGACATGACGGGCCGTTCGAGCATGCTGAGCGGGGGCATGCGCCAGTTGGACCGCCTCGACGGGCGAGCGGCCGTCGCCGGTCCTTGCGATTGCGCGGCCGCAAGTGACTCCCCCCGGTGCAGGCGCGACTGGACAAGAATGCAGGCCCCGACAGCCACCCCGACACCGGCTCCAGCGACGAAGATGCCCTCGATGTCCGCCCCCGACATGTTGGGGAAAACGACGCTGGCGGTGAGGATCAACGACAGGAGGACCAGCACGCCGATGATGACGGCGGTGACCACGTTGGTGGCCGTGGAGTTCACCCACGGGCCCAGGACCGCCCGGTCGTTGCAGAGCAGTAGGAGGAAGACCGTGGCGCTGGGCAACAGGACCCCGGCCAGTGTCTGGACCCCCTCGGTGACGGTCCCCAAAGGGACGCCCGGGGTGAGCACGAGCGCAGCAGCCATGGCCATGAGGCCGGCGAAGATGGCGTAGAAGCCCTTGGCCCGGCGAAATGAGCGGTGCAGCGAGTGCTTGAGCCCGAGGACGTCCGACGTGGCGTAGGCGGTCGAAAGCCCTACCGCTGAGGCACCGATGAGGCTGGCATCGAGAAGGACGATGGCGAAAAGTACCCCCGCCGCGTGGGACACGTACCGGCCGATCCCGGCCGCGACCCCGCCGGCGTCGCTGAAGTGGCCGAAGAGCGGCGTATGGGCAAAGGCCGCGGCCGATACCCCGATCATGGCCCCGGCGCCGATTACGACGATGACGATGCCGATGACCAGGTCGGCCCGCTCGTAGTTCACGAAACGGGTAGTGATCCGCTTGTCGATCACGTAGGACTGCTGGAAGAACAGCTGCCAGGGCGCAATGGTGGTGCCCACGATGGCGATGATCAGCAGCATCACATTGGACAGCTGCGAGGGGCCCCCGGGCAGGTTCACCAGGAACAGGTCGGCCGCCATGGCCTCAGGCGAGGGGTGCACCAGGACGTAGAGCGGGACGACGAACAGCGAGGCCAGACAGAGGACGATCGCCGTGCGCTCGAAGCGCCGGAAGCTCCCGGTGCTGGCTGCCCCCACGATGACGGCGCCGGCCAGGACGACGGCGACCAGCTTGGGCATACCGAGGTAGCCGGCGGCGAGCGACACGCCGATGAACTCGGTGACGATGGTGAGGGCATTGAGGACGAACAGGTCGATGACACTGAACGCCCCCCAGAACTTGCCAAATCGCTCGAAGATCAGACGGGCGTGGCCGACGCCCGATACCGCCCCCAGGCGGAGCACCATCTCCTGGTTGACGTACAGGACCGGGACGAGCAGCAGCAACGTCCAAACAAGGTGGGTGCCGTAGGTCTGGCCGGCCTGCGAATAGGTGGCAACGCCGCCGGCATCATTGTCGCCCACCATGACGATGAGCCCGGGCCCGACGATCGTGGCCAGCGTGAGCACCCGTGCCTTCCAGGACCGTCGGGCGGCGACGTCGCCATAGCTGATGGTCCCGAACGCGCCTTTGATGTCGCCGACGTGCTCCTCGTCCAAGACGGCGCCCAGCTCCCGGGCCCCTCCAGCGACTTGGCCTGTGCGCTGAGAGGTCAACGGAGCGCTCCGGCGTGCAAAAGGGTTGTACGCAAAAGGGTCCTGCACAGACGCGCAGCCGAAGGGGAGCGGTGATCACCAAGGGAGGTAGTTGTCTGTGGGCACCTTGCGAAGAGCACAGCAGCGCGATCGCTCATGGCTTTGCTCCCTTCTTTCGTACTGCTCGGACCAACGAGTACGGGCGCCGTGAGGTCGCCACGAACGAAGAGGGCGGGGAACTGGCCACGCCCAACAAGGAGGCTGAAAGACCTGCAGCGGGGGCTAAGGTGCCCCCCTCGCCCTACCCGGGCGGCGTACCCGAGGAGTGCCCGGGTGACCGGCCTACGGACAGGTCGGCCTCACCTGGAGGTCAGCTCTTCGGCCGCCACGGGGGGCGCCCGGTACTGTGGGGTCTCAATTTCACCGGTTCGCCTCCTTTGCTCGACCGACCGAAGCCACCTGGACCAGCTCAGGTAAGGCGTCCCTTGTCATGCTAAAGCATTCATATGAACGCTGCAACTCCGCAACTGCCCACCGTGAGTAGCTCCATGAGCACGCGGCCCCCGACGGCCGTTCGTGGCCCGCTCGCCGAGCAGCTGGCCGACACGATGTTCGCCCTGTCCGCCCCGAGCCGGGTCGAGATCCTGGGCTGCCTCCTGGGTGGTCCCCTGGCCGTCGGTGAGATCACCTCGGCGTTGGGCATGGAGCAGTCCGCCGTCTCCCACCAGCTCCGGGTGCTCCGTGACCACTCCCTCGTCAGGGTCGAACGCGACGGCAAGCGCCGCCTCTACGCCGTCTACGACGAAGCGGTGAGGGACCTGCTCGACGCCGCCCTGCGCCACGTCCAGCGCCGCCAGGCCCACCGGGGCCGGTCCTCAGGCACTGCCGTCGGCGGCTAGCGGCGGGCAGGCGGGCCGACCATGCCGGCTTACGAGGGCAGCGGCGCCAGCCAGGCGGTGGTCACCAGAGGCCAGTTCGGCCCTGACGCCGACCGTCGCTCGGCGACCGACCGGGCGCACCGAGGCGACATCGAAGGAGCTCTCGGCACGCTCTCCTGTCTCGACACCGGCCCGCGCCGGACGCTGCGGCGCCGGGTGGGGACGCTGCTCGTCGTAATGGGCCCGGGCCTGGTGGTCATGGTGGCCGATAACGACGCCGGCGGGATCTCCACCTATGCCCAGGCCGGCCAACAGTACGGGCTCCGCCTCGTCGGGTTGGTCGCTCTCTTGGCACCGGTGCTGTACGTGAACCAGGAGATGGTGGGGCGCCTCGGGGCGGTCACCGGCGCCGGGCACGCCCGGTTGATAGTCGAGCGCTTCGGGCGGCGCTGGGGTACCTTCGCTCTCGGCGACCTCCTCGCACTGAACCTCCTCACCCTGGTCACCGAGTTCATCGGGGTGTCGTTGTCGCTGGGGTACTTCGGCGTGAGCCGCTACGTGTCGGTCCCCTGCGCCGCCACCTTCCTGATCGGGGCGACCGCCACGGGCAGTTTCCGGCGCTGGGAACGAGCCATGTACCTCTGTGTCGCAGCCAGCATCGTCTCGGTGGCCCTATTGGCCGTGAGCCAATTTGGAGGCCGGCACAGCCTCGGCGCGCTGGCGGTCGCGCCCCAGGCCCATGCCAGCGGCGTCCTTATCGTCATCGCCCTGGTCGGCACGACGGTGGCGCCCTGGCAGCTGTTCTTCCAGCAGTCCAACGTGGTCGACAAGCGGATCACGGCCCGCTTTGTCAGCTACGAACGCACTGACACTGCCATCGGGACGGTCCTGTTCGCGCTCGGCGCGCTGGCGGTCCTGGTGGCGTGCGCGTTCGCGTTCGACGGGACGGCGCTGCACGGCACCTTCAGTGACGCGGCCGGCGTGGCCGATGGGCTCAAGGCGCGCCTCGGCCCGATCGGAGGGGACCTGTTCGCCGTGGTCCTGCTGGACGGCTCGCTCATGGGCGCCAGTGCCGTCACGCTGGCGACCTCCTACGCCGTCGGCGACTATTTCGGCCTGCGCCACTCACTGCACCGCCGGTGGCGCCGCGCTCCCGCCTTCTACCGGACCTACGCCGCCTCCGTCTTGGTTGCGGCTTCGGTGGTCCTCGTCCCCGGCGTCCCCCTGGGCCTGGTCACGACCCTGGTCCAGGTACTGGCCGGGGTCCTGCTGCCGAGCGCCACGGTCTTTCTCCTCCTGCTCTGCAACGACGCGGCCGTACTCGGGCCGTGGGTGAACCCCCGGTGGTTGAACGCGCTCGCTCTCACGGTCGTCGGCGCCCTGCTCGTCCTGTCCGCCATGCTGACGATCACCACGGCGCTCCCGGCTGTTCCGATCGTGCCCACGGGCCTCGGCCTGGGCGGCCTCCTGGTTGCTGTGGTCGTGGCCGTTGGCCTGGCTACGAAGGGGCGACGTCCAGGCCCGGAGTACCTTTACGGTCAGGGCGCGGCGATCTGGACCATGCCCCCCATCGAGTCGCTCGCACCCCCGGTCGCCTCCCGCGCCCGCACGCTCGGCCTGGTCGTGCTGCGAAGCTACCTCGTCCTGGCGGTCGCCCTCCTATTGGTCAGAGCGCTGAGACTGGCGATCGGCTCCTGAGGCAGGGCAGCGTGCGCGACCAGAAGTCCTCCTCCTTTTCATATGAAGAACTGATCATGCTAGGGTGAGCCCCAGCAGCAGTACCGCAGGGACTGGAGCGAGCCCGGGCTATGAGCGACAGCGTGCACCTCTCCGAGCCGGCCAGCCGCACGCAACGCCTTTCAGAGCTGGTCGGCCGGGCCATCCTCGACACCCGTGCGAGGGCCGTCGGGAAGGTGTCAGACGTCGTCGTCCGGCTCCACACCGCCGTTTACCCCCGGTGACCGGTCTGGTGGCCCGTGTCGGCGGGCGCCCCCTGTTCGTGCACACCAGCGACGTCGGCGAGCTCGACGAGGAGCCACTGCGCCTGACGCGGTCCGAGGTCGACCTATTGAGCTTCGAGCCGCGGGAAAACGAGGCCCTGTTGGGAGAGGACATCCTCCGCCACCGCCTGATCGACGTCGGCGCCGCCCGGTTCGTCCGTGCCCACGACGTCGCCCTGGGTTACACGGCCGACGGTTGGCACCTAGAGGGGATCGACACGAGGCATCGCCGTCCTTACCGGCGCCACCATCCGGCGGGCCAGGCTTTCTTCGACTGGACGGGGTTCCAGCCCCTCATCGGCGACACCCGCAGTGCGCGTCTGCGGACCGTGCTCCGACCACTTAGAAGACTGCGGCCCGCCCAGATAGCAGACCTCATCGAAGGAGCTTCCAAGGAGGAGGGGCGGCAGCTGCTCGACTTCGTCCACCAGGACCCCGACCTCGAGGCCGATGTCTTGGAGGAGGTGGACCCGGACCTCCAAGCCCAGATCCTGGCCGGGCGCAGCGACGCCGAGGTCGCCGCGGTGCTGGCCCGGATGCAGGCCGACGACGCCGCAGACGCCATCGCCGAGCTCCCCCAGGAACGGCGCTTGGGCATAGTCGGCCTCTTGCCTGAGGACCGCAGGCGCAAGATCCTGACGCTGATGGGCTTCAACGCCCAAACGGCGGGCGGGCTGATGGTGCCGGAGTACGTGGCCCTCGATGCGACGGCGAGCGCCACCGACGCCCTAGGGGCACTGAGGGACGCAGCCCAGGTCGAAGGCGCCGCGGCAACGAGTGTTTACGTCGTTGACCAGGACGGGCGGCTGAACGGGGCGGTCCCGCTGGCGGCGCTCGTAAAGACCGACCCCCAGGCGCCCCTCGAAGAGCTTCGTAGAGCCCCACCCGGTCCATGTCCACCCCGACGCCGACGTCGTAGAGCTGGCCATCGTCATGAGCGACTACAACCTCGTCCTCCTGCCCGTCACCGACAGCGAGCACCGCATGTTGGGCGTAGTGACCGTTGACGACGTGCTCGAGACCACTATCCCCGAGGACTGGCGGCGTCGGGGGCCCGTCGAGCACCCCGGGGGGTAGGGCCGAGTTGGGGACAGACACCGAGGCAGCTGAGTTCCAAAGACGGCTCATTTCGCTCTCGGTGTTGCTGAGCGCTCCCGGCGTGCTCGTCTCCAGCGTCGTGGTCGGGGTACTGGCGGGGAGCGCCGGCTGGGCCCTGCTGACGTTCGTGTTGACCGGGGCAGTAGCTATGGCTGGTTGCGCCCTCACCCTCGCTGCCCTGAAGGACCGGCCGCCAATGGCCCGGCACCTGTTCAGGCTTGTCTTCGGGCAGAGGCGGCTAATGCGACTGCTGCTCCTCCAGCACCCTCCCCGGCACTAACAACTGGCTCGCGTACCGCACGCAGCTGCCTTCGCCCTGTTCACAGCACAAGAAAGCTTCGTCGCCTTCTAACCAACAACGAAATGGAGCGTCCTTATGAGCGACAGCGCGATCTACCGGTACATCCCCCATCACCGCACCAAGGCCAAGCTCAGCGGTGAAGAACCAGGACCAGTGAAGGCCCTCGACCAGCTCCCCCACGGCAACGCCGCAGCTCGGTTCAATGCCTGGTTCGCCGTCAAGGTGACCACCGGTGTGGGCACTATGTGGTGCGCCTACGCCTTCGCGGTACTGGCCATCATCAGCCTACCCTCGGCGATCAGTTCGGGCAGCCCCGTCATCTTGGTGTCGTGGGTCTCCCAGACTTTCCTCCGGTTGGTGCTGCTGTCGGTGATCATCGTGGGCCAGAACGTGCTAGCCGCCTCGGCCGACAAGCGCGCCGAGGCCACCTACAACGACGCCGATGCCGTGCTCCACGAGGCGGTGAAGATCCAGGAGCACCTGGCGGCTCAGGACGAGGTGCTCGACGCTTTGATCACCAGGCTCCAGGCGCTTAGGGCCTGACAAGAGGAGATGCGGCTGGTTCTGGGCCTTCGAGCTGCCAGGCGTGGCACCTGCGCCAGGGTGCCACGCGTGATGCGGCCGTGCCGGGGTCATTTGAGCGCTTGTTGGAGGACCAGCCACGTACCGAGCAGCCCGAGGGCCAACCCGGCAGCTCGCTCGGTCCTTTGGCGAAAACGCGCCGATAACCGTCCACCGAGGCGGAAACCTAGCTGGGGCACGACGAACGCTTGGGCGGCGATGAGGACAAGTGCCGGCAGCACTGGCACCCGGGACAACCCGAAGGCGAAGCCAACGGCCAGTTCGTCAAGCGACACCGACAGCCCGAGAAGGACCAGCGCGGCGCCGTGCGCCGTGGCGAGCTCGTTGGCGGGACCGCCTTCGTCGCTATTTCCGGCCAGCACCGTGTACAGCCCATAAACGACCAGGAGGCCGCCGGCCAGGTAGTCGGAGCCGTCACCGATGGCACGGCCCAGTGCAGCCCGAGCGGGTGCACCAGGTGGACGTGGGCGCCGTCAGCCTGGAGCAGCTGCTGCCCAGTACCACCCATAAGTCCTGGCCAATGCCACCTCGGGGCCCGGCCCCGCCTTTGCCACCGCCGGGGACAGCGCCACCGGGTCGTTCAGGACCTGGTCGATACCGAGCACCTGGCCCTCGTCGTTCATCCTTACGATCACCGAGCGCCGCCGGTGCAGGTCGATGCCTACGTACTGGCGCGAGACTTCGTCTTCCATTGGGGTCTCCTCTCTTTGTGGGGTTGAGGTTTGATCGACCTCGAGGCTCGACGGACCCGGTCACCAATAGGGCTCAAGGGCCGGCTCCCGCTGGCTCACGCTCCGTTCTTGCTCCCCGAACACATATTGCCGTCTTATGCACTCTTCAAGGAAGGCGTTATCCTGCAAAGGAAACATACATATCGAGACCTCTCGCGTGGGTAGGGCTGCCTTAGAGCTGGCGTAGGTAGCGCCAGAATGCCCGCCCAGATCGCCGAGGCTCTGACGATCGTTATGGCGCACCCCCGGCATCGGCTCGGCTGGCAGCGCGGTGCTCGACATCGCCGAATCGGTGGGTGTCAAGTCCGGGGCGCTCAGTGGCTAAGTGCGGCCTCGAACACCCTGTTATGTCCAGGTCTTGGGCCTTACCTGGAACGGAGGCCGCCAAACCCAGGACCTGAACCCGCTTGATCGGCCGATCAAGAGCGAACCCCTGGGGGGCGTCTCTCCGGCACCTTGGTAGCCCTGTACGTGTTGTGGCAGATGAGCGGTTCTCACCGACGGCTCCTCGGTCGCTACCCTAAGTGCTTCCCCATGTACAGGTAATCCCGGCCGTTAGGGGCGCGGAAGCACTCGATCTCTGCGAACCCGGCACCTTTATTCAGCGTGACGGTTTTCGTCCATTGCTACGTTCGCGTAAAGGCATAGCTCGCGGTACCCGCGGCGTTCGGCCTCAGCTTCGGCAAAGGTCAGCAAAAATTTACCGTTGACCTGCGCGAGTGTGTGGTCGCGGTTTGCTATCTGGGCGGGTGAGCCTCGTGAAGGTCTAGCCGCATGGCGACTCTTTTTGCCGGGTCAAGGCCGCGGGCGGCCTCTGTGGAAATCAGCGCGCGTAGGCCCGGCCCTATCTCCTCGTCGGCGAGCACCCGGAAGCCCAAGTGCTCGTAGAGAGGCCTGTTCCAGGGCACGTGATCGAAAGTGGTGAGACTGAGAGCAGGCAACCCGCTCCCGCCAGCCCAGCACCTTACCTGGTCGATGAGCGCCCGCCCGACGCCCAAGCCTTGATGGGCAGGCACGACGCTCACCTGCTCGATGTGCCCGGCGCCGTCGATGATATCGACAAGGACATAGCCGACTACGCCAGCGCTCGGTCCCACGGCGACCCATGCCCTGCCGGCGGCGGCATAAGCCTCGAGCAGCGCGACCGCAGGGGGTTCGTCATCGGCGATGGCGTCAAGCCCAACCTCCCGGAAAACCCGGGCCGCAGCGATCTCCACCTCGCGCAAGGCCGGGGCATCAGCTCCGACGGCTGGTCGGACCGCCATGTTCACAACGCAAGGGTCGCGCGATGGACAGCTCCTCGCATCGCACTTGGCCCTCGCCCCTGTGCCCCTCGTACCGCTTGCTCGGGCCGGGAAATGAGGGGAGACCTGCGCGCCAACCGTCAGTGGTCTGCCCGGTCACGGCGGCCCACGACGCCTGGCGACGGCCAGGTGGTACCGTTGTAACAGGCGATGGAGCTCGCCACACTGCCCTGACCAGGGACGATGGCTCCTACCGGAACAGAGTTAGCGCCTCATGCGCGGTAGGAGGTGGCCCCCATGGAGAGCGAGCTAGACGAGCTAGCGAAGGCGGCCAGCGACTTGGCGGTGGCGGCGACGGGGAGGCCCGAGCTGAGCACTCGCGCCGAGCGGTTGGCGGAACGAGTCGCCCGGCGGCGCTTCCATGTCTCGGTGCTGGGCGAGTTCAAACGGGGCAAGTCGACCCTCATCAACGCCTTGCTCGGTCTCGAGCTGATGCCGACCGGTGTCCTGCCATTGACGGCAGTGGCGACAGAGGTTGGCTATGGGCCCCCAGGGGCCACAGTGGTCGGCCTGGACGGCAGCACCGAGGAGATCGAGCTGGCCGACCTGGCTGATTATGTCACCGAGGCCCGCAACCCGGCCAACCAGCGCCAGGTAGCCCGGGTCGAGGCCCGGGTGCCGGTCGAGCTGTTGCGCCCGGGCGTGGTGCTGGTGGACACTCCCGGCATCGGCTCGGTCTTCCGCCACGACGAGGCCGCCGCCCGGGCCTTGCTGGAGGCGGACGGGGCCATCTTGGTGCTGTCGGCCGACGCCCCCCTCTCCGAGGAGGAACGCAAGCTGTTGGCCGAGCTTTCTGAACGCCGGGCACCCACCTTCTTCGTCCTCAACCGGGTGGACCATCTCACCCCTTCGGAGCTCGATGCCGTGGCCCGCTTCGTGACCGACGCGGTTGCGGCCGAGCTCGGCCGCACGGAGAGGCTCTGGCGGTTGAGCGCCCGCGCCGCCCTGGGGGCGCGCTTGGCGGGGCAAGCCCCCGACCAGGACGAGGGCGGCGATTTCCTTGCCTTTTTGCAGGCGTTCGCCCGGTTTGTCGAGCGAGACCTCGTCCAGGCGCGCCTCGAGACGGCGCGCGCCGAGCTGGGCCGTCTGGCCCACGAGCTGGACGACTCGCTGGCCATCGAAGCGGCCGCACAAGCGCTGGACGCCGCCACGCTGTCGGAGCGGGTGGCCAGGCTGCGCCAGGCCGCCGCCGGCCAACGCCAGGCGTTCGACGACGAGCGCACCTTGCTGCAACGCGACGTCAGCGCCCTGGCGGCCACGATCGGACAGGCCCTGGCCGAGTTCGCGGCCCAGGCGCCGGCACGGTGCGACCGACAGCTCGTCGAGGCCGCTCGCGCCACCCCCGTCTCCCGGCTGGAAGACGTACTGCGCCGGACCGTGGAGGCCGCCGTACGCGGCAGCTTCGAGCAGTTCCGCCAGGGCGAGGCGGACCAGGCCGAGGAGTCGTGGCGAAGGCTGGCCGAGCTCTTCCGCGACCGCACCCAGGAGCGTGTCAACGCGGTGAGGGCGGCGGCGGCTGACATTTTCCAGGTGGAGCTGCCGCAGCTGGCGGTGCCCCAGGTGGCCGAGGAGCGCGAGCGCTACTTCTACCTGTTCGTGCACGTGGGCACCTCGACCGAAAGCGTCGACCGGCTGCTCCGGCGCCTGTTGCCCCCCGGGCTAGCGCGCCGGCGCCTCCTCGGCCGGGCCCGGCGCGACCTGGCGGGCGAGTTCGACAAGCACGCCGGACGCGCACGCTGGGACCTGGCCCAACGCCTCGACGCGGTGCGCCGGCGCTTCGAAGTGGCTATGGCGGCCGAACTGGAGCGCTCCGTCGGCACGATCCTGGCGGCCACGGCTCGGGCCGAGGAGCTGCGTGGCATGGCCGAGGTACAACGCCACCAGCACAGGCAGGCGAGCGACGCTGCCCGCCGCACGGCGGCAGCTGCTCTCGCCCTGGCCCACCGGCGTTGACCACAACGCCCGAAGGGCGCCGGAGGCCTGGTAAAGCTCCCAGCAAGCCGGAGGGAGCACTACCGCCCGTTGTGGCGCTCACAAAGATCGCCACCTTGCTCCGCCACGTCGATAACGAACTTGCCGAGCTCAAGCACCAGGCCGCTCCTGACCGGCTCCTTTCGGTCGTCAGGGATCCCCCCGAGCTTACCGAGGTCCTCCGCCCCCTGGAGGAGGCCCTGTCCCAAGCCGTCCGCCGGCTCGGCATCGAGCCTGAACCCGTCGATGTTGGCCAGCGCGTGCGAGGCCCGCTCCACATCCTGTGGGCGGACCTGGTCGACATGTCCCCGGAGCAGCTGCGCAGGCAATGGGGCGCCGATGACGTCCCCGATGCCTGGCCCGGGCTCCACCGTCAGCTCCTGGCCGCGGTGGAACATGCAATGGCCGCGCTAGGCCCGCACCACGAGCCGGCCGCCGCACCGCCTCCTCAGGCCGGGCCGTAACTGCAAAGGGGACGGACAACAGCCGGCGCCGAGCGGGGACCACCGACGGGCGTTCCGGCCAGAGGCGCGGACCGCCTCTCACCCGGGCGCAGCCAAGGTTGGGAGCGGTACGATGGATATGAGCGATGAGGCCCGCTCCGCTTGGTTGCCAAATTGGCTGATGGCTTCTACCGAACCTAAGCCGGTGGAAACCAATGGCACCTTCGCTCCTTTACCCCGATGGCGTCGGTCGGCCGCCCATCCCTCTTGAGGGCCGGGGCTTCGCGGTAGACCTCAATCTCGACCAGGTTTTCGGCGCCGTCAACGCCGGACGCGAGGAACTCGACCTGTTGCCTGTCTACTACTCGCCGCTCGACAACCTCGATAGTGTCGCTTACCGCCACGAGCTCCTGAGGGACCTGGAGCGCCCTCCGATATTGGCCGCCGTCAGAGCTTTTGCCCAGTCCATGCAACAGGTGCGCGACATCCTTGCTACCGTGCGCTCGCTCCATAACCGCTGGCAGCAGAGACGCCTCTTTGTGGATGGCGTTTCGACCTACTGCGGTGCCGTCAGCACACTGAGCACGGCACTGGCAGAGCTCCAGCCGCGCTCTCGCGCCATGAGGGCCTTCAGCGAGTACGCCCAGACGTACGAGTCCTCGGCTGGCTTCGGGGCGCTGGTCCGCGAGGCCAGGGAAATCGCCAGCGCACTGGGCACGGTCCGCTACGTGCTGCACATCCGGGGCGCCCGGGTCACGGTCAGCGCTTACCGGGACGAGCCGGACTACGCCCAGGAGGTGGTGGCCGACTTCGCCAAGTTCAAGGAAGGGGCGGTCAAGGACTACATAGCCGCGTTCCGCAGCCCCTTGGACATGAACCACGTCGAGGGGCAGGTGCTCGACCTCGTCGCTCGCCTCAACCCCGGGCCGTTCGGGGCCTTGGACGCCTACTTCCACGACCACCAGGGCTTCCTTGACGGCGGTGTGGCCGCCTTTGACCGGGAATCGCAGTTCTACCTGGGCTACCTCGAGCACATCCAGCCTATCCGGGCGGCCGGCCTCCCGTTTTGTTACCCGCGCCTTTCCACTTCGCCTGGGCCCGTCTCGGCCAAGGCGGTATTCGACCTGGCGCTGGCGACCGAGGCCAACTCGGCCGGTGCCTCGGGCTCTGTGGTCAGCAACGACTTCGACCTCGGCCCGCACGAGCGGACCGTGGTGGTGACGGGGCCCAATAGTGGGGGCAAGACAACCTTCGCCCGGGCCTTCGGCCAGCTGCATTACCTGGCCAGCCTGGGCCTACCGGTACCGGCCCAAGAGGCCGAACTGGTCCTGGCCGATGGCGTGCACACCTCCTTTGGCCAGGCCGAGCGGCTGGGTACCGGCCGGAGCCACTTGGAAGACGAGCTCGTCCATCTCCGCGCCATCATCGAGCGTGTGACGCCCCGCAGTGTTGTCGTGTTGAACGAGAGCTTCTCGTCGACCACGTTGGCCGACGCCGCCGTCCTCGGCAAAGCAGTGCTCGCCCAGCTGGTCGAACAGGGGTCGCTCTGCGTGCTGGTGACCTTCGTGGACGAGCTGGCCATGGCCGGCCGCGGCACCGTTAGCCTGGTTGCCACCGTCGACCCCGACGACCCCGTGGTGCGCACCTACAAGGTGGTGCGCAAAGCCCCTGAAGGGCGGGCCTACGCTGCCGCCCTGGCCGAGCGCTACCGGCTCACCTATCAGGCCATGCAAGTGCGGGTGGCCCAGTGAAAGTCCTGCTCATGCACCCAAGCGAAGAGTTCCAGGCCGACCGTCCCCTCCGCCCCGGGACCGAGGACCTGGTCGAGGACCTCGGCCTAGCGACGTTGTTCGGGGCCATGGCCGGGGGCGACAAGTTCGTCCTGGCGGTGGCCAAGGCCGCTGTCCTTGCCCCCTTAGCCCGTCCTGACGAGGTCGTTTGGCGCCAGGGCGCCCTGGCCGACTGCAGCGCCCACCCCGAGCTCGCCAAGCAGTTGTATGCCCTGGCCGCCGAAGCCCTGGACGCTCACCGCAAGCAGATCTTCTGGGGCTTGAACACGGCACCCGAAAACCTCCGCTACAGCGCCGTCCAGGCCATGGAAATGCTCCTCGGGTACCTCGTCCGTTTGCAGCGCCTGGCGGAACAGCTTGGGCCGGTGATGAGCTCCCCCGCCTTCGCCCGTCTGTGCTCCATGCTCTTGGCCGAGCTCGACGCCGACTGCGTGAGACAGCTCGAAGGCCACCTGGCCGAGCTCAAGTTCCCCCGGGGCCTGGTGATGAGCGCTCAGCTCGGCCGGGCCAACCGGGGCATGGGCTACTTGCTGCACCGGCGGCCGGCGCGCCGTCTGCGCGAGCGGCTGGCTGAGCGGGGCCGAGCCAGTTTGGGCTTCAGCGTGCCCGAGCGCGACGACAACGGGCTGAAAGCGCTGGGCGAGCTGCAGGCCAGGGGTGTAAATATCGCCGCTAACGCCTTGGCCCAGTCCGTCGACCACGTCCTCGGCTTTTTTCGGGCGCTGCGCACCGAGACCGCGTTTTACATCGGGTGCCTCAACCTACAAACCGCTCTGGCCGCCAAGGGGGAGCCGACCTGCACCCCGCTCCCATGGCCCGCTGAGCGGCCCGGGCTGTGCGCCGAAGGCCTGTACGACCCCTGCTTGAGCCTCGGCGGGGACCAGCGCACGGTGGGCAACGACGTGAGCGCCGAAGGAAAGACGTTGGTGGTGGTCACAGGGGCCAACCGGGGGGGCAAGTCGACCTTCTTGCGCAGCGTTGGGGTGGCCCAGCTCATGATGCAGGCCGGCATGTCCGTGCCCGCCCGGTCTTTTGCCGCCGGGCTGTGCCCGGGGGTGTTCACTCACTTCAAGCGCAACGAGGGCCCGGCCATGAACGCTGGCAAGCTGGACGAGGAACTGGCCCGCATGAGCGCCACCGTCTCTCTCGTCTCGCCCGGGTGCCTGCTGTTGTGCAACGAGCCCTTTGCCTCCACCAATGAGAGGGAAGGCTCCGACATCGGCCGCCAGGTCTTCCTCCCCCTCACCGCCGCTGGCATCAAGGTTGTCGTCGTCACCCACCTGTTCGACCTGGCCCAGAGCCTCCACGACAGAGGCGAGGACGGTGCCTTGTTCCTGCGTGCCCCCCGGCAAGCAGGTGCGCCACCGTTCAAGCTCATCGAGGGTGCCCCGGAGCCGACCGCCTACGGCCAGGACGTCTACGTGAGGGTCTTTGGGAAGAGCGCTACCAGAGCGCTGGCGGCACCCACGAACGGGGCCACCAGCGAGTGAGCGGGCTCGAGGCCGACAAGCCCTCCTCGGCCAGAGGGTTGGCCCACGCGGGGCGTGGCCAGCGTGGGCCTGACGAGCTTTTTCGCAGACCCGGGCATGAACTCGCGACGGTTGGCGCGCCCCTGATGGCCGGCCCCCTAAGGCGGTAACCTGTCAGCAGGCGATGGAGCTCGCCGGAACCGCCTCCCAGGCTGATAGCTCCTGCAGGTCACCCGATGTGCAGGAGGCGAACTGGTGGTTGTCCGACAGGGCCCGACCGGACCGAAGTCCCGGGTGACGACAGTCCCGTGTGGTCCGCTCGCGTCTACCTGGCCCGCCACGGCCGGACAGCGCTGAACGCCGCCGGCGTTTTGCGGGGCCACATCGATGTCCCGCTCGACTCGGTTGGGCAGCACCAGGCGTTCCTGCTGGGAGCAGAACTGGCGCCACTGGCACCCCGGGCCATCGTTTCCAGCCCGCTGTCCAGGGCCGTCCAGACCGCAGGGCCCCTGGCGGAAAAGTTGGGGCTACCCATCGGCACGGACCAGCGCTTGGCTGACCGGTACTACGGGGAGTGGGCCGGGGTGAGCGTCGCCGAGGTCATCGCCCGCTGGGGTTCGGTCGATGCCGCGCCTGGCGTAGAGCCGGCACCAGAAGTGCGCGCCCGCATGCTGGCGGCGCTGGCCGACATAGCCGAGAGCGCTTGCGGTACCGCGGTAGTGGTGGTGAGCCACGACGCCGTGAACCGCATCGCCCTGGCGGCGCTCGAGCCCGGCCTGGGCAGACCGGACCAGGTGCCACAAGACACGGGGTGCTTCAACATCCTGGACTGCCACCGGGAGACCGGCGGCGACAGGAGGTGGGACGTGGTCCGCATCAACCACGTCCCCCCCGAGGTAGCCGAGCCCATGGCTCGGCTCGTTTCTGACCTGGAGCCCTAGTGGGAGCGGTCTCATCAAGCGTTGGCTGGCCCGGGCCCACGGACCACCAAGGTGGAGGCCCAGCCGGCGGAAGAGGCGCAGTACCGACGACAAACATCTCGAACAGGGGCTCACCAGCCAAGGAGGCACCATGACCATCACCATCAGCGACGTGCACGCCGTAGAGATCCTCGACTCCCGGGCGAGGCCGACCCTCGCCGTCACCTTGAAATGCGAACAGGGCGTGGTGGTGCGGGCCGGCGTACCTTCGGGTGCTTCGACAGGCTCGCGCGAAGCGGTCGAGCTCCGTGACGGCGACAAGTCCCGCTTTGGCGGCCAGGGCGTGCGCAAGGCCGTGGCCAATGTGAACGGCGAGATCGCCACCGCCCTGCGAGGCCGCACGTTCGCCGACCTCGCCCTCCTGGACAAGGCCTTGATCGAGCTCGACGGCACTGAGAACAAGACGCGCCTGGGGGCCAACGCCGTCGTCGGGGTCTCCATGGCCGCCGCTCGGGCCATCGCCGTGACCAGCAATGTCCCCCTCTGGAAGACCTTCGCCCAACCGGGGACAGCCCCCCGGCTACCCGTCCCTCATTTCAACGTGGTGAACGGTGGGGTACATGCCACCAACGAGCTCGACTTCCAAGAGTTCATGCTCGCCCCTATTGGCGCGCCCAACGAAGCCGAGGCCGTCCGCGCCGGCGCCGAGGTCTACGCGGCGCTGAAGCGCCGGCTCTCGGGCAAGGGCTTGGCCGTCGGGCTCGGCGACGAGGGAGGTTTCGCGCCCGAGATCGCCTCACCCGAAGAGGTGCTCGCGCTCTTGGTGGACTCGATAACCGACGCCGGCTATGAGCCGGGCCGCAAGGGTGTGGCGTTGGCCATGGACCCGGCGTCCAGCGAGTTCTACCGGGACGGCAAGTACCACGTGGCCGGCGAAGCCCTGTCCAGCGACGAGATGATCGAGCGTTACGCCCAAATGGTCGAGCGTTTCCCCGTCTGGTTGCTCGAAGGATGGTCTGGCCGAGTCGGATTGGGACGGCTGGGAGCGGCTGACAGCTCGTCTCGGCGAGCGGATCGAGCTCGTCGGTGACGACCTCTTGTGCACCAACCCGGCGATCATCACCGAGGCGATAGCGCGCAAGGCCGGCAACGCCGCCCTCATCAAGGTGAACCAGATCGGCACGGTTACCCAGACCCTGGAGGCCATGAGGATTTGCCGTGAAGCCGGTTGGGGCCAGTTCGTCTCCCACCGCTCGGGGGAGACCGAGGACTCCTTTATCGCTGACCTGGCCGTCGGGACTGGCTGCGGCCACATGAAGACCGGCGCTCCGGCCCGGGGCGAGCGGGTGGCCAAGTACAACCGGCTCGTCGAGATCGAAGACGTCGAGCAGTTGCCCTACGGGCTGGCATAGCCAGCTGGTCGCGGACGGGCGGCCTCATCTCCAGGCATCCTCTACGATGGGACCAGGTGATGAGGCCAGCCTGAACTGCCAAAGCGGCTGATAGCTTCCACTGGACATGGAGCCTGCCGCCCGTGAAACCTCGGGACCTGCCTTGTGACAGTGCCTTGTCCGTACGACCAGCACAGCGCGCATAACAGCAGGAGCCAACCAGCAACCAGCCTTTTTCGGTGACCTCCATCTCGACCGACGCGGGAGCGATGGCCAGATCCCAGAACGAAGTCGCCTGACCGGACTTGACAGCATTTGGGGCTGGCTCCCGGTCTCGGAGGCCTTTGTACTGCCGAGGTCCTCGTAAAACGGGCGTTGAAAGACGATTGATGTTCCGGGCGATTGCGGCCAGCCTTACCGCGCCCCCGATTCCCAGCTATGTGCGGCCGAGAACCCGTTGATTTCCAATGAGGATTAACCCAGATTGACGGCTACGGGCGCTTTGACTGAACCCAATATCGCTTGCTCCACAATGCAGATCCAACATACGTATTATTCAGAGCGAGGCCGACGTTCTGTCCCCGCATCGAGCAAAGGCAGCGTTGGCGACTAGGTCTCCACGATCGCCGAATCGGGCGCGGCCCGTCCTCTTCTCAGCGAGTTTGTAAGGCGCGCCGTAATTCCCAATTCTGGGCGCCGGCTTGGAACCTGAGTCCCAGTAGCTCTCGAGGTGATCACCTACGCTGCGCAGGCCACCGCCGAGCTCACGGGGACCGGCGGTGACATCTCACTCCCGCTCGTGATGGAACCGTTCTTCGGATGTTGCAGAACAGGGGAACCACGCGGCCTGTCGCTGCGACAAGTAAGGCGTGACAGTGGCCAAGGAAGGTGTGACAGTGGTTGAACGGTCCGGGGTGTGAGTGGCGATGCCGCCAAGTGGGATGACACGGCGTTGCTGCGCGCCGTGGCCGATGGCGACGAGGAGGCGCTGGGCTGCCTTTATGACCGTCACGCCGGGTGGCTCACGGTCCGCTTGTCGCGGAGGTGCTCGTCGTCAGAGTGGGTCGACCAGGCGGTCCAGGACACGTTCTTGGCTGTGTGGCACGGGGCCGGTGGCTATCGGGGAGGTGGGGACGTGGCTGCGTGGATCTGGGGTATCGGTATCCGACGGTTGATCGACGCCATCCGCCAAGGCAGCGGGAGAAGGCGACGGCAATGGTGGCGGCTCGCAGAGCCGTCACTGGTCCTGTCAGCTGAGGAGCAGGTCCTAGTGGGGATAGAGCACGGGCGCCTGGGGTCAGCGCTGGCGTCTCTCTCGCCCGAGTTCCGAGCTGCCATCGAAGCGACCGTACTGGACGGGCTCAACACGGCTGAGGCCGCTGTGCTGCTCGGCGTCCCCGAAGGGACGGTCAAGTCCCGCTGTCACCGTGCCCGTCAAGCCCTACGGGCGCTGCTCGCCGAAGCCCAGGTGGCAACGGACGCGCCCTCACCTCACCCGCGCCCATGGGGCGCACCATGACCAACGCTTTCCCGGAAAAGGGCGGCGCCGAGCCCTGGGGAGCCGGGCATGTCAGCGAGCCCGTGCTGTCCGCTTACGTCGGGGGCTCGGTTGACGAGGTCGTGGCGTGGTCGGTCGAAGCCCACGTGACAGCCTGCCCGGCCTGCCGGCTCGCTTTGACGGCACACGTCGACCCAGACCACTTGGCGCGCAACCGCTCCGTGGTTTTGGTAAGGGCCGCAACTGGAGAGCACCACCCCACCCGCCGCCTGCTGGGCCACATGGGCGTCCCAGACCACCTGGTCGCGCTGATGGCGGCGACCCCGTCTTGGCGCCGGTCCTGGCTGCTTTCGGTCGTGGGAGTAATTGCCGTGGTGAGCGGTGAGTCGGTGCTAGCCCACCATCTCTCGAGTAGCTCACTGGCCGTCGGCCGCCCCGATTGGGGAGCGCTGGCGCCGTTTATCTTGGTCGCGCCGCTCACGGTCCTGGCCGGGGTGGCCGCGGCGTTCCTGCCGGTGCTCGACCCGGCCCACCAGCTGGCCGCGGCGGCACCGTTCTCGGGCCTCGGGCTGTTGCTCGTCAGGTCACTCTCGGCGCTTGTCGCCGCCCTAGTACCTGTCGTAGCGGCGGCCTTCGTCGTTCCCGGGCCAGGCTGGCTGCCCGTAGCACTGTTGTTGCCGTGTTTCGCCTTGTGCTTCCTTGCGCTGGCCGCAGTGACAGTGATCGGTCCCATGCCGGCGGCGCTGTTGGCCAGCGCGATGTGGGTGTTGCCAGTCGCGTTGCTAAGCGCGTGGCACTCGGTGACAGCCGTCGTGCAATGGCCGGCCCAGGCGTCCTGGGCAGCCGCCTTGCTCGCCGCCCTCGTCGTGCTGGCGGTGCGCCGTGACCGTTTCGAACTGGGGTGGAGGCCATGACCACAGGGGGTGAGGACGCCGCGGTGCGCGTGGAGGGCTTGTCCCGCCGCTACGGCGCTGTGCGGGCCCTGGATGACGTATCGGTGGACCTGGGGCGCGGCGTCACTGGCCTGCTCGGCCCGAACGGCGCGGGGAAGACCACCCTTATGACCGTCTTGGCCACCGTCAACGAACCTGACGCCGGCCGGGTGTCCATCTTCGGCTTGGACCCGGCCAACGGCGCCGAGAGGGTGGAGATCCGCCGCCGGCTGGGCTACCTGCCCCAAGAGCTCAGCTCTCACCGCCACTTCAGCGTCGCCGGGTTCTTGGACTACGTGGCCATCTTGAAGGAGATCGTGGACCGGCGGCGCCGGGCCGAGGAGGTGGCTCGGGTGCTGAGCGCCGTCGGGCTCGAAAACTTGGCGGGGCGGCGGGTCCGCTCCCTGTCGGGGGGGATGCGCCAACGTCTCGGGGTGGCCCAGGCCCTCCTGGGGAGCCCCGACCTGTTGGTCCTCGACGAGCCAACGGCGGGCTTGGACCCCGAACAGCGCCTGCGGTTCCGGGAGCTGCTGTCGGACCTGCCAGGGGGCCCAGTGGTCCTGTTGTCCACCCATCAGGTCGACGACATTTCGGCCATCTGCCCCCGGGTGCTCGTCTTGCTGGGCGGGCGGGTCCGGTTCACCGGTTCGCCGGCCGAGCTCGCGGCCACCGCGGCGGGGCGCGTATGGGCCGCAGACGAGCGGGACCCGCAGGCGCTCCTGTCCTGGCGGGGTGGTGACAACCGATGGCGTCATCTCGGCCAGCACCTGCCCGATGGTGCCGAGGTGGTGCCTGCGACGGCCGAAGAAGGCTATTTGTTGCTCTCTCACGCCGGCGACAGGCCCGCAACCGCCGCCCCCAGGTGGCGGCCGGTGCGCCGGCGGACGTTGTGAGCCAGCCGGCAGGCCAAGATGAGCTTCGCGGCCACCCCCGGGCGGGCGCGACTGCGTCAAGGGACGGACGGGGAGCGGCCGGCCGCCAGTACCGGGCGCCGGCCCCGGCTTTTCGCCTGCGAGTGGCCCTGGAGCTGGGCCGGGCCGAGGGGTGGTTGCTCCTGCGCAGCCTGGTGGTGCTGGTCGGGCTACTGGCCGGGGCCGCGCTCGCCTTGCACTACATGAGCGAGGGTGCAGTGTCGTTTTGGTGGGCGGCCGGGTGGCAGGTGGGTTACGGCCAGATGCTCGTCTCAGCAGCGGTCCTGGCCGCCGCCCAGCTGGCCGCCGGGCGAGCCCAGCGGGCGGGCATGAAGGATCTCTACGAGGCCTTCCCCGTGTCGGCGTCGACCCGCGCCGCCGGCCACCTGTTCTCCCTCGTGGGCGCGCTGCCGGCGAGCCTGGTACTGATCGGGCCCGCCAGCGCGCTGATCCAGTGGCGCGGCGCCATCGGAAGCCCTGACCCGGTTGCCCTCGCCGCTGGGGCGCTGCTCGTCGTCACCGGGGGGACGATCGGCGTGGCGCTCGGGGCCAGGTTCCCACACCCCCTGGTCGGGGTGCTCGGCGCCCTAATCTGGATAGTCCCGTTCTCCCAGTCCAACCGCTTCTCGGGGCCCGGCACTTGGCTCTGGCCGTGGGTCATGCCCTACCAGCTCGGCCAGTTCCCAGCTCCGGTGGCCGGGTACCCCCGGTGGCCGCCCACACTGTCGAGCTGGCCGGAGTCGCCGGTGCCGCCATGGTCGTGGCCCTGGCGTGGCGAGCCCGGACCGCCTTGCGCCGTGGCTCGTTGGTGGGAGTAGGCGCGTTGGCTGTCGCGGTCGCCTGCACCGCAGGAGCGGCCGTGTACAGGCCGGTCCCCTCCGCCGACATCAACCGGCTGGTAAGTGACGTCGCCAGACCTGCTTCGGTACAGCATTGTGTCACTGACAAGGGCGTGCGCTACTGCGTCTACCCTGGCCTCGCCGCCGTCCTGTCCTCGGTGGAGGGGCCTGTGGCCGCGGTGATCTCCCATGTCCCGGCCAGGCCGGCACAACCGTTGAGGGTCGAACAAATTACCAACGTCTCCCTCGACGACGCCTCTCTCACCCACGGCCATTCCACGGCGCAGCTCGCCGCCTGGGCCGCCGAGCTCAAAGACGCGCCGGCCGCCCAAGCCAGTTCCTCGGCCGTCTACCTCCCGGCGTCGGCCTGGCCGACCAACAGGGAGGCGTCGGCCACGGCCCGCTTCGACCTGGCCCTGGCCACCGCCGAATGGGCCCTTGGGCTCCCGACCAGCACCGGCTCGTCTACGGCCAACCAATGCGTCCCCGTAGACCAGGCCCGAGAGCCCATCGCCCTCTGGCTGGCCGCCGACGTTACCCACACCCAGCTCGGCAACGACCCCTCGGCGGACATGTTCCCCGTCCGAGCGGCCAACAACCCCGTGATGGCCTGGCCTTATCCGGGCGAGTACGCCGGCTACCTTGGCTCACCCGGCCCGCAGACCACTGTGGCCGGCTATCTGGTGGCCAAGGAAATGACCGCTCTCCCGGCTCAAAGGGTCGTCCAGGTCCTCGACGGTGCTTGGGCGAAGTGGGCCAACTGGCACACCACCGACTCCCAGCTCGCGGCCGCCCTCGGGGTCGCCATGCCTGCGGTGCCGTCTCCCACCCTCCGAGCCCCCGTCGGCCAGGCCGTCGTCCTCCCCCCGTCCCAGCCCGTGTGCACTCCGTGAGCTTCCCCCCTGGGGCCGGCACCGAGAGCACCGACAAGAGCGGTGCCGGAAAGGGGCAGGGCCCGCGCCCGGCCGGGTTTTGGCCCGGCGCACTCTCGGCACTCACGCGTCACCTGCTCCTGAGCGTCCCATGGGCCACGTTATTGGCCGGGTGCGCCACCGGTACCGTCCTGCTAGCCGTGCTTGGCGTCACGTCCCGTACCCCGCTAGACGAGGGCACCGTCCGGCTCACGTTCCTCCCGGCCGTAGCTGCAATGGCATTCGTGCCGCGCAACCCGTCCCCGGCTCTAGCCGGGACGGCACCTCTCCCCGGTTGGGTCACCCCCGCCGTCCAAACGCTGGCGGCCGTCCCCGTGCTGGTCATTACCTGCTGGGCCCAGCTCATGATCATGACAACTACCATGCCTGCCGGCGCCGGGCACCCTGCCGCGATTTACCAGCTGGTCGCCCAGTTCACCGGGTGGTGCGCCATCGGTGTTGCCGTCGCGACAGCATGCGACCGGTCCCGCTACTCCGACCTAGGCGGGGCTGTCGCCGGACCTCTGACTCTCGTCGCGATCGCCCTCACCTGGGTCACCCCAGGCCTGAAGGACGCTCTGGCCCTCCCGCCAGCGACGCCCGAAACCGCCACCATAGCCTGGTACATCCTCGCCACCGGCGCCCTCGCCCTCGCCGTGGTAGGCATGCGAGACCGGTGGCACCGCTACACACGGCCTTGTCCCCGCTTCCGCGTAACCAGAAGACTGACTTGGCCGCGCTGGAGAGATTAGCGGTGCGGCCACCGTTCTATGACAATTACTGCCCACCCTCCTATAAGGAGAGGACCAGATGGCTCTTGTCGAGACCACCACTGCCGACTTGGCGCGTCAAGTTGGGTACAGCCGAGGGTGCTCTGGCGCAACCGTACGCCAGCGGCAGTCCGGCCCCGCGGCAGGCATGATGGACCACAGGGCTGTCGAGGAGGAGAAATGAGGAAGCTGCCACGGGGGCTCGGGGCAGTGCTCGCCTTGGGCGTCCTCGCCACCGGCCTGGCCGCATGCGGCGGGGGCGGGGGCGGGCAGGCCGGCGTCGCCCATATAGGCACGACCAGCACGACGAGAGGGGTGCCGGGTTCTGGCGGTGCCGCGCAGGCGCCGGGCCAGCTGCCGGCCGAAATAGTGAAGTATTCGTCCTGCATGCGATCCCACGGCGTAGCGGGCTTTCCCGAACCGACCGTGTCGGCGAACTCGATCAGCCTGGTAGTGCCCCGCAGTGTCCTGGGCTCCCCCAAGTTCGCTTCGGCCAGCGCGGCGTGCCGCGAATATGCCCCGAGGAAGCTGGCCCCTCCGCAGATAACCACGGCCGACCAGGCCGCTTACCTGAAGGCGGCCCAGTGCATGCGCTCACACGGCATCGTGGGCTTCCCCGACCCGGTGTTCTCGAACGGCAACGTGAGCTTCCCGGTCCCGACAGGCATGAACACCAACTCGCCCCAGTTCCTGCGGGCAAGGGAAACATGCGAGATGTTGATCCCAGAGGGGCTCCCGTACAGCAAAGAAGCAGAGGGGGGAAAGTGAGCGGGTCGACGGCACGAACAAAGTCGCTCTCCCGTGGCCGGACGGGATGGCGCAACTGACCCTTGGGTCGGCTCCTACCGATTTCGGATTCTGCGGGCCCTCGGCCTCGGCATACATATCGCCCCGTTCTCGTACAACTTTCACCAGCCGCGCGTCCGGATTATTGGGCGCCATTATGGTGCAGACCGAGCGTCATCAGGGAAGCTGCACTCCGCAGGCCTTGGCTGCCTGCGTGAACGCTGGTGACCCCACCCCGATCGAGCCATGGGTAGGAAAGTACATCCCCTGGCCAAGTGTGAACTCCGTTCTGGTTAGGGTCAGGTGCGGTCGCTAGCGGTTCCGGGAACTGCGGGAACCCGTGCTTGTGCATGCATTGCGCGAACGCGAGCCCGAAGCGCAGCTGGGCGACTGTCGGAGCGGGGGGACCGATACCGCCTTTCGGCGCGTCCTTCCGGCAAGCCGCGTATGCCTTCAGGAATGCGGGCGAGTTCGGATCGATCTGGTTGAGTGATTGCGGGCGTCCACTGATGGTCGGATCGGGATAATTCGTTACGCCGTTCGAACGCATGCAGTTGGCGTACTTGAGCGCTGCGGCGAGAGGGGTCTGCGCCGCTGAGCTGGCGCTCGTTGTCGTCGTTGAGCCGAGACCCGCGACGCCGTTCGAGGGCGAGCCGCCGCAGGCGGTCAGCGACACGGCGACGACTCCGAGCCCCGCAACCAGGGAACTGGCCGCTCGACCCCACGGGACGGTTCGAGTGCTCCGCACGGGTGGGCACCCCGTACGCATCGCCCAGCCACTCTCCCTCATCGTCGCCGCCTCTACGGAGGGAAGCTTACAGCGGTGTCGGTAACAAGCCAGTAACGGGCGACTGCTTGGAGGATTGCCGGTGGAGCGTCATCTTGCTCGCTCACGTCGCGTCGCTGTGCCCTTGGCCTCTCGACCGCTCTCGGCCAGTCTTCCGTTCTTCGCCAAGTCCGGATCGGTGCATGCCGAGAGGTTGAAGCAGCACGGTCGCCGCTTGCCATTGCTCATCTTGGAGATCGTGACCTCGACGCGTCGTTTGCGCGTGCCAGGGTTCTTGGTCTCGTTGACCCACCGGGCCAATTCCGAACGTGCCATCGGGGTGATCTCTGCCCAGAATGCCTGAATGTTGGGTGGCGCCGCCTCGAGGGCCGCGTACAGGTTGGAGGGGACGCGTGGTTCTGGCCACGCCTTGTGGGGCGAGATGCCGACGGTCGCGTTATCGCCGGTTTTGAGCGCGGCTGCCTTCTGCAGCTTCGCCTCGACCTTGATCCAGTGGCCGAACATCCCGTCCGGCTCTACGACGGTTTGGAGCTCGTGACCGTTGATCGTGCCGTCCACGGCGACCTGTCCGCGTGAGGGCAGCTGCTTGCTCGCCTCCTCGGGAAGGCGCACGATCGTCCATCTATCGACCGCCGACACCGGCGCATCGAAACGGACCAGGGGGGCCGTGGGGCGTTCGGTCATGGTTTCATCTTGCCAGCCCGGCGGACCGTGGTCGCCGGAGCCGGCACGGGGCCCTGTCAAGGCGTCCGCCTCACCCGCGCGAACGTGGCGCCCGCCATCAGGGGGGACCTGGCGCAAAGGGGCAGCGGGCGAGGAGGGTTAGCGCCGTCGAAGGCGCCTTGGTGAAGTCAGCACGGGCATGCCTTCCGGCCGGGCGAACCGTTGCGTTTGAGGTTGGGGACCGGCACCTGGCGCGGCCAGCCACGGCCAACGGTGCTCGATGCCTGATGGGCACGGGGCCGTCGGACCTTTACGGGTGGCCCCCGTCGCCTTCTTCTACCTAGAGCCGGTCCGGGTCAGGCCTGCTTGCAGGTCATGGATGATCTTGCCGAGCTGGCCTGAGGCGAGGCGCCCGGGCCCGAGGGGCCCGATGGGTCCTGGCCGACAGGGGGGAGGGCTTGAAGCGCAGCGCGAACCTCAGCCGACATGTGGCCGAGCTGCCAGCAGATCTCATCTTCGATGGCTCCTGGTCGGTCGGGGTCAGCCAGACCAACAGCTCTGAGTGCGTAGGCGGCGGCACCCAGGGCGTGCGCACCCATATGGCAGACGGCGACGGCCTGACCGGCGGCCCGCGCCGCGGCCATTGCAGCAGGAGCTTTCTGTTCGTCCACGCCGACGCCTCCGGCAAAGCGACGGCCGATCTCGTCCGCAGTGCGCAGCTCTCCCCGGGCGAACGCACGAGCCCGGGCGATGAGAGCCCGAGGGCGGTCATCATCTGGGGCTTCAGCCTCAAAGATGGGCAGAACGCGCTCTGCACAGTCGGCAGCCCACGCCGCGACAAGACGTCGGCCGGCTTCGCTCAGCGTCTGTGGAGATGCCACAACCCTCCCCTCCGAGACCGCCCGAGCACCGACGCCGATCTTCCCATCTACGTGCTGGTCCCGGCGGCATGGCGCTGGGCAGTAGCCACGCCCTATCGACTGGCCCGCCCCGATCTCCAAGAGGGATGCAAATGACGTCCCGCACCAGCGCGACGACAGGCGCACGCTCGCTGCCCGCGGGCTAGACAGCTTGTCCTCAGCGGCCCACGGGGGCGGGAGAGCCGCTGCCTTCATTCTGCCAGGCCATCTACCGCCATCAGCCTTGCCGCGCCGGCGGCCGATTGACATCGAACGCTTGTTTGTGGCGATGGAGCGCATGGGCGAGCCAAGGGCTTCGGCGGACCGACGGACACTGGCGGGGCCACGCATGAACTCCCCCGGTCGGCAATCTGGCGCCGGCCTAGAGGTAGCGGACACCGGGCGCTGAACTCCTTGCTCTTGTTGCTACTCGGTGCCGTGGCCGGGCCGAACGATGCCGTGTTCGTAGGCGTAGACGGCGATCTGGACGCGGTCGCGCAGGTCGAGCTTGGCAAGGATGCGCGCAATGTGGCTCTTGATGGTGGCTTCGCTGAGATAGAGGCTGGCAGCCATTTCCGCGTTCGACATGCCCTGGGCGACCAGGCGGACGACGCCCACTTCGCGTTCGCTGAGGCCCCCGACCGCTCCGCTCGTAAGGGTGCCGGGAGCGGGACCGCGGCAGAAGTCCTCGATCAACTGACGGGTGATCGCCGGGGCAAGCAGGGTTTCGCCGGCCGACACGGCGCGCACGGCCCCGGCCAGCTGATCACGGCTGGCATCCTTGAGGAGGAAGCCGCTCGCGCCGGCCTTGAGGGCGTGGTAGACGTACTCGTCCAGGTTGAAGGTGGTCAGCATCAGGATCCGGGAGCGGGCCCCACCCTGAACGAGCCGCCTGGTTGCCTCGATGCCGTTCATCTGGGGCATGCGGACATCCATCAAGATGACGTCGGGGTCCAATAGCCGTGCCTGGGCCAGTACCTGGTTGCCGTCGGCCGCCTCTCCGGAAACGACGAGGTCTGACTCTGCGTCGAGGAGCATCCGGAGGCCCTCGCGGACCAGGTCCTGGTCGTCGGCGATGAGGACGCTGATCATGACAGGTCGGCGCCTGGCGCCAGGCTGTCGCCTATAGGCAGCCGGGCGTGCACGGCGAACCCACCGCCTGGCCTCGGCCCGGCGCGCAGCTCACCGCCGAAAATCGCGACCCTTTCTCGCATCCCGGCCAGCCCGTGCCCGCCGGCGGGGGTCGCGTTCGCGGGCTGCCTCGAAGCCGTCGTCGGTGATGTCGATCGTGACGGCGTCTTTGGTGCAGCCGATCGTTACACCGGCGCCGGCATGCCCAGCGTGCTTGCAGACATTGGTCAGCGCCTCCTGCACGATGCGGTAGACAGACACGTCGACGGCCGCGGGCAGCGCTGTGTGATCACCGGTTATGACCAGGTGCACCGGCACCCCGGCGGCGCGGACCCTGGCCGCTAGCGCTTCGAGCTCGTCGACGCCCGGCTGGGGCGCGAGCCCGGTCTCCTCGCCGGGGTCGCGCAGGACACCGAGCAGGCGGCGGGTCTCAGCCAGCGCCTGGCGCCCGCTGTTCTCGATCTTCTCCAAGGTCGCCTCGGCGGGCTTTCCCGACGCCCGTGCGCCGGCCGCTTGGAGAACGATCACGCTCAGGTGGTGGGCGACAATGTCGTGAAGTTCCCGCGCGATCCGGGTGCGCTCGGTTTCGGCCGCGTGCTCGGCCTGGCCTTGCAATGCGGCGTTCTTGGCCGCCAACGACGCGGCCCAGCTCCGGGCCTGGACGAAGACGCCGACGAGCCACGCAGCCAGGACCGCGAGGATGGAGAGGCCCGGTCGGGCGGGGACGGCCATGACCATGCTGGCGGCGAGGCAGACAGCCGAACGGCGCGGGCTGACAAGCGCACCAAGCGAATAGGCGCCGGCGATGGGGACGAACAACTCCAAGCTTTCTGGTTGGTGGCCCGTGACCCCGTACTGGAGCGCGATGGCCGCCCAGATCCCGGCCCACATGACGACCGGTGCTCGGCGGCGCAGCACCAGCGGCCCACCGAAGACCAGAGGCAGCACCGCCCGGAGCCAGACCGGCCCGATGACCGCGGCGCCCCACGGGGTCGCCATGGCGAACGCGGTCAGCCCGACCCCGGCAGTCGTCACCCCAGCGTCAGCCACCAGATCGAGGTCGAGGCCCGAAAGGCGCCGAACTACCTGCATGGGACCGAACGTAGCCCCTGTTCAGCCCATAGGGATGGTCCCTGAGGCGGTTCGGGCCCATCCTCCAGGCGGTAACCGGTTCATCCTTGCGGACGAACCGCTTCGCTCTCATGGCCGCTGACATCGAAGGAGCGGCGGCCCCACCATGGGTTCATGCTCCTTGCTTTCACCGGCGTCGAAGGCGTACTTGTCCCCGTCCTCATCCTGGCCGCGCTCGGTTGGACCGGCTATCGGGTCGCCAAGGCAAGGACTATGCGCCGGGCCCGGCGAGACCGGCCGTCCCGGCCGACGGGCACCGCACGACGGGGCACCGGTACCACCGCTCAGCAGCCTGCCAACGGGACGGCCAGCGCCCTAGTCTCGGGGCGGTCTTCCCCCACGGCGTCGCCTCGTCCGGGGCCGGGCGGCTGGGCCATCGAGACCCACGGCCTGACCAAGTGGTTCGGCGCCACCGCGGCCGTCGATGATGTCGAGCTCCTCGTGCCCAGGGGGTCTGCTTTCGGGTACCTCGGCCCCAACGGGGCCGGCAAGACCACCCTCATCCGCGTCCTGCTCGGCCTGACCAGAGCCGACAGCGGCACGATGTCGCTGCTCGGCCTGCCCGTACCAGCCGAGCGCGAGCGGGCCCTGGCCCGGGTGGGCGCCATCGTCGAAGAACCTCGGTGCTACGGACATCTGACCGGGCGAGAGAACCTGGAGGTACTTGCGGCGGTCAGAGGAGGGGACGCCGACAAGCAGATCGCACCGGCGCTGGCCCGGACGCGGTTGACCCAACGGGCCGACGACAAGGTCTCCACCTACTCCATGGGCATGCGCCAGCGTCTCGGCCTGGCCGGCTGTTTGTTGGGTGACCCCCAATTGCTCATTCTCGACGAGCCGATGAACGGCCTCGATCCCGCCGGCATGCACGAGATGCGTGAAACGATCCGCAGCCTGGTCGACGAGGGGCGGACCGTCCTTTTGTCGTCGCACCTCCTCGATGAGGTGGAGCGCACCTGCGACCAGGTGGCCATCGTCGACCGCGGCCAGGTCATCCGCCAGGGGCCCATCGACGAGCTCATAAGAGAGGCCGGTGTCGGCGTCGAGGTGCAGTGCTCGGACCCACCCGCAGCGGCGCAGGCCCTCAGCCAGCTCACGGTTGTGGCCAACATCGCCCTCACCGAGCAAGGGCTCACGGCCACGCTCACCCCTGGACAGGCCCAAGAGAAGGCAGACGACATAACCCGCCGCCTCGTGGAAGCGGGCGTCTCCGTCCACGGGATCCGGTTGGTCCATGCCAGCCTGGAGGACTGGTTCCTGTCCGTGACGAGCCGCCTCGGGGAGGGACAGTGACCCAGCTCAGCCTGCCCGCGGCCCGCCGAGCCTCGTGGCTGCCGTCGCTACGGCACATCGGTGCCAACGTCCTAGAACTGCGCAGGCGCAGCGTCCTCATGATCGTCACGGTGGTGTTCACCGTGGGCGTGCCCGTCGTCTTTTTCGGCATCAGAGAGATCGCCCACCTAGCGGATCCGGCCCATTACGGAGCGGCGGGCGGCACGGGCGCACTTAAGGTCGTCACCTTAATGGCCGAGTTCGGGTTCATCTTGGCCGTCGTTCTCGGCGCCTCGGCGGGGACCGACGACTTGAACGACGGCATGTTCCGCCAGTTCGTGGTCACCGGTAGGTCGAAGCCGGCCCTCTACCTGGCCCGCATCCCGGCCGGGCTCTCCATCCTGTTACCGCTGGCGGCTGTTGGCTACACCGTGGCAGCTCTGGCGACCGCGTTCCTCAACACCCCGCACGCGCCGGGCGGACCACTCCCGTCGGCAGGCCAGCTGGCGGCTGTGTTGACGGAGTGCGGGCTGTGGTTCGAGCTTTATCTCATCGTAGGGTTCACGGTCGGCCTCGGCCTCGCCGTGCTCATGGGCCAGCAGACGGTACCGGTCGTACTGCTCATCGTGTGGGAGATCATCCTCACCCCCGCTCTGGCAGACCACGTACTGCCTCACCTCGTCAACGTCCAGAGGCTCATCATCGGAGTGTCGATGGACCAGTTGCAGCCGGCAGTGCTGGCCGGCGGCGCCCTCGTTGGTCAGACGGGCGGTACGACTTTCGTCATACCACCCATGCCCACCTGGGCAATGGGGTCTGTCATCGCCGGGTGGGCCATCTGCTGGCTTGCCATCGGCGCTTGGAAGATGACGACGCGAGATGCCTGAGCAGCACTCAGGACCTTCGGTCGCCGAAGCCGAAGGCCGCGGGCGCGGTCGTCAGTTGAATGCGCGCTATGAACCGCGACCCGCCGCGTTGAGCGCAGGACCATCGTCCGAGCGCGGGACCGGCGCCGTCGCCGCCAGGTCCGACATCGGACGACTATTTTCGAACCTGCGCACTTCAGGCACCTGTTCGGGCTCCAGGTTGAGCGCGGCTTCGACGGGGACAACAACCGGTCCGGTCGTAGCTGACGCGAGTACCGGGCCAGCGCCGGCGTCCGGACCGAGAGGATGACGGGGCGACCTCAGGCTGGGCGCGCTAGTGCTCGCCCGCTGTGATGCTTGAGCCCCACCCGAAGACCTGTACACACACAAGCACCCCAACCCACCAATAGGAGCGAGACCGATGTCGTATAGGAAACACGCCCGAGCGCTCCCCGTAACGGCTGTCGTCGCCGGGTTCTCTGTCATCCTCGCTGCCTGCGGTGGCGGGGCACCCTCGGCGAGCGTCGCCCACATCGACTCGACGACCTCGGCACTCCCCGGCGCGACGGCCGGTTCCTCGGGCTCTCAGCTCGAAAGGTTTGTGTCCTGCATACGCCACCACGGGGTGCCGAACTTCCCGGACCTGGTGATGAGTGCGAACGGCAGGGCGGTCCCGGACGGGCCCGTCTCCATCGACACTCACTCGCCGACGGTACAGGCGGCGGCGGAGGCCTGCAGCTCTATCCTGCCCGCGGGACAGGCCCCCACCCCGGCGGTGCAGGACATCACCCCGAAGGACCAGGCCGGCTACATCAAGGCCGCCGCCTGCATGCGCGCCCACGGCGTGGCGGACTTCCCAGACCCAGTCATTTCGGGCAACAGCGTGACCTTCCCCCCTCCGCCCGGGATGAACGCGAGCATCGGGAACTCGCCGACGTTCCTAAGGGCCCGGGAGATCTGCGAGAAGCTCATCCCGGCCGGGCTCCCGTTCTCAAAGCAGGCCGAAGGTGGCCAATGAGGCCAGCTGAGCGAAGCGGCGACCCGGGCGCCGCCTGTTCGCGTCCCGGAGGGGCTCGCCCAGGGCCCGTCCGGGCGCCAGCGTGGTCGCCACGGTGAGGGTCTTGGTTGCGGAGAGCTGCCGACCCTTAGCCGACGTGGTGGCCGAGGGCCTCTCGAACCAGGGCATAGCCGCCGACTTCGCCTATGACGGGCCCGAGGCTGCCAGCAAGCTCGGCGTCAACCGCTACGAGGTGGCCGTGCAGGACAGAGGGCTGCCTGGGATCCCGGGTGACATATGTGCTGTATCGTCGCTCAGTCCGGCACGAGGGTGATGACCCTTGTGCTCGGGGGTGGCTCCCCTGCGGAACGCGTGAGCGGCCTGGCCCTCGGCACCGACGACTACCTCTCAAAACTGTTCTATCTCCCCGAGCTTGTCCTCAGGGCCCGTGCACTGGACCGGCGCCGGCCACGTGCCGTCCCCGTCGTGCTGCGAGCAGGCGGTGGAGCTCGACAGATCGGCTCGACGGCGCTTCAAGCGCAACCTCGGGAGAAACAGGGGCCCAATGACCAGTCACGCCGGGGTCTCGGTGCCAGCGGTGCCCATCCAAAGACCCGTGCGCCACGGGTCGCTGCGTAGGGGACTGGCCCAACTCCTGGACAGTACTCAAATAGCCCCGACGACCAGGCGCACCGTTACTGCCCGCGCGCCAAGGCTGGCTGCCTCCTGGGCGGCCGCGTTCAGGGCGTCGAACAGGCGCCCACTTGCAGGACAGCGCCGGCACCGCGCCGGACTTCGCTGAGCCCGCCGGTTGCAGTTGGGGCTATACCGGCGGCCTCTCCACGGCAATGGACTTGAACAGCTGCAGGCGCCCCGCCGGGACACACAACAGGCAGCCCGTGGACGTTATTTATGACATGCCAAGCCGTTCGGTAATTCCTAGCTCCGCCGGGACATAGACAGGTATGGGGCGGTCAGCATCGGCCCCACCAGCTGGACGTGGCAAAGAGAACGAGGCAGTGGCGGCGGCAGCGCCGCGATGAACAGCGATTCGAAGCAATGTTCCGGACGCACTATACCCGGGTGGCGGCGTGCGCGCTGCGCCGGACCACCCCTGAAGACGCCGCCGACGTGGTGGCCACCAACTTCACGACGGGCAGGCGCCGGCTACAGGTCGTG
Source organism: uncultured Acidimicrobiaceae bacterium (assembly GCA_963735305.1). Classification (GTDB taxonomy): domain Bacteria; phylum Actinomycetota; class Acidimicrobiia; order Acidimicrobiales; family Palsa-688; genus Fen-671. Next base: position 375,092 of record CAVTKK010000001.1, read on the forward strand.
CCTAGCGGTGACTGGACGTTGCCGTGGCTCTTGGCAACGGCCCGACGGGTGCTCGCCAATGAAGGCCCCCCGACGTTCCCGTCGCTCGGTCCTCGTCCAACGGCCCAGCTCGGGCGAGTGGTCACAGGCCGGGTGGTCCCAACCGACGAGGAGGTCGTCGTGGCTCGCCATGGGCCTGCTCTTTGCGAGCCTCGACTTAGTTGGTGTCCACCCGTTCTCTGAGATGGCAGGCATGACCGCGCTGGATTGCCCGAGGGGCAGCTACCCCAGAACGCTTTCGTGCCCGCCCCGCTCCCACTGACGGGGCCGGTAGCGCTGGCAGCCGCCACCGATTGATAAGGATCTGCTCCGGCGTGGTCAGGTGGCTGGTGACGCGGTGGGCGCTGGACGGGACCACCCTGCGGATCGAGACGGGCGTGTTCCGGCGTGACGCCCGCCAATTGCTCGCCGTCCAGACGAAGGGCTTGGGGTCGTTGTTGTGGGCGGCAGGTAGGCCTCAAATGTTGGTGATGATGGGATCCGGCATTGGCGTGGGGACTGCACTGCAACCCCCACGTCGATTACGTGTCACATTCTATTTCTGCTCCCAATTGCCGAGATGTTCGTCGACCTTGAGACCGAGGGGGTGGGTCAGGCAGCACCGCTGTTTCGCCAAAAACCGCGTCGACTGCTACGCGAATACAAGCTACACATATCATTGCGTCCGGAGAGGTGAATATCGGATCGCCCGGGAAAACGACGCGGTGACAGAATGAGCAGTGCTTCCGAGACATCTCGCGAGTGGCCATAGCAGCTAGCCGGAACACGTCACGATTATGCTATTAGTCGGCGTACCACTCATCTGACCCAGCACATGCTAAATTTCTGCCTCCGTTAAAGATGGTACAGTTCGTGGTATTGTTAGAGAAAGTGTAACCTGCAGGAAGGGCAAACGTGACCCCTGCGGTCTGCACAAAGAACCCTTCCTCGCAATAAGCCAAGAGACACAAGTCCTCCTGACTGTCACCATTAATATAAATATCGGACTCGTCCTGGTCAATGCTCCCGATCAACTCTCCATCCTGTTCGAGAGTTGATCCCACATCTATTGCGTCCATCTGGACGGTGCAACTGCCGGAGACAGACTGTGTCGCGAAAGGATCCGGAGAAATCCAGAAGGACTCCCAATCAGCGGTACAGTAATTACCGGATGCAGCTGGCTCAGACGAGCCAAGAACGCCCACCCGGGTCACGGACGCGCCACCGGAAAAGTCCTGACCGGAGGTGGCGCCTGAGGGTAACGTCGGGACTTGGCCCGGTGTAGACGCTGGGGAGGCGCCAGCGGTCGCGGAGGTGGTTGTCGGCGTCGGACTCGCCAGGGCGGCAGACCCAGGTACGAGGGATCCAATGCAGCCGAAGGCCAACAAGACACAGAAGCGAGTAATGTTGCGTGGGCTTCTTCCAGAGTGGATAATCATGAAACGAGGTTCCTTTCTGGCCAAATCCGCCGGCCGGGATGAAGCGTAGGCCGCGACGCTCTCGATCTCAAATCCTCTTCCAGTTCCCGCGACGGACTACTAGCCTGATGTACCTTCGCGGACAAAAGGAACTTTACATTTGAGATAGCCCATACTGTTCTCCGCAAACACGAAGAAATCGTCGACCGGCTACGCCTTTGACCAGCCAGCCTGCTGTTCATACTTCTCTACTTTGTCACACCATGAACTTTGTGTCAACTCGCGCTCTGAGATGACGGGCATCGCGTCCGCTGGATTGCCTAGGGCAGCCACGACCGGCACGCCCTTAGGCGCCGATGTAGTCCTGGCCCGAAGGGCGCCGCCAGCCGCACACTCGGCTTGGAGCGCCAGGCCACCCAGGCGGTAGGCGAACCATGGCCGAGGCGAAGGACTCCCCGTCGAAGTCAGGACAACCAGGCCTTCGGCCTGTAGGTTCAAGAAACTCGCCTATGTACTCGTGCGGCGTCCTCACTCAACGCCGGAGGACCCCGTTGGACCGATGGAAGGCGCGCGGCCGTACCGACGGCCATGTCCGCACCTCAAAGCAGCCCGCTGGTACTCGTGGATCACGCCCCCGAGGACGTCCTTTCGGCGATCCGTCCCGCCCTGGCCGTGCTCAGCGCGTGGACCAGGCACGGCGAGCTGTAGACCTCGGTGCGGCCAGGCCTGGTTGTAGTGGCGCAAGTACCGGCCAAGCACCCTCCTCAAGCTGACCTCTCGACAGACGGGGAGGCGGTCCAGGCAGTCCTCTCGGGCGGTCCTCACCCAGCGCTCGGCGAACGCGTTCGGCGACTGGCCTCTGTACAGGTATGCGCAGGACGTTGATGCGGGCCGAGCCGATGACGGCGTCGAGGCTGGCCGTGAACTCGGTGTCTCGGTCTCGGACGAGAAAGTGGAACTGTTGCCCTTGGTCTTCCAGGTCGGCAACGAAGTTGCAGGCCACCTGGGTGACCCACGGACCGTCGGGGTTGGCAGTCACACCGAGGAGGCCGACGACCCTGGTCTTGACCTCGATGACGAACAACACGTAGTACCGGTGCAGCAGGACGCTATCCACGGTGAGGAAGCCCGTCGCTAGAGGACCAGCTCCGTTTGGGCGCAGGAGCTCCGACCAGGTAGGGCCGGTACGTCTCGGGGCCGGGGGCACCCCCGCAAATGGCGAGCGTGGCGACGACAGCGAGGCCGTCGGCGTCGAGGGGAAACCCCGTTCCGCCCCGCACGTCTAGTTGGATCACTACGGAAACGAACAAACGACGCTTGTGGAAATACTCTGGGGCTACTGAGCCGCGACGTGCGTCGAACCGTATAACACGCATTAGTAGCTGTCTTCGTCGCCGTTTTGGCGCAGTTACTCAGCAGACCCCCACCCGCACGGGCAAACCAAATCGGGCACCGCCGACGCACGACTCGGGCACCAACAACAACTCGCTCAATAGCAAACCCGGGCTACAACTCGGGCAAAACAAAGCAACTGCATCACAAGCACCGAACATGCCCACGGCCAAGCCGGCAACGACAGGGACCGGACGGCCCACGGTCCTCCCGTACCGGCACCCTTCCTCAGCTCTCGATGTCGGGACGAAAAGACCCGCCAGGGAGCCCCGGCCGGCATGGCGGGGGGGACCACATCGGCTGGGGCTCCTGTCCCAAAACTACCCCAGGGGAGCCTGGAAGGGCGCCAGCCCAGGAAAGAGTTAACCCAACCGAAACCAGGCGCAAGCCGTCGGCGGCCGGTGGGCGCAAAGTTTCTCGGGGAGCCGGTTCCCGGGGGGCGTCGGCGCCCGAGAATGCACGGGCATCGTCGCCCCACAACGGTCCCCCGCCTTGCCGGCTGACCAGGGGCTCACGGTGCCCTGTCCCCCAGGGGAGTGCACGTCGGCCCGCCCGCCTAAGGTGCATATGCAGCCGCCAGGGCAGCCGTCTGCTCACGGAGGCGGTCAGATCAGCCTTGACCCGAGAAACTCACCCATGGGTAGAGGCTGCGCGTCATCCAGGCGGCGTCCGACCTGTGACTGCGGAGGTCGCCGCCTTGGTCTAGCAACGACTGTCCCATTTGGCTAGTGGCTGGGGTTCGGAGGGTCGACCTTGGCGGCTGAGACGTGGCTTGTCCTGACCACCCTGGCACTTCCCTTGTAGCCATCGTCCCAAAGCCGTGCCGGGCGCGCTCCGTCAGAGCCCGCGGCCGCCGCCCTCACGCTGTTGACGGGACCGGCTGGCCGCGGCGGGGGAACCTTAGCGCCGCGGCCAACGTCGGGCTGCCAGCTCGGTCTCGCACCGGTCGCAAGCTACCCTCGTGGGCCCCGGCCAATCGCCAGGGTCCCCGATCCTCACCTCAGTGATGCGGTAGGCCCACCCGCATAGGGTCTTGACTTCTTCCTCGTCCTTGGTCCATCGGCCGAGATGGCGGGTCAGTTTCTCGGCTTTGAGCGCTCCACTGGGCCCGTCCGGTAGCCCCGGGACCCTCCTGCGCCTCTCGATCACGAAGAGCCCAAAGGGCAGGTCCGCCACGTCACCCAGACTACATCGGTGTCGTTCCATGAGAGGGCCGCACCCAGCGGACAGCAACGTCGTGGCGCGGAATGCTGAAGACGCCCCGCACCGGGCCGGGTTCGATGGTGGCCCCGGGGGAAGTGATCTGGCAACAACCTGTATACGCCGATGGAGTCCCGCCAGGTGGTGGGCTTTTGGGAAGCTGAAGGGTCCACCAATGGGTGAGCCATCGGCGTAATCCTCGGAGTGTTCCGCCAAAGAACGCACCTAGAGGAGTGAACACCGAGTTGCCCTTGATGATTCTGTCCTGTCCGAACTGCTCGAGATATTCCGTGCCGGTGAAGGCCCTGACCTGATCCGTGAATCGGTGCGCCTGGTGCTCCAGGAGTGGTCGAGACCGAGGCGGCGGAGGTGGTCGGCGCCCGGCGTTGTGAGCGGACCGAGGCCCGCCAGACCGAGCGTCGCTCCTGAAGCCGACGAGCGCAGTTGGCTGTCCGCCTCCAGCCGCTACGGCAGGAAGACCCTGAGTGGCGCCGGTCTCTGAGCGCCAGGGCCGGGCGGCTGGACGCCGGTAAGTCGACGTCGATCGCCCTCGCGGCGCGGCGTCGCTCGCCTTCGCCAACGACAACGACAACGACAACGACAACGACAACGACAACGACAACGACAACGAGGATGCCCCCACTGTGTGGGAGGCTTCGACCAGCACGCCTGGGCGGCGGACCCCGGGACCTTTTCTGGGAACTGGTCTGCGACGGGAGGGTGGGGGAGCAGGACACCAGGGCGGCGTACCAGTTGCTCCAGACCGACGACTCGCACAACCTGGGCGTCCTGCCTTGGTGACCAATAAGGCAAAGCTTCGCATCCGTCTGACCGTGCCGTGCTGGCCAGGATGACCCGGCCACTTGATCACCGTCTTCAGTGCCACTCCCACCCAGTCGGCGATGACCGCTTTCTCATCCCCTCAGCTGCGGCCAGCACGATTTGGCCGATAGAACCATGCGCTCCTCGGCCTTACCCTCGCGCGCAACCGCCTCAACCTCTTGCCGGTCCTTGTTGGAAAACTCGATCACGAACGGGCTTCGCCGCTGCACGCGACCACCCCGCAACCTGCCCCCTCCCGCTGTTGCTAGATGACACACGTGTAGTTCCTGCCAGGGCCACTTACAGCCCGCCACCCGCCGAGAGAAAACAACTCGCCGCTCATTGCCGTACCCTATTGACAGCAAGTACTTTGTATGCCAGAGTAGTAACAGGGCTGGTTCTCCCAGAGCAGCCTCAGCAATCGAGCAACAACGACGTCTCAGCCATTACAGGTCCTACTCCAGTACGGCGATACACCCCCGGCGCAAACGAAGGCGCTTCCCCGGCAACCCCACCTCCTACACTGCCGCATCTTACTTTTCTAGCGATTAGGTCTCTGATGTCTTTCGGATAGAAAGGCTGCTCTTCCAGTGGGAACCACCGCTAATCGTCTACGCTGTGAACCGTCGGCTCCTCATTCGAAGGCTTCAATCGCCGGTGCGCCCGCGATACCACAAGGCGCTCCGCACAACGGAGCCCCTATTTTTATCCTTTGTGGACCTCGAACTGGCTCAACATTGTTGCGATACATCTTGGATGGGCACCCCGATATCTTCGCGCCCGCTGAGACAAATCTGGCTGTGGCTATCCAGCACCTTGTTCAAACGGTGCACGTCCTCATACCGGACGATCATACACGTGCCCACAAGCTCGCGCTAGAGCAAGTGCGCTCGCTCGTCGACCAAACCTTTGGCTTTGTTGCCGCTGAACATGGAGCGCGGCGATGGTGCGAGAAGTCTCTTCCGAGCGTGTCCCTGGCTGAGCAGCTGCTGGAGGTGTTTCCTGAGGCTCGCTTCCTATGCTTGTACCGGAACTGCCCCGACTTTATTCTTTCGGCACGTGACGCGTCCCCGTGGGGCTACTCCGGCTATGGCATTGAGCCTTACCAGAGCCACAACCCCGGCAATATGGTCTTAGCCTTAGCCCAATATTGGGTGGACTTCACGTCTAAGGCTCTTGACTTTGAGATGGCCCACCCGTCCCACGCTGCCCGTGTATTATATGAAGATCTCGTCCTGCGTCCCGCCGAAGCGCTAGCTGGGGTCTGGGACTTCCTGGACCTTCCCGAGCCAGAGGCACCAATCCGTGACCTAATTACTCAAACCCACGGCATTGGTCCGGGCGATCACAAGATCGTGTTTACTACTGATCTGAGGGCGGAGTCCATTTGTAAGACCACGTTTGTACCACGCGAACTCTTACCCGATACCCTTTCCTCACACGTCGACGCTCTGCAGGACCAACTCGGATACGTCTTTGACCAGGATACGTGGCGGCTTTCCAGTCGAAGCCGCTCCGGCGCTCTCCCAGCAACTCAGCCAAACATTGAACTAACCTTTGCAACATTAGTAGCAAGCTTGCGCGAGATCACCAAAAGCATTCGCGATGATGAGTGGGATTCTCCAGTTGTGCAACTCGTCATTAGTGATTCAGGTACCGGAACAGTATCATCAGCCATACCCGTACCGCCATACGCATGCGTCAATGCCGACGGCGTGTCAACTCTCCGCATCTACATGGCTGAGGACGTCTTCTTAGGCCTAGCAACAGGCCTACTAAACATGGCCGATCTAGTTAGACGCGGTCGTGTCCTCATGAGAGTCCCCGAGGCCATTGCAAACGACGGTTCCCAGGTCCACGCCAGCGTAGTTAAGGTCTTGAACCTTCTGAAAGACGCGGCGGAGCGCACAACCATCGATAACTAACAGCATCCATCGGAGGTACGAGTTCGTGACCACATACTCAAAGGTCCGTTACGTAGGTCTAGTCAGCTGTAGTAAAGGCGTGGGCGACCCCGTCACTTGCGCTAACTCCCATACCGGCGATTGCGGAACAAAATATAATTGTCATGGAAGTGGTTCTCAGACTTGGTGGGGCGTGTACCCAAGGTACAAAAAATGTGTAGCGGCAGGAGGGTCGTGTACGAATCAGCCGAACCTTGCACAGTTGTCTAAGTGCGGTGACACATGGGGAGTCGGCAAGTGCACGTCGACATTCGAGACGTGGGCGGGCTCCATCAGGTCATGTGGCCCAGTTAGCGGCTTGAAACGGTCACACCCAACCTACAAGCCAATCGGTCCCCCGCATGGGCCCCCGCTACAGTCTTGTTCGCAGGACAATGAGTATCAAGTATGCAGTATTAACGTTCCGTGGGTGACGGCGATCTTCGGTTCGAATATTGGCACTGATATCACTAACCCATACTTTTACGGCCAAGTATATGCCGTGAGTTAGACGGGGCGATATGTGACCACTGGTTGGGTCTGCTCGTCCGCCGTGCGGATTGCAACAATAAAAGCGATCAATCTAAGGAGGTTGGCTGGTGCGAAGAGGAAGCAACACCAATGACTTATCGCGGAGGGCTTTTCTAACATCATCCCTGGCAGTCGCAGGAGTGGCCGTGCTTCCGTCGGCGCTGCACCTTCCTGGTTCGCGCCGCCGGCACCGCGTTTCGTCTCTTCCTGACGACGTCACGGTGTATAGGCCAACCTATTCACCCGTCGACGGGCTGCTGGAGACATTCGTGCGTGCTCCGGTTACAGCTATTGGCGCAACGGCCGTGATGTTATGGCTAGCCGACGGTCTGGGTATGAGAACGTCGAGCGGCAGTATAGAAGTAGCTATCGACCCGCAAACGTTTGTGCATGCGCGCGGGACCGACGTCCAGGGAGATACTTCAGCACTGCAGGTCGGAGACGTCCTGTCGATCGGTACGGCGTATGAAGACAGTGGTCAGCGAACCGCAGCTTGGATCGTGGCGAACATGCAACTCGTAGATCTCCAAGTGACTGGAACGGAGGGTACGGATGTCCTGGGGACAGTAATGCAACAGCAACTGACCTCGACCGAGCTAACAGCGCGTTGTACGGTGCCGACTTCGGCCGCGGCGGTTCTTGGTAGCGTCGCAGGCGACTACTGGAACCTGATCTGCTCAAGGGACATCGAAGCGAGCTCGGAAATGCACTTATGGGTCGTTGCCGCAGGGCAGTACCAGTTTGATCCGCTGTAGGCAACCGCAGATGTTGGGCGAGATGCGACTCGCCTTCTCAGTACCTCCTACTGAAAGGAAGATAGTGTCTACCGCACTAGCATTACAGTCCTGGATACTAGCAATCGTCTTCCTATGCGCAGGTACTGCAAAGTGGCTTTTGAGCGAGGAGCAGGCGCAGCGTGTCGCCTTCGTCGACCTTGTAGGTCGCTCGGCTCGGGCCGTAGGGCTTACGCGCTGGTGTTCGGCGAAGATGACGATGAGGCTTGTGGGGGCGTGGGAGGTACTGCTAGCGGCTGCTCTCGTCGTAAGGCGCCCGGCACACGTGGCTGGAAGTTTGGCACTCGTGACTTCCCTAGCAGCGGTGGCGTACCTGATGTGGGCGCGATCGCACGCGCCCAGAAAGGCATGCGGCTGCTTTGGTTCGCGGGGAGCTGTGACACGTGCGATGCCACGGGCGGCGGCGCTGGTAGTCGTGGGCTGCATAGCGGCGGTGGAGAAACCAGCTACAGTGCACTTTCAGTATTTAGACGGACTCGTCGCACTCGCGGAGTTCTGTCTGCTGGGGCTCGCTGCAGGAAAGAGCGCCGTCACGGCGATGATCCCAACCAATGTGAGGCGGAAGTCGAGCATGGTTGTCGCTCTTGCGAGATGGCCACGGGGGTGGAGCAGGCTACGTTCAGTTCCGCCCTGGGGCTCCGTCCTCGCGATAACCGGAGTCGCTCGTGAAGCGTGGGAGGCCGGTGACAGATGGAGAGAGGGGACTCTAATGGTGGCGTTGTGGAGGCCTAAGGCGGGAATCGCAGGGCAACTAGCGGAGGTGGTCGCCTCGATCGACCTAGGACCTCAAGCACGTGGATGGTCGCGAGCAGCTTTGCTGCTCGACGACGCGGTCGTAATGACATGGAACCCGTTGTCGGGCGAGCGCGTGGGAATTTCGCGCTCAAGGGTTGAGCGCGAAGCCCTGGCGGTGCCGTCGCAGCGTGGGGAATGAGAATCTCCTTTGACCAACTCTGCGGCTATGGACTTAAGGGGTCGTGGCCAACCGATGGTATCCCTCTCCGCGCGCAGGGGGTCAAGTGGTGCCCTTTTTGGTAGGGTTGGTGGAAACTAGAAAATGTTGCGGACGGTGACTTTCGGCGAGAAGATGGTCTGGATCACAACAATAATGCTTTTGGTTAGTGCCTTGGGCCAGGCGGTAGCCGTTCCGGCGGCCGGCACTACCGGACCTCTTGTGGCATACAAGGACGTAGAACAGGTCACCTTCGCAAGTGCTGAGACAGCGTACGCACTGGTCCGCCAAGGCCAGGCGTTGGGTTTATCTACCAGCCTAGACGGAGGCAAGACGTGGACCCTAATGCCCGGGACTCCATTCTTTCCCCTGAAGGCGTCCTCGTCTATCTCACCGGTGCCTACTCTTGCCATCACCAACAGCGGGTATGTTTTTGTGACGACCGGCACGGAGGTCGAGATCATTCCCCATACTGCGTCCGCATGGATCCGGGCGCAGCTACCAGGAGCCGTTGAAAGTGTCACCGGTGAAGGAACGGCGCTATGGGCACTTGTCGATGGAGCTGCGCAGCAGCGACCTCCTTACCCTTCGCCGCCTCCGACAGGGTGGATTTACGTGTCAGCTGATAGCGGTCGGACGTGGACCAGACGATCAACCCTTCCCTCCGGAATTGGTCCTTACCTAGAGCTGGATCAAGCGAATGCTCAGGTGTTATACGCCTTGGCTCCCGGCGAGAAGAACACAGCAGCAGGACGCTTTGGGGGCCTGGCACGGTCCACCGATGCTGGGCACCACTGGCAGGTTGTTTCACAGCCCTGCTCTGGCAACTATGCACCCCGGTTCTTCGATAACGCGATCTTCAGTGCAACTAGCGCCGAGGATTTATGGATAGCTTGCGGCGACCAGGAAGGTGTTGATGGGCACAGCGTTACTCAGGTCTTGCGATCATCGGACGGGGGACAGCACTGGGACCTAGTCGCTGGGACGAATGAAGTGAGGATCCCCCCAAACTTCCCTGACACTGAGTATGTACCTCCTGTTGGCTTACCCGCCACGGGGCTCTTCCGGAGGGGCTCCGCTTGGTTGGTCCTGACCGGCCCAGGACGTCTCATTCGCAGCGCCAACGGTGGGAATACCTGGTCGAACGGTGCGCCCGCACAAGTCGAGGCAGAGAGGCCACTACAGGTGTTTATGCTCGGGACCACAATTATCGTGCGGACTGAAACCTCACTGTGGATCTGTAGGGGCGCTGTATGGCGGCGGTCCGGCTATAATTGATCGGGGACGTCCTCCGAGCGTGGCGAGGCCCCAGGCGGAACGTCGAGATTGAAACGGCAGGCACTAAGTTTCGAGATGGCGAAGAGCCGGTCGGCGAGGACGTTCCTCCTGCTGAATGGGCCTCGCTGGCCCGTGTCGGAGAAGAACTGGCCGCGGTAGGTGATCGCCAGCGCGTTCTGCGCAGCTATCAATGACAGTGGTGATATCTTAGCCTGGGATGACGGGTGCTGGTTGCCGCCAAAAGTGAGCGACTACCCGGTCTCCTTCCGGTACGCGTTGAGACGGTTTTAAGAGAAGTGAGCAACACCCAAAACGTAACCGTCGCCGTCGCCGGCGCCGGTGGGCAAGGACAAGTGCCAGCCTGAGCGTGGTCGGCGCACTCCTGGTCGTCCTGCTCGTCGTGCCGGGCCAGGGGGCCAAGCCCGCTCTGAAGGCAACGCCAACGTGGCCACCGCACCGGCGACCTCCACCACGTCCTCAGCGACAACTGCGACCACACCACCTCGCGGGGGGGCGGGAGTAGCGGGGGCTTCCCCCCGGTCGCCCCAACCATCACCGCGAGATCTACAACCACGTCAACGACAAGTACCCCGAGCAGTAGTTCGACCACGACTACGACGGCGCCAGCCACGAGGGCCGTTCCTACACCCAGCCGGCTGTCGTCGCCCTCACAAACTCCGCAGCAGTCCACAAGGCTACGGTCGGCCTCAAGCCGCCTTGTCGTGCTGCCCACCTGCCGGGAGAACCATAAGGCTCTGGTACCGGGACCGGGCTCTACGCCAAGAAGGGTACGCTCTCATGGCTGGGAACGCCGCCACCTTCCTGGTGAGGCTTGGCGCCGCGGTGACCAGTTTCCTGTCTCAGGCCAAGGACTACGAGGTCATGGCCGCTGAGACCGTCACCGTGGCCGGCGGAAAGGCTGTGAGGCCGCACGTCCGGCTGTCGCGGGCAGGGCAGCGCGGACGACGGCGAGCCGACCATAGCCGCCGACACCGGGTTCGCTTCTGAGGTCGCCGCCCACGTCGAACTGACCAGGGACGGGTGGCGGGTCGATTACTTCACGTTCCGGCTCGGCTGACCGGGCCGTGCCAGACGTCGGCGAGGTCCAAGACCCAGCCAACGAGGTCGAAGGCGGCTCCTGGCGCTTGCCACAGGCGCTGGCGGGGCGCGCCGGTTCCGGTCCGTTGGCGTACTGCGAAGGCGGGGCCTCGCGGCACTGCTCCCAGGTTGGCCGAACTGGGCCGCACCTGTGCCTCGCCTCGGCGGTACATGGCCTATGACGTGGGGCTCCAGTGGTAACGACCTCGGAGCGGTTCTCGACCGCAGCGGCGGTGACCTCGACCTAAGGAGATAGCCGAGCAACGTTGCATGCGGAGCCTTGATGAGGGCAGCTGCGTAGGGCATGCGTAGGGCAGCCCTAGGCGCCGGCCCATCGGTCCAAACCAATGCCACAAAGGTGCAGCGTGCGGGCCACTCGATGGGGCGCCACCCTGCGTATGCTGCCTACGCAAGACTTGAGAAGGTCCCGAGAAAAAGCCCCGAGAAACCTGTGGGTAACGCGAAGCGGCGGTCGCGAAACAGCTGGTCAGGGAAGCGTGCGGTAGGCGGAAGAGCGCGAAGACCCACTAGATTTGGTGGCGGGGGCTGGATTTGAACCAGCGACCTCTGGGTTATGAGCCCAACGAGCTACCTGACTGCTCCACCCCGCTGTGAGCCACATTACCATCTGGTGACAAGTCCGCCATCTGGTGACAACTCCGCCATCCGGCGACCGGCAAACAGGGCCGGTGGACGTTGTCCGCCGCGAGGCTCCACCGCTATCAACGAGCGCTCTGGCACCATGGGTGACGTGCTCTTCTTGTTGGTAAGTATCGTCATAGGTGGTCTGGTGATCGGGGGCCTCGGCCGGCTGGTGGTACCCGGTCCCAACCCCATCGGTCTGTGGTGGACAGTGGCCTGCGGTGTCGGCGGTGCCATCGTCGGTGGCATCGTTGCCCGGCTGCTCTTCTCCAACCCCGCCTCCCATTGGTTGGTCACCCTCATAATTGAGGTCGTCGCCGCCGCTTTCCTGGTCTCACTGGTCAGCAAGAGCCGGCGCGGCCGGCACGCCTGAGCCATGCTGGCGGGCCGTGGCCGGCTTTTAGCCGGACTGCGGTCCGCCCATTCGCGCACCCGGCTCATCGTGATGGTGCTGGTGGGCCTGGTCGGCACGGCTTTGACGGGGATCCTCGGAGCTTGGAGCTATGCGGCGTTGGTCGGCTGGGACGCGGCGGCGGCCACGTTCTCGGTCTGGGTCTGGGTAGCAGTAGGCGGCATGGGCTCCGCCCAAACTGCGGCTCATGCCCGCCGCCAGGACCCCAACCCGGCTACCTCGGACACCTTGACCCTGGCCGCCAGCCTGGCCAGCCTCGTCGCCGTGGGGGTGGTGCTCCTGAGCGCGAGTTCCGCCCACGGCTCTGAGCGATGGGTCCTGGCCGGCCTGGCCGCGGGCAGTGTGGCCCTTTCCTGGGTCCTCGTCCACACCCTCTTCACGCTTCGCTACGCGCGCCTTTACCATTCCTCCGGAGGCGGGGTCGACTTCAACCAGGACGTCCCGCCGCGGTACCTCGACTTCGCCTACGTTGCCTTCACCATCGGGATGACGTTCCAGGTGTCGGACACCGACCTGAAGAGCACCGCCATCCGGGGCACCGCCCTTCGCCACGCCCTGGTTTCTTACCTGTTCGGAGCCGTGATCCTGGCCACGACGGTCAACTTTATCGTCAGCCTGGCCGACAGCCACTAGGCTAGCTCTGAGTCCCGGACCCCGTTTGCGTTGCGCCACGGCGCCGTTTGGGTTGCTCCTATGTCAGGCAAAAAGTCTCAGCGGCACCGCGCCGTCGCGGCCTGGACACAGAAAGGACACAGCTATCTATGAAGGATGCTCAGATCGAAGAACTGCTCCTACAGGCCTTGGAAACCGAGGTCAACGGGGCGAAGGTCTATGAGACAGCGCTCAAGTGCGTAACCAACAAGGGGCTGCGCGAGGAATGGGGCAAGTACCTGGCCGAGACCAAGCACCACATCGCCGTCGTCGAGAGGCTCTTCGGTCAGCTGGGCCTCGACACCAAGGCTTCCAGCCCGGGACGGAAGGTCGTCCATGACATCAGCGCCTCTCTGGTCGCCGTGATGGAAAAGGCCCTCGGAGACGGGCCCGACGAAGCGGCCCAGCTCGTGGCCGCCGAATGCGTCTCGCAGGCCGAGTTGAAGGACCACCTTAATTGGGAGCTGATCGGTGAAGTGGCCAAAAATTCGCAGGGCGAGCGGGGCGAAGCCCTGACCGCGGCCTATCAGGAGGTCGAGGACGAGGAGGACGAGCACTTCTACCACACCGTGGGCTGGACCCGGGAGTTGTGGATCGAGGCGCTCGGCCTGCAAGCGGTGCTTCCTCCCCCCGAGGAGCGTCGCAATGTAAGGACAGAGGTCGGCGCCGCCCGTGCCCGAGGCGCCCGCGACCAGATGGGCCCGCTGGGGCTCCTCCGGTCACCTTCAGCTGACGACTCGCCCGAGGAGATGTCTTAGGGCCGCCTCCAGCTCAGGGTGGCGAAAGTGGTGGCCGGCAGCCAGGAGCACAGCGGGCTCGACCCGCTGGCTGGCTTCAGCTACCTCTTGCCGGCCGTCGCGTCCGAGCACCAATTCTGTGGCGAAACTCGGTACAGCGAGCACAGCAGGACGCTTTAGCACGCGGGCCAGAGTGGCCGTGTACTCGTCGTTGCGCACCGGCTCGGGGGCCACGGCATTTACCGGACCGCTCAAAGCCGGGTCGAGCAGGGCGCGGTAATACACGTCCACCAGGTCGTCGATCCCCGTCCACGACGTCCATTGCCGGCCGCGGCCCAATTTGCCCCCCAGGCCGAGCTGGAACACCCGGTATAGAAGGCCCAGAGGTAGGCCCTGGGGCGTCTGGACGATGCCGGTCCGCACCTTGACGGCTCGCAGGCCGGCTCCGGCCACCGGCGCCGCCGCCTCCTCCCAGCGGGCGACGACGTCGGCCAAAAAACCGTCGCCCGCGGAGCTGGTCTCGGTCAGGACCTCGTCGCCCCTGTCGTAGCCGTAGTAGCCGATGGCCGACGCGCTCGACGAACACCGAAGGGCCACGGCCCCGCGCGGCGGCGGCTGCCGCCGCTTCCGCCAATCGCCGCGTCGGCCCCGTCCGGCTGTCCATGACCACTCGCTTGTGCTTATCGCTGAAGCGCCCGGCGATGGACGCCCCCGCCAGGTGCACGACGGCGTCCACCCCTTCGAGGAGGTGCGGGCCGGGACGGTCCGTGTCCCACTGGCGCTCCCCGGGGTTCGTCGGCGGGTGCCGCACCAAGCGGACCACGGAATGGCCCCCGGTGGTCAGGAAAGCCGCCAGGGCCGAACCGATAAGTCCCGACGACCCGGTCATGGCCACCGTCATAGGGGCCGCCCGCCAGGTCCTCGCTCGGGCATGAGAGGCCAGGTCACCGGCCAGTTGGCGATGGCGAAAGGCGAACATGGCCCTCAGCAGGGCGGCCGGGACCGGCGTGCGCACCTTGTCCTCGACCCGCGTGGAAACGTCTCCGGCCTCGCTGAAGCTATGAGTGTGCTGCCAACCGAGCAGGGTAAACGGCATGGACGTCACTTCGTCCACGAAGGAGTGCGGAGGGTTGTAAGCGTCGCCCCGGTGCTGGGCTACCCAACGCAACCCGCCCGGGAACGCCAGTACCGCCTGCCCGTCCCGCAGCGAGGCCGTCTCACTGACAACTTTCCCGGGCAACCAGGGAGGCGAAAGGCGGGCCAGAGCGCCCGGCCTGGTGTGCCAGGCGAAGACCTCGGCCAGAGGTGCCTCCACGACGCTGCTGAAAGAGGTTCCCATCCCCGCGACGCTAGGGCTCCGGCCCACGCCGCACCCAGAGCGCGGCACGCCCGAGGTAGGACCGCAGGGCCGGGGCCCGTCGGCCCAGCACCTTGCGGGCCAGTGATCCCAACAGCCGCCGCGCCCGCACTCTGAGCAGCAGCTCACCGTGCTCAGAGGCGCCACCGCTCCTGGCGAAAGAGGCCGCCGGACCAGCCGGGCGCCGTCGTACGGGTCGCAGACCTCTACGACGGGGGCACCGGCGGCGCGCAGCGAGGCACCGACCTCCTCCGAGCCGGCCGTGACCGATCCCGCCGCACGCCACAGAGGGGCCAACAGGGCCCAGCCTCGGGCGGCGTCTCCCTTCGCGCCGGCATCTCCCGCCGCGGCGGCTTCTCCCTTCGCGCCGGCATCTCCCGTCACGACGCCTTCTCCCGTCACGACGAGCTCTGCATGCCGGAACGACGACAGGGCGGCAGCCAATGACCTGACGCCGCCGCCGGCGCGGCCCCGCAGGGGCCATCCGGGCTCGAGGCACAGCACCACCGCGTCGCAGGCGTGCCGACGCCCCAGGGTTGTCACCTCGCGGGCGATGCCCCGGGGCCCCGCCGCTCGCAGGACCAAGGGCGCCGCGCTGGCACGGGGGGACACCACTAGGACCTCCTGTCCGGCGGCCCAGGCCCGGCGCACGGCCGCCACCACCGCCGCCGCCGGCGGCCCGGGTACGGGTGGGTAGCTTCCTACCACCAGACAGCGGGACGGCGTCACAGGCCGGCCCGCAAACTGGCCTCCATGCGGTCGAGCACGATGGGCCATGTGTAGTTCTCGATGACGTACCGCCGGCCGGCGGCGGCCATGTCGGCGGCCACGTCGGGCCGGGAGGTGACAAGGCGCAGGCCTTCGGCCAGGCCGGCCCGGTCGGAGAAGGTGACCCCGCCCCCCGAACGACGGCAGTGCCAGGCGACCACCTCACTCTGGTCGTAGGCGATCACCGGCGTCGCCGCCAACCACGCCTCCATCGCCGTTCGGGAGAAGCTCTCCATCCGGCTGGGCTGCACGTAGGCGGTGGCGGCCGCAAAGGCGCTGTCCCGCTCCTGGTCAGAGACGAAGCCCATGTCGACGACCCGCCCCGGCCCGGCCCCGCCGGCGGTCGGCCGAGCACGACCCGCGGGGCCTCGGCCGACCAGGACCAGGTCGAGGTCGAGACCACCCTCGGCCACGGCGGCGCCGAACGCCTCCAGCATCCAGCCCGTGTTCTTACCCTCCTCGCGCCGTCCGGCGTACAGCACGAACGGGCGCTGCAGGCCGTGCCGTTCCATGAACCCCTTGGGGTCGTACGCCGAGGGAACAGGGACGCCCCCCCCGGTCACGCTGTGGCGGCGGGCCACCGGTCCGAGCCGGTGGGCCAGAAGGTGTTCGGGCCGGAGAGGAACCACAGCAGAGCCGGGTCGGAGAACACGGGGCGCAGTATGTCGAGGCGGGCGTACGGCTCGTCGTGGAGGCACGGGACGACGACGGCCCGCTCGGCCACGAACGGGACGCATACGCTTGTCGTCCAGAACAGATAGGGCGAGAAGACGATGGCGTCGTACTTCTCCCCGCACCGCAACAGGTGCTCGAACACCCCGGGGGCACCGAACTGGAAGCCGAGCCAGCTCACCTGGTGGTCGAGGTCGGGGGCCCGGCCCGATTGGATGGAGAGCTGGGCCTTCAGGGCCGCCCGGCTAGGGTGGCGAACGACAGGGAAACGCCGCACCAGCACGCCGTTTTCTTCACTGGTCCCCTCGGCCAGCTCGTTGGCCCAGCTGTAGTGGTCGACCGCGCAGGTCGTCACGACCTCCACGTCGTGGCCCCGGGACGACAACCCCAGCGCCGCCTCTCGCATCAGCGCCTCCGAGCCGCCGAGCACACCTGGGCCGAAGCGCGGCGGGACGAAGGCCAGCTTCATCTAAGAGCCGGCCGCGCCGGGGCACGCAACACGACGCCAGCGTAGCGGCCCCCTCGACCCCGACCGGACGCCTCCGGGCCGGGAACGGGCCCGGTAGAGTCGGGTACCCAACGTCATGCCTCAGTCAAATGGCCGCGCGGAGCAGGCCCTCCCGGTCGCTCTCGACGCTACGCCGCTGCTGGGTGCCCGCACCGGTGTGGGCCAGTTCTGCCAAGGTCTGCTCGAGGCCCTGGGCCGGCGAGACGATGTCGACGCCGCCGCCTTCGCCCTGAGCCGTTACGGGCGCGCCGGCATCGAGGGCCTGCTCCCGTCCGGGGTGAGGGCGCTGGGCTGGGCGGGCCCGGGCATCCCGGGCCGGGTGCTGAACACCTCGTGGGCGCGCTGGCCCTTCCCGCCGGCGGAGCTCTACATCGGCGGCGCCCATGTCGTGCACGGCACCAATTTCGTCGTCCCCCCGGCGCGCCGGGCCGCCATGGTGGTGAGCGTCCACGACCTCACTCCCCTGCACTTCCCGCAGTGGTGCCGCCCGGCGGCGCGGGCCTACCCCGGGTTGGTCAAAAAGGCGGTCGGCCGTGGCGCGTGGGTTCACGCCGACTCCACCTTCGTGGCCCAGGAGCTGATCGAGATGCTCGGAGTCCCCGCCGACCGGGTGAGGACGGTCCACCTCGGCGTGCCGCCCGTACACGACCGACAGACGGTGCGTCGCCAGTTGCCCGACTGGGTGACGTCCTACGTCCTGGCCATCGGTACCGTCGAGCCCCGCAAA
Organism: uncultured Acidimicrobiaceae bacterium; assembly: GCA_963735305.1. Lineage (GTDB taxonomy): Bacteria > Actinomycetota > Acidimicrobiia > Acidimicrobiales > Palsa-688 > Fen-671. The sequence continues at coordinate 393,012 of CAVTKK010000001.1, forward strand.
GACCTGCCCACCCTGGTGCGGGCGTTCGGCCGGGTCGCCGGGGACCGTCCCGGCCTGGCCCTGGTCATCGCCGGGTCGGAGGGCTGGGGTGGCAATGAGCTCGACGAGGCCGTCGCCGCCTCCGCCGTCCGGGACCGGGTCCTACGGCTGGGCTGGGTGGACGACGAGGCCCGGGACGCCTTGACCATCGGCGCTACCGTGTTCGCCTACCCGTCCCGTTACGAGGGGTTCGGCCTGCCCCCGCTGCACGCCATGGCCGCCGGGACCCCGGTGGTGGCCGGCGATTGCGGCGCCCTCCGGGAAGTTTTGGGCGACGCCGCCCGCCTGGTGCCCCCCGGTGACACCGATGCCCTGGGCGATGCCCTGAGCAGCCTGCTCGACGACCCGGGCCAACGCCTGGAACTGTCCCGCCGCGGCCTCGAACGTGCCGCCGGCTACACCTGGGAGGCCTGCGCCGACGGCATCGTGGCTCTCTACCGGGAGGCCGTCGCCGCCCAGGGGACGGCTCAGGTGGCCAGGTAGCCCTCGATGCCGGCCAGCAGCTGCTTGGACGTGTTGGCCAGGGAGAAAGCGGTGGCTCGCTCCCGCCCCGCCTTTATCAGGCGCTCCCGGGCCGGTCCCGGACGGCAGGCCCGGTCCACGGCCTTGGCCACCTCGAGCGGGTCCTTGTCGTCCAGCACGGTCCCTGCGCCCGCCAGCGTCTCGGGCACCGCCGCCGCCCCGTAGGCCACCACTGGGACACCTAGCTCCATGGCCTCCAATACGGGGACGCAGAAGCCTTCATGCTCCGACATGCACACGAAGACATCGGCCACCGCCCAGTGGGCGAGCAGTTCGGCGTCACCCACGCCGCTCAGGATCTCCACGCTGTCGCCCAGGTCCAGCTCGCCGATGAGGCGCTGCACGGCGCCCAGGTAGTTCGGCGAAGTCCCGCCCCCCACCAGGGTCAGGTGGGCCTGGGGGTCGAAGACTCGGCGGTAAACCGCGAAGGCGCCGACGACGTCGTGCTGGCACTTGTTGGGCGCCACCCGCCCGACAAAGAGCCACTGCGCCCCGTCCCGCCGCCGGCGCAGCCGGTCCAGCGTGGCCCGGTCGGGCGGGCGGTGGTATTCGTCCAGGTCCACCAGGAGCGGGCACACGAGGGTGCGTTCGTAGCCGCAATCGACGAGCTCCTCTTCGTTGTAAGCCGAGTCGGCGAACGAAAGGGCCGTGTGCGGGGCCAGCATGTACAGCTCCTGGCGGGCGTTGTCCATGGCCAAGGCGATATGTGGCTCCCAGCGGGCGAAGTACGACGCCGGGGTGATGTTGTGGTAGTGGCCGAGCAGTTCTTCGCCCGCCCGGGCCCGGGACCGCAGCCAGCCGGCCATGGCCGAACCGGTGGACATCTGGTAGATCAGGAGACGGTGCTCCCCGGGCAGGGGGCTGTCCTCCTGGTAGGGCCTCGCTTCCCGTCCCAGGTTGCCCAAGATGTGCTCGGCCCAGATGTGGCTGCCGTAACCCGCCTCGCGCAGCACCCGGCGCGTCTGGAGGGTGTGGTTGCTGATGGCGTCGTGGGGGGCGAACCCGGGCAGGTAAAGGTCAATCCTCATCGGGAGCATCTCTCCTTGCGCTCCGCTTCGGCGGCGTGGTGGCGGCGGTCTTCGGTTCTAGACGGTTGAGGCGGGCTTCTATGGCGCCCAGGCGAGCCGCCATCTCGTCGCCATTGCGCTCCAGGTCTTCGACCCGTGACGCCATGGTCTCGCCCAACCGCACGACAGTGGCGGCAAAGGCGTTGAGCTGGGCGGCCAGGTAGCCCAGGTACCAGCCGCTGAGCCGTTTCACGCCCGTCTTGACCAACTGCACCTCGCGCCGGGCGCTGAGGACGGGTACCTCCACGTTGAAACTGGCCACGGTCCTCACCGACTGCAGGGCGCCCCGGACGTCCTCGGGGTTGGTCTCGTAGGCGCGCAGGCGCCTGGTCGCCTTGCGGACCTTCTCGATGTAGACCAGGGCGTCGGCGCCGAAATCGGGGCGGCGCGGGGCTTTGAGAGTCGCTGCGGGATTATTCGACATACGGGACGGCCAGGTTAGCGCCTCCGGTGCCCCACCTTCACCGTGAGGCCGTCACGGGGCGGCGATCCCGACCACGGCCTGAGCCGGGTGAGCCGTGCCCGCCGAGCCCAACTGAGTGGCCGTCCCGAAACAAAACAGCGCCCCTCCCCCGTCGACCAGACGGTAACCTCCGCCCCCGGGGTCGGCCTGGATGCCGGAGATGGCGGTCTCGGTCGTGGCGGCCGGGACCGAGCCGAGGAACGGGGCGCCGACGGAGTAGATGGCGCCATGGGAGTTGACCAACCAGTACCCGTCGGTAGCCGGGTCGGCGGCGATCCCTACGATCGAGGTCGAACGACCGGCCCGCCGGAGTTGGTGGGAGGCGTCCCCGAAGCTCCAGACCTCGCCGTCGGCGTCCGCCACCCAGTAGCCCCGGCCGTCGGCCGTGGCCGCCATCCCCACGACCGGCGCCGGCGGGTGCAGCGTCCCCCGGGGCCCGTATGACCGGGCGTGGCCAAAGGCGAAGACCTGGCCGGCGGCGGTCAGGAGCCAGTAGCCCTGGCCGTCGGGCGTGGCGGTCAGGCCCACCACGGACGAGGCGGCGGGGAGGCTGGGGAGGGAGCCGTAGGACCTGGCGTCCCCGAAGGCAACGACCTGGCCCGACCGGTCCACCAACCAGTACCCACCGCCGTCCGGAGTGGCGGCGATGCCGGCCACGGGCTGCTCCCGGCCCGGTGCGGGGCCGGGCCGGGAGCCACACTGGGCGACATTGCCGAACCCGAACACACGACCGCCCTTGTCGACCTCGTAATAGCCGTCCGGGCCGCCGGCGGGGACCGCGCACCTGGGCGCGCCCCGAGCGGGCGGCAAAGCCGATGTAGCCGCCGGCGTAGTAGGCGGCAAAGCCGACCGGCTCGCCCCCGGGGCCAACCCGGCGTCGCCTGTGAGCTGCGGGTCGTGGTGGAACATGGGCCACGCCCCCGCCGCCGCCACCGCCGAGCCGTTGGAGCCGGCTAACTCGAAATGCTCGATCTCCCCTTGGTTGTGACCGTTGTAGCCGGCGACCGTGATACCTATCGTCCCGTTGGGGTCGTCGGTAACCAGGGGCGAGTTTTGCAACCCGACGCCGCGTTCGAGTGTGGCCAGGACACGGCCATCGGGGCCGGCCAGGACCTCGGCCCCATTGGTCGAGGCCACGATGACGTCCTGGCCATCCCCGCCCGGGCGGCCCCGCCCAGGTCGACCGTGGCCACCCCGCCGTGTACGGAGCCCACGGACCGGCCCCAGATGACCGAGCCGGTGGCGGCGTCCAGGGCGTACACCGACCCGCCCCCGGGGCCGCCGTCGGTCCCCTCGAGGACGGCCAGGGTGCCGTTGCCCTGGACGTCGGCCAGGGCCGGGCTCGACTCCGTCATGCCGTCGAGGTCGGCTTGCCAGACGATGCGGCAATGGGTGTCGAAGGCCAGCACCTTGTCCGTGTCGGAGCCCTTGAAAGTGGTGCCCGTCCCCACCACGATCCCGGTCGCACCTCTGGCCAGGAACCCGCCCACCGCCGGGGACGACTCGACGCCGACGTCAGGGTTGGCCTCACAATCGAGGCCTCCCGTCGGGCTGCCCGTGCCGGCGTTGCCGGTGGGGGCCAGGACGCGCATATGGCCGCCTTGGGTGTAATCGACGCCGTAGGCCAGCCCGGCCGTCTGGTCACCGCCCTCGACGATGTCCGTGCGGGCGTTGCCGTACAGGTCGGCCAGCGCGGGGGTGGAGAAGCCGCTGTCGGCGCTGAACCAGGGGAACCCGGCCAGGACCGACCCCGAGCCAGCGGCCAGGGCGTACTCCTCCTCGCCGACCGAAGGGGCAACGACGTCCAGGCCTCCTTGCAGGTCGCCCACGGCCAGGGAGGCGGTCACTGCCGACGTGGCCCCGGCCGAGCGGTCGCTGGACGGGTTCTTCACCGCCACGTACCAGCGCCTGGTCCCGTCGGGGTTGAACGCTTCGTAACCACCCCGGTGCGGGGTGGAGGAGTCGCCGGTGCCAACGAAAACGATGTCGTTACCGGTGTCGCCACCCATAGGGGCCACCGACGGCGTGGAGTCCACCGGCGCTCCCCCGGTGCTCGCCGGCCACCCGGGAAGGGCGCCGCCGCGGGCCAGCGAAAAGGCGTAGACGTACCCCGCCCGGTCCCCGACCACGACGGCGGGCACGCCCCCCAGCGTGGCGACATTGGGCGAAGACAGGGCGACGGGGTGACCGGCGTCAGGCAAGGTCCGGGACCAGACCTTCACGAAACTAAGGGCTTGGGCGCCGGCCGGCGCCGGGCCCACCAGGCCGGCGGCGGCGAAGGAGGAGGCCATGGCGGCAGAGGCCAGGACGGCGCCTGCCGCTCGCCTCACCCGCCGCTGTCCCATAGCCCTAAACCTTCCTGGCGCCCGCTCCCGTATACCTCCAGTCTCGGCGCGGGACAGCGCCTCCTTGCGATCGGGGCCGCCGGGGCGCGAGAAAGGCGAAGAAAGCGTCGCTTTGCGACGGCCCCCGCCCCGGGGCGAGCGTCCCGGTGGGCGAAACGCCTGGCTGTTAGCGTTTGAAAGTGCCGCAAGGGGCGATCCGACCGGCCCGGAAGGCTTACCGGGGAGCACACTTCGAACCCGTTGCCTCCCGCCGCCTGAAAAACATGGCCGTCCCGCTGCGGGGCTGGCCTTCGGTTGGCCTCATGAGCATCGTCGTCACGCTGCTCAGCTGGCGCAGCTTGCCTTGGCGGGTCGTGACCGCGGGCTTGAGCTCCTGGCAGGCAGGCCTGGCTCTGGCCTTCGAGCAACACCTTCAATGGGGCCCCCAGGTCTTGTTCACCTTCGGTCCTTACGGGCCGGTCGAGGACATCCTGCCCTTCTTCCGGGGTACGGCCGTCCTCGGCCTCGTCTATGCGCTGGTGGTTACGGGGGCCCTGGCCACCCTGGTGATCGCCGCCCTGCGGGCGTCGTGGGGCCTGCTACCGGCGAGCCTGGCCGCGTGGGCCTCGGTGACGATCGCCGCCAACGTGCTGGAGGGCCCCGAGCTGGCGCTGGCCACGGCCCTGGGCCTGGCCTTGGCCGGCCTCGGAGCGCAGAGCCAAAAGGCCCGCCTGGCCCTGCTGACGGCCCTCGGTGGCCTGGCCGGCTTCCAGCTGCTGGTCGAGGTCAACGTGGGACTGGTCACCGCGGGCCTGGCCGTCCTGGCCGTCGCCGGATCTACGGACCGGTGGCGCCAGGAGGCCGTGAAGACAGCGGCGGCTTTCCTCGTCGTGGTCGTCGTGGCCCTCGTCGCCGCCGGCCAGAGCCTGGGCAACTTCGCTAGTTACCTCCACGGTGCCCTGGACGTCGGCATCGGCTATGGCTCGGCCATGAGCTCCTCCGCCGGTCGCGTCGCCGAGGACTGGTACGCCGTCGCCGACGTGGCCCTGCTGGCCCTGGTCTTCGCCCTGGCCCTTAGAGGGTCTCCCCTGCGAAGCAAGGTCGCCGTGACCCTCATGCTCCTGCTTTGGGGATGGGAGACACTGAAGGAGGGCTTCGTCCGCCACGATCTGCACGACCTGACGTTGTTCGGCCTGTTCGTCGCGGTGCTGGCGCTGGCCCGGCTCCCCCGCCGCCTGGTGCCCGTCCAGGCCGCCAGCATCGCCCTGGCCGGCCTGCTGGTGTGCCTGGCCAACGGTGGGCTACCTCCGTCCCTGCATTCCCCGGTGGAGGACGTGAGGGCCTTGTACGACGAGGTGGCCGACCTCTCCTCCGGCGCCCGCTGGGCCCGGGTCCAAGCCATGGCTCGTTACCAGGTCCGGGCCACGGGCGACGCCCTCCACCCCGGCCTGGTCGAGGCGCTGACCGGCCTCACCGTGGCCGCGGAGCCCTGGGACGACGCCCTCGCCTTTGGTTACCCGCAACTGCGATGGCGTCCAGAGCCCGTCTTGCAGTCCTATAGCGCCTACACCCCTTACCTCGACGGCCTGGACGCCTCCTTCCTGTCGTCGCCGCGCGCCCCCGAGCGCATCCTCTACCAGGCCATAGCGCTCGACGGCCGCGACCCGGCCTGGGACCCGCCCGCCACCATGGTGGCCATGTACTGCCACTACCGCCAGCTATCCGTGAGCGGCCCGTGGCAGGTGTTGGGCCTGGTCCCCGACCGCTGCGGCCAGGAGCATGTGGTCGGCCGGGCCCGCTACCGCTTCGGCCAGGTCATCGACGTTCCCGTCGAGCCCGGCGACCTCGTCCTGGCTTCCTTCTCGCTCAGCTCGCCCGTCCTGGCCCGGGCCGAGGGACTTTTCCTCAAGCCGCCGTCTGTGCGGGTGACCACCTGGGACGAGGGTCAGGGCAGCGACGACGGGGCCCTGTACCGTTTCGTACCGGGCACGGCGGGCGACGGTCACATCCTGGCGTCCCCCGCCTCACTCGGCTACTCCTCCCCGTTTGCCCCGTCGCGGTTACAGCGCCTGGAGGTCACCGGAGGAGGCTGGCAGCCAGGCCAGGGCCAAGTGATCGTCACCTTCCTCGCCGTGCCTCTCCGTCGGTAGCCGTCAGAGGCGGAGCCTCAGCCCCCCAGGACCTCCAGCCCCGCGAACTGGCGAAAGGCGACGTCCGTGGTCACCATGAGGTAAGCGGCCGTGAGCGCAAAGGCGGCCAGGTATGCGTCCATCCTGAGCTTGGGTGACGCGTTGGCCCTCACCGCGAACCTCGTCCACTGCACCTCTGGGCCCCGAGGCTCGCCGGAGCGAAACTCGATCCGGTAGTCGGCCCGGAGCGCCGAGTAGGCCTGCCAAGCTTGAGCCAAACGCCACTACCGCCGGCGGCGCTGGGAGCGCCGTAGCATCAGCGCGTGCGCGCCCTTCCTGACCGCGGTGCCGGCTCGGCTTGACGGCGCCGTCCGAGCCCACACCCGCCCGCCGGCACCGGCCGCTCCGGGCCGATGCCGGCGCCGTCCTGGCGCTGGTCGCCATCGGCGTGGTCGTGCCCGCCGTCCTGGCCGGTGCATTTCATTCCTTTTCCATCCCCCGCAACGATGACTGGGCCTACCGGCGGGACCTCTGGGAGTTCGTGCGCACGGGGCACATGTCCTTCGCCGGATGGGGGGCCATGACCCTGGTCGGCCAGATTCTGGTGGGGGGCCATGTTCGCCGCCGTCTTCGGCGATCACGCCTGGGCCCCGGGAACAGCCGTCGCCGTCCTGGCCACGGCCGGGCTCGTGGCCGCCTACGCCCTGGCCTCCTCGGCCCTGTCGAGGAGATGGGCACTGGCCTGCGTGCTGGTCGTATTGGCTTTACCGGGCTTCGCTCTGAGCACTTCCAGCTTTATGACGGACGTGCCCGCCTTTTCGGCCGAGGTCCTATGCCTGGCCGTCGCCGCCCTCGCCCTGAGGCGGGAAGGGCGGGCTCGCGGAGCCCTGCTGGCCGCGGCCCTGGTGGTCGGTTGCTTCGGCTTCTCGGTCCGTGAGTTCGACATCGCCGCGCCACTGGCCGCCGTCGGTGCCCTCGCCCTCCAGGACCGCCGTCATCGTGGCGCCTACGGCCTGGTCGCCTTCGCCCTGGTGGTGGTGTGCGGGACGATTTACCTGTGGTCGGCCCATGTCGCCGGGGCCCAGTCGCTGGCGCTGGCCGTCTCCGCCCCCGTCCGGTTCATAAAGGGCCTCGGCAATTCGTATTTCACCCTGTCGTTCGGGTTGGCCCCGCTGCTGCCCTGGCCCTTCACCGTTCTCGGGCCCGAATGTCGCCTCGCCTCCTGCTCGCACCCATAGCTGCTCTGGCCGCGGGCGCCGCCCTGCTTACGGCCGATCATTCGCTATTCAGCGGCAATTACCTATTACAGCAGGGGGCCACGGGGGCGGCCGTCCTCACCGGGCGCCCGGCGCTATTTCCCGGCGTGGTGTGGGGGGCGCTCCAACTGGTGGCATTGACTGGCGGCGTGATGATGGCCGCCGTGTTCGCCACCCTCAGCCGACCCTCCCTATCCCCCGCCCGCCTGGGCAACTTGACGGGGCTGCTAGTCCTTTTCTCAGTGTTCACAGCCCTTTTTCTCTGCCTTTTCGAGGGGCTGACGAAGGGCACCGTCTTCGACCGCTACCTCTGGCCCCTGGACCTCAGCCTCGCCGTCCTGTTGCTCGCTCGAGGCAGCGCCCCCTCCCCCTGGGCGCGATCCCCGAGCGCCGGGGCCCATGTCCGGCGCTCGGGGAGGCCCGCCGGTGGCGCCGGCATGCGCCCCGCCCACCCGGGGACCTCAGGCCCGCACCTGCCGGTACTGGTGGCCACGGCGGTGCTGTCAACCGTGGTGGCGGCCGTGGCCGCCGTGATCACTCTGAACTCCGATGCCTACGATGCCGCTCGTTGGGCGGCCGGCACCGAGGCCGTGGCCGCCGGGGTGCCGGCGACGATGGTCGACGCCGGCTTCGAATGGGTCGGCAGCCACCAGACCGGCACCGCCGTACCGGGGCGCCGGGTACCCGGGGTCCCGTTTTACGACACCTGGTACGACCAGATGTTCCCGTCGTTCGCTGAGTGCGCCTTTGTCTCCGGCAACAAGATAGCCCTGGCATCGCTCACGCCGCTGGCCCAGGTCAGTTACCGGGAATTCGGCTTTGCCGGGCCCCAGGCTCTCTACGTATACCTGGTCCGCAGGCCCGGCTGTTGACCACCAGGCCCCCGGAAATGGGGCCTTAGGAGCCTGAGTAAGAGAGCACGACCGTAAGCCCGACCGTGCTGGGGACGGCTATAGAAGGCGTGCCCCCGTAACCGTCGGTGGCTAGTTGGGTCATGGACTTGAAGGGATAAAGGCTATTGCCGTAACTCACGTAGACGGTGCCACCCACCGTCAGGAGGGTGCCGTCGGCGATGGTGGCGTCCCTGAGAGAGCCGATCGAGCCCACCAGGGCCTGGGCTCTGTCGGCGGACTCGATGGCCTTCAGGGCCGTGAGGCTGGCGATCCCGAAGGCCCGGCCGCCGGCCAGCACGAAGTAGGTGCCGGACGAATCGACGATGGCTCCGCTCGACGCCGTAGCCAGGGCGTTGGCCGCCGCCCCTTCGGCACCCGCCGTAGGCCCGACCGTGATCCCCCCGTGACTGGGGACCGTGATCACGTCGGCCGGGTCGTAACCATCGCGCAGGAACTGCGCCGGAGTGGCGAACCCGTGCAATTGCCGGTCGGTGCCTACGACATAGATCGTCGGGTTGTTGTAGACCACGACCAGCGTGCCCGGCACCGCCGTGCTCACGGGCACGGTGCCCGGGCTGGCGCTCACGACGGCGTGGTCGACGGCCTCGACCGCCGCCGCCGCCGCCGGGGAGGGGACGCCGAAGGCGTGACCACCGGCAAAGACGTACAAGGTCCCCGAGAAGCTCAAAAGGGCGGCGTCAGGGTAAGCGACGTCTGCCCCCGGGAAGACGAGCCCCCCGGTCGAACCGGTCACGTTACCTTCCAGGGACATGGTGTAGTAGCCGGAGGTGCCCGGGTTGAAGGCGTCCTCGATGGTTATCGAGAACGTGTCACCGCCATTGATGGTGTGGGGCACCGTGAGCAGTACCGTGTTCGTCCCTCCGCCGTAAACGGCGTCGACCGTCCCGCTGCCGGTCGCCGTGGTGGCGTCCTGGATTATGTAGAGGGCGGCATTGTTGGGGAAATAGGTGCCCGCCGGCGCGTTGACCGTGATCGTGCTCGACCCACCGATAAGCGCGGCGCCGGCGTGAACGTTGGAAATGGTGTACGTGGCCTGGACCGCCGGTGCCGTCGGGCTGACGGCGACCGTCACCCCCGAGCCGGCACTGGCACCGATCGAGTAGGTCGGCGCCAGTGCGGGGACGGCGTCGGTCGTGGTCGAGACCTTGAAATCGCTGACCGGCCCCGCCGCCGGGTTGATGACGTTGACCAGGCTGAGGGTCACCGAGTCCAGGGCCAAAATGCTCTGGCTCAGGGGCACGGTGGCGTCGCCCGAGGACAACGTGGCCCCTGAGGCTACGAAATGCCAACCCTGGTTGGCATCCGAGACCAGGATCCCGGTGACGTGAGAAAAGTCCGTCCCGGCCTCGGAAAGGAAAATGTCGTCCCCCGCCGGGGCCGCCGTCGCCGCCCGAAAACTTACGGTGTAGATGGCGGAGGACTCGGTCACGGCCGGTGAGGCGGTCACATCGACGCCACTTACCGAGCTCCCGAAAGCCACGCCGTCTGTGGTCGTCTCCGGCGTACCGTTACCCGGCGTCACGGTGAAATTGTCCGTGCTGAGAGCCACCGGGTTGGTCCCCTCCGCGGTTATGTCGACGCTGCCTCCCGTGGCCAGTGCCGTGCCCAGGGCCAGGATGACGGTATCAGCGGGGTTGACCGCCCTGAGGACCGTCACACCCGTCACGGGGACCACGGCGGTGGCGCCGGCGGTGGGGGTGTAGGTGACCGTATAGCCGGAGGCGCCGCTGTACCACGCCACGGTTCCGGTGCCATTGAGCGCCTTTGCCACCAGGACCAGCGAGGTCCCGCCCGACGTCAGCGCCTTCACGGGCACGCCATTGATCGTGTAGGACGTGTTGGCCCCGAGCGCGGGTAAACCAGCCGAGGCCGTGGGAGGCGCCGGGCTAACGGTGATGGCGTCGGAAATGGCCAGCGCCGAGTTGGCGCTGGTGAACACGTCAAAGGTAAACAAACTGGGCGAGACGGCAGTCGAAGCGGTGAAGTCGACCTCGGCACTGTCGCCCACGGCTATGCTGCACGATCCGCTGAGCGTGACCTCGAGGCCGGTCCCGCTTTGGGCCGTGTAGGTGGGCAACGGCTCCAGACAGGTGGCGGCGCCGTCCAGCACCTGCACTTGAGATGCACCGGCCGCCACCGAGTCGTCCACCGTCGAGTCACCGATCATGATGGTGCTCCCGGCGGACAGGGCCATCGTGGCCACAAAATGGACCTCGAACTTGGTCGGTGTCCCGGCGCTGACATCTGTGGGTGAAGCGGCCACGGCGGCGACGGCGCTCGACAGCGTCCCGATCATGTAACCGTTGGTGGTCACGTCGGCGTACGCCGGTCCGGCCGTAAGCGCCTCGCCCGTCGCCACGGCGAGCGCCATTGTGGCGACAACGGTCAGCAGCCTTGCGCTTCTAACCCCGCTCCCCTGCATTTTGGCCCAAAGGCCGCGTCCTGACATTAGCTGCATGCTATCTCTCCACGTCGCGCCCCGTCGGGGCAGAAAGCCCAGGACTTTTGGCCAATTCCTCGAGAGCAAAAGACAGGAGGGCGGCCCGGTGGGCCGCCCTCCTTATTTGTCCTCTAATTATCGAGACAGGTAGTTACCTGCCTCAAACTGCTTTTGCGGTTGCTCAGGACCCCGTGTACGAGGTGACCAGGGAAAGCCCACCACGGTTGGGGATCACGAGGGAAGGAGTCCCGCCGTAGCCATCAGACTGGAGCTGAGCCATGGACTTGAACTCGAAGAGGGCGACACCACTGGCAACGTACACCGCGCTCGAAGAGCGTGACGAGGGTCCCGGGGCGAGGAGTCGCACCGGTGTTGGCCGAGGTGACGGTACCCGAGAGCGTCGTAGCCGTATCGCCGGCCTGGACGCCAGTCAACTGAGCGGGCGTGGCGATACCGAACGCCTTGCCACCGGCGAACACATAGTACGTGCCGGAGGAGTCGACGATAGCGCCGTTGGCACTGGTGGCCAGAGCGGTCACGGCCGTGCCTTCGCTGCCGGCGGTGGCGCCCACGGTGAGGCCCGTGATATTGGGCACCGTGATGACGTCAGCCGGGTCGTAACCATCGCCCAGGAACTGGGCGGGGGTGGCGAAGCCGTGCAGTTGGCCGTCGGTGCCGACCACGTAGATCGTCGGGCTGTTGTAGACGACGATGACGCTGCCGACCGCCGGGACCGTGTTGGGCACGGTGGCCCCGGTAGGTGCGGTGACGACAGTGGCCTTGTCAATGGCCTGGACACCGGAGAGCACAGCAAGCGTCGGGATACCGAACGGATGCTGGCCGGCGAACAGGTAGTAAGTGCCCGAGAAGTTGACGATCCCGCCGTCCGGGTACGAGACGTTGCCCATCGGGAAGACGGGGGACGTAACGGCCGGGCCAGCGATGTTGCTGTTGCCGAGGTTGATGGTGTACGAACCGGCCAGCGGCGGGTTGAGCACATCATTGATCGTGATCGTCAGCATGTCGCCACTGTTGATGGCGTTGGGCACCGTCACGCTAACGGCGGCCGCGGCGGTGGGGGTAGCGGCGGTGTAGACCAGGTTGCCCAGGCCGCCCGAGCCCGTCGTCGTCGTGGAGTCGGTCAACGTGTAGTCGGCTGCGTTGTCGGGCAGCACGGTCCCCACGCCTGACGGCTGGAGGGTTATGGCGGCGCCGGACTGGATGGCGGCGCTGGCGTGCATACCGGAGATGGTGTACGTAGCCAACGAGCCTTGGGTAACCGGGCTGACCGCGACGCTGACGCCCACGTTCGAGCTGACACCGATCTGGTAGGCCGGAGCATCGACGGCCACGGTGTCTGCGGACGTGGAGACGGAGAAGTCGCTGTACGTCCCTACCGTGGTCGGGTTGTTCACGTTGATTACCGTGACGGTGACCTGGTCGCCGGCGCTGATGGCGTTAGTCAAATTGATCTGCAGGGAGTCGACATTGACCGTGTTGCTGCCGCAGCTGACGTCCCTGACGTTGGCCGCGGGTGCGACGTACTGGGTCCCCGACGTGGTGTCGGTTACCAGGACGGCCAGGCTGGGGGGGTTCCCAACCGCGTTGGCGAAGCTGGTGTTCGGCTCGGAGAGGCAGATATAGCCAGTATTGGCGGCGAGAGCGGTGCTCGCCTTGAAGCCGACGGCGTACGTCCCCGTCGTGCTGGCCAGGGTCGGCGACGGGGTAACCGTCACACCGGTGACCGAGGTCCCGAAGGTGATCGAGCTCGGTTCGACGTCATTGACAGCAGCGCCCGATTCGCCCCCGGGGTAGGTCAGCTGGTTGCCGACAGGCGAGGCGAAGGTGGTCGTGAGGCTAGGCGCCGAGGTCGGAGGATTGGTGTACTGCGGCACGATAGCGATGGGGTACGAGCCGGCGGCCGAGGGGTTGAGGCCCTCCGCCGTGACGGTGATGTTCGAGCCCGCCGGGATCCCGGAGGACAAGAGAATGACCACCTGGTTGTTCGTCCCCCCCGCCTGCTGGCCGACCGCGCAAACTGTGCCGGTCGATTCGCAGGAAACGGGCGTGGCGGACACAACGCTGGCCGTAGTCAGCGAACCCCCGGAGGGGGTGTAGGTGACCGAGTACCCGGACCCGTTGGTGCTGGCGTACCACCCGATGCTGTTGGTGATATTGGGAGCAGTGGCGGTCTCAACGGACGTCACCACCAGGCTGGTGATGGAGTAGACGGTGGCAGCGGTAGGAACTGAGGCCACCAGGGTCGTTGAGTTCCACGGCGTCGTCGGGTTGGTCCCCACGCCGGCGATCGTGTAGGTGGCGCCGTAACCGACGGTCACCGGAGAAGCCGATGTCGTGGGCGGAATGGCGTTGATGGTGATCGTGTTGGAGGCCACGGTGGAGCCGTTGACCGTCGAAGCCACGCTAAAAGAGAAGTTCGACGACGGGTCGTTGACCGTGAGGCCGATCTTCACCGTGTCCCCGGCTGCGATATTGCAGGTGCTGTTGAGCGTGATGACCAGGGGGGTACTTGGGGCCGTTACGCCACCGCCGGACTGAAGGCAGTTGGCAGCGTTGGCGTCCACCAGGGAGAGGTCGGTCGTCGGGAACGCCGACGCCGAACCCACCACTGCGTTGCCGTCGCTGTCGGTGACAGTGATCGTGTCGCCGTTAGGGATGGCGCTGGGGGCCGTCATGGTGATCACGAAGGCCTGCGACTGTAGCGACGTTGCCGCCGTGGGCGTGGCCGACACGTTGGTGAAGGCCGATCCCGGGGTACCGATGGTGTAAGAGTTGGTGGTCACGCTCGCCCACGCCGGTGCAGCCGTGATGGCCACCGCGGCGCCGAAGCTGGCCATGGTAAGCGCAAGGGTGCCCGCTAACAGCCTGGCACGTCTCCTCCCGCTCGGCGTCTTTGCCGAAGCAATTGGTTCTTGCATTTAGCTTGTTTCCCTCCTAGGTAGGGTTAACATGTGCGTCCCTCGCTCTGAGCGACGCTGTGCCGTGCACCCTTTGGGCCCATCAGGAACCCGGCTGACCAGGAACTCTAGCCCAGCCATGGGTACCTGATGGTGGACCATCGGATGCCGTGCTACTTCTGGCTTGCTCGAGACAGGCCGGGAGTATGACGGCCCAAAACCTACCCCGTCACAGGTTTTGTCCACCAACCCTACCTGAGAAGTTGAGAAGGGCCGGCTACGTCGTCCCCGGGCCGACGAGGCCGATGTCGTCGACGTCGACGACATCGGGCCGGTGAGCGTGGTGGTGGGCCCGGTGGACGTGGTCGTGGGCACCGTCGTCGTGGTGGTGGAAGTGGTCGTCGTGGTGGTGGAAGTGGTCGTCGTGCTGGTGGAAGTGGTCGTCGTGGACGTCACGGGGACAGTCGTCGTCGTGGTGCGGGCCGGCCTGGTGGTCGTCGGCGCCACGCTCGTCGTCACCGCGCAGCAGGGCACGGTAGGGCCGACGCTAATGGTACGCGGCGGCGCCGTGGGAGGCGGGGGGACCGTTGAGAAGGCGGTCGTCGGCGGTGAGGTGGTGGTGGTGGCCCTGGTGGTGGGGGCGACCGTGGTCCGGGCCGCGGTCGTCGGCGGGACGGTTGAGGTTGAGGAAGGTACCGTGGTCGTAGCGACCGTGGTGCGGGCCGCGGTCGTCGGCGGCACCGTGCTGGTGGTGGTCGTCGCCTTGGTCGTGCTCACCCTGGTGGTGGGGGGGACCGTGGTGCGGGCCGCGGTCGTCGGTGGGACAGTTGAGGAAGGCACCGTCGGAGGCGGCGGCACCGTGGTACGGCTGGTGGTCGACGGGGGCACGGTCGTCGGTGGCACGGTCGTGCGGCTCACCGTCGTGGGGGGCAGGGTCGTGGCCCGCGAGGTGGGAGGAGCGACGTACCTCGTCGTCGGGACGGTCGTAGAGGGAGTCGTAGTGGTCGAACTTGTAGTTGAGGTTGAGACTTTGGCGGAAGAAGTCGACGTGGCCGCCGAGGCCAGCTGCCGCTTGAGCTGCTGATTGTCCGCCTGCAGCGCCGCCACCTCTTCCTGCAAGGTCACTATGGCCGCCTCCTCGGCGTTCTCGGTGGCTGTGGCCGGGACTGTGGTGGCCACGGGGGCCCCCTGGGACTGGAGGACCTTGGCCGCCCGGTTGATATCCTTCAGCGCTTTGGCCGGCTGGTGGGCGGACAAGGCGTTCGTGGCCTCGTGCAGGGACTGGGCTGCCAGCTCAAAGGCCGCAAAGCGCTGCTGGGCCAGGCTCGGTTGCTGCTGGAAGGCGTTCCCCAGGGCCCCACCAACCACCGCTCCGACCAGCAGGGTTATGATCGCGGCCACGACGGTCCGGGCCCGGAACGGGCGGCGGGCCACACGGACCGCCAGGGCGGCGGCGCGGACCTCGGAAACGCCACCGGCGGGCAGGGCGGGCATGGGCATTGCCGCCCGGAGGGCGTCGGCCAGGTCGGCCAGCTCCT
Source organism: uncultured Acidimicrobiaceae bacterium (assembly GCA_963735305.1). Taxonomy (GTDB): domain Bacteria; phylum Actinomycetota; class Acidimicrobiia; order Acidimicrobiales; family Palsa-688; genus Fen-671. The sequence goes on from CAVTKK010000001.1 coordinate 408,622, forward strand.
CCACCTCGCCCCCGGTGCCGGGGGGCACCGCCGGACGGCGCTCGGCGTCGAGGGCGGAGTCCAGCAACTGGGCCAGCAGGTGGTCGTCCCACTGCGGCCGCGGCGCAGTCACAGCTTCACCTCGCCCCGCAGGGCTTCGAGCGCCCTGAGCTGCTGCATGCGCACCGTGCCCGGCTTCTTGCCGAGCAAAGCGCCCACATCAGCGGCCGACAGGCCCGAGCACACCCGCAGCCACAGGACCTCCTGGTCGGCCCGCGAGAGCTGGCCGAAACCACGCCGCACCTCGGCCACGTCCTCGCGCTGGATGGCGATATCCTCCCCCGACGGCTGGGGCCGGTCGGCCGAGTCGGGGTGGTCCGGTACCACGACCAGGCGGGCCCGGTGACGGTGCTGGTCTGTGGACACATTGCGGGCGATCCTGAACAACCAGGCCCGGAAGGCGTAGGCGTCCCCCCGGAAGGAGGAGCTCTTGTCGATGGCGCGCGCGAAGGTCTCCGACAGAGCCTCGCCGGCGTCGTCCCGGTTGTCGAGCCTCAACATCAGGTACCCCATCAACGCTCCCCCGTAGGCCAGGTAGGCGGCCTCCCATGAGGAGGGTTCGCCCCGCCTGGCGGCGTCGACAGCAGCGTCGTCGAGCGGGGGTACCGCGCTGGCCGGTCTTGTCTCTTGACCTTCTGGTTTGATCGGCTTGGTTGAGTGACGAACGAAGGGGCTGTTCGTCACCTGCGTTGCCGGATCCTCCGTCGGGACGCGCGTTACGCGGCCAGGTGCGCTCCCATTGTGCTCGTCACCACGTCTCGAAGGCTCCGCCCGAGTGCCTTCGCCGGCCACGTCAAGGCCCGCCACCGGTGCCGGCCCTTCGACGACCGGCACGGGTTGAGTTATGGGCTCAGGACCGAGGGAACTTGTGTTGTCCGGGGTGGGGCCCCTCCGGGGTAACCAGGCCACTGCGGACGAGCGTAGTCGGCCCGGACTGGACCATCCGGGTTCGAGGATGCGAAAGACCTGGTCGGGGCGCCCCCTCTTCCCACCATAAACCTGAACTTGAAGGTTAGAGAGCAGTCGAACGTGCTCGCGTCATACTCCTACCAGACCCGAGAAACGCACCCCGCTAGGCTCGTCCACCATGGCCAACCGCGGTGGCAACCGTCGACGACGGTCCGCGTCTGGGAGCAGTCAGCCCCGCCGTCAGCCCCGCCGTGCTCCCGTCCCCGGGCGGCCGGGAACGCCCCCGTCGCGCCGGAGCCGACGCGCCGCCTCTCCCTCGCTCGCCGGTTGGTTTTCCTCGCCGACCATGCGGAGTGTTGGGGACAAGACCGGCGTCCCTGCTTGGGCGCTGTTGATCGGCCCGGCCTTGTGGGCCGTGGCGCTCCTTCTGTGGGCCACGGGCGTCGTAAGGGGGGGCTTCGCCGTCTTCCTGGGAACGGTCCTGAGTGCTGCCCTGGGCACCGGCTACCTCGCCGCCGCCATCGCCAGAGCAAAGCAGCCGCTGCGGGGGGCCCGAGCGGTCGTGCTGGTGGCGCTCATTGCCGTAGTGCCGGTCGTGTTCGACCCGCACACGGGCGACGTGTTCAACGTCCCCAAGTACACGGTGGTGGTCGCCGGGGCATTGGTGCTCGCAGGCTTATGGGCGGTGGCCGGCGTTCACCACAAAGCTGCCCCCACGTGGCGCAACGGCTTGCAATGGGTGGTCGCCGCCATCGTGGTTTGGACCGCGGTCTCCGCCTTCACCGCTAGGGACGTCCACGTCGCCCTACTGGGCAACTATGGCTCCTACGACGGTCTCTTCTTGGCCGCCGGCCTGGGCGTCGTAGCCATGACCACGGCCGAGGCCTTCGATGCGGAAGACGTCCGCCGGGCCCTGGGCACCTTCGCTTTCTGCGGCGGCGTGGTGGTCGTGGTCTACGGCCTCATCCAACTCCACGACACCGAGCTGAGCGGGGCCAAATGGGACTTCATCAACTGGACGTTGGGGGGCTCCTTCTCCGAGAACTTCTTCTCCACCTTCGGCAACCCGAACCACCTGGGCGGCTACCTCGCCATGGTCCTGCCTGCCATCTTGGTATTCGGCCTCGGCGCCAAGCGCTGGCCGTGGCGAGCGGCTTCGGGGCTTTTGGCGCTGGCCGTCCTCACGGAACTGGTACGTACAGCGGCACGTGGCGCCTGGGTGGCCGCCGTGGCCGCACTCGTGGTGCTGGCCGTGCTGCTGGCGCCCGAGCTCAAGCGCCGGGCCTCTTGTCGACGGCCGGCATCACGGGCGTGGTGGCGATCGCCGCCGCGGGCATGGCCGTGAAGGGTCAGCGCTTCTTGGCCCAACCGCTCTCCTCGCTGTTCCAGACCGGGGGCACCAGCTCGGTCGAGCAGCGTTTGGAAATCTGGAAGGCAGCGCTCCGGATGGCTCTCGATCACCCCCTTGCCGGCGTCGGCCCGGACGCCTTCGCCCTGTTCTATCCCCGGTACCAGAGCGCTTCGTGGGTCGCCGGGCTGGGGCCCACCTACCTCGTCAACGGGGCCCACGACATCTTTGTGAACCTCCTCGCCGACCAGGGCTTCGTGGGCCTGGCTATATTCTTGCTGTTCCTGCTGTTCATCGCTTTGCGGGCCGTCGGCACGTGGCGGCGACTGCGCGGGGTCGAAAGGGACGAGGGTACGGGCCCCGAGCCGAAGCAGCGGGCCCAGGAGCACCGTAGCTGTCTCGCCGTCGTGAGCGCGTCCATCGTCGCTTACCTCGTGCAGGCCATGTTCAACGTTCAGCAGGTTGGCCTTTCGTTCCTGTTCTGGGCCCTGGTCGGGATGTTGGCGGCTCTCGCGCTGGCCGCCGGGGTCCCGGGCACATGGCGGCCCGGAGCGATTGTCTCCAAGACCCTCGGTGCGAGCGGCCAAGCGCCTCACGTACCGGTGGGCCGGCCTATTAAGGGAGTGTTCGCGCCGAGGTCGGCGGCCCCGCACCGGGGTCCCGGCCGCGGGCGGGACGACGTGCCGTGGCCGACGGTCCTCACCGCCGTCGCTGTGGGCGCGGCTGTGGTGTTGCTCGTGCTGGGGGCCGATGGGCCTTACCGGGCCGACCACGATTATTGGGCCGCCGCCGCCGCCCTCGGTCAGGGTGCGCCTCTGACATCGACGGCAAGTGCCCCCACCAACGCCGGGCCGGCCTATTTCAGCGACATGCAGTCCGCCATGTCGCTCAACCCGTGGGAGCCCACTTACCCTGTTGCCGAAGCGACAGTCCTCGCCAGCGCGGCCGGACATGCGACGAGTCTTTCCGATGCCACCACCGACCTGTTGCGAGCACGCAGCCTGCTGGCCGACGGCGTTGCCGAGAGCCCACTGTGGGCACCCTACGCGGCCAGCGAGGCGCAAGCCGACCTCGAGCTGGCCAGTATCCCGTCTTCGAGCACCAGGGCCGAGCTCAGCGCGGCGGTGGCCTTGTTGCACAAAGCCATAGCGGACAACCCGAGGGATTCCGTCTACCACCAGTTGCTAGCCCGGGCCGTGGCGGCCGAGCGTAAGGCCGCAGCCAAATCCTGACTCCCCGGTCAGGGTGGGGGTCCGCTCAAGCCGTTATGGCCCGACGCACCCGAGCCTCGACGGAGCGAGGTCAGCTCCCGAGGAGCTCGCTGTACAGAGCACGATGGTCGGCCAGCAAGCGACCGCTGCCGAAGCGTTCGGCGACCCGCCGGCGTCCTTCCTCCGCCATGACCTGAGCTACCTGCGGCTGTGCCAATACCCGCCCGAGCAGGAGGCAGAGCCCGTTGGCATCGCCGGCCCGGCACAGCCAACCCGTCTCGGCGTCCTGGACCACGTGGCGCACCCCTCCGACGTCGGTGGCCACAACCGGCCGACCCGCAGCCAGAGCTTCGATCAGGGCCACCGGCGTCCCTTCGTTGAGGCTGGAAAGGACGACCACGTCAAGGTCGCTCAGGGCGGCGGGGACGTCCATCCACCAGCCCGTGAAATGCACCCGTCCGGCGATACCGAGCTCCCCGGCAAGGCTTTCGAGCGCGGACCTGAGCTCGCCGTCCCCGAGCACCGCCAGGTGGAGGCCAGGGACCTGGGCTACGGCGGAGAAGAGCGTGGCGTGGTCCTTGATCGGTACGAGCCGGCCCACCGTCCCGGCTAGCGGGACGTCCCTCGCCAGTCCCAAGGCCGAACGAAGCTCGCCGGAGCGAACGTCGGGACCGCCCACCGCCAATAGCGGCCCGAGGTCGAAGCCGAGGGGTATGACGCGGTACTGCTCGGGCCGACCGATGCGCAGCTCCAGCAGCTCGTCTCGCACTTCCGGGCTCACCGCGACCAGAGCGTCCGTGCGTCGGGCGAGCACACGTTCGAGCCCGATGAAGGCCCGTTGTTGCGACGGGCCGAAATAGCCCTGCAGTACGTGGCCGTGGAAGGTGTGCACGAGTTTGGGGCGCCCGCGCCGGTCGAGCAAGCTCAACGCCGCCAACCGTCCCACCGAGCCCGCCTTGGCCATATGGGTGTGTACCAGGCCCGGGTTTGTATCCCTCAACAACCTCCGGACGGCCCCCAGACCGCGTAAGTCGGTCGCCGGGCTGACCGGCCGCACCAGAGGCACCGCGAGCACCGGGACGTCAGGGTCCGTCAGCTCTCCCTCCGACGAGGCGGGCCTCCCGGCCGCAAGGACCGTAGGGAAGTCGGCCCGTAGCCCCTTGGTCAGAAGGATGGCTTGGCGGGCAGGACCGCCGATGTTCATACGGGTGATGACCCGCAAGACGGTGCGGGGGCGTGCCCGCTCCATTAAAAGGAGTTGGCAGGAAAGCCGTCGCCGTCGCCGTAATCGGCCGCGGCTCCCGCTTCGACCTCAGAGCGCACCTCGGCCACCACGTCTTCGAGGATCTCTGTCAGGTCGCGCTTCGCCTGCCATCCGATCAAGCGGTTGACCTTCGTGATGTCAGGCACCCGCCGGCTCATGTCCTCGAAACCGACTTCGTAGGCGACTTCATAAGGCATACGCACGATCTCGGAGGAGCTCGCCGTGGCCGCCACTATCCGCAAAGCCAGTTCACCGATCGAGATCTCCTCCGAAGAGCCGACGTTGAAGACATCGCCAATGGCACCGGGCTCCCCGACGAGCTGTACGAGCGCCTGAACGACGTCCGACACGTGGCAGAAACAGCGCGTCTGGGTACCGTCGCCGTAGACCGTCACCGGTTCGCCGGCCAGGGCTTGGCGGACCATCCGGGGGATGACCATCCCGTAGGCCGGGCTCTGACGAGGACCAACCGTGTTGAAGAGGCGGACGACGATGGTCGGCAGGTCCCGCTCCCGGTGGTAGGCGTAGGCGAGGATCTCGTCCACCGCCTTGGACGTCGAGTATGCCCAGCGAGCGACGTTGGGCGAGCCGAGGATCCGGTCAGCCTGCTCACTGAGCGGCCCCGAATTGTTCTTGCCGTAGATCTCGGACGTGCTCGCCACCATGACCTTCCGCCGGTAGCGATGAGCGGCCTCGAGCACCGTTATAGCGCCCTTGATGTTTGTGGTGAGGGAGTAGAGCGGCTGCTCGACGATCAGCTTCACACCGACGGCGGCCGCCAGGTGGATGACGACGTCGCAACGCACGACTGCTCTGTCCACCGCGAGCTCGTCCAAGACGGAGCCCTGAATGAAGTTGAAGTTTGGGTTGTCCCGGACTGCAAGCAGGTTGGTGATGCGGCCCGTGGACAGCGTGTCCAGGACAACTACCTGGTCACCGCCTTTCAGGAGCGCCTCCACTAGGTGCGACCCGATGAAACCTGCACCACCGGTGACGAGGTAACAGGTCATTGGCCAGCCAACGCTAGACCAGCCGACGTGACTGGGCAAACAAGCGGACGTTCTGAGCGATGCCGTGGGTCATGGCAAATTCGCGTAGTCACCAGCCCTGCTTTCTGAGGAACTCTTCGAGGGTGAGCAGCGTCCAGATCGAGTGGCCGTGGGCGGACGTTCCTTGAAGGTGTTCAGCGACCATCTGGTCTATCGCACCCGGCTGCAGGTACGAACGCACCCGGGCTGAGCCGGGCAGCAGACGAGCCTGGACGTAACCGCTCAGCTCGTTGCGGAACCATTTGTCCAGCGGTAGCCCGAAGCCGTGCTTCCGCCGGCGGAGCACCTCCGGCGGAAGTAGGTCGGACATGGCGGTCTTCAGTACCCGCTTCAGGGAAAGGCCCCGAAGCTTGGTCGACGGCGGCAGGGTCATCGCCAACTCGACCAGGGCGGTGTCGAGGAACGGCGAGCGGACCTCCAATGCATGCGCCATGGCCATGCGGTCGACCTTGGGCAACAGGTCGTCCAGAAGGTAGGTCCTCAGATTGAGCAGGAGAAGCCGGTCGAGAAAGCCGGCACCTTCGGTCTCCTGCCATATAAGGCGATAATCGTCCACGCCCCACGATGTCCCGCCCGGGCAAAGGGTCGAGCGCCACTGTTCGGGAACGTACGTGACCCAAGACAGGTACGCCTCCGGCCAGGGAAGAGCGGCGGCGGCGGCCAAACGTTGAACGCTTCGGGCTCGCCCTCCCAGCGCGCCCGGGTCGAGCAGTTTTGACAGAGTTTGGGCCCGCTTCACAAACGATGGCGGTACCCGCTGACCGTGGGACAAGGCCACCGCGGCGGCAAACCGCTCATAACCCGCGAACAGTTCGTCGGCCCCGTCGCCACAGAGGGCCACCGTGACGGACTTACGCGTGAGCTCGGACAACAGGTAGGTCGGTAGGGCACTGGAGTCGCCGAAGGGTTGGTCATTGTGCCAGAACGAGACGCTCTATGAGGCGTTCGGCGTCAGGACGGACGACGAACTCGGTGTGGTCGGTCCGAAAGCGCGCGGCGACGCTGCGGGCGTACGGTCTCTCATCGTAGCCCTGCCGCGTCCTCAAAGCCCACGGTGAAGGTGCGTACAGGCTGGTCCATGAGCCCGGCCATAAGGGCCACCACGCTGGAGGAATCGATCCCACCACTCAGAAAAGCGCCGATCGGGACATCGGCCACGAGCCGCCTCTGCACCGCCGAGCTCAGGTGCGCCCGCACCGCCCGGGCCGCGTCCCTCATCGGTACGTTGGCCCTGCCCCGGGTTCGTCTCTCGGGCACCTTGGGCTCCCAGTACGGGTACAGCCGAGGAGCCGAACCTTCCTCGAACACCAGGACTTGGCCGGGCGGGACGCTGCGGACCCCCTCGAAGAACGTACGGGGGGTCGGCACGTAACCAAACGTGAGGTAGGCGGGGAGCGCTTCCTGGTCCATTCGGCACGGAACGGCCGGATGGCAGACGAGCGCCTTTATCTCGCTGGCAAAGACAAGGATGGTCTCGTCCGACCAGTAGAACAACGGCTTTTTCCCTAAACGGTCGCGCCCGAGGACGAGGCGTCGACGCCGGCTGTCCCAGAACGGCAAAGGCAAACATGCCGTCGAGACGCCGCGCCAGTTCTACCGGTGGAAGGTCCTCGGCCAGGTGGGCGAGCACCTCGGTGTCCCCTTCGCTGACCAGGACGTGGCCTCGCCCGAGCAGTCCGCGACGTAGTTCGCGGTAGTTGTAGATCTCGCCGTTGAGGACCGCGCCGCGATCTGCACCCTCGTCAACCATCGGGGGGTCGCCGGTTTCTAGATCTATGACCGCTAAGCGGGTCTGCCCGATGGACCCCGAGCCCTTGGAGAACATGCCCACGGCGTCAGGCCCGCGATGTTCGAGAAGGCTCAGTTGGCCTCTCACGACCTCATTGGAAGCGCCGGCCCCAACCGCCCCGGCTATGCCGCACACAGGGCAAGGCTAACCTAGCCGCCATGGAGACAGGCGAGCAGTGACAGTCCTCGTCACCGGCGGCGCCGGGTTCATCGGGTCCAACCTGGTGGCCCGTTTGATCGCCGACGGGAGAGACGTACGCGTCTTGGATGACATGTCATCTGGCAAGCGTGAGAACCTTCCCGTGAACGTGGAATTGGTGGAGGGTGACATCGCCGACGAGAATGTCGTCCGCAAGGCACTTACAGGCGTCGAGATCGTCTTCCATCTCGCGGCCAGGACATCGGTGGCTCGGTCCGTCGAGGGCCCGCTGGCCACGGATACGGTGAACATCCACGGCACGCTGGTCGTGCTTAAGGCGTCCGTCGACTCCGGTGTGCGGCGTCTGGTCTGTGCCTCCTCCAGCAGCGTCTACGGCGGGGCGGCTAGTTTGCCCAGTGCCGAGAACGCCCCCGCCCTCCCCCGCTCGCCCTACGCCGTGTCCAAGCTTGCCGGTGAGCACTACTGCCGCGTGTTCTACGAGCTCTACGGCTTGGAAACCGTGAGCCTCCGCTACTTCAACGTTTTCGGGCCCAGACAACGACCGGACTCTGCCTACGCCGCCGTTGTCCCGCTTTTCATACGGGCACTGTCCCGTGGAGAGCGTCCTGTAATCCATGGCGATGGCCACCAGAGCAGGGACTTCACCTTCGTCGAGGACGTCTCGGCGGCAAACCTGGCCGCGGCCGCGGCACCGGCCGAACTTGCCGCCGGTCATGCGTTCAACATCGCTGGAGGACAATCCCACTCCCTCCTCCAACTGCTCGAAGTGCTCGGGCGTCTTCTCGGCGTCGTCCCGCGACCGATCCACATCGAGCCGCGCCCAGGCGATATCCGCCATAGCCAAGCCAATGTCGACGCCGCCCGACAGGCCCTTGGTTTCGAAGCCAAGGTCGGGTTCGACGAAGGCCTGCGCCGCACCGTTGAATGGTCCCGTTCTCCCGCTGCGCCTAACGTTGGACCATGACAACGCAGATCAAGGTTGTTGTCGTCGTCGGACAGGGTTACGTGGGCCTGCCACTGGCTATGCGTTCAGTGGAGGTAGGTTACGAGGTAGTCGGTTTCGATACGGACGCGCGCCGGGTGGAGCGCCTCAATGCGAGCGATTCCTACGTGGAGGACATCTCTTCGGCCGAGATCGCCACGGCCCTACAAACCGGGCGGTACCTGGCCACAACCGATCCAGCCCATTTAGCCGGTTTCGACGTCGCCCTGATTACAGTGCCGACACCGCTCAAAGAAGGGATCCCCGACCTCTCGTTCATCGAGGCCGCCGGACGCTCGCTGGCCACGCATTTGAAGCTTGGCGCCGTGGTCGTCCTCGAAGTCGACTACCTACCCGGGTACGACCGAGGAGCTACTGGCGAGAGTCCTGCACGAAGGGTCGGGGCTCCATGCCGGCGTGGATTTTCACCTCGGTTACAGCCCTGAGCGGATCGACCCGGGGAACCCGCATTTCGGGTTGGTCAACACCCCGAAGGTTGTTTCCGGAGTCAGTCCCTCTTCGCTTATCGCCGTCCAGGGTTTTTACGACACGATCGTGGCCAAAACGGTACCGACGTCCCATCCCCGGGAAGCCGAGCTCACCAAGCTCATAGAAAATACATTTCGTCACGTCAATGTGGCCTTGGTAAACGAACTCGCCATGTTTGCTGCTGACCTTGGCGTCGACATATGGGAGGCATTGGATGCGGCTACGACCAAGCCCTTCGGCTTCATGCGCTTCAACCCTGGGCCCGGGGTGGGGGGTCATTGCCTCCCCATCGACCCCAGCTACCTTTCCTGGCACGTGCGGACCTCGCTTGGGCGCAGCTTCCGCTTCGTCGAGCTCGCAAACGACGTAAACGACCATATGCCGGACTACGTGGTCCAGCGCCTCGTGGCCGCCTTGAACCGACGCCAGCTGGCCGTCAACGGCAGCCGCCTCCTTCTTCTAGGCTTGGCCTATAAGCCCAACACGTCGGACCTGCGCGAGTCTCCCGCCCTTGTCGTGGCCCAACGCCTACTGCGCCTGGGGGCCCAGGTCAGGTACGTCGACGACCACGTGCCCGACCTCAACTTCGAGCGAGCGGGCACAAACGGTCAGCTCGTGAAGGCCACTCTGACCACGGACGAGCTAACTGCGGCCGACGCCGTCGTACTACTAACTGATCACGACGACATCGACTACGACGTGGTCGTAGCCAATGCAGTTTACGTCCTCGACACCCGGCACCGGTGCCGAGGAGACGTTGTGGAGTACCTTTGAGCTCCCCAAGCGATCTTCGCTTCTCGTTCGGGCGCAACTGGCTGCGCTTCTCTCGCCTGATCGACGACGACAGGATCTCGGCCGCCTCAGCCTCGCTCTGCTCGATGCTCGGCTTGACCTCTCTGGAAGGCCTGACATTTCTCGACGTAGGCAGCGGAAGCGGGCTGTTCTCGCTCGCGGCCCGCCAGCTGGGAGCAAATGTCACCTCCTTCGACTTCGACCCCGAATCTGTTCGCTGCACAACTGAGCTGCGGGAACATCATTATGGCCCTGGCTCGGATGAGGAACGCTGGGTTGTCGAGGAAGGCTCGGTGCTTGACGAGCCCTACATGCGAGCTCTTGGCCAGTTTGACATCGTCTATTCCTGGGGAGTTTTGCACCACACAGGATCGATGTGGCGTGCGCTCGACCTCGTTACAAAAGTTGTCAAGCCCGGCGGCAAGCTCTTCATAGCCTTGTACAACGATGGGGGTAAGTCCAGCGATCGCTGGTGGTCGATAAAGCGACTTTACAATCGTCACGGTCCGGCCGTTCGCTCGGTTCTCGTGGCCGCCTCCGGCCTCTGGATTTACTCTGGACGGCTCTTCGCTCCCGCCCCCACGCCCGTTCGTGGCCACGTTGCCGATGACCGCCCCAAAGTGACAAGGGGGATGAGCAGGTTGCACGATCTTATTGATTGGGTGGGCGGCTACCCCTACGAGGTTGCCACACCCGGTGACGTATTTGACTTCTACACAAAGCGCGGTTTTATCCTTCGTCGTTTGGTCACGAGGCCTGGTCAAAGCAACAACGAGTTCGTCTTCGACAGGCCGCTAACCCTCTTCGCACCACTCAGCACCGGTCCCTCACCGCACGAACCCAAGACCTTGGGTACCACGGCTCCCTGACGAACGGGGCCGCAGCCGGATCAGCGCAATGACCCCTCTGCGGGCGCACCTTGCCGGCCGAGCTAAAGTCATGGGGTAATGAAGAGGCCTCCGGCGCCTGCCTGTCGTCATAAGGCTGTGCCTCCACCGACCCCCGCTCCCCCTTTACCACGACAAGCCGCGCCCACGCGGTGACCGACCCCCTCCCGCCCCCACGTGAGCCTGATGCCAGCTCTCGAGCGCGGCCACGCCCTCCGTCAGTCGCACATCAAGTCGCCTCCGGAGCCACCTGGGGCATAGGCGGTCGTGTGACCGTCCTGCTGGCGACCCTAGCGGCCACCCCCTTTACCGTTAGGCTGCTCGGCACCTCAGCCTATGGCACATGGGCCCTCTTGCAACTGTCCCTGGAATGGGCCTTCTTAGCCGACCTCGGAATGGCGACAACTTCCACGAAGTTCGCCGCGGAACGCTTTGCCAAGGGCGACGCCGCCGGCGAAACAGCCGTTGTATGGACGGCCCTCGTGATAACAACAGCGGCAACTGCCCTCGCCGCGGCCACAGTGGCCATATGGGCACCTTCGATCCTCGTCCCCTTACTCCACGTACACCGCGGCACCTTGCGCACCGACGTGTTGGCAACACGCGTAGTCTGTGCGCTGTTCCTAGCATCGTCGGTGGCCGGAATTGTAAATACACCGCAGGTTGTCCGGCTACGATTTCGCGAGTACACTCTTATCAGCCAAGGCGCCAACGTCCTCACGGTCGTCGGAGTGCCAATAGCACTGGCGCTGGTAGCCAGGGGCGTGGTGACAGCGGCTATTGTCGCCCTGGCCGCAGCAACACTTGCCGTTTTCGGTAATTGTGTCCTAGCCGTCCGGTTGCAGCCGGCACTACTTAGGCCACGTGTCAGCCGTCAATTACTTCGACCTTTCTTCACCTTCAGCGGAGCCCTGACCCTGGCCAGTTTGGCAACGATATTCCTGACGACCGGAGAACGCTTCGTCCTCGCCCTAAATCGGTCACCCACCATCGTCGCCTACTACGCACTCGCCGCCAGTCTGGGGACGATCCTGGCCGAGGTCCCCCAGCAGCTGACGGCCCCGTTGCTTCCCGGTCTGGTGCGGCTCGACACCACCGGCCAACCAGGTGAACACGACGCCCTTTACACCAGAAGCCTGCAGGCCCTTTTCCTGACCATAATTCCGGCGGCCCTGCTCCTCGCCCTCCTAGCTCACCCGTTTTTATCCCTCTGGGCCGGGACCGGGTATGCACAGCACAGTACCGGCCCTTTCTTTCTCATCCTTGCCGGCGTGATCTTTACCTCCCTCGCCACCGTACCCTACACATACCTGCTTTCCTCAGGTCGCACCAAGGCCATCGCCGCCGTGCGGCTCGCTGAAGTCTTGCCGTATTTCGGGGCCGCTGCCATTTTGACGTCCAAGTTCGGGGCCATAGGTGCGGCCCTCACCTGGATGGCACGCTCCGTGATCGACTCTGTGATCGGCTTCGGCATCGTCCACCACGTTGCCCGGCTGCGCTGGTCCCCGCTGCCCACACGGCGCGTCGCCGCCATCCTCACCCCTGCCCTATTCGCTGGCGCGCTTGCCGCCACGGCGACGGCTACGCATGGTCTGCTGCCCAGAGCAGCGTCCGCCCTCGTCCTCGCCACCGGCTACGCCTTCGTCACATGGAGGGTGGTCCTTACTGCCGAAGAGCGCTCCAGCCTCCTTGCCCTGCTGGTCACGGTCTTCCCCGGCCTCCGCAGACGCCCTTACCGACCAAACCTGTAACGCCCTCTAGGACGCCCGGCGAGCCGCCTCCTCCCCGGGCCCGTCGCCGTCCAGCCACGTTCGATGCCATAGTTCTAATTGCAACAGAGCCCACAACCGGCCCGAGTGGTTAATACCCGAGCCATGCTCCTCTAGTAGCCGGCGAACAGCCTTCGGCTCGAAATACCCCCGGGCTTGTGCCCTGGCGTCCGTTAAGAGAATCCCACGCCATATCCCGAAGCTCACCCCGGAGCCACCTCGCGACCGGGACTCCGAACCCCATTTTTGCCCTCCCGGGGATCCCCGCTGGCAACCATTTCTCTGCAACTTTCTTCAAAATGTACTTCGTCGTCCTTCCTCGCACCTTCATATCTGCGGGCTGACTTGCCATAAATTCCATCAAGACATGATCGAGCAACGGCGATCGTGCCTCGAGGGAATTCGCCATCGTGGCGATATCGACCTTGACCAGGACGTCGCCTGGAAGGTAGCCGCGCACATCCATGTCCAGGAGCCGGTCAACCAGGGTGTCGGCGTCCGAGTCCCTCCACATCTCCCCGAGGATCGCGGCCGACTCGACGCCCATCAATCTCAAGCGCATCTCGCCTGTGTACAGAGCTCGCTTCCCATTGGCATCGAAGTAGGACATAAGATGGAGGTAACGAGCCTCTTGGTCGTTCCCCAAAAGCCTCAAAAGTGCCTTAGCCCGATAGTTCCAGTGCGTCGGGGGTAATAAGTCCGCCCCTCGATTGGCAAGCAGGCGTAGTGGTCGCGGCAGGCCCAGCTTCTCCGTCGCTGTCATCGCCAGGTAGCGGCGGTACCCGCCGAACGACTCGTCGCCCCCATCACCGGTCAAGGCCACTGTAACATCGTTGCGAGTCATCTTGGCGAGGTAATAACTGGGTAGGGCCGACGAATCCGCGAACGGCTCATCGAAGTACCAGGCCAGCGCCGGTAGTACCGCCACGGCATCGGGACGCACCACTAGCTCTGTGTGTTCCGTGCCAAAGTGGCCGGCCACCTTCCGGGCGAATGAGCGCTCATCGAAATCCTCCTCATCAAAGCCGATCGAGAATGTCCTGACAGGTCCGCTGACGCACTCAGCCATCGCCGCCACGACAAGTGAGGAATCTATCCCGCCCGACAAAAACGCCCCCACCGGTCTCTCCGACACGAGCCGGATCCTGGTGGCTTCGACGATCAGATCGTGAACACGCTCGATCAGGTCGGCTTCGCAGAGTCGGGTTTTCGAACGGTAAGAGAGCCGCCAGTACCGCTGTAACTTCGCCTCCCCTGCGCTGAAGGTCAGAATAGTGGCGGGGGGCAACTTCTTCACGCCCTCGAAGGATGCTCCACGGTGCCGGCACGTATTGATAGGTTAGGTAGTGGTGCAGCGCCTCTAGGTCGACTCGCCGAGGCAGCGCCCCGTCCTGCATCAGTGCCTTCAGCTCCGAGGCAAACAGGATGCCATCGGGTGTGAGAGTGTAATAGAGAGGCTTTTTGCCAACGCGGTCCCTGGCCAGGATCAAGGATCCTCGTTTGCGGTCCCAAATTGCGAAGGCAAACATCCCGCGTAACTCCTGCACGCAATCGGCGCCTTGCTCCTCATACAGGTGAGCGACGACCTCTGTATCGCTCATCGTCGAAAAGCGGTGCCCACGGGCCACCAAGCCCTTGCGCAGGTCGCGAAAATTGTATATCTCTCCGTTGAGGACAACTGCAACCGAGCCGTCCTCGTTGAAAATCGGCTGCTGACCGTGGCCCACGTCTATGATAGCCAAGCGCCGCATCGACAGGGCGACCGCTCCCTCTTGCCAGTGCCCCTCCTCATCCGGCCCACGGTGGGCCAGGACATCGCACATGTGCCTGACGAGATTGCCATCGGCTCCGCCTGACTTGACCTGACCGGCTATCCCGCACATCGGTTCTCCAGGAGCCGCTCGTAAAGCTCTACGTGCCGGTCGATCATCGGTTCGAGGCCGAACGCCGTCTCAGCTCGCCAACGTGCCGCTCTCCCGAGTGCGGCGCGGGTAGCTGGCTCATGCAGGAGCGCACCGATGGCGGCGGCCAGCGCGGCGGCGCTGCCGGGAGCGCAGAGTATGCCTGTGTGGGCAAGAACCTCGCCGTTCCCACCAACATCAGTGGCAACAATGGCGCACCCGGCCGCCATTGCTTCCATCAGGACGTTGCTCATGCCCTCGTGGAGCGAAGGTAGTACAACGACATCAGCAGCAGCCAGTACGTTGGGGACGTCACGACGGGTACCCAGGAAGACTACGGGAGCCCCAAGTGCTCCTGCCTGCTTTTCTAGGTCCTTTCGAGCATCGCCGTCGCCGACCAAGACCAGGGTCGAGGTGACTCCTGCCGCGAACAGCTGCGCGTGCGCCTGGATCAGATATCGATGGCCTTTGTAGGCGATAAGGTTTGCCACACAAAGGAGGTGGGGCGGCGCACCCGGTAGGGATGCGGGCGTTACCTCATCGAAGGCTGCCGGATCCAGCGCATTTGGGATTACCTTTACACGCCCGGGCGCCGTCCCCTCCCGTCGGACAACATCTGTGGCGACGGCCTGAGCGTTGGCCACGAAGACGTCGTATGTCCAGTTTGTCAAGCGCTCGGCCACCGTAACCAACGGCCGGCCGTCCTTGAAGTCCCCTAGGCTCCGACGGCCGGCGACAACGACCGGCACCCGCGCCGTCCGGGCGACAGGGCCAACGATTACGCAAGCTGGATAAGTAAAAACGTGGACCACCTGCGGGGCGATGGCCCGGAGCCACTTGTGCAGTCGGGGCAATGCCAGCGGTACCAGGGCGCGCGCCTGGCCATGGGGGACGTTGCCAAACCATACCGGGACGCCTGCCGCTTTTAGTTCCTCTTCTCTTGGGCCGCCACCGAACAAGACGGCGACGTCGGCGTCGATGTTGCGTTCGCGTAGCCCCGTGGCCAGGAGTACAACTTGGCGTTCGGTCCCCCCCAGACCAAGTTGGCCAATCGCCAGGACCACACGTTCGAGGCGCACCGTCTAGCAGCCGAGTTCTCGGTCCGGCTCCACGCAAACTGGTGTGATGGTCCTATCGGGGACCTCGCGTAAGACGAAGCCGGATCCCACACCGCGATGCACGCCACGAACTCTAGCGCGGGGCGCCCCGACAGCAAGCCTGGGCCGGTGAGCAGCAACTGTCTGTTTGAGATCTCGCCGGCGTGTGGTCGGGCAACCGGCCAAGGCCGACCCTGGCCAGAGTTACAGAAGTGTGTTTCGCACCGCGCGTCAGGTCATGGGTGTGGTGGCGTCTCGCCGCCCCCGGACCTAGGATCACCTCGGGCGCGCCTCGGCGACCACGCCGACATGGTTGTCGACAATCATGGGGTGAGGTAACTTAGTAGCCTGAGGGGACTTATGCGGACGTTACGACCATGATCACGGATGTTTCGCAGCCGGAAAGCAAGCTGGACCGTCGTTCGTGGCGTACAAATGGCGTGGCTTATGTCACGCGGCACCCTGGAGCAGTTTCGTTTGGGGTCGCGTTCGCGATCCGCGTTATCGCGGCGGCGGGGATCACGACGTTCGAGGGGTACCTCTTTCCGGACGAGAGCGGTTATGTTACTTTGGCGCGGATTGCGTCAGCGGGGCATCTGACACCCAAGTTCCAGGCCGACTACGGAGAGCAGCTGTTCCATCTAGCGGCGTCATTTATGTGGCCGCTGACCGTTATTTTTGCGGTATTTGGCGATCATCCGCTTCTGGCCGCGCTTTGGGCAGGTTTGTTCGGGGCGGCCACTGCCGGCTTGACGGCCTTGCTTGTCGGCCGCGTCCTGGGCAACTCGTGGGCGGTGGGGGCCGGTTTGCTGGTAGCGGTATTCCCCTCGCAGATCCTTTGGTCGTCGGTAGTCCTACGCGAGTCGATGGTGTGGTGTGCTCTGGCCGCGGTAGCACTGGGTCTCGCAGCCATGGCCCGGTCCACTCGATGGCAATCCCTTGCCGTCGCGGCTTTTTTGCTCTTGGTCTCGCTCGTAGGGCTTTCGTACCTCCGATCTTGGGCCTTCCTGGCTGCCGCATGGGCCTTGGGCCTGTCACCTTGGCTGTTCAAGCCGGCACGGCCATTCTTGGTCCGGGGTACCTGTGTGCTTCTTTGGTTACTGGTCCCGGTACTCTCAGGTCTCGGCGTCGCCGGGATCAGCTACATCCATCACAACACCGCCAGCCTTGGCTATGAGCGCACGGTTTTGGCCGAGGGCGCTAAGTCAGCGTTCGTCCATACCAAGACAGTTCGGGTAGGCAAGTCCGGCACGGTGGCTACGACGTCTCCGGGGACCACTGAAGATACCTTGCCGGCGACGGTCACCAACGAAGCCCTGGTGGTCCCGCAGGGCCTCGGAAACGACTTGAGGGCCCTCCCAACCGGTCTGATCGCCTTTGCCTTACGGCCCTTCCCAGGTCAGCATGGCGCTGGTCTCAGCTATGACTTCGCTGGTCTCGAGGAATTGTTGTACTACCCCCTCTACGTACTCGCGCTCATTGGGATAGTTGCCTACAGACGACGCCGTGAAGTCATTGCCTTCCCCTTATTGGTAATCGTCTTTATTACGGGGATCGCGTCCGTGGCGGAGGGTAATCTCGGGAGCACCTTCCGCCACCGCGACCAGCTTTTTTGGAGCGTGGCATTGTTGGCGGTCCTCGGCGCTCATCATGTCGCCTTGACCTGGAGCCGTCACCGGACCAAGACGGGGCCTTTAGGAGCGTTCCGCACACCTGACTGAACGGCCGTCGTGGCTTCCCCCATTCAGGATGGGCCCTGGCGCGTGGGCCTCGGGTTCTCGCTGGCATCGAGCGGCGGAGTAGCCGCCCGCCCACTTCCAGTGACGGGCGGCGCTCGGCCCGAAGTGGTGGGCCGGGCAATAGTCCGGGGATAGCGTATTGCCTGCGCCCCACGGTTGACGGGCCCCGCGGGGATCAACTATGCCTTGTGGGTGCGCACTTGTCCCCTGTCCCTGCCGGGCAGGGGCGAGACCTCTCGTATGGGTTGTTAGTGGAGCGGTCCCGTACTTCTCATGTCATCTGAGCCCGCCGGTAGCCCGAAAACCCTATTGGCGACGTGGTCGGCGTTAGGTTTGCAGGAGCGCTTGCGCTGCGCCCGGTGCCAAAAGCCGCTGTCGGCCGACAAAGAGGAGAGGGGCTTCGTTTGCCCCAATGGGCACTTGATGCTTTTTCGTGGCGGGTACCTGCTCAGTGGCCCGACCGGGACCGACGAAACCAGTCGCCGGACGGCCGAGAGCTTTGGCTACGAATGGACCACCTTCGACGATGTCCGTGCCGAGGACCAGCTACTTGCGGAGCGCTACCTCTCCGACCTTGTGCTGGCTCGGTTAGCGGGCGGGACTGGCCTGGACGCAGGCTGCGGCAAAGGTCGGTTCACTCGTTTTCTGGCCCCGCATCTGGGCGCGCTGGTGGCTCTTGACGCCTCCGAGGCCATTACCGTAGCAACCCGCGATCTCGCCTCCATCGGCAACGTCGTGACGGTCCGTTCCGACCTGCGGTCCGCTCCTTTCGCCGACGCCTCGTTCGATTTTGTCTCCTGCCTGGGCGTGTTACACCATTTGGAAGCCCCCGAGGCTGGGTTCAACGAGCTCGCCAGGCTACTCGCCCCCGGCGGGACCATGCTCCTCTACCTGTACAGCCGGCCATCGGACCTAGGGATCCGGTGGGCAGGCATAGAAGCTGCGACACTCCTCAGGCGCGTTACCGTCCGGATGGACAGGAGAGCCCTGCGTTGGCTGAGCGCAGCCGTTGCCGCCGTGCTCAGGGTGGGCATCGTGATGCCGGGCGAGTGGGCCCAAGAACGAGGTTCCGAGTGGGGGGCGAAACTACCTCTCGCCGTATACCGACGGAGATCGTTCCGCGCCCTGTGGCTCGATACGTTCGACCGTCTTAGCGCTCCCGTGGAACACCGTTACGTCTGGGCCGAGTTGGACCAATGGTTCGCCAAAGAGGGCTTCATCGTCGAGTCGGTGCGCGAGGAAGCCGGTTTCTTCATTGTCGCCCGGCGTCCTGCGGCATGATGGAAGCTGTATGACGGAAAGTGCCGCCTCAGTCGGCCCAATAACGGCCGCCTTGGACTGGTGAACAGCCCATGAGCTCGCTCCCGCTTTGGGCTTATGGCATCGTCTTGGGCGCCTCCCTTATCCTCAGTGGCGTCCTGACCCCGGTGGCTCTCACCGTGGCCCTTCGTCTGCACCTCTTCGACCAGCCCGGACCGGCCAAGGCCCACGGTGAAGCGGTCCCCTACTTGGGCGGGGCCGCCATCCTCGTTTCCTTCACGATCGTGACGTTGGCGGCGGCAGTTCTCAGACCGCCTCCGAGCGGGCTGGCTCAGCTGGCCGGCTTCTTGGGTCTCGCCGTGTTGCTGGCCATAGTGGGCCTGATAGACGACATACGCGGTGGTTTGAGCCCATGGCTAAGGCTCGGCGTGGAGGCCGCCGCGGGTACCGCGGTCTGGTCGATGGGGTACCGAGCCCACCTTCCAGGACTACCGGTCGCCCTTGACGCCGTGCTCACGGTCCTGTGGGTGGTGGGGGTGACGAACGCCTTCAATCTTCTCGACAATATGGACGGCTTGTCTGCAGGCGTTACTGCCATAGCGGCGTTATCGATCTTTGGGATCGCGTGGTTGCAGGACCGCTACCTCGTCGCCGCGCTGGCCATTGCGCTCGCCGGCTGCGCTGGCGGCTTCCTTCGTCAGAATTTTCATCCGGCCCGCATCTACATGGGCGACGCCGGCAGCTTGTTCCTTGGCTTCATGATTGCCGTCCTGCTGCTCAAGCTCCGCTCCAGCGCGCCCACGCGCGTCGAAGTCGCGGTAATCCTCGCTGTGCCCGGCATCGCCCTTTTCGACACAACCCTTGTAATAGTCTCACGCGCCATGCATCGGCGTAGCCCTTTCAGCGGCGGTCAGGACCACACGAGCCATCGCCTGGTCTACCTCGGCCTGTCTGTGCGCCAAGCCGTTACCGTGACCTATGTGGCAGGAGCGGCGCTGAGCGGCGCCGCCATCGTGATGTTGCAGTTGGGCTCCTCGGCTCGGGTGATCGGGGTGGTTGGGCTGCTCTGTGCGGCGGTGCTCGCAGCTACGGCACTGGCCCAGGCTCCGGTTTACAAAGTTCCGTGGGCCCAGGCCAAGGGGCGTAGGGCGGCGTCTCCCCATGTGGAGCGGGCAGCCGGCCCACCTCCCGCAGAAACCGACATCAACGAGCCGTTGATTTCTTCCGAACGGCGTCCGGGATGGGTGGCTGAGCCCTGAGAGCTCTCGGTAGCAGCGGGGCCGGCGCCGTTAGGGCCCGAAGGCCCAGTGCCCTCCCAGGGACAAGATGCCGGAGGTCTCCACCGGCCCCTTGCGGTCCACGTCCATGCGTAGGACGTTACGGCGCACGTCATAGGGATGCGCCAGGGTGAAGTCGGTCAGCGAGGCGGTGATGTCGTAGGTGCCCGGCAGGATCGGGAAATGCTCCAGGACCAGGTCCACCCACCCGCTGCCGTCCAGCTTCTCCGGCACCTCACCGCCCTCTCTGGTCGTCGGGTTGCTGATCACCACGCCCTGGAGAGTCTGCAGGGAGACCGAGAAGACGGGCCGCTCGATTGGCTCAGACGTCGTGTACCACAGGCGCACGGTGAGGGGCTCCCCGCTGCCCACCCGAGTCGTCTGCTGGCCCAAACGGTCCAGAAGGGTGACACGCTCGATGCGGGCCTCACCCGAACCCCAACGGTCACCCGTCTCGGTGGGCCGGTGCTCCGCCAGTGTGATGGAACCGGTGTAGGCCTCGACCACCTGTCGTGGCTCTCCGTCGGCCATCTTGCGGCCCTTCTTGAACCAGATGACGTGGTCGCACATGTTGATCACCGACCCCATGGAGTGCGAGACGATGATGACCGTCTTGCCGGCCCGCTTCAGGTCGGCGAAGCGCTCCAGGCACTTGCGCTGGAAGGCCTCGTCCCCCACGGCCAGGACCTCGTCCACGAGAAGTATGTCGGGCTCGACATTGATGGCCACCGAGAAGCCGAGGCGCACGTACATGCCCGAGGAATAGTTCTTTACCGGCTCGTCGATGTACTGGCCGATCCCGGCGAAGTCGACGATGTCGTCGAACTTGGCCATTAGCTCTTTCTGTTTGAGGCCCAGGATGGCCCCGTTGAGGAAGACGTTTTCCCGGCCCGACAGCTCAGGGTGGAAGCCGGCCCCGAGCTCGAAGGAGCGCCGACATCTTTCCCGTCACCGATACCGACCCCGTGTCCGGGCGCAGGATCCGGGCCAGGCATTTGAGCATTGTCGACTTTCCCGACCCGTTCTCACCTATGAGCCCGGTCGTCGAACCCTCGTAGACTTCGAAACTTACGTCCTCGAGTGCCCAGAATATGTCGACCTTGGACCGCCCGCCCCGCATGATGGCGGCCTTCAGGTAGTTGTTACGCTCCCGGTAGAGCCGGTACTTCTTGGAGACGTTGTCGACGACAACGACGGGCGAGCTCACGGCTCTTAAAGCTCCTCGGGCAGGCGAGCCTCGTACTTGCGGAAAACCCGCAGCCCGATGGCCAGGACGACCACGGCCCAGACCACGAGGTAGGCGAAGTCACCCCACGACACATTGGAATGCACGACGAGGAACGTGGCCAGCGGGTGCGGGTCGGCCGTGGTCGACGCCACCGTGAACTTCACGAGATGGGACGAGGAAGGTAATTGCCCGTTGTACAGGAAGGCCTGAAAAGTGAGCACGGCATCGGTCATGGGGTTGAGCTTGAAGAGGCTGCCCAGCGACAACGCGTGGCCCAGGAGGTGAACGTACCTGGGCGCCTGCAGCACCGCTCCCCCCGCCGGGTTGCCGTTGAGGCCGCCACCCACGATGTAAAAGGGGTAGGCGATGGGGGTGAGGAACATCCAGAGGAAAAAGAAGATGCCGGAAAAGTGATAGATGTCCCGGTAGAAAACATTGCCTATCGAGAACAGGAAGGCCAGGCCGAGCCCGAAGATCGTCACCACGATCATGACCATGATCACGAAGGGCAGGTACATCAATGCCCTCCAGTTGCCCCACGCCACCACCGCCACCAGCAGCAAGCCCATCTCTATCAGATGGGACACGACCTTGGAGGCGACGGTTGCCGCCGGTAGAAGCTCCCTGGGGAAGTACGTCTTCTGGATGAGGTTCTGGTTGCCTACCAGGCTGCCCATGGACTCCATGACGCTGGCCTGGAAGAAGTTGAAGGGCAACATGGCGGCCAAGAGCATGAGGGCGTAGTTGTTGATACCGCTGGGTATGCCCACCGGCGGGCTTATGTGCAGGAGGATCGAAAAAACGACTGTGTAGATGACCATATTGACCAGCGGGTTGATCATTGACCAGCCCCAGCCGATAACCGAGCGCTTGTACTTCGAGCGCAGGTCGCGCAACGTCAGGTTGTAAAAAAGCTCCTTGTAATGGCTGTACTCGCGCAGGCTGGGCGGGGCCGTCTTGGCCGTCATGGTGGTCGTGCGCGCCGTAGTGGTGTTGCTGGCGTTGCTGCGACGGCCGCGCCGGGAGGTCCCGCCGTTGCCCTGGCCCCCATTGCCCTGGCCATTGGTGCCGTTGTCAGGCTCCTCCGGCCACGCCTCCAATGAACCGGGGTCGGAGGTGGCCCGGCTCACGGCTCCACCCGGAACAGCAGCCGGTTGCGGTTGAGGTTGGGGTTGTAATAAGGGTCGCACGACGAACGCGGCCGCCAGCGCTCGTTGAACAGGGGCGCGTCCTCGGGATCCTCGACCAGCCCCCGCGACGACCCTTCGGCGTGAAAGAGCGCGGCATCAGGCTCATAAACCACCTGGTACCCGGCTTGGTGCAAACGTAGGCAGAAATCGACGTCGTTGTAAGCCACCCGAAGACGTTCATCGTAGCCTCCCAACCGCCAATAGACGCCGGGCCGAGTCGCCATGCACGCCCCAGTCACGGCGGAAACGTCCCTGAGCAGGTCGCCCATCCGCCACCAGTTACCCCATTCGATGGAATTGGCGTGCCCGCGCCAGGCTCCGATGACGATACCTTCGTGCTGTACCTTCCCGTCCGGGAAGAGGAGCCGGGCCCCACCGCGCCCACCTCGGGACGCATGGCCTGCTCGATGAGCCGGTCCAGCCAGTCCGTGGTCAGGACCTCGGTGTCGTTGTTCAAGAACACCAGGACGTCGCACTCGACGGCGGCCGCGGCCAGGTTGAGCTGGCGGGGGTAATTGAACTCGTGGGGGTAGCGGAGCACCTGCCCGGGCAGGGTGGCCAGGTACTCGAGGGTCTCGGGGTCGTCGCTCTGGTTGTCCACCACGACCAGTTCGTAGTTGCCGTAGACCGACTTGGAGATCACGCTTTCGACGCAGCGGCCGAGCAGGTGACGGCCGTTGCGGGTCGGGATGATGATGCTGACCTTGGGCTCGCCGGCGCGCCGGAAGCGCACCCGGTGGACATCGAACCACGCTCCCTCCTCGGTCCACCCCCCGGCGCCGCCCCTGTCCTCGCGCCGGCGCAGCCAGTCTCCCAGCGCCCGCTGGGCCGCCAGCCATGCCCACGGTTTGTTGTCGCCGGCCGAGGCCGCCGACTGCTCGTGCATGCGCCAGCTGTACAACGAGTCGGGGACGTGGGCGATGTGGTCTGTCACGTCCGTCGCCCTCAGTACCAGGTCGTAGTCCTGGCTGCCGTCGTAATCCGGGCGCAGGCCACCCAGGCTCACGACCAGAGATCGCCGGACGACGAGGAAATGGCAGACGTAGTTCTGGCACAGCAGCAGGTTGGGGGAGAAGTCCGGCTTCCACCGGGCCTCGGTGAACCGGCCGACCGGGTCCAGCTTGTCCTCATCGCTGTAGAGCAGGTCCAGGTCGGGGTCGGCGTCGAGCCAGCGCACCACCTGAGCCAAAGCGTGGGGCTTGAGGACGTCGTCGTGGTCCAGGAAGGCGACGTACTCGCCCGTGGCCAGGCTGAGGGCGGCGTTGGTTGCCGCCGAGATGCCCGAACGCTCGGGCAGCCGGGTGAGGCAGATGCGGCTGTCCCGCTCCACCAGCGAGGACAGGGTGGCCAGGGTCTCGGCCCGCTCCGAGGCGTCGTCGGCCAGGCACAGCTGCCAGTTGGGGTAGGCCTGGGCCATCACGGACTCGGCCGCCGCCTCCAGCATCCAGGCCGCGGTGTCGAACACGGGCATGAGCACCGAGATGGTCGGCTGGTAGCCGGCCCGGGCCGCCTCCGCCCCGATGGCCGCCACCACCGCGGCGTTGGGCCCCCGACGCTGATGCCACAACTCGTAGCGCTCGTCCTCGCTCAGGCTGTCGGGGACGAAAATGGCCGGCGGGTCGGCCACGGCACTGGGGCGCAGGGCCACCTGCACCGGCGGGCGGGCGGGATGAGCAAGGCGGTGCTCCACCGGCCATAGCGGAGCACCGGGCGGGTCGATGCCCACGCTCACCAGGGCCGCGGACAGTGCCGCCTCCCGCTGGGCGCGCCGGTCGGCGAGACGGCCCCGGAGGCCACCGGCCACGTCCTCCCAGGCGGCCTCGTCGGTCAGCAACACCCAGCCGCGGTGGCCCATGGTGGCCACGTCGCCTACCACGCCCCGGTCGTCCACGCCTTCCAGGTACGTCCCTGCCACCGCCTTGGCCGTGCACAGCCAGGGCGTTCCCGCTGCCAGTGCCGCCGGCACCCAGGAGGAGGCGCTGGTGCCGTGGACAACCGGCGCCACGACCAGCCGGGCCGCGCTCAAAGCCGCCACCAGGTCGCCGCCCGAAGGCACGATTTCGGCTCCCGCCCCGGCGGCCAGGTGGGCGAGACCAGGAGTGGGCCAGTCGCTCACGATCCTGACCTTTAGGCTCATGTCCCGCCGGCGCCAGGCCGGGACCAGCGCTTCCAGCGCCCGCACGGCGGGCGCCTCCGGGTCTCCGGCGGCGTCGAAGCTGTCCGTCGCCACCAAGACCACGCCGTCGCGGTCGGCAAACCCCTTGGCCGCGCCCGGCCGCGGCAGGGGCGGCCCCAGCCGGGTCACGTCCAGCCCGGGCCGCAAGCCGACCAGCAGGTTGGCGTCGGCCTCGCTGGCGCACCAGGCCGCCTCGACGCCTTCGAGCTGGCGCAGGAGCCGGGCCTGGTGCACCTCGTTTATGGTCTCGGTGCCCTCGACGTGCCAGCTGACGTCGCCCAGGGCCTGGCTGCGCCGGAAGGGCAGGCGCTCTGAGTACAGGGCGGCCAGGGCTTGGGGCTGGGTTGAGCGCACCAGGGGCCAGAGCCTGGTGGTGAGGCCCTCGTCGCTCACCAGTACGTGGGAGTAGTGGTAACGCCGGTCGCCACACCAGGCCATCCAATCGAGGGGCCCGGCGGCCACTTCCACGCCCTGACGCTGGTAATAGCCGCCATAGCGGTCCGCCCCGAAACCGTCGGCACAGGCCAGGGTCACCCGGGTGGCGGGACAGCGGGCCAGGGCCTCGACCAGCTCGGCCAAGCCTTCCATCCCGACCAGAGTGCCCGGGATGGTGCCCGTGACCACCAGCACCCGCACGGGGGCGGCCTCGTCGCGTTCGGCCCAGCGCCGCGGCCCCACCGGGGCCGGCGCCGGCAGGAACCCCTCGGGCGCCGGGGCGCGCCAGCTGGGCTCATAAACGGCACGCAGGCCCCGCGCCCGGACATGACCGAGCACCTCGCGTACAGTGCTCGCCGCGTCAGTCTCCGCCGGGCGGGGCCGGAAGCCTTCCAGGGCGCGGGCCGAAACGGCGATCACCTCCGACGCGCTGCCGGGGACATCGCGCCGGAAAGCCAGTTCGCGCCCTCCCACCCCCATGTGGCTGCCGAAAGGGGCCACGGCCCCGGCGGGGCCGACGAAGCTGCCGGCTTCGAGGACCTGGCCCTGGGGGCCATAGAGCAGGGGCACCACAGCGCCGATGCCGAGCGGCCCGGAAAGCAGCTCCACGAGCGCCTCTTCGGCCCAGGTGCCCTCGTCCCCTGCGGCCAGTACGGCGACCGCCGGCCGGTTGCCCGGGGCCGTCCCGCCCTGGTCGGCCAACCACCAAGCGAGCTCACCCGCCAGGGTGACCTGAGGGCCGGCCCTGATGATGGCCAGCTGGCCGGGCACGCTCGAGCGCGCCGCCCCCCAGACGCGCTCGTACCAGGCTCGAGCCGGGGCCAGCGCCCGCATGGTCAGGCTGGCGTGGATGGCCCTGAGCTCGGCCTGCTGCAGGGCGGTCTCTTCCTGCAGGCGTCTCATTTCCTTCTCGGTCTGCTCCAAGCGCCGGCGCACGATCACGTCCTGGCCGTGCACGGCCTTGATGGCCGACTCGACACTGGTGTTGGCCGCTTGTTCCAGAAGGGCGGAGCGCTCGCCGAAACGCAGGCGCTCGGTGGCCAGCCGCTGGCGGAGCGCCTCATTGACGGCCTCCAGCTCTTGTGCCCGCTGTTGCCAGGCTGCAGCAGACATGGCCGTCTGCGGCCCACCGGGCCCGACAGCGGCCGCCGTCTTTACCAGGTTGGCCGCGGCGTCATCGAGGGACTGGTCCAACGTTGCCTCCAGTCTTCGGAGCCCACGGGGCTGACCCCGGCGGGCGAAGATGTTGTCGAGAGTGGCGACGAGCTCGGGCCCGTCGTGTACCAGGGCGCTGGCGTCGCCCGTCCAGGCGGCAAAATGGCTGGCCGGGCTGTCCTCCCCGGCGAAGGCCGCATGCGGAATGCCCAGCGACCAGGCCAGGGCCATCAGTGCCCCTGTGCGGGCCAGGACGGCCTCGGCCCCGGCCACCGCCGCGGCCACGTCAACCGGGTTGGCCACCCGCAGGTCCAGGCGGGGCCGGTCGGGATGACCGGGCCAATCCTCGGGCTGGTGACGGGCTTCCTCGCTCTCGGCTCGCCGCCTGGCCAGGAACGGCTCCGCCCCGGGGTCGTCGGCCCCGATGGGACCGGTGACAAGGGTGACCACTTCGGCCGGGCGGTCCTTTCCCGCCACCCGGGCCAAACGTTGCAGGGCGAGTTCCAGGTCGGGCGCGGCCTCTTGGTCATCCGGGCCCTCGAACAGGCCGCCCTCGACGAGAACGTAGTGGCGGGGCACGCCTTCGACGACCCGCAGGAAGGCACCGCGGGCGTCCAGGGCGTGACGCGACAGGTGGCGGGCGGCCAAGAGCACCGGTTCGGGGACGGCGAAGGGAGGTCCCACGCTGGCGCTGGGCTCGAGGCCCCAGCCTTCTGCGGGGGCGATAGCCACCGTGGCCGTACCCGTCTCGGCCAGGGCTTGGGCCATCTTGGCGCCGCCTGGCTCCGGGTGGCCCGACGCCACCAGGACGCCGAGAGGCAGCGATGGCTCGCCCAGCCAGTCCGGGACCGGGTGCAGGGCGGCGGGCTCGCCCGTGAAGCCCGGTTCGGCCCAACCCACCATGGCCCCATGTACGAGCACGGGAGAGAACCCCGGGCAGCGGGCACGGATCTCGGCCCGCAACAACGAACCACCCAGGGCGGCCAACGGGTCGGCGGCTTCGCCTCCGGCCCACCAGCCCACGCGCTGGCGCCGGAGAACTTCGGTTCGGCCCATTGCGGGCAGATTACTACCGCCCATGACCTGCCAGGCTCACCTCCCGGGCTCACCGCCCGGGCTCACCGTGGCGCGGCTCCCCCGCCGCTACGCTGCCACAAGTGGGCCCCGAACCTGGCACGGACGGAACCGCGCCGGCCGGTCCGCCCCGGGGAGCCATCTACGCCCACCTCCTCACCCTGGTGGGGGCCTTCGCCTTCTGGGTGTGGTGGGACCGGGGACTGTGGTTTTTCGGGGACGAGTGGGATTTCCTCGTCCAGCGCGGGCTGTGGCACTTACCGGCCAACCCGGCCAGCATCTGGTTCCCCCACAACGAGCACTGGTCGACACTGCCGATCCTTTTGTGGCGGGCCCTGTTCAACATTTTCCACCTGAGCAGCTACTGGCCCTACATCGTCCCCGTCCTGGTCCTGCACATCGGCATCATGCACCTGTGCTGGCGGTTGTCCTTGCGGGCGGGCGTGCCCGCCTGGGTGGCGGTGGCGGCGGTGGGCTTGCTCGGTTTCCTGGGCGCAGGAGCGGAAAACTTGACGTGGGCCTTCCAGGTCGGCTTCGTGGGCTCCGTCTTTTTCGGCCTGCTGGCTATAGAACTGCTGGACGGTTACCGCCCCGGGGTGCGGCCGGCCCGCCTCTGGTACGCCGGCGTCGCCCTGGTGGCCGGGCTCATGTGCTCGACGATCGGCGACGCCATGGTGGTGGCGGCGGCCGTCCTGGCCGCCGCTCGGTTGCCCCGCAAGCACGCCTTATGGGTGATCGGCCCCCCCTTGGCTGCTTATGCCATTTGGTTCGCAGCCGTCGGGCGCCTCGGCATCTCGGCCCATTCCGACCGGTTCTCGCTGGCCGTGGCGGACGGAGTGCCCAATTACATCTGGACCGGCCTTTCCTCGGCGTTGGGCCAGGCTTTCAACCTCCCCAGTGCCGGTGGCGCCCTCCTCGTCGGTACGGGCGCATGGACGGCTTACCATCTGCGCCCTCTGTGGCCCGGCACCCCTCTTTGGTCGGGCTCGGCGCGGCCGTATTGGCCTTTTACGCCCTGGCCGCCCTGGGACGGGACACTTCGACGGTAGATGCCAGCGTCTCGCGCTACGTCTACGTCGCCATCGCCTTGCTCGTTCCTCTCATCGGCAAACTCCTCGGCCCCCCTCGGGCCTCGACCGGTATGGTCCTCGGTGCCGTCGCCCTGCTGGCCCTGACGGCTATCGGCAACGTGGGCCAGGCCCAGAGCTGGGCCGCCACCCGCGTGGCCCTGACCTCTGGTTCCGAGGTCCAGGTGGTGGCCACGGCCACACTGCTCGGCACCGGTGTGCAGTACGTCTCGGGGCCGGACGCCCCGCCCATCGGCAGCTTGCCCAATCTTTTGGCCGGGGCGCTTTACCACCTGCAGCGGTCCCATCTGCTCCCTGACACCCCCGTTCCCGCCTACGACCTCATAAACGCCCGCACCGCACTGGCCGTGGGGACCTGGAACGGCTCGGTCACCGCGCTCACCCGCCACCCCCTCTCCAGGGGGCGGTTCAGCTACGAAAAATCGACCTTCTCGACGCCCTCGTCACAACCGGGCGGGTGCCTGGCCCTGACGCCGGTAAGTACCAACCCGGTCCAGGTCTGGCTGCAGCTGACCCCGGGAGAAGGATCCGCTTCGCTGCAGGTCATTTCGCCCCCGGCCGCCACGGGCACGGTCAACTACCTGGCCGCCGTGCTGGTGCCCCTCCGGGGGCCGACGACGTCGGTCCCGCTCGAGCTGGTCGTACCCCACAAGGGCAAGGGCTACCTGAGCGATAACGACCCCCAGGCCGAGCTCGTCATCACCTGGAACGAAGGTACCCCCCTCACTTTGTGCGGGCTGTCCGAGCCGTCTTGAAGCCTATGTACCTTCACTCCGTCCGCACGGCGCCCGACCATCAACGCCACCGTGGTCGCCTCTGGGCGACCAGCCTTTTCCCGCCGGCTGGTCCGACGCCGTGGCCGCCGGCCATGGTCGCCGGAGGCTACGTCCTGGGAGCCGCACTTTTGACCGCCCTGGCTCTTTTGCGCCAGTCAGGTGTAGCGGCCACAAACACGGTGTGGGCCGAGGACGCCAAGATTTTCTATGCCCAGGCCTTGAACATGCCGTTCGGGCGGACGCTGTTCCGGACCTACGACGGCTACGCCCAGATCGTCCCCCGCCTTTTGGCTCAGATCGCCCGCGGGGCTCCGCCCGGCCGGGCCGCCGAAATCTTCGCCGTGGCCGGGGCCATCGGTTTCGCCACGACGGCGTGCCTGGTGTTCCACATGTCCAGGGGCCATATCCGTCCCGCCGCCGTGCGGGCCTTGCTGGTGGCCTCGATGGCCCTGCTCCCGGTGGCCACCTCGGAGCTCCTCGACAACATGGTCAACTTGCCGTGGTGGTTGTTTTTCGCCGCTTTCTGGGCTTTTTTGTGGAGACCTCAGACTGCGTCCGGCCGGGTCATGGCCGGGGCCGTGTGCTTCCTGGCCACCGCCTCGGACCCCTTGGTGGCCTTGTTCGTCCCTCTGGCCGTGGTGCGCGCCTTCGCTCTGCGCGCCCGTCGTGAGCACGCCGCCGCCGCCGGTATGGCGTTGGGCCTGGTTTACGAAGGCATGGCCCGCCTGGTGTCCGGGGGCAAGCCCTTCACCCCGGCACCGCTGGGCGGCATCGGTCAGGACTACGCGGAGCGCGTCGGGCTGTCCCTGCTCGGCGGGATGAAGGCCTCTGGCTGGCTCGTAGCCCGAAGCCCCACGGCCGCGGTCACCCTCGGTGCCGTCGTCGCCTGCGCCGTCGTCGTCACCGGCCTGAGCGTCGGGAACCTGGAGGTCCGCTGTTTCACGGTCGTGGCGGCCGTTTTCTCGGCCGTCTGCTTCGTCGTCCCCGTCTGGCTGCGGGGCGTCAGCGCCGTGCTGAGGACCAGCCCTCTGGCCGAGGCCGGCCGTTACCAGGTGGTCCCCCTGCTCCTGCTCGCCAGCATCGCCCTGGTCGTCGCCGGTGACCTAGCCCGCCCGAGCGGCTCTCGGGTGGCGCGTGGCGCCTACGCCCGTCCCCTGCACTCAGCCGTGGCGAAGACGCCTGGATGGATCCCGATAGCCGTCCCGGTGGCCTGTGCCGTGCTCTTGCTGCCCACCTGGGTGGCCGACTTCCGGGATGCCAACCTGCGCTCGGCTGGGCCCGCCTGGCCGGCCCAGCTGGCCCGGGCCGCCGCCCACTGCCGGGAAAGCCACGCCGCCACTGCCACCCTCCGGATCGACCCGCCGGGCTGGAAAGCCGTCCTTACCTGCCGGGCCATAGGCTAGCGGCGCACGGGCCGGGCGCCCTACGAGGGCGGCGCCTTGGTCGCCTCGTCGCCGTAGATGGACCGCCAGTCGAAGATGGGCGACGGGTCGAGCTCGGAGCCGTCGTCGAAATGCAGCTGTTCGGGCCGCACCGACAGCCGCTCCGGCCACGAGCTCATGTTGTCGTAGTGGTAATTGCTCCCGCCTCGACGTAGCCCGGCCCGGTCCACCTCCAGGCGGCGTCGCATCTGCTCCTCGCTGCGCATCGGGTAGTGGCGCAAGTTGAACAGCCGAGGGTAGCGCTCGCCGGTGAGCGGGTTGTGGTTGAACTCCCTGATGTTGGTGGCCGAGGCCCGCCAGCTCCGCACCCGAGGGGCGCAGTCGGGAAAGAGGCTGTAATGGCGCACGCGTCGCGCCACCGCGTCGGCGCTGACATCGTCGGCCGGCGTCCACCAGTAATTGAAATTGTTGAACTGGATCCAGTCATATGGTGAGGACGCCACTTCGTACAGCCATTCCCGGTACGGGCGGCCCCGGTCGGGGCCCTCGAGGAACTCGTCCTGGTCCGGCCACGACACCCAGTCGTAGCGGTCCACGTAGTTGTCCAACAGGTTTTCCGACATGGCCTGGTACAGCTGGTAGAAGTCCACGCTGCGGGGGACCGTCGTGAGCTCCAAGAGCTCGGCCTGGAGCGACCGCAGGACCGCCGGGGTCTCATCGGTCGAGCCGTGGTCCCAGACGATGAGGTCGTGGCCCTGCTCGCGCAGGTACCGGACGGCTTCCTCCACCAGGTCCCCGTCGTTGTAGCACAGCAGGACGCCCAGCAAGCGGGGCGAGGGCGCCGGGTGCCCACCACCGGGCCTCGGCGACTGGCGCCGCCACGGCCAGCGTCGCTGCGTTGCCTCGGTCATCTGCGCTCCCAGGCTATCTTCCGATAGCTTCGCGGGCGGTGGTGACGAACGTGCAGCCGACAGGGGCCGTGGTGCTGGGCATGCACCGCAGCGGCACCAGCGCCATCGCCGGTTTCCTGGCCAAGGCCGGCTTTTACGCCGGCGAGGAGGCCGACCTGCTGCCGGCGGCCGAGGACAACCCCAAGGGCTTCTTCGAGCGGGCCGATGTCAATGCCCTCAACGACCTCCTACTGGACGAGCTGGGCGGCGCCTGGGACAAGCCGCCCCGGCGGGCGCTGGTGGCCGAACGCGCCCCGGCCTGGCAGGCCCGGGTCGGGGACGTGCTGGCCGATCTCGACGCCGGTGCCGGGGACCGGCCCCTGGTGCTGAAGGACCCCCGCATCAGCCTCCTGCTCCCGGCCTGGTTGCCCGTCCTGGACCGGCGTTTCGCCATCGTCCTGGTGGACCGCAACCCCGTCGACGTGGCGTTGTCGGTGCGGCGGAGGGACAGGCGACCGCTTTACGTGGCCCTGGCCCTGTGGCAGACCTATTGTGCCGAACTGCTGGCGGGACTGGACGGGCGGCGCGTCCTCGTCGTGCGCTACGAGAGCTTTATCGAAGACCCGGACCGCAATACCCGGCTCCTGCTCGACTGGTTGGCCGAATCGCTGCCCTTGGCCGGAGCTGACGCCGGCCGAGCCCAGGGCTTTGTGTCCCCGGACATGCGCCACCACCAGACCGGGCCGGCAGACCGGGCCAACGAGCAGGAGCTGACCTCGGCTCAGCTCGCGCTGTACCGCTGGCTGGCCGGGTTGCCCGAGGGTTGGGTGCAGCTCGCCGCGCCCGGCGAGCTGCGCGCCGAGCCGGACAGCGCGCTGATCACCGTCGCCGAGTACTACGATGCCGTGGCCGACCGCTACGGCATGGAGACCGCCTACGACACCGAGCGCCACAAGGCTTTGCACTTCGAGCAGGCCACCGAGCTGAAGGACCAGCACATCGCCAACTTGGAAGGGGCTGTCGACGGCCTGCGCCGCCAGGGCGACCACCAGACCGAGCGTCTGGCCGCTCTGGAGGCCCAGGTGCAGGAGCTGGAGGCGGCCAACGAGGCCCTGCGTTATGAGCTGCGCACACTGCGCCAGGACGGCCGGGCGGCGGCCGGCAACCTCCTGGCCGTGGCCAAACGCGGGTTGTCCAGCCGACCGCTGGACTAGCCCGTCGCTGCTTCCTGCGGGGACAGGCGCGCCACCATGAGGTCGGGCGCCCGACAGGGGGCGAGGCAGAACTCGACCAGGGGCCGGGCGGCTTGCGGCCACGTGTAGCGCTGGGCCAGGGCGGTGAAGCGGTGACGGGGCGGAGGGCCCGACAACACCTGGGCCAGTGCCTGTTCCAGACCGGCCACGTCGCCGGCGGCCACCGTCACGCCGAGGCCCGCGGCGGCCACTTCGGCGGCCAGGACGTCGCCGGCCGTTAGGACCATGGGTAATCCCGCCCACAGGTAGTCGAGGACCCGGGACCGGAAGGAGTAGCGCGTCTCGAGGTGGTCGAGGTGAGTGCTGACGGCCACGTCGGCGTCGAGCAGGAAATCGGCGCGCCGCTCGTAGGGGACCCAGCCCGCATTGAAGAACACGTGCGTTCCGGTCAGCCCGAGCTGGGCCGAAAGGGCCTGGAGCTCGGTGGCCACGGGCATCTCGGGGACGGCCGGGTTGGGGTGGCGGAGCCCCAGGAACACCAGGCGCAAGCCCGGCACCCGGTGGCGCAGGCGGTCGACCGCCCGCAGCAGTGAGACCGGGTCCAGCCAGTTGTACACTCCCCCGCCCCAAAGGACCACCTTGTCGAACGGTCCTATACCGGGCACGGTGCCCCGCAGGCCGTGGGCTTGGCGGCGGGGCGGCTCGCTGGGCAGCCCGTAGGGCACGACCGCTACGAG
This sequence comes from uncultured Acidimicrobiaceae bacterium, assembly GCA_963735305.1. GTDB lineage: Bacteria > Actinomycetota > Acidimicrobiia > Acidimicrobiales > Palsa-688 > Fen-671. Next base: position 441,907 of record CAVTKK010000001.1, read on the forward strand.
CTTTTCGAGCAGGGGGTCGTCGGCATAGTTGTAGGCGTTGACCCGTCCCAGCGCCGACAGCGACCCGAGCCAGAAGTCCCTCTGGCGCTCGCTGGCGCAGGTGAAGAAATCGCCCCGGAGCAGGGCCACGTTTATGACCCCCGCTTGGCGAGCCACGGCCCTGTCCCGGGCCTCGATGTCGTCGGAGCCCATCTCCAGGTTTTCCAGGTGCGAGGGGTCGTAGACGTCGACAGCTACCGGCTTGTCCGTTTTCCGCAGTTCCTCCGCCATATAAACCAGGGCGCTGGGGGCGAAACAGACGTCCGCGCCATTGACCAGATCGGCCAGAGCGGGGCCGGCGGCCAAGCGCAGCTCGGCATTCGGGTGCGCCCCCGAAACCGCCACCGTGCTGGCCAGGACCACCTCCATGTGCTGACCCAAGACCTGGGCCAGGTTCCAGGCGCGGATGGCGGGGCCCGGCATCTCCGGCCCGATGGGGTCGGTCGACAGCACCAAGGCGCGACGCCCGTTACGCTGCCTGGCTGTGAGGTCGCCTGCCCCCGCCGTGAACGAGTCCGTCATCCCCGTGAGGGTACCCGGCTGTACCACCTGGGTGCGAGGCCGGCCATGACCCGAGTGCTCGTGCTGACCGCCGACGTCCTCAGGCCTCAGATGGCAGGGCCGGCCATGCGCGCCTGGCATATCGCCGACCATTTGGCCGGCGAGCACGACGTGCGCCTCATCACGACCTCTCCGTACTGCGAGATCAGCTCCGACCGCTTCGTGATCGCCGGCGCCGGGCCCGAGGAGCTGGCCGACGCCGAGGCGTGGAGCGACGTGATGGTCCTCCAGGGCTACGTCACCCACCACCACCCCGTCCTGGCCACGTCGCAGAAGATAATCGTCTTCGACGTCTATGACCCTCTTCACCTTCGAGACGCTGGCGCTGACCAAGGGGGCGACCGGTCCGGTACGGGACGACCACGTACGCCTCTCGGTCGACAACCTCAACCGCCAGCTGCAGCGGGCGGACTTCTTGATGTGCGCCAGCGACCGCCAGCGGGACCTGTTCATCGGGCAGTTGTGCGCGCTGGGGAGGGCCAATGCCCTCACCTACGACAACGACCCCACGTTGCGCAGCCTCATCGACGTGGTGCCCTTTGGCCTGCCTGACGACAGCCCCGAGCACAAAGCCCCGGCTCTGCGGGGCGTGGTGCCGGGCATCGGCCCTGATGACGACGTGCTCGTGTGGGCCGGAGGCGTATATGACTGGTTCGACCCCCTGACCCTGGTGCGAGCCGTCGGCCGTCTTAGTGAGAAAAGGCCGTCCGTTCGGCTTTTTTTTATGGGGATGCAGCATCCCAATCCCGACGTGCCGCCGATGCAGATGGCGACGAGCACACGCGCCCTGGCCGACGAGCTCGGCCTGACCGGGAGGCATGTGTTCTTCAATGATGGCTGGGTCGACTATGCGCAGCGGCAGAATTTCCTCCTGGAAGCGACGCTCGGCGTCACCGCCCATTTCGACAGCGTCGAGACCCGCTTCGCCTTTCGCACCCGTGCCCTGGACTACCTATGGGCGGCGCTGCCCGTGGTGACCACCGAAGGCGACTGGTTCGCCGAAGTGGTGGCCCGCGAAAGCTTGGGCCTAACGGTCCCGCCCGAGGATCCTGAGGCGCTGGCGGACGCCCTGTACCGCCTGCTCTCCGACCCGGGAATGATGGAGGCTTGTCGAGCCCACGCCGTTTCCCTCCGCACCGCAATGCGATGGTCGGTGGTCCTCGAGCCTTTGGCCGAGTTTTGCCGCCACCCCAAACGAGCACCCGACATGCCGCAGGCGGGGACGCCCGAGCCCTCGGCGTCGAGCAGCCCCGTCGTGGCCGCCGCCGCCCTGCCCGCCCCGGACGCCGGCGTCGCCCGGGGCTGGGCCGAGCTGGCGCGCTTTCACTATGGGCAGGGTGGCCTCGTGCAGGTGGTCAGGCAGGCGGCATCAAAAGCCCGGCGCTTGGCGCGCCGGGTGGCGCTCGGCCACGACCGGCACGGCTGACGAGGAGCGGGGCGCCTAGACCAGGACCGGCGCGGCTAGACCGGGACCGGCTCGCCCACCGAGCGCGCCCGGGAGATCACTTGGTCTATGAAGCCGTACTCCTTGGCCTCGTCGGCGGTGAACCACCGGTCACGGTCGGAGTCGCGCTCTATGCGCTCCAGGGTTTGGCCCGTGTGAAAGGCGATGCGCTCGGCCATCATCCGCTTCAGGTAGACGATTTGCTCCGCCTGGATGGCAATATCCGTGGCTTGGCCCTGCATCTGACCCGAGGGCTGGTGCATGAGTATGCGTGAGTGCGGGAGAGCGTACCTTTTGCCCGGGGCGCCGGAGCAGAGGAGGAACTGGCCCATGGAAGCAGCCAGTCCCATGCAGACGGTGGACACGTCGCACGGAACGTACTGCATGGTGTCGTATATCGCCAGGCCGGCGGTGACTGAACCTCCGGGCGAATTGATGTAGAGACTGACATCACGGGTGGGGTCCTCGGCCGCCAGCAGGAGGAGCTGGGCGCAGATGAGGTTGGCCGCCCGGTCCTCGACTTCGGTCCCGAGGAAAACGATGCGCTCGCGCAGCAACCGCTGGTAGACGTCGGGGCTCGGGTCGGGGGCACCGCCCGGGGACTGGGACAGCGGCAGGACCGGCATGTAAAGCTGGGACATACAAGGAGGGTACTGCCAAACCGCCGGGCCGCGGCGGCTTCCCGCAGGCCCATCTCCTGGGAGTAAGCTCGACCACTGCCTATGCGGGCGTGGCGAAACTGGTATACGCGCCAGGTTTAGGTCCTGGTCCCGAAAGGGGTGGAGGTTCGACTCCTCTCGTCCGCACTACATCACTCTGCGTGGCATCCCCTAATGTGCTCTGCCCGCAGGACAAGCTGGTCCTCATCCCTTCGTTGGCATGGGCGCTCGGGAAGGAGTTTGGCTCTTGGCCGACGGCCCGACCGCAGCACACGCCAGTGAAGAAGACTTCTCGCCACGTACAGCGCTGGCTGCCGTGCGTAGCGGGTACGTCCGCAAACCACGCGACGCCACGTTGCCAGGCAATTAGGTAACGTCCTGTCACCGGCTTAGGGAGACCGAAAGTGTTCCCTCGTCGAGGTCTTTCCGGCCGAGCTTCAAAGGAAGGTCCGACCTGAGGAGGGCTCCGACGTGTCCCGTGCCGGCATCTGGGGTTATGCCCATTCGTCGTCTCCAGCAGGCGCCCATAACCGCGCCCGACCGCTCTCGGCCAACCGCCGGCTGACGCGTGCGTTCAGCGTGGTCATGGCGACGACGCTGGCTTTCGTTGGGGTGGGGGCCGTGGGCAGCGCGTCGGCCAGCGCCAGCCAGATCTCCAACCTCAGTTTCACGCCCCTTTCGACCGCGGGCGGGGCCACGGGCCACTGGTCGTTCAGTTTCGAGACCTCTTCGACCGGGGCGCTCACCGGCTCCACGGTGGACCCGGTCGACGGCAGCTACATACAGCTGGAGGCGCCCACCAGCACCGGGTTCAACCAGGTCAACGGCTGCGACTACATAATCAACAGCACCACCTCGGACGGCTGCGCCTACGTGGTCGAAGCCAGCACCTCACCCCCGACCGTGGACGTCTACCTGCCCGGCAGTATGAGCATCACCGCCGACCAGGACGTCACCTTGAGCATCGACGACGTCACCAACCCCCCAGCCACCACTGCTTACTCTGGCATCGAGGTCTCCACCAGTTCGGACCCCGGGCCCGTCTCTGCCAGTGGCGGGCCTTTCACTGCCGCTGAGTCCCTTTCCAACCTCAGCTTCACGCCGCTTTCAACTGCGGGCGGGGCCACGGGCCACTGGTCGTTCAGTTTCGAGACCTCTTCGACCGGGGCGCTCTCCGGCTCCACGGTGGACGCCGGCTATGGCAGCTACATACAGCTGGAGGCGCCCACCAGCACCGGGTTCAACCAGGTCAACGGCTGCGACTACATAATCAACAGCACCACCTCGGACGGCTGCGCCTACGTGGTCGAAGCCAGCACCTTACCCCCGACCGTGGACGTCTACCTGCCCGGCAGTATGAGCATCACCGCCGACCAGGACGTCACCTTGAGCATCGACGACGTCACCAACCCCCCAGCCACCACTGCTTACTCTGGCATCGAGGTCTCCACCAGTTCGGACCCCGGGCCCGTCTCTGCCAGTGGCGGGCCTTTCACTGCCGCTGAGTCCCTTTCCAACCTCAGCTTCACGCCGCTTTCAACTGCGGGCGGGGCCACGGGCCACTGGTCGTTCAGTTTCGAGACCTCTTCGACCGGGGCGCTCTCCGGCTCCACGGTGGACGCCGGCTATGGCAGCTACATACAGCTGGAGGCGCCCACCAGCACCGGGTTCAACCAGGTCAACGGCTGCGACTACATAATCAACAGCACCACCTCGGACGGCTGCGCCTACGTGGTCGAAGCCAGCACCTTACCCCCGACCGTGGACGTCTACCTGCCCGGCAGTATGAGCATCACCGCCGACCAGGACGTCACCTTGAGCATCGACGACGTCACCAACCCCCCAGCCACCACTGCTTACTCTGGCATCGAGGTCTCCACCAGTTCGGACCCCGGGCCCGTCTCTGCCAGCGGCGGGCCTTTCACTGCCGCTCAGTCGGTGTCGGGGCTCGGTTTTAGCACCGGAGCCGGCTTAGGGACCGCCACCGGCGTAGGAGGGGCCACCGTCAACTGGACGATCGGCTTCACGGCCTCGTCCACGGGGGGGCTCACGTACTCTGCGGTGAACGCGCCGTACGGGAGCTACATCGACATCGCAGGCCCGAGCGATGTCACGTTCCCTAGTGACTCGTGCGATTATCAGCTAGAGGACGTGACTACGGGGACGACGTCAGACGAGGGCGGGGTCGGCTGCCCGACCCCAGAAGTGTCGGGCAGCGAGGCTGTCATCCACCTCCCGGACAACATGACGATCGCCGCCGGGGACGGCGTGAGCCTGACCATTGACGGCGTCACCAACCCCGCCGCCGGGACGTCCACCGCAGGTTTTGAGTTCGCCACCAGTTCCGACCCCAGTGCCATAAGCCCGACCGGAGCCGCCTTTTCGGAGGGGGCTTCCATATCTGGGCAGGTCCTCGACCCCAATAACAACCCCGTTGTGGGAGCGGCCGTGCAGCTCTGTTCTGTGAGCACAGAGTTCTGTGCCGATACCGACAGTTTGTCCGGGGGCACCTTTTCGGCCTTTGTCCCCGATGGCACCTACTTCGCCAGCGCCTTCCCGACAGCTTCCGAGCAGCTCGGCACGGGCGAGTACCAGGGCCAGGTAACCGTCAGCGGTACAACCGCAGTCAGCGGGATCGACATAACCATGTCGTCGCCGCCCAGCTTGCCCGGCGGCTTCAGCATCATCACTGTCGGCGGCGCGACCGAGACCTCTTCTACTGCCTCACCTTTCCTCTATTGGGGCTCACCCTTCGAGCTTCAGCTCTCACCAAGTATTTTCCCAAGCGGCGAGACGGTGGTCGCCACCCAGGTCGTGGTCCAAGGGACCGACATCCAGACAGGCGACCTGGTGCAGCAGGTCGTCGACATCGGTGGGTCGGTCGGGGGGCTGCCGGCGGGAGTCGTAATCGGCTCGCAACCTATAGACGTCAGCATGCCCGCCCTGGCACCCATTCACGGGGAGGTTTCGTTCTCGGTCAACTACCAGACCTACCCGTCGGGTACCGAACCCCCTGGAGTTATTTAGACCCAGGTCGTCGACCTCGTCTACCCCGACGCCTCCCCGCCCAACCCGGAGACGGACCCTCAGCCGGCGTATTTCACCAATACCGGGGACCCAGGGGGAGTAGACGTGGGTGGCGGCACCATTACCGGCACCGATGCCCAGGACTTCTCGGTAGTGCCGCTATCGGAAGTGGGTGTCCCGGCCGGGACCAACGACTGCGGCAGCCAGGCGGTCTCTTTGGCCCAGTACCAAGAACAAGCCGGTGGGCCCGGTCAGTCCAACGAGTGCGGTGTGGGCATCCAGTTCACCCCGCCGGCGTCGGCGACCCAGAATCTTCTACTACGCCACCCTGGAGGAAAAAGTCGGTTCGGGCGGCACGGACATACCTGTCTCGCTCGTCGGGTGCGACGAGGAGGTGGCAGCACTGGCGGCGGAAGTGACCGGCTTCGACCCCTGTAACCCCGGAGGGCCAGAGCCGTGCGACGAGGACCAAAGCGAGGACAGCTTCGGCACCGATTGTGGCGGGCCCGACGTGTACGTAGACCCCAGTGGCACGGTCGTGACTGAAGGCAAGGGTGGCACAACCGTGCCCGTGGGGGGTGCCTCGGTGACCCTGCTCGGCTCGCTGACCCCGGATGGCCCCTTCAGTCCGGTCCCGAACGGCAGCGTGGTCATGTCGCCCTCCAACCGCCAGAACCCGTCAACGACCGATGCGGACGGCAATTTCGGCTGGGACGTCTTAGCTGGTTACTACGAGGTCGAGGCGTCACTGTCCGGCTGTACCAGTGCGACCACGCCGGTCGAGACCATCCCCCCTCCGGTCACAGGCCTCCAATTGGAGCTCACCGGTTGTACAAGCGGTGTCCTGCCCACACAAGCGACCACGGCCACAAGCTTGCAAGCAAACCCAAGCCCCGCTACGGTCGGGCAGCCCGTCACGCTAACGGCCACCGTGTCGGGCTCCCCGACAGGCACGGTCGACTTCCAAGACGGCACCACCGATCTGGGCCGCGCAGTGGTTACCGACGGTGCTGCCTCTCTTGTCCTAGCGACGTTGCCGGAGGGGGACAACTCGCTCAGTGCCGCCTACAGCGGCGACGAGGACAACCAGCCGAGCACGTCCGAAACCATCACCGAGGACGTCGAAGCTCCGTCCAGCACGCTTGCGTCCTCCACCACGAGCACGGCTACGGCCGCCAGCGTGGGCAATGACGCCTCCGACTCGGCCACTGTCACCGGTGCGGCCGGCGGTCCTGCCCCCACGGGCACGGTCAGCTTCTATGCCTGTTACAACGCCACCGTCAGCCCGACGGGTTGTAACGCCACCACCGATGAACCGGCCACCGTTTCGAGCGTGAACCTTTCGAGCGGCACGACCGGCACCTCGGGCGGCGCGCCCACTGTCACAGTGCACTCGGGGGGCTACGAGGTGTCCAAGGCGGGCGACTACTGCTTCTTCGCCAGCTATTCAGGTGACGGCAGCTACAGCGCGTCCTCGGACACCTCCACCGGGCCTGAGTGCTTCACGGTGGCCACCTCTTCGAGCTCCACGGTCTCGCTCGCTTTTAGCGGTGCCATCACATACAACAACAGCGGCCCGATCACTTCGGGGACACTGACCGTGAAACCGACCTCGGGGACCGTCTCCTCGGTATTGGGCACCATACGTATCCCTGGCGTCAAAGGCGGCTCTGCCCTAATTACAGTGGCGATCGCCAGCGTCGGCAAGACCTATATAGGCGAGATCAGCGTCTCCGACCCCAGCGCCAACCTCAACACAGCGGCTGGTGTACTGACAACGGCCCTTACTCGTACCCCCACGGGGGAGGTGAGCGGAGCCGCTACGGGGCTCTACAAGGGACGGCTCTTCAGTTTGAAGTTCACCATCTAAGCAGTCGCACCAGCACCAGGAACACAACGAAGGCGATCCCGGCCGGCAAAAACTCCGGGAGGGGCACGACGTTGTACACAAGCAGCAGGCTGGAGCCCGGCGGCGCGTATACGGGTCGCCGGCGCCGGCTTGCTAGAACGAGGCCGTGCCCGGGAAGTGGAGGGCGATGGCTCTCACGCCCTGATCGGCCAAGCCTGGGATCACCCGCGCCAAGCGCAGTGGACTACCGGATGACAAGTAGCACCAAAGCCACACCTTCTGAGTCCCAAGGGGCTCTAGATGAGCAAAACCGACCTTCTCGCACTTGCGATCCGTGCACCACTATTGGCCGGGCGGCATTGTCATGAGCGGGGGATGACGCCCGGCGCCGGTTCAGCGGCTATCGACGGGAGCACGGACGCGCTCGTAACCGGGTACCACGTGCGGCAGGACATCGGCGTCCCAGGTGAAGTTGAGAGGGGTGGGGAACTCGGCCGGGCGCACCACCAACAGTGCATAGCCGTGAAGACCCGCCTCGGCCGTGCCCGCGCCAGCCACGCAGTCGGAGCAGGACGTGCCCGTGCTCAACCCGAGCAGGTTGTCCCGATCGCTCCAGCACCCCGGCGCCCTCGGGCCCGTGCAGGAACAGTTCATCGCCCGGCCGAACGGGCCGAACGATGGGCCACCCCAGCCGTCTTGGTACATGAGGGCGAACACGAACCCCCCGGCCATCGGCGTGGACGAGCCGCCCCCGTCAAAGGCGCTCCATTGGTAGGACTCGCTCCACCTGTCGGGGGAAATCTCGGTCAACTTCACCGCGACGCCGAGGGGGCCGTAGGCGGTATGGAACCGTGGTGCTTGGCCCTTCGGGCCGCTGGCCCGGGTCGTGTAGGCGCCCTCGGCCTGGAAGGACGGTTTACAGCCCACTGAGGCACCAGGCCTTGAACTTGCTCTGGACTGAAATAATAGTTTGTTATCGACTACCACAAGTTGGGAGGTAGGTCATGCGCCGTCCTGGTTTGGCCCCGGCGTGCTATCTCCGAGCCGAGCCCTGCGTGCGGCAAGCTGCCCGCGCCCTCCTTGTGGCCGTCGTGCTCATAATGCGCCGACCTGCCCTGGTCGTGACGGCCCGTACCCAAGCCGCCTCGACGACGGGACAACTGGCCAACTTAAGGGGGATGCCAGGCGGGCACGGGCGTCGATTTCTCCATCACCCAGGCCTCGAACGGCACCTGCGAATCGCGTTTCGTCAATGCTTATCAACACCATTAGGATATGCGGCTCCGACCCCGACACCGAGCAGTACCCGGGGGTAGCTGGCCCCAAGCCGATGCCACCGACCCACCCTGCTACCGCGAGGTGCCCCTGGAAGTTAGTCATTTTCGGTCGTCATATACCGAGCCGGCCAATGTCCAAAACCCGAAGAGCCGTACAGGGCCTTTCTTGGTGAACCTCACTGGACGGCCGCAAAACCCCAGCCTCCTTCTGACCAGCGTTGGAGAAATATTGTCCGACTGCGTCTAGTCGGTGGTTGGTTCCCGCGGGGAGGGGTGTTGGCGCACGGGGAGCACACATGCTGGCCACCTTGGCACCCAGTGGCGCCGGACGGGAGAATCGCCCGAAGACTGAGCTGAGGAGGGGGCTGGTTGGGGGCCGTCGGTTTACTGTTCCGCTCCGAGTTGCGCCGCCGATGGCGATCATGGCTGGCTGTTGTCGCCCTGGTGGGTGTCGCCGGCGGCCTCGTGTTGGCGGCGGGCGCCGCAGGTCGCCGAACCGCGGCCGCCTTCCCACGTTTCGTCGTCGAACATGGTTCTGACGCCGTCGTGTACACCGACCGGCCGCTGCCGCAACTGGCGAAGCTTGCCGAGGTCTCCTCCGTCACGGAGGTGGTCCAGGCCGGCGATGGCCAACCGACCTGTCGCTGCACGCACCCGATCAACCCGACGGACCTCAGCGTCGGCGTCCTGTTGCCCGAGGGTAAGCCGGTCTGGCAGCTCGTCTCCGGCCACCCGCCCGACCCGTCGGCCCCCGACCAGGTGCTGGCGTCCTTCACTCTTCAACAGGACGAGGGCGTGCACCTGGGCACGGTGGTCCGTGTCCCGTTCTATGCCGCTTCGCAGTTTTCGGCCGTGGCCACCGCTACCGGGGCGCTACCCAGGCCCGCGGGCCCGACAGTCGCCCTCAGGGTTGTCGGGATCGAAGCCAGCGAGGGCGAGTTCCCTACCGGCTCGGCCCCTTCGTACCAGCTGTACGCCACGCCCGCCTTCCTGCGCACCGTGGTCCCCCGGACGGCCGTCGCCTACATGTACCTCGTCCGTCTACGTCAGGGCCCGGCCGGCCTTCCTCGGTTCATCGTCGGCCTCCACGCCCTTAGCGCCGCCGGCGTGAAGGGCTACGAGGCAGAAAACGAGTTGGTGGCATCCGTCGAAGGGTCGATCCATCCCCAGGCCACCGGCTGGTGGATCCTGGCCGCGCTGGCGGCCCTGGTCGGCTTGGCGGTCATAGGCCAGGCCCTGGCCCGCCAGAGCATCTCCGAACGCGAGGATTACCCCACGTTGGCCGCCCTCGGCGTTGACCAGCGCCAGCTGTTCACGCTCGGCATGGCCCGGAACCTGACGATAGGCCTGGTCGGTGCGGTGGGCGCCGTGGCACTGGCCGTGGCCTTGTCCCCGATCGCTCCGCTCGGCGAAGCACGCGTGGCCGAGGCCTCGACGGGCTTGTCGTTCGACACCCTGGTCCTGCCTCTCGGGGCGCTGGTGGCCGTGGTGGTCGTCCTGGCCCTTGGGCTTTGGCCGGCGGCGCAGGCGGCGCATGCCTGGCGACCGGACGAGCGGGCCGCCGCGCCCCGTCCGTCGGCGCTGGTGGCTCATCTGGTCAAGGTCGGGGCAGCGCCGAGCGCGGTGATCGGTGTCCGTAATGCCCTCCAGCGAGGGTCCGGTGCCGCCTCGGTCCCTGTAGGCACGGCTGTGGCCGGCATGGTCCTGGCCGTCATTGCGCTATGTGGCACGGGGGTTTTCGGCAGCAGCCTGTCTCATCTGACGGCAACGCCTAGGCTCTACGGCGACGCCTTCCAGCTCAATTTCACCGACAATACCCCTGAGGCAAACCCCGGGCTCCTGCGCGTCCTGGAACACGACAGGGCTGTCACGGGGATCACCAAGGGCATCGTCACCGAGATCTCCATCAACAAACTGAGCTTGCCGGCCGTGGCCGCCACGGCCGTGCGTGGGGGGCCCGTCTTCTCCATGGTCTCAGGGCGCTTCCCCAGTCGCGATGGTCAGATTGCGCTCGGCGGGACGACCATGCACCGGCTCGGCGCCCATTTGGGCTCCGTCGTGCGGGTCACCGTGGCGGCGCCGTCGTTCGCCCGGCGCACCGTCCCGTTCCAGGTGGTCTCCCAAGCATCGTTCCCGGTCCTCGGCGGTGCTGTGAGCCTGGGCACCGGTGCCGCCTTCACAATTGCCGCCTATGAAAACGCCGTGTGCCCTCCTAGCCCCAAGCAGGCGGCGTGCTGGCAGGCGGCGCTGGACGAGACGGGCGGGGGTGGGCTCCTGGTAGCCGTCGCGCCCGGTGTCGAGGGCCGGACCGCAGTCAAGCACTACCTGGCTACTTACCAATCGATCGTCGCACTACCGATCACGCCGACGTCGCTTATCAATTTTGGCGAGGCCGTCGACTTCCCGCTCATCTTCGGCGCCATGCTGGCTCTGTTCGGCGCCGCCACCCTTGTCCATCTCCTCGTGGTGAGTGTGTCCCGGCGCCGGCGGGAAGTCGGCCTCCTGAAGGCCCTGGGCTTCGTGAGGGGTCAGGTTGCCGCGGCCGTAGCCTGGCAAGCGACGACCTTGGCCCTGCTCGGGACCGTGGTCGGCGCCCCCCTTGGCATAGTGGCGGGACAATCGGTATGGAGGGCCTTCGCCGCCAACCTCGGGGTCGTCCCCGTCGCTGTCGTCCCCGTCGGGATCGTGGTGGGGCTGGTGACGGGTGTCGTCGCCGCGGCAAACATCCTCGCCATCGCTCCTGCGCTCGTCGCCGCGCGTACCAACCCGGTACAACTGCTGCGGACGGCGTGACAGAACGGCGCTGCGGGCCGGGCCCGTTCCCTTGGCCCAAATTTTCCTACCGAGATACGCGGAGACAGAAAATTATAACAATGGCACTGATAACCAGGATTGGTCACGGCCCATTGACAACGTGGCAATGGTGTGCGAACCTTGCCCGCACCGGTTGTCAACCGAGAGGAGAGCGGCGTGAGTGTGCCCCGGATCCGAAGGACCTGGTTGACGTCGACGCCCATTGCCATTGCCTGCCTTGCCATCGTCCTCGCCGTACTGCCTATCGGCCGGTTGGCCCCGGCATTTCCCGCGGCCGACGGGGAGATCTCTGTTCGACCGTTACCGTCCGTTCCACCTGGAGAGATCCCGGCTGGCCTAAGGGCGGCGATCCATAGAGATCTCGGATCCGGACCGATCGAGCTCGGACGCGCACCACTGGCGTCGGGAATAGAGCCGTCAGCTTTGGGCTGGAGCGTGCTCGCGGCACGGGGTGGTGTGTCGGCGACCCTGTCGAAGTCCGGTAGCCTGCGCGTGAGCGTCCCGACTTCCACATCCGAACTAAACGGCTATTTCGCCCCCAAGTCGATAGGCGGGGCCACCTTGGGCCCCACAACGTCTTTGCGTGTGACATCATCCTGGTTGGCCGACGGTCGCCTGGTACAGCGGATGGGCTTCTTCAGCACTTGGTACCGCGTGACACCGACAGGCCTGGAGCAGGGCTTTAGCATCTACAGATTCTCATGAGCCTCAAGGCGCCCGGATCGTTATCAACCTCGGTTCGGCCCAGGGCTGGACCATCTCGTCTCACGGCACTTCGATGGTCGAACGCGCTCCTACCAGTTCGACGGCCCTAATTTACGGCGGCCTCAAGGCCTCCGATGCCCGAGGCACCGCCCTCGCCTCACAGCTGCGGGTCGTTCACGGACAAGCGGAGATCGTGGTCCAGCTACCCCGACAGGCCGCCTACCCCCTAGAGATCGACCCGACCTGGTCGAGTTCCTCGGCTCCCACGGCCACCCTGAGCCAAGGCGCCTCCGATGCCCTCTTCGGTTGGTCGGTGGCGATGTCGGGGGATGGGACCACCGCCCTTGTCGGTGCCCCCGACGTGGGGTCGGGTACCGGGGCCGCCTATATTTTTCACGTAACCAGCGAAGGGTCATGGGCCACCTCCTCAAGCCCGGCGGCGACTCTCAGCTACTCGGGAGGCGCTGATGGTGACCAGTTCGGCGCCTCGGTGGCGCTGTCGACGGATGGCACAACGGCATTAGTGGGCGCCCCCGTGGTCAGTTTGGGAATAGGTGCCGCATACGTGTTCCACGTGGCCAGCGAAGCGTCCTGGTCCAGCTCGTCGTCCCCCGCGACCACGCTCACCTATCTAAACGGGGCACCCCTCGACGATTTTGGCAGCGCCGTAGCGCTGTCGACGGACGGGAGCACCGCCCTCGTGGGTGCCTACCGGGTCGACGCCAATGTCGGCGCCGCCTACGTGTTCCACGTGGCCAGCGAATCGTCCTGGTCCAGCTCCCCATCTCTCATGCCCGTCGCCACCCTGACCGATCCCGGCGGAGCCGCTGATGCCTCCTTCGGCCATGTCCTGGCCCTGTCGGCGGACGGGACCACGGCCCTTATTTCCGGCGGCGGCGACGCCTATATCTTCCAGGCTCCGAGCGAAGGAGCGTGGGCAAGCTCTGCCACTCCCATGGCGACCCTGTCCGACTCGGCGACTGACGGTTTCCCGAGCGCGCTGGCGCTGTCAAAGGATGGGACCACCGCACTCATCGGTGCTCTCGGCGTGGGGTCGTTCACGGGTGCGGCCTACATTTTCCACGTGACCAGCGAAGGTTCGTGGGCAAGCTCCTCGAGCCCCACGGCCACCTTGACCAATTCCGGCGGGGCCGCCAATAACCAGTTCGGCTACGCAGTGGCCATGTCGTCGGACGGGACGACGGCTTTTATTGGTGCTATTAACGCCAACGTGGGTGGCACTGCGTACGTATTCCAGGTCCCGACCGAGGCGTCGTGGACGAGTTCCGCAACTCCCACGGCGACGCTGACCAACTTGAAGTTACAGCACTTCGGAGAGCTTAGGCTACTCGTTGGCGACGTCGGCCGACGGCGCCGTAGCCCTCGCGGGAGCCCCCTATGCCAACTCGCCAGCCGGGGCGGCCTACGTATTCAGCCTGTCACCCGTGGCGGTTGACGCATCGGGCTCGCAGAAGTTCGGGTCTCCCAGCCCCACTTTTACCTACGCGCCTCCGACCGGTGTCAGTCTCACGGGCAACCTGTCCTGCGCCACGGTGGACGGGGGCGTCGCCATCAACTCCTCTCTCCCCGTCGGGAACTACACAATCGACGGGACAAGCTGCTCGGGACTTAACGCTCCGCCCGGTTATTTTGTGTCTTACGTAGGGGTAAATGACGGCTTTGTGGTCGGCCCCGCCGCCCTGACGGCCTCACTGTCCTTCACGGGCGCCCTTGGCTACACGAACACTGGGACCATCACGACGGGCTCGCTGAAAGTGTCCCCCGCGACGGGGGCCATCACATCAGTGACGGGCACCGTCGCAATTCCCGGGATATCCGGTGGGTCGGCGACCATAAACGTCGACATCTTCCGAGTTTTCGGTACTTACATAGGCGTCGTACACGTTTCCGATCCGAGCGCAGGCCTTGCTACGACTGCCCTGGTGCTCGGCACGAACCTCAGCAGGACCGCCAACGGCGAGGTGAGCGGCACCGCGTCCGGTGTCTATGGCGGTCGCCCGTACACGTTGAACTTCACCGTGTGAGCCACTCCGGGGGGCGGTTCGGGCCCGCTCGTCCGCACTTGCCCACTTACTGCGCCCGTTGCACGAGTGCCCGGCAAGACAGGACAACGCGGTCGACTGGCGGGTCGATCACGAGCGTCACCAGCCGCCGCTCCGGCTTGGCATGACATTGAGCCAGAGCCACGGGCAGCCTCGTCTCCCACGCCGGCCCCCTGCTGCGCCCATTGCGGTCTCGGAAATCAGAACGCCCAGCCCGGAGCTAGCAGCACACAGCACAAGGCGATGGCGCCCAAGGCGGCGTTGCGCCCTCCCCGGCCGCTCCCCCTAAGGTGGGCGCCCTTTTGCGGCTGAACGGAAAGGTGGCCGGCCAGCACCAGGACGGCGCTGATGAGCATGAGCATCGGCGTTGCTGCGTACCGGCCGGCATAACCCACCGATTTGGCCGTCTGCATGAAAGGCCCGGCGCCCCGGAGCCAGACAGGCACGGCAAAGCAGAGGGGGGCGAGGACAGCTACCGTCACCGTAAAAGCACGGGCGCGGCCGTCCCCTAGTTTGAGCCCGGCCACCACGACCCCTACGAAAATGGCGCTCCCCAAGACCTCGGCCACGGGGCGGTCCCAGCGGACGATGGCGTCGGTACCGCGCAGGCCGGTCAACCAGCCCAGCCCCACCCGGGCGCCGAAGGCGGCGGGAACAGATGTGAGGCCGGTCCGGGAGAAGGTGCGCTCACCGTTGGCGCCCAGCACTACGGCCAGCTGGTAGGCCAGCCCCAGCCCGAGCCCGACAGAGGCCGAATTGTCCCGCCACTGTCGCAGGGCGACGGCCCTCACCGCGGCCAGGGGCAAGAGAAGGCCGACCAACGGCTCTGAGGCGGCAGCCAAGAGGCAGACCACGGCGGCGGCTAGGCGGCCCCCCGGGCCCGACGGTCGCCACAACAATGCCCAGAAGGCGGCGAAAAAGATCCACCAGGGAAGGTTGACGAGGTTGTCGAGCATCTCGACCACGGCTACCGGTAGCAGCACCATGGAACCCACCAGCAGGGCCCGCAAGGCAGGCGAGGCGATGTGCCCCCGGGCCATGTGGAACACTGCGCAGGAGAGCAAGGCCAGCCCCATGGCACCGGCGAGGGCGATGGCGGTGGGGACGTCCCGGAGCGGGCCCAGCCCCGTCAACTGGACGGCGAGCCGGGGTACCAACTGGCCATAACCGTTATAGGAAGCGGCCAGCGTGTGCACCACCGAGTGCGCCACGGCCTGGGAATAGAAGATGACACCGTCCTCGGCCCAGAGCGTCTTGGTGGCCGGCAACCCGGTCTGGCGAGCCAAAGCCAGGGCGACGACCAGGACGAACCCAGCAACGTAGCCGCACACCAGCACCGGCCAGGACCAAGGCGAACGTCGGGCTTCGGGGAAAAGCGACCGTGCCCAGGTCGGCCTATCCACAGGAATAGTCGGGGTCGATGTTCGTCGGGCCCCCGTTCCCTCCATACCCGAACTGGACCAGCCACGGGACGCCGTCCGCAAATCCGATCGAGGTGGAGTGCAGGGTCGTGGGGTCACCGGCTAGGACCGCCCGCTGGCAGTACGACTGCGCGCTATAGGTCCCACCCGTCTCGTCGAGGGCGCCCGGCACCCATATCGGCGGCGAGCCGGGAGGGACGTACGAGCCCGTTATCTCGCCCCATTGGTACCAGGTGCAATAAATACCGGCGACGTCACCTGCCCCCTTGATGGCGTCCAGGGCCCCCTGGATTATGGCCGCGTTGACCGGGCGGTACTTCTTCTGCGTCGGCCATTGCTCCGACGTTTCGATGTCGACCCACCAGATCCGGGGGTGCAGGCCCTTCGCCTGCACAAAGGCCAGGTCGTCCTCGGCGTAGTTGTAACCCCAGTCGTAGCCTTCGCACAGGCTGCTGGTAAGCGAGCAGGACGCCTTCGGCCCGGTTGCTTCCGGGGCCGGGTCCCCACCCGGTGCCGGTTGCAGGATGATGTACACGGAAAGGTTCGTGCCCGACCAGGCCGCCTCGGCGTCGAAACAGGCATTGAACCCGTTGATCTTTCCGTTGTTGACCCCGACCACGGCGAACGAGGGGCCGGTGGGCAGCTTTTGAACCTTGGCCGAACCCAGGGGCAGGCACTGCGGCCACGACAAGTCGTAGCCGGTGGCCCCAGGCGCGTAAGGGTGGCCAGGGCTGGTACCGGGAGCCGTGGTCGCCGTAGTCGGCCTGGTGGTCGTGGTCGTGGGCCTCGTCGTGGTCGTGGGCCTCGATGTCGTGGTGGGTTTGGTCGTCGTGGTCGGTCGAGTGGTGGTGGGCCTTGTCGTGGTGGGCCTTGTCGTGGTGGGCCTTGTCGTAGTGGGCCGCGTCGTGGTGGTGGGCCGGGTCGTGGTCGTCGACCGGGCCGTCGTCGTCCTTGTCGTCGTGGTGGTGGAGCTCGCCGGAGGCACCGGGCCGCCCGTCGGCGTAGCGATCACTGCCACCACCGCCGCCGTCGACGTCGTGGCCGTGGCGTCGCCCCGGTATGGCGCATCCCCGAAACAGAAGACGACACCGTTTTGCGCCACTACCCAATAGCCCTTGCCGTCGGGGGTCCCCTCCATGGCCACGGTCGCCGGGGGCGGTCTCCGGGACCCGGTGGACCCATAGAACTGGGCGTCACCGAAGGCGAAGATGCCCCCGTCCCTGGCCACCAGCCAGTAGCCGCCGCCGTCGGGGGTGGCGGCCATCCCGACGATGGGCTGGTTGAGCCGTACCGAGCCGGTCGAGCCGAGGAACTGGGCGTCACCGAAGGCGAAGATGCCGCCGTCCCTGGCCACCAGCCAGTAGCCACCGCCGTCGGGGGTGGCGGCCATCCCGACGATGGGTTGGTTGATCGGCCGGGACCCCATGGACCCGAAGAAGCGGGCGTCACCGAAGGCGAAGATGCCACCGTCCCTGGCCACCAGCCAGTAGCCGCCGCCGTCGGGGGTGGCGGCCATCCCGACGATCGGGCTGGCGAGCCGGATGGCGCCCGATGAACCCCAAAACTTGGCGTCACCGAAGGCGAACACGCCCCCGTCGGAGGCAACCAGCCAGTAACCGCCCCCGTCCGGCGTGGAGGACGCAGTGACAATAAGACGGTTCAGCTTCAGGCTTGACAGGTCACCCAGGGCCGGAGCGCCGAAGTCGGTCACCGCACCGTCCGCCCTCACCACCCGGTAGCCCGGCGCGGGGAGTGGGGCGGTCCTGAGCACCGTGGTCGTCGTGGCCCGGGTGGTCGTCGTGGCCCCGGTGGTCGGCGGGCGGGTGATGGTCGTGCGGGTGATGGTCGTGCGGGTGGTCGGCGGGCGCGTGGTCGTCGTGGAGGTGGCGGTCGAGGTAGTGCCGGCAGGCTCCGTTGTCGCCGTGGTGGTCAACGCTATCGTCGGGGCCGTGGTGGTCGTGGCACCCGCGCCGGCCAGAGGTGGGCCCGCCGCACCGGGCAGAAAAACGACGACCGCTATGGCCATACCCGTGCCCAGCTTTGAGCGCCACGACCCGCTTGCCTTTTTAGTCCTTTCCGACCTGCTCCTGGCCACCACTGGGGCACAGCGCGGCGCCCGCCGCTCGGTCAAGCGTTGCCCTCCTCAGATAATGCCCTCGCTCAGTGCGTTGCGCACCCAGGGGATAACCTCGTCCAGCATCTCCTCGAGCGGCGTGGTGGCTTCAAAACCCAAAAGTCGCTTCGCCTTGTCCACCGAAGGTGCCCGCAAAGCGACATCATGCTCAAAAGGAGGGTCGCTCACATAGCGGAACGGCTCGTCCGGGCCATGGACCTTGTGCCAAATGATGGCGGCAAGTTCGAGGACCGTGGTCGAGGTTGCGGTGGACAAATTGAAATCCTGGTTCATGGCCGCGTCGTGCTCCATAGCCGTCACGATGCCCCGCGCAAGGTCCCCGCCGTAAGTATAGTGCCTGACTTGGGAGCCGTCACCCAGAATGTGCAAAGGATCTTGACCGAGAAGGGCCTTTTGTACCAGGTCCGGCACTACGTGGCTCATAGCCAGTTTGACGTTGCCCGATAGCACTTCGACATCGCCCAGGGCCCGGCCCTCCCCGACCCCGACGCAGTTGAATGGCCGGAGGACCGTGAAGGGCAACGTGTACTGGTCCCACGCCGCCCGGGCGAAATACTCGACCGCCAGCTTCTGGAAACCGTAAGACGACCTCGGGGGCGGGACCTTGCGTTCGTCACCCTCCCGCGACGGCCAGCGGTCGGTCGACTCGAAGACCATCGACGAGCTCAGGTAGGTGACCTTCTTCAACCGTCCCGCCCGGTGGGCGGCGATGGCGGCGTCCACCGAGGAGGCGATGATCCGCTCGTTGGTGGCGAGCAGGTCGTAGGAATAGGTGTGAAAGTACGAGATCCCGCCTATCATGGCCGCGCCGGCGATGAAATGGTCGCAACCGGACAGGAGCTGCTCGAGCAGCGTGGCGTCGCGGCAGTCGCCCTCCACGAAGGTATAACGGGGATGGGAGTCGTACGATTTACGGACCGCGCCGTACTTGGAAAGATTGTCGACCCCGATCACGTCGTACTCCCGCCGCAGCAGCTCTTCCACCACGTAGCCTCCGATGAAGCCGGACGAGCCGCTCACCAGTACCGTCGTCATGATCGTTGATCTCCGTTCTTGGCTGCCAATTTGCGGAGCGCCGCCACCGTAAGCTTCGGCCCGAAAGCAAAGCGGTACCAACGCAGGTATGCCGGCATCCACTTGGCCACTTTGAAATGCGACACGCCGAAAGTCCGGTCGAGCCAGATGGTCGGGACCTCGGCTACGGGAAGGCGCAGGCGCCGGGCCTTTGTCACCAGCTCGAGGCCGACTTCGAAGCCCTTGTCGCTGTCGATGCCCACCTTCTCCACGAAGGCGCGGTCGTACGCCTTGAAGGAATTGGTAGGGTCCCAGGTGCCCACCCGGGCCAGGACCCGCAACGAGGCCCCCGCCGTCCGTGACATCAGTCCCTTGACGAGCGGGCCCCCGACTTGCTGCCCTCCTTTGGAGTAGCGGGACGCCGCCGCTACGACCACGCCCCGTTCGACCAGCCGGGTGAGCTGGTCGATTTGCTGGGGGTCGTCACAGCCGTCGGCCATGGTGACGACCACCACGTCGGCCAGGGCCGCCTCGAAACCGGCCCGTATGGCCCGGGCCGGCCCGGGCCCGTGGTTGTTGATGACCAGGCGCACACGATCGTCTTCCTTGGCGTACTTCTCGACCCAAGGCACGGTCGGGTCTTCGCGCCAGTCGCACACGACGAGTATCTCGCAGGGTAGCTTCACCGCTTCGCCGATGAGCGCCAGCGCACCGGTGATGGCCTCGCCCTCCTCACGAGCGGTGACCACGACCGACACCCGGGGCTTCAAACCCGCACCCCCTGGCCCCTGACGTCCCAGATATCGACCACCGGTTTGGCCGTAGCCAGCGTCGCGTAGCGGCGATGGGGCGCACCGATGACAAGAAGGTCGGCCCTTTCCACAACCTCTTCCTGGCCCACCAGCGCCGGGTCGGTCTTGACATAGGGGTCGGCACAGAGCACGTCGGCCGCCTTGAAACGCAAAATGCGCTTCAGCTTGTACGCCAAGCTCGAAGCGGGCATCATCGCTCTCGCCCTTGAACGCCATGCCCAGGATGCCGATCGTCATGGTGGACAGGTCATAACGGCGCGACAAACGGTCCACCAGGTAGAGCGGGAGACCCTCGTTGACCATCATGGCGGCGTGGCCGAGCACGAAGTTGTTGTTGTTGAACGCCGCCAGTTGCATCGTGTCCTTCAGCAAGCAAGGGCCGGCGGCAAATCCGGCGGAGGGCAGGTCGGCCGCCCGAGGGTAATGCTGGGTGACGCCCCGGCGGATCCGCTCGTAATCGAGCCCGAAGTCGTTGGCCATCATGTAGAGCTGGTTGGCCAGCGCAAACTTCAAGTACCGGTAGGCGTTGGTGTAAAGCTTGGCCAGCTCGGCCTCCTCGGGCAGCAGCTCGACCGTCTCACTGGCCAGGACCTCGAACAGTTTGCGCGCCCGGGCCAGCGCCCCCGGGGCCCGGGCGGAGACGATCTGGGGTAGCTCGAACAACTCGGTGAGAGCCTTCCCCTCGGCGATCCGCTCCGGGCAGAACGCCACTTCGACGCCGACGCCCAGCGCCGCCAGGCGCCTCTCCACC
This sequence comes from uncultured Acidimicrobiaceae bacterium, assembly GCA_963735305.1. GTDB lineage: Bacteria > Actinomycetota > Acidimicrobiia > Acidimicrobiales > Palsa-688 > Fen-671. The sequence continues at coordinate 462,477 of CAVTKK010000001.1, forward strand.
AGCGCCGTCACCCCCGGGTAGACGGTGCTGCGCAGGACCAGGAGCTGGCCCGGGTGCAGGTGAGGCGCCAGCGCTTCCACCGCCGATGGCACCGCCTGCGGGTCAGGGTTTAGGTGTTCGTCAACCGGCGTGCCGATGACCACCACCACGTGCTCAGCACGAGCGACGACGCCGGGGTCGGTCGTCGGCTGCAAACGGGAGGCGTCGATCACCCTTTTGAGCACCTCCGGCGCTCCGGGCTCGTCGAAGGGCATAACCCCGGAGCTGACCATGTCGACCGCGATGGCGTCCAGGTCATAGACACCAACGTGAAGACCCCGGTCAGCGAAGGCCAGAGCGAGAGGTAGCCCGACGTGGCCGCAACCTCCCACGACTACGACGTCAAGGTCGAACTCCACTCCGTCTCCTAGGTGCTTGTTCGGTTTGGAACTGGATTTGACCGGCGACCGGAAGGCGGGACGGGCTTACCCGGGGCCGCGACATAACCCTTGTGTACAGGGCCAACTAAGGCGGAGCCTAGCAGGAAGGGCCTATAACGGTCCCGACCGCGCCGGCGTGTCGGCGTCCTTGAAGAGCGCTTATGGACGGGAACCGGGCATCGACGACCGGGGTGGGAGCATCCCGGCCGAAGAGGTCGACGACCCACCGCCATCGGGCCCGCCAAAGCGCCCGACGGGCGGCCAACCCGGCCTGGTTGTCGGCCGGAGGGTGCACCTTGAGGGACAGGTAGGCCGCCCCCCCGACGGGGATCGGAAGCCAGAAATTGACCAGAACGCCAACCGATGACACCCCAGATGGCGATGGTCCTGGGGGTGCCGAACCCGACCAGGATGCCGCTCACCGTGGCTTCCACCACACCGAGACCGCCGGGGGTGAGGGGGACGGCGGCGGCGATATTGGCGACGCCATAGGCGATGACCAAGGCCACGGGGTTGACCCACCGGCCGAAGGCCCCGACGAACACGAAGAGCGAGGCCATGTCGAACAGCCAGTTGGCGCTGGCGAAGAGCACGGACTCGCCGAGGCGCCGGCGGTCCGTCGAGAGCTCCTTCACCCGGGCCACTAGTCGGGCGAAGAGCCGAGGCAATGTCTCGGGCTCGAGGAACGGCAGCTTGGCGCCGATGGTTCGCACCAGCTTCGCCGCTCGCTCGTCGCCCTTGGTGAACAGGACGATGAGGCCGGCCAGGAAGGCCATGAGCAGCACCCCGATGATCGCCACCGTCAGATAGGCCACCTGGAAGCCGTACAGCGGGAGCGACACGATGAGCGCCAGCAGGAAGATGGCGTTGAGCACGACAGCCGAGCCCAGGCCCTGAGTCGCCAGGGCGAAGCCGGCATCCGTCGTGCTCACGCCGGAACGCAAAAGGAGGCGGTACCCGAGCGAGTAACCCACGGCGTTCCCGCCCGGCACGCAGTGGCTGAGCGCGAGCGTGGAGAGCTGGATGCGCGACAACGTGGCCAGGCCCGGGTCTGTTTTCCTGGGGATGAGGGAACGGGTGAACTCGAAGTAAGCCACCAGGGAGAAAACCTCGAGCATCAACGCGGCTATGGGCAGGAAGGGGTTGGCCGATGCCAGGACGTGCAGGGCTTCGTGTGTCCCACCTATCTGCGGCACGACGAAGTACTCGACAATGAAACCGATGATGAGCAGCTCGGCCAGGTGGCGCACGGTCCGGGGCAACCACCGCCGCCGATGGCCGGCTTGCTCCCCACCCGGGGCCGTCTCCGTGCCGCGCTCCGCACCGGTGTCGGGCGCCATGCCCGTGGCGGGCGCGGGCGAGGACGTCGGAGCGGGCGAGGACGTCGGAGCGGGCGAGGACGTCGGAGCGGGCGAGGACGTCGGAGCGGGCAAGGGGTTGAGGGAGCCATTGGCCGCCAGCCCATGGGCCAGGGCGCGAAAGGCCCGTCCCCGATGGGAAAGGGCGTTCTTGAAGTCGGGCGAGGCCTCGGCCAGCTCGCCGAAGGTGCGGCCGTCGGACTCGAACGGGACGAAGACGGGGTCGTAACCGAAGCCGCCCTGCCCCCGGCGCTCCCGCGCGATCCAGCCCTCCACCGTTCCCTCGGCCGTGGTCTCCCGCCCGTCGGGCCACATCGCCACGGCCACGGTGACGAAGCGCGCTCGGCGCTCCGCCGGGCCTACCCTGGGCCCGAGCTCGGACAATACTTTGTCCACGTTGGCCTCGTCGTCGGAGGGCTCGCCGGCGTAGCGCGCCGATCGCACTCCCGGTGCGCCGGCCAGAGCCTCCACTTCGATCCCGGTGTCCTCGGCAATAGCCGGCATTCCCGTGGCCTCGACCAGCGCTCGGGCCTTCAGGCGGGCATTGCCGAGCAGAGTGTCCTCTGTTTCCTCGACTTCCCCGACGCCCGGCGGCCGGTCCACCAGCTCTATCCCGAGGTCACAGGCGGCGAAGATCGCCCGGATCTCGCGCGCCTTGTTGGGGTTGGTCGTGGCGAGCACGAAGGTCCCCGGGTCAGCCACGGATAGGCGATCCTCGTGGGTCCCGCGCCAGGGGTGGCGTGGCGACGACTTCAGCCTGGGCCACGAGCAGCCGGCTGATGCCGGTTTCGGCCAGGCCGAGCATGACATCGAGCTCTTCCCGGGAAAAAGGAGCGCCCTCGGCCGTACCCTGCACCTCGACCAGGCCGCCGGCGCCCGTCATGACTACGTTCATGTCCACCTCCGCACCGGCGTCCTCGGTATAAGCAAGGTCAAGCATGGGAGTACCCCCCACGACGCCTACCGACACGGCGGCACAACCGATGCGCACCGGGTGAGCGGAGATCCGCCCGGCGGCGACCATGCGGGAGCAGGCGTCGTGCAGGGCCACCCAGGCACCCACGATGCTGGCCGTGCGGGTCCCGCCGTCGGCCTGGAGGACGTCACAGTCCAGGGTCACCTGGTGCTCGACGAGGACCGAGAGATCGGTTACGGCCCTTAGGCTGCGGCCGATGAGCCTCTGGATCTCCTGGGTCCGGCCGGATGGGCGACCTCGGGCCGCCTCCCGCTCGACGCGGTCGGGGGACGAACCGGGGAGCATGGAGTACTCCGCGGTGACCCAACCCTTTCCCGTGCCTCTCAACCACCGCGGCGGCTCCTCGGAGAAAGAGGCGGTGCACAGCACCGTCGTCCTTCCCATCCGGACTAGCACCGACCCCGGCGCGAACTGGGTAAAGTCCCGCTTCGAGCTCGATAGGGCGGAGCTCGCCCGGCAGTCGACCGTCAACCCGCACACTCGAGCCGCTCGTCATACCTCCCACCTCATATCTCCCACGTCTTGCCCACCTCCGCCACCTCGACGGGCCGGCCAAAGGCGGTCTCGGCCTCGTCCCTGGCCTTCTCTCGGTCTCGTCCCGGGGTCAAATGGGTGACCAGGAGCCGCTCGGCGCCCGCCTCCGCCGCCGTCGCCCCGGCCTGGCGAGCGCTCAGGTGCTGGATGACCCCCTCCGTCTCGTTGGTCAAGGACGCCTCCACCAACGCCAGGCTGATCCCGGCGCCCAAACTGCTGAACCGCCAACCGGCGCCGGTGTCGGCCGAGTAGCCCAGCGCCCGGTCCCCGACCTGCACCCGAGCGGCCAGGGCCTCGACGGGGTGATCGGTGACCGACCACGTCCAGCGGGCCGGCCCCAGTACCGCACTGTCCCCGTCGCCGACCACGCGCCAGTCGAAAGTGCCGTCCGGCTTCTCGCCGCTCATGAGCTGGCGCAGTCCCTGCGGAGCGTAGACGGGGACACCCCGACGGCCGAAGAAGTACCGCATAGCCACGTACAGGCCCTCGAGGTCGCTCCAATGGTCGGGGTGGGCGTGGCTGACGACAACGGAGTCGAGCTCGTCCAGGCCTATGTGCAACTGCAGGTTGGCTAAGGACCCGGGGCCTGCCTCCAGCCAGGTGGTGAAGTCCCCGCAGCGCAGAAGATAGCCGCTGCAGGCCCCGCCCGGCCCCGGGTAGCTCCCGTCCGTGCCCAACACGGTGAGGGAGAACCCCCCATCAGCCGCCGGGCCCGGCCCGCTCACCGCCGACACCTGGTCATCGCCCTTCTCCTGTGCAGACCAATGGCGGCTCCCAGTGTTCGGCCTGGTCAAGCTCGGGACCGAACAGGTGCTGTCCCAAACGGACGAACGCGCCCGCCTCGCCCGAAGAGATCCAGCGCTGCGAGCCAGCCGAGGCCGTCCGGCGCCGGAGGCCCGCGTCGGAGAGAATGCTCCGGACCTCGAAGGCCGTCTCATCCGCCGAACTGACTAGTACTACTTCGGGCCCCATCACCTCACCTATAATGCGTGCCAGGTAAGGGTAATGGGTGCAGCCGAGCAGGAGCGAATCCACTCCCGCCATCTTTACCGGAGCCAATAAGCGCTCTACGAGCACGAGAGCCGCGTCACCGCTTGTTTGGCCTCGTTCGACCAGCTCCACCAGGCCCGGGCAGGCTGCGCACGTCAGCGCCACCGGACGGCCCGCCACGGTCAAAGACCGACGCCTCCCGACAGCCCGCTGGTAGGCGCCCGAGCTGATCGTGCCCACAGTGCCTATGACGCCGACCCGGCCGGTCTCGGTGACCGACAACAGAGCCCTCACGCCCGGGTCGATGACCCCCACCAGGGGCACGTCAAACTCGTAGCGCAGGGTGTCCAGGGCGGCCGCCGTGGCCGTGTTACATGCCACCACGACCAATTTGACGCCGTACTGCTCGACCAGTTTGTGAGTTATCTGCGACGCGAACTCCCTGACTTCGTCGAGCCTTCTGGGCCCGTACGGGTAGCGCGCCGTGTCTCCGACGTAAACGAGGTCCTCGCACGGGAGCAGGTCGATCAGGGCCCGGGCCACGGTCAGGCCACCGAAGCCGCTGTCGAACATCCCTATGGGCCGGTCGTCCATTTCCCGGCGAGCCTATCCTGACAGGGCCCTCCCACTCCGGGACGCCATCGTGCCCCGCCGCGTGACCCTAGAAATACAGCTCGTGGCGGGCCCGCTCGACGACATCTTCGAGGGCGCCGGTCCAAACGTCCGTGGACAGGTACTTCCATCCTCCATCGGGGGAAACCGTTACGATCGTGCCCTCGTCGATCTCGGCGGCGCAACGGGCCACGCCCGCCATCGCCGCCCCCGTCGAGAGCCCGGCGAACACCCCCACCTCCGCCAGGCGCCGCGCCCATTCGATACTCTCCCGGGGCCCGACGACGCGGCTGCGGTCGAGCAGCGAATACCCGTCGTTGTCGGTGAAAACAGGGGGGACAAAACCCTCGTCGAGGCTCTTGAGGCCCTCGACGGTCTCTCCGGCCGGGGGCTGCACGGCCCATACGGCAACGGACGGGTTGCGCTCCTTGAGGAAACGGCCCACCCCGATGATCGTCCCCGACGTACCCAGGCCGGCCACGAAGTGGGTGACCTCAGGGCAGTCCCGCCAGATTTCCGGCCCCGTGCCCTCATAGTGAGCCTTCGGGTTGGCCGGGTTGCCGTACTGAAAGGAAAACCACCAGTCGGGGTGCTCCTCGGCCAGAACCTGCGCCCGGCGCATGGCCCCGTTGGAACCCTCGGCGGCGGGAGAAACGATTATCTCCGCCCCAAAGGCCCTTAGCAGCTTCGTGCGTTCGACCGAGACGTTCTCGGGCACCACGGCCGTGAACGGGTAGCCCTTGACGTTGGCGATCATGGCCAGACCGGCGGCGGTGTTGCCCGACGAGGACTCCAAGATGCGCTGGCCCGGGGAAAGGCTGCCATTTTTCTCCGCCTCTTCGATCATCGACTTGGCCGCCCGGTCCTTCACCGAGCCTGCCGGGTTCAATCCCTCCAGCTTTATGAGCACTTGCACCCTCGGGTTGGGGCTGAGCTCACTTATGTCCACGAGCGGCGTGTTGCCAATGGTGTCCAGCACGCTGTCGTAGCGGCCCACTCTCAGCCTCCCGCCACGGCCGGCATCAGGGTGACCGTGTCGGCGTCGGCCACCTTGGCCTCAAGTTTGCCCAGGTAGCGCACATCGTCGTCGTTGACGAAGACGTTCAGGTGGCGGTGCATCTCCCCCTCGGGCGTCAGCAAGGAGGGGCCAAGACCGGGGTAGCGCCGGACGAGGTCGTCGAAAACGTCTCGGACGGTGGTGCCCTCGGCCTTGACCGAGGCCTCTCCCGAGGTCACGGGACGCAGGATGTTTGGCAAACGCACTTCGACAGGCACGGCATCTCCCCATTGGTCGACATGGCTCGGGACAAAACCCGACTTCTCCAGTCACCATTGTAGGCATTCCCGGGCTCATGCCGGCACGAGTACGACCGCTTCCTCCTCGACATGGCCGGCGACGATCCTGTAGCTGCGCAGCACGGGCTCGAGGTCGCTCAGCGAGACGACCAGGTAATGCCAGTCGGGGTCGGGCGCCTGGGCCACGTCCGTCGGCGATGGGTACGCCGGGGTATGGGTGTGCGAGTGCCAGACGCCAATGAGGGTCAGGCCGGCGGCGTCGGCGGCGCGGTCGGCCTGTAGGAGGTCTCGGGGCTCGACGGTATAGACACGCGCCGAGCGAGCAGCGTTGACGGCCGGGTATACCTCCCACACCTGGTCGCCCCGCCCGGCCAGCAGGCCGCATGCCTCCAAAGGCAGGCCGTCGAGGCAATGGGCGACCATCTTGTCCCACAGGCCTCTAGGCACCATCAGCACGCTGACGAAGCTACCCTGATGGCCCTATGAGCGCTAAGCCGACGGCGGCCCGGGGCCTGGTGGCCCAGAACCGCCGCGCCCGGCACGATTACGACATCGTCAAGACCTACGAGGCCGGGATCGTCCTGGTGGGAAGCGAGGTCAAGTCGTTCCGCGAGGGGCGGGTGCAACTACGGGACGCGTTCGCCCGTACTCAGGACGGCGACATCTGGCTCCACGGGATGCATGTCTCGCCCTACGGGTACGCCACCTCTTTCGGCATGTTCGACCCTGACCGGTCCCGCAAGCTGCTCCTGCACCGCCGGGAAATAGACGAACTGGCCCGCGAGACCCAGCAGGGGCCGCTCACCCTGGTGCCCCTGTCGGCCTACTTCAAGGACGGCCGAGCCAAGATCGAGCTGGCGCTGGCACGCGGTCGCCGCGAGTACGACAAGCGCCGGGCCATAGCCGACAGGGACGCGCAGATGGAGGCCAAGAGGGAGCTCGGCTCCCGCCGGCTGCGCGAATCGGCCCGAAGGGCTTAGGCTCGTTGCCTACCTCTTTCTCGATAAGGGACGTCTCAGCCCAGGTACAGCCAACACTGAGGAAAGACGACTAGGACGGGCAGAGTTAACCTGGTCGGAGCCTTGAAGGAGGCCGGGAGTGCAAGACAGCTTGAGATTGGGCCACCTGTGGGGCGTCAAGGTGGGCGTCAACTGGAGCCTTTTCGCCCTGGCCGGCCTGGTCGCCTACTTCCTGGCCACATCCCGGCTGCCCGCTGACGTCCCCGGTTACACCCAGGACGCGTACTGGCTGGCGGGGTCCCTGGCCGCCGCCGCCCTCCTGGTCGGGGTGCTCGTCCACGAGGTGGCTCACGCCGTGGCGGCGCGCCGGGCCAAGCTCAAAGTTGACGGCATCACGTTGTGGTTCATGGGCGGCCTGACCAGGATCGAGGGCGACGGCAACAAGCCGTCCACCGAGCTGGTCATCGCCCTCGTCGGCCCGCTGGCCAGCGGCGTGATCGGTGGCGCCTCTATCGGCCTGTCGGTACTGGCCCAAAACTCAGGCTGGGCCCTGGCCGCAGGCACACTGCGCTGGCTGGGGGCGATCAACTTACTCCTGGGCGCCTTCAACCTCATTCCCGCCTCGCCTCTGGACGGTGGACGCGCCCTGCACGGGTTCTTGTGGTGGACCACGGGCAACCGTTGGCTGGCCACTCGGCTAGCGGCGGGCGCCGGCACTCTGCTCGGCGGCGCCTGCGGCATCGTCGGCCTGTTCGCCTTCGAGAAGGCCGACCCTCTGGACGGCGTCGTGCTCCTGCTCATGGGCTGGTTCGTCATCTCGTCGTCCAAACGTGAACAGCTCGCCGGCCGTGCCCAGCACGTACTGGGGGACGTCCACGTCTCCGACGTCATGCGGCCGGCGGTGATCGCCCCCGGATGGCTGACGGTGGGCGCCTTTTGGAACGAGTGGGTCAAGCCCTACCCCGAGGCCGCCTTCCTGCTCGAGCGCTGGGCCGGGGGGCACTGGTCGGGCGTCGTGACCGCCCAGCAGTTAGCCGCGGTACCGCCCGGCATGCATTGGTCGGTGAGGGCTCAGGACGTGGCCGTACCCCTGCCTCCGGCACCCAGGCCCGAGGGTGAGGTCCCTCTGGCGCCGGCCCAACCCGCTCTCGCCATAGCAGGCCGGGCCGGTGCAGCCCTGCCGGTCGAAGACCACGGCGCCACCGTCGGGGTCGTCATGGCCCCTGACATCGCCGCCATGGTCACTCGCGGGACGCCCGTGAGCCGCCGGACCTGGGCCGCCTTGCGTCCACCGGCGTCGTTACCCTCGGGGTACGCATGAGCGGTGGGCCCGGTAGGCTGCATAGCTCAGTTGCACTTTGACATGGGGGTGATCGGTTTCGACTTTGGTTGTCGAACCGGGAGAAGCGAGCCGTGGTCCCCGGATGCCACGTAAAACAACTGGGAAACCAATAAACGCCAATCAAGGCACAGCGCAACTAGCGCTGGCTGCTTAATCGCAGCCCGTCCGTCTGGTCCCAGCCCTGCGGGCCAGTAGCGGGCGTCATTAAGCGGGGCTCACCCTCTGGCGGCGCCAGCCTGTCGGAGGGGAAATTTAGCTGGCTCTAGCTGCTTGCCGACGCCAGTGGCGAGCAAGCGGCCGAGAAAATTCACTGGCTGCGCTCGGAGAATGCCCGATGAGAGGCCAAAGGACGCGGGTTCAATTCCCGCCACCTCCACTCGCCCGCCCAGGGTGGATCACTGAAGGACACCAGTTACCGAGGTCGCTCGACCTGGTGTCGACACCGGCCGACCGGCAGGGTGGTATGAAGGGAGCCCCGATGGAACAGGCAGATGGCCCCAGGCACGGCAACCCCCGCGTCAGCATGCGCGACATTGCTCGACAGGCTGGTGTGTCGCCAGCCACAGTGTCTGCATTTCTCTCGGGCAAACGGCCCGTGTCACTCGCCACCCGAGCGCGATTGGACGCGGCGATCAAGATGCATGGCTACCGAGCCAATGCAGCCGCCAGGGCTCTGGCCCATGGGCGGACAAATACGATCGGCTTGCTCATCCCTCCTCAGGGAAGTGCACTGTCAGCGTTCGCTGTCGAGTTCATCGCGTGTGTGGTCCAAGGCGCACAGGCTGCCGACTATGACGTGCTCGTGTCAACCTCGCTTGAGGAGCGCCAGGTCTTCGCCCGCCTCATCGAAGAGCAGCGCGTCGACGGCGTCATACTGCTTCGAGGTTTCGCTTGAGGACCAACGTGTTGAGCGCCTCAAAGCGGCCGGTGTCCCCTTCGTGGCAGTAGGGCGCACCAGGAACCCTGACGGCTACACTTGGGTTGACATCGACTTCGAGGCATTGGCGCGGGCCTTTGTGCGCCACCTTGCTGACCTACGCCATCGCCACATTGTCCTTTTCAACACTGAGGAAGAACTGTACGCCCGCGGGTTCGGCCCGGCGCGCCGCGCTCAGGACGGGTTTTTCCAAGCCTGCGAAGAACTCGGTGTCGCTGGTCGCGTCGTCTACAGCGAGGTCAACCCCGAGTCGGGGCTCCGGGTAACTCAGGACTTGCTGTCTGAGGGCAGCAAATTTACGGCTATCGCCGTTATCAACGACCACGCCCTCTGGGGCATCTACCAGGCTCTGGCCAGCGCCGGGCGGCGGGTACCACAAGACGTATCTATCATTGCCCTGGCAGACTCCCGATGGCCAGAGGCGCTGTCCCCGCGCCTGACGGCCGCTCACCACCCGGTCGAAGAGATGGCGGACGAGGCGGTACGGTTCCTGGTCCGCCTTCTCGAAGACCGAGCGCACCCTCCAGTCAGCCGCTTGTTACAGCTACCGATCATCCTGCGGGAATCTACGGCCGCCGCGCCGTTCGCGCCTTACGCCGCCGCGCCGTTCGCGCCTTACGCCGCTGACAGGGCCGTCGACGACCCTGTGTCCAAGCGCGACCGAGGCTCGGTAGCCCAGGGGCACGAAGGCCACGAGCGGGCCGGGTGACCGGGCGGCGCTTCGGGCGCGCCGACCCCTGACACCTTGCCCGGAGGTCTCCCGGCGCCCGGTGAGCTGAGCCTCCCGGAGGCCCCGAACCCACCGCTTAGGACCTCCTAAGTCGAACCGGTTAGATAACCCTTGACCTGCGTGCTCTCATCGACTATCTTGACCCGTCACTATGCGGTTCGACCTGCCAAACGCAGCCACTGGGCGGAATCCTATGAGGCGCCCTGCGCTCCGGGTGAGACGCCCCCAACGGCTCGGCCCGAGGACACGGGCCGCACCGTCACGCGCTCGAAGAGGCCGACGATGCAACGTCACCGGAGAGGCCCATGAGCGCGAACGGCTGACGGTGACATCCGCCCTGGCACACCAACCGAGCGTCACTTTGTGCATCGCCCTGCGACCGTCCTGGTCCGCCAGTGCCTAAAGCAAGCCTTCCTTCCTGACGACGGCGGCAATGACTGCCGCCGCCTCCCAACGGGCCCTGGAACAACTCGTTCATCGGCCCGTCCGACGGCCCTTCTGGTCCTTCGGCAAGCAGGGCCTATCACACCCCCAGCCGCGGCTCGAAGTCAGGGGCCCATTCGTGGTCGCAATCACCATCACGCAAACGAGGACACAGTGACATCTTTATTCCCTCAGGCTCACGACGAGATCGCCACGCCGAGGTTTATCGATGATGACCAGGCTCTTACCTGGCGCTCCGGCCCGGAACTTGTACGGATTGAGCCTTGGGGCAACGACAGCTTGCGCGTCCGGGCCACGCTCGGCGGCCTGTCAGAAGGCCATGGTGCCCTTACGGCACGCCCGCCAACACGGGCCGTGCTAAATCAAGACCACGACACGGCGATGATAACGGTCGGTGCCATAACCGCGGTGGTCGATGCAGCCGGGCATATACGGTTCCTTCGCACCGATAGCGGTGCCGAACTTCTGGCCGAAAAGCCCATCCACTTCTGGTGGCCAGGGCCTCGGAACTTCACCGCCACAGGCAATGGCTACCAGCAGCTCGAACAGTGCTTTGTCGCTTATGAGGACGAACGGCTCTTCGGGTTAGGCCAGCATACCCACGGGCGTCTGGACCAAAAGGGCATGGTCCTCGACCTAGTACAGCGCAATGCCGAGGTCAGCATCCCTTTTCTCTTGTCGAACCGCGGGTACGGGTTCCTCTGGAACAACCCGGCCCTCGGCCGCGTCGAACTTGGGCGTACGGCAACGCGTTGGGTATCGGACAGTGCTCGGCAGATCGATTATTGGGTCACCACGGGATCTCCAGCGCAAATCGCGGCCAGCTATGCCGACGTCACCGGCCACGCGCCGATGCTCCCTTCGTGGGCTGCCGGTTTCTGGCAGTCAAAGCTGCGCTACCGGACCCAAGAGGAGCTTTTGGAGGTGGCGCGCGAGTACCACCGCCGCGGCCTGCCTCTTTCTGTCATCGTTGCGGACTTCTTCCACTGGACTCAGCTCGGCGACTGGCGCTTCGAGCCGACCGAGTGGCCCGACCCACAAGCCATGGTCGCGGAGCTGTCGGACCTGGGGGTCCGTCTAATGGTATCGGTGTGGCCCTCGGTGGGCGTGATGTCATCGAACTACCAGCCAATGCTAAATGCCGGCTATTTCATCGCCACTGAACGAGGTGCCCCTCATCATGCTGACTGGCCCGACCGCCATGCGAGCACCCGGTTGCCTGTCGCCTTTTATGACGCCAGCAACCCTGAGGCTCGTAAGTACCTATGGGACCAATTGTGCGCGAACTATTACCGCTATGGCATCAAAGTCTTCTGGCTAGACGCCTGCGAGCCTGAACTGAAACCAGGTCACGTCGAGAACCTCCGTCTTGCTGTTGGGCCAGGAAGGGAAGTCCTGAACCGTTACCCGGCCGACCATGTGCGCACCATTTACGACGGTCTGCACGCCGCGGGAGAGCACGACGTTGTCACTTTGGTGCGCTCGGCGTGGGCCGGGAGCCAGCAATGGGGCGCCTTTTTGTGGTCTGGGGATATCCCGGCGACGTTCGATTCCTTAGCTACCCAGATCCGGGCGGGCATCAATGTAGGGCTTTCGGGTATCCCCTGGTGGTCAACTGATATCGGCGGCTTTCACGGAGGTGACCCAGGCAACGCAGAGTACCGGGAGCTAATGGTGCGATGGTTCCAGTACGGGGTGTGGTGCCCCCTTTTCCGGCTCCATGGCGACCGTCTCCCTCGTAGCCCGCTTTCTCAAGCCATGTCGGGCGGGCCCAACGAGGTCTGGTCGTATGGGGATGAGGTCTACGCCATCTTGGCCGACATCCTGCAGCTCCGGGAACGCATGAAACCCTACGTTCTGGAGCTGATGGCTTCGGCCGCCGAGTGCGGAGCGCCCCCGATGAGACCGCTTTGGTTCGACTTCCCTGACGACGCCACCGCGTGGGCAGTCGAGGACCAGTACCTCTTCGGGCCCTCCGTGCTCGTGGCACCGGTCACCACCCTCGGCGCACGGTCTCGACGGCTATACCTGCCCGGAGAGGGGGTTTGGACTGACGCCTATAGCCATGAGCGCCTCAGTGGTGGCCAATGGGCCACCGTCGCCGCCCCGCTCGAACGTATACCCGTGTTCGTCCGAGATGGGGCACCGGGGCTCCCGTCGTTCTACCCACCCTCGGCACTCTCGCCGGGCAATGAACCTACTCCACCGCACAATTGATCGTCTTGCTGTCGTAGAAAGGGGGATATCTCGAAATACAGTGTAACGAGTTCGCACATACGTATCGTCCGGACCACTTCTCCGACCGCACGCTCTCCACCGAATTACGTCTTACAACACGACAGAAAAGGGGTTATTGCCAATGGTACCGAACAACAGCTTTCGACAGAGCCGCCGTGGCGCTCTGCGTGGGAAACATATTGTTGCTGCCACCGCCGCGTGCAGCCTGATATTCGGGTTGACCAGCACTCCCGCAGGCGCGTCCACAATGGGACCAGCTCTCAGCGGAACGCTCACGATGAACGTGTTCACGTTTACTACACCTGTCATGCAGCCTGTCATCGCCGCGTTCGAGAAGCTCAACCCGGGCGTGACGATCAAGGCGGCCAACGTGGTCAATACGCCTGACACCTACGTACCGCTGCTCCAGACCGAGCGGCTAGCCGGTAACGAACCCATGATCGACGAGACCTACGACGTGCTAACCCCGACCCTCGAGGTGGACGGCCTGATAGGCGACCTCACCCCTGACCTGAAGATGGGCACCCCCTATCCGCAAAACTACTGGCTGCCCACCTTTGAGGCGTCCTACATCCCGCCCAAGGGCGCTCCTTTCGGCGTCGGCCAGGTGTTCGCCTTAGCCAACGAGGCCGACGCCACCGTCATCATGTACAACGAGAGCGAGTTCCAAAAGGCTGGTGTCCCCTTCCCGCAGAACGGTTGGACCTGGTCCCAGATGCTAGCTGATGCCGCCAAGCTGAAGGTCGGGTCGGGCTCGTCGCAGACCCAGTACGGCATCTGCGAGCGCCCCGACTGGCAAGCTGAGTACAACCCCGTCCTCAAGGCCTACGGCGTAGCCGCCTTCACCGAGACCAAGGCGACGCTGGACACCCCCGCTGCGCTGAAGGCCTGGGCGCTGATGATCGACCCCATGCTCAACGGCGACGCCGTGCCGGAGGCTCAGCAGCAAGCTAAGAACGGGTCGTCCGGCTGTGAGCCGTTCTTCGAGTCCGGTGAGGCAGCAATGTCCATCGAGGTCCGCGGTAACCTGCCCGGTTTACAGCAAGCTATCGGCAACAAGTTCGCCTACAACGTGGTCCCCATGCCCTCCATCACCGCCGCCAACGGCAAGCAGGTCATCCCGACCGGTGGCGGGAGCCTGGGCTGGGGCCTCGCCCCCAACGCGGTCCACAACGCGCTGGCTATCGCTTTCCTCAAGTACCTCTTCTCCGCTTCCGGCCAGGCCGTCGCCGAAAAGACGTTCGGCGTCGTCCCAGCCGTGGCATCCCTAAACGGTCCAACAGCCCTGTGGAGGACCCAGTCCGGTGGCCCGGCCAATAGTGAGGCCTACGTGATCGCCGCCGACACAGCCACCATCGCGCCGCAGACCCCGGGAACGGTCTTCACCCTGTCCAATACCGACGTCCCCAACGCGGTAACGGCCGCCACCACGGGCGGCCAGTCCATCGCCAAGGCGTTCACCAACCTCCAAGCGGAGATGGTCGCAGCCTACGCGCTGAACGGCTAGCACCCGCAGGCTAACGTTCCCCCATTTGGAGAACGAAATAGGTAACGGCCGGCTCGACACCGAGCCGGCCGTTACCATGGCTCACGGCTGACCACTGGCTGCAGCCTCTGGTCACCCTTTTCGATAGAACTCCTCTTGTGACTGGAAATCCGGGAACGCATCAGCCGTGACTCAGGTGACTAATCCACCCGTAGCGAGCATGAGAGTGCCGGCTGCGCCCTTGTCTCCCCGTTCCTCGCGCCGCGACGGACGCGCTGCCGCCTTGCTGATCGGGCCGAACCTGGCCATGTTCACGGTTTTCGTGGTCGTACCGATCGTCGGCGGCCTGGCCCTCAGCTTTACGACCTGGGACATCACCAACGGGCTCCCCAAGTGGGTGGGCTTGGCCAACTACCACAAGATGTTCGCCGACCCGCTCGTTTGGCAGGCCGTCGAGACCACCCTGAAGTTCATCGCCTTCGGGGTCGTGCCGACGATCGCCATCTCACTCGGCCTCGCCATGCTCATCAATTTCAAGTTCCGCTTCGTCAGCGTGGTCCGCTCCCTTTATCTCATTCCGGCGGCCATGTCGTTTGCCGCCTCGGCTGTGGTATGGCGCTACATTTTCCTGGACGGCCCCGGTTACGGGGTCCTGGACTATGTCATCTCCCGTTTCGGCTTAACGCCGCCAGACTGGTTGGCCAGCCAGTCGTGGGCCCTTCCCGGCGCTCGACATCATCACCGTGTGGTTGAGCCTCCCGACGGCTACCATCCTGTACCTGGCCGCCTTGCAGCGTATCCCCGATTCGGTCATCGAGGCCGCCACACTTGATGGGGCCGGCCCGCTCCGTCGGGCGCGCTTCATCGTCTGGCCGGGCGTGCGCTACATGACGGTGCTCGTGGCGATCATTGCCCTTCTGTCCTTCACGAATGGTTCGTTCGACCTGGTGAACATCCTCACCAAGGGGGACCCGATCTACGCCACCCAGACTCTGGTCTATTACATATTCGTCAACGGCTTTAGCTACGGCCTCTTCGGTTACGCAGCGGCGCTCTCGGTCCTGCAGATCGCATTGGTCGGCGGCATCCTCGTCGCGCTCCGCCTTCTGTCTAAGTTGCTCAACCGATGACTCGCGCGGGCCGGACGACCCGGGGCATCTCCACCCGGACCACGCGCCGGATAAGGATTTTCTTCGCCACGGTTCTCGGGCTGGTGCTCGCCTCACCGCTGCTGTACATGGTCGCCGGGTCGCTGATGTCAAATACCCAGCTGTCGGTACAGCCACCACAGGTCATCCCGAGCTCGTTCCACTTCGCCAACTATTCGGAGGCCTTCTCCGGCATGACCCAGGTCATCCAGCCCCGGAGCTTCTTGAATTCGGTGATATTCACGGTCGGTGCCGTCGGCCTCCAGTGGGTGCTGTGTATCAGTGGCGGGCTAGTAATCGCCAAGATGCGCTTCCGCTCCCGCAACCTTGTCACCGCCATGTTCGCCATTTCACTGTTCATCCCGCTGATAACAACGCTGATACCCACCTTCATCGTCACCTACGAGCTGAGGATGATCAACACCTACCCGGGGCTGATCCTGCCGATCGCGGCACAGACCGGTTTCGGCACACTGCTGTTCCGCCAGTACATCAGCCAGCTGCCAGAGGAACTGTTCGACGCCGCCCGTATCGACGGTGCCAACTGGTGGACGATCTTCCGGCGCTTAGCCGTGCCGCTCGCCAAGCCGGCGACGGCGGCTTACTTCGCCATTTCGGTGCTCACGGCTTGGAACATGTACCTCTGGCCCCTCGTCGCCGCCGAGGGAGGATCTCTACAGGTCCTGACCCAGACGCTGGCCCTGGTCGGGACCACAGGCCAGGGGGAGGTCACCCCGCAAAACGTCATCTTTGCGTCTGTAGTGATCGTGACCCTGCCGATGATCCTGGTCTTCATTGCTGTCCAGCGTGCCTTTATAAGAGGCCTCACCGGTTCGGGGGTGGAGTGAGGCTGGAACGCACGTGTCGTGGCATCACTGCCTGGCCTCGGCCACGGGCTCGTGGAAGAAGGAGAGGGCCATGGAAATTCGGGGGCGGCAGCTACATTTCGGTGTTCATATGCAGGGGCAACGGACGACCTGGGCCGACTACCTGGGCACGGTCCGCGCCGTGGAGGCGCTAGGTTACGGCTCGGTATGGACCTTCGACCACCTCCTACCGTTTTCGGGCGACGTGGACGGGCCGTGCCTTGAGACTTTGACGACGTTGGGCGCCCTCGCCGTGGCGACGAGCCGGGTCCGGCTTGGGGCCCTCGTAAGCGGGGTGGTGTACCGGCACCCCGCTGTGCTGGCAAAGGCGGCGGCGCAGGTCGACCAAATGAGCGAAGGAAGGCTCGAGTTCTCTCTGGGCGCGGGCTGGGCCGCGAAGGAGTTCCGTACGTACGGCCTCGAGTTCCCCCCGTTGGCGGAGCGTTATGAACGCCTTGACGAGGCGATGCTGCTCGTGAAGCTGCTCTGGGGCCAGGATCGCTCCACCTTCCATGGCCGCTACTATCGCCTCGACGATGCCCCTTGTGAACCGAAACCCGTCCAGCGGCCGCACCCTCCCATCACGGTCGGGGGCACGGGGCTCGGGGCGCTGCGTGCTGCAGCCAAGCATGCTGACCGCCTCAATGTTATTGCGTCTCCCGGGAAATGCGCCGAGCTTATATCCGCACTTGAGGGGATGCGACGGCAGGTTGGGTTGGACTGTGCTGACATTGAGTTTTCGATCCATACCACGCTGGCGTTAACCAAACGGAACGAAGATGCCGAGGACTATGCCAGCCGGGTCGCGGCAGGTCATGGGGTGGAGCTGGCTGAGCTGCGGGACACGTGGCTAATCGGAGGCCCGGCCGCCGTGACGGCCCGGCTCCGAAGGTACCTAGACGTGGGGATCAGTCATTTCATTTTTGCTCTTGGCTACCCGTTCGACTTGACACCACTGCGGCTGTTCCAGGAAGAGGTGCTGCCTTCGCTGTCTTGACGAAGTGATGGTCTTCACGAGGAGCTGTTCGGGGGGTGCGAGGCGGGCGAGCTTGGCGGCGTGGCGGCGAACAGGGTCGGCTGTTCTACCTTCAGCGCTATAACGAGCTGTCCGGCAGGCGGCGGTAGACCAGCGCTGGTACGTTCATGGCCCATGACACATACCGCCCCTGTGCCTCTCCGTCGCGGGCCTGGCCCCGTGCTTGACCGACCGGCTCCCGTACACCACGGGCCCGCCACTGCTCTCCTGCGGCATTGGGCGAGGCTCGTGGTCCCGGTCCTGGTCGCCATCGGCGTTGTCGCCCCCCTGGGCGGGCCTGCCGCCGAGGCCAGCCCAGTTGCTACTGTCCACGGCGTTGTCGACACCGCCTGCCATGGCGGGGCCGGCATAAGTATCCCCTCGCCGGCGTCCCCCGCTGAGGCGGGCTCCGAAGTGGCAACGACGATGTTGCCGAGCGGGGTGAGCATCGTCGTGGTGTCCGCCGGGTTCCCAACGGCCGCCATCGCCACCGTGCACGCCTTCACGCCGAGGTGCGCCCCGGACACATCCTTCGGGCAAGGCGGCTCCGAACAGCTGTCCTACCAGGGCCGGGACTTCACCATCAACGCCGCCGCCCCGACCGTGGGGGGTGGACTGGTCCTCGCTGGCCAGACCAACACCACTGACCAGATCGGCACCGGATGGCTTGTCGCCTCCATGGGCCCGACCGGCCGGCTCAACCCGTCTTTCGGGGTGGGTGGCTGGGCTGAGCTGCCGTGGCCAGGCGGGGTGTCGACGGTCGCCCAGGAGCCATCGGGCCGCATCGTCTTGGCCGGTACGCACGGCGCTGGCTGCTGTGAGCACGAGTGGGTGGGCGAACTAACCCCCCGAGGCGCCCTCGTCAGTGGCTTTGGGAGCGCCGGGCGCGCCAGTTTGGCCGTGACTCGGGACGACTCGGGGGCCACCCAGATCGCGGTCGAGCCTGACGGTGAGATCCTGGTGGTGACCGCGGGCGGGAACATGGGGTGCTGGGGTCTCACCATCTCGGCTTTGACTGCTTCGGGTTCGCCGGTGCCCTCTTTCCAGCAACACTTCAACGCGGCCATGGGCCCGCTAACGACCTTCGTCGGCGCCCTCGTCGTCCACGACAGTGGTTTCCTCCTGGCCGGCACCGGTCAGGGGGCTTGTGTAGAGAGCACGCCGAGCCCGACAGCAACGGGGCGCGTCATCGCTTTTGGGCCCAATGGCGGGCTTGACAGGAGCTTTGGCACCAACGGCCAGGTGCGCTTCAGCTCCCCGATGGAAGACCCGGTGTGGGCGTTGCCTCAACAGGACGGTGGGCTTCTCCTGGCTGGCATGGCGGTCAGTTTCCAGTCGAACGCTCAAGGTCCGGTACACCTCAACCTGGTGCGCTTGTCAGCGAAAGGGCGCCTGGATCCCGGGTATGGGCACGGTGGCATTGCCGACCTCCAACTGCGCCACTTGAGCGCGGCCGCAGCCATGACCAACGGCCGGCTGAACGCGGTCGTCTGCGGCTCTACCACGGGCAACGCCTTCTGGCTTACGGAACTCCTCGGTTAGGGGCCCCGTAGCCGGGACTGACCTCAAGCACCTCGCCTCCCAGGCTGGCGTCCCCCAGGGCCCAGGGGACGATGGCGTCGCGCACCACGGCCCGCCACTCCTCGCCGCCGCACTTTCGGTGGTACTCGTTCACCACCTCAGTGTGCCAGGTCCGGCACCGTGAGGTTGGGGGCAAACACCTGCTGCTTGGGCCCCTGCCTCATGTCAGGTCGTACGCCTGCCTCTCCTCCATCTCGGTGTCCAAGCCCACTTGTTCGACCTCGTCAGCCACCCGGATCGGCTCGAAGCGGTTCAGGACCTTCAGGATCAGCCACGTGACGCCGACTGCGTAGACGGCAACCAATAGCGAAGCCGCGATCTGCTTGCCGAAAAAGGCCGCATTGCCGGCCACAAGCCCATTGGAACCCGCAGCGTTGACCGCCACGTACCCGAATACTCCCAGGAGGATACTGCCGAGAAGTCCGCCGACACCGTGCACGGCCCATACATCGAGCGCGTCGTCCCACTTCATGCGGTTCCGGAACTCAATCGCCAGGTAGCAAACGCAGCCAGCCAGGAAACCGATCACAAAGGCCGCCCAAGTCGGGACAAAGCCAGCGCACGGTGTGATGCAGGCGAGCCCAGCGACGGCACCCGTGAAGGCGCCGACGACACTTGGCTTGCTCGACTTCCACCAGCTGATTGCCGTCCAGGCGCACATGGCGACTGAGGCCGCAATATCGGTGTTGACAAAGGCTTGGGCCGCTATCCCGTTGGCGGCAAGTGCAGATCCACCGTTAAAGCCGAACCAGCCGAACCAGAGCAGCCCCGTACCGAGACCGACGAAGGCGACATTGTGAGGAAGGACGCGCTCCCCTGGTGCCAACTTCCGGGCACCCACGACCCATACGGAGGCAAGGGCGGCAAAGCCGGCGCTCGTGTGGACCACCATGCCGCCCGCAAAGTCGAGCACGCCCCACTTGGCTAAAAAGCCCCCGCCCCAGATCCAGTGCACGATCGGCACGTACACCAGGAGGCTCCACGCCACCAGGAACTTGAGGTAGCTCTTGAACCGGACCCGGTCGGCGAATGCTCCGGTGATGAGCGCTGGCGTGATAATGGCGAACATCTCTTGGAATATGAAGTGGGCAAGGGCGGGGATATGCGGGGCCGATGGCCCGCTTTCACGCCGACGTTTGCTAAGAAGATCCAGGAGAAATTGCCGATCACACCCCCGACGTTGCCTGAGAAGGCAAGCGAGTAGCCGACGGCCACCCATATGACGGTCACAACCCCCATCGAGATGAAGCTCTGCATCATGATGGCTAGGAAGTTCTTGCGCCGTACCAGGCCGCCATAGAAGAAGGCGAGACCTGGGGTCATGACCATGACCAGGGCAGCACTGATCAGGACAAACGCTGTGTCGCCGGAGTTGATCACCTCGACCGCCTTGGCTGGAAAACGGGATTTATCCTGTAGCTAAATTATGAGGTGGGGGCATGCCCGTATAGGGCCGAAGGTCCTGAGATCTGGGGCTCGGTGCCCCCCGAGGTCGCCGCTCATCACCGCCCCGGCTGGTCCCTCGGCGCGGGCGCGGGGGCACGACCGGGTCTGGGACAGCCTGCTTGTGCCGCTTTGGGTCGCTGTCGCTGAGGCGGCCGGCCCTGTGGGCAGCGGATCACCGGTAACGGGCGCCCGGGCGGAGCCGGCGATGTTGGGCGACGTAGGTCTCGTAAACGGCGGTGGGCACCTTGAGCCACCAGCGTTCGAACAGCCTGAACTCACCGGCGCTCACCAAGTGGGCCGCCAGGTCCGGACGCTGTGCCCTAACGAAGCGCCGACCTCGTGCCGCGTGCAGCGGGTCGGACACGATGGCCAATCGGTCGAAGCCCTCGACCATGGGCAGCGATAACTCGATGTTCTGCCATGTGCTCATTGCCTTGGTCTCAGTCCGCACCGATGCCGCCGGCACGCCCAGTTGTACCGCGTAGGCCGCCATCGCTCCTGCTTCAGACGGCCGGCGGCGCGACGGCCCGCCGGAAAACACGATCCTTTCGGCACCCAGGCTGGCGAAAGCGCGCTTCGCTATGTCCGTGCGCCACTTCTGGATGGGGTGCAGTCTCCCGTCCCGTCTGGTTGGGAAGCCGAGGACCACGAGCGCGCAACGCCCGGGCACGGCGCCTGGGCTAAGAACCTCTTCGACGCCCGCCAGTGCAGCGCCTCAGACAAGAGCACAGTCCCTAGGACACCGGAGGCCACGGTCAGTGCAGCCTTTACCAGTCTCATCGTCCGGCCCGCGCCTCGGCTCCCGCGGCAGGCGTCTTCCCGCTGCGCCGCACCGGTCGGCAGGCGGCGGCGAGAGGTCTTCTGCGGTCGATGGGAAAAGGGTACCCGAGACTTCGCCTTAGCTGCTTCGCTTGCACCCCAGTGGGCACAAGTCGCCGCCTTCTAGGACCTCGACCGATTACTCGTGCTTGAGCGAGATGGCCAGGTCGGGCTTGACGATGAACGCGACGCAGAGGGGCCAGATCCGGGCGCCGTTGCAGTGAAAGTTGACGAGCTCTTCGTCGGCCGCGTCGAAGGGGCGTATCCGGCTGGTGTACCGACCTGCGTTGACTTGCAACGTGTGATGCCCGGGCTCGATTGGCACCTCGATCGTTTGGCGCCACTCGATCGGCCCGACGTCGTTACCGTCGAGCAGGACATGGAACGTGCCCGTCGAAGCTCGAGACCGAAACCTTCTCTGACCAGCTTCAGGGTTGCTGTCACCGGCTCTCCCCTTTCTCCCGGGCCGGTCCCCAGGCGCGATTGGTGCGAAGATTGCGACGATCAATCTCGACCGCCGGTGACGAGCCGTTCCCGGTCGAACATGGCGGCGACGGCTCTCCATCCGAGCCCGTCGAGCGCGAGCAGCACGGCGCCAAGGCCGAGCGTCAGGGGTAGCGATGGGCTGATCACGTTCAGCGACATCAGGGCTACGATGACGAGCGGGGGAAGGCTGGCCAGCGTGCCGAGCTGCTGGGCGGCGCGGACGTCGATCGAGCGCGCCGAGATGGCGATGCCGACCCAGATCGACCAGCCGGCCAATAGCGGCGTGAAGAGTAGCTGGACGAGCAGGTGGGATCCCGTGAACACCGCGGATGCCACGTCGGCCTGGGCGAAGAGCGCCACGACGCCGAGGAAAGTGCCGAAGACCACATAGGCGATGCCGAGGGCGGGGACGAGCACGGCGAGCGCCTTGCCGACGAGGAACTCCTCACCGAGGACGGGAGTGGTGAGGACCGGCTCAAGGGTGCCCTGCTCACGTTCGCCGACGACGGAGTAAGCGGCGAGGACCGAAGGCACGATCGCCGGGATGACGAGCATGTAAAGCAGGGCAAGCCCGATGCGGGTGTCGAACTTGGAGCTACTGACCGAGACCTTGATGACCAAGAGCTCAACCACCGGCACGATGATGAAGATGAGCGGCAGCACCGCCATGCTGAGGATGACGAACCGGTTGCGGCGGTAGTCGCGCAGCTCTTTCTGCACGATCCCGACGACCCTGGCCCAGCTGAACTTCATCGCCGCTTGGCCTCCACGTCTTCGTCGACGAGCTGCAAGTAGACGTCCTCGAGGGAGTGGCGAGGTTCGGTGATCGAGAGGATGTCGGCGCCGGCATGCACGAGGGCTCGGGCCACCTCGGGCGCGGCCGCGTCGGGATCCGACACGGTCAACAGGTACGAGCCGGACGCCTGCGCCTCCCAGCTCTCGACCCCGGGAAGCCCGGCGAACACGGGAACGGGGCCGGCCAGCTCGGCGCGTAAGCGGACCTCCAGGGTTCGTTTGAACAGCTGGGCGCGCAGCTCGTCGGGACGGCCCACCATGCGCATCGTCGTGTTGAGGATGGCGACGCGGTCACAGAGCCGTTCGGCCTCCTCTAGGCGGTGGGTGGTCAAGAAGATCGTCACGCCACGGTCTTTCAGCCCCCCGATGAGCTCGTGTACCTCTCTGGTGGCGACCGGGTCGAGCCCGGAGGTCGGCTCGTCCAAGAACAGCACCGTCGGATCGCTGAGCAGCGCCCTGGCCAGGGCGACCCGCTGACGGAGACCCTTGGAGAGGGCGCGGCAGAAATCGTTGGCCCGGTCGGTCAGGTTTACCGCCCGGAGCGCCCGCTCGATGCGCTCATACCGGTCGGACAGCCGGTAGAGGCGGGCAAAGCACTCGAGGTTCTCGACCACCGTGAGGCGGAGGTACAGGCCGGGGGACTCGGGCATGACCGAGATCCGGGACCGGATGGCCGGGCCGTTCTCGGGGTGCAATTCGATGCCGGCCACCGTCGCCGAGCCGGCCGTCGGCACCAGCAGCGTGCCCAGCGTCCGTACGGTCGTTGTCTTGCCTGCCCCGTTGGGGCCCAGGAAGCCGAACACCTCACCCTGACCGACGTCGAAGGACACATCATCGAAGGCGACGCGGCTGCCAAATCGCTTTCCCAGGTGCTCGACGGCCAGGGCAGGGCCGTTGGACGGGCTGTCAAGCCTCGTCGCCGTCACCGGTACGGCACCGGCCCGTCCAGGCCGGGAGGCCTCCAGGCCATGCTGCACATGTGGTCCCTCCACCCCGTCATACTGGTCCAAATGACTACCACATCACAGACGGCTGGTAACGAGCCCCCGCCGGGCGGCGGACGAAAAGGCGAGCGGCAATTCGGTTGGCAGGACATGTTCGTCGGCCCGGATGCGGACCCGCGGGGTATCGGAGGAGTTTTCGTCCATCACGGGGACGAGCGCACCGTGCTCTCGGGGTACCTGCACGACTACCGGCTCACGTTGGAGCTCAAGTGCGCGGGCCTGGGCCCCAAGCTATGGCCCGCCGGGCGGTCGAGCCGTCCGACCTCTCGTTGCTCGGGCTGGTGCGTCACCTCTCCGATGCCGAACGGTATTGGTTCCGCCAGGTCATGGCCGAAGAGGACGCCCCCACCCGCTACCGGGCTGGTGCCGGCGACGAACACGACCGGGCCTTTAGCGACGCCGTGGCCGACCCCAACGCCATCGCGCTGGCCTGGGACAACTGGAGGGACGAGGTTGCTTTCGCTGAGCGCTTTGTCGACCAAGCCACCGACCTGGACCTCGAGAAGCCCTACATCGGCCGGGGCGGCCATCACGGCCGCGTTTCCCTGCGAGAGGTGCTGGTCCACATGATCGAGGAGTACGCCCGCCATATCGGGCACGCCGACCTATTGCGGGAGCGGATCGACGGGAGGGTGGGTTTGTAACCGTCCGCCTCGCTTGCCGTCATATAGCGCCCGCATTTCGTCCAGTCCGGATGGCCTCAACATCTCGATAATGGCGCGAATAGGTTTCTCTGGGCCGGTCATCGTCTTTAAGGATTCCGCTCCCGAGCTGCCCCGCTCCGGGGCGTCAGCCGTCAGCAAAACGAAGGGCGTGTTGCCTACCTGTTGCAGCACGGCCGCCTTCCCGAGCGCCTTCCAGAGCGTGTCGGTGCGCTTGAGCCCGGAGCGGTGACTAGTGAAGCTTCCCGTTACGTCGAAGAACCACAGCTTGCCTTTGATGTCCCGGGCTGTAAAGTTGACTTCTACTCCCCCGGGCTGGCGTTGGTCTTTCTGAATATCGGTGAACCCCGCTGCGTCGATGACGGACAGCGCGACTGCCTTGGCGGCCCTGCCTTCTCGTACGGCTCGTGATTGGAAATCCTCGTCCTCAGAGGCAGGTCCCGGTATAGCTGGTAAGACGACTTGAACAGGGGAGTCGAATGCTTCACGGACCAGCCTCCGGCGTTCTTGCTCCACCCTGGACTCCGCCAGGGCGATGTACGACTCGTCGAGGTCGTACCCGGCGTAATAGCGTCCGGCTCGAACCGCGGCCACGGCCGTCGTCCCTGAGCCGGCGAAAGGGTCGAGTACGAGGTCTCCTCGGTAGGTATGCAGCTCGATCAGCCGGGCCGGGAGCTCGATCGGGAAGGGGGCGGGATGGCCCACCCGCGTGGCGCTCTCAGCCGGTACCTCCCACACATCAAGCGTGTTCTCCATGAAGTCGTCACGCGTCATCGACGACTCGGACGGCAAGCCTCGGCGCGACCTCACCTTGGCCGGGACCGCCCGGTCGAACCGGCCTTTGCTGGCGACGATTACCCGCTCGGTCAGGTCCCTTAGCACTGGGTTCCCAGGCCGCTGGAAGCTGCCCCACGCACATGAGCCAGACGAACCACGTTGCTTCACCCAGATGATCTCGCCGCGCAGCAACAGGCGCAGGTCATCCTGGAGGATGCCGATAACGTCGGCCGATAGTGAGCGGTAGGGTCTACGGCCGAGGTTGGCCACGTTCACTGCCATGCGCCCGCCTGGCTCAAGCTTGCGGACGCACTCCCCGAACACGTCTCGAAGCAATTGGAGGTACTCGAGATAGGTGGCCGGCACTCCGTCCTCCCCCAGAGCCTCCTCGTACTCTTTGCCGGCGAAGTACGGCGGCGACGTCACTACCAAGGCGACGGACGAGTCAGGTACCTCGTCCATATGGCGAGCATCACCGACGACCAGTTTGTCGAGAGCCCGGAACGGTGCAACCTCTGTGTCCGAAGAGAGGCCAGGCGGGGTGAACCGACGGTAGAAGCCGCTGGCATCGTGGCTTTCCCGCTTCGACACACCGAAGACCGAAGTCGAAGTCGACCGCCTCACCATTGCTCCACGATCCTAAGCCTCGCGCCCGGCCGGTCCTCGGATAACGCGCCGAGCCCGATGGCGAGGTCCGAAATGACCAACACGGCCTGATCAGCCGGTAATGTCGCCGCTGTGCCGTTTGTGGGAAGTCCAGGCCGATCGCAGGATGGAAGACGACCAGCGCGCTCACGAGCGCGGTACCAGGCGCTGACCGTTGCCGGGCTCGCTCTGGCCGTTCTTGGGGGCTCAGCGCCGAGCGGTGCGGCGACCATCGCACCTCGGGCCGTGACCTCACCTGGACCGCGGTCCCCGCACGGAGCACAGCTCGTGGCTGGCACCGATCTCCAGGCTGGGTCGTGGCTGGCGTCGTCGAACGGCCGTTACCGCCTGGCCATGCTGGCCGACGGCAACCTCGTCCTCTATGGGGAGGGGCGCCCGCTGTGGGCTTCCAACACTGCCGGTCATCCCGGCGCCTTCCTGTCCATGCAGGGCGATGGGAACCTCGTCCTGTACGAAGGCAACCGACCGATCTGGAGCTCGGGGACCGCCCGAGCGGGCAATGGCCTCTACTACCTGAGCCTGCAGGACACCGGCAATGCCACCATCAACTCACCCGGCCGAACGCCGATCTGGGCGACGGGGACTGCCGTGACGACAAGGCGACCCGAGCTCATGGCCGGCACCGTGCTCCAGGCCGGGTCGTGGCTGGCGTCGTCGAACGGCCGCTACCAGCTGGCCATGCAGGGCGATGGGAACCTCGTCCTGTACGGGGCGGGGCAGCCGCTGTGGGCTTCCAACACCGCCGGTCATCCCGGCGCCTTCCTGTCCATGCAGGGCGATGGGAACCTCGTCGTGTACAAGGGCAGCCAGCCGATCTGGAGCTCGGGCACCGACCGTGGAGGCAATGCCCTCTACTACCTGCGCCTCTCGAACAGCGGCAACGCCACCATCGACTCCCCCGCCCGACAACCGATCTGGGCCTCTGACACCGCCCTCGTAGGGCTCCAGCTCGGTGACTTGGGACCGGCGGTGAAGGTACTCCAGACAGACCTGTCGTCACTCGGCTACTGGGTGGGGACGCCCGACGGGACCTTCGGCGACTCGACCCAACAGGCCGTTTGGGCGCTCCAGAAGGCTGCCGGCCTCAGCGCTGACGGCGTTGTCGGGCCGAAGACGGCCACTGCATTGGCGGCCGGCGTCGTGCCCAAGCCCCGATCGACGTCGGGCTACGTCGTCGAGGTGGACCTCCAGGACGACCTCATCATGGTCGTAAACGGCGGCAAGCTTCTGTATACCCTCAATACCTCGACGGGCGGCGGCTACACCTACGTCGACCAGGGCGTCACCTCCGTCGCCACCACCCCGAGCGGCATCTTCCACATCTACAACGTTATCGACGGGCTCGACGTCGACTCACTCGGAGCACTCTGGCGCCCGAGGTTCTTCTATGGCGGCTTCGCCATCCACGGCGACTCGTACGTGCCGCCGGTCCCGGTGTCCCACGGCTGTGCTCGTGTGAGCAATGAGGCGATCGACTGGATCTGGGCCGCCAACATCATGCCCATCGGTACCGAGGTCTGGGTCTACTAACCGTTCGGCTCTACTGACCGTAGCGTATCTATTTAACCTATAGATATATTAGAGACATCGGAGCTCACCGCTCGGGCCCGTGGTCTGCGAAGGGGCAGATCGGGCCTAGACGGCCACCAGGCGGTTGTCGACTATGTCCTCGAAACCGGCATCGGGACCGATCAGGTCCCAGGAGACCATCCAGTCGTAGGTGCGCTGGAAATCCCGCTCCGGGTAAGGGGTGGGCTCCACAAAACGAAGGCGGCCGAGCTGGAAGTCCTCGGGCCTGAGCTCTACGATCTCGCCCGGCACCTCTTCGATGAAGTAGTGAAGGTACGGCCGGATGTCACTGCGGATCTTGGCCACGGCCTTGGTTACCGCCCGGTTGATGGCAGTGAAGGTCTCCTCGTCGAGATCGGGGCCGGCGATCTCCGAGCCGATGTAGTGAGCCTCGGCAATTATCTTGTAGCCCAACTTCGTGGCCACGGTGATCCATGGCTCCATCACGGCTACGGCGTCGACGACCCCGTCGCGCAGGGCCAGGAGCCGGTTGCCGTGCTTGATACCGACAACCTTGATCTCGTTACGGGGCAGGAACCCCTCGAGGGTCTGGATGACGAGGTAGTGCGAGCCGTGGTGGAAGTGCACGCCGACGGGGATGTTGGCCAAGTCCTGGGGCGTGTCCACCGGGGAACCGGGTCGCACGACGATCGCCTGGCTGGCCACGGCCGCCCGCCGGGAGGCAATTCGGCCTTGGCGTTGGCTGTCATGGGAACGCCGGACCTGGCCCCACTCGCAGGCCCGGTACATGTCCGACTGGCCCGTTTCGAACGCGTTCAGTACCGAGAACGGGCTGGCGCTGCGATGGTCCTCGACGAGCTCGAAGCCGCTCCCCGTCACGCCCCAGTCCGATTCACGGCGTATGAGGTTTATGTCCAACCCTTCTTCGGCGAAGTACCCGTTCTCTTCGGCCACCAGGTAAGGCAGCGAGAACACTGCGCCGCTGGCCTCAATATTAAGCTTCTTATTGGTGCTCATTTAGTGAACGTCCTCTCTGTTGAGTGGTTATTTTCTGGTGCTGCTTAGGATGGGGGGGTAAAGCCCTTTATGACGCCGTACGCGGACTGCATTTTGGTATAGAAGCCGGCCTTGATAACTGTGCCTAGGTACGAGGTGTTGACGAAGCCGTTCGGGTCATGAGATATCTGAACGCGCTCCGCCGCCGGTATGTACGGGAGCACGTCGGCGTTGAGGTAGTTGGACGGACAGGCCGTGAGAGGCTGGGTGGCCGGCGGTAGGTAAGTCTGGTACCCCTTGAGCACCACCGCTTTATCGGCGGCGTCGGAAAGGCTCAAGTTCAAGAACTTTGCCAGCACCGGCAAGGCCGCCTTCTGGTTGGTCACGTAGGAGTAGAAACCCTCGATGCTGCCCTCCAGGTAGGCGATGATCGTGCCAGAGTTTCCCTTCGCCCACTGAGAGTTGACGACGTCCGGCGACGGGGGAAGGGGTGCCAGCCCGAGCAGGTGCAGATGAGGGTCCGTCTGGGCCGACGTCCAGACCGGGTAGGACAGCCCGCCGGCGGCGATAGCCCCCGACTGCAGCGCGGCCAGGATGTCCGGGACCGAGCCCAGGGGCACGAACTTGACTTGAGACGGATTTACGCCGTTCCTTTCCAACCACACCTCTTCGGCCAGCTCGTGGCCACTGCCCAGAGCGGTCGTACCTATGGACTTGCCGACCAGGTCCTTGACCGATGCAATGCTGCTCGCCGCGTACATGTGGAAGGCCAGGTTCACCACGGTGCACGCCACAACCTCGACGGGGAAACCCTTCGAGTACAGAGATGCGGTTTGCAATTGCCCGACCCCATCGATCTTCACGGCGCCGGCCGTGAACTCGCTCAGCACCGTCCCCGAGTCGGACACTGGGGTGGCCACCGTCAGGCCGTATTTCTGGTAGAAACCGGCGGCGGCGGCGTAAACCTCCGGGCCTTCGGCGGCCGACGCCGCCGGCGTCGGCACCGTAATCGAGCTCGTCTCCGGTGCCGCAGCTAAGTCCGGGCGAGGAGGTGACGCCCCTGCCGTCGCACTGACGGCCAGTAGGGCGGCGGCCACGGCGGCGGGCCCCGCCGACCAAACTGGTACTCGTCGGACTCCCGATCGGCGAGACACCTCTCGATAATGCATGGTTAGCTGTTATCCCTTTCTCGCGTAGGCGACGTTGATCGTCGCCGCAGGCCGCTCGGTGCCGAGCGGCCGGTCGGTTGTCTCACCCGCGTCGGGCCTGACGGCCGCGCCGGCGTAGGTGGGCCCGTCGCGCGGGCCCGATCGCCCGGCGGGGCTCTGCGTGCCGGCGCGGTCGACGCGACCCAAAGCCGCATAGATCTCCCTGGATATCTCGGCCAGCCGCGTCCCATGCTGGAAGTCCTCGGTCCGAGGTTGGGGAACGTCCACGGTGAACTGCGAGATGATACGGCCCGGAGACGACCCCATCAAGACCAGGCGCGAGCCCAGGAAGACGGCCTCTCGGATGTCGTGGGTGACGAGGATGGCGGTTGTGTGCAAACTGGCAAGGAGGTGGCTCAAGGCCCGTTGCAGGCGTTCGCGCGTCAGGGCGTCCAAGGCGCTGAAGGGCTCGTCCAAGAGCAGCACGGCAGGGTCGATAGCCAAGGCGCGGGCTAGGTTGGCACGTTGGCACATTCCCCCCGAGAGCTGGTGAGGCTTATAATCGCCATAGCCGGTCAGCCCCACGAGATCGAGTAGCTTGTTCACTTTCTCAACCTCGGTCGCCTTGGACAGGCGCTTTTTGGAGGCTTTCAAGCGAAGTCCGAAAGCAACGTTGCGCTCCAAGCTGAACCAAGGGAACAGGGCCGGCTGCTGGAAGACGAAACCGGAGCCGACGCTACCCGGCCCGACCTCGCGGCCCTCGATGGTGAGCTTGCCGCCTGACGGCGTCTCAAGTCCTTGGACCATCCTCAACAGGGTCGTCTTCCCGCAGCCCGAGGGCCCCACGATGCTCACGATCTCACCCGCTCGCACTGCCAGCGAAACATCCGTCAAGGCACGGACCGGACGGTCCGACACCCGAAAGTCCTTCGAGACGTTCTCCAGGGCGACCACGACGTGCTCGGCGCTCCGCGGGCGGGGAGCATTGCCGTTGCCCGGGACGTTCGGGTTATCGCTGCCGGCGATCACGCGTAAGAACCTGGTTGGCCGGTGCGGTACGTGCTGAAGTGCCGCTCGAAGATCCCTACGACCCAGCTGAGGGATAGGCCGATGAGCGCCAGTAGCACGATGGCCACGTACACATTGCCCGTCTCTACGTTCTGCTCGGAAGACAGGATCAGGTACCCAAGTCCCGCCGTGGCCCCGAAGAGGTCGGCGAAAACGAGCGAGATCAGCCCTCGGCCCAGGGCCAGGCGTACTCCGGTCAGGACGTACGGCACCGCACCGGGCAGGAGCAGGTACCTGAACGTCTCCGCTTTCGAGGCCCGGAACGCCCGGCAAACCTCGTGGAGGCCGGGGTCGACGCTTTGTATGCCGGTGCGCGTGTTCATGGCTAGGGGGAAGAACGACGCCACGACGACGACGACGACCTTCGCTTTCATGCCAATGCCGAGCGACAGAATAAACAGGGGGGCCAGGGCGATTACGGGCACGGTATAGAGGACCGTCACCCAGGGGTTGAGGAACTCCGACAGCCTCCTGCCCGTCCCCAAACGGGCTCCGACCGCTATGCCCAGCACGAGAGCTATGGCGAGACCCATCCCGAACTCCTCCATGCTCACCCGGAGGTCCGTCCATAGCAGTCCGTCAGCCGCCAGCACCCGGCCGTCTTGCAGGACCGTCCAGGGCCCCACGACGACCAGGTCGCTTGGGTGCATCACCGTCACCAACAGCTGCCACAGGCCCAGGCCGGCGGCAACCGAAACCGCGGCCCGCCGGCGCCGAGGGACGAGTACCCAGCCCAGGGTGGCCCGGGCGACATTAGTGGGCGAGCTTGGGCGCCGTGGTGAGCGGAGCGCCTCTGAGCCAGCCCGGAAACCGTCGAAGGGCTCCGGGCCGACAGGTTCCAGCTCCCTTGCCGTTAGCGACATGTGAACATACTAACACGATAGAATTGATGGAACAAGTCGAGATTAGGTCCGACGAAGCGAGCCCATTAGTACCGCCAGGTCGTCCCGGTTGTTACAGCCGAGCTTCCGGTAGATGTTGCGGAGGTGGTACTCGACCGTCTTCGGGCTCAGGAACAGGGCGGTCGCCGTCTGCCTGGTGGTCCGTTTGGCCGTCAGCTGTAGGGCGATCTGAAGCTCCTGCGGCGTTAGCTCCACGGGGGTGGACGAGCGCCGCCGCCGTGCCGTCTCGCCGGTGGCGGCCAGTTCGGTGCCGGCCATAGCGGACCAGGGGCGGGCACCGAGGGCATCGAATATCTCGGCCGCGGCGCGGAGATGGGGGCGCGCCCGGGCGCGCTGCCGGGCGCGCCGCAGGCGCGAGCCGTAAGCCAGGAGCGTCCGGGCCAGTTCGAAGTGGTCGAGCGTCTGCCCGTGGGCGTCAAGAGCTCTACCGAAGGCGGCGTCCATGTCTTCTTCGCTGCTGACGAGGCCCTGGCATCGAGCCGCCCTGGCCAGGGCCAAGGCAGGCCCTTGGCTGCCGCCCGGCCCTGGTAATCGGCGGCCAGGCGGCTGGCGGTGTCGACCTCGCCCGTCCTCAGGTAAAGGTCGACCAGCTCGGGCGCCGGTGAGATGTCCACGTCACCGATACCACCGGCGCGCAGCAGCGTCTCCTGTTGCTCCAGGTGGGAGATGGCCTCGGTCGTGCGCCCATGGGCTAAGCACAACTCGCCGAGGGCGGCCAGCGCCCAGATCTGGCACAGCCTCAGGCCCAGTTCGTCGGCCAGGCGGATGGCCTCGTGGGCGTGTTCTTGACATTCGTCCTGCTTCCCCTGCCTGGCTTCGAGCCAGGCCAGAACGGGCTAGAGCGGTGGCCAGGTCAGTCCGTTGCCGGGTCTCGCGGGCCAGGCCGAGGACTTCGTGGAAGATGGCCTCCGCTTCCGCCCACCGGTCCGTGGTGGCCAGATCGATGGCAACGTGGCTGAGAAGGTAAGGAAGGACGCCGATGGCGGCGCGGGAGCGGGCCACGTCGGCGGCGCGCTCGACCAGGGAGCGGCCCGGGCCGCTCTCTCGCAGCCAGATCGGGCCCATGGCCGCCCATGTCAGCCACCGGGGATCATCGGCCGCCCCGTCCCGGTTGCTGTCGGCTAGCTGCACAGCCTGACGAAGGAGCTGGGCGCCGCTCTCGGCTTCACCCGCGAACGTCAGCGCTGTCCCCTGGGCCATCGCCGCATAGAAGGCCGCCCGGCTGGTGGGCGGATGAGCGCCCACTGCGGCCAGGCGGGCGGCAGCGTCGCCCATCGCTCTGGCATCGCCGGCGTAAAGGGCGGCATTGACCGCCTCGGCGAGCATGATCACAGCTCGCTCCGGCTCGGTGGCCGCCGCCCGCTCGGCCGTGGCCACGAGGACCGAGAGACCCTCGCCTACGGGCCCGACCCGGGCCGCAATATGGCCCCGGAGGTGGCCGATGGAGACGGCCAGATCGACGGCCGTGGTGTGCGCCTCGGCCTCGTCGAGCAACCTCTGGGCCCGGGCGGCCTGGCCGGCGGACCACGCCGCGTCGGCTGCGTCGTAGAGAAGGCGGGCTCGAATGGGTTCGTCGAGGGCCAGCTGCGCGCTCCGCTCGAAGGCGTGGGCAGCGGCGTCGTAGGCGTTGCGGTCCCGCGCCCTGCGGCCCGCCTGTTCGAGTGCCGAGCAGGCGGTGTCGTCGGGCCCCAGGGCGGCCAGCGCCAAGTGCCAGGCCCGGCGGTCCGCATCGGAATCCGGCAGGGTGTCCGCCAAGGCCCTATGGACTTGTCTTCGCAGCCCGGGGTCGGCGTTGCTGTACACGGCCGAACGGATGAGCGGGTGGCGGAACTCGACGTGGCCTTGTCGCAGGTCGACCAGGCCGCCGGACTCCGCCGGCGCCAGGGCGGAGATGTCCAGGCCCAATGCCGGCGCGGCTCGGGCCACAGTGGCGACGTCGCTCAGGTCACTGGCGGCGGCGAGGAGTAAAACCGTTCGCGCCGCAACGGGCAACGCCTTCACCTGAGCCACGTATACCTGAGACACTCTCGTCACGATTGGGAGCGGCATGTCGAGGGGCTCCCCTTGGCGGAAACGGTCGATCTCGTGCGCCGCCTCGAAGTAGGGCCAGGGGGTTGCCGCCGCTGTGCCGGTGTACCCGTTCGACGACGTCTTCAGGCACGGGCCCGGCGGCGCTGGTTATCAAAGCTGAGGCGGCACCCAGGTCGAGGCCGTGCAGCCGGAGGCAGGGTAGGTCGCTGCCGTCGAGCAAGGAGGGCTCGCCGTCGCGCACCGCGAGCACGACGGCGATGGGGTCGGCCATCAACCGACGGAAGGCGAAAGACAGGGCGTCGGCGCTGGACCCGTCGATCCACTGGGCGTCGTCCACGACCACGAGGGCCGGCCGCGGCTCGGCCCACGCCGCCAGCAAACTGAGCGTGGCGGCGCCGACGGCGAAGCGCTCCTCGCTGCGTGTAGGCGTGAGAGCCAGGGCTCCCTCGAGGGCGGCCGCTTGGGGGGAGGGAAGGCGGCCGAGGAGGGCGAGGGCGGGACGTAACAGTTCCGACAACCCGGCAAAGGGGATGTGAGCCTCGGACTGGACACCGCGGGCGCGTAGCAGGCCCATACCACCGGCACACTGCACCGCGTACTCCAATAGAGCGGACTTGCCCACCCCCGCCTCGCCGACGAGGGCCAGGACGCCGCTGCGCCCGGTCCGCGCCCCCTCCACCAGGCCCGCCACGATCTGCTGTTCGGGATCCCGTCCGACGAGCCCCACTAACTCATGAGTGTAAGGACCGCTCCCCGGCCGGGCCACCGGCAGAGCCGGAAATTGACTAGGGGCCCCCGGAAGCGAGCGGGCTCCCGGGCGGCCTACCTTCGGCTTTTCCGGCCCTATTTCGAGGAGGACGATGTGGCTACTGTTCAACAACCGGCGACCGTGGACACGGACAAGCTGATGAGTTTTGTCTTTCGGGCCGTTGACGAAGTGGGCGCCACCCTCAACTCGGCGCTGGTGGTGATGGGTGACAAGCTGGGCCTGTATCGCGCCATGGCCGGGGCCGGGCCGTTGACCCCCTCCGAGCTGGCGGCCCGGACGGCCACGGCTGAACCCTACGTACGGGAGTGGCTGAACGCCCAGGCCGCCGGGGGGTACGTCGAGTACGACCCTGACAGCGCCCGGTACATCTTGCCTCCCGAGCAGGCCATGGCTCTGACCGACGAATCGAGCCCGGCGTACCTACCCGGCTTCTTCCAGATCGCTCTGGGGTCGGTCCTCGATTCCCCTCAGATCGAGGCGGCCGCCCGCAGCGGCGCCGGCTTTGGTTGGCACGAACACCTCCATGACGTCCACGAGGGCTGCGAGCGGTTCTTCCGGCCGGGTTACAACGCTCATTTGGTGCGCGAATGGCTACCGGCGCTCGAAGGCGTCGTGGAGAAATTGGAGCGCGGGGCGAAGGTGGCTGACGTCGGCTGCGGCCACGGCGCCTCGACCGTCTTGATGGCCCGGGCTTTTCCGGCTTCGAGGATCACCGGCTCCGACTATCACGGCGGGTCGATCGCCACCGCTCGGGAACGGGGAAGGACGGCCGGCGTCAGCGACCGGGTGACGTTCGAGGTGGCGGCGGCGGGCTCGTACTCCGGTACGGGCTTCGACCTGGTCACGATGTTCGACTGCCTGCACGATATGGGCGACCCGGCCGGGGCGGCACGCCACGTGCGCGAGTCCCTTGCCCCCGACGGCACTTGGATGATCGTCGAGCCGGTGGCCGGCGACCGCGTCGAGGACAACCTCAACCCGGTCGGCCGCGCCTATTACGGCTTCTCCACCCTTTTGTGCACGCCGGCATCCTTGTCACAGCCGGTCGGTTTGGCCCTCGGGGCCCAGGCGGGCGAGGCCCGCATCCGGGACATCGTCACCAGTGCGGGGTTCCGTCAGTTCCGCCGGGTGGCCGAGACCCCGTTCAACATGGTCTTTGAAGCCCGGCCTTGACAATTACCGACAGGACTTCCGCCTTCCGACAGGACATCAGCCGCCAGCGCGTACCCGCAGAGGGGCAGTCGAACCCCTCACCACCAGCTCGGGCTCGAAGAGCAAGCTTTCTCCGCTCGCCATGGTGCCGTCGATCTGGCTGGACAGAAGCTTGACGGCAGCCCGGCCCATTGCCTCTATGGGCTGGCGGATGGTCGTGAGGGGTGGGTCGGTGCACGTCATCAGGGCGGAGTCGTCATAACCGACAACGGAGATGTCATCGGGTACGCGCAAGCCAAGGCGGCGCACGGCCCGGATGGCGCCCAAGGCCAAGGGGTCGCTGGCGCAGATTATGGCGGTGATCCCCCGCCCGACCAAGCGGGCACCCGCCGCGTGCCCGGCTTCCAGCGCGAAGGGTACGTGCTCCACCCGGCCGGCCCGTTCTTTTACCCCGGCACGTTGGGCTGCGGCCTGGAACGAAGCCAGGCGTAGCCGGCTGGGCATGTGGTCTTCGGGGCCCAATATCATTCCAATGTCTTGGTGGCCAAGAGCCCGAAGATGACTGAAGGCCTGCTCAGCCGCGACGGCGTCATCGGTGGCGACCTGAGGGAAGTCCAGGTCGTCGCTCGAGGCATTGACCAGTACCACGGGCACGGCGCGCTCATGGAGCAAACGGTAGTGGTCGTGCGAGGAATCGGCTTCGGCGAAGTTACCCCCGGCAAAAATAACCCCCGTGGCGTGCTGGTCGAGCAGCATGGTCACGTACTCGCCCTCGGACAGACCATTGGGACCACTGGCACACAACACGGGTGTGAAATGAAGCTGGGCCAGAGCACCGCCGACCACCTCGGCCAAGGCCGGGAAGATGGGGTTGTTGAGCTCAGGCAGGACGAGGCCCACCAGAGGAGCGCGCTTGCCGCGGAGCTTGGTGGGGCGCTCGTAGCCCAGCACGTCCAAAGCGGTGAGCACGGCGGTACGGGTGGCGGTGGAGACCCCCGGCCGCCCGTTGAGGACGCGGCTCACAGTCGCCTCGCTGACGCCCACTTTGTCTGCCACTGCGGCCAGGCTGCGCTTCATGTAACGCAAGTTTATGTTCGTTTCACGCCCCACATTGGAAAAACACGGCTGATCACCCGCAAGCAACCGCGTGACGGTCGTACACCGGCGGTGAAGCCAGGCTCGGTCGACAGGACGCCAGCGCCGTCCGTCTTGGCCCGGCGCCGCCGGTGCCCGTAGGCCGGGACTCGGGCGCCGTCCTCAGGTTGGGTACAGCACGGTCGATCCACAAGTATGAGCCCAGCTCAGGTATTGGAAAGACCGCCCATACAGTTACGACTGGGAGACCTCCCGGTCCTGCCGGCCGTGGTGATCAGGCTCATGAGCCTGTCGCCGCAGTCGGAGGAGCTTTTTGAGGAAGTTCTGGCCGTCGCCCAAGAGGACCCCGGATTTGCATTGCGGGTAATGCATATTGCTAATTCGGCCATGTCCTCGCCGGCCTCGCGCATCGAGACTTTGGAGCGGGCTGTTGCCCGTCTCGGGGCCGCGCACGTCGCCGACCTGGTAACGACCGTGGCCATGACGCGTGTATTCGTTCCCCGGACTCCGGCGGAGAAGGATCTCTGGCGGCACGCCATCGAGGTGGCTACCGCGTGCCGGGCCATCATCAGGCGTCACCCTGTGAACGGCGTCAGCGCCGAGCAAGGCTATCTGGCCGGCCTCCTGCACGACATCGGGCACTTCATCATGATCGACCAAGTGCCGTCGTTCGTCCAGGCCGTCGAGGGCGTGGGGTCGACCACGCCGGCTGAGCTGATAGAGACGGAGAGGGAAGTGTGCGGGACCGACCACGCCGAGCTCGGAGCTCAGGTCTGTGCCTACTGGTCGGTGCCGGAGCGGATTGTCAGTGTGGTCAGGGACCACCATCGTTCGATCGTCGACGTCCCGAGCCCGCTGCTCGCCGCGTTGAAGCAGGCCGACTGGCTGAGCGTCTGGCGCCATTCGCACGCCGGCGGCAACAACCCCATAGAGGCGCTGCAACTGGCCATCCCCGACCATGAGATCGCCGCTGTGCCCGACGCCCCCCGGCTAACTGCGGCCGAGCTGGTGCGGCTACTGCCGGAAGTGTCAGAGGCCAGCACCCGCACGGTCGCCGCCCTGGGCCTCGCCACCCACTGACGGCCACCCACCGGGACCGCCCCTCCGCGCCGGTAGGCTAACGCCGTTCGACTGTTCCACTTTCCGACGGATGCCGTCTAAGTGCGTGAGAGGCGAAAGATGCTGACCGTAATAGCTCAGTACAAGACAAAGCGTGACAAAGGTGGGGAAGTCGCAGCAACTCTGGCCAAACATGTCGCAGCTACGAGGAAGGAGCCGGGCTGCCGGCAATTCCTCGCCTACCGGTCCCGGTCTGATGGTGAACGTTTTCTGCTCTACGAGCAGTACGACGACAACAAGGCCTTCGAAGCGCACCGCGCCAGCCCTCATTTCGAGCAATATGTCCAGGGTGCGATCGTTCCCTTGCTCGAGGAGCGGACCTTCGACGTCTACGACGAGGTCCCGGCCGGATAGGCCGGCACCCGGCGCATTCATAGCGAACTCTCAGGCTGACCTTATGTGAGGGGGCCTACCGTGGTCGTGGTGACGGCCAAGACACCGGCGCTAACCAATATCTACTGTCAGATCACGTGCCCACAGCGGAGAAGGCAGAATGTACGGTCGACCGGTGAGGGACGGGCACCCACGGGCGCGACCGCTCCCGGCTGACGCGCCGCTCGACAACGGGGCGCAACCGCCGGCACCGTCCGTGCCCCGGCGGACGTGGCTGCGCCGACGGTCCCTACTAGCCGTGGCGGCGCCGGCGCTCATAGTCGTCTTGGCTGTCTTGGCCTCCTTCTACCTCACCAACCTGCGCATTTCCCGGCGACCTGCGCTCACCACGAGCGATGTCAACGCCATCGTCAACCAGAAGGTGACTACGGCGATATCGAGATTGGAGTCTCAGCCGCCGGCCGCCGCCGCCGCCTACCAGGCCGTGCGGGCCGGGCTGGTGGTCATTGAGGCCCAGCACCAGGGGGCGCCCGGCACCGAAGACCTCGGCACGGGGGTAATCGTCGATACGCGCGGCGACATCCTGACGGCACTCCACGTGGTCCAAGGCGCGGCCGAGATTAATGTCACGTTCGCTGACGGGACCACGTCGGCCGCCGACATCGCCGCCTCTGAGCCGGCCCACGACATCGCCGTACTGGCACCGGCCCGGTTACCGGCGTTGATAGTACCCGCCGTGCTCGGTCCTAGCCCACAGGTCGGCGACGAAACGTTCGCCGTCGGCAACCCGCTCGGCCTCGTTGGCTCTCTGTCTGCAGGGGTGATCTCAGGTCTCGACCGCACTTTCAAGCTCGGGAACGGACGAACACTATCGGGGATGATCCAGTTCGACGCCGCAGTCAACCCGGGCAGCTCCGGCGGCCCCCTACTCAACACAAAAGGTCAGGTGATCGGGATCGTGACAGGCCTCGCCAACGCCACCGGGACTGACGACTTTGCCGGCATCGGGTTCGCCGTCCCTATCGCCACGGCCGGCCAGGCGGCCGGCGCGCCCGCCAAATGAGCGTCTCCCCCGGCCGCGCCGCCAACGGGGCCGAAGTGCCCCTCAAGGATGTGCTGTACCACGTCAAGCGAGTGATCGTTGGCCAGGACGCTCTCCTGGAGAGGATGGCGGTGGCTCTGATCGCCCGCGGCCATCTACTCGTCGAGGGCGTGCCCGGACTGGCCAAGACGCTGGCGGTAAAGACCTTCGCGGCCGCCCTCGGCGTCGAGTTCCAGCGGGTACAGTTCACGCCCGACCTGGTGCCTGCCGATATCGTCGGCACACGTATCTACAACCAGAAGCTCAGCGAGTTCGAGGTGTCGCTGGGCCCGATCTTCGCCAACCTGGTCCTAGCCGACGAGATCAACCGGGCCCCGGCCAAGGTGCAGAGTGCCTTGCTCGAGGCGATGCAGGAGCGTCAGGTAACCATCGGCCGTGAGACCCACCCTCTGCCAGACCCTTTCCTGGTCATGGCGACGCAAAACCCGATCGAGTCAGACGGTACCTACCCCCTTCCCGAGGCGCAGGTCGACAGGTTCATGCTGAAGGTGGTCGTCGGCTACCCAAGCGCCACCGAGGAGTTCGTCATAGTCGAGCGAATGATCGCCGGCCTGGAGGACCTCAACGAGGTCATGGACGTCCAGCACCTGCGGGCTCTACAGCAGGCCGTCCGGACCGTCTTCGTCGACCCGGCGCTCATCGAGTACGCCGTTCGCGTCGCGTCGGCCACCCGGGACCTCTCGTCCGCCGGCCTTCCCGACCTCACCCGGTACGTCACCTATGGCGTGAGCCCTCGGGCCTCGATCTACATGGTTATGGCCGCCCGGGCCCTGGCATTGGTGCGCGGCCGCCAGTTCGTGTTGCCGGAGGACGTCCGCACGCTGGCGCCGGATGTGCTCCGCCACCGGCTCGTCCTTTCCTACGAGGCACTCGCCGACGACGTGAGCGCACAACAAGTCGTCGACGCCATTTTGAGGAAGGTCCCGACTCCCGATGTCGTGCTGCGGGACATGAGCCGCTAGTGCCGTCGAGCGCCGCCTCGTTGCTCACACCCGAGCGACTTTTGCGCCTTATCCACTGGCAGGTTGTCCGGCGCCTCGACGGGCGCCTGCAGGGCGATTACCGCACCCTGCTGCGCGGCAACGGCACCGACTTCCTCGACCTGCGCACTTACGAGTGGGGCGACGACGTCCGCCATATCGATTGGAACGTCACCGCCCGGATGGACGAGCTGTTCGTCAGGGACTTCATTGAGGACCGCGAGCTCACCGCATGGCTCTTGGTCGACCGCTCCCCGTCTATGGCTTTCGGTGCCGTCGAACGGACCAAGGAGCGCGTGCTGTGCGAGCTGGCGGCGACGTTCGGACAGCTGCTCGTACGGAACGGCAACCGGGTCGGCGCCATAATCTACGACGGCAAGGACCTCTGGACCATGCCGCCCCGGCAAGGTCGGCTTCAGGTGCTCGCCCTAGTGCAGGAGCTCCTCCGCCCCGTGAGCAGGGGTTCGGTGACCGACCTGAGCAAGCTGTTCGACACCGCGGCGCGTCTTGTGCGTCCCCGGTCCCTGCTTGTGCTGGTGTCCGATTTCATCAGCAAGCCCGGATGGGGGCGCCCGCTGCTGCGCCTGACCCAACGGCACGAGGTCGTCGCCGTCCGGCTCGTGGACCCCCGCGAGTACGAGCTTCCCGATGCCGGGCTGTTAGTCGTCGAGGACGCCGAAACGGGCGAGCAATTGCTGGTGGATTCGAGTGACCCTGAGCTCCGCTTCCGGCTCCGGGCCGAGGCCGAGCTACAGGACGCGACCATCCGCCATGGGGCTGCGCATGCCCGGACGGCCCTGCACGTCGTGTCGACCCAGGACGATCTCCTGACCGCCTTTGTGCGGATGGCCGGGAGCAGCCAGAGGCGCCCGAGATGACCTTCGCCTCGCCCGAACGGCTTCTCGCATTGCTGGTCCTCCCGGTTGTGGTGGCCACCTATGTGTCGTCCCAGCGCAAGCGACGACAACGAACGGCCGATCTGGGCGCACAGGGTCTGCTCACGACCGGGGTTGCCCGGCGACGG
The DNA here is from genome assembly GCA_963735305.1 of uncultured Acidimicrobiaceae bacterium. Taxonomy (GTDB): domain Bacteria; phylum Actinomycetota; class Acidimicrobiia; order Acidimicrobiales; family Palsa-688; genus Fen-671. Next base: position 503,312 of record CAVTKK010000001.1, read on the forward strand.
AGCCGGCACGCGCCGTTCGGTCTGTTCCTGATCGCGCTCGCCCTCCTCGGCGTCGCCGCCGCCCGACCGATGACGACCATCAGGGCCCCGCGCCGCCAAGCGACGGTTGTCCTGGCTATCGACGTGTCCAACAGCATGGCCGCCGGTGACGTCAAGCCCTCCCGTATCGGTGCGGCCAAGGTCGCCGCCGAGGACTTCGTGCGCCAGCAGCCGTCGGGGGTCCGGTTGGGGGTAGTGGCCTTTGGCCCGAGCGCCGTGATCGTGCAACCACCCACCTTCGATCACACGGCCGTGCTGAAGGCCATCAAACTCCTCTCCCTGGGAGGTGGGACATCCTTGGCCGCGGGCATCCTCACTTCGCTCGACGCCATCGCGGGCAAGACCCTTATCATCAACAAGACGGCGCTGGCCCAGGACAACTCGGGTGAGGTCAACATCGGCTATTTCGGGGGGTCGACGATCGTCCTGTTCTCGGACGGCGAAGACACCAGCCCAACCGACCCGGTGACGATGGCGCGTTTGGCATCCGTCGCCGGGGTGCGGGTCCAGACCATCGGGGTCGGTACCGCATCCGGGACTACCGTCCAGATCGACGGTTTCAGTGTGGCTACGGCCCTGGACTCGCAAACGCTGGAGAACGTGGCCTCGGTCACCAACGGCTCCTACCACCAAGTCGATGACCAAGCGGGACTGAAGGCCATCTCCAGGACGATCAACCTGCACTTCACGGTGGTGACCGAGTACACCGAGGTCACGGCCCTGTTCGCCGTGGCGGCCGTACTGCTCCTCGTTGTTGGTGCCCTGATCTCGGTGGTGCGGTCCGGGCGGGTGGTTTGAAGTGAGCTTTACGTGGCCCGCCGGGCTGCTCCTGGCCCTCGCCGCACCGGTGCTCCTCGCCGTCTACCTTCTGGCCGCTCGTCGCCGCCGGCGTCAGGCCGTCACCTATTCGAGCCTCGCTCTTCTGCGTAGGCCCTCCCTCGGAGGCCCCGCTGGCGCCGCCAAATCCCCGTGGCCCTGTTGCTCGCCAGCTTCGCCGTACTGGCGGTGGCTGCGGCTCGGCCGCAATTGACGTCGGACGTGCCCATCGGCAAGACGACGATCATCCTCGCCCTTGACGAGTCAGGTTCGATGTGCCTCGCCGACGTGTTGCCCAACCGGTTGACCGTGGCCCAGCACGCAGCCCGCGATTTCGTCGACGCCCAGCCGAAAGGGACGCAAATGGGTCTCGTCGTTTTCGCCGCTGACGCTCAGCTGGCCGTTGCCCCGACCACGGACCGCAGCGCGCTGGACCGAGCTCTTGACAACCTCAGCACCAGCCCGGGGACCGCCATCGGCGCCGCCATCCTTCAGTCGCTCGACGCTATCGCCGAAGTCGACCCCCAGGTCGCGCCGGTCGGCAACATCGCCTCGAGCGCGGCGTTGGCCGCCCCGGCCGCCGCCGGGGTGCCCGGCGGTCCCGGCCGCGCCACGAACGGTGGGGCCGGCGTGCAGCCCAAGCCTCCCCAGGGCGGCTACGTTCCCGACATAATCGTCCTTCTCACCGATGGCGAAAACAACCGCGGTATCACTCCGCTCCAGGCCGTACCTTACGCCGTCGCCCGTCGGGTCCGGATCTATACGATCGGCTTCGGCACGACCCATATCGCCGCGTTTAGCTGCACCGCCCAACAGCAGGGCGGCCTGGCCCCCAACGGCGGCTTCGGCCCTAGCGGCGGCTTCAGCGGCGGCGGCTATGGCGGCGGCCCGTACGGCGGCGGCAGCTATGGCATCCCCGGGGGCGGCTCACCACTGGTGGCTGACCTACCGCCGCTCCGGGAGGTCTCCCGACTAACCGGCGCCGCTAGCTTCTCGGCCAAGGACGCCTCCGAGCTCAGCAAGGTCTTCGCCAATTTGCCGAAACAGGTCGCTGCCCAGAAGGAGCGCCACGAGGTCACGGCCACTTTCGCCGCCATCGGCGCACTCCTGGTCCTCGCCGCCATCGGGGCGTCAGGCCGGTGGGGCCCCTACCCGTAAGTCCGGCCCCTGAGCCTGCCGCCGGGTGTATGGCTCAACCGGCAGTCGTCAACCCCAACCTCCCGGGACGGCGCACTATAGCGACGCCCATGGGAGACAGTGTCAACCGGTCACCGAGCTGGTCGGCCGAAAGCAGCTCCAAGCCGCCGGGAGCAATTTCTACCTCCCTGTCCTGCCTGGAATGGTTGATGAAGAACTCATAGCTGTGGTCTGCCGATGCCCGCACCACCCGCTCGAAGCCCGGGCTCCGCCCCGGCCCGGCCGGCCTGGTGCGAGAGGCCCCCGACCCGGCCGTAGACGCGCTGCAGGCCGTCGGCGTCCAGCCGGACGGCCACGTAATAGCAGCGCCCTTGGCCCAGGCGAGCCTCTACGACCGCGGGCTGGCCTGCCCAGGGGCCACTGGCAATGCGGGCCAGCACGTGCCCGGTGCCGTCGGCCGAAATATCGGTCCAAAAAGTGGCCTTCGTCCGGGCCCCGTCCTCCCACTCCACTTCGACCGTCTCGCCCGCGGGCAATGGCGCCACGTCCACCACGTCGCAGCCAATCAGGGGGCGCAGCGGCCCTCCGTACGGTCCGAGGTACACCGCATCGAGCTCGTCGACGATACCTGACCAGAAGGAAAGCACCACCGTACCGCCCCCTTCCACGTACGACACGAGCTTGGCGCCGTCTTCTGGCCCCACCAGGTACAGGCTGGGCACCAGGACCACTTCATAGCGGTCGAGGGGCTCGCCCGGGCGGCAGAAGTCGACGGTGACCCCACCACCGTACAGAGGCCGGTACATCCACGACAGTTGCTCCGTCATGCTGAGGTCGTTGGCCGGCTTGGCCGGGGCTTCCAGGGCCCACCAGTTCGGCCAGGAAAACAGGACCGCCACTCTGGCTTCGACGACGGCCCCATCGAAGGTGCCCAGGCGGGACAGTTCGGCCCCGAGGCCGGCAACCTCCGCCCACACGGGCGAGGCCACCCCTGAATGCGAGACCATCGCCGAATGGAACTTCTCGGCTCCAGTCCGCGACGCCCGCCACTGGAAAAACAGGACGCCGGATGCGCCTCGAGCAACGGCCTGGTAGCTCATGGCCCGCATCTGACCGGGCACCTTCGCACTGTTGTGCTCACGCCAGTTGACCCGGAGAGAGGTCTGTTCCATCACCATCCAGGGCACGCTCTTGTTGAGCGAGCGGACCAGGTCATAGTGCATGGCGCTCAGCATCATCGCCTCGGGGTCGGCCGGGTCGGCATAGTTGTCGGTGGAGACGACGTCGAGCTCGGACGCCCAGGTGAAGTAGTCCAGGGGCTTGAAGAAACCCATGAAATTGGTCGTCACGGGGACACCCGGCCGCGCCGTGCTCAAGACCTGGCGCTCCTCGGAGAACTCCTCTAAAAAGGCGTCGTTGCTGAACCGTTTATAGTCGAGCTCCTGGGCCGGGTTTACGAAGGTGGGGGTCAGGCGGGGCGGGGCCACCTCGGCGAAGTCCCCGTAACGCTGGCTCCAAAAAGCCGTGCCCCACGCATCGTTGAGCGCCTCTGCCGATCCGTAGCGGCGCTGGAGCCAGGCCCGGAAACCTTGGGCGTGGTTGTCGCAATAGCAGTACGGGACATGGCAGGCGTACTCGTTGTGCACGTGCCACATCTCGATGGCGGGGTGGTCTCCTACCTCGGAGACAAGCTGTTCCACGATGCGCCTCGCCCTGGCTCGGTAGATGGGGCTGCACACGCAGAAGTGCTGGCGGCTGCCGTGGCTGTAGCGCGCCCCCCGGGCGTCGACCGGGAGCACATCGGGGTAACGGGAGGACAGCCAAGGGGGCGGCGATGCCGTCGGCGTGGCCAGGTCCACCCCGATCCCGGCCGCCCCCAGGAGGTCTAGCACTTGGTGCAGCCAGCCGAAGGAGTACGCCCGCTCGGCCGGCTCCAGCTGTGCCCAGGAGAACACGCCCACCGTGACCAGGTCGACCCCCGCCTCCCGCATGAGGCGGACGTCTTCGTCCCAGACCTCGCGTGGCCACTGCTCGGGGTTGTAGTCGCCGCCGTAGCGGATGCGGTCATTCACCGGCGATCGCTCCTAAAGTTAGCCCTCTCGCCACGTATTTCTGCAGGAAGGGAAAAAGGATGAGCATCGGCAGGACCGAGATGAGCGAGCCGAGTATGACCTCTGGGTAAAGCGGTTGTCCGGCACCGGCGAGGTTCAGGTCGCTGGCCCAGGCCGAGAGCCCCACCGTAAGGGGGAACTTTGTCTCCGTGCCCAGAAGGACGAGGGGTAGAAAGTAGTTGTTCCAGGTGCCGATGAAAGAAAGAAGGAACAGGGTGACCATGCCTGGCATCAGGATGGGCCGCCCGACCCGCCAGAAGGTGCTGAACTCGCCGGCACCGTCGATGCGGCATGAATCGATCAAAGTGTCCGGGACGGCGTCGGCCGAAAAGATCGACATGAAGTAGACGCCGAAGGGGTACACCAAAAGCGGCAGTACGACCCCCTGATAGGTATTGGTCAGGTGGACGTCGTGTTCGAGAAAGAACAGCGGCACCACCAGGGCTGTCGCCGGCACGATGAGCGACCCGACCACGAGCCCGAAAACAGCTCTGCGCACTTTGAAGCGGTACTTGGCCAGTCCGTAGCCGGCCAAGGTCGACACGGCCGTCGCCAGGGTGGCGGTGACGAGAGCGTAGATCACGGAGTTCAAGAACCACCATTTGAAGTCCCCGGTATTATAGGAGAAGAGGGACCGCAGGTTGGATGCCCAGTTCAGGTGGGCCGGGGGCAAGAAGGTAGATGTGGAAAAAAGCTGACTACTGTTTTTGGATGAGGCGATCACCAGCCAATAGATGGGGGCGACGACGTACGCCGCTGCGATTAGTAGGGCGGCGGTCCCTATCGTCGTCTTTACTCGCCGGGCAAAACGCCCGCCTGACATGGGCCTGACCGTGACCGACGATCTTGAAGATGGTGGCGGTACTCATTACCTCACCGCCCCCTGGTTGCTGAGAAGGGGTCCATCCTGCGCCGGACAATGCTGTAGAAGGCTACCGTGGCGACGATGGTGATGGCGGCCAGGATGACGGACTGGGCCGCGGCCAACTGCTCGTTGCCAAAGGAAAAGGCGGTGTTATAGATGATCTGGTTCGGAGTGAAGCTGTTGCCTATGGACGCGATCTCGTTGAGGATGACAGGCTCGTTGAAAAGCTGCAAGGTGCCGATGATCGACAGGATGACGATGAACACGACGGTCCTGCGGATGAGGGGAAGCTTGATCCTGGCCGCAAGAGAAAGCTCCGAACAGCCGTCCACTTTTGCCGCCTCGAGAACCTGATGAGGCACGTTGGTCAGGCTGGTCAGCAGGATGGTCATGTTGTACCCTGTGAATTCCCAGGTGACGATAAGCATTATGGCGTAGAGGGAAAGCCTGTAGTCCAGTGGGCTGACCGGCCCATGAGCAAGCCCGAGATGGTGAGGGACATTGAGTGCGCTGTCGAGGTCGGGCTCGAGCAGGAAACCCCACATGATCGCCGCGATCACTCCCGGGACAGCGTAAGGAAGGAAATACACGAGAGCGAAGGCTTTTCGCCCGCGGCAGTACGGGCTATCGAGGAACAGAGCGAGGAGTATGGCGAGACCGATCATCACGGTGACCTGGACAAGACCGAAGTAGCCCATACGCACGACCCCGCTCCAGTACTCCCCATTGCTGAAGACAGTGCGGTAGTTGAGCAGTCCAGTGAACCCGTTGGTCAGGGGAGAGCGCAGGCTGAGCACGATGGAATAAATCAGGGGCGCCACGAAGAACAGTGCGAAAAGGGCCAGGAAGGGTGCCGTCATGCCCAGGCCGGCGCGCCCCTGGGTCGTGCCCAGCGGGCGATGCCGTCGGCTCGGGCTTCTCGGTGCCAGGGCCACCGGGCCCTGAAGTGTCGTTACACCGGCGGTACCTGTCGTCAATGTCGGTCCCCTCCCCTTCGGCACGCATTCAACACCATGGAAAACACCACGTCCGCGACCCCATGGTCCAAACCGCGACCAGAGGCGGGGGGGGGTGCCCTCCCCCTCCCGCCTCTGCCCATCGCGGGGACGTAGCGGCGACGCCGGTAACGGCGGTGGCGCTACATGCGGTCGAGCCTCAACCCTGCACTGAGTACCCGGCCGACTTCGCATAGGACACGAGCTGCGACTGGGTGGCGTTGAGGACCTGCGACCAACTCTCTTTACCACCGGCGGCTGCCGCCATCTGGGTGGTCACGAAGTTTCCGAACTCGCTGTCCCACGGGCTCCACTCGAAACTGGTGGGGACGTTGCTGGCATAGACGGAGAACTGGGCGTTGATGTTCCCGGCGAAGTGCGGCACTGGCGCGGCAAACTCGGGCACGCTGGCCCGAGCGAGAGCGGCCGGGAACAGCCCCCGGCCTCCGCCGGCAGGAGTAGCCGGTGATTCGTCGATGCCGAGACCGCTCTTGGAGGTGTTGATATAAGCGGCGAAGAGCGCTCCGTCCTTCACGAGGTTGGCCGGGCACGCCTTGGTCACCCCGTTGGTGGACCCCCCCAGTTGGCGGCGGCATGGGCACCGGCCGTCCACTGCGGCATCTGGGTCACGGCCCACTGCTGGGTCGACCCGGCCGGCAGGTAGGCATCGACCATGTAGGTGGGCGACCATCCGGCCCCCACCATGGCGGCGTACCGGTCAGCGCCGATGTGGTGGCCCCAGTCGGCGGTGAAGTCCTGGTCAACGGCAACAGCACCCTCTTTCACAAGGTTGCCCCAGAAGTTCATGACCTTCAACTCGATCGGCCCGTTGAGGTCGATCTTCCACGTGCCATTGGCTTCCACCATGTACGGCGTGGCCCCGGCTTGCCAGAACAGTGACTCCAGTACGTCGGCGTCGTTAGGGGCGAAATAGGTGAGGTACATGCTGGGGTTGGCCTTGTGCAGCGCCACCGCGTCCGAGGCGAACTGGGCCCAGGTAGCGGGGACAGGAAGGTTGTACTTCTTGAGCACCCCGGGCTGGTACATGAGGCCCATGGGACCGATGTCCTCGGGTACGGCATAGACCGCTCCCCCCTGAGAGACCTGGTCCCAGGTCCAGGCCGGGAAGTCCTTGGCGTACGAGGAAACGTACTGGGAGATGTTCTGGAAATCGTGGGCGGCAATGTACGTGGGCAGGTGGTCGAACTCGACCTGGCTCACGCAGGGCCCGGTGCCCCCGGCCAGGGCAGTCGTGAGCTTGGAATAGAAGGTCCCGCCCGAGCCATAGTTCGGTGGCGCCGGGATCGTGATGTTCGGGTATGCCTTCTCGAAGTTAGCAATGACTTTCTGCGGGTTCGTCGTCCAGGTCCACCACGTGAGGGTGACCTTGGCCGGCGACGCCGACGCGCCGGCCCCCGTCCCGGCCAAGACGGCCAACAGAGTCGCCGCCGCCGCGCCCACCGACACCAATCTCTTGAGCTTCATGCCTTGCCCCCTTCTAGTTGATGTATCCATCTCTTAGGCCAAGTGACGCGGGAAACGGACCGTTACGGGGGAGCGCTCCCACACCCACGAAAAGGGACCATAGCAGAGACCTGGCCGTCCAGAGGGCGCGCCCTGTGCCGGTGGACGGCGTGTGCTGAACATCACCGGGCCGAGGTTGGTCTTCGCCCGGTGCTCTCTCCTAGGATGCGCGAACGTGTCCTACGCGGCCGAGTACCAGCAGGCCAAGCCCTCTCCCGGGATGGCGCGCCCCGGTCAAGCCGGAAATAGGCCCACCATAGAGGATGTCGCTCACCTCGCCGGTGTCTCTCGGGGTACGGTTTCAAGGGTGCTAAACGGTGGGCCCCATGTAGCACCCGCGCTAGTGGTTAGGGTCAAAGGCGCTATTGAGGCCCTCGGTTATTCGGTTAATCCCGCGGCCCGCAACCTTGCCGGCGGCCGCACCGGTTCGGTGGCGTTCGTAATATCAGAACACCAGGAGCGGCTCATCGAAGACCCCAACTTCGGGACCTTCGTCAGGGTGTTCGCGCGGGAGTTGCGCCTGCAAGGTCGGCACCTCGTAGTTACCGCCGCACAAGACCAAGAGGAGGAGGCGTTCCTCGGGGACTACCTGAGCGCCGGCCATGTCGACGGGGCCCTGTTTGCCCTACCTCACTTAGGGGAGCCTCTGCTGGGCCGACTTGCGGACAGCCGCTTACCTTTGGTCGTTATGGGCCGACCTCTCGGTTACGAGACCGAACTGTCCTGGGTGGCCAACGATGACGAGGCTGGTGCGCGCAAGATGGTCGGTTACCTGGTCGGCCAGGGCCGGTCTCGTATTGCCACGGTGACGGGCCCCTCAACACGAGCAGCGGACGTGACCGGTTCAAGGGTTACCGCCATGCCGCCGGACAAGGGCTCAAGACGAGCCTTGCCGTTGAGGGCGACTGGTCTCTACACAGCGGTCGCCTGAGCGCCGACCGTATCCTGGAGCGTCACCCGGATATTGACGCGCTCTTCGCCGCCTCCGATCTCATGGCCCGCGGAGCCATCGCCGCGCTGGCAGAAGCCGGCCGGCGTATCCCCGATGATGTTGCGGTGGCAGGTTTTGATGACTCGTCAGCCGCCACCATCGCCGAGCCATTATTGACGACGATGCACATGCCCTTCGAAGAGTCGGCCATCGAGGCGGTGCGTATCCTTGACGACATACTGACAGGGCGCTCCAATGGCCCTCAGCAAGTCGTGCTCCCCACAACATTCGTCAAAAGAAGCTCGGCATAGAGCCTCGGTTGAGCCGGTGGTTCGGGGCCGGTCATTTCATGGCGTAACCGCGGCCCCGGTCCCCATGTCAGACGCGGTGACCGTACCGCTTTGTTTCTTCGCCTTGAGGCGGGCGATTACCAGTAGCCCGATCCCGGTGGCCACCAGGCACGAGAGGCTGCCGACACCCAGGCCCACCCGGGCCCCGGCGGCGGCCACGACCCATCCGATGGCCGGTCCACCGATGGGCGTCGAGCCCAAGAAGGCCACCGCCCACAACGCCATGACCCGGCCCCGCATCGAGGGGGAAGCGCTGACCTGAAGGGTGGAGTTGCCCGTGGCCAGGAACGATACGCTGCCCCACCCGACCAGGGCCAAGGCCAGGTATTCGGTCCCCAGCACGGGGGACACGGCGGCGAACAGCATGGCCACGCCGAACATCGCCGCCCCGATGGTGAACGGGCGCAGGCCGGTCTGGCCCCGGGTGGCGGTGAAGAGCCCGCCCATAACGGCACCGGTACCCATGGCCGCCGAGAGGAAGCCGTAAGTCTCGGCATTGCCGTGGAACGTTTCTTTGGCCAGAACGGGCAGGCTGACCTGGAACTCATAAGCGAGCGTGCCGACGAGCGCCATCATCAGCAGCGGCACCCCGAGGCTGGGCTCATGGGCGACATAGCTGAGCCCCTCGCGCAGCTGGCCCTTGGCCCGCCGGGCCGGTGGGCTGGGCCGGAGAGCCTCCTTGTTCATGCGGGCCAGCGAGTACACCACGGCGGCAAAACTAGAGGCGTTTAGGAGGAAGCAGGCGCCGGCGCCGGCCGTAGCGATGAGGAGCCCAGCCACGGCGGGACCGACGGCTCGGGCGGCATTGACCATTGTCGAGTTCAGGCTTACGGCATTACGTACGTTTTCGCTCCCCACCATTTCCAGTACGAACGACTGGCGCGCCGGGTTTTCAAAGGTGTTGTTCAGGCCAAGAGCGCCCGCCAGTACGCATACCTCCCAGAAGGTGACGATGTGCGTGATGGCAAGGATGCCGAGCACGAGAGCCTGTACCCCCATGAGCGTCTGGAGGATGACCATGAGACGGCGTTTGTCGGTGCGGTCGGCGATCACACCGGCGTAGGGGCCGAGCAAGAGGACCGGCAGGGTCTGGATGGCGACTACGGCGCCGAGAGCGGTGCTCGAACGCGTGAGGCTGTACACGAGCCAGGACTGCGCCACCGTCTGCATCCAGGTACCGACCAGTGATATCGACTGCCCGTAAAAAAAAAGCCGGAAGTTGGGGACCTGTAACGCGGAAAAGGTGCGATGGAGCTGGGCGAGGAACCGATTTGTCACCTGGCCACCAGGCGAAGAGCTCGGTCGCCCGACGGGGGGCCGGGGTTGCGCAGGCGTTCCGCCAGTTTCTCCAGAGCGGGGGTGGCGGCGGCGATGGCCTGGCGTTCGGGTTCGTCGAGCTCCTCCAGTAGCCGGGACAGAGCGTCTTCGCGTTCGGACCGGACCTGGTCCAGCAGGGCGCGTGCCTTCTCCGTGGCCGCGATGAGGCATACGCGTTCTGTCCGCCGGGCCCACCTCGCGGCTGAGCAGGCCGGCCTCCTCCAGTTTGGGGACCATGCGCGACAGCATCGTCGGGTTCACTCCGCAAAAGGCGGCAAAATCGGACATCCGCGCTGGGCCCCGCCGCTCGGCTACCACCAGGAGGTCGACTTCGGTGGCGGTCAGAGCCCCGGCGGCGGCCGTCGGGCGCAGCCACCTGGCCATCCGGGCCACGGCGATGCGCAGCCGGGCTGAGGACAGCTCGGTGCCTGATGTCATGAGGCTCCTAGTACTTGCTTGCTAGCAAGCATCCTACGGCGGGCCAAAGCACTTGCGGCGCATGCGGCAGACTTGTCCTATGCCGTCGGTTGGCCGCACCCGTGCCTACTCCGCCTCGCTCGAACCGCTACCCCGGAACAGAGTTCGGGTGCCCGTGCCATTCGATCCGGACGAAGCTTGGGGGACCAAGCCCGTTCACCACGTCTACGGGACCATAGCCGGGATGCGCGTGCGGGCCACCATCGCCCGGGACGACGTCGGCTGGAGCTTTTCGCTCAGCTCCTCCGGACAGCGCGCCTGTTTGCTCGGCCCCGGCGACGAGGTGGAGGTCGTCATTGCGCCGGAGGGCCCGCAGCGCGACGACCTCCCTCCCGACCTGTCTGCCGCCCTCGAGGCGAACCCCGCAGCTGGAGCGTTCTTCGACTCGCTCGCCCAGTTCTACCGGAAGGGCTACCTCCGGTGGCTCGATGGGGCCCGGCGTCGCCCAGAGGTTCTCGCCCAGCGGGTCGCCGAGCTTGTGCGCCTTCTCAACGCCGGGGTCAAGGAACGTCCGAAGCCGTAATTCGGCAACCACCAAGCGACCGCCGAAAGGTCGCTCATTTTCACCAATTACGGTCGCCCCGGGCCTTCCGGTACCGCTCGGCGCCAGTTACAATTGGGCCAAGAAACCAAAGGACAGCCGCGAAAACAGGGACAAGGAGGAGCCATGCCCGATATGACGCGCTACGACCACGGGGTGCCTTCGTGGGTGGACATCGGTGAAGCTGACCCCCAAGCGGCCATGAGGTTTTATGCCGACCTCTTTGGCTGGGAAGGCCAGGACATGGGTGAGGAAGCAGGGCATTATCACATGGTCTACAAGGCCGGCAAGCAGGTGGCCGGCATCGGCCCGGCTCAAGACCCGGGACCGCCTCGTTGGACGATGTACGTAAACGTGGACGACGCCGATGCCGTGGCCAAGCTCGTGGAGGCGGCCGGCGGCAAGGTCATATTGGCCCCTATGGAGGTGATGACGGCCGGTCGGATGATGGTTTTTGCCGATCCGACAGGTGCGGTGGCGTCGGCGTGGCAGCCCAAGGACCACGCCGGGGCACAACTCGTCAACGAGCCCGGCGCCTTCACTTGGAGCGAGCTCCACACCTCCGACCTCGAACGGGCCAAGCAGTTTTACACGGAAGTCTTCGGGTGGGGTTGGGGAGGCGCACCCGAGTACGCCGAGGTACAGGTCGGGGACCGCACAGTGGCCGGAGCGATGACACGCCCACCGGACCTCCCGGCCCAGGTGCCCGACCACTGGCAGATATATTTCGGATCCGCCGACGTGGACGAGGACGTGAAGAGGGCAACCGACCTGGGTGCCACGCTGATCGTCCCGCCGACCGACATTCCCAATATGGGGCGCTTTGCCGTCCTCGCCGACCCTGAGGGAGCGACATTCGCGCTATACCAGGGTTGAGCCCTACCAAACCCTCAAGGCAACCGAGCCGGTAGTCCCCTAGGGACTGCCGCTCCAAGGTGCTGCTGTTGGAAGGCTTCGATGCTGCCCAGGTCATCAAAGTGATCGGCCAGAACACCGGCTCGGCCGTAGCTGGCCAGTTCGGCCAGAACTACTACGCCGACTTCATCATCAAGGGTGGCATCGAAGCTCAGCTGTGGATCTTCAAGGTCCCCATAGTCGGCGTGGACCTGTGGTCGAAGGCAGAAACGTCCACGCAGCCCGGGTGCTAAACGATTTACTCGTTCCCGGGGACCTGGGCCCATACCGGCGCCCGGCCCGCCTCTAGTATGCGCACCCCCGGAAGAGAGTCGAGAACGGTCTCGGCACCCCCCGGGGTGTAGACGACTATGAGCCGTAGAGGGCTCCATGTCGTGTTGTACGTCGAGTGGAGCACGTTGACGGGAATATAGACGACCTCGCCCTCACTTATTGGGAAGGCCTCCGTACCCTCGCCGACCGTCTGGACTCCCCGGCCGGCGATGACGTAGATGACCTCCTCCTCGCCGGGATGCCGGTGCGGGGCATGGCCCTGGCCCGGGTAGACGATCACCTCGCCGGTGGTAAGGCCGACCCCCTCGTCGAGGTGCGGGGTCACAAGCCATTTGATTGTTCCCCAGTCAAAGACACGCGTTTTTACCTGGTCGGGCTTGCGGTGCATGAGCGCTCCTTTGGGTTACCCGGTTAGGTCAATGGACTTGAAATCGAGAACCTGCTGCTTGATCGCTCGTTCGGTGGGAAGGCGTTCCACCGACGACGCGCCAAAGAACCCCACAACACCGGACGTGTGCCGCAGGACATAGGCTACGTCCTCGGGTTCCGCGATGGGTCCTCCATGGCACAGCACTATCACATCAGGGTTCACCGCCACGGCGGCATCATGCATGGCCTGGATCCGGGCCGCGGATTCCTCGAGCGATATGGCTGTTTGAGCGCCGATGGTACCCGCCGTGGTCAATCCCATGTGGGGTACCAGGATGTCGGCGCCTGCCTCGGTCATGGCCACAGTCGACCCGACGTCGAACACATAAGGCGCCGTCAGCATGTCGCGTTCCGCAGCTAGGCGGATCATCTCCACCTCGAGGTTGTAGCTCATGCCTGTTTCCTTCGAGGTTTTGCCGGAACACCCCGTCGAAAAGGCCGACGGTGGGGAAGTTCTGGGCCCCGGAGAACCCTAGGTCCGCCAGCTCGTCGAGGAACCTGGCCATGGTGCGGAACGGGTCGGTGCCGTTGACACCGGCCAGGACGGGAACGTCTCGAACGATGGGCAGGATCTCCCTGCTCATGTCGACGACGATCTGATTGGCGTCGCCGTAGGCCAGAAGACCACTCAGCGAGCCTCTTCCCGCCATGCGGTACCGTCCCGAGTTGTACAGGACGATCAGGTCGACGCCACCGGCCTCGGCCGCCTTGGCCGAGATGCCCGTGCCGGCCCCGGCGCCAATAACAGGGCACCCAGCATTGATCGTGGCCCTTATCCTGGCCAAGGCGGTAGCGCGGTCCAACGTCAGCTGTCCCCCTCGATAAGAGAATGAAGCTTGTCAGCCGCCCGACGTGCCAGACCGGGGTCGTTGATGTTGGCGGGGTCGTCGATAACCTCGACCCTCGAAGTTAGCCACCGCACTGGTTACGGCCTCAAAAAGCCGGGCGTCGGCTTCCTCGTCCCAAAAAGGCTGGCCTCTGGCGTCAAGGGCCGAGACCCCGCCGCGAGGGATAATCAAGACGGTGGGTGAGGTGGCGCCGGCCAACTTCGTACCGACCCGTCGCCCGAGCTCCGCGCTTTCGGCCGTTGTCGTGCGCATCAGCGTCACCGTGGGATTGTGCACGTAAAACAAGCGCCCGTCAAATTTGGGCGGGACCGTGTCCGCCGGCCCGAAGTTGACCATATCCAGAGCCCCGAGGCTAACCACCTGTGGCACTCCCGCGGAACCCGCCGCCGTCAAGCGGTCCGGGCCCGCGCTGAGCACCCCGCCGACCAGGTCGTCGGCCAGCTCGGTGGTGGTAATGTCGAGTACTCCGGCGAGAAACCCCGACCGGGCCAATGTCTCCAGCGCTCGGCCGCCAGACCCTGTGGCATGGAATGTCAGGACCTCATAGCCGAGTTCTTCGAGCCTGGCCCGAGCCACCTCCAGCGCCGGGGTCGTCACCCCGAACATGGAAGCCCCGATGAGCGGACGCCTGTCGTGACGTGGTTCGGCCTGGCGAGCTCGCCTAGCCGTCGCCATTGCCACCGTGGCCGCTGCGGCATTGCCCAGCACAGCCCGGGACACTTGATTGATCCCAGCTATGTCGACCACGCTGTACATAAGGGTCACGTCGCCTGACCCGACGTAGGGCGAAACGTCCCCTGAGGCCATGGTCGAGACGATCAGCTTGGGCAGGCCCACGGGCAGGTCGCGCACCGCCCGGGCCGCTATCGAGGAGCCCCCGCTCCCCCCTAGAGCGAGAACACCGTCCAAGTCCCCTCGGGCCAGCTGCTCGGACAGGACCGCCGCCACCCCCTCGGCCATGATGGCGATGGCCAACCCACGGTCGTTGCGCAGCTGTAGAGCCTCGATCGTGGAACCGGCGGACCGGCATACGGCGTCGTGGGTGACGTCGATCACCCCGCTGAACCCGACCGGCTTACGGGTCCCGGCGTCTACGACCATCACCCGCGCTCCGTTGGCCAGCAGCTGGTCAGCTATCCACTGGTACTCCCGGCCCTTGGTGTCGAGGGTCCCAACAAGGGCAACGAGTGGTTTGGACATGGCCGGCAACCCCTTGACGAGCTCCGAGCAACCGTACCAAGTCGGCCCGCTCCGGTCAACGGTGTGTTAGCCCTTGACGGCGCCGGAAGTCAGTCCCTTCATGATTTGCTTGTTTATGGCCAGGTAAAGGAAGAGCATGGCGAAGATCACAATGCTGATGGCCGCCAGCAACGGACCGTACAGGACGCTTCCGTACTGACCGTTGAAGTTCAACAGCCCGGCCTGGACGGTGGAGACCGACGGCTCGGTGTTGAAGGTCAAGGCCACGAGCAGGTCGTTGAAGACGGAGAAGAACATCAGCATTCCCACCGTCAACATCCCGTTGCGGACAAGAGGCACGGCGATCGAGAAGAAACAGCGGAATATCCCTCCCCCGTCCATGGCGCAGGCCTCGAACAGCTCCCGGGGCACGGAGCGGAAATAAGTCGCCATCAGGAACACAGTGAGGGGCAGGCCCTCGCCGATGTAGGTAATTATCATCGGGAACAGGGTGTTGTCGAGGCCCACCTTGTAGTAAATCTCGAACAGCGGCAGCAGCACGAGCTGGCCGGGGACCATGAGGCCACCCACCAGGAACAGCAAAATGCCACCTCGGCCCTTCCAGACCATCACCTCGAGAGCGAAGGCGGCCGCGGAGCCCACCGCCAGGATCACCACGACGGAACTGAGCGTGACGGTGATGCTGTTGATGGCATCGGTGGGAAGATGCGCGATGGTCCATGCTTGCGAGTAATTATTGAAGTCGAACTTTTGTGGCAGCGTCCACAGGGGCTTGGTGTCGAATTGGTTCTCGCCTTTGAACGAGCTGGACAGCAGCCAGAAAAGGGGGTAGATCTCCACGACCAGGATGATGAGGACCAGGACCCGCGTGATCGTCTTACGCGAGAGCTGCGCGGCGCGTCCTCGGGCCGCCAATGGCGATGACGCCCCTTGGTAGCGTCGAGACTTCACCCGCTGGCCTTGGGAGGCTGCCATAAGTCCTCAGGCCTTCGTGAGGTCGCGGCGCAGGGCCCGGAACACCAATAGCGTCACCGCCAGGCACAGGGCAGTTATCAGGAGAGCTATCGCGCTGCCATAGCCCCAGTTGTTGTATTCGAACGATGTCTGGAACATGTAGAGGTTCAACGGTGTCGTGTCGGTGCCCGGTCCCCCGTTGTTCAAGGCCAGGATGGAGTCGAACACCTTGAGGTCAGCGTTCAAGGCGAAGATGACCGAGGCCACCAGGATCGGCCGTGACATGGGCACCACGATGCGCCGGATGAGGCTGACGCCGCTGGCCCCGTCCAGGCGAGCCGACTCGATGATCTCCTCGGGTATGTCGACCAGGCCGACGTAGAGGATGACGGCGAACAATCCCACTGAGCGCCACAGGTCCATGGCAATTATGACCACGAAGGCCTTGTCACCCGTGGCGAACCAGTCGACCGGGTTCATGCCCAGCAGGTGTACGACAGAGTCGATCGGCCCGTTCTCGGGCGCGATGGCGAACAGCTGCGAAAAAAGCAGCGCCACGGCGACGGTGGGGAGCACCACGGGGAAAAAGACGAGCGTCCGGATAAAGGTTGACGACCGGCGGAGGATGAACCGGTAAAACAACCCGAGCGTGTAGCCGATCCCCACCTGGCCCACGCTCATAACGATGGTGTACTTGACCGTGAACACCAACGTCTGCCTGACCGTCGGGTCATGGAACATGGCCGTAAAGTTTTTCAGGGCCACATACCGAAAACCTGCCGCCGGGCTGCCGGTGAAGAGCGAATAGACGAGCGACCAGGCCACGGGAACCACGATCACCCCGGTGTAGATCGCCAGGGCAGGTCCGAGGAAGATAAAAATAGCCTTTTTGCTGCTGAAAACCTTCCTCATTGGGCGATCTTACCTTCGTCGGGGACGCGCCACGGAGCGGGGCGGCACAATCTAAACGACGGTGCGGCCCCGCTCCGAGGCACTTATTTGAGCTGCTTAGCTTCGACTACGGCTGTGACTGGTCCGCCTGCAAGGTGCTCATGTACTGCTGCGGGCTCATCGCTCCCGTCACCAGGGCGGCCGCGTTGGCCGAGGCGTCGGCGTTGGCCTTGGGGTCGAACAGGGCCTCGAACCACAGCACACTCCCCTTGGCCTTGTTGATCGTCTGCTGGATGGACTTGGTGATGGGAGTCAAGCCCGTAACCGGTGTGTTGCTCCGGAAACCAGAGAAGGTGCCCTGGTCCTTCAGTGACGCGCTCCCGTAGTTCTGGGCAATGCAGCGGAGCCAGGCCTGGGCGTTGGGACCGAACACCTTCGGGTTGATCACGTTGGGCGAACCGGTATTGGCCGGGTACTGGGTTATCGAGCCCGCACCGCCACTAACGGCAGGAAAAGGCATGAAGCCGATGTTGTTGCCCTGGGTGTTCTCGGAAGAGTTGATCTGGGCCAGGAGCCACGTGCCCATGTACATCATGGCCGCGCCGCCCGTCAGGAACTGGGAAAGGGAGGCGTTATAGCTCAGGTTGGTGATGCCCGTAGTGAAGTAGCCGTCCTTGCCCATGGTGGCTATCTGCTGGGCCGCCCACAAGTACTTGGGGTCGGTCAGCTTGGCTTTCCCGTTGGCGATCGCTTCCATGGCGTTGGGACCGAGCTCACGGAAGAGCAGGATGCCGACCCAGCGGCTGATCGGCCAGCCGGATTGGCCCGAAGCGGTGAACGGTGTGACGCCGGCCGCCTTCAACTTGGCCGCGTCGGCGAGAAGCGCAGTGAACGTTGTCGGAACGGTGATCCCGTGGGCGGCAAATATCTTCTTGTTGTAGAAGAGGCCTTCGATGTTCATCTGGAAGGGGACCGAGGGAACGGTGCCTTGGAACTGCTCCTTGGTCGTAGACTCCGCGATCGAGGTCATGTCTTGGGAGATGCCCAGCGCGCTCAGCTCTTTGGCGATATCGAGCACGTCACCCTTGTTGTAAAGTCCGCCACCCGGCTCAATGTCGGTGTTGTCAGCGGCGTACATCAGCGGAAGAGCGTTCTGCGAGGCCAGCAGCTGGACCTTGGCCTCGATGTTGTTGCTGGGCGTCTGCTCGAGGTTGAGCGGCTCGGCCTTCTGCTCGGAGGCACAAGCGCCCTTGGACAGGGTCTGCAGCTCGTCCGGCGTCTGCGAGTCCTCGGTGGTGAAGAGAATGGAGAAGGTTGGCGAGTCCTTCACCGTGGGCGTGGCGGCGCCACTGGCGCTCGGGTAGCCGGTCACTAGGAGCGTCGCCGCGGTGAGGCCTGCCGCCGTGGCAAGCATCATCCGTCGAGCGCGCCCATGGGAATATGGCTTCATACAACGTCCCCCTTGTGCGGTGTGCTGTGCCCAGCTATCGTATCCTTGCTCGCTCTGTTGGTCAACTGGTTGTTTGGTCGACCAATCCGCGACGGATGGGGAAGCATTCGTGAAGTCTGACCCGCTGGCGGTCTATTGTCGTGTCGCGTCCGGACGCGGGCGCCTACAGGGAATGATCGGCTCCTAGAGAGATGTCCAACAAGATCGAGTTCACCAATGCACGGTTGAAACCCGTGCAGAGGACCTCAACTGCAACCATCGTGGCCCGCCAGTTGTTGGACGAGCTGGCCAAAGAGAATTTCGTTTCCGGCACGCGTCTCCCATCGGAACGGGAGATGGCCGACACGCTGGGAGTGGGGCGCTCGACGCTGCGAGAAGCTATGGCCGCATTGGACCTTCTGGGCATAATCGAGGTACGTCCCGGGTCGGGTTCTTATCTAAAGGCGGACAGCGCGCAGTTGCTCCCCCAGGCTCTCAAGTGGGGGCTGATGCTAGGCACGCCTGAGGTCCAAGATCTCGTCGAGGTCCGGGAGCACTTGGAGCTGCTGGCTGCCTCGTTGGCCGCCAAGCGAGCCAGTGACGAGGATTCGTCGCGATTGGAGGTCCACCTGGAGCGGATGCGGGTGCCCTCGCCAACGGTGGAGGACTTCGTCGAGGCCGACATTGCCTTTCACATGGAAACCGCAGTGATCGCCGGCAACTCGGTCCTGGAGGGTTTGTTGGAGAGCATCCGTTCCCTGCTCCACGCCTGGTTCGAGCGTACCCTGCGAGTCGAAGGGACCATGAAGGAGACAGTGAAGGAGCACGAAGCCGTTTACAACGCTATCAAGAGGCGGGCACCGGGCGACGCCGAGAAAGCCATGAAGCTCCTCATGGACAAGGCCGACAAGCGGCTCAAAGACACTCTTTAGCCGGCTCCGGCTCCGCCTCCGCCTGCTGGGTCGTTACCGAGGAGTACCCGGTGCCGCGGGCTCGTCCGGCGGGCGGGGCCGTGGGCTCGTCACTCCGGCGGCACCGATGTCGTCAAGTTCGCGGAATTGGTCGGAGCTCAGCCGCGCCCCTAGCTCGACTGCCCCGCTGACCTCGCCGAGCTCCGCCGCCGTCTCCGGCCCGATGATCGCCGAAGCTACCGCCGGCCGATTGAGGACCCAGGCCAGCGCCAATTGAGGAGGCGAACAACCCCATTGACTGGCCGTCGCCTCCAACCGCTCGGCGGCGGCGCGCTGGGACTCGGTGAACGCGCCGCCGCCCCAGCGCACCTCACCCCGGTACCGGCTTTCACGGCTGGGCGCGGCGGTCAATAGCCCCCCGGCAAGCGGGCTGAAGACAACGAGAGAGAGCCCGAACTGAAGGGCCGCGGGCACAATCTCCGTCTCCACCTGTCGGGCCACCATGCTGTAGCGGACCTGTAGGCACACGGGGGGATGAAGGTTTCGCTTGTCGCTCACCCACAAGGCGTGAACCGATCCCCAGGCCGGGTAAGTAGAAAGGCCGTAACTGCGGGTCTTGCCCGAACGGACAAGACCATCGAGCGTCATGATGGTGTCCTCGAGCGGGGTGTCACGGTCCGGGTGGTGGGCGTAAAAGAGGTCGACGTGGTCGGTCCCCAGCCTGCGTAGGCTCCGGTCGAGCTGCTCCACCAGATGACGGCGCGACAGGCCGCGGTCGTTGACGCCTGGCCCGATGGGCTCGCTGGCCTTGGTGGAGATAACCAGCTCGTCACGGCGTCCCTTTAGGCACGCCCCGACGATCTGCTCGGCCGAGGCTCGCTCGCGGGCCGGGGCTACGCCCGGGCGGTCGAAGTGGGCCAGGTTGCCGTAGGCATTGGCCGTGTCGATCAGGTTGATGCCCGCATCCAGGGCTGCCCCGACGACACGGTCCGCTTCGGCTTCGGTGGGCGCAACGCCAAATGTGGCGGTACCGAGCGCCAGTTTTGAGACGCGCATTCCCGATGTGCCCAACACCGAGTAAAGCATCAGCTCCCCCTTGTCGACGACACCAGATCCTCGTTTTCACCGAACACCACGATGCTCGGGCTCGGTAGGTCCTCGTGAGCCATGTCGACGGCACGGGGACGGAAAGGCGGCTCCGCCCAAGCCATAGCCCGGCTGGCTGTAGTGACTTTGACCCTCACCGGGTCGTCAGCCATTAGCGCCAGGACCGTCGTGCCGTGCCCGGAAAGACCAGCCATGCGGGCGCCCGACGAGACCACGTCCACGGGGCCGCCTTGAAGGTAGCGGAGCAGGCCCAGGCCGGACAGGTTCGGGTACCCCCGCCCGCTGTTATCGCCCAAGGTACCCGCCGCCAGGCAAACCCGGCTCGGACGCAGGGGGACCAGGGCGGCAATCGCCGCCATCGTCCACGCTGCCCCGAATAAAGTTGCCTGGCGCCGATGACCCCAGCGCCACGCCTTTCGTACCCCGACTTCGTGCCCAGGGGCAGACCACGAGTCGAAGGTGGGCGCGAAGCCTACGGGCCCGACAAAGATCTCCCTGTCGGCGGCCCATCCACGCAGTTGGCCGATGATGTGCGCGTAGCTGTCGAGGCCCGTCGTGAGCGCTCGCCGATCGTCGTCATGGGCGGCGGCGGCCAGCGCCACGCAGGTCACTTCGGCGGCGTCGGGTAAGCCGCCCTGCCGGTTCAAGCTGGCGAAATGGCCGCGGCTCCCCGCTCCCACCTTCACTCCCGTTCCCTCCAGACGTCTGCGCCCCTCGTCAGCCAGGGAGGCCGCGGTGACCGCATTACCCGTTTCGAACAGGAACGCGGTAGTAATCATGCCGCCGCCAATCGTGGCCACGGCGCTTAGCTCGGGGCGGGGACCGGGGGGGCAATCAACCGTAAGTACGGCATCGGCTCCCAGGGACCTGGCCACGCGCAGGTCGTCCGCCAGAGTGGTGGCCCAGTCGTCCTCGCCCAGCTGCACCAGCAGGTGCACGAAGGAAGGCCGGATCTCGGACAGCAGGTCGACCGCCGACGGTGGCAGGGCGCCCCCGGGGAGCGTGAGACCTATAGCCGGGAGCGCGTAACTGTCGCCCGTATTGGCCAGTGTGGCGACGTGGGGTTCTGGACCGGCCGCGGGCACGGCCGTAGCCCGGCTTGTGGAGATGCCCTCAGCGGTGAGCCGGACGGCGAAGGGCAAGACCTGGCCGTCCCTTAGCCGGATGGGACGCGGCTCGCTCAGTGGAGGGCAGTAGCACTTGAGAGTGCTGTCGGCCCAGTTGCGTTGGTCTTCCATTTCGAACAGTGCCCCGGAAAACTCGACGGTCAGTCTCCCACCCGTCATGGCGACCGACAGCTTGCGGTGGCCCGATGCCAGCGGGTACGGCGCGATACCGGGACCGACCATGACGGTGCCGCTAGGGCCCGCTACGTCGGTGGCCATCATTTCGCCGGGAGGCGGGACGTCCAGCAGGATGCAGGGGCCAGCGCGGGAAACCTGGACATCCCCCCGTACGTGGAGCACGAACGAGACGGTCACCGCCTCATGGGTCAGCACGATCGACCCGGAAACCTGCAAAGGGCACCCCTCGACGTCCCCGTGAAAATCGACGCCCACCTCCGCCGGGCCGTCGTCGACCTCCGGCCGCCGCTCATAGGTAAACGGCGTGGGCGGCGTGGCCCACGACAGGTCACGCACGGCGAAGAAGAGGCGGGGGACAACGGTGGCGCCGGCGAAGGCGATGTGCTCCAACCCGTGACTGGTCAGCTCGGCGCGCCACGTCCCCAAGGAGATCGAAGACCTCCGCGCCTCGCCGGCCCGCTCCCCCCAGATCGGGTCGACGACAACGCGTGCTTGTCCTGTGGGTGCTGGATGGGTAGGCATCGGCACACGGTCCCGGCTCGTCAACGAACCCTACCTTACCCATCGGCGGCCGACCGGTTGACCAATCGTAGCCCCTCGTGTAGTCTGGTCCAAACAACCAGGGCGAGCGTTCAGGGTCGTTTCGATGGGAGAAGACGGTATGAAAGAGGATGAATTGGTCGTGACCGTCGTTGGCGCGGGCGGCAAGATGGGCATGCGCGTTTCCGCAAATCTCGAGCGCAGTTCGGTGTTGACCCGCTATTGCGAGAACCATCCGTCCGCTCAAGACCGCGTTTTAGCCGCCGGACGCAGCCTGAGCGATCTGGGAGCAGCCGTCGCCGACAGTAACGTCGTGATCCTGGCCGTGCCTGACGTCGCGCTCGGGGAGGTTTCCGAGAGCATCGTCCCCACGCTGGCCCGCGGGACTATCTTGCTGACCCTTGACCCTGCCGCAGCCTACGCCGGGCTCGTCGCTGGCCGTCCCGACGTCCACACGGCCGTGGCTCACCCGTGCCACCCGTCGATATTCCTCGAGCGCACGACGGCCACGGAGTGGGCCGACACTTTCGGCGGTGTGTCCGCGCCCCAGGACGTAATCGCCGCCTTGGAGTCCGGCGATGAGGAAATCCGGGCGCGAGCCGACGAAGTGGTGAGGATAATTTATGGCCCCGTGATAAATGTCCACTGGGTCACTGTCAAGCAGCTGGCCGTTCTCGAGCCGACTTTGGTCGAGACCATCACCTGCATGGTCGGCGGACTGTTGAAGGAGGCCCTTTGGGAGACGGTCCACACCGTGGGTGTGCCCGAAGAGGCTGCCACCGCCATCCTGCTGGGCCACGCCCAGGTGGCGTTGACAAATGCGCTGAGGTCCTCGAACCCCTTCTCGGAGGCATGCCTCATAGCCATGGACTATGGCCGTCGGACGGTTGTCAAGGATGACTGGAAGAAGATCTTCAACGACGACGAACTCGACGGGTTAATTGCCCGTATGTTGCGGATCGACGCCGTGCGGCGTCCCCACCCCGCCGGCGCGGTCGAAACCGGGGCGCATCCGTAGCGTCAGTGGTGCTGCCGTCGTATCGTCGCCAGCGATTGGGCCGTCCACTGTTTCTCGGTGCTAATGGTGGTGACCTCGTCGGCCTGCCACGGTAACCAGTGCTCGACGACCTGGGTGATCCCTCTTTGGGTGGGCCGGACCTTGCCGTACAGGTATTCGAGCTCGAAGCAGTCCAGTGCCCAACGGGCAGCCGGTCAGAGAGAAACCGACCAGGCCCGGGTGGCGCTCGAAGCGGAAGTCCTTTACGTGGAGGTTGATTACGTAATCGGCGGCCCGGTCGATGGTCTGGCGCGGGTTCTCCAGCCTGGCCACCGTGTTGGCGGGGTCCAGGCAGATCCCCAGATTGGCCTCGCCCACCTCCTCGACGATGGCGACGAGGTCCTCCGTAGCCACCTGCTCATAGGTCTCGAGGCAAAGCCTGACCCCCTCGGCAGCAAACTGGCGCGCCGCCAAACGCAGCTCCGCCGTCGCTTCGCTCAACGTCGGCCGGTCGGTACCGCTGAACAGCATCGTCCTGACCAGGCGGGCACCCAGGTTGTTAGCCAGCGCCAGGGCTACCTCTAGGCGCGAGGCCCGGATCCCGCGGATACCGAGCTCCAGGCCCACACCGGCCGAACCGGCCGAGGCGCGGACGTCGGACAACTGGGTACCGGTCATGATCTCTACCAAGGGGTAGTCGCAGATCTGAAGGACGTCGGCCCCCGCCTCGGCCGTGCAGTCGATCATGTCCGTCAGGCTGAGAGGTTGACCTACCCGGTCCGAACGTTGCCAGAAGAAGGCGTAGGTGCTAAGTCCTATGGTCATGAGCGGTGGCCGGCTCGGTCCTGCCGGTCGGTCAGCACCGTCACCCTCCCGGCTCGGGGCCGAGTGCCGCCGGGATCTCCACCCCGAGCTCGGACAAAGTGTCGGTGACGACCCGAAGGGCATTGAGCGCCCGGGGAAAACCTGAGTACTGCACGGTGTGGATGACCGTCTCGATTATCTCGGTAGGGGTGAGGCCCGCATTTATGCCGCCGCGGGTGTGCCCCCGCAATTGAGGTTCGAGGCCCCCGATGGCGACGAGTGCCGCGATCGTAGCCATCTCCCGCTGAGCGAGGGTCAAGCCTGGCCGGGAATAGACGTCCCCGAAATTGAACTCGATCCCGTACCGGGCCAGGTCCTGGCCCAAACCTGTCTGAGAGGCGATGAGCCGGTCAGCCGCTCCTGGTCCGTACAGTTCTTCGAATTTGTCTTTGCCTTTCTGGAGCCGGTCGACGGTCATTCCCCTTTCATATCGAGTGCCCGCCGTCGAGCGGGAGCACGACCCCGGTTATGTTGACAGCCTCGGGTGCCGCCAGGAACACTACGGCCTGAGCCAAGTCCGAGGGACGTCCGAGCAGCCTCGTAGGTATTTGGTCCAACAGCGCCTTGCGGCGCTCGGTGCTGTCCTTAGCCCGTCCCGGCGTGTCCTGGGCTCCCGGGGCCAAACAGTTGACGGTTATGCCATGTTCGGCCACCTCGATGGCCAGCGATTTCGTCAGACCTACCAGGCCCGCCTTGGCTGCCGCGTAGGCGGTCGCACCCCTGACCAGTCGGCCACCGGCGATGGCGGCGACAGAGGCGATGCTGATGACCCGACCCGAGTGTTGCGCCAGCATCGAAGGCAGCACCGCTCGGGTTACGTTGAACACCGAGTTGAGGTTGCGGTCGATCTGGGTCATCCAGGTTTCATAACTCATCTCGTGGAAATAGCTGACCGCCCCGCCTCCCGCCGCGTTGACGAGGATATCGACGCCACCCCAGTGCTCGATTACGTCGAGGACGGCCGCTTGCACGGCTTGATGATCGGTGAGGTCGACCGTGGCGGAACAGCCGCGGCCTCGCAATTGTCGGACGCGCCGTTCGGTCTCCGCCAAGCCCGGCTCGTTAAGGTCCAAACCGGCGACGGAACAGCCCTCGCTGGCTAGTGTCACGGCAATAACCTGCCCGAGGGCCCCGGCTGCGCCGGTGACCATTGCTCTTTGGCCTTCTAGTCTCACGTTGGTGCTCGCATGGCAGTTATCATTCGGTAGCCGAGACAGGTCAACCAGTTGACCGATGTTAGCCTACTGGTACCTCCCGGGCTACCCCGTGACAAAGTTTCAGCCCGGCCCGACCGATCACCTGCCCGGGCCAACAAAGGAAAGAGGTTGTTTGTGCCACCAGTCCCCAGTGCCCCGACATTCGAGCACCATCGCCTGGCCCTCGGGATCGGCGAACGTCGTCCTCGGCTTTCCTGGAAAACGGCAGCCGAGGACGGGTGGGCACAGATCGCCTACGAGATCGAGGTGCGCCGGGACGGGCTCGTGGCCGGGACCGGGCCGGTGCCGTCGACCGAGTCGGTACTCGTCCCGTGGCCGGGCGAACCCCTTGGCTCTCGGGGCACGGCGGTGGTCCGGGCCCGCGTGTGGGGGAGCCAGGGGGGACCGTCCGCCTGGAGCCGTCCGGCCACGGTGGAAGCGGGCTTATTGGAGCCAACTGATTGGGTGGCGGCGCCGGTGGGCCCAGGTTGGGAGGAGAGCCAGGACCCGGATACCCGGCGCCCGGCTCTTGTCCGGCGAAGCTTCGCCCTCGGGCACAAGCCCACCAAAGCCCGGCTCTACGTCACCGCCCACGGGCTCTACGAGGTAGAGCTCAACGGCCATCGGGTCGGCCAAGAGGCGATGGCTCCGGGATGGACGGTTTACCGGTCACGCCTCAAATACTCCACATACGACGTAACCGACCTGCTGGCAACGGGCGAAAACGTCCTCGGTGCCTGGCTTGGCGACGGCTGGTACCGTGGCCGCCTCGGCTGGTACGGGGGGTTCTGGAACATTTTCGGGAGCGACATCGGCCTCATCGCCCAGCTCGAGATCGAGAATGAGGACGGCGCTGAGCTCACAGTGGCTACCGACGGCAATTGGCGGGTTTTCCCAAGCCCGATAATCAGTTCCGGTATCTATGACGGCGAGCATTTCGATGCCCGTCAACAGCAACCCGGCTGGTCAAGCCCGGGTTACGACGACTCCGAGTGGAGCACGGTACGCGTCGGCCGGCGCGACCCCGCAACCCTGGTGGCCCCCACCGGGCCACCCGTCCGCTGCACCCAAGAGGTCCTACCCGTCTCCGTGCTTACGACCCCGAGCGGGCACAAGGTGCTCGACTTGGGACAAAACCTGGTCGGCCGCCTTCGCATCCGCGTCTGCGGCGACCGGGGCGATACGGTTACCCTGTCCACCGCGGAGGTGCTCCAGGGCGGGGAAATCTACACGCGCCCGCTCCGGTCGGCGAAGTCAACTGACGTCTATGTCCTGGCTGGCGGCGGCATCGAGGAATGGGAGCCGCGTTTTACTTTTCACGGCTTTCGTTATGTCCAGGTCACCGGCTGGCCCGGGGACCTCGATGCGGATGTGAGAAGCGGCGGCATCGTGGCCCGCGTGTACCACACCGACATGGAACGAACGGGTTGGTTCGAATGTTCCGACGGTCTGGTGAACCGGCTTCACGACAACGTCGTATGGGGGATGAGGGGCAACTTTCTCGACATCCCGACCGACTGCCCCCAGCGCGACGAACGAGTCGGGTGGACCGGCGACATCCAGGTCTTCGCGCCAACCGCGTCGTTCCTTTTCGATTGCTCGGGAATGCTGTCCTCGTGGTTGACCGACGTGGCCATCGAACAGTTAGCCGACGGGACCGTGCCCTGGTATGTCCCCGTCATACCGGCTCACAAGACGTGGACACCGCTCCGGCCCGGGGCGGTGTGGGGCGACGCCGCCGTGCTCGTCCCTTGGGCCCTTTACGAAAGCTTCGGTGATATCGGGATCCTCGAGCGCCAGTTCGGCAGTGCCCGGGCCTGGGTTGACCTTGTCGACAGCCTGGCCGGCAACGACCACCTCTGGGATGAGGGCTTCCAGTTGGGTGACTGGCTCGACCCGAGCGCGCCGGCCGATGACCCGTCTGCGGCTCGCACCGACAGCCACCTGGTCGCGACGGCGTATTTCGCCTGGTCAGCCCGACACGTTGCCATGATGGCCGAGGTCTTGGGCTATCAGGTGCTCGCCGCCAGGTACCGCGCCCTGGCCGGGCGCATCGGCGAGGCCTTTCGTGCCAAATACGTCGTCAGGCCCGGTCTGTTGACCAGTGACACGCAGACTGCTTACGCCCTCGCCCTTCGTTTCGGGCTCTTGGCCCCCGAACAGACCGAGGTTGCCGGCCGCCGGCTGGCTGAACTGGTCGTCCAAGCCGGTGGCCGGGTTGCCACCGGGTTCGCCGGCACCCCAGCCATAGCTGACGCCCTCACCATGGTCGGGGCGACCGAAACGGCCTACAGGCTCTTGCTCGAGACCGGTTGCCCATCTTGGCTCTACGCCGTGGTCCAGGGAGCGACGACGGTGTGGGAACGCTGGGATGCGCTGCTGCCTGATGGTTCGGTCAACCCCGGAAGGATGACCTCGTTCAATCACTACGCGCTGGGCTCCATTGCTGACTGGCTGCACCGCGTGGTGGCAGGCTTGGCGCCGGCGAGCGCGGGTTACCGGGAGATCTCGTTCCGACCGCGCCCGGGGGGTGGGATAACCAGCGCCTCGGCCGCCCATGAGTCCCCCTACGGCAGAGCCTCGATCGCTTGGTGGACCGCGGCTGACGAGATAACCGTCGAGATCATAGTCCCCACTGGTTCGACTGGGGTGCTGGACCTCGAAGGGTTCAGAGCTCCTGGCGTTGGGGCCGGGCCGCCACCGCGTGATTAGGCCTCTCGCCCGTCGAGGGAACGTTGTCCCCGTTGTCCCCGCCCCGTAGCTTCGGTCAGGATCCTGGCCAGGTTGTCCGGGTCATGGGCTGACCGACCCAGGAACAGCCCGTCTACCCCATCGCCCAACTGCGAAACGAGCCCGGGCCCCGCACTGCCACCATAGATCAGCCGGGAAGCGCCGAGCGACGCCGAGGTAAGCCACTGCCGGAGGGAAGCACAAACGCCGCGTATATGTTCCACGGACGCCGGAGCGCGGGCGCCGATGGCCCAGATGGGCTCGTAGGCCACGACGATCCCGTCCAGGCCGGCGCTACCGGCGGCCATGCCGGGGCCGGTCGCCCCCTCTAGCTGCGAGATGCACCAGGCACCGGCCTGGTCGACCGAACAGGCCGTCGGCTCGCCCACGCAGAGGACCGGCGTCATTCTGTTGCGGGCCGCGGCGGCCACCTTGCGGGCCACCACGGCGTCCGATTCTCCCAGGAGCTGTCGTCGCTCGGCATGCCCGACCTCGACGAACTGGCAACCAATCTCGCGGAGCTGGGCCCTCCCACCTCGCCCGTGAAGGCACCCCGGTCATGCCAGGACAGATCCTGGGCTCCCACCTGGACGGTGGTCCCGGAAAAAATCTTCACCGCCTCGGCCAATGCCGTGAAGGTGGGCATGACCGCCAACACCGTCTCGGCGCTTACCGGGGAAGGCCGGCGCCGTGCCCATGCTGCTACCCGAGCGCACCAGGCCAGGGTCTCGGCATGACCGAAATACATTTTCAGGCTGACGCCGAAAAACCGGGACGGCGCCGTCGCGTTCGTTGGGCCAGCGTAACCCATCAATTCTCGCCGTTCTCGTGGCCACGGAGCGCGGCACCGACGGCCGCCAGATTGTCCAAGGTCATTTCCGAGAACTTCCGCGACAGCACGATCCCGTCCGCACCGCCGCTAAGGGCGGCGCCAACCGAGGCGCGCACTTCAGCCGGAGAGGTCTTTTTGGCGTGGGCCGGCGTCGGGACGTTGATGTCCAAGCCTGGGTAAACCCGGGCTTTTCCGTCGACCGCCAGCACGGTACGTCGTGTCTCCTGGCTCACGTACCCCGCAGGCAGCCCCGATGCCGGGAGCTCCTCGAACCGCACGTGCTCGTCGTACCCGAGCACTGAGCGGTAGAGGTCGAAGATCGTTTGTTCGTCGACGCCTGCGAAGATGGTCTGCGCCACCTGGCGGATATGGTGGTGGAGGCGGTACCCGGCACAGTTGTTGTAAAGGACCGGCTTGACAAAGTCGGCGTAATGGGCGATCGCGCCGAAGTCCATTTGCGCTCGGTAGAGAGGGGAAAATGAGTTATGGTGCCAGATGTGCCAGCCCACCTGGACATTGGGGGCCAGGAACTTCGCCGTGCCATAGATCCGTTTCTGAAGGTCCTGGTAGCCGTCGTGCCAGAGCTGGTCCCAGGCAAATATCTCCGGATAAGCCCCGGCAAGGCGGAGGAACCGGACAAAGGCACTGTCCGTCGAGGTCGCCGCCTCCCCGCCACCCTGGGTCAGGGCGTACAGCGCTACGTAGGCTTCCTGAGCCCGCCGCGTGTCAATGCCCCGACTTTCCCCGGCGGCCAGGCAGTACCGGCAAAAACAATACGGATTAGCGTCGCGAGCGAACCCGCCGTTGCCAATGGTGTTGCCCAAGGGCCCGTTACGCTCCGATCCAAACATGAGGCCGTCTATCGGGTACGACTTGAGCTGGTCCTCGACCAAGGCGAGCCACCAGTTGACGTAGTGCGGGTTGCGTAAGCAAGCTTGGCTGTCAGCGCGGCCCCAGGCGTCCACCTGCAGGACGCGCGGCCAGTTGGGGACGGCCCGCGTCAGCCCGGAGTGGTTGTTCTCCAGCATGAAAGAGTAGACGGCCATTCCCCACGCTCGTGCCGCCGGGATCACTTCCGTCAGGACGTCGGTACCGGCAACCTCGCCGTCCGGAGCGCGGAAAGGCTTTAGCACTGTGGAGGCGTAAAACTCAGGGTGCTGGGTGACGTAGGAACCGCCGTGATGGTCGTCCTGTCCCTGTGGCCCATGCCCCGGCCACGGTTGGCCCGTCACCTGCCGGCCCTGGACCCCGCGATCGAACGACTGGGTGGCCACGAAGAGGGTGTTCACACACGCCTTTTCCTGGACCAGGTCGAGAACGGTGCCCACGCCCTCATCGACCACGGAGATCGCCCCCAGCTGGATCCCTACCAACGCGGCCATGATGGTCCTCGGCTAGAACGGGCGGGCGTCGAGCGTGGCGGTCACTGTACCGCTGACCCCCAGTCCACCCCGAGGTCGGCATTAGCTGGCTTCGTAAAGACCGGGATCCTCTCCAGGGGTGCAGCCACCGTATAGGAGGCGCCGCCGGGACGAACGTCGCCCGTCCAAACATCACGCCAGTCTGCTCCCTGAGGCAGGTAGACCGTTCGGCTGCGTGCCCCCAGGGCGGTGACCGGAGCCACCATGAGATCGTCACCGAAGAAGTACTGGTCGTCGATGGCCCATACCGCGGGGTCGGCCGGGTGGTCAACCAGTAGGGGGCGCATGGTGGGCAGACCGGTCAAGGCCGTTTTGGCCATCTGCGCCTTGAGGTACGGCCGGAGGCTCTCGCGCAACCTCAGTTGGCGGGCGAGGATGGCGAAAACGTCGGCGCCGAACGACCACACCTCGTTGGGCCCCCCGGTCATGGTCGGACCAGGCGTCATCCGCGGCTCTCGGTCGCCGTGCAACCTCGTTATGGGGCAGAAGACGCCGAACTGGAACCAACGCACCATCAGTTCTCGGAACTCAGGATCCTCGGCGTCGCCCCCCTGGAACCCTCCGATGTCCGTCGTCCACCACGGGATCCCACTCACAGCCATGCTCAGTCCCGCTCTGACCTGCTGCGCCAGGGATTCGAAGTCGGCCTTGATGTCCCCTGACCACACGGCGGCGCCGTAGCGCTGGCTCCCGGCCCAGGCCGATCTATTGAGGGTCAGGATCTCGGTCTCTCCCTGCGCTTGCATCCCCTCCCAGACCATGCGGGCGTTCTCGCGCGGGTAGAGGTTCCCCACTTCGGGCCGGGACCGGCGTAGTAGAGCAGGTTGTCGTACGAGGCTGGTTGCATCTCGGGCTCACTTGCGTCCAACCAAAAGATCCTTATACCGTGATCGTAATAACCCTCCTTGAGCTGTCCCCAGATAAATTCGCGAGCGGCGCCGTTGGTCGGGTCGTAGAACTGCATGTAAGTGCGGCCGTCAACTCCTTTGTCCCTGGAGATTACCCCGACCTCGACACCACGCTCGTTCCTTACGAAAAGGCCGCGCTCGCGCATGAGGTTGAAGTTGCGGGAAACGGCGCTCACCGACGGCCACACGGAGATCATCAATTTGACGCCCATGCCGTTCAGCTCGTTGACCATAGCGTCAGGGTCGGGCCATTCGGCGGGATCCAGGCGGTAGTCGCCGACGTGAGGGGCATGGAAGAAGTCGCAGACGATGACCGAGAGCGGGAGGCCCCGGTGCACGTACTCGCGTGCCACGGTCATGAGTTCGTCCTGGGTCCTGTACCGGAGCTTTGATTGCCAGAACCCGCTCGCCCAGTCGGGAAAGCCCGGTGCCTTCCCGGTGGCGTCAGCGTAACGGCACAGCACCTCGGCCGGGCTCCCCGCCGTTACCCAGTAGTCGATCTGGCGGGCGCTGTCGGCGACCCATCTGGTGGCCGTGTTGCCCAACTCCACCCGGCCTATGGCGGGCGAGTTCCATAAAAAGCCGTAGCCTCTGCTTGATAGGAGGAAGGGGATCGTCACTTCTCCGTTCCTCTGCAGAAGGTCGATGACGCTTCCCTTCTGGTCGAACAAGCCGTGAGTGTGTTGTCCGAGCCCATAGAAACGTTCGCCGGCGGATGGCGCGAAGCGCTGCTCTATGTGGTGGTAGCCGTTACCTGTGGCCGAGAAAAAGCGAGCCCCGGGCCACCAGAAATGGGCTGGTTGCTCTTCCAACAAGGCCGTCCCCGCGGCATCGTCGAAGAACCCTATCTGCCCGTCCATGCCGATGCGGGCTGTTGTGTTCCCATTGGTGACCGTCGCCCCGGCACCGGTCAACGCTATTTGTGGGTCGGCCCTCGGGGTGTCCTCGAGCAGGGCACCGGGAAGGCCTTGGTGCACCGCCAACAGGGCCGCCTGCACGCGGACGCCGTCTGCGCCCCACCCGCGGACAACGACAACCTCGTGACCTCGGCGCCACTCCACGCCATCAGGCAAGACGACGAAATTACTCCGGTTAGCCATGCGCGGCCGGCAGTCGACGAGCATGGGCCCCAATAGAAGTCGGGAACGACTGTGGCACGACCGGCGGCCCCCCTTGGTTTGGCTCCGGGCCACAGTAGCAAGACTGCCAGGGTTGGTCAACCGGTCGACCAGGTCGCCGCCGCCGACTCCTCTCGAGGGACCAAGGGGAACCGCACCCGGTGCCCGGCCAGGGTACGGACCACCTCGTCGACCATCAGGTCGAAAAAGCGGGGTTCGCTGGCGGCCGTGACCCCGGCGATGTGGGGGCTGAGGAAGACATTGGGCATAGTCCTGAGTGGTGAGCCGACCGGTAGAGGCTCGGGTTCCACCACGTCGAGGCAGGCGACGATATCGCCACGACGGAGGCGCCCGATAAGGGCGTCGGTGTCGACGACGGCGCCGCGCGACACGTTGACGAAGACACTTCCGGGCCTCAGCGCCTCCAGCTCCCTCTCACCGATCATGCCCCGAGTACCGCTCGTCAGCGGGGCCAGGCACACGACCACGTCGGAGCCGGCCATCACGTTCTGGAGCGAGGTGAGGTCGAGGTCGAGAACGCTCGCCAGTGCATCGGGGGCGTACGGGTCATGGGCCATGAGCGCTACGTCGAACGGTTCGAGCAGCCTGATCAGGCGACGGCCGACTTGGCCGGCGGCGATGAGCCCAACCGTTTTGCCTCCAAGCTCTCCGTTCACATAGCCCGGATCGGACCGGAAGGCGTCCCGGTCCGGCCACAGCAGCTCACCTGCGATCAAACGGCGGAACAATGACCCGGCGTTGCGCAAACCGATAAGTACAAGGGCAAGCGCCCATTCCGCTACTGGACCGGAGGAGCCGTTAGTCGTGTCCGAAACCGCTATACCTCGTTTCGCCGCCGCCACCACGTCCACGCGGGCAGCAAATCGATCGCCGTGGGTGTCGCCGATCATCTTGAGCCGGGTCGCCTTCTCCATGACCTCGTCCGTCACCCGTGGTGACCCGTAGCTAACGACGAGGACGTCGAGATCAGCTACGAAGCGCCGGAGGCTGTCCACAGACGGCCGGTCGGTCGGCGGGGGCCCCGCCTGGCGTGCCTCTCCCGCGAAGTCGAGAAAGGCGACGTCGGCGACCCGCTCGAGACGGGCCAGGACGGCGGGTGCCAGGTACCGTTCCCGTGCTGCCCGCGTGCACGCGATCCCGACCTTAGGCCGCGCCTGAAGGGAGCTCAATCCTGGCGCCCTCCGGGGCTTGTTCCGAAGCTGACCAAGCTCACCGCTGCTTGCTGCTGGCGGTCCGGCGCCGGTAGACGAGCGGGTTTTGTTGCTCGTTCCCGAGGACATCTCCCACCCTGAGCGTCTTCAGGTAATGCGGCGGCAGGACGTTGTGCTGGCCATTGAAGGTGGCGCCGTCCGGCATGTAGGCACAAGTCATGGCCCTTCTCCGTCGGGGTGTCATATTGGCCCCGGCGCCGTGGGCCGTCAGCCCGTTGTGCAGCAGTGCCCCTCCGGCGGGGACCGGGCAAGGTACCGCCGAGATGTCACGCCACTCGGGGTACACGTCGAAGAGCGCACCTATCTGCTTGCCAATCTCGACGTTGTCAAACTTCTTCGCCTTGTGGGTGCCGGGGAGGTAGTAGAGGCAACCGTTCTCCAAAGTGGCATCGTCCAGCGCGATCCAGATGGTTATGGCGTCAGGCGACGTGAACGACCAGTAGGGGACGTCGAGGTGGAAGGCGGTCGGGTTGGCGTACGGCTCCTTCACTAGGGCCTGATCGTGCCATATCCGCAACCCGTCGACCTTGGCCAGCGCCCCTACGAAAGCACCGAGGTCCACCTGCAGGAGCAGCTCTCTCAAGGCGTCATCGGTCTGCCAGAGGTTCACTCGCTGCGTGAACACGCGATCGTAGTAGTCCTCGTCCTGCTGAGAACGTGACCTGGTAGCCACATCACTACCGTCGCCGGTAAAGGACATGCGCTGCTTTCCTCGTGCGGCCAGGGCGTGTTCGACGGCCCGCCGCCATTGCTTCGAGTTCCTCGGGGCGCAGGAACGAGGCCACGGGCACGAACCCGTTGGTCTCGTAGAACTCCTGCTCTTCCGCAGTGGGGGTCGCTCGCACGTTTACGGTCAACCTTTCCTTGATCTCATCAGCCGACCAGGCCTATCTCGCCTGTCCCCAACGTCGGACCGGAGAAGGAGTAACTCCCCGAACCGACCTCGAACACCGCTTCCATCTGCCCAATCGCGCCCGGATAGCCGCCCACCGACATCGGTCCCCCGCCTGCGCCAACCACGTCGAGCGGGTTGGCTGATGGGACGCGCACGCTGGCCCGGACGTTGGCGGGGATATCGACGTCCAGTGTGAACCGATCGCCATCGCGGCACCACGCCGTCGAGATCTCCCCCGCACCGAGCGGAACGACCCGCGGGCATAGGTGAGCGAGCCGCCGGGATGGGGCCTGATCACCAACCGGTCGAAACCGGCGGCGCCCGGAGCGAGGTCGATCCCAAGGACGAAGCGGTACAACCACTCCCCCACCGAGCCTAGGGAGTAATGGTTGAACGAGTTCATCTCGGGCGACTGGAAGCCGTTCTCTTCGGTCCAACCGTCCCAGCGTTCCCAGATGGTCGTCGCACCGCGGTCGATGGCATACAGCCAGGATGGGAAGGAGCGCTGCTCGAGCAGCCGGTAGGCAACGTCGGAATAGCCATTTGAGCTGAGCACAGGCAGAAGGTACCCCACGCCGACGAACCCGGTGCCCAAGTGCCCGCCGGCTCTCCCTATGGCCTCAACCAGGTGCGCGGCGGCGTCGGCTCGAACCTCGTCAGGGATGAGGTCCATGTGCAGGGCGAGCACGTACGCCGTCTGTGTCTCGGGCTCGATCCGGCCCGACGGGCTCACGTAGGCCTTCGTGAACGCGTCGCGGATCTCCCCTGCCAGCTCCTCGTACTTGGCGGCCTCCTCGGCCCGCCCAACGGCTCGGGAGACCTCAACCATCAGACCGGCGTCGTAGGCCCAATAGGCGGTGCCGATCAGTTCGGAGGGCGTGAGCTCGCCGGTAGGAGCCAACCAATCACCGTAGCTGTTCCCTAGTTGATGGGCACGCAATAGATCGGGGTTCTCCGCGGATAGAAAGTCCATCCAGGCCTCCATCGCACGAAGGTTCCGCTCCAGTACCCCTCGGTCGCCGTACATCTTGTAAATTGTCCACGGCACTATGATGCCTGCGTCCCCCCAGGCCGGCGCCCCTGTCCAGTCGTGGCCCAGGCTGGGGGCGAAATCGGTAAAAGCACCCGACGGCAGTTGGGCGTCGCTGACGTCGTCGAGCCATTTTGAGAAAAACGAAGCAACGTCACGGTTGTACGCTGCGGTCCGGACGAAGATCTGGGCGTCTCCGAGCCATCCCAGTCGTTCGTTTCGTTGCGGGCAGTCGGTGGGGATGCTGATGAAGTTGCCCCTCTGGCCCCAGTCGATGTTGGAATACAACTGGTTGACACCGGTTGAGGAGCACTCGAAAAAACCGGTGCGGGGCGTGTCGGACTGCACCACACACGCGATTGCGTCAGTAGCCGTCAAATCGGCCGAGAGCCCGGTTACCTCGGCGTAACGGAAGCCGTGGAACGTGAGGCGTGGCTCCAGCCGTTCCTTGCCGCCCGTAGTCGTGAACAGGTCAGTTTGGCGGGCCGTACGCAGGTTCTCAACGTAAAGGCTACCGTCGCCAGCCAGCACCTCGCCGTGGCGCACGCGGATGAGTGTGCCCGCCGGCTCGTCCGCCTCGAAGCCGGCCCAGCCGACCAAGTTCTGTCCGAAGTCGACCATGACCTCTCCGGCCCGGACGCGGCGAACGCTCTTCGCCTCGACTTCCTCCGTCACCCGGATCGGCGGCCCCGGGTCGGCGCGGAGGAGAGCGTGGCCCAAATCGCGGCAATACACCGCGCGCCAAGCGGCGGCGTCGTACCCGGACCGGTCCCAGCCCTTGGGTTCGAGCCGTCCGTCCCTGCGCTCGCCCATGAGCAGATCGGCATAAGCGATAGCTCCCGTCGTCCCTTGCCAGTGCTTGTCGGAGACGAGCCTCTGCTCGGTCCCGTCCGAGAACGTTACGACGACTTGAGCGAGCAGCTCGGGGGCAGGAGCATAATGACGGCCCGGTCGCTCGGCGTCGAAGCCGTAAAACCCGCATGCCCACCCGTCGGCGACGACCACCCCGATGACATTCTCCCCGGTGACAAGTAGATCGGTTATGTCATAGGTCTGGTACAGGACACGTTTGTGGTAATTGGTCCATCCCGGTGCGAGGACATTGTCACTTACGGGACGGCCATTTATCGAGGCTTGGTAGACGCCGAGGGCCGTCGCGTAGAGCCGAGCGGAGCGGGGCTGCCGGTGCAGGGTGAAGGCCCGGCGCAGGTACGGCGCCGGCTTCATCGCTAGAGCTACCGCATCGAAGGGGGCCTGCCCGGCGGGCGGTTCGGACGCGGCCGGGACGCACGCCAGTCCGATCCACGAGCAGTCCCGCCATCCCGTCTCTGCGTCCAACGCCGTCTCGAAGAGGGACGCCGGGCTCCACGCCCCTTGCTGGCCGATCTCGTCCCACACGCGTGCCCTCCATTGATAGCTCTGGGCCGGTGCCAGCGGTTCGCCCAAGTAAGCGACATCATCCGAGCCTTCCCCCTCCAGGCGGCCGCTGTCCCAGACCAGGCCGCTCTGGCGTCGTGGGCCTCCCCGCTCGGGCCCACCCTCACCTGGTAGGCCGTCTGGCGCCTCCCGGTCCCGGCGCCTTCGACGCGCCAGCTGAACCGCACGCGTCCCGGCTCGACCCCGAGCGGGTCATCCTTGTGGGCACACCGAAGCCCCAGGGCGACGAGCGGTCCACGGTCCCCGGACGATAAAGCCACCGGTCACAGGCTAGCTGTAGTGGTCGATAGGGGCACCCGGGCCCATCGTCCGTGGCTCATGACCCCGACGCAGGCCAGGTGCTGGTCAAGGACCACGAGGTCAGCCTGGTGGCCAGGGCGGACCCGGCCGATGCGATGGTCCTCTCCCAATAGACGCGCCGCGTTGGTGGAGGCGACGGCGGCCAGCTCTACGATCCCGGCGCCGGTGAACCGTGCATAACGCCGGACAGCTTCGGCCATGGTAAGCGTGCTGCCCGCCAGCGTATCGGTCCCCAGCAGGCGCACCCGGCCGTCACGCACCTCCACGTCGGCCTGCCCGGAACAGTACTCCCCGTCGGGGACACCGGCCCAAGCAACCGCGTCCGTTATCAAGATCACCCTGTGCGAGCCGGCCAGTCGTCGCAGCATGCGCACCAATGTCGGGTGGACATGGATCCCGTCACAGATCAACTCACAGAAAACGTCGCTGTCCACTATCGCCTCCAGCGGCCCCGGCTCCCGATGGCGCAGCGGGCGCATCGCGTTGAAGGTGTGGGTGAGGGACCGGGCGCCTGCCGCTATGGCAGCCAGAAGTTGGGGCCCGTCGGCGTCCGTGTGACCGGCCGAGATAATCACGCCGTTGGCTTGTGCCACACACGCCATCTCGGCGAACCCGGGGAGCTCGGGAGCAGCCGTGAGCAGGCGGACGCGCCCGGGTGCGGAATGGCACAGGGCGGACAGTTCGCCCGGGCCGGGAGGGCGCAGGAGTGCCGGGTCGTGCGCCCCTTTTCGGGCCGGCGATATGAAGGGCCCTTTCAGGTGGACCCCTAAAAGGCGGCCACCGCCCTCCAACTCTTCGGGGTGGGCGCCCAATTGCCGGACCTGGTCGGCCAGGACTGGCGCGGGCAGGGTCGCCAGTCCCGCCAGCAGTGACGTCGTGCCCGCCATGGTGTGGAAGGCGGCGGCCCGCAGGCTCGCCGCCCGGCCCCCTTCGAAGCTGTGACCACCACCGCCGTGCACGTGCACATCGATGAAGCCGGGGAGCACGTACGCCTGCGACAGGCTGGTGCAGACGCTGACGGCTGGTGGCTTTCGCTCGCTGGGCCCGACGTCTGTGATCAAGCCATCCTCGACCAATACCCAACCGTTCCGCAGCACCGTCCCGCCCGCCACAACCTGCGCGTCGATAAGCACTTCTGCCTTTGAGCTCACAACTCCCCTTTCCGGGACCACGAGGACGGCTCCGGGCCAGCCAACAGGCGCATCCCGCCCATGACGACGCTGTCGGCCCCCAGCCTGGCCCGCACAACCGACAGCCCGCCGGTGCACACCCCGGACTGGGCGACGGCGGCAAAGACGACATTGGCGAACTTCTCGCTGTTCATAAGGCCCCCACCCAAGACGACCACGTCCGGGTCGAGGAGGCGCCGGACCAAGCCGATGGCATCGCCCACAAAACGAGCCGCGTGCCCGAGGATCTCCTCGCAACCCTCGTCGCCTTCTTCCGCCGCCGCGGCGACGTCCGCCGCCGTGACTGCCCCGCCGGCCGCCACCATAGGCCGCAGTAGGTGCCCACCGCCCGCCGCCAGCAATTCCTGGCCCAAAAGGCCGATCGCCCTCCCGGACGCGTACGCCTCCAAACACCCACGCGTCCCACAACCGCATAGGCGTCCTCCTCGGACCACAACAACGTGGCCCACCTCACCCGCCCATCCGTGCGAGCCCTTTAGACGCTTGCCCCCCACCAGCGACGCCATCCCTATCCCAGTTGACAAGGTGAGGTACGAGACGTCGCCCGTCCCTTGAGCCGCCCCGAAGCAGGCCTCTCCGATCA
The DNA here is from genome assembly GCA_963735305.1 of uncultured Acidimicrobiaceae bacterium. Lineage (GTDB taxonomy): Bacteria > Actinomycetota > Acidimicrobiia > Acidimicrobiales > Palsa-688 > Fen-671. Next base: position 541,949 of record CAVTKK010000001.1, read on the forward strand.
CCCCGCACATGACATCGCGTTCCAGGACCACCTCCGTCCCCCCCAACGACCGGCTGAGGACGCAGGCCAGCGGGAAATTGCGAAAAGGCAGGTTCGCGGCCTCCAGCACTACTCCCCGTGAGCGATCGACGGCCCCCGGGCACGCAACCAGGACAGCCCCGATGGCCAGGCCGCCGCGGCTCGCCATGTCCAGGGCGCAATCGGCCACCGCCGCCACCAATGACGACGGGTCTTCGACGCCGCTGCTCACGAACCGGGACCGGTCGATAACCAGGTCCTCTTGCACCAGCGCCATAAGCACCTTGGTGCCGCCGATATCGACCACCAGGTCCGCCGTTTGTACGCCCATCGTCCCGACCACGCCCCTTACGCCGATATCCCCATCGTGGACCGCAGCAGCTGCCTCTGCGAGGCCAGGAACAGCGCCACCACGGGCAGGCTGACAATGATCACGGCGGCGGCCAGGAGCGTGTAGGCGCTCTCGTTGGAGCTGTAAAAATTATAGACGCCCCGCGTCACGGGGAACAGGCTGGGGTTTGACAGGAACACAACCGGGCCGATGATGTCGTTCCACACGGCCAGCAGCGAGTACAGGAACGTTATCACCACGCTCGGCCACGCCAGGGGAGCGACAAACGACGCCAGGTAGCGCAGATAGCCGGCGCCATCCAGCCATGCCGCCTCGTCCAGCTCCTTCGGGATCGAGGAAATAAAAGCCGTCAATAGGATCACGCCCAGGGGCAGACCGGGCTCGACGTGCAAGATGATGTAGCCGAGACGGTTATCGTACAAGTGGAGCGTGCGGGCCTCGATAAAAAGCGGGATTATGGGCAGAGGAAGGCAGATCCCGAGGACGATGAAGCGGTACAGGCCTGACGACCAGCGGATGAGCCTTCTGGCAATAGGGAATGCGATAAACAGGCTCAGCACGGTCGAGATGGCCGCCGCCGTCACCGCGTACACGATGGTATTGACGACCTCGGCCGAGATCTCCTTGTTGCCAGGCCGAGCTGAAGTTCTCGAAACTTGGCGACAGCGGCGGCACGAGCGGGCGGGCCAGAAAATGGCCGGACGACTCGAGAGATATCATCACAACATACAAAATTGGAATTACGAAAAGCAGGGCTATGAGAACGGCGCTGGTCACTCTCCACACGCGCCGGGGGTGGCTCAGCCTTATCAGGGGTTCGTTGCTCTTCACGTCAAGAGGCTCCGCTCGCGCCATCGCAACAGCGACACCACGGGCAGCGCCACCACAACCGCAGCGGCCAGCAGCACCATGGTGACGGCAGCTCCCAGCCCTAGGTCAGCGGTGTTGCCGAAGGCGCTGTTGAAGGCCAGGATCCCGAGAGTGTTGGTCCCGAACTGCCCATCGGTGAGTATGTAGATCAGGTTGTAGGTGGTCAGCGACCCGATGACGGCCAATAGCACGTTCACGGTCACCGACGGTGCCATCAGAGGCCAGGTGACCAGTCTGAAGCGGCCCCAGGGTGTGATCCCGTCCATGGCCGCCGCCTCGTACACTTCGGCTGGGATCGCCTTCAGGCCGCCGATGAAGACCACCATCGTAAAACCGAGGTTCTGCCACACCTGTACCACGATGACCAATGGCATCGCCCACGTCCCCGACCCAAAAAAGGCCGAGTGTACACCGACCGCCCCGAAGGCGGCCTCGGCCGGGCTCGAAAGCGGGTCGAAGAGCAGGAGCCACACTATCCCGACGACGGTGACGCCCAGGACCAGTGGAAAGAAGGCCAGGATTCGCAGGAGCGCCGCCGTCCTTCCCCGTCCTTGTAGCCGGTGCGCCAGGAGCATCGCCACCACGTTTTGGACCACCGTCACGCCGACGACGAAGAAGATCGTGTCTTCAAGACTGGCGATGAAGCCGGGCCGCTGCGTCGTGAACAGCGCCGTGTAGTTTGATAACCCCGTGAAAGACGTCGACGAGCCACCGAAGCCCGAATAATTGGTAAACGACACCGCCAGGTTGGCCACCGCCGGCACGATCCCGAACAGCACGTAAAACAGAAGTCCCAATCCGAGCCCGCCCCACATGATGAGGCGTGACCGGGGTGACAACAGGTTCGTGCCGGGTGGCTTTCTGTGCACTTGCCAGATCCCTCAAGTTCTCCGGGGCCCCAAAAGCCCCTCCGAGAGCACTCTAGGCGTGGGTATACCTACTCGGCAAAGAACTGCGGCCCAGGCGAGGCTCCGGCGAGGTCGGTGGCTGCGCCCGGCGAGGGTACCTCCCTCCGAGGGAGGGAGGTACCCGCGCGGCGGCAACCTTCGGCTATTTCTTCCAGTCCTGAGCGATAAGTTTCGCAGCTTGTTGGGGCGTGTCCGTCCCGGCCATGACCGCCTCCTGCAACAACGGCCATTCAGTGGGAGTGTCGTAGTAGCCCTCGGTCAGCGCCAGGGTCGGCATGACGATCCCGGCATTGTACCCAGTACCAAAGAGGCTCCCCAGCGCCTTCGCACTGAAGCTGCTGTAGCTGCCGCCCGATTCACTGGGGGAGATACCGGTAATGTCGACGTACTGCTTGTAAATGGGCTTGCTGGCGAAGAAGGACAGCCACTTGAGGGCGGCCGCCTTGTTGGGGGACTTCGCCAGGATCTCGATGGTGAGGTCGGGATTGGCCACAGCCTCATTTTGGCTGGCGATGTTGCTCCCCGGCAGCGGGAAGCTCCCTACCTGTATCTTCGGGTTTGCCTGTTGGACGCTCGTCAGGTCCCATGACCCATCGAGGAGCATAGGTGACTTGTTGAGGGCAAAAGCACCGGGCATACCTTCCCACGACACGCCCGTGTAGTCCGGCTCCAGGTACTTCGCGATCGCCGCTTCCTCGGTCATGGCCTGGACGAAGTACGGGCTGGTCCAACTGGCACTGCCGTTCTCGAGGTCCGTCGCCAGGTTTTGGCCGGGCACGTGACGAAGCCACAGTTCACCCATCAGAGCCTCGTCAATGAACCGCTCGACGTAGATGCTGGCCCCGCTCCCGAGCCCCAGCCACAGCGGGATGACGTTGTCGGCCTTCAGCGTCTTCAGAACTGTTATGAACTGGTTATAGGTCGTCGGTACGCTGATGTGGTATTTCGCGAAATCGGCCTTATTGTAGAAAATCATTTCCTGGTAGACGCCGGAGAGGATCCCGTACACCTTGCCGTTGTAGGTCTCTGTCCCCAGGGCTGAATTGGTGAAGTCCTTCACGAAGGGTTGGCCGTTTAGGGGCAGGAAGGCGCCGCTCGTCCCCCAGTACTGCACCGGCGACATATTTGCCCGGGTCGCCTTGAGAGGAAGTGGCTGGATCTGCGTCACATTCGTCACAATATCTGCACTATTGGAGTCGACACTCGTCTCCTCCAGGGTGGCGTAGCCCGTCGTAGTGTTAGCCGCCGTCTGGAGTTGCACTGTGATATTGGGATTAGCCTTTTCGAACTCGGCATCGATCGTCTTGAACGCCTGGACCGCCGGTGGGTTCACCCACGTTATGATCTTCAGCGTTGTGTTGCCACTTGCGCCCGCCGTCGCCGTAAAGCCACCGCCGGTCATGGTGACGGCGGCTACGCCAATTGCGGCCGCAGCCTTGAGCGGCGATGAGGTCTTAATTATTTTCTTCTGAAATGTCAGTTTGCTCTTTGGCACTGCTTCTCCCTTCTGATGTGGGTGCACTCATCTGTTTTGTGTGCACCGGTAAACGCGAGGGCCCGCTAGGGACGAACTCCCGAATGGCTGGCGCCCACGTGCCGCGAAATTGGCCCCGGTGTGCTTCCCGCCTGTTCTTCGGTCCCCGGGGTGCGCTCCCGTGGCCCGCAACCCCGTTCCGGAGACCGGACGTGACAAAGCGCCCTCCATAGCCCGTTCCGATGTTGCCGCTCGACGTAGCTCGGAACGATAGCATTGTGAGCAACAATGAACAAGCCTGAGCGGCTAAGAGCACCCTTGCCCCTCCCGATGGGCGCTCCCGAGCGCTGGAGCGCCCTGCTGGACTTGCTCGCCACCCAGGGCCGGATCGTGGTGCCTGAAGCGGCCCAGCGGCTAGGGGTCTCGTCCGCCACTGTCAGGCGTGACCTCAACCAACTGGCCGGCGAACACATGCTCCGCCGCACGCGGGGCGGTGCCCTGGCCCACAACGCGGCATACGAGCTCCCCCTTCGCTACAAGAACGCACGTCATGTTACGGAAAAGGTGCGCATCGGGAAGCTGGCGGCATCGTTGGTCGGACCGGGTGCCACGATCGCCCTCAACGGCGGGACCACGACCATCGAGGTGGTCAGAGCCTTGGCCACGCGCAGCGATTTACAGTCGAGCCCCGGCAACCAGGCTCTGACGATCGTCACCAACGCCTTGAACATCGCCAACGAGCTGGTCGTGAGGCCTCAACTCAAGCTCGTGGTCACCGGTGGAGTGGCCCGCCCGCAGTCTTACGAGCTGATCGGGCCCCTGGCCGAGCCCCTGCTCGGTGGGCTGGCTTTCGACTACGCCATCCTCGGGGTCGACGCTCTCAACAGCGAGGAGGGCGCCAGCGCCCACCACGAGGGCGAAGCGGGGATCAGCCGGCTGATGGCGCGTCGTGCCGCCACCGTGGTCATCGTGGCAAACGCCTCCAAGCTGGCCACTCGGGCTTTCGCCCGCGTTTGCCCTATAGAGGAGATAGACATACTGGTGACCGACGCCGGGCCGGACAGCGAGGCGGTGGCCTCGTTTATTGAGCGCGGCATCCGGGTGCTCGGTGCCTGAGGCGAAAGACCGCCCTTCGGTGGGGAGCAGGGAGCAGGAGTGACATGACCCGGGGTACTCGTCCGGTCCGCCTGGGCATCGTGGGTTGTGGTCGGATCTTGCCGGCGCATCTCCGGGGGATCGCGGCTCTCAAGTCGGCGGGCCTGGACCCCGTTCGGGTCACCGCCCTTTGCAGTGCCAGGACCGAAGAGGCGGCGATGTTCCGTCAGCGTGGCCAGGGGCCCCGCCCCGGCCCCCGGCCTCTTCAAGGCCGGACGACCCCCTGGGGGCGCCCCATCGGTACGTGAGTGACGTACAGGCCGAGGTGGTCCCCGAGATCTACGACGATTGGCGCACCATGTTGGATGGCGACGTGGCCGACGCCATATTGGTACTGGCACCGGTGTCATCCCACCATGCGATCGCCTTGGCCGCGCTGAGGGCCGGAAAGCATGTGCTCATAGAGAAGCCCTTCGCCATCTCCGTCAGGGCGGGGCGCGCCATAGAGGCGGAGGCGGAGCGGAGAGGCCTGGTGGCTGGCGTGGCCGAGAACCTGAGGTACGAAGCTACTACACGGGCGGTTGGATGGGCGGTCGCCGAGGGTTACGTCGGGAGGCCGCAACTATGGCTGTCCGGAGCGGTCGGCGGGGAGTGGGCCCCCGACCGTGTAGTCGCCCATACTCCGTGGCGGCACCGGAAGCTCGAGGCGGGCGGGGCCCGGCGATTGACATTGGCGTACACATCATGCACCAGGTCCGGTACATCATGGGCGCCGTAGATGAGGTCGGGGCGTTGGCTCGGACGCTGGAGCCGAAGCGCGTCGAGCGGGGGGGCTACGGCTCGTCCGTCGTAGTCGACAACGAACTCGAGGACGTCTACCTGGCGCAACTACGTTTTGCCAGCGGTGCCATCGGGACGTCCTTTTCGGGTTGGGGGGGACGGGGCGAGAGCTGCGTGTTGCCCGAGAGCCCGATCGTCTACGGGACTGGCGGTTGCGTGAAGGGTGACACGTTGGTTGATGCCGATGGGGTAAGGACGAAGGCAACCGACCTCTTGGCCCAGCACGCTCCCGACGAAGTAAAGGAGCGCTATTTTCCCCACGGCGTTCGCGACTCCTTCGGTCTTGAGTTGCTCGACTTCGTCACCGCCATCACGACGGGGACCGAGATGGAAGCTTGCGCCAGTGAGGGGGTACTGGACCTGGCCATGGCTTACGCCATTCTCGAATCGTCGTTGGCCGGGGCTCCGGTGCGAGTGGCTGACGTGCTCAGCGGCGTCGTAGACGGGTACCAGGCCGAGATTGACGCCCATTTCAAACTGTCATGAGCTCGCGGATCCAGCAGTCGCAGGGGGCTCTCATGCCGGCAGAGGGCGATGATGGGTAACGGTCCCACCGAGCGGGGGGCCGAGAGCGGTGGCGGCGCCGAGAGCGGTGGCGGCGCCGAGAGCGGTGGCGGCGCCGAGAGCGGTGGCGGCGCCGAGAGCGGTGGCGGCGCCGAGAGCGGTGGCGCCGCCCTGCGTTACCGCAACCCTTGGCGAGACCCTCCCGGCGCTCGGGACCCCCTGAGGCAACTGCGGGGCCACCTCGTCTTACCTGTGACAGTTTGGCTCGCCGGCACCGTCGAGGACGGGGCCCCGCTCACCGGGCTGACCGTGTCCTCGGTGATGATCGGCCCGGGCGAGCCTGCCTCGGTCGCTGGGTTGGTCACGCCCACCTCGGATCTGGCAGACATGCTTGGTCACTCACCGGGGCGATTTGTCGTCCATCTTTTGGGCGGCGCCCATCGGAGGTTGGCACAGCATTTCGCCGGCGAACTGCCGGCGCCGGCTGACTTGTTGGTAGCTACGAGTTCACGGCACGGCCCGCTACTGGCCGCCGTGGGTGACCGTGTCCTTTGCCGCACCACCTCGCTCAAGCCCTTCGGCTGGTCTCTGCTCGTTGAGGCGGAGGTCGAAGGCCTCCAGGTGACCGAGCCGGGCAAAGGCCTGGCGTTTTACCACGGCGCCTTCCACACCTTGGGCTGAGGGGCTCACCGGCCACCCCGTCCAGCCGGGACCGTGATGGGACTGGCAAGGTAATCTTCGGGAAGGAATGGCCCCGTGCCGACCGAGTTGGGGAGGAGAAGAGCGTTGCCCATCAGGTACCAAGCCGCCCGGGCCCCATTGGTGGCCGTGCTGGCTATGCTCGGTGCATCCGGCGTCCCCGCCGCCACACCGGTAAATCCCGTCCCTTCCTACGTTTTCATCCACGACCCGAGCATGGTCCGCGAAGGCAAAACCTGGTACCTGTTTTCCACCGGGGACCCCAACAGCGCTGTCAACGATGGCAACATTCAAATCCGCACCTCCAGCGACCTGCGCACATGGCATTTATCCGGCACAGTTTTCACCACCATCCCTCACTGGATAACCAACCGGGTGGTCGGTACCCAAAACCTTTGGGCACCTGATATTTCCTACTTTGATGGCCTCTACCATTTATATTATGCGGCGTCAACATTTGGATCGAACGACTCCGTGATCGCATTGGCGACGACGCCCACCTTGGCCCCCTCCAGCCCCGGGTACCATTGGAAGGACCACGGCTTGGTCTTTTCTTCCGACGCCGCCGACGACTACAACGCCATCGACCCGGCCCTGGTTTCAACTCCCGGCGGGGCCAAATGGCTTCTCTTCGGGTCGTTCTGGGGGGGGATAATGCTCCTGGCCCTCGATCCCTCTCCGGGCCTGCCCGCCTCTAAACACCCGACCCTGTACCCGCTCTCCTCGGCGCCCTCGCCCGACCCCGAAGAGGGCTCCTACATGATCTATCACGATGACTTCTACTACCTTTTTGTTTCCTATGGCTATTGCTGCAAGGCCCTGGGCAGCACCTACGAGGTACTGGTAGGGCGGTCGCAGTCCATCACCGGGCCATTCGTCGACCCCAACGGGACGAGCATGGCGGACGGGGGTGGGATGGAGCTCCAGGGCAGCACTGACGGGATGATCGGGCCGGGTAGCCCGTCCATCGCCCTGGTCGGGCGCACCTATCTCATCGACTACCACTATTACGACGCCTGGGCGCAGGGCCAGCCCTGGGTGCAGGTGCGGCGGCTGTTCTGGTCGCCGGACGGCTGGCCCCTGACCGGGGCGGCCCTGGTCCCCGTCCCCGGCGCCCCCGAGGGCAGTTAGCCCCCGCACCAAGGCCCCCAACGGGCCGCCACGGCATCTCCTGTGCCGCCCAGGCCCTCTGGTCGAGCATCGGCGGGCCCGGTCGAGTTCGGGGAGCCGGCGGACCACAGCGGCCGCGGCCAGCCCTGGCGACCAGGTCAGAGCGTTGTCGGCTCCTGACGTCCTGGTCGCTTCCCGTCCTTGTGGTCGACCCGACGCCGGGATTGTGACTTGACAGTGGCCAACAGTCAATGCTAACGATAACACGACGGTACGAAAGGGGGCAGTTCAGGGCTGGCATGTGTGGTGGACAACGTGTGCCACGAGGCTAACGAGCTGAAGGGTCGGTTCCGCCCTCTAGCAGCGAGCCTGCACTGCGCACACCGGGCCCCCAAAGGGCGCTGACCCCTACGGCCCCACCGGTGGCCCGAGCCAGCTGGCAGAAATAAAGCTTGTTCAAACTCAGGCAGTTTCCTGAACGAAAAGGAGTCACACGTGATATTTACGAAGAGAAAGTCGGCGCTGGTCGCAACCGCTTCGATAATGGCCATGGTCGGCACGGCCACGTTCGCCGGCCCTGCCGGCGCCGCGACAACCCGGAACGCAGGTTCCACGAGCTACCTTCAAGTGGCCAACGACAAGCCGACATGGACGACCGGTTTCAATGCCATCGGCAAGGTCCTGGCCGGCATGGACGGGGTCGGCTGGCAGGCTGAACCCTATTCGAGCACGACCGCCTTCCAGGGCGTTGTCCGAGCCGCCGCCACTACCTCCCAGGCCCCTCCGCTGTTCACATGGTGGTCCGGCCAGCAGCTGGTCCCCCTGGTGAAGGCCGGAGCGCTGGCGAACATGACGTCCTTGGTCAAGGTGTGGGAATCCAAGTACGGGCTGAACCCCGACGTCGAGAACGCCTATGAGGTGAACGGCCAATACTACGGCGCACCTCTTTACACCTCCGACTGGGTCGTCTACTACAACAAGCACGTTTTCGCCAAGGACAACCTGGGCGTGCCCACGACCTGGGCGCAGCTGATGAAAGACTGCGCCACGCTCAAGGCGCAAGGCATCACGCCCTTCAACTACTACGTCGACGACTGGGCTGGGTTCATCTGGTTCGAGCAGTTCCTGCTGTCCGAAAACCCCAGCGCCTACCAGCAGCTCGTGGCGGGCAAGATCTCCTACACCAGCGCACCGGTGGTAAAGGCCATGGGAGCCTGGAAGGCGATGGCTGATCTAGGGTACTTCGGCACCCCCCAGGACATCGACACTGCGCTCGGCACGCCGACGTCGTTCGTGAAGGGGACATCGGCCATGGTCCTCATCGGCTCGTGGTACGAGTCCGACCTCCTCGCCGACCACCTGGTCCCGGGCAAAGACTTCGGCGCCTTCATCATGCCTCCCATCAACCCGGCCGTGGGCTGGCAGGCCATCTTCGAGACCGGCCCCATGGTGGTGTCCGCTCACAACTCCGACGAGCAGGCCGCCCTCAAATCGGTCAGCACCTTCATGGAGCCTTCCGTCCAGGTGAAATGGGACGGCCTCGAGTCGTTCGTGAGCGCCGAGAGCTCGGTCAAGACCACCGACCCCACCGCCCTCAGCGTGGCCAGTGAGATCAAGACCGAGAACGTCCACCTGAGCAACCGTTACTGGGAGGCCACTCCTCCCCAGATCGCCGTCCCGGTGGCGTCCGACCTTTCCAAGTTCATCCTCAACCCGAACCTCCCGCTCATGCCGTTCCTGAATACCCTGCAGTCCCTGGCCACTTCCTACTGGTCGACAGCCAAGTAAGGCCGTCCGGAAAGTACTGGCAAAGGCTCTGAAAGCAACGTTGTGCGCACCGTAGGCCAGGGTTGGCCTGCCTGAGATGACGCTCTCTCTCCCCGGCGTCGTCACCCCGCAGTCCGCCCGCGCCTCCGCTATTGACGCCGCCGCTCGTTCCGGGCGGCGGCGTCGGCGCAAGCGCAGTTCCTACCTCTTCGTCCTTCCGGGACTGGTCATGGTCTTGGGGATGTTCTGGTACTCGATCGTGGTAACGGTCTGGCTGAGCTTCACTAACTCCAACGGCCTGTCGTCCTCCCAGTTCATCGGGCTGGCCAACTACCGGGCCATCCTCCACGACCCCGAGCTCTCGACCAACGTCTACAACACCTTGCTCTGGGCCGTCGCCATGATCGTGCTGCCCGTGGGCCTGGGGCTGACCGCCGCCGTACTGCTAAGGAAGCGACGCGGCCGCACGGTCTTCCAGACGGTCTTCTACCTTCCCTACGCCATCGGTTTCGTGACCACCGGCGTCATCTGGAGCTTCCTGTTCGGCACCAGTGGCTTCTCTGCCCTGTTCCAGGGCCTCGGCCTGCATTCCCTGGCCAACGTGCAGTGGCTCAACGACGTCCCCCTCAACACCTATTCCATGATCATCGCCTCCACTTGGCAGATCGTGGGGGTGGACATGCTGCTGTTCTTCGTGGGGCTCGACACCATCGACCCCCAGATCACCGAAGCGGCCAGCCTGGACGGCGCCGCCGGGTGGAGATTGTTCCGCCACATAACCCTGCCGATGCTGACACCCATGACACGGGTGATCGTGGCCATAAGCATCGTCAACGCCCTGCAGGCGTTCAACCTGATCTGGGTGATGACCCAGGGTGGCCCCTACGGGTCGTCCTCCACGTTCGCAGTCTGGACCTACCAGCAGTCCTTCCAGTACTTCAAGATGGGCTACGGAGCCGCCATCTCTGTCGTACTGACGATCTTCGTACTGCTGGCTTCGATCGGGTACCTCCGGCGCAGCCTGAGGGAGGTGAGGACGTGAAACCCGCCACCATGAAGCAGATCGTGATCTACGGCATATTGGTCATCGCCGCCCTTTTGTGGGTGTTGCCCATCTGGTGGGCGGTTATCAACGCCACGAAGTCCTCTTCCGACTTCTTCAACCATCCCTTCTACGACATCCCCCGCGAATTCAACATCCTATCGAACATCCGCTCGGCTTGGGACAGCGCCGGGCTGGGGCAAGGTTTCATCAACAGCCTTATTTACGGTGTCGTGGGCGCCGCCGCCTCGATCATCATCGCCTCCCTGGCCGCCTACGGGATCGTCGTGCTGCGCATCCGGGGTGGGTTCACCATTTTCATGGTCATTTACTCGGGGACCGTGTTCCCTCTCCAGATGTACATCATCCCCCTGTTCAGGATGTACAACTCCCTGCACATCTACAACACCCGCTGGGGTTTGTTGCTTTTCTATACCGCCATCTCAGTACCGTTCTGCACCCTGGTCTTGCGGGGCTTCTACAGCACGGTGCCAAGCGAGTACCGGGAGGCGGCGATGGTTGAGGGGGCCAGCGAGGTCCGGATCCTCCGCTCCGTCTATGCCCCGTTGTCCGTTTCGGCCGCCCTGGTGCTGTTCCTGTTCCAGTTCACCTGGATCTGGAACGATCTGCTGTTCGGCATAGTCCTGAGCTCGTCACCCTCCGTCCACCCCGTGATGGCCAGCCTCAGCAGCCTCATGGGCCTGTACGGCGGATCGAGCCTCCCGGTGGAACTGGCCGGTACGTTGATCGCGGCGTCGCCGATGTTGGTCCTGTTCTTCACCCTGAGGCGCTTCTTCACCCAGGGCCTTTCCCTGGTCGTACGCCGGTGATGACCAAGAACACCGAGGAGGCGAACGATGACCGAGGGACTTCTCAATAGTCCGTTCCACGACAAGTCAAACGGCGACCGCCGCCGTGATCTCGACGAGTTCCGTTCCCAGCTGGCCGGCTCGGTGTTCGTCGAAGTCGGCCGGGTCGCCGGTAAGGCACTGCAAGCCGCCAACCTGCCGCTGTTCAAACGTTCGGCGCAGGGCCTGGAGCAAGTGGTACGGCTCCGTCTGCTGGGGGTCGCCGCTCCCGGCGCCACCGGTGCCGGGGCCGAGGCCGGGCTGTCGGTCTCGTTCGACGGCGCCGCCGAGCCGGCAGGTGCCGTCGAATTCGAGCATCACGGCTCGGTTCTCGCCGCGGAGGTGCTCGTCCCCGAGGTGCACGCGGCCCAGCGGTGCGGGTTCACGGTCCGCTCGGTCAACGGGGACGTGGCCTGCCGGGGGGAACTCACCTTGCGCCCTCAGCGCAAATGGTCCGTCTCCCTCGTCCACCACACTCACCTGGACGTGGGGTACACCGACCGCCAGGAGGTCGTGACGGCCAACCACTTGCAGTACCTCGATTCCGTGCTCGACCTGGTCGATCGCACCAGCTCCTGGGACGATGACGCTCGTTTCCGCTGGAACGTGGAGGTCAACTGGCCGCTCGAAGCGTTGGTTCGCATCTCGCCCCGCCCGTGACCAGCGACGCATGGTCGACGCCGTAAACGCAGGGCACGTCGGCATCGGGGCCATGAGCCTCAACCTGCACACCGAGGCGTGCGCCATCGAAGAGCTCTACGAGATGGTCCGTTATGCCGTCGGACTGCGGGCCGAGCACGGCATGGCCATCACGACGGCGATGCAGACCGACGTTCCCGGAGGGGTGAGCGGGCTGGTCGAAGTGCTAGCCGACGCCGGGGTCGAATTCCTGTCGGTGGCCCACAATTACGCCGGTCGCTCGGTCCCCTACCTGATCGGCGGCGAGAGATTGGGCCGGCCTTTTTACTGGAAAGCTCCCAGCGGCAAACGCGTGCTGGTGTGGCATACCGACACCCTGCACGGCAATGCCTATATGGAAGGCAACATCGTCGGCCTGGCCGAGTCCTTTGCCGTGGCCCAGGAAAGCCTGCCCTGCTACCTGGCGGCGCTGGCCGAACGGCCCTACCCCTTCGACTCCGGGACCTGGTTGCCCGAGGCGGAAAAGGTGGTACGTGACCCTTACCCCCATGACATCCTCCACCTGCGGGTGCAGGGCAGGTACGGGGACAACGCTCCTCCCAGCCTGGCCATCTCGGAGATAGCCCGGGAATGGGACGCCACCTGGGCCTACCCCCGCTTGCGCGTCGACCGGAACGAAGAGTTTTGCGCCCGGGCGGTCGAGCGACTCGGTGAATCGATCCCCGAATGGCAGGGGGACTGGGCCGACTGGTGGGCTGACGGCCTCGGCTCGGGGGCTCGGATGCTCGGCTGGGCCCGCCAGGCCCAGGGGTCGCTGCGGGTGGGCCGGGCCCTCAACGCCGTGGCCGACCTCCTTTCCGGCCAAGCACCAGCACCGGTGAAGGGGATCAGCCAGGCCTACGAGGACATCGGCTTGTTCGACGAGCACACCTGGGGGGCGCGTCATCCCTGGAAAGACGACGAGGAGGGTTGGGGCTCGGGTGACCTGCAATGGCAACGCAAGGCCTCTTTCGCTCGGGATGCACGGGAAGCGGCGTCGTCATTGGTGGACCTAGGCGCCCGCCGCGCCGCCGAGATGGTGGGAAGCAACCGGGGCCTGGCAGGGGTGATCGTTTTCAACGCGGCCGGCTGGGCTCGTACCGACGTAGTCAAGGTCTTCCTGCCCTTCAGCACGGTACCGGCGGACGTCGAGGTCGTCGTGGAAGACGATCGGGACGGGACGAAGACGGCCACCCGCGCCTTGGCCCAGGAGCACGTCGACCATCGGCCGGCCGGCCGCTTCCTTCAGTTCCTGGCCCGGGACGTCCCGAGCCTGGGTTACGCCCGCTTCAACGTGGTGGAGGGCACTCCCGTCCCGGTCGAGGTGAGCCGCCCCGTTGATGCCGTCGTGGAAAACGAGTTCTACCGGGTCAGCTATGGCGCCGACAACGCGTCCATCACTTCGCTGCTCGAATTGTCCAACGAGCGGGAGCTGGTCAACAAGCGGGCGCGTCTCGGCTTCAATTCCTACGTCTTCGACCGTTACGGGACCAGCACCAAGGTGGACCACCTTTCGGGAAGAGTCTTCAGCCGCGCCCTCGACCTGATCGCGGACCGGGTCACCGGCGAGGACGCCGTCCTTGTCCGTCACGAGGCCAGCGACCTCGGCCAGAGTATGACCCTCGACGTGAGGGCCCCGGGGTGTTCCCGGCTCCTCACCACCATCACGGTGTGGCGGGGCGTCCCCCGGGTCGAGATCCACAACCGGATGTGGAAGGACCGTACGGTTGACAAGCAGAGCGTGTTCTTCGCCTTCCCCTTCGCCGCCGCCGCCCCGGAGCTCATCTACGAACTTCCCGGGTTGGGCACAAGTGCCAGTTCTCCCACCGTTCCCGGGTGCCCCCGGCACATGAGGGCGGTCCGGCACTGGGTGGCCCTGGCCGACCGGGTGGGGACGACCGCCTGGGCCACCGTCGATGCCCCACTGGTGCAGTTCGGTGACATCCATTCGCCCTACTCGCCCTTCCCGGGGACTCTCCGCCTGGACGAGCCCGAGCCCGGGACCATCTACTCCTGGGCTCTGAACAACATATGGGACACCAACTTCCCGACTGAGCAGGGCGGCGAGATGAGCTTTCGCTATGCCATCACGTCGTCTCCGGACGCCCGCCCCACCGTCCTGGGGGCATCCTTGGGAGATTCGGTCAGTAGTCCGCTTGTCGCCGCCGTCGTCCCCTCGGCCGGCGACCGGGGCGCTATGGCCTCTTCTGGGACTTTGTGCCTGGTAGACCGGGGCGAGGTCAGGCTGGTCCAGGCCACGCCGTCCCGGGACGGGCGAGAGCTGGTGCTCTGGCTCAACAACATGGCTGAGGAAGTGGTGGCGACGAGCGTCCGCTTCCCCCACCTGGTGGTGTCCACGGCCCGGTTGGCAACGGTGTTCGAGGAAAACGGGACCGACGTGGTGGTCCGGGACGGCGCCGTCTTCCTACGCCTTCAGCCCGGTGAGACCAGGGCACTCGCCGTCGGGGGTGCCCTGAGTTTCGACCCCACCAGGCCGGAAAACACCCACGAGGCACCACGGCCACCGAGAGAGGAGTGGATATGAGGTCTCGAGACAGGGTTATGGCCGCACTGGACCACCGCGAGACGGACCGGGTGCCCGTGGACCTCGGCGGTCACCGGTCATCAGGCATCTCTGCCATCGCCTACCCGCGCCTGCGCGCCTACCTCGACCTGGCCCCGAGACCGGTGAGGGTATACGACATACAGCAGCAGCTGGCCGTACTGGACGAAGACATCCTTGACCGCTTCGGCGTGGACACCATCGAAATGGGTCGGGCCTTTGCACTGGACGACGCTGACTGGGCGGACTGGTCCCTTCCCGATGGCAGTCCCTGCCAGGTGCCAGTGTGGGCGGCACCGGAACGGACCGACCGGGGCTGGGTCATACGTTCGAGGACCGGCCGGGTCATCGGCCAGATGCCCGACGGTGCGCTGTACTTCGAATCAGCCTATTACCCCTTTGCCCAGGGGGAGGCGGACCATGACCTGCTCGACGAGGTCATGGCCGAATGCCTGTGGAACATCGCCGCTCCACCGGGACCACTGGTGGAAGGCCCGGGCGGGGACGAAAGAATGGTCGAGGGCGCCCGTCGGTTGCGCCAAAGCACAGACCGGGCGATTATCGGCCTGTTCGGCGGGAACCTCATGGAATTGGGGCAGTTCCTGTACCGCAACGACAATTTCCTCGCCCTCCTGGCCGCCGAGCCCGAGCGGGCCCACGACCTCCTCGACCGCTTGACGGAGCGGCACTTGAAAAACTTGGAAAAGTACCTCAGCTTGGTCGGCCCCTATATTGACATCATCCTTTTCGGCGACGACCTGGGTATGCAGACCGGCCCCCAAATCTCGCCCCGCATGTACCGCGAGTTCTTCAAACCCCGGCACGGTCAAATGTGGCAACGGGCCAAAGAACTGGCCGATGTCAAGGTGATGCTCCATTGCTGCGGTGGTGTCCGGCCATTGTTGCCCGACCTGATAGACGCCGGCCTGGACGCCATCAACCCGGTGCAGATCAGCTGCAAAGGGATGGACGCCACCGAGCTGAAGCGCGATTTCGGCCGGGACATAACTTTTTGGGGCGGCGGCTGTGACACCCGATGGCTGCTGGCGCACGGCACGCCCCAGGAGGTCGGCGAGCATGTCCGCCACCAGGTGGAAGTCCTGAGGCCCGGGGGCGGTTTCGTCTTCCAGCAGGTCCACAACGTCCTGGCCGACGTGCCCCCCCAGAACATCGCGGCCATGCTCGACGCTGTCGGTGGCCTCGTCCCTCTGGCCTAGCCGGCCCGCCGACCCTCCCTGACCACCACCATGACCGGGCCCGCCGACGCCGAGCTGCTCGACGTCGCCACCGTCTTGGCCTACCTGGCCGGCCGCCACGTGCTCAGCCCGGGGCCGGCGACGACGGCGCAGACGTTGGCCGGCGGGGTGAGCAACGTGGTCCTCACCGCCGGTGACGGTAGCCGTCAGGTCGTGGTGAAACAGGCGCTGGCCCGGCTACGGGTGGCTGACGAATGGTACGCCCCGCCCGAGCGGGCCATGATCGAAGCCGACGCCCTGGAGGTCGCCCGCGCCCTGACTCCCGCTGAAGTCCCGCGCCTGCTTGACCGCGACCCCGGTCGGCACGCCATTACCCTCGAGCGAGCGGCACCGGGGTGGCAGGACTGGAAGAGCCAGCTGCTGGGGGGCCGAGCCGACGTCGGGGTGGCCCGGCACCTCGGCCGTACCCTGGCCTGCTGGCACAGCCGCACCGCGGGCCGCCGGCTACCCGCAGCTCTGGAGGGAATGTCCCACTTCGAGCTGCTCAGGGTCGACCCCTACTATCGCACGGTCGCCCGCCGGGCACCGGAGATCGGCGGGTCGGTCATCGCTTTAGCCGAGCAGTTGTCCGAACGCCGGCTGTGCCTCGTCCACGGAGACTTCTCCCCCAAGAACGTCTTGGTGGGCCCCGCCGGGCTGTGGGTCATAGATTTCGAGGTGTCCCATCGCGGCGACCCGGCGTTCGACGTCGCCTTCATGCTCTGCCATCTTCTGCTCAAATCCCTTCACCGACCGGACATGGCGAGAGGGCTGGACGCCTGCGGCCTCGAGTTCGCCGAATCCTACGGCGCCGGGATGCCCCCTGACGCTCGGCCACCCTGGGACTACGTCTTCGGTCACGTCGCGTGCCTGGTACTGGCCCGTGTGAAAGGCAAGTCGCCGGCCGAGTACCTGAACGGTCCTGAGCGGGCGCAGGCCTGGCGGCTGGGGACGGGCATGCTCGAGGCCCGTCCCCGGGAACTGCCCGAGGTGTACCGGCAGCGTGACCAGGCGCGGGGATGAGCGCCACCACGGTCCGCTCCGTGACCGGCTGGGAAGCCCTCGACTCCCGGGGCCGTCCCACGGTCGGCTGCCGTGTCGGCCTCGCCGGCGGCGGCACGGGCCGCGTGATCGTCCCATCGGGGGCGTCCACGGGTGGTCACGAGGCACGGGAACGGCGCGACGGCGACGAGCGCCGCTACGGCGGGAAAGGTGTCGGCTTGGCCGTGGCGGCCGTGAACGGACCGCTCGCCGCCACCGTGACAGGGACCGATGCCGGGGACCAGGAGCAGCTGGACGGGCGCCTCGAGCACGCCGACGGTGACCGGCTCCTGGCCAACCTGGGGGCCAATGCCGTCCTGGCCGTGTCCCTGGCCGCGCTCGTCGCCGTGGCCGACCAGGCGCGCCAGCCGCTGTGGCACATGCTCGCCCCGGAGGCCGCCGGGCCGCTTCTTCCCCGGCCCATGGTGAACATCATCTCCGGTGGCGCGCACGCCGGACGCGCCCTCGATATCCAGGACGTGCTGGTGGTACCCCTAGGGGCGGCCACGTTCGCCCAGGCGCTGGAATGGAGCTGGCGCGTCCGGGAAGCAACGGCGTCGGTGATGGGAAAGGAGGGCGCCTGGTCGGCTTTGGTAGCCGACGAGGGAGGCCTGGCCGGCCCGCTCGCCAGCAACGAGGCTGCCCTCCGGGCCGTAACCGAGGGTGCCCACCTGGCCGGCCTGGAGCCCGGACGGGACGTCGGCATCGCCGTGGACCTGGCCGCCAACGAGTTCCACCGGGCCGGCACATATGTGCTCCGCCACGACGGTGCGGAACTCAGCGCCCGGGAGTGGACGAACAGGGTGTGCGAATGGTCTGACCGCTATCCCATCGTTTCTCTGGAGGACGTGCTGCACGAAGACGACTGGTCGGGCTGGCAAGACGCCACCCGTGAACTGGGGCAGGGGCGACAGTTGATCGGCGACGACCTGTTCGCCACCGACCTGGGCCGCCTGGAACGTGGCATCGCCCTGGGGGTGGCGAACGCCATATTGGTAAAACCGAACCAGGCCGGGACTGTTTCCCGAGCCGAGGCCGTCTTGAAAACGGCCCAGCGCTGTGGTTACGCCACGGTCGTGAGTGCCCGTTCGGGGGACACCGAAGACTATTGGCTGGCCGACCTGGCCGTGGGCTGGAACGCAGGCCAGATAAAGGTGGGTTCGACCCAGCGCTCGGAACGGACCGCCAAGTGGAACCGTCTGCTGGAGATCGAAGCAGCCGCCGGAGGGAGGGCACGACTTTGGCCGCCGTCGCCGCCGTGACCCGGACCTGGCTGCACCCTCGGTCCGCGGCTATTTATAGGAAAGGGAGACCAGCGAAATGACAATGCGGATAGCTCTCGGGCAGGCGGCCAGGGCCACCGACGAATACCTGGCGTTTGCCGTCCAGCTGGGGGTGGCCGGGGTGCAGTTCAACACCCCCGACCTGCCCGGTGACGAACGCTGGGAGCTCGACGACGTGATCGGGTTGAGGCAGAGGGTGGAGGCATACGGGCTGCGTCTCGAGGCCATCGAGAACATCCCGAACCACTTCTATGAGAAAGCCATGTTCGGCCAGGCTGGGCGGGACCGTGAAATCGACAACGTAGCCGCCACCGTGCGCAACCTCGGCCGTGCCGGGGTGCCCGTTCTCGGGTTCCACTGGATGCCCACCTCGGTGTGGCGCACGGACCTGAGCCCCGTCGGCCGGGGCGGAGCGTTGGTGTCAGCCTTCGACCTGACCGCGTCCGAGGGTAAAGGGAGCACAGACAAGGTGCTGATCGCCCGCCGGGACCGCCGGGTCGAGGACCAAAAGGACTCCTGGAGCCGGGGGGCCCTGTTCGACGTGCCGGTCGAACTGAGCGACCAGGACATGTGGTCCAACTACGAGTATTTCGTCAAGGCCTTGGTCCCGGTGGCCGCCGAAGCAGGAGTTCGCCTGGCCCTGCACCCCGACGACCCTCCTGTCCCGCAGTTGGCCGGAGTCGCCCGGATTTTCCGCTCCGTCGACGCCCTGAGGCGGGCGGTGGAGATTTCGCCCGGGCCCGGGTTCGGGATCGAGCTCTGCCTGGGGACCGTGTCGGAGATGGGGGGCGAGCCCGCGGTGCTGGATGCGGTGCGTTACCTGGCCCCCCGGGGCAAGATCGCCTATGTCCACCTTCGCGACGTCAGGGGTACCGTCCCATCGTTTGTCGAGTGCTTCCTTGGCGAGGGCAACTACAACCCGGCCCGGGTCATACGTGAGCTTCACCTAGAAGGCTACGACGGCTTCATACTGGACGACCACACACCCGCTATGGTCGGCGACTCAGCTTACGGGCACCGGGGCAGGGCGTTCGCCCTCGGCTACATCCAGGGTCTCATCGAGATGATCAAGCTACAAGAGGCCCTGGCCGGGGAGGCAGGATGACGGCCCTGCGACGCCCTGTCGGGCCCGGCCTTACGGCCCTGGTCCTGCGCAACGAGCACATCGAGGCGACCGTGCTGGCCGACAAGGGCGCCGATATCTACTCCCTCGTCCACCGCCGTACCGGGGTGGACGTCCTGTTCAAGGCGCCCTGGGGTGCCCGAGCCCCGGGCCCTTGGCCACGGACGGGCACGTCCATGGCCCGTTGGCTGGAGGCCTATGCAGGCGGCTGGCAGCTTTTGCTGCCCAACGGCGGCGACGAGTGCACCGAGCGGGGCGCGACATGGGGGTTCCATGGCGAAGCCGCCTTGGTCCCGTGGCAAGTATTGAGCCATAACGAGACGGCGGTCGACCTGGAGACGACCCTGTTTTCGGTGCCCTTGCGCCTGGCCCGGCGGGTGTCCGTGGACGGGCCGGTGCTCCGCCTGCACGAGGTGGTGACCAACACTTCGGACCAGGATGTGGACTTCATGTGGTCGCACCACCCGGCGTTCGGGGCACCCTTCCTGGACGGTAACTGTTCGCTTCAGGTAGGGTGCCGCACTCTTGTGGCTGACGACCGTGCCCCGGGGCCGATGCTCGTGCCCGGCAGCCGCCATCCCTGGCCCCGGGTGACCACGGGTACGGAGCAGACCGTCGACCTCAGCCGGGTCCCGGGGCCGAGCGAACAGCGTGAAGTCTTCGCCTACCTGACGGACTTCGCCTCGGGCTACTTCGCCATCACCAACCCCCGCCTCGACTTCGGCGTCGGGCTGCGATGGCCGCTCGAGGTGTTCGACAAGGCCTGGCTGTGGCAGGAGGTGCGCTGGGGCCGGGACTGGCCCTGGTTCGGGCAGGCCTATGTGGTCGCCATCGAGCCGGCGTCGACCGTCCCCGGGCAGGGAATGGCCGTCGCCCGGGCTAAAGGGGCGGCATGTGCGCACCTCGGGCCCCTTGGCTCCCAAGAGGTTGTTATCGAGGCGGTTGTGTTCGAAGGTAGTCAACCCGTTCTCGGGATCGCCGAGGGCGGGGCGGTCAGTTTTTCGGCGCCATAGGGGCGCCGCGAAGCTCGCCGAGGGGCATTGTCGGAACGGCCCCGGACCGGGGCCGAGGAGGAAGGAGGAATTGAATTGGCTCAGGACGCCGTCCCCCGTTTCGCCGGCAAGATCGGTATCGTCACCGGGGCGGGAATGGGCATGGGCGCGGCAGTCGCCCGGGGGTTGGCACAGGAGGGAGCGGCCGTAACCCTGGTCGACCGCAACCCCGACGCGGCCGAACGTGTGGCGGCCGAGATAACCCGTTTTGGAGGCCAAGCTCTCGTCGCCATTGGTAGCGTCGCCCGCTCCGAGGACACGAGGCGGTTTGTGGGCTCGACGGTGGAACGCTTCGGTGGTCTCGACCTCCTCGTCAACAACGCCGGGCTCATGATGTACGGGGAGGTACCCGACTTCTCCGAAGAGGACTGGGACACCCTTATGGGCGTCAACCTCAAAGGGCAGTTCCTCATGGCCAAATACGCCATCCCCGAGATGAAGAAACGGGGTGGGGGCGCCATCGTCAACTTCTCCTCGGTCCAGGCTCTGGTCAACCAGGTACAGGTGGCCGCCTACGCTGCCTCCAAGGGTGGGATCTTGGCCCTGACGAGAGTCCTTGCTCTTGACCACGCCAAGGACAACATCAGGGTGAACAGCGTGCTGCCCGGTTCGGTGCACACGCCCATGCTGGTGAGCGCCGCCCAGTTGCTTCCTGGTGACCCGGAGAAGACCATCGCCGAATGGGGCCGGCAGCACCCGCGCGGCACCGTCATCGAGCCGGAGGAAATCGCCGCGATCGTGCTTTTCCTCCTCAGCGACCAAGCCAGCGCCGTTACCGGTGCGTCCTACGTCGCCGACGGGGGCCTTTCCGTCCAGATCGGCCTATAAGGTTCCCCGCCCGAAGAGGTGGTGCTTAGCCCCAGGGGGCCCGTACTCCACGACCCCGGTGGGCACGATCACCCGGCGGGCGGCGAGCTTGGCGCCGTCGGAACTGACCCGGTCGAGGAGCAGCCGCGCCGCCTGGCGACCCAAGTCGACGGCATCATAGGACACGACGATGAGCGGCAGGCCAAGCATGTCCGCCAGCTCGAAGTCGTCGAAGCCGGCCAGGGCTATTGATGACCCGAGGTCGCTGGCGGCCCGTAACGCCCCGATCATATTGCGGTTATTGGCCGCGAACAGCGCCGTCGGCGGCTTGGGCGTGCAGAGGAGGGAGCGCACCGTGTTCTCCGCCGCTTTCACGTCGCTCTCCTGGTAGCGAACGTAACGTTTGTTGGTTTGCAAGTGCGCCTCGGTCATGGCCGCCTGGAAGCCGCGCAGGCGCTCGGCCCCGGCCCACAATCTCGGCGGCAAACCGACGAAGGCAATATTGCGATGGCCCCGGGCGATAAGCCGGCTCGTGGCGTCCTTGGTCCCGGCGAAGTCGTCCACCAGGACGCAGTCGGCCGCGATCCCAGACGGCGGCCGGGCCACGAAGACCACCGGCGTACCGTGCATGGGGCCGGGGCCCAGGTGGCGGTGGTCGTCGCCCTCGGGGGCTATGACGATACCCTCGACCCGACGGCTCAGCAGGTCGTTCACCAGGCGCACTTCTCGCTGGGGATCGCCGCCCGCGTTGACCAGCATTACTGTCAGGCCCTGTTGCTCGACGGCCTGGCCGATGCCCAGCGCCAACTGCGAGTAAAACGGGTTGGCCAGGTTGCCGATGACCAGGCCCACGGCTCCCGCCCCCCTCCCGATGCGGAGGTTTCGGGCCGTGTCGTTCCTGACATAACCAAGCTGGCTCAAGGCCGCCCGCACCCGCTTCTTGGTGTCGTCGGTTATGCGCGGATCGTCGTGCAACGTCCGGGACACGGTCATAATGCTGACGCCGGCCAGCGCCGCCACGTCGCGCATCGTGGGTACCACCCGCCGTTCCCGCACTGGCGCCGTCGTCATTGCCCTGGTCGCCCCGGGACGGATCCTGGCTGCGTTGTCGGCGTGAGCCTGGAGGTGCCGACGCCGCCCTCGGCAAAGGCCGCCGCGCCGAGGAGCGCGGCGGCCTCAGGATGGGCGGCCACCAAAACCGTCAGTTCCACCCCTGGGCGAGAAGGCGTACCCCCTATCCCGCCGACCAGGGCCGGGCCGATGAGATCCCACGACCCGGTCATGGAGCCGCCGACCACCAGCGCGCTGGCCCCGAACTCGTCCAGCCATGGTGATAGCGCCGTGCCCAGGGCCGAGAAGGCTGACACCAGCACCTCGGCCGCCACCCTGTCCCCGCCACGGGCCAGGCTGGCCACCTCGGCCGCGCCCTGCGGCGTGACCCCACTGAGGCGCCGATAGCTGCGCTCGATGGCGCGGGTGGAGACCACGTCCTCCAAAGGCTGACCCTCGATCTGGAGCAGGTCGACCCGCCCTTCGGGAGGCACGCCCGGCCCGTCTTGACGGACAAACCCGCCGGACAGGAAGGCCGAGCCGACGCCCGTGCCGAGGGTGATGGCCACACAGGGGTCGTGCCCGGCGGCGGCGCCGAAGAACCACTCCCCGAGCAGAAATGCGTCGGCATCATTGAGGAACTTTACAGAACCGGCCGGCCCCGGCAGCCCCGACCGCAGCGCCCGGCCGACATCGGTGCCGTACAGGGATTCGAACTTGCCCACGCCGACGAACATTGCTACGCCGCTTTCGTAGTCGAACGGCCCGGGGACGGCCACGCCCCAGGACGCACCCGGCGGCGCATCGAGACCTCGACCGCAACCGATGACGCTGCTCAATATTTCCCCGGCCGGAGCCCCGGGCTGAAGCTCGTCCCGACGGAAGGTCCCGCTCACGACGGCGCCGGCGCCCAGGTCGACCAGAGCGGCGGTAACGTGCGTGCCGCCGATATCCATAACCGGGACAACTGGCGGCCCGGCGGCCCCGGTCACCGCACCAAGGCCTTTACCACCTTAACGGCGGCGGCGCCTAGCGGGCACAGCTGATAGGGACCTACCGAGGCCGGCACCACCATTGTCTCCGCGTAAGCGAGTGAGTGAGCCGGTCCACGCACTGGTTCGACCAGCACGCCGTCACCGTCGACGACGTTCAGCACATGGAACGATGTCGTGGTGCTGTCATGCGCAACCGCACCCGGCTCGAGTTCGAGCCGCCGCACCTCGAAGAACATCTCGGGCAACGCACCGAGGACGACCTCCTTCCATCCCTGGCCGTGGCGCAGCAGGCGCGGCTGCGGTACCAGGTCGCGCTGCACGGCGGCACCCCTGCGGCTGACGTCGAGGTTCCGAAAAGCGTGCTCTACGTGCACAGGGCGTAGTTGCCCGTCGCCGTTGCGCCTCAACCAATCATAAAAACGCAACGAATAAAGATAAGGCGTGGCGCTGATCTCCAGGACCACGTTGCCCTCGCCGCTGCCGTGAGGTGTCCCGCCAGGGATGAGGAACAGCTGGTGCGGTGTGGCCGGGAAGTTCGGCACATAGTCGCCGATGTCCATCGGCGACCCGTTGTCGTCCGCCTCGCTGGCCTGCTGGTGGAACCTTTTCACATCGGCGCCCTCCCGCAAGCCCAGGAACACGTTGGCGTCCTCCCCGCCCACCATCAAGTAATAGGACTCGTGCTGGGTATAGGGCCATCCGAAGACTTCGCGCATATAACGCGGGCGCGGGTGGCAATGGACCGAGAGGTTACCCCCGCCCACAGTGTCAAGGTAATCAAACCGGACCGGGAAGGAGGTGCCGAAGGCCAGGTGTACATCGGGACCGAGGACCTCGGAAGGATGTGCCGCCACAACGAGCTGGAACGGGACCTCCACCTGGGGGCCGCCGGGAGAACCGATCAGGACACCGGCCTCTGGGGCGATGAGCTCGTAACCCAAGGCGCTGTTGGCCTGGTCGTGGTTGTGACCGAGGCGTTCCTGTCCCCAGTGACCCCCCCACGGCGTGGTGTTGAAGGTCGGCCGGGACCGGAACGGACGACCCGCCAGCTCGAACAGAGTGGCCCGCAGGGTGGCGCCGTCGACAAAGGCCGGGCCCGCGGGGCGCTGCATGTCCAACCACAGGTCGATACCGGTGGCGACCTCGTCGCGATGGCGGTCGAGCAGCGGCCAATCGATAAAGAACAGTCGTTTGGTAGTCCCCCCCACTCCTCCTCCGGGCTGGCCGAGATTGAGGCCACCGGCCAAGATAGCCGCCTCCGCATAGCGTTTTGGCAAATCCGCGTACCACAGAAGGTCGTGCGGGACCAGCGCGGCCCCGGGACCGTAGACCACCACGAGCTCGCCGTCGGCGACTTCGACATGGCGGTCGGTCCGGAACAGGTCGGCCAGGCGACCGGAGGCCAGGAAGTCGAAGTCGGGGTCGTCGCGCAGCTCGTACGAAGAGGTAGCCTCCTGGATCCGCTCCCAAGGCAGCAGCCACCGGGCCGTGCTGAGGAACCGGGCCGACGTTCTCGCCGCGAAAAGGCGGCCCCGAGGCCGGTGCCAAGCTCCTCCCAGCGAGCGACGGCGGGGCCATCGACGGCCACCACGGCCACGTGGTTGTCGATTTTTCCAGCCAATTCGTCCCAACCACAGCCGACCGTGCCCCCGGCGGGCGGATAACTAGGGTCGGGGACATAAGCGCGAGCGCTCAGATCGGGCATTCTGCGTGTTATCGTTAGCATGGATGGGTGGTCGGCGTCAAACCCCGGCGTCAAACCACGGCGTCAAATCACTGAACGGCGCACGCTTGGGCTCGGCGCCCCGGTCCCGGTCCGGCCCCCGACCTCGCTCTCAGCGTCCCCACTTCAGCAGGATACTTTCGCCGCCGCGAGCCTCCACGATCGTTGTCAGCCGGGGCCCGTCGGTTTCCAGCGCGGTCCGTTCCCGCTCGTCTGGCAGGACGGCCCACGCCCCGCTCAGGGGGTTCCCCAAGTCGATGGTCACCCTTTGGGCCTGGCGCTTGAAGTTCAACAACCGCACCACGATGCCCGTCCCGTCCTCCGAGACCTTTGCGCCGGCAACGATATCGGCGCCTTCGGGCACCCGGAGGAATGCGCCGCTCGGGGTCGCCAGGGGTGCCCGGTCACGCAGCACGACCGGCGGGGTCCTCATTTCGGCGGCAAAGCGCATAGCCCTGTCAACATCAAGATGACCGGACATGCTGGTCAGGCTGTAACGGAGCCGGATTTGGCCGTCTTGTTGGGCTTTGAAGTTCACGAACCAGTGGTTGTTGAGTGCCCAGGACATGATCACGGGGCTGCCACGGTCCAAATGCTCGACCACCCGCCCAGTGTTTACGCCGCCCAGGTGCACGAGTGGGGCGTCAAGAGGCACGAGCACGATGCTGTGGTCTGTTCCGTCCACGCCGACCCAGCCCTGGACGGGGTACCAGCTCCGCACGCTCCCCGGTAACTGCTCGACGTCAGGCTCACAGGGTATGCCGTTGAAGTCCCCGAAGAAGGACGGCTCCTCAACGGCAAGCGGGAAGGCAAAGAAGACGCTCTCCGGGTCTTCGACGGCGATCTTGTCGAACTCCCATTCGACGTCCAACTGGTGCCGACCCTGCCATAGGGTAAAAGTGCAAGTTCCTGTGCGCACCCCGGGGCCGACCACGTCCACGACGAGGCTGGCGCGGCCGGCGTCGATCATCGGACCATGGACCGCCACGGCCGACGGGCCGTCATAAGCAAACTCAGCGTCCTCGCGCCAAGAGCCGAAGTCCTTGGCCGAGAAGTCAGGAGCAAATAGCGCGGCCCGGCCCTCGGCCGACAGCACCCGCTCGTAGACGAACTGGCCCAGCACCCAGTCCCGGTGTGGGGATGTCAGCTCCCGGCCGGTACCCTTGTCGACCCATCGAGCCAAGCCCCCTCGAACCGGGTCGACCTCGATCCGGTAGGCCTCGTTCTCCACCCAGTTGGGCCCCCCAACCAACTCCGGGCTCGTGGCACAACGACCCTGCAGGTACGTATAACCCAGAGCCGGGACCTCCCCGGCAAAAGTTATCCGTTCCACCTGGGGCTTATCTCCCCCCCACGGCACCCCGGGGGGGAAGAACATGTCGAGCACTCCCACCGGGGCTGCACCACCCCGCTGCTCAGGCTCGTCGATGATCACCTGGCGAGCCCAAGCAAGGGTGTTGAGGACCAAAAGACCCCGCGCCTCGGACAGAGGGTAGGCCTCTTCCGCAGTCAGGTCGCCAAGGTTGAAGCGGCCGCCGGGAAGACCTTCGCCCAGTGCCCGCGCCACGTCGTTGGCCGTCTTGGCGAGCATGTCGTGAGCGGCGGCGGAGGCTCGAAAGGCGAAGCTCGCCTTGGCGTTTTCCTGGCCCTTGGTCCAGGGGTCGTGTGGCGCGGCCACGCTGGCGTATGCCCCCCAGGTGTGTTCGTCGTACAGACTGGACTGTTCATATGTCGACCCGGCTTCGGTGCGAGAGTACGGGACCTCTCCCCAATCCCTTATCTTTATCCAACTCCCGATCGTCTCGGCCATGCCGAGAAGCTGATGAGATTGGCGTGCCACCGCCGTCTCGAATGCCGTTGAGCCCACGCCGTCACACCACCAGTCCATCCACTCGCCCCTCATCACCGGGAGCTCAGCCTTCTGCTGGCTGAGTATGGCGGCAAACTCGCGGTGGCTGACGAGCTGTAGCCGCGGGCTGTTGCCGAGATCGTTCCACTTCCGTACGAAATCGGCGATCTCGATGTCAGGGGGCCCGTTGTCCACTCGCATCGGGTGAGTGGACTGAAAGAACAAGAAGTTAAACGGGTAGCTGTCTCTCGAGCTCAGCCTCTTGACGCAATCGGAGATCTCCCGTTCCGCGTACCTCCAGTCGCCGAGCTTTAAGACGCTCCGGCCGAACAGGTAATGATAACCGTTCCAGACCAGCAATCTCCGCCCACTGGGCGCCTCCCACCAAAAGGCCATCGGATAAGGCTTGGGGACACCTCCCCGGACCGGGTTGATAGACATGGAGAGGAAGTTGATACCCATATCCATCAGGAGGTCGGCAAAAAGCCAAGCGATACCGTTGACATCGGACTGCATCGCACTGTCGACGTCCAGGCCCCATCGCTCTCGAAGACGGCGGATGGGCAACAGGCTGCGGTACATCTGCTCTACACCTAGCAAGGGCGTGAAGTTGTACTGCATGGCGCCGACGTCCAGTCGCCCCATCTTGTGCCACTTCATGAACAGGTCCAACTTCGCTTGCCCGGCACTCTCCAGGTAGCGTTCTGTCGTCCCGGTGACCTCACATGTCCATTTGTACTGCGCTTCAGGCGGGTAATCCGCTGTTCTCTCACAAAGCTCGATCGCCTGGTCGATGAAGTCGGCATGTTGGCGGAACACAAGGTCCTGGTGATCGGTAAACCCGATGTCCGTATGGCTGTGGTTGAGGATGTAAAAGACGTCGATGTTACCCATGAGAATCTTCTCCTTGTTACCGCTTAGCCACCGGGTGTTCGGTGCCCACGTCCAGGCCTGTACCTGATAGGTTCACGGACGACCACGAGGGGAGGGCTGAATGATCGAGGGAGAGCCCGGCCCTGTCCAAGCTCTGGGCGGGCTGCGGGCAGAGGTTGGAGAGGGGCCGCACTGGGACGGCGAGCGCGAACGCCTCTGGTGGGTCGACCTGCTGGCCGGCCTGGTCCACTCTTCCGATCTGGTGACCGGTGAAACGGGTACGTTGTCCGTAGGCCACCCGGTAGGAGCGATAGTCACCAGGGCCTCGGGGGGACTTGTCGCCGCCGACGCCAGGGGGTACCGCTACCTGAGCCCGAGCGGCGAGGTGCTCGGGCAGGTCGAGATGCTGCCGGCGGGCCAGCGGATGAACGACGCCAAGACTGACCCCGCCGGTCGGTTGTGGGCGGGGTCGACGGCTCTGGAGTTCACGAGCGGGGCGGGAGCCCTGCACGTACTGAGCCCGGACGGCACGGTAGGCACCGTGCTGACCGGCCTCACCCTGCCCAACGGGCTCGGCTGGAGCCCGGGGGGCGAGACCTTCTACCTCGTCGACAGTCTTCAAGGCTGGCTTCGGGCCTGGGATTTCGATACTAGATCCGGTGCCATCACATCTCCTCGCACCCTTGTCGACTTCGGCCACCACGACGAGCTGCCGGATGGCTTGTGCGTCGACGCCTCGGGGACGATCTGGGTCGCCATCTGGGGTGGTGCCCGATTGGAGCGCTATGCGGCCGACGGCAAGCCCCTCGGCCCCCTTCGGTTGCCGGTGGCACAGCCGTCGAGCTGTGCCTTCGGCGGTCCGGGGCTGGAGATATTGCTGGTGACGTCGGCGCGCCGGGGGCTGGGGAGAAAGGCCACCGCCCGGGACGGGGCCCTTCTCATGGTCTTGTCGCCCGGGGCCGTGGGTTTTCCCGGGGCGGAGTTCTCCGGCTGACCCCAGCGAACAGCCCCCCACCGTCGCTCCCCGCATGATGGGCGTGGAGTTTACTGCCGTGCTCTCTCCTGTCAACCGTTTGTGCCCGGTGCCATCTCGCTGAGCCCAGCCCGAAGGCTGGTGACGGGCGGCCTTCACAGAACCATCACAAATAGGTCGTCAACCGCTCATAAAGACGGGTCATAGATCAAGTGGGAGAAAAGTGAAGGACCGACCGAGGAGGACGGATGACCCACGAAACGCGACAACGACGGCACCGGTACCTGGGAGGTGTCACGGCATTGGTGGCGACCTTGGCGGTGGTAGCGGGCTCGCTGGTTGCCACCGTCGCACCGGCGTCGGCCGCCGGCTGGTACCGGCACCATCACGGCGGTACGACCACGACATCATCGACAACCACGACATCATCGACAACCACGACGACGCCGACCACCACAACATCGTCGACCACGGCATTCTCGGGTAGGCCGGGAGCCCGTGGCTTCGGCGGGCCCGGCCGGGTGCGTTTCTGCGTGGTACGCCAGCACCGCAGGCGCGGTCACGGCTGGCTATGGGTAACGACCCGTATACGTTGTGTCGTCAAGGGCAACGGCAAGGGCGCTGGAAATGGCCGGGGCGGTCATCCTTATGTGACGACCACCACGGTACCGACGACGACCTCGTCGAGCACGACGACCTCGTCCAGCACCACGTCCACGTCCACGACTTCGTCGACGACCAGCACCACGTTGGGCCGCCACCAACTGCACCGCGGCGGAGAACGGTACGGCCCTCAGCCGCACGGGCTGGATAGCCAGCACCAACGCTCCCTCCGCTGGTTCGGATGTGCCCGCCAACGCCTTGGACGGCAATCTGGCCACCCGGTTCAGCACCGATGAGCCCGAGGCCTCGGGCCTGTACTTCCAGGTGAACCTGGGCTCGGCCCAAACGTTCAACGAGCTCGAAATGCAAGTACCGAGCGCCACGACCGACTACGCCCGGGGTTACAACGTGGAGGTCTCGTCCAACGGCACGACCTGGACCACCGTCGCTACGTGCACCGGCACCGGCTCGCCCGAGGTCGTCAGCTTCCCGGCCCAAAC
The DNA here is from genome assembly GCA_963735305.1 of uncultured Acidimicrobiaceae bacterium. Taxonomy (GTDB): domain Bacteria; phylum Actinomycetota; class Acidimicrobiia; order Acidimicrobiales; family Palsa-688; genus Fen-671. Next base: position 571,824 of record CAVTKK010000001.1, read on the forward strand.
CGCCCAGTACGTCGAGGTCGCTCTTACGTCGGGCAACCCCTCGAACTACTGGTGGTCCATCGACGAGTTCAATCTCTTCAACAGCTAGATGAACCTGTAGTCCTGGCTTCCCAAACCCCCGGGCCCGGGCACCGCTGAGTGCCGAGGCCCGGGGGTTTGTGCGCCGAGATCCCTCGCCCGGCCCTTGAAGGGACCGAGGCTCTTGGCTACCGTTGGGCCATGTCGGGCTGGCGGTCCGTTTCTTACGAGAACTGGAGCGAGACCTGCGACACGCTGCACGCGCACAGCCAGGTGCTCGGCAAGCTGGCGGCCAAGCTCGCCCCGCCCGAGCCAGAGCTGCAGCACGCGGCGCTGCGGCTCAGCGCGCGAGGTTTAGAGACGGCGCCCCTGCCGGCACCGGACGGCTCGGGATCGCTTGTGGTCGTGCTGGACCTGCGAGCCCACGAGGCCGTCGTCGAGCACAGTGGCGGCCGGGTCGAGCAAGTGGCGCTCACGCCCAACCGACCGGTCGGGACCGTGACGGGTGAGGTGCTGGCCGCAGTCCGCAGCCTGGGAGGGCCGGTGCAGATCGACCCGACGCCGCAGGAAGTCCCGTGGCAGGTGCCCCTTGACCAGGACAGCGAGCACACCCGCTATGACTGTGGTCAGGTAGCCGATTATTTTGCCGCCGCCACTCAAGCGGCGCTGGTGCTGGCCGCGTTCAAGGCCCCGTACCGTGGCCGCTCTACACCCGTCAACAGCTGGTGGGGCTCGTTCGACCTTGCCGTGAGCTTGTTCTCGGGCCTGCCCGCCGCGCCTCCGTCGAACGGTTTCATCATGCGCAACGCCATGGACGCACAGGAGGTGGCTGTCGGCTGGTGGCCCGGCGACGCTCGGTACGGCAAGGCCGCGTTTTACGCCTACACGCACCCGGCTCCGGAGGGCTTCGCGGGGGCGTCGCTCGGCGTTCCGAGTGCCCGTTGGGACGCTGGTCTGGGCGAGTACATCCTGGACTGGGACGACGTCATCTCGAACCCCGAACCAGGCGCCAGCGCTGTCGAGTTCGCCCGCACTGTGTTCCGTCACGCCTGCAAGGTGTGCGCCTGGGACGAGGTGCTCGCCGCCAGTGCAGACGGGGTACCACCGCCACTGGTCTGAGCCGTCACGACTGACCGTTTGGTGCCTCAGCTCAAGATGTTCACGGCCCGCGACACGACCACGGCCACAGTCACCAGGGACGCCAGGGATTGTAGGGCCATGAGCAGCTTGGCCCAAGCTGTGAGGGGCATGGTGTCGGTGGGGCTGAACGCGGTGGCGTTGGTGAACGACGTGTAGAGGTAGTCGAGCAGGCTCGGCACCCACCCGGGGCTCGAACCCGGTGCCGACATCTGGGGGAAGAGGAAATCAGGCCGAGGGTGCGTGCTCAGTTGGCGCTCGGCCGGCCCACCGCGGTCGAGCTCCCAGTACCAGAGGCCAAAAACCACAACGTTGGTGAGCCAGATCGGCAGGGAGGCGTAAATGAGCGGCCGGCCCGATGCTTTCGAGCCGTAAAGCAGTGCATTGATGAGCTCGAGGAGCGTCACGACGTTGGCCACCGTGGTGAGCGCGATCAGGGACACGCCGATAGCCCGAAGACGAGGCTCTTCCTTCGAGATCCGCCCCGGGTTGGCGATGAGCAGGACCAGTAGCAACGCTACTTCCAGGCCCGGTATCAACCACCGGCCCCCCAGCCCCCGGATCACTCTTTCGGGCAGCACGAGTTGCAGCCCGATGGCGGCCGCGACGGCCAGGAGCGCCCGCCAGCGCGGCTCGTTGTGGCTCGGTATGCCCCAGGCCACCGGGTCCGGCGGTGCATGCATGGCCGCGTCGCCCATGGGGCCAGGCTAGCGATGTCGCCCACCCAGTGGGAGCCACTTGTCAGTACTCTGTGGCAGGGCAAATGCCGCCACCCGACAGGAGCCCGCGGTGCATCCCTGGAGAGCCGTTCCCCGTACACCCGTTACCGACAGGACAAGGAGACGAGCTGCATGGAGCAAGCCAACCAAAGCCGACAGACATCCCGCCGAGCCTCAGTTGGGCGCATGGCGGCGGCGGTTTTCGCCGTCGGCGGGGTGTTCGCACCGGTCTTCTCCGCCAGCCCCGCTGGCGCGGCGACCACCCATTCGGTCAAGAGCGTCGTCATCTCGACCCTCAAGACCAAGAAGTACGGCACCATCCTGGTGAGCGGCAACACGCTCTATACCCTCAAACCCGGTAAGACCGCCTGCACGGCGGCGTGCCAGAAGATCTGGCCCGAGGTCCTGTTGCCCAAGGGCATGACCAAGGCGACGGCGGGAGCCGGGGTAAGCGCGGCAAAGCTTGGCACCGTAAAGGGAGCGGGCGGAGCCCTACAGGTGACGTACTCCGGAAAACCCCTTTACTGGTTCATTGGCGACAAGGCTCCTGGACAGGTGAACGGCAACGTGACCGATACCTGGGGCAGCTGGTCCGACATCGGGACCGTAAAACCACCGTCGAGCCCCGGTACCGGGGGCGTTGCCTTCTAGCTCCCGAGCGGGAGATCGTGAGGTCGTTATGTCTGTCCTGGACAAGCCCGTCCGTTCCCTTGTCGTCGCACCAGCCCCGCCAGCCGCGGCCGGAGCGAGCGGGCGCAGGCGGGCGTTGTCGTCGCGGGTCTACCTCCCGGCCTGCTCGATCGTCGTAGTGGCCGCCGTCCTCATCGGGATCGGTTGGGCCAACCGGTGGGGCGGCGCCGACTTCGCCAGTTCGATGGCCAGTCTGCGCGTCGTTGTCATCGGCCCGCTCACCCTGTGCACCCTGGGGGTCTTCCTGGTAATCGAGCGGCTGCGCCCGGCGCAGCGCCGACCGCTGTTCGCCCGCGGTCACCGCCAGGATCTCCTCTACACGATCTTGAACGCGACGGTCACGGTGCCGCTGGGGACGGCCCTGACGTTGTCTTTCGCCCAGGTCGTCAGGGGGTCTCTGCCCTGGCTCGTCCTGGCCAGGATCGGCACCTTGCCACGCTGGGGCGCTATTGCCGTCATCTTCATCGCCATGGACGCGTGCAATTGGTTCGCCCACCTGGCCAACCACCGCGTCCGGGTGCTCTGGCGCTTCCACGAGCTGCACCACTCTCAGGAGGACATGAACGTGCTCACGGTCTTCCGCACGCACCCGCTCATTCACGTTTCGTACCTCATCGCCCTGGTCCCCGGCATCGTTCTCGTAGCCAACGGGGCCTTGCCGACGACGTTGCTCGTCATCTACGGGGGCGTCGTGGCGTTCGCTCATTCCAACACCAACCTGGGTTTCGGGCCGCTCGAAGCGGGTCTTCGTCAGCCCCAACTACCACCGCATCCACCATCAATTGAACGGCCCCCAGGACGTCAACCTCGGCTTCGCCCTCACGATCTGGGACCAAATGTCCCGCCGGGCCATCTTTCCCACACCGGAAACGATCAGGACGGACACCGGGTTGGTCGGTCGGCCCCTGATCGTCGAACAGTCTTCAGCGCGGCCGCGCCACCTAACCGTCTTCGCCGCTCAGCTCGTCGCACCGTTCCGCCCCCTCGAAGCGGTCGAGAGGTACCACGTCCGAGCGTGCCGGGGACTGATGGGCGGGACCGGGAGGTGGCTCGGACCGGGTCGCCGCCAACTGGCGCTACGGGTAGCCGGGGCCGGCCTGCTGATCGCCACCGGGGCGATCCACCTTGACCTGTACCTGACCGGCTACCGGACCATCCCGACGATCGGCTGGCTGTTCCTGCTCCAGCTGATCACCGCCTTTGGCGTCGGCGCGGCTGTCCTCGTATCCCGCAACCGGTCGGTGTCGGCGGCCGGCGCCGTGTTCGCCGTGGCGACCCTCGCAGGGTACCTGTTGTCATTGCGGGTCGGCCTGTTCGGGTTCCGGGAGGTCCACACCACGGCCGGGCTGGCGGCCGGGTTGATAGAGGTAGTCACCTTCGCCGTCCTGGCCGCGTTCGTCCTGGGCCCGGGGAGCGGGTTGACGCCCACCGGGACGGCGAGCCATGACCGCAGCCTCACCACCAGGCTGCAGACGGCCGTTCCGACCGCCCGATGGGGAACCCTCGTGTTTTCAGTCCTGGCCGCGGTCCTCTTAGGCGCCCTGTTCGGGACGGCGGGAGCGGCATCGACGATCACCGGCTCGTCGGCTGCGCTGCTGAAGGTGGCCGATGTGCACGGCGTAACGGTCCTGACCAATGCCCAGGGCTACACCCTGTACTGGTTCGTCCCTGACACACCCACCAGATCCACCTGTTACGGGACCTGCGCCTTGTACTGGCCACCCGTGACGGGCCGCCCGATCGCCGGCCCCGGCGTCACCGGCAGGCTGGGGACCATCGGGCGCACGGGTGGAGCGGTCCAGGTCACCTATGACCGCCACCCGCTTTATAGCTACGTCGGCGATTCCGCTCCCGGCCAGGCCAACGGCAACAAGGTCAACCTCAACGGCGGACTGTGGTACGCGATGGCCGCATCCGGTTGACGCTGCGTCTCTCCCGGGCTCTGTCGCCGTCTGGTCGGGCCTGGGTAAACGAGCTGGCCTTCGCTACGCTGGCGGTATGGGGCAAGGCGTGGGCCGTCGGTCCAGGCCAGCCGGAGGGTCGTTAGCGGCCAACCGGCAGCACTTCTGCGGGCGTCTCGGCTCGGCAGCTCTAGGAGCGCTTGTGGCCGCCACGGCCGCCACAGCGCCGGCTCTCCCGGCACCGGCGTCGGCCGCTCCGGCGTCGGCGGAGGCCGCCCCGGTGGCCGGTTTGCGGTTGACGACCTTGTCCGTTTCGCCGGACCGGGGGCTGGTCGACGGGGAGCGAGTCGCCGTACACATCTCGGGTGGTTCGTACGGGACGACCTACGCCGTGGCCGAGTGCGACCTGACGGCGCTCATCTTGTTGGGGGAGCTCTCGGCATCGCCCCAGGACGTCTGTGACAGCCGCCATACCGCGGTGGTCGCCGTGGCGGCCAACGGCACCGCCGGGGCGTCTCTCCGCCTGCCCGCCGTGCTCACCACCGCCCTCGGGGGAGTCGACTGCCGTAAGGCACACTGCTTCCTGGCCGTCGACGCGCTGCACTCGACCGGTGGGCCCCCCGCTCTGGTCCAATCGCTGGGCTTCGCCGCCGATGCGTGCGGCGCGCCCGGATCATGCACGACGCCAGCCGACGCCTGGGACCCGTCGCTGGGTGCTCCCCCCACGGCCGGTCCCGCTCAGGTCCGACGCCCCGGCGCGGGCCGGGACTGCCCCCGGGGGAGCGGGCTGGTCAACGTCGAGGCCCCGCTCGTCCTGCCCGTCGAGCCGACGGTGGCCGGGGACCTGACCGGCGCCGGGTCGGTCACCGGCCCCTTCAATGGCCAGGACCTCGGCGGTGCCGTTCCGAGCGGGCCCACCACGTCGACATCGACCAGCTCAACCTCGAGTACCGGCACCTCGACTACGAGCACCTCGGCGAGCTCGACCACCTCGACCTCCTCGACCACCTCGACCACCTCGACCACCTCGACCACCTCGCCCACGCCGACTGTCCCGGTCCAGGGTGAAGGCCTCTTGCGGTTGGCGCTGGAAGCGCCCAGCACGTCGTGGGGAACCAGCCAGCCAACTTCGACCGTGGTCGACGCCACCGTGACGGACCTGACCACCCACCAGGTGGCCGGCACGCAGCAGTTCGTACTGTTCTGGGGCGCCTCGCCCTTCGTCTACGCCGGTTTCGTCGGTCCGGTACTCACATCTGACCACTACTCGGTTACGCTCGCCGTCGAGCGCTCGGCGTCGGAGGGCGGTCTTTCCCGGCCCGGGCCCGGGCTGACGCCGCAGATCAGGGTGCTGGCCAGCGCTTTGGAGGTGGTCAGCGCCACGAACTCCCAGTACTTGGCCTACGCCTACGCCCCGGTCATGTACGGACGGTCCACCTCGGCGCTCCACGACGTCCCCCTGCTCACGTACGCCAACGTGAACCCGGCCAGCGGCGGAGCCAGCAGGATCTCTTACGTCGTCGTCTGGAGCCACGAGGACGCCGGGACGGGTTTCCTGCCCTTTCTGGAATGGGGCTCGTGGGGACGCATGACGGACATCGAGAACGCCATATCGTTCACGGTCGCCCGCAACGGTGTCTGTCTCGGGGGCTAAGTACCTCTGGGGCGGCGAGCCATCCACCGGGTTCCCTGACAGCCAGACCGCGCTCAAGGAGGTGGACGAGGGATTCGCCGGCACCTGGTGGGGCCATCATCCGGTGCTCCGGGACGCCACCGGCAATAACGATTTTTCCGATCGCGGGACAACCCGCTTCAGGTTCCAGCTCGCCCCCGTCGCTGCGCCACCCGCCGGGCAGACCCGTGAGGCGGTGATGGACGCCAACCCGTTCACCTACCAGGTAATGGCTCAAGAGGTCGGGCGTTGGTACGCAGACATCTCAACCGAGCCCGAACTCCCCTGAGCCCGGCCAAGCCGAGCAGTACGCCATCGTCGATATCGATACCAGCGGCAAGGGCGTTTCCTCCGTGGCCGTCGACCTGCGCCTCTCCGGCTATTCCCAGTGGTTCCGCAGCGATCTCGGTTGGGGCTACCCTCTCGTCACTACCGGCCATGTCCGCACGGTGGTCAAGCTACCGACCGGTTGGGCGTCGAGCCGCATCATCGCTGCGCAAGTTGTGGTCGAACCCCCCTCCGCCGCCCCGGGGTTGACGGTGCGCTCACTGGTCATCGAACGGTTTACGGGCACAGCCATCGATCACGTGCCCGTCCCGGCCGCCCTCGTGCGTCCCGAGGCCCTGGACATCGCCCCTCCGTAGGCTCGGGAACCTCCGCCCCTGGGAGAGGGCTGGCGGCCTTCGTTCACGTCCACGAGCCCGACCAGGGAGGCCACGGCCGGTTGGACCGGGAAGACGACAAACCGGCCGAAGGGTGACGGCGCGGCCTCACTGAGCCTCGCCGGGACCGCGGCGCCGGCCCAGCGCTCTCCCGCACGATCAGCTCAGCCTGAGGCCATGTAGGCTCCGCCATGACCGTGCCCGGGTTCAGCAGGCACGCAAGCTTGGTGAAACACAGCTTTCCCAGCGCGGCAAAGTCCTGGCGCACGGTGGTCAGGGCCGGGCTGCAATAAGCGGCTACGGGTATGTCATCGAAGCCGACGATGCTGATACTTTCGGGGACGGGGCGCCTGGCCGTGCGCATGGCGCGCATGGCCCCGATGGCCAGGTCGTCGTTCCCGCAAAGAAGCGCCGTCGCCTTCACATCGCGTACCAGGCTCTGGGCCGCCTCGAAGCCGGACTGCGGCTCCCACCCGCCCTGCAATGGCGGAGGCACCTCGACACCGGCAGCTTCCAACGCGGAGCGCCAGCCCAACATCCGCTGGGTTTCGTCCCTGGTTGGCGGCAATGAGATGTAGTGCACCGTTTTATGGCCCAGGCTAAGCAGATAGTTCGTGGAATCCCTCGCCGCGCTGGCGGTCGTCGATCCAGACCCACGGCTTGCCCTCGGCTTCGTCGCCCCTCGGAGTCTCGACTATTGCCGCCATGGGGACGTCGGCGGGGACGGCATCGAGGGCGGCGATGCCACCTATGTCGAAGGCGATGACCACCAAGGCGCCGGCCAGCTCGACCGCCCTTTCCACCGCGTCCTTGATCCCTTGGGCCGAGCCTGGCTCCACGACCCTTACGCCGACCGAGAAGCCGGCCTGCCGCGCCGCCTCCTCGATCCCCTGCAAGGCACCGACGAACCCGTACCGGCGGGTATTGGCCGTCAGCACCGTCACCGATTGCACCGGGCCGCCGGCCAGGGCGCGGGCGGCACGGTTAGGGTGGAAGTCGAGATTTTCAATGGTGTCAAGGACCAGGCGGCGAGTCGATGACTTCACATTCGGGCTCCCGTTGATCACCCGAGACACCGTCTGGTGCGATACGCCGGCAGCTGCGGCAACATCCCGGATGCTTACTGCCGCGGTTCGTTCGCTACCCGCCCGACGCATGCGCCCTTCCCCGATGCCACCCGCTCTGCCTCCCCATTTCTATGTTACCGGTCACACTTTTTCATTGTGATCGGTAACATGGGACATGTCAAGGGCGGCGCCTCTCTCGCCGCGCCCAATCAGCGAGAACCCGGGGACCTCGGACCGGACCGGCTGTTCATGTCCCCGCCAGGCTGGCCGTCCATACTTGAATACAAGGCGCCGGAACGGCGCCGGAAAGTGCGTGTGAAGACGGAGGCGAGGGACCTGCTCTACAGCGCCTGCGGGCGGAGGCCATGACCAGCGCCAAACATGCCGCCCACCGGCGGCCCCGCCGGCTTTTGCGCCTGCGCTCCCTGTTGGTCGTGCCGGCGCTGGTGGGTGTGCTCCTGGCCGTGTCCCTGGCTGGTGCCGCACTGACCCCCGGCAACCAGAGCTTCGAGGCCAAATGGGCCGACTGGCTACGCGCCCACCACGCCGGGCTGGTCGCCCAGCGCTTCGAGGAGATCTACTACGCGGCCACCGCCCCGGCCAAGGGCGGCCAGCCCCAGGGCCTCAACAAGGTGCCGGCGACAGTCCCCGGCGCGCTGCTGACCACCCTTCCCCCTGCGGTGGCCCCCTCGGTCACCGTCGCCCTCAACGCTCCGAAGACGGCAGTGACGGCTTCCACCACGACCACCACGGGCGTCGCCGCAGGATTGCCCGCCCCCTCGCCCGTACCCCTAGTGGTCGAGCCGGCGTTGGCGGGTGAGGGCCAGTGGCAGGCCACCGGGCCGCTCGTCCACGGGGTGCCGGCCATGTACGTGGCCCAGTTCCGAGCCGACGACGTCTACACCAGCCAGATCACCACCGCGGTATGGATCGACACGAGGCTGCTGCACCTGGAGCTGGTACCCGGGTCGACCGAGCCCGGCGGCACCTGGGCCCACCCGCCCTACGTAACCCCGACGGAGCTGCCTTACCTGGTGGCGGCGTTCAACGGGGGCTTCCGCTTCCAGGACGCCAAGGGCGGGATCTACCTGGAACACCGAGCCGGGGTGGCGCTGGTCCCGGGAGCGGCCTCCTTCGTCATCTACCAGGACGGCCAGGTCAACATCGGCACCTGGGGCCGCGATTTCTCCATGGGGCCGGATGTCGAGTCCGTGCTGCAAAACGTGGTCCTGCTGGTCGACAAGGGGCAGTTGGCGCCCTCGGCCACCTACACCGACAATGCCATCTGGGGCTACACACTGGGCGGCGGTTACGTCGTGCCCCGCAGCGGCATCGGTGTGACCGCCACCGGTGCCCTGGTCTATGTGGCCGGGCCGGCCCTGACGGCCAAGTCATTGGCCGAGTCCTTGCAGCGGGCGGGGGCGGTGCGGGCCATGACCCTTGACATCAACCCCGAATGGGTGACCTTCAACTTCTACGCCCGGGCCCCCGGCGGCACGGGGCAGGTCACTGGGACCAAGCTCTACCCTCAGATGCAGCGGCCCGCCGACCGCTATCTCCCGCCCGAATGGGAGGCGCGCGACTTCTTCGAAGTCCTACTTCGTTAGCGCCCCTTCAGCTTGCTCTGGCACCACTACCGAGCAGGTGGCCCACCCCGTAAGTGACCGATGCGGCCACCGCCGCGGCCAACAACTGTCGGCCCGCGGTGCGCCAAATGCCCTGGCCGGAGAAAAAGCCGATGGCGCCGCCCAGCACGACGGCCGCCATTGCCCCAATGACGACGGAGGCGAGGACGGCAGCCACACCAGCCGTGACAAACCATGGCACCAAAGGCAAGACGGCTCCCAGCGAGAACGAAAGGAACGACACCGCCGCCGCTTGTCGGGACGAGCCCGCGCTATTGGGGTCGACGCCCAGTTCGAGCCGAACGTGGGTGTCCAGGGCCATCTCTGGAGTAGCCATCAGGATGCGGGCCACGGTGTCGGCCTCGGGGCCAGGGACGCCTCGGGCCCTGTACATCGCCGCCAACTCCCGCTGCTCACCGATGGGGTCATCGGCCAGTTCAGTGCGCTCGACATCGATCTCGTGCTGTACCAGCTCGTCATGGGCCTTAACCGAGACCAGTTCCCCCGCCGCCATCGAGAAGGCACCGGCCAGCATTCCTGCGACACCCGCGACCCGCACGGCGCTGGCGTTGGTGCTGGCCCCAGCCACGCCCAGGACAAGTGAGATGTTGGTGAGCAGCCCGTCCCCCGACCCGAGAACGGCGGCTCGGGCCGCACTACCTTGTACGTCGCGATGCCGGCCCCCACGAAGATGGGCGGGCCGCAGCAACCGGCTGAGCACTGAGTATGCACCGGAGAACGCTCCCCGCAGGACGCGGCAGCCCACGTCGCCGTCAGTCGGTGCTAGAGGCCACCGTTGGCCACGAAGGCGTCGACCTTCGTCTCCAGGTCGTCCAGAACGGACTCGGGGACGTGTCCACGACCTCCGTCGTGGAACTTCCTGATCTTCCCGCCGACAGGAGAAAGGACAATGGTGTCGAACTGCTGCATCCCGCTCAGGAGGTGCCCGTCACTGTCTTTGGTATTCCAGGCTTTTCGGTAAAGAGCTGCGTACCGGATCGACTGCTGGCGGCGGACCGTTTCGTCCGCTTGCCGTTGCGCGGCGCTCGGTCGCATTAACCGTTCGAACATTTTCACTCCCTTGAACCTCACCCAGCCTACTCCTCGGAGTGGCGGCCCAGTACGGCCAGGCATGAACCGGTCGAATTCTCGTCACGGCGTGTCGATCTCGGAGAAGGCGGTTCGTCGTACTGGGTAACCGGGCGTCGGCCGCCGAGGTGCCGACGCCAACCAGAAAGGAGCTGAGATGGCAAAGTTCGTCTTCGTGTACACGGGTGGCCAGATGGCCGGTACTCCCGAAGCGCAAGACCAAGCGATGCAGGCATGGGGGGCGTGGTTCGCAAGGCTTGGCGGTTCGGTCACCGACATGGGCAACCCGTTCGCCTCCTCGGCCACCGTCACTGCCGGCGGACCCGCGGGCAGCAGTGCCCTCGGGTTGGGCGGCTACTCGATCATCAGCGCCGTCTCGCTCGAAGACGCTATCGCCCTATCCGCCGGGTGCCCCGTGCTGCGAGCCGGCGGAACCGTCGAGATCTACGAAGCCGTCCCTATGTGATCAACCCTGATGCGGCCACTTCCCCGGCCCGCTGGTCGCCGGCCACTGGCCGGCGACGGCGATCGCCCGCCCGCCCCGCTCAGTCGCCGTCGGGCCGGAGGGATGGAGCCGTGGCGCGACAGTCACAGCCTCGGCTCTCCGGGATGGCCGCGATCAGGACCTCCAACGCCTGCACGAGCCGGTCGCGGCTGCGTGAGAAGGCGGCCACCACCTCCTCGTGGGTCACGGCGGCGACGTCCGGACGGCCCTCGAGACCGGCATCGAAATCGGTGACAACGGCCATGGTGACATAACACATGCCCAGCTCGCGGGCGAGCACCACCTCTGGGTACTGGGTCATGCCGATGACATCGGCACCCATCCGCTGGAACCACTTCGATTCTGCCCGGGTGGAGAACCGGGGCCCCTGGACCACGACCACCGTCCCGGCGTCTGAAACGGGAAAGCCCACTTGACGTGCGGCGGCCGCCGCCAGCGGGCGCAGCTCTGAGCAGTAGGGGTCCGCCGCGCTCAGGTGAGCCACCCTGGGCCCGTCGAAGAACGTGTCCCGGCGCCCCCTGGTGCGATCGACGAACTGGTCGCAGACCACCACCGACCCGGGCTCGAGGTCCGGCCGGAGGCTCCCTACGGCACAGGGGCCGATGACGCGCTCGACGCCCAGCGATGAAAGGGCGAAAAGATTGGCCCTGAAATTGATCTCATGGGGCGGGACGGTGTGGTCCCGACCGTGACGTGGGAGGAAGGCCACCGGTCGGCCCCCGACCCGGGTCAGGCGGATGGGATCACTGGGTCGCCCGTAGGGCGTATGGGGCCATATCTCCTGTCCCGTTGCCCCTAGGGCGTACAGGCCCGACCCACCTATGACTGCCAGCCTCACGGCCTCTACCGACATACCCAAAGGTTAGACCGATCCGTTGGTCGGCCCGCACGGCACCCGCCCTAGGAGCCGGGGGACCGTGCGACCACCGGGCCCGGCGCCGTACGCTCGCGCTGTGCACCGCATCCGGGCTCCGAGTCGGGGGGCGGCGGCCGCGTTGGGCCTGGCTGCTCTGGTCGTCATCGGGGCGGGGGGGTACCTGGCCTTCGGTTACGGACCGGAGGCGGCCGTGGCCATGACGCTTCTTACTCTGACGACGGTCGGCTTCGCCACGGCGCAGGGGCTGCGGACCGACGTCTTGCTGTTCACCGGCGGTCTGGCGCTGCTCGGTGTGGGGTTGTTCGCCACAATGTTGGGGTTGGCCGCCACCGCCATAGTGGAGGGACGGGTCAGCCTCTTTTCTCGGAGCCGACGTATGCAACGACGCATCGACCAGCTGAACAACCACTTCATCGTCTGTGCCTACGGGCGCGTGGGCCGGTCGGTGACCCGCGAGCTGCAAGGCGAGCGTTCTGGCTTTTGTGGTCATCGACGCTAAGCCAGACGTGCAAGGCGACCTGGACCGCGACGGCGTTTGTTACCTGCTCGGCACACCCTCGGACGAGCAGGTGCTCCGCCGCGCCGGCATCGACCGGGCGCGTGCGCTCATATGCGCCGTGGACTCGGACGCCGAAAACGTCTACATAGCCTTGGTCGCCCGATCGCTCCGTTCCGACCTGCCCATAGTGGCCCGGGCAGCCGAGGACCAGAGCGCTGACCGCCTCTACCGCGCCGGCGCCAATAAGGTCGTCTCCCCGTACGTGACCAGCGGCCGGCGTATGGCCAATCTCGCTATACGCCCGAACGTGGTGGACTTCTTCGACATCGCCCGCGCCGGCCAACCCGATCTGCGGCTCGAAGAGGTCGTCATCACGGCCGGCTCGCCGCTGGCCGGCCGGAGCTTGCGGGAGCTGACCGGCCCTGCCGTCCCGCTGCTTCTGCGGCGCCATGACGGACAGCTCCTGGCCAACCCGGCTCAGGACCTGCGCCTCGGCGCGGGCGACACGCTCGTGGTCTACGGGGAAGCCAGCGCGCTGCGCCCCCTGGACTAACTGGGCCGGAAGACAACACGTCAACCAGAGCTAGAAGTGAACGAACAAGCGGCGAGGGCCCCGAGGCTTACCGGCGTCCGCCCACACCACGGCATTGGCAATCACCCTCTGCACCAGGGGGTCGTGGTAGACGGGGAACGTCTCGTGGCCGGGACTGAAGAAGAACACCTTCCCATCCCCGCGTGTGAACGTGCAACCGCTCCTGAACACCTCACCCCCGGAAAAGGAGCTGATGAAGACCACAGACTCCGGTTTGGGGATATCGAAGTACTCGCTGTAGGTCTCGTCCTGGGGGATCTCAATGACCGGCGGGAGCCCGGCGGCAATGGGATGGGACGGGTCCGTGACCCACACGAGCTCGCGGTCGCCTGCCTCCCTCCATCGGAACGAGCAGGTTGTCCCCATCAGGCGCTTGAAGATCCTCGACTCGGCCGAGGAGTGGAGCAGGATGATCCCCATACCCCGCAGGACGTGGTCGTGGACGGTTTCGACTATGGAGGCGGGGACCTGCTCGTGGGCGACATGGGACCACCACACGAGCACGCTGACAGACTCGAGGATCTCATCAGTGATGCCGTGGCCCTCGTCCCCGAACGTCGCCGTTCCGACGATCTTCCCCGGCAGTGACGACCGCAGCCCGCGGGCAATGGTCTCGTGGATTCCGTCGGGGTAACACTCCCGGGCCGGTCCCGGTCCTCGGTCGTCTATGTACTCGCTCCACACAAGCACCTTGCCTGACATGGCTAAGCTCACCTCATTGATCTGGGCGGTCCCAGGGGCCGCAGAAGTTCGTCCACTTCCACCCACCGGCCTTGCTCGGCGCTCATTTGCGCGGCGAAGACCATGGCCAGGCTCTTCGAGGTTGTCCCTGGCGCATGTCTCGGGCAGGCGACCTTCCCGTAAGGATGAGAACATCTCAGCCAGGCACGCCTGGTGCCCGGTCAGACCGGTCTCGACTACTACTTGACGCCCGTCGCCCCGCTCGACGTCCCCGGGCGCCGCCTCCAATGCGGTTTGCACGAAGGGCGGTCCCCAGCTGTCCCAGATTGCCGTCCCCTCGGTCCCCACCAGTCGCCACTGGGAGTCGTAGCTCGTGGCGAAACCGGGCGCCACCCAGTTACCGCGATATGTGAGCACGGCTCCACTGTGCATCTCAAATGTGCAGATGGCGGCGGCATTTCCCGGGTACCAGGAATTGACGGGGTTGTATTCGTAGGCGCAGACCCGGGCCGCGTCGCTCCCGCTTAGGAAGCGAGCCTGGTCAAAAGTGTGGAGCGACATATCGAAAAGCAACGGGTGGGCCAACCCGGTCAGATATGTATTGTCGTGCTTCGGAGACATCCACATGTCCGAACTGAGGACCGTCAAGGTCCCTATGGCGCCCCCGACGACCTCTTGGCGGAGCCTACGGATCTCCGGCACAAATCTGCGGTTTTGCATCACCCCCAACATCAGGGACTTTTCTTCGGCCAAGGACGTGAGGGCCACGGCGTCGGCAATGGAAAGGGCCAGGGGCTTCTCTGAGATCACATGGCACCCGAAGTCGAGGGCGCAAGTGACGACCTCGAGGTGGGCGGCCGGCGGCGTCAGGTTGATGACCACGTCGGGGCCCAGGGAGCTGAGGGCGTCGGCCAGGGTCGCCTCCACCTTCACCTCCAACCCGAACCGGTCGAGCTCACGGGCCGCTACCTCCTCTCGTGGCTCGACCACGCCGACGAGGTCGACCAACGGGTCAGCCCGGAAGTACGGGAGCCAGGCCTTGGCGATGTTCCCCAGGCCCACCACCACGGCCCGTTGCTCGTCCATCGGTCCGGTGCCCATGCCTGCCGGCACATATTAGGCGCCTCCAGCACGGATATGGTCACGGCCACCTCCCAGCCGGCTACCAGGGAACTCTGAGCCCGGCGCGGCATCTTTGAGCTGTCCCGGGACCACCGGGGGAAAGTGAGCGCGTGGACATGTCGAGTGGCCGCCCTGTCGCAGGAGGGCCCGCGCCGGTGCTCGTCGAGACCACCCGGGCGCCGGGCTCGGGCCGTGGCGGCCGGGGACGGCGGGTAGCGGTGGCCACGGCGCTGGTCGTGGTGGCTCTGGCCGTGCGGTCCGTGTTCTTCAAATACCAGACCGGTGACTACACCGCCTATTTCCGCACCTGGTACGAGTTTATCCTGACCCACGGACGGTTTGACGCGCTCAAGTACTCTTTCGCCAATTACAACGAACCCTATCTGTACTTGCTGGCGCTGCTCACGTATACCCACATAGGCCCATTGCTCGGTATAAAGATGATATCCGTCTCCTTCGACCTGGTGCTCGGGTATTTCGCCTACAGAATTGTTCGCCTGCGTTACCCCCGAGGCTGGGCGCCGATGGTCGCTGCGGCCGTGGTGTTGTTGTTGCCCACCGTGGTGCTCAACAGCTCCTTATGGGGACAGATCGACGCTACTTACACGTCTTTCGCGCTGGGCGGCATCTATTTCGTGTTACGCCGCCGTCCCTGGCTGGCCTGTGCCCTGCTCGGGTTGGCCCTCTCGTTCAAGTTGCAGGTCGTGTTCCTCTTCCCCCTACTGCTCCTGTTGCTGCTCACGCGCTGGGTGCCGTGGAGAGCCTTGCTGGTGGTCCCCGTTGTCTTCGTGTTGATGGACCTGCCGGCGCTGGCCGTAGGGGCCTCCCCCTCGACCCTGTGGTCGGCGTACACGGGCGAGATCGGCCTCTACCAGGAACTCACGCTCAACGCCCCCAACATCTACCAGTACCTGGGGATCAGCCGTTCGACGGTGCTGCGTGACGCGGGCATCGCCGTCACCCTGGTCATCGTCTTGGCCCTCATCGCCATTGTCGCCCGGCGCCGGGTACAACTCACGACGACCAGGATCCTGCTGGCCGGCACCGTATCGGTCCTCCTGGTGCCCTACCTCCTGCCCGCCATGCATGAACGCTATTTCTACCTGGCCGACGCCCTGACGGTCATCTCCGCCTTTTACCTGCCTCGCCGGTTGTGGGCCTTGCCCGTATTGGAACAGTTCGCTTCGTTCATGTCCTACATGCCTTTCCTGCTGGCGACCACGACGACCTCCGAGGCGGCAACGGCGGGGGGCAACCCCCCGGGGGGCCAGGGCGCCGGCGCCTCCTCCACCGGACCGTCCCTAGCTTTCCCGGGGAAGGGGCCGGGCCGGACGTCCGGGCCTGGGGCCCCCGGCGGCGCCCTGTCGCCGGGCGGAGGCGGGGCGGTCCCCCATGGCGCCGGGGTAACCGGCGGCCTGGCAGGTCACACGGTGGTGAGCTTTGACATCCTATCCACGGTGATGTTGGCCGCTCTGGTCCTCGTGCTATGGGCCACCGTCAGCGAGTTCCGCCGCCCACCGGAGCCCGAGCGGCCAGAACCGGCGCCTCACCAGCCGCGCTCGACCCACTCGTCGAAGTGGGGCCTCTCGCGTCCGATCGTCGTGTCGGCACCGTGACCGGGCAACACCAGGGTACCGTCGGGGAACGGGGCCAGGAGCCGGCGTTCGATCGAACTGAGGATGAGGGAGAAATCTCCGAGCTCGGTTTGCGTGTTGCCGGGCCCACCGGGAAAGAGCGTGTCCCCGGTCAGCACTACCGGCGAACCTTCGACGACAAAGCACATTGACCCCGGTGTATGCCCGGGCGTGGCCACGGTGCGGATCCTGAGCCGCCCCACCTCGAGGGTGGTCTCGTCCTCGAGGACGAGGTCGTAGCCCGGGAGCATGGCGGCGTCGGCGGCCGCCACCGCCACTTCGTAGCCCGCATCGCGCACGGCGGGCACGGCCTGGATGTGGTCCCAGTGCCCGTGGGTCTCGATCACCTGGCGGACACCCAGCTCCCGGCACTTCGCCAGGAGCAGGTCGTGCTCATTGGCGGCATCGACCAGAAGACCATCGCCGGTCTGCTTGCAGCGCAGGACGAAGACGTTATTGTCGATCGGGCCGACAACGTAGCGATGGATCTCCACCTGGGAGTCCTCGTAATAGGGCGGGGTCACGGGGCCACAGGCTAGCCCAACACCGGCACCTGGCGGCCCTAGCCCTTTACGGCGCCCTCGAGCCTGCCGCGGACCAGGTGCTTCTGCAGGGTGAAGAACATCACCGCCACCGGGATAATCGTCAAGGCTGACGCCGCCAGCTTGAGCGGGAACTGGTTGCCCGCTGACAACCCGCCGCCCACGATATTGGCCAGGCCGGTAGTGAGGGTGTAGTACTTCGGCGAGATAGTGGCTATCTCGAAGAACTGGAACTCGTTCCAGGAGCCCTGGAACGACAGGATGGTGAGTGTGATCAAGCCGGGCCGGACGATGGGCAGCACGATCCTCCAGTAGATCTGCCACACGCCGGCACCGTCGATGCGACCGGCCTCCTCGAGGGCGGCCGGGACCTGCAAGAAGAACTGGCGCATTAAGAAGATGCCTGTGGCGTCCACGGCGATGGGCAGGACCATGCCGGGGTAGGAATTGAACAGGCCCAGCTGCTTGAGGATCAGGAAACGGGGGATGAGCAGGACCACGCCCGGAACCGCCAGCGTGGCGATCACCAGCCCGAAAACCACTCTCCGCCCCGGGAACTCGAGGCGAGCCAAGGCATAGCCGGCCAGGCTGTCGAGGAACACACGCCCGATCGTGATCAAAGTGGCCACGAAGGCACTGTTGAAGAGCCAGCGGGGGAAATCGGTGACCGATCCCGCCGCCCCCACACCGAACACCTGGCTCCAGGCCGCCAGCGTCGGGGGGTTGGGCACCAGGGACATCGGCTGCAAGGTGGCGTTGCTATCAGTTTTGAACGAAGTAATGACGGTGACCACGAACGGTCCTACGTAGATCAAGGCGAAGACCGTCAGCAACACATAACCGATGGCCCGGCGCGGTGGGGACTGGTAGCTGCGAGCGCTCACTTGGTGAGGTCCTCCTTCACGAACCTCCGCTGGACCACGGTCAAGAACACGATCAGACAGAACAACAAGAAGGCCACGGCCGCGCCTACACCAAAGGCACTGTCCTGAAAACTGACCTGGTAGGAGAAATACGCCGGCGTAGTCGTAGTGGGATTGCTCGGCCCGATCAAGAAGATCTGGTCGAAGACCTGCCAGGTGGAGATGAAACCGAGGGTGACCACCAACACCACCGCCGGGCGCAGCATCGGTAGGGTGACTCGCCGGAACCTCTGCCATGGCGTCGCCCCGTCTATCTCGCTGGCCTCATCGAGATCTTCACCGATGTTTTGCAGGGCGGCCAGGAAGAAAAGCATGAACGTGCCCGACGTGGTCCACACCAAGAGGGTTATGACCACGCACATCCCCAGTGAGGGGCCGGCCAGCCAGTCCCAGATGGAGAGCCCGAAAAAGACGTGGCCGCCCCAGCCCGGGCTGGAAACCCCGATGCCGTTGAGTAGCAGCGTGAAGACGCCCCTGGTGTCATAAAGCCAGTTGGGCCCCTTCAGCCCGAAGAAGCTGAGGATGCTGTTGACCACCCCCGAACCTTGGAACAAGAAGATGAAAATGACCGTTATGGCAATCGAACTTGTCACCGAAGGAAAATAGAAGGCGGTACGAAAAAAACCTTTGGCCCGCAAGAACTTGTTGTTGAGAAGTACCGCCAGCCACAAGGCGAGGGCGGTCTGCAGTGGTACCGTGAAGATGACGAAGTAGAAGTTGTTACGGACGGACGTGGCGAAGTCGAGCTGGTCGAGGCCCGGCCGGGTCAGGATGGTCTGGTAGTTGGTCAGGCCCACCCACTTTACGGAGCTGCTCAAGGGGTTAGTCAGCCCCGACCAGTTCGTGAAACTTATGTACAAAGCTAATAAGATCGGGATTACCAGGAAGACGAGCAGGATGCAGAGCGCCGGGGAAATAAACAGCCAGCCGAAATAGCTTTCTCCCCGGCGTAAGCGGCGCGACTTCCTCTGCCGGCGCGCCGAACCTTGCGATCGTCCCGGGGCCGCCCCGGCCACGGCGCCGGGCCCGGCCGGGGGGCTTCTCCGTCGGCGGTGGTCTCCACACATCCCTCCTGATCGGCGGGCCCCGGTCACAGACGGGGCCGGCGTACGTAAAGCACGTACCGGGGCGCCGGACCCTCTGCCTGAGTTGTACGGAGGTGACGCCCGCGCCGGCCGGGACGCACCCTTGGCCTACCCCGCTGCCTGCCATCCCCAGGCGTGGACGGCGGCGTCCTCTATCGCCGTTCTCAATGCTCTCCTCGGGCTCGAGCCTGACATGCCCGCTGGCCGTGCCCGGCTGGCCCCGCTAGGGGCGACGGCAGGCCTGCACGGCGTGGAGGGTTTCCGCCTGGGCCACCATCGCATCGCCGTGCATATCGGCCCCGGCGCAAAACCCCGCCTGACCGGAGGCCCGCCGGGGCTACGAGTCTTTGGCTAGTGGCGGCGTCCGTGCCCTCAGCCGATCGAGTCGAGTGCCTCTCGGAGGGCGGCGACGACCTTCGCCGGATCGGGGTCCTCCACCACGTACCGCCCGAACACCAGTCCGTCGACGGCAGGACCGAACTGGTGGGCCCGGGCCAGCACCTCGGGAAGACCGCCGCGGCGGGCGCCCCCCAGCAACAGGACCGGTATGGAGGCGTACTCGGTAACCTCGGCCAGCAAACCATCGTTGGGAGGCGGGATTTTGGCGATGTCGGCACCCGCTTCGGCCGCTCGCCTGACCGAGTCGCGCAGGTTGGCCGACGTGTGCACGGAGACCTCGTCGAAGCCGCCGGGGACGACCTCGGCCATTATGGGCAGGCCCCAGCGGTCGGCGTGCACCGCTAAGGCCTCCATGCCGCGCATGGTGGCACTCTCGAGCTCGGTGTACGGGTACACCTCGTACTTCAACGCCGACGCCCCGAATGCGACGGCCTGCTCGACTACCTGCTGCGCCTCCTGGTAGTCGTGGCTCACGCTGACGACCACGGCCCGGCCGGCGAGATGGCTCTCCACGTGCCGAGCGGTCGACAGGCTCAACAGGTACCCGTCGACGTCGGCGGACCGCAGCTTGTCCAGCACGCGGTCCGGGTGGGCCTGGGCACCGCTATAAATGGCGCGCGGCTGGTCCATAGCCACGATCAACGCTTTTCGCCCGGAGGGGAGCAACCGGTCCAGCCTGAGTAATCGGCCCATATGAACGTGTCTAGCACACCCGCTAAAAACCGGCTAAAGCCGGTCGGCGGGCACCGGGAAGTCCCTTGGCCCGGCGAACAGCCCGGCGGCGCATCCGCCGAACATGGCCGCTCCCCGGGCGCCCGCTTCGGTCACCGCCGGCCAGCGCACACTGGGGACCAGCGCCTCCCGACGGCGGCGCAAGCCGGCGCAGCGTGCCCACCCTCCGCTAAGGACAAGCTCGGCGGCCGGGCCGGCGATGGCCCCCATGGCCCCCGTGATGCGCGCCGCCCCATCGGAGAGGCAGTCGAGAGCGGCGCTCCACAGGGCCGCCGGCGACGCCGTCGGGCCGACGCCGCGGATGGAGGCGGGCGTGTCGAAGCCCTCCTGGACGACCCGCAAAGGGCCGGCCGGGGTGGCCTGGGCGGCGGCATCGAGGGCGGCCAGGGCATCGGGCCCGGCCGCACCCAGCAGGGCGAGCACACGCTCGAGCATCAGGCCCAGCAGCTGGCCCGCCAACAGGGCGTACGTGCCCGGTACGGTGTTCCAGCCTGCGTTCAGTCCGGCCTGGACGGCTCGGCCCACGGCCTTGTCGTCCAACGTCGGTACGGTCCTTACGAAGGCCTCCGCCGTGCCGCACGAATCGAGGACCTGAGCCCGGCCGACGGCGCCCAGGCCGGCGGCGACACACATGTGGTCGTGGCCGGCGGAGGTGAGGGCCGCTCCCCGGAGGCGCTCCAGGGCGTCAGGGCGGTGCCGGGCCAGACCGGCGGCATGGGCGAGGGAACTAGGGGTCACCCTGCCCATGGGCTCGCCCGCCTGCACCACCGGGGGGAAGACGTCCGGCCGGGCTCCGGCCCACTGCAGGCCGTCGGCCCACCAGGACCGCCCGGCCAGGGAAAGGGCCCCGGTGCGCGAGGCCAGCGAGGCCTCCGCCGCCTGCTCGCCGCCCAGGGTGTGCACCACCCAGTCGGCGACGCTCAGCGCCCGGCGCACGGGCGGGCCGTCGTGCCGTGACAGCCACGCCAACTTGGCCAGGGTGCACATGGGCGAGGCCAGCAGACCGGTGCGCTCGGAGAATGCTGTAGCCCCGAAGACCCTGGCCAGCTCAGCCGCCTCGGCATCGCCACGACTGTCGTGCCAGGCGATCGACGGCGCCAACGGGAGCCCGTGGCGGTTTAGCAGGACCACCGTCTCCGCCATGCTCGTGACCCCCAGGCCGACCACCTGGCCCGGTGGAGCGGCGCCGAGGGCGTCAGCGATGGCCCGAAGGGCGGCGGCCAGGATGTCGGCCGGCTCCGTCTCGGCGCCAGAAGGCACGGCCCGCCACGGTGTCGGCGCCCGTCCCCAGGACATCTCCTCTCCGCCCGGGCCGACCACCGCCGCTTTGGTCATGGTGGTGCCGATGTCGAGGCCTACCAGTAGTTCAGTCTGTGCCATAGGCGCCATAGGCCACGACAGCTCGGTTCACGGTCCCGACTCACCCGAACCGCGTGGGACAACCTCGGTGGGTACGACCATCCGCCGAGGCGGGCCGCCGCCGCCGTCGAGACGCTCACAGATCAAGTGGGCGGCCTGGCGGCCGAGCTCAACCGGGTCGTAGGCCACCACCGTCACGGGAGGCGACAGGAACGGGGCGAGCTCGAAGTCGTCGAAGGCCACCAGGGCCGGGGGCCGGTCGAGCCCGGCCAGGGCCCGGAGCACGCCGAAAGTTATCCGGTTGTTACCGGTGAACACAGCGGTGGGGGGCACCTCTAGGGCGAGCAGGTCGAGCATCGCCATCTCGGCTGTTTTACCGTCGTGGCAGCCGAGCCGGACCATCCGCTCGTCGAAAGCAACGCCGGCGCCATCCAGGGCCTGCCGGTAACCCCGCAGCCGTTCCACGGTCGTAAAGACACCGGCCAGGTCGCCGATGTGAGCGATCCGGTGATGGCCGTGGGCCAGGAGGTGCTCGACGGCCGCCCGGGCCCCGCCGAGGTTGTCGATCAAGATCGTGTCCGCGGCCAAGTGACAGGGTGGCCGGTCGACAAAGACGATAGGCGTGCCCATGGCCAGCTCGGAGGCGAGGAACCCGTGGTCCGACCCGGTGGGCACCACCAGCACGCCGGCCACCCGGCGCTCGCACAGGACCTCGAGCAACGCTCGTTCGCGCTCCGAATCCTCGTCGGAGCTGCCCGCCACCACCAGAAGCGCCCGGTCCCGGACCTCCTCCTCCACGCCCCGGGCGATGGCGGCGTAGAAGGGGTTGGACACGTCCTCGCTGACCAGCCCGATCATGCGCGACAAACGGCCCTGGCGCAGTGCCCGAGCGTGCTCGTTGCGGCGGTAGCCGAGATCGTGGATCGCCTGCTGGACGCTGAGGAGGGTCGGACCACTCACGCTCCGCTCTTCATTGACCACCCGCGATACCGTCTTCAGGCTGACGTTGGCGACCCGAGCCACGTCCGTCATCGTCGGGCGCATCAGTCGGTCCTCAGCCCGTCCACGCAGTCATGACCGCAATGTCCTACATGGCGGCGACCCGATTGTCAAAGAACGCCACTTCATCGTGCCAAGAACGGCTGTCCCGCCGCCTTGACAAGTCGGACCTGACCTGTTAGCAAGTGCCCCGGGCCGACAACGTTGTCAAATGCCAGGAACGAGGGCCCGGGGACAGAGGACGAGGGGGTGGCGGTGAGCGAGGTTCACGCGGGCGGTGAGCCCGGGGCGAGGCAGGCCGTCCCGGTGATCGCCACGCGGGGGATCACCAAGCACTTCGGCACCGTCCAGGCCTTGCGGGGAGTCGACCTGGACGTCTATGCCGGCGAAGTGGTCGGGCTAGTGGGCGACAACGGGGCCGGAAAGTCCACCCTGGTCAACATTCTCTCCGGGGCGCTTCAGCCCAACGACGGTTCCATCCTGGTCGACGGCAAGACGGTGGGTTTCGCGTCGTCCCTCGAGGCTCGCCGCGCCGGGATAGAGACCGTTTACCAGGATCTCTCCCTTGCCCCCGACCTGTCCGTTTGGGCCAATATCTTCCTCGGGCGTGAACAGAGCGTGAAGGGGCCCCTGGGTTGGTTCCATTGGCTCGACCGCAAAGCGATGGCCCGAGCCGCCGAGGCTGACCTGGAGCGTACCCGCATCCGCATCGGCTCGGTCAGCTCCCTGGCCGGGCGCCTCTCCGGCGGGCAGCGCCAGGCCATCGCTGTCGGCCGCGCCGTGGCGTGGGGGTCACGGGTGATCCTCATGGACGAGCCGACCGCTGCCCTCGGTGTCGAACAGCAGGCCAAGGTGGGCGAACTTGTGCGCTCGGTGTGCGACCAGGGTGTGCCCATCCTCCTCATAAGCCACAACCTTCCCCAGATCCACGCCCTTTGCGATCGGGTGGTGGTGCTCTTCCAGGGCCGGGTCGTGGCCGACCTGCGCCCGGCCACGTGCACTGTGGAAGAGATCGTCAGCTGGATCACAGGGGCCTCCCTGGCGGCCACGGCCGCCACCGTAAGCCAACTTTCCCGCTTCGGGGTACCGCATGGCGATTAAGCTCCCCGCCCCCCTGACCCCGACGGGCACGGTTTCTCCCAACGCCGGGCCCGAGGGCGGGGCGCCCCCACGCAGCTCTTGGCTCGGCGCCGTCGACAAGGTGGGCGACTTCTGGATCGTCGGTGTACTGGCCCTCATGATCCTGGTGTTCGGCCTGGACTCGCCCAATCACGATCTGTTCACCCGGGCGAGCTGGCTCAACACTTCACAGTACGCGGTCGAGTTCCTGATCCTCGCCGTGGGCGAGACCTTCGTGATCATCACGGGGGGTATCGACCTGTCCGTCGGCGCCGTCCTGGGCTTCACCGGCATGGTCTCGGGCGCCGTCATGCAGTCGATGCTGTCCAGCCACGAAAACAGCCTTCTGACCACAGTCGTCGGGTTCGCGGTGGCCCTCGGGCTGGGCTCGTTCATCGGGTTGGTCAACGGGTACATCATCACCCGCCTCAAGCTGCCACCGTTTATCGTTACCCTGGGGAGCCTCACCGCCGTCGGGGCCGCCCCCGCCCTTATCAACGGTGGCAACGAGATCAGCAACCTGCCCAGCCAGGTTTTCACCATCGGATCGGCGGCCATCGCCAGTTGGGTTTATTACACGGTCGTCGTCGCCGCCGTGGTATGCGTTGTGATGGGGATGGTGCTGCACCGTACCCGGTTCGGGTTGAGGACCTACGCCGTCGGCAGCAACAACCTGGGGGCTAGGCGGGCCGGTATCAACGTGGACGCCCATCTGGTCCGGGTGTACGTGATATCCGGTTTCCTCGGGGGCCTGGCCGGGATGATGGTTATGGCCAACTTCTCCGTCGCCACCCCCATCGCCGGGCAGAACGACGAGCTCAACGCCATCGCCGCCGTGGTCATAGGGGGCGCCAGCCTGTTTGGCGGCCGCGGGCACATGCTGGGCACGGTCGTCGGCACTTTTATAATTGCTCTCCTTGTCACCGGCCTGGTGCTGGTAGGCGTGAGCGGGAGCTGGCAGGAGGTCGCCACGGGCATAATCATCGTGGCCGCCGTGGCGGTGGACCAGGTGCGCCTGCGCCTAGCCGAGCGTTAGGTCCACAGTCGTTCTCCAACAACGGGCCGGCCGGGGGGACACCTCCAGTCGCTGGGCCCAGAAATAACAACGAAAGGGAGGATACCAAGAAATGATCAAAAAGAACTCAGTCAGAGGCTGGGGGTGGCGTTTCCGGCTGGCTACCGCAGGAGCGGCAGTAGGACTGATGTCCGCCACGCTGGTGACCGGCGCCGCCGGCCCGGCGGCGACGTCAGCCAGTGCCGCCACCAAGTACACCTTCGTGCTGATCCCGGGGCTCACCGTTGACCCCTTCTACATCACGATGCACAACGGGGCCGCCGTCGAAGCCGCCAAGCTCGGCGTCACCCTCAAATGGGTCGGGACGACCTCCTGGTCGACCCCCCTTCAGATCCCCGTCGTCAACTCCGTGCTGGCGAGCAAGCCAAGTGCCCTTCTCATCGCCCCGACCGATCTGCATGCGCTGTTCAAGCCCATGGACGCCTACTACAAGGCTGGCATCCCGGTCATTTCCGTCGACACGACTCTGGCCGACCAGTCGATCCTGACCGCGGCCATCAGCTCCGACAACTACCAGGGCGGCGAGTTGGCGGCTGACACCATCGCCAAGCTTGCTCACGACAAGGGCCAGGTCGCCGTGATCAACACGGTCAAGGGCGTCTCCACCACCGACCTCCGTCAAGCTGGTTTTCTGGCCGAGATGAAGAAGTACCCCAACATGCAGGTTGTTGCGGCTGACTATGACAACGACCTACTGACCACGGCGGAGGCGCTGTCCCGGTCCCTCCTCCTGTCGCACCCCAACATGGTCGGGATCTTCGGGACCAACCTGTACTCGGCTCAAGGTGCCGGGCAGGGCGTCGCTGCTGCCCACGAAAAAGGTAAGGTCTTCGTGGCCGGTTATGATGCCGAGCCCGCCGAGATCACCCTGCTCCGCCAAGGGGTTATCAACATCCTCGTCATCCAGAACCCCGCCGCCGAAGGCGCTCTGGCCGTTCAGGACGCCTACTGGGCGCTGACCGGCGACAAGTCGATGATCAAGAAGAGCGTGCTCCTGCCCAACGTGGTGGCCACCTCGGCCAACATGAACAACCCGAGCATCAGCAAGTACTTCTACTCGTCGTCCCTAAAGGGCTAATTAGGCTCCGGACCGGCCGCACCCACCCCACCCCGGTCCCCGGGGTAGGGTGGGGTTGCCGCCGGCGGCGGAGGTGAGGCAGTCGTTTACACAATGCCTGGTGACCAATCTGGCCCTGATGGCTTTCCGACGCCGCTCGCCGGAGCCGAGAAGCTCTTGGACGAAGGCGGACTGGGCGCTCTCCTGGAGGCCATGCCGCGGGCCAAGATCGCAGTGGCGGGCGATTTCTGCCTGGACTCCTACTGGCAGCTCGACGAGGGGCCGGAGGAGGTTTCGATCGAGACCAGCCTGCCGGTGCGCCGCGTCACCAGCCAGCGTTATAGTCCCGGCGGGGCCGGCAACGTAGTCGCCAACCTGGCCGCCCTGGGGGTGGGCCAGGTGCGGGCCATAGGCGTCTACGGGGGGGACCCGTTCGGCCCCGTCCTGGTGAGGCTGCTGGAGGACCTGGGGGCGGACACCGCCGGCATGCTCGACCTCGGCGACGATTGGCACACGCTCGTTTACGCCAAGCCCTACCGGGGACGCTACGAGGAGAGCCGGCTCGACTTCGGCGCCCGGGGCGCCCTGGCGCCCGAGCACCTGCGCAGTTTCGAGCAGGCCCTCGACGCCGCCGCTGGATGGGCGGACGTCGTGGTGGTGAACCAGCAGGTGAAAAGCTGTTTCGCCGACGAGGCGACCGTGGCCCGGGTAAACGCCGTGATCGCCGCCCATCCCGGCACGACATTTGTCGTCGACGCCCGGATGTCCACGGCACCCTACGTCGGGGCCGTGCTCAAGCTGAACGTGGCCGAGAGCCTCCGGCGCCTGGGCCGCCCCGGCCCGGACGCTCTCACCGACGACCAGGTCATTGACCTCGCCCGCCTGGTGGCGGCCCAAACGGGGAAGCCGTTCTTCATGACCAGGGGGGAGCGGGGCATCCTCGCCGCCGACGACCACGGCGTGTACGCCGCCCTGGGAGTGGATGTCGGCGGTGAAGTGGACCCGGTGGGAGCCGGCGACACCGTGGTGGCGACCATAGCTGCGGTGCTCGCCTGCGGTGGGCCCCCCGCCGTGGCTGCCTACGTGGCCAATATCGCCGCCTCCGTGACGGTGCGCAAACTGCGCCAGACCGGTACGGCTACGGCGGCGGAGGTGGCGGCGGCGGCGACGGGCACCGATTACGTCTACAGTCCAGAACTGGCCGAAATCCCGGCCCGGGCCCGCTTTTATCCCGGGTCCGAAATCGAAATAATCCTGAGCCCGCCTGCCGGAGCCCGGCCGGCACACATCGTGTTCGACTTCGACGGCACACTGTCTACCCTGCGCCAGGGCTGGGAGGCGATCATGGAGCCGGTGATGGTCCGGGCCATCCTGGGCGACGCCGCCCGCTCGGTCGGCGTCGAAGCCTTCGCCACCGTGACGGCGGCGGCCCGGGAGTTCATCGACCGCACCACCGGGATACAAACGTTGGTACAGATGCAGGGCCTTGTCCGTCTCGTCCGCCAGTTCGGCTACGTCGGCGAGCACGACATCCTCGACGAGCGCGGCTACAAAGAAGTCTACAACGCCGAGCTGCTGGAGATGGTGGGCGGACGCCTGGCCAAGATCCGCTCGGGCCAGCTCGAGCGCACCGATTTCCACATGAAAAACGCGGTAACTCTGGTGGAGACGCTGCGGTCCCGGGGCATGAAGCTCTACCTGGCCAGCGGGACCGACGTCGAGGACGTGCGCGCCGAAGCTGCCGCTCTCGGCTTCGCCGAGTTCTTCGAGGGCCGCATCTACGGTTCCGTGGGGGACGTCAACGTCGAAGCCAAGCGGGTCGTCCTCGACCGTATCTTCCGTGACAACGCCATCGCGCCCGAAGCCCTGGTGACCATAGGCGACGGGCCGGTCGAGATGCGCGAGACGCGTAAACGGGGGGGACGGCGGTGGGGCTGTGCAGCGACGAACGGCGGGGCTTCGGGGCCAACCTGGCCAAGCGCCGCCGCCTGGTACGCGGCGGCGCCACCCTCCTCCTGCCCGATTTCACCGATCTGAAGACTTTCCTGGCCGTTCTCGGCCTGTGACTGGACCAAGGAGGCTAATTGTGAGCTCGATCAAGGAGGCGCGGTGGCCTTGACGATCGGTCAGATGCTGACAATCGAAGAGATGCAGCGGGAACGGCAGGACCTCGCCCGGGCATCCAAGCGCCTGGTGTTCACGAACGGCTGCTTCGACATCCTGCACACCGGTCACGTCTCCTACCTGGAGTTCGCCCGGGACCAAGGTGATGCGCTGGTCATCGGCCTCAACAGCGACGAGTCTGTGCGCCGCAACAAGGGCCCGGCGCGGCCTATCAACTCGGAGCAAGACCGCTCCCGAGTGTTGCGCAGCCTGCGAGCCGTCGACTACGTGGTGGTCTTCGACGACGACGAGCCCCGCCCCCTCATCGAGAGGATCCTCCCCGACGTCCTGGTCAAGGGGAAGGATTGGGCCCACTACGTGAGCGGGCGCGACGTGGTCGAGGCCCATGGAGGCAAGGTCGTCCTGGCCGACCTCGTCGAGGGGCGCTCGACGACGGGCACCATAGACCGTGTTCTCGCCGCTTACGGGCCGGCCGCCGCTCCGGGGACGCCATGACGCAACGGGTGATCGTCACCGGCGCCGCCGGGTTCATCGGGCGCAACGTGGTGGCCGAGCTCAACCGGCGGGGGCCGTCCGAGCTCATCCTGGTGGACGACCTCGGCGACGACGAAAAATGGAAGAACCTGGTCGGCCTGCGCTTCGAGGACATCGTGGCCCCCGCCGACCTGTGGGCGTGGCTGGCCGGCCGGGCCAAGGGCCACGTCAATGCCATCGTCCACCTCGGAGCGTGCAGCTCGACGACCGAGACGGACGCCGAGTTCCTCATCACCAACAACTACCGTTACACCCGGCGCCTGTGCGAGTGGGCGCTGGCCAACTCCAGCCGGTTCGTGTACGCCTCGAGCGCGGCGACCTACGGGGACGGCTCCTCCGGGTTCGACGACGACTACGAGGTCACCGAGCGCCTTGTCCCGCTCAACATGTACGGCTATTCCAAGCAGGTCTTCGACCTGTGGGCTTTGCACAACCGGCTCTTCGACCGAATCGTGGGGCTCAAGTACTTCAATGTCTTCGGGCCTCATGAGGACCACAAGGCCGCCATGCGGTCGGTAGTCGCCAAGGCGTACGACGAGATCCTCGCGACCGGCAAGCTGTCGTTGTTCAAGTCCTACCGCGACGGGATAGCCGACGGGGAACAGCGCCGCGATTTCATATTCGTGGGCGATGCCGTCGATGTCACGTTGTACTTCCTGGGCGAGGCGACGGCGTCGGGCCTGTTCAACTGCGGCACGGGCGTGGCCAGGACGTGGCTCGACCTTGGCAACGCCGTGTTCAATAGCCTCGGGCGGACGCCCAATATCGAGTTCGTCGACATGCCCGAGCAGATCAGGGACAAGTACCAGTACTTCACCCAAGCCAGTACGGCCAAGCTCCGGGCCGCCGGTTACACCGCACCGTTCCACTCCCTCGAAGCCGGCGTCGACGAGTACGTACGCGGGTACCTGACGAAAAGGGGAGGCCGGTGACAGTAAACGCATCCCTGCCCGGGATCGGGGCGTTCGGCCGTCTCCTTTCCCGGTACCCGGCCCTGGCCCCGCTTCGAGAGCGATATCCTCGCCGCCTTCGAGCTGCTGGCCTCCACCTATAGCGATGGCGGGAAGGTGCTCGTTTGCGGCAACGGCGGGAGCGCGGCGGACGCCGAGCACATAGTGGGAGAACTCATGAAGACCATGGCGTCTTCGCGGCGGCTGTCGACGTCCGAGCGGCAGGCCTTTGTGGACAAGGTGGGTGGCGCTACCGGCGTGTACCTTTCCGAGCACCTCGAGGGCGCTTTGCCCACTCTGGCTCTCGGTGCGCACTCGGCCTTGGCTACCGCTATACAAAACGACACCGGAGGTGACATGGTCTTCGCGCAACAGGTTTACGGGTACGGACGCCCGGGGGACCTGCTGTGGGCGTTCTCTACTTCCGGCCGCGCCCGCAATGTCGTCCTCGCCGCCGCCACGGCCACCGCCGCGGGGATGAAAGTCCTGGCCTTCACGGGTGACATGGAGAGCCCTGTGGGCGACCTCGCCAATGTCGTCGTCAGGGCCCGGCCTCAAGTACACCTGAGGTCCAGGAATTCCACCTGCCTATTTACCACGCCCTATGCGAAGCGCTCGAGCAACATTTCTTTTCCCAGCCTGAACGGAGAATAGAAAATGCGTCCTCTCGAGCGGGTGAGAGGGGTCATTGC
This sequence comes from uncultured Acidimicrobiaceae bacterium, assembly GCA_963735305.1. GTDB lineage: Bacteria > Actinomycetota > Acidimicrobiia > Acidimicrobiales > Palsa-688 > Fen-671. Next base: position 601,904 of record CAVTKK010000001.1, read on the forward strand.
CGGCACACCGGTCGACCATCTGCCGGCCCAGCCCATGGCGATGATGTTGGCCGCCAAACATGCGGGGGTGCCGTATATCGACTACACCCGGGACGCCCGGACGATGGCCGAGTGCCAGCTCAAGATGGTCCGGGATTTCGGCATCGACTGCGTCTTGATGTGCTCGGACCCGGCCCGGGAAGTGATCGACATCGCCGGCGAGGACAGCGTCAAGTGGTTCGAGGACCAAGGACCGGTGATCAACGAGCTACGGGCGGCCTTGGCTGACAAGGCCCGGTTGAACGAGTTCAAGGTGCCCGACCCTCACCACCCAGGCCGGATGCACGACCGGATCCGCGCCATTGAAATCTGCCATGACGAACTCCGGGGTGAGACGTCGGTCGTGGGCTGGGTAGAAGGCCCTCTGGCCCTGGCCCAAGAACTGCGGGGCCTGACCAGCGTCATGACCGACGTCGTGGACGACCCGGCCTTCGTCCGCGACCTGATGGACTTCACGTCGGAGGTGGCGATCGTCTACGCCGCCGCTCAGATCGAAGCGGGGGCGGACACGATCGGCATGAGCGACGCGGCGGCGAGCATGATAGGCCCGAGGCATTACCGTGACCTCGTCCTGCCCTGGCAACGGCGTACCTTGCAGGCGGTCCGCGACGCTCACCCCGAGGTCATCCTGCGCCAGCACATGTGCGGGAACGTCGACGCGCTCATCGCCCACATGGCGACGCTGCCAGTTGACATATACGAGCTGGACTTCCCGACCAACCTGACCGCAGCGAGAGCAGGGCTGGGCCCGGACCGGGTCATCCTCGGCAACGTCTCGACGATCACCTACATGCTCACAGGGTCGCCCGAGGACGTCCGGCAAGAGTGCGGTAAGTGCTTCGAGACTTGCGGGCCATACCATATCGTCGGCGCTGGCTGTGAGTTGTCGCCGTTCACTCCGCCCGAAAACCTCCATGCCATGGTCCGCTTCGCCTCTGAGCACACTCCCGGGCCATTACCGGTCGGCTCGACGGCGTGACGCCCGCGGCGACAGGGTTCGCGGCGGGACCAGGCGTGGCGAGGTGTGGCGAGGCACTGTCCCGGGGGGTTAGCCTGGAACCGGACTGCAGAGGGATCCGTGAGAACTTCAGAGCAAGCGGGGGTACGGCGAGGAAAGGACCTGCTCGCCGAGTCGGAACTCAACAAGGATACAGCCTTCACCGACGACGAGCGTGAGGTCCTTCAGCTCCGGGGCCTCTTGCCCTGGCGGGTAGCCAGCATCGAGGAGCAGGTGAGCCTGGAGCTGGAACACCTTCGTCGGAAGTCCGACACCCTGGAGAGGTATATAGGGCTGGCCGCCTTGCACGACCGCAACGAGACGCTCTTTTACCGTCTTTTGGTGGACCACATCGAAGAGCTCGCTCCCATCGTGTACACCCCCACGGTGGGCCGTGCTTGCCGGGAGTTCAGCCACGTTATTCGCCGCCCGCGGGGCCTCTGGGTCACGCCCGAGGATATCGACCGGATCCCTGAGCTTCTCGTCAACAGCGGGCGTCCCGATGTCCGCCTGATCGTGGCCACCGACAACGAGCGCATCCTGGGCCTGGGCGACCAGGGGGCCGGGGGTATGGGCATCCCTATCGGGAAGCTGGCGCTGTACACCGCCGGAGCGGGCGTCCACCCCCGGATGACGCTGCCGATCTCCCTCGATTGCGGCACCGACAACGAAGAGCTGCTGGCTGATCCGCTCTACCTCGGCTATCCCAAGCCGCGCCTGCGCGGCCCCGAGTACGACGCCTTCATCGAGGCCTTCGTGGAGGCCGTGCTCGAGGCCTATCCCCGGGCCGTGCTCCAGTGGGAAGATTTCAAACAACACAACGCCATCCGCTTGCTCGACCGCTACCAACATCGCGTGGCCAGCTTCAACGACGACATCCAGGGCACGGCGGCCGTGGTGCTGGCCGGGATCCTGGCCGGTCTGCGCTTGTCCGGCGAACGACTTAGGCGTCAACGCCTGGTGCTTCTCGGCGCCGGGGCCGCAGGTATCGGCATTGCCCGTCTTGTGCGTGTAGCCATGCGCGCCGACGGGGCCACGGAGGAAGAGGTAAGGGGAGCGGTGGTGATGCTCGACTCTCGCGGCCTCGTATTCGAGGGCCGCGAGCAGCTTGACGAGGACAAGCGTCCATTTGCGCTATCCGGGCGAGAAATGTCCCGCTTTGGGTTTGACCAAGCCCAGCACTACGACCTCGAAGCCGTGGTGCGCCACGTGGCCCCCACCGCCCTGGTCGGGACCAGCGCCATGCCCGGCGCCTTTTCCGAACAAGCGATAAGAGATATGGTGGCTCAGGCGTCCGCGCCCATCGTGCTGCCACTTTCCAACCCCACGGCCAACTCCGAGGCCACTCCGGCTGACGTGCTGGCCTGGAGCGCCGGCAAAGCTCTCGTCGCCACGGGCAGCCCTTTCGCCCCGGTCCAGTTCGGCGGGCAGAGCCGGCCGGTGGGCCAGGCCAACAATGTCTTTGTCTTCCCTGGCGTCGGGCTCGGGGCGATAGTGGCCCGGGCCCGGGAGGTGACCGACCGGATGTTCCTGGTCGCGGCCACCGAGTTGGCTGGGGCCGTCTCGGCCGAGCGCCTCTCCCAAGGCGCTCTGTACCCCTCCCTCACCGACCTGCGGTCAATCTCCCGGCGGATCGCCATCGCTGTCGCCCGTTGCGCTCGCGACCAGGGCCTGGCTCGCATCACCACCGACGACGAGATCGAGGCCGAGGTGGACAGTGCCGTGTGGACGCCCGAGTACGCGTCCTACGGTCCCTAGCGGCCGCCACCTTCGACCAGCCAGCCGTTTGACCGCTGAAGGACGATCGCGCTCTTTTTTGGGCCTTTAGTCCCAAGTACATGCTGTAGGTACTTAGTAACATTAGCATCTATCCCCACAACACATGCTCCCATTTCCACTACCGGGCCTAGGACTGAGACCGGCACCGGGCTTCGGGCTGAGACTGGCGCCGGGCCGTGCGCGGCGGCGGCGCGGACTCTGGCCAACCGTTTACGGCTGTCGATGGTCCGCCTCAGCCGCCAACTTCGTCGGTACGACCCTTCGCACCTGAGCATCGCTCAGCTCTCAGTGCTCGCCAGCGTGGTGGCGGCCGGGCCGATCGGTATCGGCCAACTCGCCGAGACCGAAGGATTGCCCTCACCGTCGGTGACGCGACTGGCCGACAAGCTGGAGGACGCCGGCCTGGTGACCCGCCAGGCCAATCCCGCCGACCGCCGCGGCGTGCACCTGGTGGCTACGGCCAAGGGCGAGCAGTTGCTGGCCCGCCGGCGGGAGGCCGGTAACGCCTGGCTCGCCGAGCGCGTCAGAGCGCTCAGCAACACCGACCGCCTGGCATTGGAGCAAGCCGTGACCGTGCTGGAGTCCTTCGCCGCACAGCTACCCGACCATCACAAAACAAAGGAGGTGCCGGCATGACCGCGGGCACGACCACCTTGTCGCCCACCCCGTCACCGGTGGTGGGACCGCATTACAAATGGGTCGTCCTTTCCAACACCACCATCGGGGTCCTTCTGGCCACGCTCAACGGGACCAGCCTGATGATCGCCCTCCCGGTCATCTTCCGGGGCATCCACCTGGACCCGTTGGCGGCTTCGAACTTCCCGTACCTGCTTTGGATCATGATGGGCTACGTGCTGGTGTCGGCCGCCGTCGTGGTGACGGTGGGCCGTATCGGCGACATGTACGGCCGCACGAAGATGTACAACCTCGGCTTTGCCTGGTTTACTTTAGGCGCCATCCTGCTCTCCGTGGTCTGGAGCAAGGGGTCGAGCGGCGCACTCGAGCTCGTCGTCCTGCGGATGTTCCAAGCCATCGGTGGGGCCCTGCTCATGGCCAATTCGGCCGCCATAATTACCGACGCGTTCCCGGCCGACGAACTTGGCTTCGCCCTCGGCATGAACATGATCGCCGGGATCTTCGGCTCCTTCCTCGGCATCCTCGCCGGCGGCCTGCTTTCCGAGATCGGTTGGCGCTGGGTGTTCCTGGCCAACGTGCCGATCGGCGTCTTCGGGACGATCTGGGCCTACCTAAGGTTGAAAGAGATCGGTGTGCGCATCAGGGCCAAGATCGACTGGCTCGGTAACCTGACTTTCGCCGCCGGTCTGGCCATGGTCCTCACCGGCGCCACTTACGGGATCAAGCCGTACGGGCACTCGCTCACCGGCTGGCAGGACCCGTTCGTGCTGGAAATGCTCCTGGGCGGGCTGGCCTTGCTCGTCATTTTCGCCGTCGTGGAGACGAGAGTGGCAGAACCGATGTTCCGCCTGTCGCTGTTCCGCATCAGAGCCTTTACCGCCGGCAACGCCGCCTCTTTCCTCGGAGCCATCGGGCGGGGCGGCTTGCAGTTTATGTTAATGATCTGGTTCCAGGGGATTTGGCTCCCCCAGCACGGCTACAGCTTCGTCAGGACGCCGTTGTGGGCCGGGATCTACATGATGCCTTTTATGTTGGGCTTCGTGTTCTCCGGCCCCCTATCGGGCCGCTTGTCGGACCGCTACGGTGCCCGGCCGTTCGCCACCGGCGGGATGCTCGTGTCGGCGGCGATGTACCTGGTCATGATGAGCTTCCCGGCCAACTTCTCCTATTGGCCCTTCGCCGCCGTGATGTTCGTCTCGGGTATTGGCGGGGGCCTGTTCGCCTCGCCCAACACGGCGTCGATCATGAACTCGGTACCTGCGCGCCACCGGGGGGCGGCTTCAGGTATGCGGGTGACTTTCGCTCAGGTCGGTATGCCGCTGTCGATGGGCCTTTTCTTTACGCTGCTCGTGTTCGGCCTCAACGCCAAGGTGCCCACGGCCATGTACCAGGGCCTCGTCGCCCACGGGGTACCCCTGGCCAAAGCCGCCCAGCTCTCCCATTTGCCGCCGCTGGGCTATATCTTTGCCGCCTTCTTGGGCCTCAACCCCTTGAAGAGCCTCCTTGGTCCCTCCGTCCTCGGGCACCTGGCGCCGGCGCAGGCGTCCTCCCTCACCAGCCGGGCCTTTTTCCCGCAGTTGATAGGGCCGTCGTTCAAGCACGGCCTGGTGATCATCCTGGCCTTCGCCGCGGCCATGAGCATCATCGCCGCCATCGCCTCGGCCTTGCGAGGTGAGAAGTTCGTCCACGAGGACGACGAGTCCATCGCCCAAAAAGCGGTGATCGCCTCGAGTGGGGACGGGTCCGGCGTGGTCGCTCCGGCCGGCGTGGTCGCTGCGGCCGGCGTGGTCGCTGCGGCCGGCGTGGGCATGGCGGCCGGCGTGGGCATGGCGGCCGGCGTGGGCGCTCCGGGCGAGGACCGCCCGGCCCTCAGTCCCAACCTCCGGCGGCCCGCTTCGGTCCCATTGGCCTCTGACAGCAAGCCGCAGCCAAGTTGGGCGCACCGGAGGCAGGCCCGGGGTCCGCATCTCCGGAAGCGCTGACGCCGCCGTCCTCAGTGCGAATCGCGGGGCACGGCGTGGCCGCGACTGCCCAGGAGAAAGTCGAAGTCCGCTCCCCCGTCGGCTTGCAGCACATGCTGGACGTACAGCCAGGCGTACCCGGACTGCGCCGGACTGGCCGGCGCCGACCACGCCACCCGGCGGCGCGCCAGTTCCTCGTCCGGCACGTCGAGATGGAGCGACCGTGCCGGCACGTCCAGTTCGATCATGTCGCCGGTCTCAACCAGTGCCAGGGGCCCGCCTAGGGCAGCCTCGGGGGCGACGTGGAGGACGACCGTCCCGAAACCCGTGCCGCTCATGCGACCGTCACAGATCCGGACCATATCGGTCACGCCCTGCTTCAACAGTTTGGCCGGGAGGGTCACGTTGGAGACCTCCGGCATACCCGGGTACCCCTTAGGACCGGCGTAGCGGACGACTATCACGTCACTGGCGTCGACGTCGAAGTCCTCAGCGTCGCAAACGGCGTAGTAGTCCTCGGGTGAGTCGAAAACGAGCGCCCGGCCCCGGTGCTGCATCAGCTCCGCTGACGCCGCCGACTGCTTGATCACCGCCCCGTTGGGACACAGGTTGCCTCGGAGCACGGCCGTACCCCGGTTGGGGGGCATAAAGGGCTCATTGACGGTGCGGACCACCTCGCGGTCCCAGCAAGTCGCGCCGGCCACGTTTTCACCGATGCTCCTACCGGTGACCGTCATCTGGGAACTGTTGAGCAGGCCCGCCTCGGCCAGTTCCTGCAGTACGACGGGAAGGCCTCCGGCGTAGCAGAAGTCCTCCATCAGGAAGCGACCTGATGGCAGCAGGTCTACCAAGGTTGGCACCGGGCGGGTCAGCTCGTCGAAATCGTCCAGCGAAAGGGGGACGCCGAGCCGGCCGGCAATGGCGATGAGATGAATGATGGCGTTGGTCGAACCACCGATGGCGGTGTTGGCCCGGATGGCGTTCTCGAAGGCCGCCCGCTGCATTATCTGGTGGGGGCGGAGGTCCTCGGTCACCATGGCCACGGCCCGGGACCCTGCCTCCTGGGCGATCTCGTAACGGCGGGCGTCCGACGCCGGCCAGGTCGCCGATCCAGGTAACTGCATGCCGAGCGCCTCGGCCATGCACGCCATGGTCGAGGCCGTTCCCATGGTCATGCAGTGGCCGTCCGACCTCGACATGCAACCTTCGGCCACGTAAAGCTCGTCCTGAGTCATTCGCCCGGCCTTCATCTCGGCCGCGAACTGCCAGACGTGGGTGCCCGAGCCGATGTCCCGCCCCCGGAACTTCCCATTGAGCATGGACCCGCCGGTCACCATGATGGCGGGCAGGTCCACGCTGGCCGCCGCCATCAAAAGGCCCGGCGTCGTTTTGTCGCAACCCGATAGCAACACCACGCCGTCGAGGGGGTTGGCCCGCATCAGCTCTTCCGCCTCCATGGCCAGGAGGTTGCGGTAGAGCATGGCCGTGGGCCGCATCAGCGTCTCGCCCAGGGAAAGGGCCGGGAACTCGAGGGGGAAGCCGCCGGCCTGCCAAACGCCACGCTTGACCGCCTCGGCCACCCGGTGCAGGTGGGCGTTGCATGGCGCCAGTTCCGACCAGGTCGAAGCGACCCCGATGACGGGGCGGCCGTCGAAGACCTTAGGACCGTACCCCTGATTGCGCACCCAAGACCGGTAAAGCATGCCTGAGCGCCCTTCGGCGCCGAACCAGGCTTGACTACGGCGTTCTTCGACCGTGCTCACATTCGACCTCCGTGACCGTTCCAGTCCTTCCCAGTAGAGCCGCTGCTGTTCCCGGCCGCCAAACCCGCAGGCCGTCTGGTGCCCAACCGGCACCGGGCGACTTGGTGCCGCCGGGGCCAACGTGTCGCGGCACTAGCTGGACCACTCGCCTCTACCTAAGTGGTCGACCGCCTAACTCTTCGCGTGAATCAGGTGTCGGCCGACGGGAGCCGTTCGGCCCATGCCGAGGGGTCGTTCAGGTACAGGCCGCAGACGCAGTCGAGGGCTTCTTCGGGGGTGCCGGTAAAACTGCCGGTGGGCAGTATGGAATCTTCGTAGCCGTCCTTGCTCGCCAAGTAGCAGGCGACGCCCCAATGGTCGGGAGAACCCGTCCAACGCAGCCGGCACAACGACAGCGGCCCGTCGGGGTCGGTCCCGCTCACATAGGCGTAGTCGCCTCGGTAGCGGACCTTCAGGTCCGCCAGGGCGGGCCAGCGTTCACGCCGTCGTAGTTCGAGCCGCTGCTCGACCCTCCAACGGGCCGGCTCGGGTATGGCCATCGGCTCGATGGTAGCGCCAGGCCCCTACGCAGCTTGGTGAGCTTCGAGCCGGGCGAGGAACTTGTCGAGGTCGTCCCGGCCGAAACGCCAGTCGAAGGGCACAGCTATGCGGTTGTAGCGGTCCTCGAAGGCCGCCAGGCGCCTGGCGATCTCATCGGTGTCGAAGAAGTCGTTTGGGTTGACGACTTTGCGCTGCACGATGGAGAAGTAAATCTCGGCCTGGTCCAGCCAGGAGGCGTGCACCGGCAGGTGGACGAGGCGCAGGGTGGGCCAGGCACCTTCGAGGCGGTCGACCGAGGCCTGGCCGCGATGGGAGGAGCCGTTGTCCACGACCCAGAAGACCCGCTCGGCACTGGCGTAGGGCTCGGCCGTCATGACCTGTTCGACCAGGCGTCCGAAAGGCACGATGCCAGTGGTCTGCTCGCAACGGCCGAAGGCCTTGGCCCGGTGCACGTCGTAGGCAGCCATGTAGGCGACGGCCCCGCGCCGGTCGTACTCGTGCTCGACGCGCATCACCCGGGCCCGTCCCGGTGGCAGCGTCGGGTGGCAGCGGCAGCGGGCCTGGATGCTCGTTTTCTCGTCTGCACATATGACGAATTCGTTGTCGTCAAGCACTTGGCCCTCGAAGCAGCGGGCGTAAAGGTCCAGCACCACCGCCGCCTTGGCTGCGAAGTCCGGGGCACGAGGGAAGATCCATGAACGGTGGAGCCACGGCTTGATCGCGTCCTTCTTCAGGATGCGCCAGACAGTGGCCGCGGAGATGGAGCCGGCGACCTTGCGCTCAACGACCTCGCGGGCCAGCTCAGCGCAGCTCCACTTCGACAGAGGGACGCCGGTGGTGGCTGGCAGCTCGCACGCCAACGCCTTGACCTCGGCCACCACCAGAGGGGGAAAAACGCCTCGGCCGTCCCGAGCGCTTGCGGTCCGCCAGGCCGGCAATACCCTCCTCGAAGAACCGTTTGCGCCACTTGATCACCGTGTTCAGGGCTATCCCCATGTCGTCGGCAATATCCGCATTGTTCGTCCCCGCAGCCGCTGCCAACACGATCCTGGCCCGCTCGACCGTCCGAGCCTGGGCAGTGCCCTTACGGGTAAGAGCTTCCAACCGGCCCCGGTCCTCGTCGCTCAACTCGATCACGAAAGGGCTCCGGCGAGACAACAGCACCCCCAAGGTACTGGCCACCCGGCACCATGCCCCCCACCACCCAACAACTTACACGTATGTAGTTACGCCGTCAACCACTAAGTATCGTTCGCCGGGTGGGCTTTCGAGGTTGGGCGCCAGAGGCGATCGAGTTCTACGACGGGCTGGAGGAAGACAACTGCCGGGGCTACTGGTTGGCCCACAAAACCGTCTACGAACAGGCTGTCCGCCAGCCCATGGAAGAGCTGCTGGCCGAATTGGCGGAGCGGTGCGGGCCCGGTCGGATCTTCAGGCCCCAGCGCGATGTGCGCTTCAGTGCCGACAAGTCGCCCTACAAGACGGCCATGGGCGCCACCTTGGACAATGGCGGCTACGTGCAGTTCTCGGCCGCAGGTTTGGCGGCCGGGCGGGGGATGTACATGATGGCCACCGACCAGCTCCGGCGGTACCGCCAGGCGGTGGCGGCCGAGGTCCCGGGGGCGGACCTGGCCCGGACGGCGGCCGCCATCAGGCAGGTCGGGATAGAGCTGACGGCCCACGACCGCTTGAAGACCGCCCCCAAGGGCTACCCGAAGGACCACGCACGGATCGAGCTGCTGTGCCTGAAGGGCCTCGTCGCCTGGAAGCAATGGCCGGCGGCGGGCTGGCTCGCCACGCCCAAGGCCAAAACGCGCGTCGTGGAGTTCTTCGAGCATACCGACGGACTGCAGGCCTGGCTGACGGCCCACGTCGGGCCCAGTTCTGTGGCCGTTGAGTGACACCGCGCCCTCCGGCGAGGCGGCCTCCACGTGGTCAGGCCACCTGGATGACGGCGGCTCCGTTGAAGCGGTCGTGGGCCAGATCGGCCAGGGCGCGCCTGACAGCCTCGAAGGGATAGACCGTCGTGGTGGCGCGTAGCCCGATCTGCTCGGCCAAGGCCAAGAACTCCTCCCCGTCCGAACGGGTATTGGCCGTAACGCTGCGCAGGTTGCGCTCCTGGAAAAGGTGGTCCTGGTAGTTGAGGACGGGTATGTCGCTGAGGTGGATCCCGGCCACCGCCAGGGTGCCGCCCCGGTCGAGAGCGGCCAGGGCAACCGGCACCAGCGTGCCGACGGGGGCGAACAAGATGGCCGCGTCCAGCGGCTCCGGGGGCGGGTCGAAGACGCCCCGCACTGATGCCGCCCCCAGCTCGCGAGCCAGGGCCTGGTCGGCCGCCGACCGGGTGAGGACGTGGACGGTGGCTCCCTGGGCCAGGGCCACCTGGGCGGTGAGGTGGGCAGAGCCCCCGAAGCCATAGAGCCCGAGCCGCCCTCCCGGGGGCAAGGCGGCCCGACGTAAGGCCCGGTACCCGATGATCCCGGCACACAGAAGAGGGGCGACGCCTACGTCGTCGAAACTGTCCGGGAGCAGGTACACGAAGTCTTCCCGGGCCACCAGGTGCTCGGCAAAACCACCGTCGACGTCCCAGCCGGTGAACAGTGGCGCCAGGCAGAGGTTTTCCCGCTGGGTCAGGCAAAATCGGCACCGCCCGCATGAAGCGGCCAGCCAGGCGGCGCCAACGCGCTGGCCAACATGCAGCCGCCGGCAGGCGGTCCCCAACCGCTCTACCCGGCCGACCACCTCATGGCCGGGGACGGCGCCCGGACGATGGGGGGCAAGATCGCCCTCGGCCAGGTGGAGGTCGGTCCGACATACCCCGCACGCCGAGACTTTGATGAGGACTTCGCCGGGACCGGGCTCGGGGCGGGGACGTTCGACCAACCGCAGCGGCCCGGTGTCGACCGGCCCAGGAGTGGTCACCGCCCACGCCCGCATCGATGGCGAACACTAGCTCCCTCGGGTGCTCAGGGGCGAGGGCTCGCTGAGCCCTAAACGCACGAGTAATCAGAGTCGACGGGCGTGGGCGCCCCGCCGCCGTAGCCGTACTGCACGAGCCAGGGCAGGCCCCCGGCGAAGCCTATGGACGCCGAGGCCAGCGAAGAAGCGTTCCCGGGTGATAGGGCCCGCACGCAGTATGACCGGGCGCTGTAATAGCCGCCGTTGAGCGGTCCGGCGCCTGCCACCCATATAGGCGGGCCTCCGGGGGGAACATAGGAGCCGGTTATCCGGCCCCACTGGTACCACGTGCAATAGATGCCGCCGACATCGCCCGCCTGCTTGATGGCAGCCAAGGCGCCCTGGACGATGGCTGCGTTGACGGGCTGGAACAGTCCGGCCGTGGGCCAGCCCTCGGAGGTCTCGACGTCCAACCACCAGATCCGGGGGCTGAGGCCCAGCCCGCGGACGAAAGCGATATCGGCTCGGGCGTAGTTGTAACCCCAGTCGAAACCTTCGCACTCGCTGCTGGTGGCGGCGCAGGACGCCTCGGGACCAGTCGCCTCGTTTGTCACCGGTGTGCCTCCCGGGGCCGGTTGCAGGATGAGGTAGACCGACAGGTCCGGGCCCGCCCACGCCGCTTGGGCGGCAAAACAGCTGTTGAAGCCCCCGATGGTCCCGTCGTTGACACCAACGATGGCGAACGACGGGCCGGGCGGCAACGGTTTGGTCCGCGCCGACCCGCGCTTCACGCACTGCGGCCACGACACGTCATACCCCGTTGTCCCGGCCGTGTAGGGGTCGATGGCGACGGTCGGCGGGGGTGGGGGGGCCGTCGATGTAGATTTGGTGCTGGCGGCCAGAGAAACGTAAAACGGCCCGGCGAAGGCGGACGGCCCGTTGCGGGCGACCAGGACGAAGGCCACCGTGCGCCTCACCCGGCTCGGGTTGGCACCGATGGTCACGTCTGCCGAGAAGCTGCCGCCGCTACAGGCTGTGGTCGGGTTGTGGGAGTAGACGACGGGGAACGACTGGCGCGACAGCAGTCGGAGCTGACAGGAGGTGGCGTGCTTCACGGCCCCGGTGACGACGACCTGGCCCCCGTTCGGGCCGAGTGTACCCGGGGTGGCCTGGGCCGAGAGGACCGAAGGCGCTATCCGCGCCGACAGCGCTACATAAAACCGGCCGAGGAACGTGAACGGGCCGTTACGGGCCACAAGGGCGAAGGCCACCGTGCGCCTTACCGGGCTGGGGTTGGCACCGATGGTCACGTGCGCCGAGAAGCTGCCGCCGCTACAGGCTGTGGTCGGGTTGTGGGAGTAGACGACGGGGAACGACTGGCGCGACAGCAGTCGGAGCTGACAGGAGGCGGCGTGCTCCACGGCCCCGGTGACGATGACCTGACCGCCGGCGGCGGTCAATGCGGCCGGGGTGGCGTGAGCCAACAGGACCGTAGGGGGCAGTCTGGGGGCCACCGAAATAAAGAACGGGCCCGTATGCGCAATAGAGCCGTTGATGGCGACCAGGGCGAAAGCCACCGTGCGCTTCACCGGGCTCGGGTTGGCACCTATGGTCACGTGGGCGAAGAAGCTGCCATCGCTACAGGCTGTGGTCGGGTTGTGGGAGTAGACGATGGGGAACGACTGGCGCGACAGCAGGCGGAGCTGGCACGAAGTGGCGTTCTCCACGGCACCAGTAACGAGCACCTGGCCCCCGCCTAGCGGCAAGGCGTCCGGGGTGGCGCGGGCGGCCAGGACCACGGGTGGGGGCAACGGGCTACCCCCGGCACTCGTCGGGAGGACCAGCCCCAAGGCACCGGCCCCGACAACGGCGAGCGCCCCCAACCACAGCCGCGACCTAGGCACCTCCGGTCCGTTCCCATTGCCGACCAGTCGTGTCCCATTGCCGATCAGTGGTGGCGACACAGCTCGCCAATCAAAACCCGCCTATCGCCTTGGTCCGCCCAGAACCCGTCCAATATCGGGCCATTCGGGGGCAACCGCACCGCCGGCCGCCATGGGCCAGGCTAGCAACTCGGTGGTGGCCGCCCGGGGACCAGCTCCCCGACGATGCCATAAGGTCGCGCCACCGCCAGGCACCCGCACGGCAGCAACCGAGGCAAGCTCGTCAGATGTGGACGCTGGTGGCCTTACGGCCAGATGGTCCCGCACGGCGGATGGAGCGCCGTGGGCGGAACACCAACATCCCCAGGCGGGCCGCGGCGCGGCGGACCGCCTGAGCGCCGGGCGACGCCGAGAAGGGCCGGACCAGGTGGTCCGGGGCTACGCCTACGCCCCCAGCCAGCGGCTTCCAGTCCTCGTTGTCCCGGCTGTCCGCCGAGAACAACCACGACAGTGCCAGCAGGACCAGTATGGCGAGAGCGATCACCCAGCCCACGAGCCCACCTCCCCGCTCAGGAGGCCCCATCTGTGTGCCGTGCGGGAACCCATGCAATCATTGTGGGCCTTTGTACCATGAAGTTCAATCGATGAGTTGCGAATAGTCATTCAGTAAGACTTAATGGTTAGGTGATCGATGTCCGCCGTCTCCGCGTGCTCAAAGCCGTGGTGGACACGGGATCGGTAGCCAGCGCGGCGGCGGCCCTCAACTTCACGCCCTCGGCGGTGAGCCAGCATGTAACGGCGCTCGAGCGCGAGACCGGGTGCCTCTTGCTCGAACGGGCAGGCCGCGGTATCCGGCCCACCGACGCCGCCCTGCTGCTGTGCGAGCATGCCTCCCGGGTCCTCGCCACGGTCCAGGAGACCGAGGAGGCGTTGGCGGCACTGCGTTCGGGCCAGATCGGGCGTCTCCGCCTGGCCGCCTTTCCCACTGCCGGATCCTCGCTGGTACCCGGGGCACTGGCCGCGTTCCAGCTCGTCCACCCGAAGGTCCATCTGGGCCTGACCGTCCACGAGCCCGAGGAGGCCGTTATCAAGCTGCGCAGCGGTGCCATCGACTTGGCCATCACGGTCGAGCCGTACGGCCCCGGCGGTGCGCCCGACGACGGCCTACTGCGATGGCACCTGCTGGCGGACCCCTTCCGGGTGGTGCTACCCCGCAAGCACCCCATGGCCGGGCGGCGCAGCGTCGACCTGGCCACACTGGCCGGTGATCGTTGGATCCGGGTGAGCTCGTCCCCCGACTACTGCCAACAGGCGGTGGACGACGCCTGCGTGCGGGCCGGCTTCCAGCCCACGTACGGGCTGGAAGCTGACGAGTACCCCACCGTCGAGGGTTTCGTCGCTGCCGGCCTGGGGGTGGCTCTGGTGCCCCAGCTGGCCCTGGGGACCTCCGTCCACATCGGCGTCGTGGCCCGCCACGTAAAGGGCGACCAGCCTGTCCGCCAGGTCTGGGCGGCTACGAGGCCGGCCATCGCCGAGCAACCGCCCGTTCGGGCCATGGTCGAGTTCCTGCGCCAGGCGGCAGCCACCTTCGCCGCCGAGAGCGGGTGAGCCTCAGGCCCGGCGGGCGCGGCGAGCCTGACGGGCGGTGAGGAACGTCCCGGCGCGGCGCTGCGCCATCGCAGGCAAGGAGCGCTCGACTTTCCGGCCCGTGACCTCCGCGGCCCGGATGCGGAAGGCGACGGGCACCCGGCCCTCCCCCCGGGGCCGCTGACCGGGCCCGTTATCTGAGCGTCGGGCGAAGCGGTCGGCGAGCAGCTTCAGGGTCAGGCCGGCGTCGTCGCCGGCAAGTTCTTCGTAGGCGCCCTGGATGATCACGCTCCGCCACCCACCCCCGGACAGGTACTCGTCGACCTCGAAGCAAACCGCGGGGTTGGCCCTCATCATGGTCACCTTCTGGCCTTCGACGGAGTAGATATAAGCGCAGTTGCCGTCCCAGGCGTAGATGACAGGCACAACGTAAATCCTGCCGTCCACGTAGCAACCGACCCGCCCCACCACCTGGTGGCGCATAAAGACGTCGATCTCGGCCGGGGTCATTTCCTCGATCATCTCCCGATTTTCCCACGCCGCCCCGGCCCGGGCATCTCGGCCTCGAGGTTGGGGCGGCGGCGGGGCCAAGGCCAGCTACGGTGGCGCCTCGGGCCGCGAGGCGTCAATGTGGTGAGGTGAACTTCGACGAGGCACCCATCCTCGTCTTCTGGGAGACCACCCGAGCGTGCGACCTCGCCTGCCGGCATTGCCGGGCCGAAGCCATGCCCGGCCGGCCCGGCGAGCTCACGACGAGCGAGGGGCACCGTCTGGTCCGCCAGCTAGCCGGCTTCGGTCCTCGCCCTCCGGTCCTCGTGATGACGGGCGGGGACGTAATGAGCCGGCCCGACCTCCCCGAGCTGGTAAGGGCCGCCCAGAAGCTCGGTCTGCCCGTGGCCCTGGCGCCCAGCGTGACCCCGAGACTGAAGACCGGTCCCCTGGAGGAGCTGCGCGGACTGGGCGTGAGCAGCGTCTCGCTCAGCCTGGACGGTGCCACCGCCGCAACCCACGAAGGGATCAGAGGGGCTCACGGGCACTTCGGACAGACCATCGCGGCCCTCCACAAGTTGCGCTCGCTCGGGTTCAAAGTCCAGGTGAACACGGCCGTCATGCGGGCCAACGTCGACGAGCTGGCCGGTACCGCAGCCATCGTGAAGGAAGTGAACGCCGCCTCCTGGGAAGTGTTCTTCCTGGTAAAGGTGGGGCGAGGCCGCGATGAGCAGGAGCTTGCCCCAGCAGACAACGAGGACGTCGCTCACCTGCTCTTCGACGCGTCCCGCTACGGCTTTGCCGTGAGGACGGTGGAAGGTCCCTGGTGCCGCCGGGTGGCCGCCTGGCGTAAGGCGACCACGGTGATGACCGCTCCGGCGGCCGCCTTCGGCCTGGGGCCGGTCTACCGGCGTCAAGCGGCGATCCTGCAGGAACTCCTGGGCCCAGCGCCAGGACCTCCCCAGATGTCCAGTGCCGGCACTCGGGACGGCAAGGGGATCCTCTTCGTGGCGCACGACGGTTGGGTTTACCCGGCGGGTTTCCTGCCCATGCGGCTCGGCAACGTGAGGGACGAGGATCCGGTCACGATCTACCGCCAGCACCCGCTCCTACGTGCGGTCCGGGCGGCGCAGTTCGGGGGCCGATGCGGGCGGTGCGAGTTCAAAGACGACTGCGGCGGTTCACGGGCTCGAGCTTTCGCGTCCTCCGGCGACCCTCTGGGCGAAGACCCGGCCTGCGCCTACGTCCCCGCTTGAGCCCCTCTCGAGGCTTCGTTCCTACTTGAAGTGGCGGCCTCCAGCGCAAAGGCACGAACGCTGCCCGTGACCGCTCAGCCGCGCTGATTGGACATCCGCTGCCTCGGGAATGACTTATTTTTTTTCTGCCACCCGAGCAAGCCCCTCCGGCCTTGACGTCGTGGTCCTCGGAGTGGTCCACTCGTGGTGGAGAGGGAGGCACTTTATGGCTCGCCTTAGGCGGCGGTCACAACATTCGGTTCGGTCCTCGCACAGGGCCCGTCCCCAGCACCGGTTGCCACGGCGCACGCGCTGGTCCCGCACCGGGCGTCGGGCCGGCATCGGTGTGGCGGCCCTGGCGGCCCTGTTCTTCCCGGCCAGCGCTCTGGCCAGTTCCACGACGGGCTCGAAGCCGGGCTCGGACCTCCCTGCTTTCGCCAACCTAAGGATCGCCGGCCTGCCTACGATGGCGGCGGCGGCCCCTGCCCGCCTGACGACCTGGTACCGCAGCACCGGAGAGCCGGTCCTGGCTTCCCTCGTCAAGGCGGACACAGACCTCTCCAAGGGCCAGTACGTGGCCGGGTGCTCGATGATTGAGAATGTCGCCTCCTGGGGCCTGAACTCGCCCTACCCTCCTGACCCCGCGCTGGCATACCACTGGGCCGCGGCTTTGACGTTCAACGTCACCGGCGCCGGGGAGTGCCTGCAGGCCGAGCGAGAGAAGAACTCATCGGTCTTGCGCTCGGCGGCGGGGTACATAACCGACGGTGCCCTTCAGGTCGGCGAAAGCACCTCTGCCATCGAGGCGCTAGCAGGGCCTCACCACTCCTAACGCGGCGACGCGGCAGCCTCCTCGACGGTGAGTTCGGCGGCGGGGTCGGCTTCGAGGCGCTCGTCCGGGATGATGGCGCCGCTGAGGACGGAGCGCCCGTAGGTACCGGCACCGAGGCGCTGCTCGGCTCGTCCTATGGCCTGGAGGCGAGCGGCCAGGCTGGCGGCCACGGCGTCGTCGGCGCCCTCGGCGGTGAGCGGTTGAGCAGGATCGCTCCAGTCGGCCGACTCGTCCTCGGCGGCGCGGTCGTCGCTACGGGCGACTTGTAGGCCGGCGACCAGCGCCTCTACCCGGCTGCGCTCTGCCACCAGCAATGTGCGGGCACGGTCATCGTCCACGGATCCCCCTTGATCGGTACGGATGGCCCATCTTGGCCGGGGCTCAACGATCTTGGCACGCCGCCGGGGGAGCCCACGGCAAGGCCGGGGATGCTAGGGCTCCAGCGCCAGCCTCAGGCCGAAGCCGATGAGGACGAGCCCCGTGCCGCGGTCCATCCGACGGCGCAGGCGCTTGTTTTCCATCAACCGGACAACCGGCCGGGAGGCAGTCAACAGGATGGCGAAGTAGGCGGCCGTGAGCGCGACGAAGATGGCACCAAAGAGCAGCGAGGCCCAGGCCACCGAGTACCCATGGGGCACGAAGCCAGGTAGGAACGTAACGAAGAAGACCCCGACCTTAGGATTGAGCAGGTCGGTGAGCAAGCCGGCCGGGTAGCCGGTGGCACCCGGACGACACGACGTGGTGGCCGTACCGGCCCTCGACCACAGGGACCTCAGACCGAGGTAGATGAGGTAAGCAGCGCCGGCGACCCGCAGGCCGACGTAGGCGTCGTGACTGGCCCTGAGTACGGCCGAAACGCCGAGCACGGCCGTCACCACCCAGACCGTGAGACCGGAGGGCACGCCGAGGACAGTGCGGGCGGCCACCCGACGGCCACCCTTGACCAGGTTACGGACGACCACCAACGTGTCCGGCCCGGGCAGGAGCACGACCAGCGTCGCCGCCAGGGAGAAGGTCGCCAGGCTCGTCAGCATGTCGGAGAGCTTAGGGCACAGGCTCCTGCGCGCCGGGCCGAATAGCGGGCCGCGACCGCGCCGGGCACCGCCGGGGTGCCGCCCCCGGTGACGGCGGGGTGCCAGCACGAAGACCTTTGACGGGCTAACCGCCTTGGCTGCCCGGCCCCGGAGCGGCCAGACTTTCGGCTGGAGCGGCGACCGGTGACCAGCAGGAAGTCGCCAACGGACAAGGAGGGCCCATGCCACGCCTACCCGGACGTCATTTCATCGCCGTCGGCAGGCGCCGGCGACGGTGCCCAGGGCACCCGCTGACGAGGCCTGTTGCCCTTCTGTCGGTGATTTCCCTGGCTCTGCCTCTGGCACTGGGCGAGGTCCCGGCCGCGGCCACCGCCTCTGGTGGCGTCAGCATCAGCTGCAGCAATACCGATCCAATTCTTGGTCCCCTCCGGTCGTCGGTGACGCTGGCCCCCGGCCGCGGTGGGTTCTTGCAGCTGGGCGCGCCCAACGGCGGCAAGGGGCACTACGTGGGGAACTGCACCTTGGACGGCACCATCCCAGCGCGCTGGACGGTAGCCGAAGGTAGCTGGGTCGCCCTGTCCGCCACGACGGGGTCGGCCAATGCCGGGACCGTCGTCCTGAACACGCCCAACAGCACCTTCTCTGACGGCGGCACGTTCACCAACTCCGGCACGTTCGAGGACGACTCCAACGGGCTCACCCAGACCATAGCGGTCAGGGAGTTTGTCAACACCGGCACTGTGGTGGCCGAGGACGGTGCCTTCGGGACCTCCGGTACCACGGCCGACCCCCCGTGCCCGATTTGCGAGTTCGTAGACCGGGGTACCGTTCGCGTCGACCCCAAACAGGGCTTCACCTCCGGGAGCATCTTCGTGCTCGAACCGGGGGGGACGATCGACGACCATGGCAGCTTCGACATCGCCAACGAGTCCACCTTCGATGTCGAGGGTGGTTCGGTTACCTCGGGAGTGCCGACCACGGGCCAGTTCCTGGGCCAGGGGGCGTCTACCATCAGGTTCGGCCACGACCTGGCGGCTACGTCCCGGGGCACCATCGACGTCGCCACTTCGGCCAACCTCGAAGGAGTTATCCCCAAGCACTGGACCATAGACAACACGGGCGGGTCGATCGCCGCCACCCAAGCCGGCAACGCCGGGACGTTTGTCTGGGAAGACATCGACAATTCGACATTCTCGGACCCGACGACGTTCGTCAACTCGGGCACCTTCACCGACGACGCCACCGGGTGGTCCCAGGACATCGAGGTGTCCCGATTTGTAAATACCGGCACCGTGAACTCGAACGCGCCGGGCTTTGGCCTCTCCGGCGCCACCGGCATAACCGGTCCCCTCTTTGTTGACCTCGGCCGGCTCGACGTGGCGCCCAAGCAGTCCTTCAGCGCCGCCGGCGTTTTCGAGCTGGCCGCCGGGGGGACCATCGACAACAGGGGCGGTTTCAGCATCGACGGGACGACCCTCGACGTCCACGGGGGCTCGGTCCTGGGCCAGCCTCCCTCGGTCCTCTACCACCTCGGCGCTCAGCCCGCCGTAGTGAGGTTCGAACCCCCGGTGCCGGCAGGGTCGAGCGGGACGATCGACATAGGGATGCCTGTCACGCTGTACGGCGTGATCCCCAGGCACTGGACGCTGGACGTCGTCGGAGGCCCGGGCCCACCCTCACCGCCAGTCATTCGGGCAACAACGGCACGCTCATTTGGGGGGCGAACGCGCCGCTCAGTGCCACCGGGACGTTCGTCAATTCGGGGAACATCGACGTGACGGGCGGCAGCCTGGAAATGACCGCGCCGGACTTTGTCAACGCCTACGGCAGCCACATCGCGGTCAACGGCGACAGCGGCATTTCGGACTCGGGCAATATGGCGAACCGCGGCACCATCGATCTGGGAGCCGGCAACCGGGCGTCGGTTTCCGACCGCTACTCCCAATCGGCGGGCGGGGACCTGACCGTCGCCGTGGCCGGGGGCTTCACCGCCGGTTCTCTGTCCGTAGCCGGCGGCGCTTCCTTGGATGGCACCCTGACGGTCGACAAAATGGCCGGCCTCGAGGTCCAAAGAGGTGACACGGCACAGGTGTTGACGGCGCATACGATCTCGGGGCGGTTCCGGCCTGTCCGAGGGCTGGGCCGTCCCGGTCCCGATCTGGCCATTGTGTACGCAGATGGCACCGTAACCCTGGAGCCGCCCCCGACCTGACATGTGCGGCCCGCCGTGCGCCGCGCCTCAGGCCCGCCACCTGAGGCCCGCCACCTCAGGCGGCGTGTACCTCGGGCAGGGTCAGGAAACGATGTTCATCCTCCATAAGGATGGCGCAGCGGCCTTCGGCCGACAAGAGCCGCAGCGGTGTCCGGTCCGCCTGCCACGCGTTGAGCTTGCCGGCCAGCCGGCGCGCCGCCCGGCGACCCGCGCACCGGCAGGCGATGGCCGCGTCCTCGACCTGGCAGGCCTGGTGCTCGCCCGCCCGGGCGTCGCCGCGAAACCCTGTCCCGCCATGGAGGCAGGCGAGGAGCTCAGGACCAACCGTGAACACGCCGCTGACCTCGGTGGCGCGGATGTCGAGGCAGAGATCGGGGTCATCGGGCTGGGCATGCTCTACCACCCCGCACAGGAGCCTGAAACAGCTCGACCGCCGGGGCACCGCGGTGAGGATGACCAGGGCGGCATGGGCCAAGGCCACCCAGACCAGGAAGGAACCAAGCACCACCAGGCCGAGCTCATGGCTGACAGAACCGCAGGTCAACGCCAGCGACGCGGCACCAGCCGAGACCCAAAAAACGACGACAGCTCCAGTGCGGCGCATTAAGCCTCAGTCCTTCCCCGTTTCCCTCTCCCCCGCCAGCGCCCACAACGCCGGCACGGCCCGTTCGAGCGCCAGACGGTCACTCGCCGGCAACGTCCGCAGACGCTCGGCCAACCACGTGTTACTGGCCTGCTCGCGGCGCTCCATCAGTTTCTTGCCGGCGGTCGTGGCCGCCAGCAGCACGCCGCGCCGGTCAGCCGGGTTAGGCCGACGAGTGATCAGCCCGGCTTCCTCGAGCTTGTCGGCCAGGCGGGTCATCGCCGGTGAGGGCAGAGCCTCGGACTCGGCCAACTGGCCCACCCCGATCGGGCCCGACCGCACGACGGTGGCGAGCGCGGACAACTGGGCGATAGTCAGCTCGGAGGGGGCCTGGCGGCGTGCCTGACGCCAGAGAAGCACGATGGCCCGACGCACCTGTCCAGCCAACACGTCCGTCGGACCGGGTACAGGCGCTTCGGCTCTTTTCCCCGACAATCTGTCCTCGTCCCTGGTCACTATCTAGATACTATCGGTACTAAGTACCAATGATATTAAACTCTGGTTTACCAATAACGGTGAATGTGGAGCCACGATAACGTCAAGGCAGGCGAGCCTTTAGTCTGCCTATCTGGCAGCCGGCGCGCCTTTCATGGCAGGGACAAACCGCCTGGCCCAAGGCTGCGGGGCCCGTCACCCCGTCGGCCCGAACCTCTCGACGCGAATATCCCCGGCCGGGACGCCGGCCGCCATGAGCAGGTCGGTGGCGCTATCGGCGAACCCAGCCGATCCGCACACATAAGCGAGCGAACCGGGTACGAAAACTCCGGTGACATCGTCGAGCTTCAGCCGGCCGCTGGGCCGAGGCGTCCCGGAGGGCGCCAGGCGCGTGTAGATGATGGTCGAGTCCGGCCCGGGGAGCTCGGCCGCGTAGTACAGGTCGGCGGGTGCCCGCACCGACACCAGGAGCCGGACGAGGTCGCGGCGCTGGGTTCGACGGGCGAGGCGCAGCATGGACATCAGCGGGACGATCCCCGAGCCCCCACCCACAAGGACGGCGGGAGTGTCTGCGCGCCACACGAACCATCCGCCGATCGGCCCGCGCACCTCCAGGGCGTCGCCGGGCCCGACAACGTCGTGCAAGAAACTCGACACCTCGCCGCCCCCGAGTTTCTCGACGGTGAGCTCGATCTCAGCCCCCCCGTCGGGCGCACTGGCCACCGAGTAGGAACGCGAGGCCACGTAGCCATCGGGGGCACTGAGACGGACCACATAGTGCTGTCCCGCCAAATGGCCCGATGGCCGGGGCAACCTCAGACGGAAGGTTTTGGCTCTGGCCGTCTCGGGACGGATGTCGACAACGGTCGCCACCTGCCAGCCCCCCGGCCGCAGCGCGGTAGCCGCGGCATCAGTCACCCTGGTAACGCTGTTCCCGCCAGGGGCGACCGTGATCGTGATAACCGTTCTGTTCCCAGGAACCCCGCTCCTCGTGGTCGAGTACCCGCAACCCCGCCATCGAAGAACCCCGGGTGAAACTCATCGAGTGACCTCCTGTCTACCCAGTTTCGCATGAGGGTCACGTGGTGCGGCGGCGAAGCTCGGCCCGACCTGTTAGCGTCAACCCCCCGTGCACATTCTGAGGTACCGCCGGCCCGGGTCGTCCCGGGCACTCGTCGGCGTGGCCGACGCCGGCCGGGTGTCGACCCTCGATGTCGGGGCACTGGCGTCCCTGTGGTCATTACCGCTCGAGGCTCTTCGGGAAAGGCTCGGGGAGGCCCGGGACCAGTCCCTGGCCCTGGCAGATGTCGAGGTACTGGCCCCGATCGATGGTCGGACCGAGGTCTGGGCCGGAGGTGTCACCTACGAGATCTCCCGGGAGGCGCGGGTCGAGGAAAGCGAACGGGCGGCGAGCGCCTACGAGCTCGTTTACGATGCCGAACGGCCGGAACTGTTCTTCAAGTCAGCGGCGTGGCGGGTGGTCGGCGACGGCGGGACGATCGCCGTCCGGTCCGACTCGGCCGTCACCGTGCCCGAGCCCGAGGTAGCCCTGGTGGTCAACGCCTTTGGGGAGATAGTCGGCTACACCATCTGCGACGACGTGTCTTCGCGCTCAATCGAGGGGGAGAACCCGCTTTACCTCCCCCAAGCGAAGATATACATGGGAGCCTGCGCCCTCGGGCCCATGGTGCGCCCGGCGTGGGAGGTCGCTGACCCTTACGCCCTCGGGATCGAGCTGACCATTTATCGCTCGGACGAACTGGCCTGGCAGGGCCGCGCCAGCACCGCTCAGCTCCACCGGAGGTACGAAGAGCTCGTCGGTTACCTGATGCACTCGGACGTCCACCCTGACGGTGTCGTGCTGTCGACGGGCACGTGCCTGGTGCCGCCGGCGCCGTTCACGCTTGAAGCGGGCGACAGCGTCCGGATCGACATTGGGGAGATCGGCACCCTTACGACGTTCGTGGTACGCGGCCTCCAGGCCGCGGCAGCCGTCCGCGGCTGGCCCTCCAGTTCGTCACCCGGGAGCACCTGAGGCGGTACGCCAGTGGCCCGGGCGGCGGGCGGCGATCACTGCGCCCACACTCACCGCGGCTAGGAGGCCGACGGCTACGGCCAGCACCGGGGTGAGGTCACCGTGCAGGACCAGTTCGGCGCCGGCCACGGCCCCTGCGAACATGGCCGCCACCGCCAACCCACGGCGGCCCAGGGCGGCTCGGCGGTTGGGTGCCCGTAGATCGGCGGCGATGCCGGTCAGGGTCATGGTGAGCACGGTCGTGGTCAGGTCGGGAACGGCCAGCCGACGGGCGACGGCGTTCTGGATCCCCATGGCCGCGGCCAGGAGCGCGGCTATAACGTCGCGCTGGGACGCATGCAGGCCCGTCCCCCGATCAGCCACCAGCGCCAGGGTGCCGGCCACCAGCACCACCTCCAGGATGGCGCCGGAGCGCACCAGCTTCGCCCGGTCACCCGCCGCCCGCCGGACGAGGGCGCCGCCGGCGCCCGCACCGACCAGGAAGCCGGCCAGGGCGGACAGCGAGGCGCCCAGCGAGAAACCGGGGGCGCCGGCGAGCGCAAAGCCGACGAAGACGATGTTGCCGGTCATGTTGGCCACAAAGACCCGGCCCAGCTCGAGGATGCTGAAGGCATCGACCAGGCCTGTGACCATAGTCAGCACCAGGAGCAACCACGGGAGGGGCCCGTGGTCCCGACGGCTCCACATAGTCGGCACCATCGCTCGGTCCGGCGAGGCCGGCGCCTGGGCGGCGGTGATGCCCACGTGAGAATCGTAGGGATGGCCGTCCCCGACGCGGCGGATTGGGCGCCGGTTTCCCGGCTACGCCCAGGAGGGCAGGTCCCCGAGACCGGCACCGCGGAGGGAAGCGTCCAGCACTTCGGCCAGGTGGAACGTGGCCATGGACCATCCGCTGCGCTCGGCCGCGGCCCGGATCTGCATCATGCAGCCCGGGTTGGCGGTAACCAGGGCCTGTGCCCCGGTGGCGCGCACATTGGCGGCTTTGCGGTCGCCCAGCTCGCCCGCCGGGCCGGGCTGGAGCAGGTTGTAAACACCGGCCGAGCCGCAGCACAGCTGACCCTCGGCGATCTCACGCCGCTCCAGGCCGGGAATGGCGTCGAGCAGGGCCCGGGGAGCATCGCGAATGCCCTGGGCGTGGGCCAGATGACAGGCGTCGTGATAGGCGACCGTGGCATTGAGGGGGTTGCGGTGGGCGCGGGGCCCACCTCCACCAGGAACTCGGCCAGGTCGCGGACCTGGGCCGAGAAACGTGCGGCGCGCCCGGCGTAGGCAGCGTCGTCACGCAGCAGGTGGCCGAACTCCTTCATGGCCGAACCGCACCCGGCGGCATTTACGACCACCTTGTCGGCACCCGAGGCCGAAAAGGCATCGATCGTAGCCCGCGCATACCTGACGGCCTCGTCTTCGCGACCGGCGTGACCCGACAGGGCACCGCAGCAACCTTGCCCCCTGGGGACCTCGACGTCAAAACCCTCGGCCGCCAACACCCGGGCGGTGGCCGCGTTGACACCCGAGAAAAAGACGCTCTGGACGCACCCGGTGAGGATGGCCACCGTGCCGCGGCGGGCTCCCACGGCGGGGGTGCGGCGCCCGAGACGCTGGTAGGGAGTGGGAGGAGGCGCGATCGATTCCATGGCCCGGACGACGGGGGGCAAGCGAGCAGCAACGGGAGGGTGCTTCAGCACCCGGCGCAGACCGCTGGCCTGCGCCGCCAGCAGGGCGGCTCGGGCCGCCCGGAGCCGGCGAGGATAGGGAAAGAGCCCAAAGATGAAAGCACGCGCCGCCCGCTCCCCCGGCCGGCGGCGGACATGACGCTCGATCTGAGCCCGCGTGGCGGTGACGAGCTGGTCGTACTTCACCCCGGACGGGCACGCCGTCAAGCAGCCCATGCACGACAAGCAGCTATCGATGTGGACCGTTACCGGCCCTGGCAGCGGTGCTCCGTCCAGGGCCTGGGCCATCAGGTGGATGCGGCCCCGGGGAGAGCCCATCTCCTCGCCCCACAGTGCGTACGTCGGACAGGCAGGCAGGCAGAACCCACAGTGGACGCAGTCGGCGACCAGGGCGGGGTCCGGTCGGTGAAGATCGTCGAGGAACATCAGATCCCACCGACAAATCGTCCCGGGGAAAGCCGGCGGTCGGGGTCGAACTCGTGCTTGACCCTCCGCATCAGTTCGAGCCCGGGCACCGGCCCCCATATGTCCAGTCCCGCCTTGGTCGCCGCCGGCGCCCGGACCACGATGGCGCTGCCGCCCAACCGCTGGCAACCCTGGCGCAGCTCATCGAGCAGGCCAGTCAGCGTCCTCACCGGGCAGTCGGCGGTCAGGCCCACAAACAGCACCCCCGTACCGGCGGACCCCCGGACAACCGGGGCCAGCTCGAACGTCACGGCCAAGCGCCGCACCAAGCCGAGCAGGACCGCCACCGAGCGCAGTTCCGTAGTGACCTTCAGCGTCACCGGCCCCGGCAAAGAGCCCCACGCCGGGGGCGGGCGCTCGGAGACACCGGAGGGGCCGAGGATCCCGGCCACGGCGCCGGCGCGCTGGTCGACGGCGCCGGCACCACCCTCCACGAGCACGGACAGCCTGATGTCCCCCGCCGCTCCGACACGTTCGAGCTCGACCGCCGCTAGCGCCATCTGCGAACCGAGCACCCGGGCCAGCACGGGCTCGAGTGCCACCTCATCGCCGTACGCGGCCACTACATACCGCCTGTGCCGAGGTAGGGGGCGGAGCCGGAAGATCGCCTCCGTGACGATCCCGAGGGTGCCGTACGAACCGGTGAACAGCTTGGCCAGGTCGTAGCCGGCGACGTTCTTCACGACCTTGCTTCCTGAGCGGGCGACGGCTCCGTCGGCTCGCACGACGGTCACCCCTATCAGAAGGTCACGAACTGCCCCGTAAAAGAACCGGGCCGGTCCGCAGATCCCGGTGGCGACGATGCCGCCGATGGTCGACCCCGGGACGACCTCGTCCACCGGGAGCCACTGCCCGGCCTCGGCCAGCCGGCGGTTGACGGCGTCGAGCCCGGCACCCGCCTGGACCCGCGCCACCAGGTCACCCTGAGCGTGCTCGACCACCGAGCTCATACGGGATAGGTCGATCACGACCTGGGCCGAGGTCGGAGTGCCCCCCCAGTCGAGCTTGGTCCCCGCCCCCCGGGCCACAACCGTACGGCCGCGCCCGGCCGCCAGGCGCATCGTCGCCGCCACCTCGTCGCTGGTACCCGGGAACACGATGACCTCGGGCATGACACCGTCGATGGCGTCGGCACCGACGGCTGGCCGCGGGGTCGAGCCTGGGCAGACAGCCTCGATCTGGTCGACGAGCCCCATCAGACGAGCCCCATCAGAAGAGCTCCGCCGCACCGCTCTCGACCAGGGGGTGCACGCCGCGATGGTGCCCGGTCGGCTCACCGCACAGCCGCGGCGTGGGGACCAGCTTGCCCGGGTTGCAAAGTCCCTCCGGGTCGAAGGCTCGCCTCAGCAGCATCATCGTGCCCAGGTCGTCCGGGCCGAACATCTTCGGCATGGCCTTCAATTTGTCCAGGCCGACGCCATGCTCGCCGGTGATGGAGCCTCCATGGGCCAGGCACAGGTCGAGGATCCGGCCGGACACCTCCTCGGCTCGGGCCAGCTCGCCGTCCACCCGGGCGTCGAAGAGCACCAGAGGGTGGAGGTTGCCGTCCCCGGCGTGGAACACGTTGGCCACGCGGACGCCGGACGCCGAGGACAGGGCATGGATCTCGCCTAGGACCTCCTCGAGGGCGGTGCGCGGCACCACCCCGTCCTGGACGATGTAGTCCGGGCTTATCCGCCCGACGGCGGCGAACGCCGACTTTCGTCCCACCCAGATCCGGCCCGTTCCAGGTCGTCGGCGGCGCGGCGGATCTCGAAAGCGCCGGCCGCCGCGCAATGATGTTCCACTTCCTCCAGCCCGGCGGCCACGTCCACAGCCGGGCCGTCCAGTTCCACGATGAGCACGGCACCCGCACCCGGCGGGTAGTTGCAATTGACGCAGGC
Source organism: uncultured Acidimicrobiaceae bacterium (assembly GCA_963735305.1). GTDB lineage: Bacteria > Actinomycetota > Acidimicrobiia > Acidimicrobiales > Palsa-688 > Fen-671. The sequence continues at coordinate 628,923 of CAVTKK010000001.1, forward strand.
CTCGGCCGCTTCTATGGCCAGGGCGTCCATGATCTCGAGGGCGGCCGGGACCAGCCCGGCGGCGATGATCGAAGATACGGCGGCCCCGGCAGCGTCGATATCCCCGAAGGCGGCGAGGACGGTCTGCACTCCCTGCGGACAGCGCAACAGGCGGACCGTGACCTTGGTCACGATCCCCAGCGTGCCCTCGGACCCGACGAACGCCCCGATCAGGTCGTAACCGGGCGGGTCAGCGGCTTTGCCCCCGAGCTCGACGAGCTCCCCGTCCGCGGTGACGATTTCGAGCCCGGTCACGTGATTGGTGGTGAACCCGTACTTGAGGCAGTGGGCGCCGCCGGAATTCTCGGCCACATTGCCGCCAATGGAGCAAACCTGCTGGCTCGACGGGTCGGGGGCGTAGTAATAACCGTGCTCCGCGGCCGCCCGGGTGATGTCCAGGTTGGCCACCCCGGGCTCGACGACAGCCCGCTGGTTGGCGACGTCAAGTTCGAGCAGCTTGCGCATCTTGGCCAGCACGACCAGGACCCCCGCCGCATGGGGGACCGCCCCGCCCGAGAGCCCGGTGCCGGCCCCGCGGGCAACAAAGGGGATGCCCGCGGCGGCACACTCGCGCACGACGGTACGGACGTCGTCAGCGGTCCTCACCATCACCGCCAGGGCCGGGACGACGCGGTACTGCAGAAGTCCGTCGCACTCGTACGTCGCCAACTCTAGGGGGTCGGTAATGAGCTTGTCGGCACCAATGGCCGATGTCAGCCGTTGGCGGAGCCGGGCCACGGCCCCCGGAGCACTCACGCCACCAGGCCGTAGGCGACGACGGTCAGGAACTCGGCGAAATCGTCGTCCAGAGCAACCTGTACAAACAGTGCCCGGGCCTTCTCGTAGCGGTCTTCGTCGAACTCGGGACCGAGCCCGGTCCTCAGTTTGCCCATCTCCTCGGCCACGATCTGCTCGACGAGCGGACGCGACACCGGCACCCCCGAGGCCAGCACGATCCCGTTATGCAGCCACTGCCATACCTGGGACCGGGCGATCTCGGCCGTCGCCGCATCCTCCATCAGGTTGAAGATGGCAACCGCTCCCGACCCGGCCAGCCAGGAGGCGAGGTACTGGAGGGCAACGCTCACATTGTTGCGCAAGCCTTCCTCGGTGCGGGCACCCCCCGCTGACCTCACGTCAAGCAGCGCCGCGGCCGATGTCTCGACATCGTCGCGCCGGCGGTCGAGCTGGTTCGGCCGTTCACCCAGGACCGAGCTGAACACCTCCCGGCACAGGGGGACGAGGTCCGGATGGGCCACCCAGGAGCCGTCAAAGCCGGAGCGTGCCTCTCGCTCCTTGTCCTCGCGGACCTTGGCCAGAGCACGCCGGTTCACCTCGACGTCACGTCGGCTGGGGATGAAGGCGGCCATCCCGCCGATGGCGTGCGCGCCACGGGCATGGCAGGTCCGCACCAGTAGATCCGCATATGACCGCATGAGCGGGGCGGCCATCGTCACCGAGTTGCGATCGGGCAGGACGAACTCCTCGCCCAGGTTCCGCAGTTTTTTGATGATGCTGAACAGGTAGTCCCATCGCCCTGCGTTCAAGCCGGCGGCGTGCTGGCGCAGCTCGAAGAGGATCTCGTCCATTTCGAACGCCGCCGGCAGCGTCTCGATCAGTACCGTAGCCCGGACCGTCCCGCGTTCGAGCCCGAGCGAGTCCTCGGCGTGGCTGAAGACGTCGTCCCACAAACGCGCCTCGAGATGGCTCTCCATCTTGGGCAGGTAGTAATACGGCCCGGCGCCCAGCTCCGATTGCCGCCGGCCGCAGTGGCAGAGGTACATGGAAAAGTCGAACAACCCGGCCGAGACCGGCGCGCCGTCGACCAGGACGTGCTTTTCGACCAGGTGCCAGCCGCGGGGGCGGACGACTATGGTGGCCAGCTGTTCCCCCAGCTCGTAATGCTTGCCTTCGGGGGTCGTGAGCTCAATCGTCCGGTCCAGGGCGTCGCCCAGGTTGAGCTGGCCCTCGACCATGTTCTGCCACTGCGGGGTGTTGGCGTCCTCGAAGTCGGCCAACCAGATATTGGCGCCCGAGTTGAGGGCGTTGATCGTCATCTTGCGGTCGGTCGGCCCCGTTATCTCGACCCGGCGGTCGTTAAGGGCGGGGGCGGGCGGCGCCACGCTGCCAGTCCGCCTCGCGGATCTCGCGAGTCTCGTCCAAGAAACCTGGCAGCCGGCCCCGGTCGAAAGCCAGCTGACGCTCGGCGCGCCGCTCCAGGAGCTCCCGGCGCCGGGGCCCGAACCGCCTCTCGAGGTCGCCCAGCAGCCGCAAGGACCGCTCGTCCAGGACCTGGTCGTAACGGTCCCCCCACTCGCCGGTGACCTCCACCCCGTCGAACAACGCTCTGGTCACTACCCGCCCCTTCTTGTTGGCGAACGAGAACGGGGTACCCCGGTCTGTCGAAAAACTCTAGGGCTCGGCCCGCGACGGCACTAAACGGCCGCCGCGTCCACCGGCCCGCGACCGCGCTGGCCCCTCTCGGACAGTGTCGTGGCGGCCACGACGGCCGCTATGAGCAGGGCGACTCCCGAAGCTAGCAACGCCGTCTGAAGACCGCTGCGGAAGGCGGCATAGGCGGCGACGATGACCTTGTCCTCGATCGTGCCACCTCCCTTGACACCACTGGGCACGACCCCGGTCTCGACCGCGTTGATGATGACCGAGATGAAGTTGGCCGGGATTTTGAGCACGTGGAGCCGGCCGGTGAGGCCGGCGGTGAGGTGGGCATTGACCAGAGCACCGAGAACGGCGACACCGAAGACGGCGCCGAGCTCCCTGGCCGTGTTGGTGGCCGACGCCGCCATACCCGAGCGTTCGGGCCGGACCACCCCGAGGGTCACAAAGGTCACCGGCACCACCGCCGTGCCGAAGCCGAAACCGGCCAGAGCCAGTGGCGCCATCAGCCATACCGACGGCCTCGGCGCGCTGAGCAGCACCTCGCTCAGCAACATCCCCGCCCCGGCCAGGACGCAGCCCTCGGCCATGGGTACCCTCGGCGAGCCGAGGGCCACCCGCCGCCCGGCCAGGCCGGCCGCCGCGATCATGGCGATGGTCATGGGGACGAACTCGACCGCGACCCGGTAGGGCGAGTAGCCGACGACCGCCGCCAGGTAGAGCGCGGTGAAAAAGAAGATGGAAAAGATGCCGAAGAAAGCGACGAACGTGACGATCAGGGCTCCGGAGAACGGCGGGGAGCGGAAGTAGTCGAGCTCCAGCATCGGGGCCCGGCTGGCTCGCTCGACCCGGACAAATCCGACCAGGGCTATGACGCCGACGACGAAGAGCGACACGACCAGCGGCGCGCCGTAGCCGTCCGACTCGCCGAGGATCACGGCAAAGGTCAAGGCGCCCAGCGCCGCCGCCCCGACGACGAAGCCGGGGATGTCGAGACGGGCGGCCTGAGGGTCAGCGCTCTCGGGCAGCGTCACGGCCGCCAACGCCACTATTACCACGGCGGCGGCGACATTGAACCAGAAGATCGCCCGCCAGGTCCCGACCCCGACCAGCGCTCCCCCGATAACCGGGCCCAGGGCCAGGGCGAGACTGGAGACGGCCGCCCACGCCCCCAGGGCACGCGCCCGTTCCTCGCGGTCCGGGTAGATGTGGCGGATCACCGACAGCGTGCCCGGCTCGGAGGCGGCGGCGCCGATGCCCATGATGACGCGGGCACCGATGAGCGTGGCGCTGTCGGGCGCCAGGGCTCCGAGCAGGGAACCCACCGCGAATACGCCGAGCCCACCGAGCATGACCTTGCGCCGGCCGAAGCGGTCCGACAGTGACCCGGCCATCAGCATCAGGCTGGCAAAGGTGAGGGCATACCCGTTGACGACCCATTGCAAAGCGCTGACACCGGCGTGCAGGCGGGTCTGGACATCGGAAAGCGCCACGCTCACGATGGTCGTGTCGAGAAAGGTCAAAAACAGGACGGCGCACACTACGGCCAGCGTGAAATTGGTGGACCGGGGCCGGCGGGAGGGGGTCACGGTGGCATCTCCCGGCCTCGACTACCGTAAACGATGTCGCCAACCCTGGCCCCGGAGATCGGCCCGGTCCCCAGCACGGTTATCACCAAGGACACCGTCCTGACTCTGAGACACCCTGATATTGAAGGGCCTTTGTGCCCTTGCCGTGTTCTGGCGCACACGTTACATTACGGGTGTCGCGACGGGGGCGATGGTTGTGGAGGAGCTCGCCCGGGGGCCGAGAGGGAGGTAGCACGGTGACCCACAGGTCGATCGGTTCGGAGAGCAGGGTGGCGCCCGTGAAGGCGTCGGGAGCGGGGCCGCGGTCGGGGCGGGCGGTCGTCGCCCGGCGCGTCCTGTTCGTCGTAGTCGTGGCCTTGGTGCTGTCCTCGGGCACCCTGATGTCGACGAACACAAAGGCGACGCAGGCCAAGATCAAGACGGACTGGGTCACGTTTTTCTCCGGCACGACCCCGGCCAAGACCAAGATCGCCCTCCTCCAGAACGGCAAGAGCTTCGCCGCCGTCATCAGATGCCCAGGCGAAGGGCAATCCCCTGGCCAGCACGGCCGGCGCCAAGGTGTCGACCGTCACGCTCACATCGGCGACCCAGGCGACGGTGCGCTACTCGATCACCCTGGGCGGCCAGACAGCTCTCCCCAACCAGAAGGGCGTGGCCGTCCTCCAGGCCGGCACATGGAAGGTGGGCGACCAGAGCTTCTGTGCCCTGCTTGGCCCTCGAGCAGACAAAGACCCCCGCCTGCCCGGGCAAGTAGGACCGCAACGGCGTGACGGCGTAGTTCCGTGACGGGCGTAGTTCCGTGACGGCGTTGACGTCGCTCCCCTAAGCGAGGTAGGGCACCGTCATCGGGCCGTGCGGTAGCGCACAAATACGCGCCTGCGGCCCGGCCTCGGCCACCGTCCGGGCTCGGGTCGTGCGTCTGTCGAGGTGCGCTTCGGCCAGTTCGGCGTCGGAAAGGTAGGAAGTGCTCACGACGACGCGTGCCCGGGACATGATCGACGCCTGGATCTGGACCTGCCATTGGTCGGCCACCGTGGCCCGCCGGCCGGCGATGGTGCCCAGCAACGCCTGGGGCGAGGCGGCGGCCGCCAGCTCGCCCCGGTAGGGACCGTGAGCGGGGAACCCGTCTCGGCACTCGGCCAAGCAGACGATCATCCCGCCGGGCCTCACGACCTGCGCCGCCGCCGACATCCCCTTGACCGACTGGTAGAGGTTTTGGTCGAGAGGGAAGCCGCCGTTGGACGTGACAACGACATCGAAAGGTCTCGGCACCGGGCGCATGGCGATGGCGCGGGCCTTGTCGCAGGCGGCCGCGTGCATGGCCAAGACGTCGCCGCCAAAGGCGCTGACTATGCGCTGGGCACCGTCAAGGACGACGTCGAGGGCGAAGGTGACGCCCGTCGCCGCGGCGATGGCCCGGACGTCCTGCTGTACCGGGTTCCCGTCGATGACGCCCCAGCGCGCCTCGGGGTGGCCGATGCGGGCGGCGTCGTGGAGCGTCAGTGTCGTCTCCAGCCCGGCCAGCCCCGGCGCCACGAGCTTCGGCCCTCCCGAGAAGCCGGCGAAGAAGTGGGGCTCGACGAAGCCGGTAGTGATGCGGGCGTCAGCCGACAACCATTCCGAGTTGAGCCAGACGGGGACGTCGTGACCAAGGCGGCCCACCCATCTGAGGGAGGCGGCGGCGCGAGCGTCGTGATTGACCACGCGCACGGCACGCAGGACTTCATCACCGAGCATTTCCCGCAGTTCGTCATCCGTATTGGCGCGGTGAGTCCCGGTGGCCACCAGTACCACCACGTCGTCGAGGCGGACAATCCCCTCGAGCTCGTCGAGGATGGCCGGGACGACGGTGCGGCGGGGCTGTGGGCGCGTCCCATCGCATACGGCGATGGCTACCGTCTGTCCCGGCCGCACCCGCCGACGCAGAGGCGGCCCGCTCACCGGTTGGCGCAGGGCGGCTACGACCTCGGCCCGGCCGTCAGGTGCGGGCGCCGGGTAGTCGGGCACGATCACGTCCGTGCGGTCCCCGGGCAGCTCGACGCGCCGCCCCGTCGTGCCATAGGCAAACTCGACGTCCACGACTGACGACGCTACATGCGCAGGATGGCCTCAGTGGGTTACGGTCCAGCCGTGGACCTCAAGCCCGGACGGCGACCGCCGTCCTACCGCCACCTCGGAAAGTTCAGCGACTGGGTCGATTTCGCCGCTCAGCAGAAGGCCGGGCCGGCTGCGCCCGGGCGGGCCGGGCTGACACCGTCGCTCGTGCGCGACATCGTGGGGTTTGGCGGCGACGCCGCGCCGACGAGCCCGCGCCTCGGCGCCACCTGGGACGGCGACGGGATCGTGGGCCAGGAGGTCTCCTGGTCGGTGGGTTACGGGCCCCGCACGCAGGCATGGCTCCTGCGCCCCGCCGGCGCCGCCGGGCCATTGCCGGGCGTGTTGGCCCTGCACGACCACAGCAATTTCAAGTTCTTCGGCAAGGAGAAGATCGCCGACGGGCCCGGCTCACCGGGACCACTCGTAGTCGACCTACGCCGCCGCCAGTACGGCGGCCGCGCCTTCGCCAACGAACTGGCCCGGCAGGGTCACACGGTGCTTGTACATGATGTCTTTCTCTGGGGAAGTCGCCGCTTCGACCTAGGCGCCGACGGTCAGCCGGGGGAGGCCGGGTGCTCGGCCCCACCCGAAGGGGCCCAGGCCGAGCCCGAAGAAATAACTGCGTACAATCAGGCCGCCATAGGCCATGAGCACTTGGTCGCCAAGTACTGCAATCTGTTGTCGACGAGCCTGGCCGGCGTGGTCGCCTATGAGGACCGCGTTGCGCTCGCCTACCTCAGGTCGCGTGGCGACGTCGTCAGTGGCGGCATCGGCTGCATAGGGCTATCGGGGGGCGGCTGCCGGGCCGCACTATTGCAAGCGACTTCCGTGGACATTTCCGTCGCCGTCATCGTCTGCATGATGTCGACCTATGGGCACCTGCTCGACGCCCATGTGTCGCCGCACACCTGGATGCTGTTCCCGCCCGGCCTGGCCGCTCTGGGCGACTGGCCCGACCTGGCCGCGTGCCGGGCGCCTTCGCCACTCGTGGTGCAGTACACCCGCGGTGATCAACTTTTCTCTCTGGCCGGCATGGTGGCCGCTCACGAGCGCATCGCCGCCGGTTATGCGGCAGCCGGCGCCCCCGATGCCTACGTGGGCCAGTTCTTCGACGGCGAGCACTGCTTCGACCGGGCCATGCAAGAGGCGGCGTTCGCACAACTGGGCCGATGGTTGGGGCGCCGTTAGCCAGCCTCGAGGCCGGGCGGTGGCGTCCCGCGACGGGCGCCGGTATGGCTACGCTTCGACCGTGAGCGAATGGTCTGGTCCGGGTCGTCCTCCGGTACGTACCGGTCGAGGTCGCGGCGCAGTGAGAGCGAAGGGGACCCGGCTGCTGGCCGTTTTGGTCGGCGCCGCCCTCAGCGTCGCCGGGGCGGCCACGGCGCCCGCCCTGGCCTCCTCCCCGGCGCCCCCTCAGCTGGACTGGCACCGCTGTGACCTGCACTATCTCTGTAGCGAGCTCAGCGTGCCCGTGGACTACTCCGACCCCTCCGGCCCTCACCTCCGCCTGGCCCTGGTCGAACTGCCGGCGACGAGCGCCCATATCACCGGGGATCTGGTCATGAACCCGGGCGGGCCCGGGGGCTCCGGGGTACAGTTCCTGGAGACGACCACCTTCCCGGCCGCTCTGCGGTCTTCGTTCAACCTGGTGAGCTTTGACCCCCGAGGGATAGGGCAGAGCGATCCCGTCACTTGCGAGGGCCCGTCCGGCATCAGGAGCCTCACTGCGCTCGACCCCGACCCGCAGACGGCCGGGGAGATCGCCACCGTTGTCCGGGCCGTGAAGGCCTTCGACCGCTCGTGTGCCGAGCACACGTCCATGGCGCTGCTCAAAAACGTGGGCACCCGCGATACGGTGCAGGATCTCGACCTTATTCGTGCCGCCTTGGGTGAACCCAAGCTCGACTACATGGGCTTTTCCTACGGCACCTATATCGGCGAGCTGTACGCCCAGATGTTCCCGGAGCACGTACGGTCCATGGTCCTCGACGGCACGGTGGACCCGGCGCTGTCGGCCAGCACGACGGTGGAGCAGCAGGCGCAGGGTTTCGAGATCGACCTCGGGGACTTCTTCGCCTGGTGCCCGGGGAACAAAGCCTGCGCCGGGGAACTCCCGGAGGGGGCGAAGGCAGCCTACGAGCGCTTATTTCAGGGATTGGCGGCTGGGGACCTGTTGACGGCTGACCTCGTTCCCCGGTACGGGGGTACGCAGCAGGTGACCATCGGCGTGGCCGAGACGGCCCTCGCCGGCTCCCTTTACTCGGACCAGACGTGGCCCTACCTGGCCTCGGCCATCGCGGAGGGCCTTGAGGGTAACGGCGCCCTGCTCGCCGCGCTGGCCTACGCCTTCGAGGGCCTGATGCCCAACGGCCAGTTCACCAACCTCGTCGCCGCCGGCACCGCTATCAGTTGCGTGGACCGACCGTACCCTTCGCAGGTGACCGCTTACCAGCAACTGGCCGCCCGCCTGGGCAAGGTTGCCCCCGACTTCGGGGCCGCCGACGCCTGGAGCAACTTCGCCTGCGCCTACTGGCCGGTCCCTCCGCAGGGCAAGGTCGGGCCCATCCACGCCCAGGGCAGCCCGCCTATTCTCGTAATCGGCTCCACCGGAGACCCGGCGACTCCTTACCCGTGGGCGCAGGCCGTAGCTCGTCAGCTCGACCACGCCAGGCTTCTCACCCGGGTCGGCCCGGGGCACACCGGTTACACCAATAGCAGCTGTGTCCAACGGTGGACGGACCGCTACCTGAAGACCCTGGAACTGCCACCCAAGAACACTCGCTGCGCCTCAACGACCTGAAGGGTGAAAGACTTCGTTATGACTTTTAGCCAGCTGACCGTGCAGTTCCCCCGCCTGGCTGCCGAACTGGCGCCGAGGTCAGGCCCGGACCTGGACGAGGCGGTCCGCCGCATCGTCGAAGAGGCCTTGTCGGCGACGGGCTTAGAGGTGACCAGCCGCAGCCCGAAGGATCTGGAACACCTCGTCTGGTCGCTCGACGATGTGGCCTGGCGCCTGCAGGAGGAGGCGGCGGGAGGAAAGACCTCTCCCTCCCTCTATAATCTGGCCTTTCGCAAAGCCAGGGCGGCTAGCGGCCTGCTGGAAATGGTCGAAGGCCGTCACGGTCCCGCCGTTTATGAGGCCGTCCAGGCTCTCAACGGCGATGAGGACGCTCTCCTCCAGCTGATCAAAGCGCCATGACGGCGGCGCCGCCCCGCGGTACCCCGGCACGGCTCGACGTCAGTATTCGGGGACCAGGCTCACCTTCATAGAGCGGCTGCCGTCGGCTACGAGGTCGAGGCCCTCCTGAAAACGGGCCAGTGGCAGCTGGTGGCTGCATATCCGGTCCATGGGCAGCGCCCCCGACTCGATCATGCGGATGGCCGCCGGCCAGCAGTAAGGGCCCAGGTGTGCGCCCCGGATGTCGAGCTCCTTGTCGTCGCTGATGATGCTCCAGTCGACCGTCACCTCGTGGCCGAAAACACCGTACTCGACGTAGGTGCCGAGCTTGCGGAGAAGGCGCAAGCCCTGCGGTACGGCAGCCACGTGGCCGCTGCCCTCGAGGTAGACGTCAGCGCCCGCCCCGTCGGTCAGCGCGGCTACGACGGCGAGCGGGTCGTCCCGGCCGATGTTGACGGCGACGTCGGCCCCGCACAGCTTCGCCACTTCGAGCTTGGCATCGAAAACGTCCAGGGCGACCACGTGTGCCGGGGACTTGGCCACGGCGCCCACGACCATGCCCAGCCCGATCGGCCCGCAACCGGCAACCACCACGACATCCCCGAAGCTGATCCCAGCCCGCTCGACGGCGTGGAGCGAACAGGCCAGCGGCTCGGTGAAGGCGGCATGATGAGCGGGGATGTCGGCCGAAATCCGGTGCACGATCGCCTCGGGAGGGAACACCATGTACGAGGCCATGGCGCCGGGAGTACGACGCTTGAAACCGTAAAGGTCGTGCGGTATGCACATCCAGTACTGGCCCCGGCGGCAATAACGGCACCTCCAGCAAGGGACGATCTGCTCCGAGACAACGCGGTCACCGACGCTGACGCCCCACCGGGCGGCAGCTTCCTCGTCGATACCGACCACGGTCCCGGCGAACTCGTGGCCCGGGATCACCTCTGTCTCCGCATAGGCCGGGCGGTGCTCGTCGCCCCAGAACTTGGGCGCCCCGTGGTAACACTTGAGGTCGCTGGCGCAGATCCCGACGGCCTCCACCTTCACCAATGCGCCACCCGGGCCCGGTTGAGGGACCAGGACCTGTTCGAACCTATAGTCGCGAGGGCCGTGGCACACCACGGCCGGCATGAAATCGGGCATTGCCGTCCCTTCCTGGCCACCAGCACGTGGGCGAGGACTTTCGACCCTCAGAGTTTCATGGCCAGGGATACCAGGGCGGCGAGCTTGGACTGGGCCAGCGTGTCGTTGTTGACCGACGCGGAGTAGCTCTGCTTGCCATTGAGGGTGGCGATCCCCGAGTAGGCGATGTTGAGGCCCTTGGGCAACGTCATGCCCTTGGGCAGGGTCACGCCCGTGGGCATGCCCGGGATGTTGAACGACGCCGTGACCGTGAAATAGATGGCCGTTACCCCGAGCCCCGGGTAGCTTGAAGGTCTTGACCTTGAAGTTGTCGACCCTGTCCTGTTTCGCCAGTTTCTCCTCTTCCGCCGTCTCGGCCGACTTGAGGAGGGCCAGCGTAACCGGCTTGTTGAAGACCTCGGAGGTTAGGCTGACGGTCTTGGAGCCCAGCGGGTTGGTAAGAGAGCCGGCCACGACGTACGTACAACCCGTCGAGGTGGCCGTGAGCTTGAGCGCGGCGTCCACCGTGGACGTCACGGTTACGCCCGTCGCCGCCGGCACGGTATAACCAACGATGCTGGACACGGCGGAGCGGCTTATCTTGGTGCAAGCCGTCGTGCTCGTAATCGGGACCGGGACGGTGGGCTTTGCTGCTGCCTGGGCTACGCTCGGCAGGGCAGTGCAGCCGGCGGCGGCCGCCAGCGCGACCAGTGACCGCGCCGGGTACCGGCGCAGCCGGCCCCGGTGCTCGGGTGATGGGCATGAGGCGGGTGCTGGAGAGAATGACATAAGGCGAGCCTAACGTCCATGACATCCACAGGGCGTGACCATGAGGACAAACCGGAAGAACTACCGAAGGAGGCGACGTTGCGAGAACGGGTAGCAGACGCGCTGTCCGGTACCGACCTTGCCCAGGACCGAGCCGGTGAGGCGCGCCGCGCCTTGGCGTCGGCCCGGCGCTTCGCCGACGGGGCGGCGTGGCGCGTGGAAATCCCGTCGGTCGAAGGCCCCGAAGCCATGAGAGCGGTTGTGGCCGAAAGCGCCGCCCGCGCCGTGCCCGTTCACCGGGTCAGCCAAGGCAGCGGGACCGCTCTGCTAACGGATGGCGAACTGGCCGAGATGGCCGATCTCGGGCGCGCCAGTGGGTACGAGGTCATCCTCTGGGCCGGCCTGCGCGCCGCCTGGGACATCTCGGCCATGGCCAGGTCCGCCAGCGGCGCCACCGGCGCCGCCGCCCTGCGGGGGGCCAGCGCCATAGCTGCCGGCCTGGAGGAGGCCATGCGGGCCGCCGATGCCGGCATCGACGGCGTCCTCGTGGCCGACGTCGGCTTGCTGTGGGCGCTGGGCCGGGCCAAACGGGCGGGGAAGCTTCCGGCCGATTTCGTCCTGAAGACTTCGTTGGCCCTCCCGACGATGAACCCGGCGAGTGCCCGTGTCTACGTCGAACTGGGCGCCACCAGCCTCAACCTGGCCACCGACCTGCCTATCCCTGACATCGCCGGCATACGGGACGCAGTGGACGTCCCCCTGGACTGCTACATCGAGGGGGCCGACGACTTCGCCGCTCCGCTGCGCTACCACGAGATCGAGCAGATCGTCGAGGTGGCGGCTCCGGTCCACCTCAAGTTCGGCCTCCGCAACGTTGCCGGCGTCTATCCGTCCGGCGGTCATATCGCCGCCACCGTCGTCTCCTCTTCACGCGAGCGGGTCCGGCGGGCCGCTATCGGCATCGAGACGCTGAGACGCCGGGGCCCCTACGTACCGTAGACGGCGCCATGACCGCACTGTCACCGGCCGGAGGCTGATCGCCGGGGCTGGCCCGAGACTACCGCTCGGCCCAGGGCTCGACGTCCGTCACCACGGTCGCCCCGCGGGCGACGGCCTCGTCGATGGCCAGCGCCACCAGCTGGTCCTGGCACCCCTGCGCCAAAGAGTACGGGGGGGCGCCCTCGTCCCGGGCCCACGCCCCGGTGGCGCACAAGAGGGTGGAGATGGCGATATCTTCGTCCATGAACCTGGCCCCCAGAAATGGGTTGCGGTAAACCACTTCGCCCTCAAAAGAAATGTGCTCGGTGTCGAACCCGTCGAGGTTGAGGTCGTACCCGAGCTGGGAACGCACGAGGCAAGAGGTCAGGACCGTCGCCGGCCCGGCCAGGCGTACCACGGCGTCGTCGACGATCTCGCCCCGGCTGCCGCGGACCACGATGCGCCGGGAACGCAGCCGGTTGTGCCACTGGTTATCGGTGAAGTCGTACAGGCCGGACCGGCCCCCGAAATCTAGCGTGGCCAGCGTGGTCGTGGCCTCCTTGGGGGCGTCGTCCCCCGTCCAGCCCAGTCTGGTCAAAGGGTCCACCAGAGGAGCGGTGAAAGCGCGGGCCGAGATGGTCACCGGCTCGAAGCCGACACCCAGCATCCCCCGGACCATGGACACGGCGTGGTAACCGTGAGTCGACGACACCTGTACCGAGGTGGGCTGGCCAATTACGCCCCGGCGCACCAGTTCCCGGCGGGCGGCGTGGCCGGGGTAAAGCAGGTACTGCTCGGCCACCTGGACCAGTTGGCGGCTTCCGACGGCCGACCACAGCTGGCGCATAGCCGTAACGTCCCCCGCAGGCGGCGTCTCGGTCAGCACGGGCAGGCCTAGGTCGACCAAGGCCGTAACCAGCCCCGGGTTCACGGACCGGGGGACGGCGGTGACCACAAAGTCGGGACGAACACTTCGGACCAGCTCCTCGGGGGACAAGAAGGCGGGCACGGACCAGTCCCGGGCCACCTCCTCGGCTGATTCGGGGCGACGCACCACGGCGCCTACCAAGCTGAAACGGTCGGGTAGGCGCCGGGCCAGGTCAGCAAATAGCCTGGCCCGCCAGGCGCGGCCGACGATGGCAAAGGTGTAGGTGTCACTCATCGGTCATGGGGCCCATCGGCCACCCGTTTCATCGGCGGCCGGGAAAAACTCGATCGCCCCGATCCGCCACAGCTCTCCGTTGGCCCCGAACTCCGCCCGCCGGCTGGGCCGATCGGGGCATACCCGGCGGCGATGCCGGCCTCCAGCAGGGGCGCCGACACGGCGATGTGGTTGACGTGCAACGTGTTGACCATGGCCACCATGCGGGGCGGTGACGTGGCCGCCCCGGTGAGCGTACTCGTGGCCAGCGTCAACGCCTCCAGGTCACTGCCCACGACCACGGGTAGCCGGGCCCCGGCCAAGGACTTGGAGGCGACGGCGTTGGCGTAGGTGGCCCCCCAGTCGACCTTCGCCCGCAGGCGCTCCGTGACGACATCCGCCACTCCCACCCCTATGGCGTTGCCACCCGAGTTGTGGGCCAGGTCCAGCACCGCCAAGCGCTCGACGGTGGTCACCGCCGGCACCGCCTTGCCGGCGAAGCGCCCCGTGACATTGGGGTCCATGCCGGAACCGGAGATCATCTTGCCTATCTCCCGTAGTACCAGAACGTCGACTTCGGGGAAGGGCAGGCGGGGAAAGGTGGCCCATGCGTCCAGGAGAAGCTCGCGGTCGCTTTCCAGGATGTCTTCCCCGGGAACGACCTCCACGCCGCGCAGTCGGTGCCAGGCATCCTTCGAGGAGGGCCAGACCGAACGGCACCTGCAGTACGCCCAGAACCACGCCCGCCGCCTCGGGCAACATCTGCGCGAAGGCCTCGAAACCGACCCTGTGCAGGCTCGAGGCCCCGCGTTCCTTCCCGAGCCCTATCGTCAGCATCTTGGTCAGCCCGCTCTCGATGGGTGCCCGAAAGTCGGAATGGGGCTTGACCCGGTTCACGGGCACCACGGCGTCACATCCGAGTGCCGATCTGGCCAGGTAAACAGCCTGGCCACTGCTCAATACGCCGATTTCCTCTACGTCCATCGAGGTATCGATGGGAGCCCCGAGCACCTCGGGGTGAACTCCGAGCTCACGCAAAACCTCCGCCTGGCCCTCGGGGCTGGCCCCTCCGTGGGACCCCATGGCGGGTATGAGGACCGGCTCGGCCCCCCGGTCCCGGAGGACCTGGACGACCGCCGCCACCACCTCGGCCACCCGGGCGATCCCTCTGCTGCCCACCGCAACTCCCACGCGGCTACCTGGTTTCACGCGATCTTCGACGAAGCGCACGAAATCCGGGCCGAGCGCGGCGGCGATATCGAGCTCCCCCGGTGGGGCGGCGCGGGCCAGTTCGCACCACTCCAGGTCCTCGACCGTTACCGGCGCGCCGTGCACCTGACCGTCGTCTCGCTTGGCAATTGCGCGGGCACCGCTGCGACTGTAACTCAACCGACGCTGGCGCCTACCGCCCGCCCTCGATCTTCCGGTTGCGCTGCGCCATGCCCGGCTGGCCATAAGGGTAATCAGCGGCCCCCGGGTCGCTGGCCTGGTTGAGCGCCTCGACCTCCTGGTCGGTGAGGTCCATCTCGGCCGAGCCCAGGTTGTCGTCGAGCTGCTGCAGTGTCCGGCACCCCAGGATCACCGAGCTCACGGCGGGGCGCTCGCGCAGCCACGCGAGGGCCACCTGGGCCATGGAGCAACCCCGGGCACCGGCTGCGGCCTCCACCGCCGCCAGCACGTCCCAGGTCCGTTGTTGGGTGCTGCGCCGCCCGTAGGCTTCGACTCCCCGCTCGGGGTCTTCCCCGAGCCGCGTGGCGCCGCTCGGGCGCTCGTCGCGGCGGTACTTCCCCGTGAGCCAACCGCCGCCCAACGGTGACCAGGGGAGCAGGCCCAGGCCTTCGGCCTGGCAGGCAGGCACGATCTCCCACTCGATCTCGCGCACCAGCAGGTTGTACTGGGGCTGCAGGGTGACCGGGCGGCTCAGGTGGTTGGCGGCGGCGACGTCCACGGTCTTTTGCACCTGCCACCCGGTGAAGTTCGACAGGCCGACGTAGTTGACCTTGCCCAGGCTTACGGCGTCGTCCAGGGCCCGCAGGGTCTCCTCCAGCGGCGTCCACGGGTCGTGGGCATGGACCTGGTACAAATCGATGCAGTCGATGCCCAGGCGGCGCAGGGAGGCGTCGATCGCCCGGGACAGGTGCCGACGTGACAAGCCCAGATCGTTGGGGCCAGGGCCGGTAGGGAAGCGGCCCTTGGTGGCGATGACCACCTGGTCCCTCACCTCTGCCGGTGCTTTGGCCAGCCAGCGCCCGATTATCGACTCGGACTCCGTGCCGGAGTAGACGTCGGCCGTGTCGATCAGGGTGCCGCCGGCGTCGACGAAGCGGTCTAGTTGGGCATGACTGCCTGGCTCATCGGTTTCGGAGCCGAATGTCATGGTCCCCAAGGCCAGGGCCGAGACCGCGCAGCCGCTGGCGCCTAATGTCCGGTAGCGCATGCCAGACACCCTAACCCCGGACCGGGCGCAACCGCCTGTGGCCTAAGCCGAACACCTTGGCGCCAGGGCCGGGACGCGCCGGCGCCGCCGTTTATCAGGCCGAACGGTCGTCAGAGCCGTTGTTGGCGCTGCTGTAAAGGTCAATGAGCTGGGCCCGCGTCTGGTGAAGGCGCTCGAGGACAAGCGGCATGATGCGCTTGATCACCTGGTAGCCGAGCACGGGATCCTCATCGATCCTGGCCCGCAAGCGCACGCCGTCGACGGCGAGCGCCTCGACGAACTCGACGGCGTAGCCGTCGAAACGCCATTTATAGGGCGGGAAAAGCCAAGACAGGCCCAGCACTTCGCCCGGCCCGAGCGTTTGGACGAGTATATGTCCCTTGCCCGGAGCATGGGCCGAAAGAGCGACTTTCCCATGCTCGAGGAGGTAGAGCGTCGACGCCTGCGGACCCCTCGGAAAGCACGACCTGGCCGGGGTCGAAAGCGACGTTGTGTGCATCCAGGGATATGCGTTCGACGGTGGCCAGCGGCAGACCGGCAAAAAGCGGGTGGTGTAATAGCCTGGCGGACGAGGACAGCTCCATTTCGTACCTACCCCTTTATGGCTCGCCCGCGCCATCGCTCGGCGCACGTCGACGCTCACCGAACGTAAGAGGCGCCGCGAGCTGGGAAAAGGGCCTAAGGTCACATTTCTGGCCCGCCTTATCGGGGTGCTGTGGGCCTCGTCCGGGTATCTCGGGTCAGGGGGTGGAGGGGGTCGGGCCGGCCGCCGGCGTCCCCGGTGCCCGCCGGACGGCGCTGCCGACGTCGGGACCGAGCCGGGTGGCGCCGGCCAGCGCCGCCAATGCGAACAGGGCCAGGACGGCGAAGGCCACGGTATAGCTGGTGGTCTGGGCCGGGTGCCGCGAAAAAAGGCGGCCTATGGGGCCTCCGATGCGCAAAGCGACAGTGGCCATGGCCACTCCCAACGCCGCCGCCAGCTGCTGGGTGGTGGCGGAAAGGCCGTTGGCATGGGCCATATCCCCCCCGGTCACCTCACTGAAACCCAGGGTCGTATAAGCCGTGAAACCCACAGAGCGGGCGACCCCGTTGAGCAAGACTATGGCCACGATCAGAGCCAGCGGCGTGGTCGCCGAGACCGACCCGGCGGCGACCACGGTGGCAGCCACGCCGGCGCTTGCGGTCACGAGGATGGTGCGGAACCCGAACCGGTTGATGAGGAACGTGGTGGCGGGCTTTATGGCGATGTTGCCCACGAAGATAAACAGGACCACCGTGCCCGACTTGACCGGGCTCCAGCCAAAGACGTCCTGGAAGAGTAGAGGGAGCATGAACGGAACGGCGCCGACGGTCATGCCGAACAACGTCCCGCCGCCCACGAAGGCTCGAAAGGACTTGGTCCGCAGGGTGTAGAGGTCGACCAACGGCGAGGGAACGCGTAGGAGATGGCGGATGGTGGCGCCGATGAGGACGAGCGAGATCAGGCCGTAAACAGTTATCGATGCCCAGCCCGAGCCCGGTTCTGATGCCAGGTGAGCGGTGTACACCAGCCCGGCCAGGCCGGTACCGGTCAGGACCACGCCACCCAGGTCGAGAGGGGGAGCCGAGGTCCTCGGGCTGGGCGGCACCACCCTGGTCCCCACGACGAGCGCCACGACGCCCAGGGGGACGTTGATCAGGAAGAGCCAACGCCAGCTGGCGTACGTCGTGATGAGCCCTCCGGCCAGCGGCGCTATCACCGGGGCGATAAGGGCGGGCCAGACTATGTAAGCGATCATCCGCATCATGTCCGCCTTGGCCGTCCGGGCCAGTACGGCCAGGCGGCCAACGGGCACCATCATCGCCCCGCCGGCTCCCTGGAGGACCCGCATCACCACCAGCTCCGAGAAATTGGCGCTGGCCGCGCACAGCAGCGAGGCCAGGGTGAAAATGACGATGGCGGCCAGGAAGACCTTGCGGCTGCCGAGGAAGGACACCGTCCACCCGCTCAAAGGGATGAGAACGGCCAGGGTGATGAGGTAGGCCGTGATCACCAGGCCCATCGACGTCGGGCTCACGTGCAGGTCGGCGCCTATGCGGGGGGCAGCCGTGGTGACGATCGTGCCATCCAGGTTTTCCATGAACAGACAGCTGGCCACCAGTAGCGCCAGGTTGCGCTGGCGTTTGTCGATCATGCTGGGCGCAACGTAGCCCTAGGGCGACTCGGCCGGGAGCGGCGCCCGAGGCGGGGATATCCGCTTGGTGAGCATCCTCCCGGCCCAGGCGTCCAGGCTCAACCGGCCGGCGCCGAGGAGAGCCACGACCAGGGCCAGGCCGGCTAGCGCGACGTTGATCTCGTACCCCGAGCCCCCGGGACCGGAGACGACTCCGTTGCGAAAGCTCACCGTGATCATGGCCACCACCATGTCGAAAAACAGGCCCGCCGCCGCCAGCCGGCTCAGCAGGCCGATACCGACGGCAATACCGCCGAAGAACTCCGTGATGCCGTTCAACACGGCGAAGAAGGTGCCGGGGTGGAGGTGGGCGGTGGCCGAGAAAAACAGGGCCATCCGGTGGATGCCGGCGCCATGGAAGGCACCGAACAGCGTCCCCGCCCCGTGATAAATGAAAAGCCAGGCCAGGGCGGCGCGCGCCGCGGCCAGGGCGCCATCGCCCAGGGCCGGGGACCGGCGTAGCTCGGTCAGGCGCGCCAGCACCCGGGATAGCTCGGCCCGACGCCCCGGGGCCTGGCCCGGAAATCTCACGCCGGGCCGTCCGCCGCCGGGCGGCGGAAGGGCTGGGCGAGCTGGGCGAGGACAATGCGGGCGAGGTCGGGCCGCCCCGGCGGTGCCCGCCGGGGCCGAGCGCCGCCGTCTGTCCTGATCGGTCGAGCGTGACGGCCTGTTCGACCGGCACCGGCCGCCCCGCTATGCCGGTGAGCACGGGCGCCCCGGCGGCCGGGAAGTCGGCCCGACGGGCCAGCTGGTCCCAAACGACCAGCACGAACCCGAAATTCACAGTTCCCCGCTCGCCCAGATAGCGGGCGTGGTGGAGGCGGTGGTAGGCGGGGCTCACGATGATGCGGCCAAGCGGGCCAAGACGCCAGCTTAGGTTGGCGTGGGGAAGGGTGACGAGACAGCCGTAGAAGATGATCGCCCCCGCCGGCACGGGGCCGCTGGCGCCGAGCATGAGAGCGGGTAGCAACGCCGGTACGTACGTGGCGTGGGCGAGCGGATGAGTACGGAAGGTCGTGAGGACGCTCATGTCCTCCTGGGAATGGTGCAGCGCGTGGAGCCGCCAGAGGGTGGCGAGGCGATGGTTGGCGACATGCCCGCACCAGTTCATGCCGTCAATGGCCACCAACGTGGCGGCCACGACGGCGAACCGGGGCACCAGCGCCAGCCGGCCGAGGACGAGGAAGGTGGCGTGCCGCGCCGACCTCGAGGGAGAAGCCCGTCTCGACCAGGGTGAGCAGCGGTACCACGGCGATGGCGAAAAGGACGAAATAGCAGCCGTCGACCAGCTGTGCCCGGGCCAGCAGGGGGCGGCGGACGACCGGCCAGCGCTGCTCGGCGGCCAGCAGCACAACCACGGTCACTACCAGGGCGGGACCGGCCAGGCGGCCTCGGGCCGCGGCGACGGCTCCCCAAAGGTCGCGGGCGGACAGCAGGTCACCCAGCCCGACCATCGCCAACCAGGTCGACAGCCCGGCAACCGACAGGACACCGAGCCAGATGGTGGTACCGGGGCGGACCGGGGCCGGCAGCACCCGTCGCCGAGCGGCTGGCCTGCGCTCAGTAAGCAACGCCGGAGAACGGGAACGTCGTGGAAGTGGTCGGCCCGTGCCCGTTGCTGGGTACGGGGGCCGACCGCGGATGGGCCGGGTTGACCACCCACCACTGACCGAAAGAGTCCTTCACGTTGCCGTTGACCTGGCTCCTGGGGGTGTCCCCGCCAAACCGGTAGAGCGGGATCCCCTCGTAGGTGACCTGGCGGGCGCCGTCCGACCGGGCGATGGTCCCCAAATGGCCGACACCCTCGCCCCGCGGGCTCTTCTGGCCGGGAGCCAGCACGACGGGAGGCCAATACCTCGCGCATTGGCCGGTACATGTGCTTTTGCCCGTCGGGTCGCTCGTCAGGCGGTAGACGGTCCAGCCGTTCGACAGGGCCAGGACGGGGCCCCAATTACTCGTCTTCTCGACAATGACCGTCGTCGGCGGGCTCACCCCGGGGCCGCGGGTGGCCAAAACCGGGCTGGCGCCCAAGGCCACCGTCCCCGCCGCCAGCGCCACCCCGACCAACCCCGGGGCCCGCCGCCCCACAAGTCGCGGGCGACCGCCCCCCGCCCGCCCCGCCCTTTGCGTTGGAAGCCTCATGACGAAAGGTCGCCGCTCGCCGAGGCCACGGCGGCGGCCGCCCCCCTGCGGCTGAGCAGGTCGAACGCCTCGGTGAGCAAGGCCCGGAAGGTGTCGTTGCCGGCCAGTTCGGCCGGGAAGATCTCCCTCACGGTGAGCAGGGCCGACACGGTCGCCCCGGCCGTTGACGCCCCGGCCACCACGGCGCCAAGCCGTCCGGCCATGGGGTCGTCGAGGGGCAGGACGGCCCCCTGGTCGCTCTGGCCGGCAGCGACGAAGCGCATCCAGGCGGCCACGGCCAGGCAGGCCAGGCGAGGTTCGTAACCGGCGGCCAGTCGTGACGCGATCGTGGCCAGTAGCCGGTACGGCAGTTTCTGGCTCCCGTCCATGGCGATCTGGATTGTGCGGTGACGCAGGGCGCGGTCACCGAAGCGGCCCATAAGGGCCTCCTTGTACGAGGCCAGGTCGAAGCCGTCCGGGACGCTGAGGGTGGGAGTGACGTCGGTGTCCATGAACGCCCGCGTGAAGCGGTCGAAGTCAGGGGAGGCGACGGCGTCGGCGATGAGCTCGAACCCGGCCAGCGCACCAAGGTAGGCCAGAGCGGAGTGACTGCCGTTGAGGAGGCGCAGCTTCATCTCCTCGTATGGGGCCACGTCGCCGACCAGCATCGCCCCGGCCCTTTCCCAAGCCGGCCGCGGCCCGGCGAAGCGGTCCTCGATCACCCATTGGGAAAAGGGCTCAGTGACCACTCCGGCGCGGTCCTCCAATCCGAGAAGCGCACTCGCCTGGCGGCGGTCGTCGTCGGTGGTGGCGGGCACGATCCGGTCGACCATGGTGTTCGGGAACGACACGTTCTCACGAGCCCAGGATTGCAGGGCGTCCGCCTCCGGTCCGGACCTCAGGTCACAAAAATCGCCTACCAGGCGGCACAGAGTGTCCCCGTTGTGGGGAAGGTTGTCGCAGCACAGAACTGTGAGCGAGGGCGAGCCCTGCCGCCGGCGGACCTCGAGGCCTCCAACAAGTTGGCCTATGACGGTCCGGGGCGGGCGGCCCGACGCATCCGCCAGCACCTCGGGGTCGTCGCCGCGCAACCTTCCGGTCAAGGGGTCAAAACGGTAGCCCTTTTCGGTGACCGTCAGCGTGACGATGCGCGTGCCCGGCCGGGCCATCTGCGCGGTGACGGCCTCGGGCTGGCTCTGAGCGACCAGGACGTGCCGGATGGCGCCCATAACACGCATCTTCGTGTTTTCGGCCCGACGCTCGAGGACGCTGTAGAGGCAATCCTGGGGCAGGAGCGCATCCGCCACGGCCGGGCTGCGTTGCGTGACCCCGCAGATGCCCCATGATGTCTCCCCGCTCACGGCCATGGCTTGCTGGGTGTACACGGCCTGGTGAGCCCGATGGAAAGCGCCCGGGCCGAGATGGACAATGCCGACAGACAGCGCCCTCGGGTCAGGCGACGGGCGCCACTCGCTCGCCACCCGGTCGAGGCGGTCAAGCCTGAGACGCGGTACGCCTCGAACTTCGCCGTCGTAGGACGTCACCACGTCAGTCGAGGGTAGCGGGTGGCGGGGCTCGACCGGCGGGCAGGTTTTCCGTTACTTCGGTTCGTACCGGAACCGTGTTGTCAGAACGAGAAAAAGGGGCACGCGCCGGGGGCCGCTGATAAATTGGTTACCAGAGAAGCGGCCTCGGTCGGCGGGGCACGGTTTTGTTGTTGTTGTTGTCCCGCGCCAGTTGCCTCGCCTCTTTTTGTGGTTCACAAAGGAGGCGTCTTACGTGGCCCAAACCGCTTTTTGTCGCGTTATTGGCCGGCAATGGTCATGACGCCACCCGATGGCAATGCGACCTCGGCCGCCTTCCGGGCTGACCTGGCCATGCTGGTGCTCTCCGAGCACACCGTGCCGGGCCTGCTGGACGTGATCATCAACCTGGCCGTGACGGTCGTACCCCGGGTTGACGCCGCCAGCGTCTCGCTTGTCGTCCACGACGGCAAGCAATTAGAGACGACCAGCGCCAGCTCGGCTGCGGTCAGGGCCGCAGATCAAGCGCAGTACCGGCGCGGCGGTGGTCCCTGCGTCGAAGCCATCAGGACGGGCACCGAGGTTGCCGTGTCGCTCCCGGCCCGTCGATGGGCGGGCTTTTCGTCCGTCGCCGTGAGCCTCGGCTTCTCCTCGGTGTGGTCCTTCCCGCTCGGTCGGCGCGACACGACGCTGGGTGCGCTCAACCTCTACTCCACGGCCGGGCTCCGTAGCGACGGCCGCGCCCGTCTGCTGGCCCGAGCTTTGGCCGGCCAGGCCACCGTGCTACTGGCCAACGCCTCCACGCTCATGAGCGCGGAGCTGGCCAACCGCCACCTGCGCCAGGTGCTGGAGAGCCGGGACGTGATCGGCCAGGCCAAGGGCATCCTGATGGCACGCCACGGTGTAAGTGCCGAACAGGCCTTCGCCGACCTACGCCGGGCGTCCCGACGTAGCGGTCGCAAGCTTGGCGACGTGGCCTGCGAGGTGGTGGGGGCACTCGCTCTGGGACGCGTCAGCTAGGCTCCGCTCTCTAGTCTTTCCTTGCCAGACGTAAATGCCGTGTGATCGCTGATGACCAGGAGGTAAAAAACGGTGCGTGCCAGGTGGTTCACGGTCCTAGTGGCGGCTGCGGCCGTTTTGGCTGTGGGGGCTCAGGCTGCGTCGGCCAAAGTCCCGTCCCCGCAAATGTCCCGGTTCCATGCGCTCGAGGCGGCGTTCAGTGGGCCGCAGACCAAGTGGTCCGACGCACTGGAGGCACTGGGTGCCAAGGCGACCGTGGCCCAGGTATCCAAGCCATGCCTCGCCTTCATCCCCGCTCTGAAGGCTTTCGACACCGGGCTTTTAAAAGTGGGATTTACCGGTAAGACGGCCTCCGACGCCATCGCCATCGTCAACTCCAACAAGCAGCTGATCGTGCTCATGGGCTCGGTTCATAGCGTCAAATCCTTCGAGACCGGTTTCAGCGCCCTGTTCGCCAAGGATTTGGCCCTACAGGACGCCTTTGCGAAGGACATCGGCCTTCCGGCCGGGGACGTTTACATTTGACCGAGGGCGGCCCGGGTGCGCCACCGGCGGCCCCGACTGCGCGACAATTGGCTGTCATGACGGGGAGTGGCGCTCACTTTCGCTTATCGCGCTCTCGGCGTGGGAATTGGCGTGGTCGCCGGGCGCTCACGTTCGTCGTGGTCGCGGCCCTGGCCGGTCCCGTGACCTCGGGCACCGCCGTCTCCGCCCTAGCGCTGCCGGCCAGGACAACGTCTTATTACGAGCGCAGCGGGAACCCCCTGGTCCTTTTTCGGCAAGGCGAGACGGCAGGCCGGAGCGACGCCCGGGGTATCGTGATCTTGGATTTCGGCCGGCCCGCGGACGACGGCGTGAGGTACGGGACGATGGGCTTCGGGGGTCCCTTTATACCTTTTACCTCGATCACGAGGGGTGTCGAAAACTACATCCGGGGCTATTACCGCTTCGCCCCCAGTTACACCACGCTTGATGTGGCCGTCGGCACCAATAACAGCTGCGGCACGGGCCAGCCCTGTGGGGCTGGGACCGGCACATGCGGGTGCCCGGACGAGCCCCCCGATTTTGCCTTCTGGGGGTCCCAACTTGCCTTGACGGTAATAAAGATCGGCTCCTGGGCCGCCGAGCTCAAGGCCCGCGACGGCTACACGGACCACGTCGAGGTCGTCGCCGCCGATGACGCCGAACCGGCCTACGACCCTGGGTACTCCAACACCTACGATCTCCTGAAAGGGTACGCCACCACCGTCAGAGGCGCCGCCCCGGCCATGGTGGACTACGGCTCGGCCGAGGCGAGTTACTGGACCGAGCGCCAACTCCTGCAGGTGGCCTACGGCTTTCGCCCCGACGTACCGATGCCCCAGGTCTATTACGCCTCAGAGGCGGCGGACTGGGGCGCCTTACTGAGATATGCCAGGGCCCGGCACGGCGAAATAATGACCATTTTCGGTGTATTGACGGAAGGCCCCGGCACCAACGGTCCGGAGGCCGCCTACTCCGACATGCTGGGCGCCATCGCCAAAGTCAGCAAGCAACGCAGTATCCCGTGGCTGTCAACGATCCGCGCCTTGTCCCGCCACTGAGAGGCCCCGGCTCAGGCCCGGACCACCACACCGACAACGGCGACGTAAAACACCAGCCCCGCGGTGACGACCAGTGCGTGGAACACCTCGTGGTAGCCGAAAACGGCGGGCCACGGGTCGGGCCGGTGGAGGCTGTAGACCGCCGCCCCGGCAGAATAAAGCAGCCCTCCAGCCAACAGCAGGACGAAGGTCATCACCCCGAGTTGCGTCCACAGCGCGGGCAGGACGGCAAGGGCTGCCCAACCGACACCGATATAGACGGCGGCGGTGACCCCGCGGGGAGCCTCGAGCCACAGGTTGCGGGCCGCCACGCCCGCCACGGCCAGGCCCCAGACCACACTGAGCACGGCCCAGGCCGTGCCCGCAGACAGGCCGGCCACCGCCACCGGGGTATACGTGGAAGCGATCGCCACCAGGATCATGGAGTGGTCCAGCCGGCGCATCCGGCGTTTGGCCGCAGGCGCCCAGTGGCCCCGGTGGTAGCAGGCGCTGGTGGCGTACATGCCCGTGACGCCGGCAGTGTACACGACCACGGCGACCCTGGCGCCCGGGGAGCGGGCGACCAGCACGGCCGCCAGTCCTAGGAACGGGAAAAGGAACGCCGCCGCCTGGTGCGATACCCCCCGCAGCCGCGGCTTCACCGGCTGTGCCGGCTGGGCGTGGCCCGGTACGACAACGGTTGTGGGCAACTGGTCGGCCATCGGCGCTAGTCCAGGGCGGAGTTGGCCCACCACAACTCGATCAATGAGCGGTCGCCGGCACTTTGCACCCCGGCGGCGTCGACCGGCAGCCGGCGGTAGAGCACGAGTAAGAGGGTGAGCGCCGGTCCGGCCATGGTCGCATCCGGCTCACCGACCGGGCCGCCGACCTCGAAGTCCTCGGGCCGCAAGCTCACCGACCACTCGCGGTCGAGGTCGGTGGCCCGGAAGGACAGCCGCTTGCCGTCGCCCCGCAGGCTGTTCACCCGGGGCGAGAAATAGGCCGCGCCGCTCAGGTTGACGAGGAACTCGTCAATGGCGTCGGCCGCCACCGCCACGCCCGCCGCCGGGGGCTGGCCCAGGGCCAGTTCGACGTCCGTGCGGTGCACCAAGGTCTCGTGCAGTTGGCGACGGGACCAGAACCGGACATGCTGGTCGGCTCCCCAGGCCCACATCGGGGCTTCTGGGTCGGCGGCCCTGAGTGTGGCGACTAGAGCCTGGCCGCCGGCCCGCAACCACTCCGCAGACCGTTGGGGCTCCCCCAGGCCCATTTCGTGGGACGGGACGCGCTTGGGGGCGCGGGCACGGACGAGGTGCTCAGCCCAGCGGTGCACCGTGCCGAGGTGTTCGGTGAGATCGCCGATCGACCACCCCGGGCACGAAGGTACGGGCACATCGAACAGCCCGGCCCCCCGGCGACCGCTACCGATCAGATCGGCGAAGCGCTCGACCTCGCCGGCGAGCAGGTCGCAGTGCTGACGGTGTTCCACGCCCCGGGATCCTCCTCGTCCTCGTCCGACCTCACGCCGTCTTTGACGGCCCCTGCTGGGTGGACAGAAGGTCCCGGATCTCCGTCAGCAGGGCGATGTCGGGAGGCACTTCGTCGGTCGGGGGGGCCTGACCACGGGCGCGCCGGGCGGCCAGGGCGTTTAGCGGGGCCACCACGAAGAAGTAGATGGCGGCAGCGACGGAGAGGAACGTGATGAGCGCGTTTATGAGATCGCCGTACAGGAACTGGCTCTTGTTTATGGTGAACGTCAGCGTGCTGAAGTTGGGCTGACCGAAGATGGCCGCCACTATGGGCGTAAGGATGTCAGCCACAAACGCTTTCACTAACGCGGTGAAAGCCGTACCGACGACGACGGCGATGGCAAGGTCCACGACGTTGCCCCGCATGATGAACTCTCTGAAACCCTTCAGCACAGGACCGGCTCCTTTTCTATGAACTAGCCAACCATGTCTTCAACAGCTTCAGCGCGTTCGGCGGCGCTTTGGCTGCCGGAGGGTGCCCCCAGGGCCCGAAGTACGTATAGCCGGTGGTCCCCTGTCCGGTTTGGCTGAGCTCGACCGGCAAGGGTACGCCCGCGGATTTCACGTAGATCGTCTCGGTGACCTTCTCCTCTTCGGACAAACGTATACCCTGGATGCCGAGCACGGCCTGGCCGCGTACGGTTGTGGCCGGAAGGAAGCTCATTTCGCCGACCAGGTCCAAGATCGTACTGGCCGAGGAAACGGTGAGATAGGAGGACAGGTCCTGGAAGAGGGCCCCGGCTCCGGCGGTGGCGGAAATCCATTTGCCGGCTTCTTTGGCGGCCGCCGCCGTCGTAAAGCCTAGGGCGCCGCTGAGGGCGTTCCCATTGCCTTTGAAATAGACCGTTTTGCCGACCAGAACCCAGTCCAAGTCGAGGGTGGTCTTGCCGACGTGTACCTTGATCGAGCTCGTGCCGTCCTGCCGCCCGGCCTGGGTGACCTGGGTGTACGAGTCCAGGCCCTCGGTCACGGTTTGGCTCCAGTCGAGCGCCCGCTGACCGGAGGCGGCGGCGATCGCTGACGCCAGCAAATGAGCAGGTGAAGTGGACGAGGTCGTCGGGGGCACGGTCGGGGACGTTGACGGCGTGGTCGTGGTCGCCGCTCCGGCCGGGCCCGCCCGGGCCCGCTCACCAGACAAGCCACCGCCAGCGACGTGGTGGCCAAGGCCGTCACGAACCGTTGCACGCTCACCCGCCGATCCTATGGCGCTCGGGAGCACGCACCCGCAGAGCCTTGGCGCGCAAGCTGACAGAAAGCGACCGCCCCGGAGGGATCACGTCACCGTCGAGCTGGCGCGCCAGCTCGGTCGTCGACCTCACTTCGACACGGGTGCCTTGGAAGTGCTCCAGCTCGCGCCCGAGGCGGTGACGGCCGCCCACCGTGCGTCGGGCCACGAGGAGCCAGCCGACCACACCGCGGGGGGACAACACGCCCACGTCCAAGAGCCCGTCGTCGACGCGGGCACCCCGCAAGAGGGTGAAGCCGCCGGGAAGCACACCGACATTGCCGACTACGACGCAGTGAGCCTCCCGGACCAGGGGATCGGCGCCGTCGATGCGGACGGCGAACTCGTGCACCGGCCCGGCGAGGTGCGGTACGCCGGCCAGCGCGTAGGCGAGCCAGCCGAGGTGGTCCTTGAGCGGCTTGGGCGTGGCTTCGACGACGGCGGCATCGATCCCGAGGCCGGCCATGGCCACGAACGTCTGGCCGTCGGCATCAGGCAGGTCAACGTCGACGTCACGTCCGCCAAAGCCCGTGGACAACGCCCCCCCCAGGTCAGATGGCAATTCGAGGGCCCGGGCGAACAGGTTGGCCGTCCCCCGTGGGACGATGGCCAGGGGGATGGCACGTCCGGCCAGAGCGTGAGCACAGGCCCTGACAGTGCCATCGCCCCCCACGGCGAAGACAAGCTTGTCACCGGGACGGCGGACGTAGACCTCGAGGTGGCTGCTCAACTCCGGGCCGGTCTCGCCGGCCTCGGTGCCCATGAACAACGCCCCCCACCCATGGTGCGCCGCGGCCTGCCGACAGCGGGCCTTGAGGAGCTCGATATGACGGGTGTGCACGGGGTTGATGACGAACGCAGCCTCTCTCATGAGCCCCACGATCTTCGCACCGGCCGGGCACCGGCACCCGGCCCCGGCGCCGTCGGCCCGGACCGCTCCCCCGGCGCGGTAGGGTCGGTCGCGTGAGGGCTGGGACCGAGAGCCGCCACGTTAGGGCACCTTCGGATGCGAGCTTGGGCGCGGCTCCGGCTCCCCGGCACGACCCCCGGGTCGACCCTCCCACCAAGGGCGACCGCCGCCGGTTGCTGGCCTGGGTGGCGCTGCTGACATTGACCCCTGTCTGTATCGGGGTGGTCCTCTGGGCGGCCCTCGGGTTGAACGGCAACTACCCGACGGTGCCGGCGCCCGTTCCCCGGGGTTGGCAGGCAGTGCCCGGCGTGTACGCCAGCTTCTCCGTTCCCCGGAGTTGGGCGCTCCAGCAGTTCATGAGCGACGCGGCCGGAGACGTCTACTACGCCGGGCAAAGCGGTGGCGCGGGTGAATCGGTCATCGAGGCGGACGTGCCACCGTCACCGCTGGCGGCCGTGCCTCAGATCGTGGTGACGTTCCTCGGGGGCCACTACCGCGTGCTGTCGGTAAAGCCCTTCCACTTGGAGGGCGCCGCCCTGTCCTGGCGCTACCGCTTCCGCCTGACCGGCGGCAAACAGGGCGTGGGCATTATGGCCTGGGTGAAGACAACCGAATCGGAGGTCTGGCTCGTGGGCGTACCTTCCTCGACCACGACCGACAGGGTCCTGTCGACCCTGACCGTTGCTTCCTGAACGCTCGTCGAAAAAATGCCGGCACCTTCACATCGGGCCGCAAAAGCTTGTAGCGTCCCTCAGCAAAGGGCTCCCGAGGAGGCTCCCGATTGGCTAGCCAGGTGGCCGATTACGAGATCATCAGCGTCGTCGCTGACGACGGCCCGCTCCCGTGCCTACGGACGCGGCGGCCGGTGCGCCTGGGCGAG
Organism: uncultured Acidimicrobiaceae bacterium; assembly: GCA_963735305.1. Classification (GTDB taxonomy): domain Bacteria; phylum Actinomycetota; class Acidimicrobiia; order Acidimicrobiales; family Palsa-688; genus Fen-671. The sequence continues at coordinate 657,649 of CAVTKK010000001.1, forward strand.
GGCCGGGACGAGGTCACCGTCTGGGTCCTGGGCCCGCTAGCCCGCACGGCGTGGGCGGTGGCGCGCTCGAGGCTGGAGCCCGCAGCCGCGGTCCGGTCGCCGGGCCTGCCCGACTGGCTCGAGGCCGGGGCGGGCGAATGGGGCCAACGCACGGTCATCTGGGCCAGCGCCACCACGCTGGTGACAGGCACCCTGGCTTCTCCGCCTGCCGGTCTCGACATGCCTTCCCGCCTGCGGGCGTTGGCCGGCGCCGCCCGGGGAGCGCAGGCTCTGCACGAACACGGCCAGCTGCACGCCGCCATCTGCCCGCACGCCGTAGCCCTGACGGCACCCGGCCAACCGGACCAGTCCGGCCTCATCGGTCCCGGCCCGGGGACAGGCGGAGCCGTACTTTCGCCGCCGTCCCTGGCCGACGGCAACCAACCTCTGGCGCTGATCGGTTACCCTCCCCTGGCCTACATGGACCCTCAGCTATTGAGAGGCGAGGGAGGCCGGTGGTCGGACATCTGGGCCCTGGGGGCGACGGCCCATTACGCCCTGACCGGGGCCGCACCGTTCCCGGGCATCGAGGACGTGCCCGTGGTCCAGGCGCTGGCCCAATTGCTCGTGGCGCCGGTGCCGGCGCGGCGTGAGCTGCCGGCCGCTGTCGCCTCCGTGGTCGCCGGCTGCCTCGCCCTCGACCCCGCCGACCGCCCGGCGACGGCCGAGGAAGTGGCCAGGCACTTCGACCAGGCCGCGGCCAACTGGTAAAACCGGCCCATGGGTGAAAAACGCTGCCCAGAGATGAACCTGACCGTCGCATGACGTTCCCGAGGAGGTAATGCTGCGTGGCTGACAAACTCGAGGTCGTGCCCGGCCCCGGCCTGGTGGCACGCTTTGGCGAGGTGGAGGTGTGGGCCGGCCCGCAAGCAACGCCCTTGTTGCAGTCGCACCTCGTCAGCGAGGCGCAGAGGGCCAGTCAGTCACCGTCGGGAGGCGACCAGCTGGCGAGTTCGCTCATCGCCATCCTTCAGCGCGGGGACCCCGAACCCCAGGCGCCCTTCGCGGTGGTGGGCCCCGGGGCAAATGGCCTGACCCTGTTCCTGCACGGCCCCGTCCAGGCGTGGGACAGCGGCCGGTGGCTGGCTCCCCAACCCGTGCCCGGCTGGATGGTCACTTCCATCGGCCGGCCCTGGCCGTTGATCGTGCTGCCATACGGGTCCCACCCTCCGCCGCAGAGCCAGCAAGGTAACCCGCTCGACCTGGTGACGGGGGCGGTTCCCGGGGCCGGGTTCGTGCTACTGCGCCCACCCTCGGCGCCTCCGCAGCCGAGCGGGGCCTACCAGACGGTCGGCTCTCCCCAGCCCTCCCTAACAGGCCAGCCTCCTCAGAACGGGCCAACCCTCTCAAGCCGGCCAACCTCCTCAGAACGGGCCAACCAGGCCAGGCCGGTCCGTACGGGCCGGCTACCGGCGGCCTGGCCGGCGGCACGCCGCCTTCGTGGCAGCCGGCTCCCGGTGGCCCACTGCCGGGTGGCCCACTGCCGGGTGGCCCACTGCCGGGTGGCCCACTGCCGGGTGGCCCACTGCCGGGTGGCCCACTGCCGGGTGGCCCACTGCCGGGTGGCCCACTGCCGGGTGGCCCACTGCCGGGTGGCCCACTGCCGGGTGGCCCACTGCCCGGTGGCTCGCCTCCGGGGGGCCTGGCGTCTTTCGCCCCACCTTCATCCGCCATGGCGCCGCCCGTACCGCCGCGGCGCGCTCCGGGAGCTGAAGGGGGCCCGGTCGACCTGCGTCTGGCCACCCTGTCCGGGGAAGGCCCTTGCGGTTGGCGGCCAACGCCGTCAGCCCCATCGGCGACCGGCCCGAGGTCCCCGGCGTACGCTGCGAGAAAGGTCACTTCAACCATCCGAAGGCCGTGAACTGCCTGCGCTGCGGGCGGCCCATCCCGGTTGGCACCCTCCCGTCCAACGGGCCCCGGCCGTCGATCGGCGCCCTGTTGGCTGACGATGGTTCAGTCTGGGGCTTGGCCCGCGGTTGCCTGATCGGCGCCGAGCCCGCCATGGCCACCGAGGTGCAGGCCGGGGCCGTTCAGCCCATCGCCATGCGTTCGGGGCCAACCACGCCATGGCACCCGTCCATGCCGAGGTCCAGATCCGGGGTTGGTCGGCCTTCGTCGTCGACCGCGGTGCCGAGGGTGGCACATGGCTGCAAGGCCCGGGGGCGCAGGGATGGGACCAGCTCGGCCGCAACGAACAGAGAGAATTGGCCAACGGGTCGCACGTCTCCTGCGGAGGCCGCGTCCTGACGTACCTCTCGGCCTGGCCGCTATAGGCCGTCTCGAAGGGGCCTCCCTGCCTACTAGCCCAGCAGCTTGTGGAACTTCGGGCACATCACATCGACGGCGGCGGCGATGACGATCCCGAGGTCTCCGGGCGGCAGGCTCACGTTGCCCTCGACAAGCGGCAAACGGTCACCCAACTCTTCCACCGACGCCCCCGACTCGAGGTCGCCACATATGGCCTGGCCCAGCGTGATCAGCTGGGCGCCGGTCCGGTAGCTGCCTATGCCCGGAGCCTGGCTGTAGACAGAGTCGAGGAAGGCTTTGGGGGATTGGTCGTTGGTGGCCACGTGCCGGCCACACCCGTCCAAAAGGGTGCCACCGGCGAACACAACCGCCATGGAGATGGCCGCGACCAGCCGACGGGACGGCACAGGCCGCATCATACGACCTGGTAATTCAGGGCGCGCCAAGTCGGGCCCATTGCCGCCAGCCGGGGTCTATCATCGGTCAGAGCGCCTGTGACGGGTGCCACCCGGGGAAACGGCAGGAAGAGCGCCCGTGAAGAGCATGTACGAACGCCTCGGCGGCATGACCTTCTTCGAAGAGCTCACGGAGAGGTTCTACGCCCGGGTGGCGACGGACGAAGTTCTCCGTCCTCTCTACCCCGACGACCTCGACGGATCCCGGCGGCGCCTGTGCCTGTTCCTGGCCCAGTTCTGGGGCGGGCCTCGCACTTATGAGCAGTTGCGGGGTAGCCCCCATCTCCGGGCCAGGCACGACCGGTTCCAGATCGGCGCCCGTGAGCACGATGCCTGGCTCCAGCACATGACCGCGGCCATGAGCGAGGCCAACCTCGGGACCCTCGAGGAGACGCAGTTGATGACCTACTTCAAATCGGTGGCCAGCCACCTCGTCAACACCCGGAACGACCACATCGACCTGGACGCTAATGAGCCTTGCCCCGCCCTCGGCCGGGACCGGTCCGCACGGGGTGGGAGCTCGACCGACGAGCGGGGTGCTTGACCGGGCCGACTGGGTACGAGCGCGTCGGCCGACCCACCTCCTTGCACTTCTGGCGCGTCAAGCGGCGGCGGGACCTGGTTGCCGACGTCCAGGGCGCCGGACGCGCCGTCGTGCTGTTGCACGGCCAGCCCGGTTCGGCCCGGGACTGGGGGCTCGTGGCCACCGACCTCGCTCGTGACCACCGGGTCATCGTCCCGGACCGGTTGGGCTACGGGCTGACAGGAGGACGGGCGGGCGGGTTCGCCGCCAACGCCAACGCCGTAATACGGCTCCTGGGCTCGCTCGGCGTGGACCGGGCGGTGATCGTAGGGCACAGTTGGGCTGGAGGCGTCGCCATCGAGCTGGCCCTCGACTACCCCGGATATGTCGCCGGCGTGGCGCTGATCGGCTCGGTGGCACCCGGCGACCCGCCCACCCGGGTCGACCGGTTGCTGGCCCTTCCCGTGGTCGGTACGGCACTGGCCGCTACGACGCTCAGCACGGCCGGTGGCATGCTCTCCTGGGGCCGACGCGGGCCTTCGCCGATTGGCGGCTGCGGAGCCGGTCCGAGGAACGTCTGGCAGAGTTCACACGCTCCTGGCGCCGGCGTGCCACCTGGACGAGTTTCGCCAGTGAGCAACGGGCGTTGGTCTACGAGCTACCGGGGATGGGGCCCCGGCTCAGCCAGATCGTCGCTCCCACCATCGTCATGGCCGGCAGCATGGACCGCGTGGTCCCGGCGGGGGCAGCTCACCGGCTGGCCGGCGCCATCCCGAGCGCCGTGCTCGAGATGGTCCCAGGCGGCGGCCATCTTTTACCTCAGCTCCGACCCGCCACGGTGGCGACGGCCATAAGGCGGCTGGCCGGTGGCGGGACGTGACGAGGCAAAGCGCCGCCTACCTGCTGCCGGTGCTCCGGACGGGCTTCCCCTCGAGGGCGGCAGTCAGGAGCCTGGCGGCATTGATGAAGGCGACGTGCGTGAAGGCCTGGGGGAAGTTCCCCACCAGGCGGACGCGCTTGGTGTCGTACTCCTCGGAGAACAGACCGAGGTCGTTGGCCACGGCCCGGGCACGTTCGAACAGCTCGAGCGCCTCCCCTGTCCGGCCAAGCCGCGCCAGGCACGAGACGAGCCACAGTGAGCAGGGAAGAAAGGTCCCTTCCTGGCCGGGCAGGCCGTCCACCCCGGTGTCGTTGCGGTACCTGATCACGAAGCCGTTCACCATGAGGTCGCGCTGGACGGCCTCGATGGTGGCGACCATACGGGGGTCGGAGACAGGTAGAAAACCGACCAGAGGCGCCATCAAGATGCTGGCGTCGAGCTCGGTGGAACCGTAGGCCTGGGTGAATGCGCCCACCGTTGCGTTAAAGCCCCGGGAGCACACTTGGGCATGGATCAGGTCGCGCACCTCGCGCCAGCGCTCAATGGGCCCCTCCAGGCCGTCGTTTTCAACGGCCTTCACCCCCCGGTCCAGGGCCACCCAGGCCATGACCCGAGAATAGACCAGCGGCTGCGGAGGGCCTCTCAGCTCCCAGATGCCCTGGTCCGGCTGGTCCCAATGCGCTTCGACGTACTCGAGGAGAGCGCGCTGCAGGTCCCAGATGGCACCGGAGGCAGCGATCCCTTGAGAGCGGGCCACGTCTATGGCCAACATCAGCTCTCCGTACACGTCCAGCTGGAACTGCAACGATGCGGCGTTGCCGACCCGCACCGGGCTCGACCCTTCGTAGCCGGGCAGCCAATCGAGCTCCAGTTCGGGCAGCCGCCGCTCCCCGGCCACGCCGTACATGATCTGCATCTGCGCCGGGTTACCGGCGACGGCGCGTACCAGCCACCACAGCCAGGCCTCGGCCTCCTCCCGGCAACCGGCCTCGACCAAACCGTCTATGGTCAGCGTGGCATCCCTCACCCAGCAGTACCGGTAGTCCCAGTTACGGGTACCGCCCAGGGCCTCGGGCAGCGACGTGGTGGGGGCGGCGACTATCCCTCCCGTCGGGGCGTAGGTGAGAGCTTTGAGCGTCAGTAGGGAGGTCTGGACCATCTCCTCCCACTCGCCGTGGACGGCAACGAGCCGGCCCGACCACTCTTCCCAAAAGGCCAGCGTGGCCTCCAGGCCGTCTTGACTGTGGACCTCGTTGCCGGCCCCCTCGTAGGACAGGGCCCAGTGAAGACGGAAGTCGAAGCACTCGCCCTCATTGACGACGAAGGCTCCCTCGTGGCGCATGTGGGCGCCGACAAGAGGAAAGGGGCTCTCCACCTCAATGGCATCCGGGCCGGCCACGGCCCGTATGCCGTTGCCGTTCTGGACAACCCAGGGCACCTGGGAGCCGTACTCGAAGCGGATGATCAGCTCGGTCGTCATCTCCACGCTGCCCCGCACACCTTCGACTCTCCGGTAAACCCGAGGACGGTGGTGCCGGGGGGGCATGAAGTCGGTGACCCGCACGGTGCCGCTCGGGGTGTCCCACTCCTGGACCAGGACGAGCGTGCCCTTCCGGTAAGAGCGGCGCGTGGCCGACCCGCCCGCCTTGGGCGCCAACAACCAACGGCCGTGGTCGGGCGAGCCGAGCAGCGCCGCGAAACAGGCGGCGGAATCGAACCGGGGCACGCAGAGCCAGTCGAGGGAACCGTCCCGCCCGACCAGGGCCGCCGTGTGGGTGTCACCTATTAAGGCATAGTCCTCGATCCGCTGGCTCACTCCGGGCCAGCATACGAGGCCTTAGACCGACAAGAAACGGCGCACGGCAAAACCTGAGCCGCCCGCCCCCACCAGAGTACCCAGGGCCACGACGAAGATACCGGTCAAGAGGGCTTCGTGCGAGCTGACGTAGAGCGGTTGGTCCGGGACCAACGGGTTGCTCCCTGTGAACGACGCCAGGGTGTCGCGGGCCAGGTAGGTGATGAAGAAGGCGATGAGGGCGCCGACGAGGCCTTCCACCAGTCCTTCGAGCATGAACGGCACCCGGATGAACCAGTTGGTCGCCCCGACCAGTTTCATCACCGCCACCTCACGGCGGCGGGCGAAGATGGCCAGCTGGATGGTGTTAACGACCAAGGCTATGGCCCCCAGCATGACCCCGCCCGCCACTACCAGAGCGACGTTGCGCAGGGTGGCAAAGCGGGCCAGCTCCTCCTTGATGGCCTGGCCCGGGTAGCCCACGTTGAGCACGCCGGGTTCCTTATTGAGCTGACTGGCCAACTGGGCGACGTTTTGGGCCTTGGCCGGGACGCACCGGAAGGAAGGTGGCATCTTCTGTACCGTCATTACCTTCAGCATGTCGGGCTGGCCGCTGAACATGGCCTTGAACTCTGCGTACGCCTGCGCCTGGTCGACGAAATGGCACGACCGGATCTCTTCGGGCACCATGCCGGCCAGTTGCTGGTGCAGCCCGGTGATCTCCTGGGCGCTGGCCCCGGCGTTTATGAACACGACAAGCTCGACACCGCCCTGGTACTGGACCGTCGCTTGGTTGATCGCCTGGCGCATGATCAGTACACCGCCCAGAGCGGTGAGCGAGACCGCCATCGTCACCACGGCGGCGACCGTCATGACGATATTGCGAGCCAGGTTGCCTCCCGTTTCGCGCAGTACGTACGGGCTTGCGAACGACACTCGTGCTCCCCGGGTTGTCTCTGTAAGCCGCCGAGCCGCCTACGCGTCCACCATACCGTAGACGCCTCGGGCCTGGTCACGGACCACCTGCCCGTGGTCGAGCTCGATGACCCGCCTACGCATGGCGTCGACGACGTCCTGCTGGTGAGTGGCCATCACCACGGTGGTGCCGTACTGGTTTATGCGCTCCAGGAGGCGCATGATGCCGGCGGTGGTGCCAGGGTCGAGGTTGCCCGTGGGCTCGTCGGCCAGGAGGATCAGGGGGCGGTTGACAAAGGCCCGGGCCACCGCCACCCGTTGCTGCTCGCCGCCCGAGAGCTCGTTGGGCCGCCGGTCCATCTTCTCCCCCAAACCGACCAGCTCCAGGATTTGCGGCACCTGCGAACGGACGAAATGGCGCGACCGGCCTATGACCTCCAGCGCGAAGGCGACGTTCTCATATACGGTGCGTTCCGGCAACAAGCGGTAGTCCTGGAAGATGCAGCCGATATTGCGCCGCAGGTACGGCACCTTCCAGGGAGCCAGGGTGCCGACCTCTTTGCCGGCGACCCAGATCTCACCCTCGTCGGTCCGTTCCTCCTTGGTGACCAGCCGCAGGAAGGTCGTCTTGCCCGAGCCCGACGGCCCTACGATGAACACGAACTCGCCCCGGGGGATGTCCACGGTGACGTCCCGGAGGGCGGCGATGGGCCCCTTGTACGTCTTGGTGACGTGGTTGAAACGGATCATGTCCCTCGGCAGCCGGCACGAGAACTCGCAACCGGCACTGATCGAGCATAGCGGTCACGGTCCCCGGTCATACGACAGTGACGGAGAATGAGTTCATGACCTGCTCATATACTTTTACGGTCTTCTGGGCCACGGCGGTCCAGGTAAACTCGGCCAGCGCCCGTCGCCGCCCGGCGGCCCCGAACCTTCTCGCCATGTCGGGTGCGCTGAGGAGCTCGTTCACCCGCTCGGCAATACCGCGGGCAAAGGCCTCGGGGTCCTTCGGGCTGCCGAAGTCGTCACCGCTGGGCTCGAGAGGCACCAGGAAACCGGTCTCGCCGTCCTCCACGATCTCGGGTATACCGCCCACGGCGCTAGCCACCACGGGAACGCCGCACGCCATGGCCTCGACGTTGATCAGGCCGAAGGGCTCGTAAATCGAAGGGCAGACAAAAACGGCGGCGTGGCTCATGAGCTGGACCAGCTCGGGACGGGGAAGCATCTCCTCGATCCAGACGACACCCTTGCGGGCCCCGGCCAGCTCGTCGAGCTGTGACCTCACCTCGCGCTCGATCTCGGGCGTGTCGGCGGCGCCCGCGCACAGGACCACCTGGGCGGCGGCATCGATCGTCTTGGCCGCCTCGAGTAGGTAGTTGATGCCCTTTTGGCGCGTCACCCGGCCCACGAACAGCACGTACGGCGTCCATGGGCCCAGGCCATGGCGCTCGAGGCCGGCCGTGGCGGGGTCGGGGAAGAACTCGTCGGGGTCGATGCCGTTGTGGACGACCATCACCCTCTCGGGGTCGACGGCCGGGTAGACGCTCAAGACGTCGTCGCGCATGGACTGGCTCACGGCGATCACGGCATCGGCGCTCTCGATGGCGGTGCGCTCGACCCAGGACGACACCCGGTAGCCGGCGCCCAGCTGCTCCGCCTTCCACGGGCGCAGCGGCTCCAGGCTGTGGGACGTCATGATGTGCGGGACCTGGTAGAGGACGCGGGCCAGGTAGCCGGCGAAATTGGTGTACCAGGTGTGGCTATGGACCAGGTCGGCGCCGACGACGTCGCCAGCCATGCGGAGGTCGACCGAAAGGCTGCGCAGCGCCGTCCCCGTCCCGTCCTCGGCCAGGGCGGGCCAGGGCTCGTAAGCCGCCGCCACCAAGGCGTCCTGGCGCGGGGCGCCGAAGCAGTAGACGGCTACGTCAACCAGGTGGCGGAGATGCCGGGCCAAGTACTCGACATGCACGCCCGCTCCTCCGTACACCTCAGGCGGGTACTCCCTGGTGAGCAGGGCGACCCGGCTCACACGACGACCTTTTCACCCTTGCCTATGACCACGATCCCCCGGGCCGAGATGGTGAAGTGGCTGGCGTCCAGTTCGGAATCTATGCCCACCCGCACGCCCGGCGCCACGACCACGTTCTTGTCGATGATGGCCCGGCGCACTACGGCCCCTTCCCCGATGCGCACGTTGTCCATGATCACCGAGTCCTCGACCAACGCCCCTTGCTCGACTTTCACGTTGGGTGAGACGATCGAGTGCCGAACGGTGCCCCCAGAAATGATGGACCCAGCCGAAACGATGGAGTCGAAGGCCTGACCGACCCGACCGGCGTCCTCGAAAACGAACTTGGCCGGAGGCAGTTGGGCCGGGCTGGTGAAAATGGGCCAGTCCATGTTGTACAGGTTGAACGCAGGCTGCACGGAGACCAGGTCCATGCTGGCGTCGTAGTAGCTGTCGAGGGTGCCGACGTCGCGCCAGTAGCCCCGTTCGACCCCCGTGCAGCCCCGGACCTCGTTGTTGCCGAAGTCGTAGTAATGGGCGTCGCCGCTCTCCACGAAGCGCGGGACGATGTCCCCGCCCATGTCGTGGCGGCTGTTGGAGTCCTGCGCGTCTTCTCGCAAGGCGTCCACCAGGGCGCCGGCATTGAAGACGTAGTTGCCCATGGAAGCGTAGAGTTCGGACCGGCCGGCGGCCAGAGCCAGGGGGTCTTGCGGCTTCTCGACGAAACGATCGATCAGCGTTCCCCGGCCGGGCTCGACTATCCCGAACCCGTGCGCCTCCGCCGCCGGGACCCCGATGGCGGCCACGGTCGCCGCCGCCCCGCTTTGGATGTGCTGGGCCAGCATCTGGCTCGGGTCCATGCGGTAGATGTGGTCCGCCCCGAAGACCAGGATGTAGTCCGGCCGTTCGTCGCCCACGATGTTCAGGTTCTGGTAGATGGCGTCGGCCGAACCGGCGAACCACCACGGCCCCCGGCGCATCTGGGCCGGGACGGTGGTCACGTAGTTGCCGAGCAGCGTCGAAAGCCGCCAGGTGCGGGAGATGTGAAGGTCGAGGCTGTGGCTCTTGTACTGCGTCAGCACCACGACGCGCAGGAAACCAGCATTGGCCAGGTTTGACAGGGCAAAGTCGATCAAGCGGTAGTGGCCCCCGAAGGGGACGGCGGGTTTGGCCCGGTCCAGAGTGAGAGGCAGGAGGCGCTTGCCCTCACCGCCGGCCAGGACCATCGATAGGACGCGGGGCACCCTCCTACGCTACCTGTGCTTGGGGGCCATATGGGTGCTCAACACGGACTTTGCCGACAGGTTGGGCCGGCCGTCTAGCCCGGCCGGCGTGGGGTCACCCGGCCGCCGGGCCAGCCTCGCCGGCGTCCGCGCCCTCGCCGGGGGTGCCCGCACCCGGCGCGCCGTGGGCTGCCATGACCGTTACCGGCATGGTCGGCGCCCAGGGTATGGTACGCGCCCCGCGCATCGCGGGTGATGATCCCGCCCACCGGCCGCTGGATGGGGTGAACTTTCCCGCTCTGGAGCACTAGGCAGGCGCGATAGGTCACCACGCCTGCCACGATCGGGCCGATGAAAGAGCCGTACTGAAGGATCTCGATCAGGCGCTCGAAGGAGATTTGCAAGCCGTTGCCAATGACGTCGGTGGCACTGGCCAGCGTCAGGTCGGCAAAGAAAAACAGGGCCGCCACTCCCAGCGCGGTACGCAAAGGCTTGTCGCGAGGGCGGTCCAACAGGTTGTGCTCTCCGTAATCGGCGTAGATGCGCTTGTCGAGCCAAGGCCAGGCGTATATGACGGTGAAGACGAGACCGGGCAGGAGTATGCCGGGGAAGAACGGGTTGGCGATCTCGTGGCCGAAGCTGCGGAACTCCCAGTGCGGCCACAAACGCAGGGCGCCGTCAAGCCAGCCCACGTACCAATCGGGCTGGGTCCCGGCGCTTGACCGTGCCGCCTCGTAGGGGCCGAAGACCCAGATCGGGTTGATCTGGACCAGGCCGCCCAGGCCGAAGATCACGGCCGCCACGAAAGTGAGCAGCGCCGTAGACTTGATGGTGTACTGGGGCCAAAGCCTGCTGCCCACGATGTTGTGCTCGGTCTTGCCGGGGCCGGCGAAGTCCGTGTGCTTTTGGTGCCAGATCAAGGCCAGGTGGCCGCCGAGCAGGCCCGCCAGCAAGGCGGGGAACAAGAACTCGTGGATGAGGAACAGCCTCTCGAAAAAGGCACCCGAGCCCGGGAAGGCGCCGCCCCATAGGTTGAAGGCCAGCCACGGGCCGATCAGGGGTATGGACTGGATGATGGAGAACACGACCCGCAACCCTGAGCCGGAGAGCAGGTCGTCGGGCAGCGAATAGCCCGAGAAGCCTTCCAGCATGGCCACCATCACCAGCGTGACGCCGATCACCCAGTTGATCTCGCGGGGCCGGCGGAAGGCGCCGGTGAAGAATATGCGGCCCATGTGGAACGTGATGGCGGCCATGAAGATGAGGGCCGCCCAGTGATGGGCCTGGCGCATCACCAACCCGGCACGCACGCTGAAGGAGATGTTGATGACCGAGGCGTAGGCCTCGGTCATGGATTGGCCGTCCAGTGCCCGGTAAGGCCCGTGGTAGACGACGACGGTACTGGAGGCGTTGTAGAACAGCGCCAGGTAGATACCCGTGGCCAGCAGGATGACGAAGCAGTACATGGCGATCTCGCCGACCATGAACGACCAGTGGTCCGGGAAGATCTTGTCCAGGGCCGAGCGGATCCACTTCGACGACCCCAATCGGTCGTCCGCCCAGTCCAGTGCCTGTTGTTCGAGTTGCGCCCGCTTGCGGGCCGCCGACCGTTCGGCCACCGTGCTCATGCTCAGTCGCCCGACCTGTTCCAAAAGCCGGGGCCGACGGGCTCGATGAAGTCGCTGCGGGCGATCAGGTAACCCTCGGGGTCGACGAGCAGGGGCAGCTGGGGCAGGGGCCGCGACGCCGGGCCGAACACCGGTGCGCAGTCCTGGAGGATGTTGAAGGTCGACTGGTGGCAAGGGCAGATGAGCTGCATGGTGAGGACGTTGAACAGGCTCACGGCGCAGCCGGCATGGGTACAGATCTTGGAGAAGGCAACGATGCCGTTGGCACCGGAGACCACTTCGAAGTCAGCCTGGCCGCGGCGGGCCTGGATGGGCGCTCCCCCGATATTGAGCACGACCGCCCCCGAACTGGCGTCGTTTATGTAACCCTCGGGCCACACCGTGAGGAGCCCGTCCACCATCACGTCGTCCACGTGCAGGGCGATACCGTCCTCGCTGACCAGGCGGGCCCCGCGGTACCACTTCGTGTGGTAGAGGGCGTCGCCCGGGCGGGTGCCGAGGGAGGCGAGAGGCCAAATGGCGGCGATGCCGAAGATCCCCCCCACCGGCACTAGGACCTTCTTGACCAGGAACCCTCGCCGGGACAACATAGGCTCGGTCCCCCGCGACAGCGACGCGACGATAGCGGCTCTCACCTCGGGGTCGGAGACGTGCTCACCCCGGCTGGCAGTAACGTCCTGGCCCGGCAGCAGGTAACGCGCCCACAGCACCAGGCCCGTTCCCAGGCTGGCAAAAGCGAGGAACAACAGCGCCCCCTCGTACTGGGCTTGGCCACCGGTCCAGTAGACGATCATGAGGCCGATCCCGCACAGCGCCGTAATGACCCAGAAGGCGGCGATGACGTACTCCATCCGCTGGGCCTTCCAGGGGTCTTCGCGCAGCGGGTACCAGCTGTCGTCCTGGTCCGGAGGCACGTCATGGGGCCAGGGCGTGTGGCCGTAGGCCCCGTCAAGGTTGTCGTGGGTGCCGGTGAAAACCTCCGGCAACTCTCGTCCGGCCGCCTGAGCCCCCATCGTCGGGCCCTCTGCCGGCCGGTTTTCTACCATCGGTTCTTTTGCCATCGGGCTATCCCCTGTTCCCGATCAGCCGGACCACGAGCAGCAGCACGCCCAGTCCGAAGATGACGGCTACGAAGCCTTCCGGGACGGGGCCGAAGTTGGCGATGCCAAGACCCCCGGGGTCGTGCGTGTGGCTCAAGTTGTACATGTAGTCGGCGATGGCGGACACCTGCTGGTTGGTGAGCTCGCCCGGGCCGAAGTTGGGCATGGGACGGGGGCCGACCCTGATCGCCTCGGCTATCTGAGTCTCGGTGGCCTGGCGCAGGCTGGGCACGACGTAGCCATGGCTCAGCATCCCGCCCGCTCCCGAGGCGTCGTGGCACTGGGCGCAGTTCAAGAGGAACAGTTGGTTGCCCTCGGACAGGGTGGGGCAGTTGCCGGTCTCGTTGATGCAGGCCGGAGTGACATCGAGGATCCCGGGCCCCGGCGTCCCGTGCTCGACGTCCAGAGCGTTGATGTACGCCACGATGTCGGCGATCTGGGCCGGGTTGAAAAAGGGCTTGTGCGGCTGAGGCTCGAGGGTGGGTGAGGCGAGGGGCATGCGCCCGGTGGAAACGAAGAAGTCCACCGCGGCGGCGCCCACGTTCAACAGCTCGGGGCCCTTGGCGCCGACGGCGCCGATGCCGTGGCACGAGGCGCAGTGGCCGTTGTAGAGGGCCTCGCCGGCCTGGATGTTGACCGGGGCGGTACTGATCGGCTTGGTCTGAGCCGGGGCCGAGCCCGTCCACACCAGTAGGGCAAAAACCACCATGGCCGCCCCCACCAGCGCGCCCGGCCCCAGCAGCGCCCGGCGCCGGCCCCTACCGGAGGCTTGGTCTAAGGGGTCGGTCATTTGGTCGATGGGAGCAGGAAGATCATCCCGTACAGGGCGATCCACACTACGTCGACGAAGTGCCAGTAGTAGGAGAGCATCTCCACGTGCGGAGCGCTGCGGTGCCCCCCGAAGCGGATCCGCGGGTTGAGCGACCGCATGTACATGAAGATCATGGCGGCCAGGCCGCCGAGGACGTGGAGGAAGTGGACACCGGTGAGGAGGTAGAACGCCCCACTGTACGCGCTCTGCTGGAGCGAGAAGTTGCGCGTGGCGTAGTCGACGACCTGCATGCCCTCGAAAATGGCGCCCAGCGCCCACGTGAAGGCCAACCAGGCTCGGAACCCGGCCAGGTTGTTGCGGTGCACCTCCCGCACGGCCAGCTGCATGGTCCCCGACGACAGGACAAGGACCACGGTCGCCACACCCACCGTCTTGGCTTCGACGACGTCGCCGAAGGGGGGCCATATGGGGGTGGCGGCCCGCAGCGTCAGGTAGGCGGCGAACAGGCCACTGAAGAACATCAGCTCGGAGGCGAGCCAGACGATGGTACCGACGTTGACCAGCGCCGGCCGGTACTCGGCGGGGTCTAGGGGTTTGGCCGGGCTCATGGGCGGCACGGCCGTTGTGCTCATGGCGGACATTACCCTTACTTTCTACACAAAGCCGAGGGTGTAGGCCCAATCAACCTAATGCCGGATGTTCGGCAGGGCGAAGGCGGCCCGGCCCGGCGCGACGTAACACCGAGGACCGGGGCACGCCCTACTGTGGGGCGGTGGCCACGAAGCCGGGACTGACAGCGCTGGGCGGCCGGTCGGCCGCCCGGTACGACGACCCTGACGGCGCCGTCCTCGAGGTCTTCGCCAACCCCCACCCCGCCGCAGCCTGGGCCGTCTGCCTGCTATGTAACGAGTTCACCAGCCTGTGCCCGGTGACCGGGCAGCCTGACTACGGACGCCTGCACATCGGTTACGTACCGGGCCGCCTGTGCGTCGAGAGCAAGAGCCTGAAGCTCTACCTGATGCGCTACCGCAACCAGGGCACGTTCCATGAAGACTGTGTGAACAGGGTGGCTGATGACCTGTTCGGCCGACTTTCACCCCGATACCTGCGCGTTTACGGCGACTTCAACCCTCGAGGCGGGATCGCCATACGGCCGCTCGCCGTCAGGGCCGCCGCCGACCTGGCCGAGGGTGAGGAGGCCCGCTGCCTTTCGTTGCTGGCTCAGGCCACCACCTACCCAAGCGACTGATGTCGTACCTGGTCAAGGAGATTTATTACACGCTCCAGGGCGAGGGCGCCCATGCCGGCCGGCCGGCGGTCTTCTGCCGGTTCGCGGGCTGCAACCTGTGGACCGGACGCGAACGGCACCGCTCGGTGGCAGTCTGCCAGTTTTGCGATACCGACTTCGTAGGCACGGACGGGCCGGGAGGGGGCCGGTTCCGGTCCCCCCGCGAACTAGCCGGCGCGGTGGCCACGACCTGGGCCGGTCAACCCCAGGAGCGGGCCGAACCGTACGTCGTGTGTACGGGCGGTGAGCCGCTGTTACAACTCGACGCCCCGGCCGTAGCCGCCTTGCACCAAGCCGGTTTCCGGGTCGGCGTCGAGACCAACGGGACTCGGGACGCCCCTGCCGGCCTGGACTGGATCTGCGTCAGCCCGAAAGCCGGGGCGGCGCTCCGGCTCGACCACGGCCACGAGCTCAAACTGGTTTACCCCCAGCGCTCCGCGCCACCCGAGGCGTTCGAGGACATGGACTTCGAACGGTTCTCGCTCCAACCCATGGACGGCCCGGAGCGACAACAAAACACCGCGCTGGCCGTCGCCTACTGCCTGGCCCACCCGCAGTGGCACCTCAGCGTGCAGACCCACAAGTACCTGGGGATCCCATGACCATGGACGTTTTCCGGGACTTCACCTTCGAGGCGGCCCATCGGCTCCCCTACGTCCCCGAGGGGCACAAGTGCGCTCGCCTGCACGGTCACTCCTTCCGGGTCCGGCTCCGCGTCCGGGGCACCGTGGACCCGGCCACCGGGATGGTGCTGGACTTTGCCGAGATCAAGGCCGCCTTCACCCCGCTGCACGACCTCCTCGACCATCATTTTCTCAACGAAGTCGACGGGCTCGACAACCCGACGAGCGAGAACCTGGCCCGCTGGATATGGGACCGGCTCGCTGGCCGCCTACCCTTGGCCGAGGTCGTGGTCGGTGAGACCTGCACCTCAGGCGTCGCCTACTCCGGCGATGCCGGGTAGGCCGGGCACCCTCCGCGGGCCTAGTACTTCACCTCCCACAGGCACAGGCCATGGGGAGGCGCCACGGGCCCGGCGGCGGTCCTGTCCCGGGCCGCGACCACGGAGGCTGTCTCACCAGCTTTGCGCCGGCCGGCCCCGACCTCGACGAGGGTACCGACGACGGAGCGCACCATCTGGTGACAGAACGACGCCGCTTCGATCTCGAACAGGTACCGGCGGTCTCCCAGATCGGACCAATCGGTCCGCAGGACCCGGCGCACGAGAGGGCCTGGTCGGCCGCGGACGGCGTGGCAGAAGGACGAGAAGTCGTGGAGCCCCAAAATAGCGTCGCAGGCGGCCTGCATCGCCCTCAGGTCAAGGGGCACCCCTACGTGCCATGACGTCAGGGCCGAGAACGGGTCTGGCCACGGCGCGCCGGAGAGGCTGTAGCGATAGGTGCGGGACAGGGCCGAGCGCCGGGCGTCGAAGCCCGGAGGGGCCCACGCCGCTTCCCGTACGGCGACGGCGGGCGCCAGCATCCTGTTGACCGACCTCTGCACGCGGTCGAGGTCGGCACCGCCGTCGATGTCGGTGGTTACCACCTGGCCCCAGGCATGCACGCCGGAGTCGGTGCGGCCGGCACAAGTCAGCACCACGGGGTGGCGCAAGGCCCGCTCGAGAGCAGCGCCGAGGGCGCCGGCCACCGTGTACACACCGCTCTGGGCGGCGAAGCCATGGAACGAGGTCCCCAGGTAGGCAACCAGCAGGCGCACCCGGCGCGCCTGCAAGGGGACCGGGGCCGGCCCGTCCGGGAGGGTGACGGGCGCCAAATCGCCGGTCGCCACTCGGGCACCAGGTACGTGCCGGCCCGGGGGGGGCGGGTTGGGACCGGTTAGAGGCGTGAGCGACCCCGGCGGGGTCAGACGAGCTCGATGCGGGCCATGGGAGCGTTGTCGCCATGCCGAGGCCCGAGTTTGAGGATCCGGGTGTAGCCACCGGGCCGCTCCGCATAACGAGGCGCGATCTCGGCGAACAGCTTGTGGGCCATGTCCTTGTCACGGATGAACGCCACCACCTGGCGCTGGTGCTCGACACCACCCTTCTTGGCCTTGGTCAAGCATTTCTCGAACGCCGGGCGCAACGCTTTGGCCTTGGCCTCGGTGGTGACAAGGCCTTCGGCGGCGATGAGCGAGGCCACCAGGTTGCCCATCATGGCCTTCTGGTGAGCGGCATCGCCACCGAAGCGGCGGCCTTTCTTCGGACGACCAGGTATACCTGCCACAGTTATTGCCCCTGCTTGCCGCGGAGCGAGAGACCTCTCTCGTCCAGTTTTTGGAGGACCTCATCGAGCGACTTCTGGCCGAAGTTGGTGATGGCCAGAAGGTCGTCTTCGGTCTTGGACACAAGCTCGCCCACCGTATTGATCTGTGCCCTCTTGAGGCAGTTGCGCGGCCGCTCGGAGAGATCCAGCTCCTCTATGGGCAGGTCGAGATCCGGTGAGCCGGTGCCGGCGCCGGCGACCTCGCCCAAGACGAGGCCCTGGGGCGACTCGCTCATGTCGGCCACCAGGCCGAACAGCGACCGCATGGTGCTGCCGGCGGAGGCCAGCGCCTCGCGCGGCGTTATCGATGCGTCGGTGGTGATGTCGAGGACCAGACGGTCGAAGTTGGTGGACTGCTCGACCCGGGCCGGCTCCACCGAAAACGACACCAGGCGGATGGGAGAGAAGATCGAGTCGACGGGGATGACGCCGATCGTCGAGGACCGCTTGTTGCGGTCGGCGGAGACGTAGCCCCGCCCCCTTTCCACGGTGATGTCGCAGGCCAGGCGGCCCTTGGCATTTATGGTGGCCAGGTGAAGGTCGGGGTTGAGGATCTCCACGTCGGCCGTGGTCTGGATGTCCCCGGCCGTGACCGCGCCCGGCCCCGGGCATCGAGGCGCAGCGTGACCGCCTCATCGCTCTCCACCCGCAGGACGAGGTCCTTGAAGTTGAGGATTATGTCGGTGACGTCCTCCTTGACACCGGGAAGCGTGGTGAACTCGTGCAGGGCATCGTCGAAACGGACCTGGGTGACGGCCGCGCCCGGGATCGACGACAGCAGCGTACGGCGCAGCGACACGCCCAGTGTGTGCCCGAAACCCGGTTCCAAAGGCCCGATGGCAAAACGTTGACGGTTGTCTTCTTCTTCGCCGAGCGGTTCGACGGCAGGGCGCTGGATGATAAGCATTGCGGTTGCCCTCCTGGCAGAGCGTTACTTTGAAAAGAGCTCGACGATCAGCGATTCACGCACGGGCACGTCGATGTGCTCGCGCATGGGCATGTCGCGGACCGTGACCTCAAAACCTTCCCCACCAGCTTCGAGCCATGGCGGGATTTGACGACCCAGGGTATCGAGGTTGTGGCGGACAACGATCATGTTGCGCGTCTTGTCTTTGAGCGAGACCACGTCGCCTCGCCTGGCCCTGTAAGAGGGGATGGTCACACGCCTGCCGTTGACCAGGACATGGCCGTGACGGACCAGCTGGCGGGCCTGGGAACGGCTGGCGCCCCAATTGGCCCGGAAGACGACGTTGTCCAGGCGCAACTCGAGCATGCGGAGAAGGTTTTCGCCCGTGATCCCCTGCTGGCGGTTGGCCTCCTCGTAGTAATTGCGGAACTGCTTCTCGAGGACCCCGTAGATGCGGCGCGCCTTCTGCTTCTCGCGCAGCTGGGTGAGGTACTCCGAGCCCTGTCGGGCACGGTCCCGGCCGTGCTCGCCGGGCGGGTAGGGCCGACGCTCGATCGGGCACTTCATCGAGTCGCACTTGGGGCCCTTCAAGAAGAGCTTCATCTTTTCACGCCGGCAGAGCCGGCACACAGGGCCGATGTAACGTGCCATTCGGTCAGACCCTCCGGCGCTTCTTGGGACGGCAACCGTTGTGGGGGATGGGGGTGACGTCCTTGATGCCGGCAATCTCGATCCCGGTGTTCATCAGGGACCGGACGGCGGTTTCACGACCGGAGCCCGGCCCCTTGACCAGGACGTCCACCTTGCGGACCCCGTGTTCCATGGCCCGCCGGGCACAAGCCTCGGCGGCCAGCTGAGCGGCAAAGGGCGTCGACTTGCGGGAGCCCTTGAAACCGACGTTGCCCGCCGACGCCCACGCCAGCACATTGCCCTCGAGGTCGCTGATGGAAACGATGGTGTTGTTGAAAGAGCTCTTGATATGCGCCACTCCGTAAGCGACGTTCTTGCGCTCGCGGCGACGGGGACGCCGACCGCCAGGCTTGGGTTTTGGCATCTTCTAGTGCTTCCTTAGCTTCTTCTTGCCCGCCACGGTCTTCTTCGGGCCCTTGCGGGTCCGGGCATTGGTATGCGTCCGCTGGCCCCGCACCGGAAGGCCACGCCTATGGCGGATGCCCTGGTAAGAACCGATCTCGATCTTGCGCTTGATGTCCTGGGCGACGTCCCGGCGCAAGTCGCCTTCCACTTTCAGGTTGGCGTCGATCCACGCCCTGAGCTTGGCCACTTCCTCGTCCGTGAGATCGCGTACACGGGTGTCCCGGTTGACACCGGTCGCCGTGCACACGTTGTTCGAGGTCGTCCGACCGATGCCGAAGATGTACGTGAGGGATATCTCGAGCCGCTTCTCCCGTGGGATGTCCACCCCCGCAATACGAGCCATGCGCGAGCCTCCTAACCCTGCCGCTGCTTGTGGCGGGGATTGTTTTTGCAGATCACTATGACCCGGCCATGCCGGCGGATCACCTTGCAGTTGTCGCACATCGGTTTGACGCTGGGGCGTACTTTCACAGGGTCTCTACCTCGACTAATAGGGGCTTCAGGAAAGACCCCCCTAGAGCGGCCTTGCCCGTAGGGGCAGACGTTGGGCGCCCGTGGGCGCACTCGCCTAGCCCCGTGGGGGACGGGCTTCCATGATAGCGGACGCCGGGCGTACCGTCCAAGCGTGGTCCGGCATAGGTCAACCCGGGACGGTCAGCACTTCGGGACCGTCGTCGGTCACGGCGATCGTGTGCTCGAAGTGGGCCGAGAGGCTCCCGTCGGCGGTGATCACCGTCCAGCCATCTTCGAGTACCAGCGTCTCCTCACCCCCCACGTTGACCATGGGCTCGACGGCGAAGACCATGCCGGTACGCAGCTTGGCCCGGGAGTACCGGGCCAGTAGTTGGGGACGGCCGGCTCTTCGTGCATCTGCGTGCCTATGGCGTGGCCGACGTACCCCCGCACGACCGAGAAGCCCGCTCCCTCGGCCACGGTTTGGACGGCGAGGCCGACGTCGTGGAGACGGTTGCCGTCGACCAGCTGGGCGATCCCCGCCTGCAGCGCCTCTTCTGTCACCCGCAGGAGCTTGTCGACCTTGGGCGGCACCTCCCCCACCGCGACCGTCACGGCCGCGTCACCGTGGTAACCCTCGATGATGGCCCCGCAGTCGAGCGAGATGATGTCGCCTTCGGCGATGACGTACGGGCCGGGTATCCCGTGGACGATGACGTTGTTGGGGGACGTGCAGATCACGGCAGGGAAACCGTGGTACCCGAGGAAGTTGGAACGGGCACCCCGCCGTTCGAGCACCTGGCGCGCCAGCTTGTCCAGTTGCGCCGTGGTGGTCCCCGGTCTGACGCCACCAGAGGTCACTTCGAGCATCTCGGCAACGACCCGGCCCGCCCTGCGCATCTTGGCTATCTCGTCGGGCCGGCGCCTCATGCTCCCAGGGTACCTGTGCCCCCGTCCGGGCCAACGGGCTTGTTCTCGCCCACCGGCGTGTTCTGGCCGAGGGCCTTGGCCTGGCGGGCTGCCTCCACGGCGGCCACGACCCGGGCCGTGACCGTGTCCACGTCACCGACGGCGTTAACCGCGGCCAGCAGGCCACGTTGCCGGTACCAGTCGATCAGAGGGGACGTGGTGGTCTCGTAGATCTCGAGGCGGCGGCGGATGGCGTCCTCGGTGTCGTCGTCGCGCTGGGCCAGAGGCCCCCACAACCGTCACAGCGGCCCGGCACCTTGGTCGGGTTGTCCACGATGTTGTAGGTGGCACCGCATTTGGTGCACACCCGCCTACCGGCCATGCGGTGGAGCACCTCCTGGGTGTCCGCCTCCAGGTCGATCACGACATCGAGGCCCCTCGGACCGGCCATTTCCGCCAGTGCCTCGGCCTGTCCCACGTTGCGGGGGAAGCCGTCGAGGATGAACCCGGCGGGCGCGTCCGGCCCGAACAGGTGCTCCTTGATCACGCCCACGACGACACCGTCGGGGACGAGCTCACCCCTGTCCATGTAGTCCTTGAGGGCCCGTCCGAGCTCGGATCCGCTCCCGGCGGCGGCGCGGAAGGCGTCGCCGGTAGAGACATGAGAGGGGCCGTAGATGGCCGACAGGCGGGCGGCCTGGGTCCCCTTGCCCGATCCTTGGCGGCCAAGGACCACGATGCGCAGGGTGGCGTCCGCAGAGGGCACGGCCATTACCTA
Organism: uncultured Acidimicrobiaceae bacterium; assembly: GCA_963735305.1. GTDB lineage: Bacteria > Actinomycetota > Acidimicrobiia > Acidimicrobiales > Palsa-688 > Fen-671. Next base: position 678,934 of record CAVTKK010000001.1, read on the forward strand.
AGGAACCCTTCGTAGTTGCGCAACATCAGCTGGCTGTCCACCTGCTGCATAGTCTGCAGGGCCACGCCCACGGCGATGAGCAGAGTGGTGCCGGCAAAGGGGTAGTTCTGGATGTTCCAGATGGCCAGGAAGATGGAGGGGAGCAAGGCCACCAGGGCCAGGAAGAGAGCGCCGGGAAGAGTGACCCGGTACAGGATGTTCTGCAGGTGGCGTTCGGTGGGGAACCCGGGCCGGATGCCGGGGATGTAGCCACCTTGCTTGCGGATGACCTCCGCCTGCTGATGGGGGTCGAAAGTGATGCCGGCATAGAAGTAGGCGAACACCAGGATCAGCGCCCCGTAGAGGAACACGTAGACCAGGTTGCTCGGCTGCGCCAGATGGGTGCTGATCCAGGTCTGGACGTCCTTGCCCCAGCCCGTGCTCGGGAAGACGTTGGAGATGAGGATCGGGAAGTAGAGCACGGAAGCGGCGAAGATGATCGGCACCACGCCACCGGTGTTGAGCTTCATCGGTATGTAGGTGCTCTGGCCGCCGTACATGCGCCGGCCCACGACTCTCTTGGCGAAGGTCACCGGTATCCGGCGCTGGCAAAGCTCGACGAAAACGATCATCACCAGGAAGAACAGGGCCAAGGCCACCAGGAAGGAGAACTTGGGCCAGCCGGCCGACTTGAGCAGGGCATCGCCCTGGCTAGGCAGGCCCGAGATCACGTTGGTGAAGATCAGCACCGACATGCCCTGACCGATGCCCCGCTGGGTGACGAGCTCGGCGAGCCACATGACGACCACGGTGCCGCCGGTCAGGGTAAGCACGATCAGCAGGACGCGGGGGACGGTGAAGTCCGGGATGAGGTCCACGTTGAGCGGCGTCCCCCCGATCAGGCCGCCGCCGCCGTTATGGAAAGCGTATGCCAGGCCCGTCGATTGCATGATGGCGAGGGCGATGGTCATGTACCGGGTGACCTGGGTCAGCTTGCGCTGGCCGCTCGGTCCCTCTTCCCGCCACTGCTCGAACTTGGGGATAACCACCATCAACAGCTGGATGATGATCGAGCTCGTGATGTAGGGCATGATCCCGAGCCCGAACACCGCCATCTTGGTCAGCGCTCCACCTGAGAACAGGTTGAGGTAGGCGATTACACCGCCTTTGTTGGCCGCCGAGGCCAACGACTGGACGGCGTTGAAATCGATACCCGGGGCGATGATGTTGTCGCCGAGCCGGTAGACGGCGATGATGAAGAGGGTGAAGATGATCTTGTTGCGCAGATCCCCGATCAGGAACGCGTTTTTCAAGTTCCGGATGCTGGTAGGTATTGGCATAGCGGCGGTCCCGAACTACTCCTGTGTCCCTATGTCCTGCGTCGTGGTGTTCCCGGAAGTCATTTTCGGTCCCCAGTCCTAGCAGTTCCCGGCTACCTACTCGTGAGCGCGTTGCCCTTGGCGGGCGGACGGCCATGTCCGAAAGGCGGCGGCAGGATCTCCACCGAACCACCCGCGGCCTGGATAGCCGCCGCCGCCGAGGCCGAAAAGGCATGAGCCGAGACGTTCACCCGACGGGTCAGCTCGCCCCGGCCGAGGACCTTGACGAGGCCCTTCTTGGCCACCAGGCCGGCCTCGCGCAACACCTCGGGGTTGACCTCGGAGGAGGCCAATTGCTCGAGGGTCTCGAGGTTGACCACGACGTACTCGACCCGGAAGGGGTTCTTGAAGCCTTTCAGCTTGGGGATGCGTTGGGTCAGGGGTAGCTGGCCGCCCTCGAAGCCGGGTTTGCTCTGCCCGCGGGCCTTGTCGCCCTTGGTGCCCCGACCTGCGGTCTTGCCACCCTTGCCGGCGATGCCGCGCCCGACGCGCCGGCGGGGCCGGGCCGACCCCGGAGCGGGCTGGAGTTCGTGGACTTTCACTTAGGTGCCCCTTTACGTCGTACGGCTCGTTCCGGTACCGGCCCTTGATGGGGGGCCACCTCGACCAGGAACGTCACTCTGGCCACCATGCCGCGGATTTCCGGCCGGTCAGGCAGGACGGCTGTCCGTCCGATCCGGCCGAGGCCGAGGGCACGCAGGGTGCCACGGTGCTTGGGCGTGGTACCGATGGACGACCGGACCTGCTTCACGCTGATGTGGTCCTCCGCCATCACGCCACCTCGGTGGGCACGTGCGGCGCCCGCTGGGCGTTATTGTACGCCCGGAGCACACCAGCGGGAGTGATCTCCTCGGCCGACAGGCCCCGGCGACGGGCTATCTCATCGGGCCGCATGAGCGCCCGCAATCCGGCCATGGTGGCCTGGGCCACGTTGATGCTGTTGGAGGACCCGAGGGACTTGGCCACGACGTCACGCACCCCGGCCAGCTCGAAGGATGGGCCGGGCTGCACCTCCGGCTATGACGCCGGTCCCGGGAGCGGCCGGTTTGAGCAGGACCCGGCCCGCACCGGCCTCGCCTATCACCGGATGGGTGATGGTCGAGCCGGCCAGGGGCACCCGGCACAGGCTCTTCTTGGCCTCCTCGATGCCCTTTTGGACGGCCAGGCCCGCCTCTTTGGCCTTGCCGTAGCCCAGGCCGACGGTGCCGGCGCCATCGCCTATCACCATGAGCGCGGCGAAACTGAACCGCCGGCCGCCCTTCACGACTTTGGCCACACGGTTCACCTTGATGGTGCGGTCCTGGTACTGCTGCTGCTCGGCCATCTGCGCTTAAAACTCCAGTCCGGATTCTCGAGCAGCGTCAGCCAGAGCGGCGACCCTGCCGTGGTACATGAAACCACCCCGGTCGAAGGCGACCTTGGTCACCCCGGCCGCCTTGGCTCTCTCGGCCACCAGCTTGCCTACCGCCGCTGCCGCCGTGCGGTTGCCCGTCGGCCCGGCGGCCCGCACCCCGGCTTCCAGGGACGAGGCGGCCGCCAACGTGCGCCCGGAAACATCGTCTATGACCTGCGCTATCACATGCTGGTTGGAACGGAAGACGGCGAGGCGGGGACGAGCCTCGCTGCCGTGCACCCTCTTGCGCACGCGGAAGTGCCGGCGGGCACGGGCGCTCTGCTTGTCCTTGACATTGCTCATCTGGCCCTCACTTCGCAGCCTTGCCGGCCTTGCGCCGGACCACTTCGCCCGCGTAACGGACACCCTTGCCCTTGTAGGGCTCGGGCGGGCGGAGCTTGCGGATCTTGGCCGCCACTTCCCCCACGGCCTGCTTGTCGTTGCCGCGTACGGTTATGCGGGTCGGCGAGGGGGCCTCGAAGGTTATCCCCGAGGGAGCCTCCACCGTGATGGAGTGGCTGTAGCCCAGGGCCAGTTCGAGCGTCGTCGGGCCCTTGGGCGTGACCCGGTAGCCGACCCCAACGATCTCCAAGTCCTTGGCGAAGCCGTTGGTGACACCCACCACCATGTTGTTGACGAGCGTGCGCGTCAAGCCGTGCAGCGAACGACTGCGCCGCTCGTCGTCGGGACGCTCGACCACTAGCTCCTGGCCCTCATGGCGGACGGTTATTTCCCCAGCCACTTCGTGGCTGAGCGAACCGCGCGGGCCGCTGACGGTGACCGAGCGCCCATCCAGGTCCACCTTGACACCGGGGGGCAGCGGCACTGGGGCCCTACCTATACGAGACACGGGATGCTCCTCAATTGGGTCAAAGACATCATCACCAGACGAAACAGAGGATTTCGCCACCGACCCGGCGCTTGCGAGCCTCCCGGTCGGTCATGAGCCCCTGGCTCGTCGACAGCACGGCTACGCCAAGTCCGCCGAACACACGGGGCAGTTTGTCGGCCGCGGTGTAGACCCGGAGCCCAGGCTTGGACACGCGCTTCAGCCCCGAGATGGTGCGAGAGCGGTCGGGCGCGTACTTCATCGTCACCTCGAGGAACCGTCCCGGGCGCTTGTCGTCGCTCAGGACCTTGAAGTCCGAAATGTAGCCCTCACGCAGGAGGATCGCGGCAAGCGACTCCTTCAGCTTGGAGGAAGGCATCCGCGTCGTGTCATGGTGGGCCACGTTGGCATTGCGCAACCTGGTCAACATGTCGGCGACGGGGTCAGTCATCGTCATGGCGCAGCCTCCTACCAGCTCGACTTGGTGACGCCTGGGATCTCGCCGGCGTGGACGAGCTCACGCAAGCAGATGCGGCACAGCCCGAACTTGCGCAGCACCGAATGCGGCCTCCCGCATCGCCGGCACCGCGTGTAAGCCCTGACCTTGAACTTGGGTTTACGCTGCGACTTTATTACCAAAGCCTTTTTGGCCATGTCGTCCTTGCTCCTAAGCCTGGCTCAGGACTGGTTCGGGAGGAAATCGCATCAGGCGGCACCTTCCTTGCGGAAAGGAAAGCCGAAAGCGTCCAACAGGGCGCGCCCTTCGGCGTCGGTGCGGGCCGTGGTCACGATCGTCACGTCCATACCCCTGGGGGCATCGATCTTGTCGTACTCGATCTCGGGGAAGATCAGCTGCTCGTTGACGCCAAAGGTGTAGTTCCCCCGGCCGTCAAAACCCTTGGGTGACAGGCCCCGGAAGTCACGTATACGCGGAATGGCCAATGAGATGAGCCTGTCGAAAAACTCCCACATCCGGTCACCGCGCAAGGTCACCTTGGCCCCGATGGCATTGCCCTGACGCAACTTGAAGGCGGCGATCGACTTCTTGGCCTTGGTAACGATGGGCCGCTGACCGCTTATGACGGTGAGGTCCCTCACCGCGCCCTCGAAGGAGCGAAGCCTGAGCCACGGCCTTGCCCACGCCCATGTTCAGCACGATCTTCTCCATGCGGGGCACCAACATTATGTTGGGCAGGCCGAGTTCGCTCTGCAGCGAGCCGCGGATCTCGCCGGCATAACGTATGCGCAGCCGCGGCCTCTCGCTGGGGCGCGCCGGCTTCCCGGGAGCGGCCTTGACGGCCGCGCCCGCCCGTGACGAGGCGGCCCGGCCCGAGGGGGCGGCACCCGGAGGCGCCGGCCGCCGAGCGGCGGCGGCCCTGTTCCCGGACGCCTTGCCGGTCTTGCCTCCGGCCTTTCCGCCCGCAGCCTTGCCGCCCTTGCCCGGAGAACCCTTACCGGCCGGCGACATCAGAGGCCCTCACCGCAGCGGGTGCAAACCCGACGCTTGGTCCCGTCCGCGATGCGGTACCCGGCACGCGTGGGGGTGTGCTCCTTCGGGCACACCAGAGCCACGATCGAAACGGGGACGGCCAGGTCCTTTTCGATGATGCCGGCACGCTTGCGCACCTGAGTGGTGCGCTGATGGCGCTTCACGCGGTGTACACCCTCGACGATGACGCGGCCTTCCTTGGGCAGGGCCCGCACGACTTCGCCGCGACGACCTTTGTCCTTGCCCGACAGCACGACCACGTTGTCACCCTTACGGATCTTCATTGTCTACAACACCTCCGGAGCGAGCGAAACGATGCGCATGAAGCGCTTGTCCCTCAGCTCTCGGCCCACGGGCCCGAATATGCGCGTGCCTCGGGGCTGCATCTGGTCGTTGATGAGCACGGCGGCGTTCTCGTCGAAACGTATATAGCTCCCGTCCGGCCGCCGCTTTTCTTTCCTCGTCCTGACGACAACGCACTTGACGACGTCGCCCTTCTTTACGTTCGCACCGGGGATGGCATCCTTGACGGTGGCGACAAAGATGTCCCCTATCGACGCGTAGCGCCGACGCGAGCCTCCGAGCACCTTGATGCAGAGGACTTCGCGGGCACCGGAGTTGTCGGCGATGCGCAGGCGGCTCTCTTGCTGGATCATGTCACGCCCCCTATCGCGCCCGCTCGAGGACCTGCTCGACGCGCCAACGCTTCAGCTTGGACAGGGGGCGGGTCTCGGCCAGGCGCACCCGGTCGCCGACCTTCACGTCGTTGGCTTCGTCGTGGGCGTACAGCCGCTTCGTGCGCTGCACCGTCTTGGCATAGCGGGCGTGGCGCACCCGTTCGACGACCAGGACGATCGCTGTCTTGTCCATGGCGTTCGAGGCGACTATCCCCTCGCGCACCTTGCGCCGCCCCGAACGCGGCTCGGCCGGGGCCGTCGCCGCCGGCTTAGCCGGGGCGGACGCCTTGGCGGGGGCAGCAGGTGCCGCGTCGACAGGCGCGCCCTGGACCGGGCCCGGTTCTTCGGCTCCGCCGTCAGGGCTGGTACCAGCCATCAGCGTGCCACCTTTCTTCTCTTGTCGGCTCTCTTGTCCGATTTCCTGTCGGTCCCGGCTGCGGCTACGGCACGGGGTGCCCCGGCCTGGCGCTCGCCCTGCAAGGTGAGCACCCGCGCCACCTCGCGTCGCACCTGGCCCATGCGGGCCGAGTTGTCCTGCTTGCCCATGGCCAGCTGAAAGCGCAAGTTGAACAGCTCTTCCTTGGATTCGCTGAGGCGCTGGGCCAGCTCGTCGTCGTTCAGTTGGCGAAGCTCGGATGGGCGGCTCATTTACACCTCAACTTCTTCCTGATGGGCACGCGTGACGAACCGAGCCTTTATGGGCAGCTTCTGGATGGCGCGCTCCATGGCCGAGCGGGCCAAGGCCTCGTTCACACCGGCCAGCTCGAACATGACGCGGCCCGGCTTTACCACCGCGACCCAGAACTCGGGATTGCCCTTGCCCGAACCCATGCGCGTCTCGGCCGGCTTCACCGTGACAGGCTTGTCCGGGAACAAGCGGATCCAAACCTTGCCGCCGCGGCGCACGTGACGGGTCATGGCGATACGAGCGGCCTCTATCTGGCGAGCCGAGATCCATCCCGGCTCCAGCGCCTGGATCCCGAAGTCGCCAAAGGTGATCTCGGTCCCACCCTTGGCCAGGCCTCCCATGCGGCCACGTTGCTGTTTGCGGTGCTTGACCTTGCGAGGCATCAACATGGCAGCTAGTCCCTCGGGAAATGGGGGGTCTCGTGGTGGTCGCCGCGGGTACGGCGCTCGATCTCTTCTTCTTCTTGCAGGAGCCTCTCGAGCTCGGGGTCGACGGGCACGATCTCGCGTTCAGCCACCACCGCCGGCTCCTTGTCGACAACGGCAACGGGAGCGGGAGCAGCACCGGGCTCACCCATCTCGGGGCGCCGGCGCCCCCCACCGGCGGTGACCACGCGGCGGGGACCGCCGAGGCCCGACGCTTCGCCGACCGCCATGGCGGCCTCGCGGCTGATCTTGTCTTCGCTGGAGGTCTTGTACGGAAGGATGTCGCCCTTGTAAATCCAGACCTTCACGCCGATGCGCCCGTATGTGGTCTTCGCCTCCCGGAAGCCGTAGTCGATATCGGCCCGCAGCGTGTGCAGCGGCACCCGACCCTCACGGTATGACTCACGGCGGGACATTTCAGCACCGCCCAACCGCCCCGAGCACTGCACGCGCACGCCCATGGCGCCCGCCTTTTGCACCGTCTGGACTGTGCGCTTCATGGCGCGCCGGAAGCTGACCCGCCCGGCCAACTGGTCGGCGATCCCCTGGGCCATGAGGGCGGCGTCCAGTTCGGGCTGCTTTATTTCCTGGATGTTGAGCTGCACCTTGGGGTTCTTGGTTATCTCCGCCAGCTTCGTACGGAGCCGGTCTGCCTCCGCCCCCCGCCGCCCGATAACGATCCCGGGCCGTGCCGTGTGGACGTCGATGCGCAAACGGTCCCGCGTGCGTTCGATCTCGACCCGGCTGACCGCGGCGCGCTCCAGTTCCTTGTTGAGGTACTCCCGGATGTGGACGTCCTCGATGAGATAGTTCTGGTAGTCGCGATCGGTGAACCACCTTGACTTCCAATCGGTGGTGTTGCCCAGGCGGAAGCCGTACGGGTTGACCTTCTGGCCCATTAGCTGTCCTTGCCTTCCTCGCCGTCAATTGCGTCTTGTGCCCCGCGAGCCTGCGGGGCGTCGGGAGCCTCTTGAGCCGGCGGAGACGCCTGTGCCGCTCCGGGCGTTTCATCAGCACCGGCTGACAATTCATCGGGAACGGGGCCCACTTCGGCCTCCGGCACCTCGAGTGCCTCGGCTCCCGTCCCCGCCTCGGTGGTCCCGGCCTCGGTGGTCCCGGCCACGACCGCTTCTTCGGTCCCGGTCGTCTCCGGCTCGGGTGCCGGGAAAGCCTCGGGATGCCGGCGCTCCCGGCGGCTGGTCCCTTCGGTGGTCTCGGCCCGCGCCCGGCGCGTGGCCTCGACCCGGCGGGCCCGCATAGCCAGGTTCTCGGCCCGGCGACGGGCCTGAAGGCGGGCCAGCCGCTCTTCGGGGAGCCGGCTGACGATCACGGTGACATGGCTGGAGCGCTTGCGGATGCGCGCCGCCCGGCCGCGTGCCCGGGGCCGCCAACGCTTGGCCGTCGGTCCCTCGTCGACGTAACAGGCCGAGACGAACAGTTCCTCGGGGTCGAGCCCATCGTTGTTGGCCGCGTTGGCTACGGCTGAGCCGAGCAGTTTGCCGACGATGGACGCCGCGTCCCTCTCCACGAACCGGAGGAGGTCGGCGGCCTCGTGCACAGGCTTGCCGCGGATGGCGTCAACGACCTCTCGTAACTTGTACGGGCTCACCCGCACGTGGCGCAGCACCGCCCGCGTCCCTTCACGCTCGTTGGTCTTGGGGCCGGGCATCAGCGCTTCGCCTGCCGTTCCTGCCCGGCGTGGTAGCGGAACGTCCGCGTGGGAGCGAACTCGCCCAGCTTGTGGCCCACCATCGACTCGGTCACGTACACGGGCACATGCTTGCGGCCGTCGTGGACGGCGATGGTATGTCCCACCATATCGGGGATGATCGTGGACCGCCGCGACCAGGTCTTGATGACCCTCTTCTCGTTGCGGCTGTTGAGGTCGTCCACCTTTCGCAGCAGGTGGCCGTCGACAAACGGGCCTTTCTTGAGACTGCGCGGCATTCGTTACCTCCTGGCGCCGCGGCCACGGCGGCGGCGGATGATCAAGCGGTCGGAAGGCCGGTGCGAGCGGCGCGTGCGGCCCTCGGGCTGGCCCCAGGGAGACACGGGGTGCCGGCCGCCCGAAGATTTGCCTTCGCCGCCACCGAGCGGGTGGTCAACGGGGTTCATAGCGACACCACGGCTCTGAGGACGGACGCCTTTCCATCGGTTGCGGCCCGCCTTGCCGATCTTTATGAGCTCAGCCTCGGCATTACCGACCTCACCGATGGTCGCCCGGCAGTCGATGGGCACCCGGCGCATCTCCGTCGAGGGGAGCCTCAGGGTGGCGAAATCGCCTTCTTTGGCCACCAACTGGATGCTCGAACCGGCGCTGCGGGCGAGCTTGCCACCGCCGCCTGGCTTCAGCTCAATGTTGTGGAGGACCGACCCCACGGGTATGAAGCGCATGGGCAGGGAGTTGCCAACCCGGATCTCCGCCCCCTTGCCGCTGCGCAGCACGTCACCCACGGCCAGACGGGCCGGCGCCAGTATGTAGCGTTTCTCGCCGTCATGGTAGTGCAACAACGCGATACGGGCATTGCGGTTGGGGTCGTACTCGATCGAGGCTACCGTGGCCGGGACCCCGTCCTTGGTGCGTTTGAAGTCGACGATGCGATATTGGCGCTTGTGGCCGCTGCCACGGTGACGAGCCGTCTTGCGCCCGTAGGAGTTTCGTCCGCCCGTACCCGGCTTGGGGACGGTCAACGTCCGTTCCGGCCGGTCCGTGGTCAGTTCGGTAAAGGCCGAAACGGTCTGGAACCGTCGACCGGCGCTGGTTGGTTTGCGGGAACGGAGCATCAGTACCCTCAGCTGGTCTCGAACAATGCGATCGACTGCCCGGCCGCCAGCGTCACTATCGCCCGCTTGGTGTCCGGCCTCTTCCCGAAGCTCGCCTGCCTCCGGTTGCGCTTGCGTTTGCCGGGCCGGTTGAGGGTGTTGACGTTGGTGACCTTGACATTGAATACCCGCTCTACCGCTCGGCGGATCTCAACCTTGTTGCACTCGGGGGCGACCACGAATATGTAGACGCCCTTCTCGCTCAGCGCGTAGGACTTCTCGGAGACGACCGGGCGTATAAGGACGTCGCGGGGATCGTCCATCAGGCCCCCTCCTCAGTCTCCGCCGCCGGCTCCGTTGCTGGGGCCGTCTCCGGCACTTCCTGCTCGCGGTGGACGGCCTCGGTCTCCAACCCGTCGCCTGCCGACGCCTCTGGCTTGGCTTTCTTGGCCGTGGGGGACTTGGCAGCCGCTGGGCGGCCGGCCGGCACTTCGGCCACGGCGGGAGCTTCGCCCCACGAGCTGTTCCCCGGAAGGGTCTGGCGGGTGAAGACCACCGAATCGCTGCACAGGACGTCGTAGGCCGCCAGTTCGCCCGAGAGGACGATGTCGACCTCGCCCAAGTTGCGGAAGGACTTGAAGGCGCGTTCGTCGCCCCGTGACAGCACGATCATGGCCTTACCGGTGATCCCGAGGGTAGAGAGCGCCGTCTGCGCCGCCTTGGTGCTCGGCACGTCGAAATCCCAGGAATCCACGACCATGACCTGGCCGGCGCGGGCACGATCGGACAACGCCCCGCGCAGGGCTTGCTGCACCATCTTGCGCGGCGTCCGTTGCCGGTAACTGCGCGGTTTGGGCCCAGGGCAACACCGCCGCCGGCAAAATGCGGTGCCCGGGTGCTCCCCTGGCGGGCGCGGCCCGTACCCTTCTGCTTGTAAGGCTTCGCGCCACCTCCGGAGACCTCCGCCCTGGTCTTGGTGCTCTGCGTACCCGAGCGGGCGGCGGCCAATTGAGCGGTGACGACCTGGTGCATGAGGGGGATATTGGGCTCCACCCCGAACACCTCGGGGTCGAGGTCGACGGTAGCCCTGACCGTCCCGTCCTGGGACCGCACCTCCAGAGAAGGCAGCGTCAATTGCGAGGTCTCGGTCATTTGGGCCCCTTGACTGCGTCCCTGATGAGAACGAGGCCACCGCGGGGCCCGGGGACGGCTCCTTTGATGAGCAGAAGGCTGCGGTCGGCGTCAGCTGACACAACCTCGAGGTTGAGGGTCGTCACCCGGTCGTTACCGAGACGGCCCGCCATCCGCGTGCCCTTGAAGACCCGGGCCGGGGTGGCGCACGCCCCTACCGAGCCCGGGGCCCGGTGGTGCTTGTGGTTGCCGTGGCTGGCGCCCTGGCCCTTGAAGTTGTGACGCTCCATGGCGCCGGCAAAGCCTCGCCCCTTGCTGGTCGCGGTCACATCGACCTTGTCTCCGGCCGCATATATATCGACGCCGATCTCCTGGCCGACGGCGTACGACGCCGTGTCGTCGACCCTCAGCTCCACCAGGCCCGGCCGGGGTCGACCTTGGCTTTGGCGTAGTGGCCGCCGAGCGGCTTGTTGACGGTACTCGGCCGGCGCGAGCCGTAAGTCACCTGTAGGGCGGCGTAGCCGTCGGCGCCAGGCGTCTTCACCTGGACGACGCGGACCGGCGCCACCCTTACGACAGTGACCGCGACGGAGCGCTGGCTCTCGTCCCAGATCTGGGTCATGCCGACTTTCTCGCCGACAATCGCTCTTTTGGGGGCCTTCGCGGGCATCCTGGGTCCTCTTATACGCGGGACGCTCCGCTCGGGGGGTCCCCGGGCGGAGCTCGTTTCACTGGTGCCACGGCGTCCCCGCTGCCAGACGACAGACGGGCGACCATGGACGTCGGTTAGACGGCCTCGTCAGTATAGCCATCGCCGCACCCTGTGCAAACCGCGGCCACCCGTCCGCCTACTGCTCAACCCTGTCCGCGCCGTATACATAGCGGTCCCACCAGGGCATCAAGTCGTGGCCACACCATTCGCCGAGGTGGCGGGCGAGGTCTTGGGTGCTCGCCGCGCCACCCCCGTAGGCCGCGTACCATCCGGCCAGGGCCGAGCGGAGCTCTGCCGCTCCCCCGGCCATGTGAGCCACCCCGGAGAGCAGCCGGCTCCCCGCCGTGTACGCCTCCCGAGGCGTGTGCCGGCTCCAGGGATGGGCCGGGAACAGCACGCTGGGCTCTTCGTCCAGGCCGAGGGGCTCAGCCTGGAAGCGCCCCGTTGCCGCCCGGCGCGACGCGGTGGCCCAACTGGCCATGGCCTCGTCGATCCAGCCGTCGGAGGCGCAAGCGGGCTTGACGCCTCGCCCGAACCAACTGTGGAACAACTCGTGCTCAAGGGCCGGCGCGCACGTCGTCGTGGCCCCGTCGTACTCCATCCCCCTGGCTTCGCCCCACAGGACGGCTAGGTAGTCGCGGCCCGGGAAGCGGCCATAGCGGGCCGAGAAATAGGCCAGCCAGGCGGACGTGTCCGCCACGACGGCCTCCAGGTCGGTGCCTGAACCGGCCAGGGCCGCCACCGTCAGGCCGAGTTGCCCTCCCCCGACCGGGGCCTGGGCCCGGTGCACCTCCACCTCGTCCTCGGGCACCAGCACGAGCAAGGGTGAAAGTGACGTGTAGTGAGGCGGGTACCTGAGGCTCCAGGCCAAGCCTTTGCTGTGCTCCTGGAGGGCCCCATTGGCCAAGAGGACGTGAGGGCGGTCCGTCCCCGTGATCTTGACGTCGAGGTCGATGCCCAGAGCGTCGTGGCACAGGTTGGCCGGGAACCACATCTCCAGGTAACGGCCGGGCTCAAGGTCGGACATGAACAGGTCCCAGGAAACGCCGTCCGGCGTCCAGCCGACCGGGAGTGCTCCGGTCGCCTCCGGCGCCCCTAGCAGGTAGCCGAGCTCGAGGAGGTGGAGGCCACCATCGGAGCAGGTCACGTCCACGACCCGCACCCGCGCCTCGTCGCCGGCGCCTACGTCGCAGTAGGCAAGGGCATCGGCCGGCAGAGACGACCCGTCCAGCGACGCCGCGCCGATGGGCTGGCGTAAGTCGAAGATCGGGCACCCAGGCGGACCGTCCATGCGGAACTCGAGACGCGCCGACACCTCGGCCACCCGCGAAGCGACATCGAAGCGGACCGACGCCGTCAGCCGCTCGATGTCGATGGGCACGGCCAGGCGCCCGTTGAGGGCGACTGGCGGCGGGGCCGATGGCAACAGGCCTCCCGGTCTGGGTCAGAGGTGACAGGTACTCTCGCTAGTAGGGACACCGAGTGGTACCGGAGCCGAACACTACCGGAACGGAGCACGCTCCGGGCCCGCCATCTCGACCGACCGGGACGAGCCTATGGGACAAGACCACAACCCACCAGCAGGCCAGCAGAGCCGGCGCTGGGCCGTCGCGGCGGCAACCCTGGCCGTCAACCTGGGCAGTTTCCTGTTCCTGGTCCTGGTGGCCCGTTCCGCCACCCCCGCCGTGTTCGGGGCTCTGGGCGCCCTGGCCGCCCTGACTCTTGTCTTCGAAGTACCGGCCAACGCCCTGCAGGTAGCAGTGGGACGGACCGTCAGCGCCACCAGCGCCGACGGGCGCATCCCGCAGGTGGTCGCCGGGCCCCTGTTGATCGAGGCCAGCGCCTTCGGGGCCGGCGCCTGCGCCGTCTTGCTGGCCGTCTCCCCTCTGGTCGAGCGGTTCTTACACCTGCCCTCGATCACCAGCGCCCTGCTGTTGGGGGCGTACGCCCTGCCCGTCGGTCTGAGCGTGGTGCCCAAGGGCGTCCTGGCCGGCCAGGGCCGCTGGCCGCTACTGTCCACCGGCCTACTGGCGGGGATGGCCGTGCGCCTGGTCGTCGGCGTGGTCCTGGTGCGGCGGGGCGGCGGCCTCGAAGGAGCCTTCGTGGCCATGGTCTGGGGGGAGCTCGTTACCGCCGTGATCGTGCTCATCGGTCTGCGGCGCCTGATCGTCCATCCCGACCCGTCTCCCCCGGCCGAGCTCCTCGTCCCCCCGGCCGGGCTCCTGGTCCCCGGGGGTGGCGGCCCCCCTCATCTGGGTTGGGGCCAGGCCAAGGTGGCGGCCGTGGCCTTCACCGGCTACTGGGCGTTGAGCGCCGTGGACGTGGTGCTGGCCCGCCACTGGCTCGGGCCGCCACCTCAGGTTCGTATGCCGCGGCGGCGACGTTGGCCCAGATAGCCCTGCTGGCGCCCGGGGCCATTGCCGCCCTCACGTTCCCCCGGCTGGTCGGCGCGGACGTGCCTCGTCTGGTGGGACCGGACACCAGGCCGAACCAACGCTTGATGTTCGCTGTGGGATCGGCGGCGGTGGCTGTGACCGGCTTCGCCGCTGCCCTCGTCGTCACCTTGCTGGCGTCGCAGACGGTGAGAGCCCTGTTCGGGCGCCCGTACGCACCGGCCGCCAGCATCGTCGGCCTGCTGGCCTTCAGCGGCGCCCTCCTGGGCCTCGTGACGGTGCTGCTGCACTATCACCTGAGCCGAGGGGGCCGGGTTACGGCCAGCCTGTGTTGGCCGGGGATCCTGGTTACCATCGTGGGCGCCTCGATCTGGCACCGCTCCATGACCGAGATCGCCCTTGTGATGGTGGTGGCCAGCTCGGTGGTTTGTGCCGGGATGCTGGTCGTCGCCCTCGGCCACACCGAGGGCGGGCGGGCCGAGCTCGTCCAACGGGCCAATCTGGCCCTGCTCGACGCCTCCCTGGATCTCTCTGTCGTCGTCCCGTACTACAACCCGGGCCAGTTACTGGTGCCCACCATCGAGAGGCTGCTCTCGGTGCTTGACGCCTCGGGGACGTCCTACGAGATCGTCGCCGTCTCGGATGGCTCCACCGACGGCAGTGACCGGCAACTCGACGAAGTGGTGGCAGGCCATGCCCAGCTGACCAACTTGGTCTTCGCCCGCAACCAGGGCAAGGGAGCCGCCCTGCGCATCGGCCTGGCCCGGGGCCGGGGACGCTATTTGGGCTTCATCGACGCCGACGGTGACCTGGACCCGATCCTGCTCGACTCGTTCCAGACCATGGTCCGCCTGTACAGCCCGGACATCATCCTCGGCAGCAAGCGCCACCCGCTCTCCGAGGTCGAGTACCCGCTGCTCAGGCGCGTCTATTCGTGGGGCTATCAGCAGGTGGTGCGCATGGGTTTCCGTTTGAACATCCGCGACACCCAGACCGGGATCAAGCTCATACGCCGTGACGTGCTCTCCGCCGTACTGCCGCGCATGGTCGAGAAGCGGTTCGCCTTCGACCTCGAGCTTTTCGTGATCGCCCGCCGCCTCGGCTACAAGCGGTTCCTCGAGGCCCCGATCCGCCTGCGCCACCAGTTCACGAGCACGGTGTCCTGGCGTTCGGTGTACCGCTCGCTCCTGGACACCCTGGCCATCTGGTACCGGCTCCGGGTCCTCCACTTTTACGACGGTGACCAGGGCCCGGCGACTCCCGGAGGGGAAGGGCTGCGCATCGACCCCGTCGTGCTCCGGGGCAGTGCCGGGCGCCTGCCGGCCGCGGCCGCCGCGTCCGGGCGATCAGGCGCCGATGTCCTCCCCGAGATAGGCCATGCGCACCCGGTCATCGCGGAGCAGTACCTCGGCCGACGCCTGCAACACGATCCTTCCCGTCTCGAGCACGTAGCCCCGGTCGGCCAGCTGAAGCGCCTTGGCCGCGTTCTGCTCGACCAGTAGGAGGGTGACACCCTGGTCACGGATGTCCTTCAGGATCTCGAAGATCGTCTGGACGAAAAGGGGGGCCAGCCCCATCGAGGGCTCGTCCAGCAACAGCAGCCTGGGCTCGGCCATGAGCGCCCGGCCGATAGCCAGCATCTGCTGTTCACCGCCGGAGAGGTTGCCGCCCTGCTGCTTGCGGCGGTCCTTCAGGACGGGGAAGAGCTCGAAGACACGGTCGATCTTGGCCGCCTGGCCGTGGGGCTTGTTGTACGAACCGATCTCGAGGTTCTCGTGCACCGTCATCTGGGCAAAGATACGACGACCCTCGGGGACATGGCTGATGCCGAGCTCGACTGTCTTGTGGGCGGGGTAGCGGGAGATGTCGACGCCATCGAAACGGACCTTGCCCAGGGAGGCATGGTGCAACCCCGAGATCATCCGCAGCGTCGTCGTCTTACCGGCGCCATTGGCACCGAGAAGGGTGACTATCTCTCCCTGGTCCACCGAAACGGAGAAATCGTGCAGAGCGGGGACGGCACCATAGCGGACCTCCACACCGGAGACCTCCAACAGGGCCATCAGAGCCCCCCGCCATCCACGCCCGCTTGGCCGCCCGGTCGGGCGCCCGTCTCCCGTGCCGCCACCCTCTTCGGTGTCAGCGGAGCCGAGATAGGCGTTTATCACTACCGGGTTCCTCTGGATCTCGACCGGCGACCCCTCGGCGATCACCTGGCCGAAGTTCAGTACCACGATCCGCTGCGCCACCGACATGACCAACTTCATGTCGTGCTCGATCAGCAGCACCGTGACCCCGAGCTCGGTATTGACCTTGCGGACGAGCTCCGCCAGCTCGATCTTCTCCGCCGGGTTGGTGCCTGCCGCGGGCTCGTCCAGGAGCAGCACCTCCGGCCCCGTCCCCAGGGCCCGAGCGATCTCGAGGCGGCGACGCTCGCCGTAGGGCAGGGAGCTTGAAAGCTCGTTCGCCCGGCGCGTCAGGCCCACGAACCTCAGGAGCTCCAGTGTCCGGAGGTCGCTCTCGTGCTCTTCCCGCCGGGTCCGGCGCAGCCGCAGCATGGCGCCGGCCGGCCCGGTGTGCTGCTTTGACTCCGCCCCGATCTTCACGTTCTCGAATGTCGTCAGGGCGTTGAACATCCGGGACGTCTGGAACGTGCGGGCCACGCCGAGCCGGTTCACCTTGTAGGGCTTGCGGCCGATCACGCCGACGGAGTGGCCGCTCTTAGGGGTGAAGATGATCGATCCCTCTTGGGGCGTGTAGACGCCGGTCAGGCAGTTGAACAACGAGGTCTTACCGGCTCCGTTAGGACCGATGACCGACAGGATTTCGCCCCGGTACAGGCGCAGGGACACGTCGCTGAGACTGACCACGCCACCGAAGCGGAGGGTGACGTGCTCGACGGAGAACAAAACGCTGGCGTGATCGGAGCCGGGCGCCTCGGCCGCGGCCATTTCGGGGCCCGGGGTTGTCACTCGGTCTCCGGGCCGATGTAGCCGGGCTCGTCGAGGGACAGTTTCCCGTAAGACGAAGGCAGTGACTCCCCCATTGACCTGATCCGGACGGGGCCGCCCGGGCTGTCCGGGGCCGCTATACCCTCCTCGGTGAGCAGGAGCTCCCGCCGCCGGCGGCGCGATGGGATAACGCCCTGAGGCCGGAAGATCATGAGTACGATGAGCAGCGCCCCGAGATAGATGAACTCGTCCTGGAACTGGTAGTCCTGGAACGAGTGGATCTGGAGGTACTGGGGTAGCCACTGGATAAAGGCAGCCCCGATGACTGCACCTGCGATCGAGCCCATCCCTCCGAAGATCACGAACACGAGGATCAGGATCGACGTTTGGACGATGAAGTCGTTGGGGACCAGGCTCTGCACTTGGCTGGCGAAAAAGACACCGGCGAAGCCGGCGGTCGAAGCGCCAATGGCAAAGGCCATGACTTTGTACTTCAAAGTGTTGATGCCCAGGGAGTCGGCGGCGACTTCGTCCTCCCGGATGGCCGTCCACGACCGGCCCACGCGAGAATGTTCCAGGAAACTGAAGGCGACCGTAAAAACGACGGCCACCATCAATATAAGGTAGTAATAAGGCAGCACTGTACCCGTCCAGCGGTAGTTCACCGAGAACAGGTGGACGGAGAACTGGGGGATGAAGCCCGGCGTGCCCGCCGGCCCGCCCGTCACCCCGTTGAGGTTGTTGGCGACGATCTCGATGATCTCACCGAAACCCAGGGTGACGATGGCGAGATAGTCCCCCCGCAGTCGCAAAGTGGGCGTCCCCAACAGCACACCGGTGAGCATGGCGGCGGCGATGGCAAATGGGATGACCCAAAAAGGGTTGAGGATGAAGGGCGGTTTGATGGGGAGGGCGCCGGTGAAATAGGCCGTGGTGTAGGCCCCGATGGCCCAGAAGGCAACGTACCCGAGGTCGAGCAGCCCGGCGAAGCCCACGACGACGTTGAGCCCCATGGCCAGCAGGACGTAGATGGCCACCTGGGTGGTCAGGATCGACTGGATGCCGGCATCGAGGTGCAACGGCCACTGGACGGCCACGAGGAGGGCAGCGATGGTGACCGCCGTCTTCCCGTAGGCGAACTTCGCCTCCTTGGTGATCCCGGTGAACTCGAACCGGCCGTGCTCGGGACGTGAGGCGCCGAAGGCTCCCACCAGGTCCAAGACCACCCAGACCACGGCACCGATGAGGATGACGCCTCCGACGACCATCAGGACCGTCCCCGCGGCACGGTTGTGAGGGAGGATGCCGATGGAGGCCAACCAGTGGGCGACGGAGTGCGGCGTGGACGCCCGCCATGTGGACCAGGTCGTCCACATCAGCCACCCGTAAGCAAAAACTACGGCGCCGGCGACTGTGCCCAACCGCCGCTCGCGCCGGGGAGGGACCACCTTGCGGAGCTCGCCGAGACCGAACAACACGGCTTCGAGCACGGACAGGCCCAGCGCCAGCCACAAGAGGACCCGGCCCAAGGACCGGTCGTGGGGCACGGCGGCGATGGAGTTGAGGTACCTGGACACGGGGTTGTGCATCCAGGTCAGCACCCCGTAGGCGGCGACAACGGCGTAGCTCGCCAACCGGGTGACACGCAACGACCAGCGCCCGAACAGGTAGACGAGAAGCTCCATCACCGTGAAGGCCACGCCGATCTCGATGCACACGCCCCCCTTCCAGGTGTCGTGCGGCGAGATCCACGACACCCAGATGACACCGAAGGCGACCACCACCAGGTCGAGGCCCAGGCGCACCCGTGGCGACGCCGTCGTCTTGGCCACCCAGGCGCGGAGGCGGTTGGCCCACGACTTGAGCACCGTGCCGAAGGCCTGCCAGATCGACACGACAGAGAACAGGGCGGCGGCGAACCCGACGAACCAGAACAGCCGGGGGAACTGCAGTGAGCCCGTGAAGCCGGACGTCGGCGCCGAGTTGCTCCCCGCCGGACCGGTCATGACGGCCACGACAATGACAGCGCCGACGCATACCGCCAGACGCCGGGCCGCGGCGCTGGTGGCCAGCTGGGCCAGCGCCGCGGGGCGAGGCGCCGGCAGCCCGGACGGGGTGGCTACGGGGCCGGCGCCAACGGAGCCATCGGGGCCGGTCGGCGCGCCAGGGCCGGTCGTCGCGCCGGGGTCGGCCGAAGCGCCGGGGGCGGTGGCGGTCACGCCTCTCTCCCCAGCCGCTCGCCGAGGATACCCGTCGGCCGGAAGAGCAGTAGCGTCACCAGCACGCCGAAGGCGACGACGTCCTGCCACTCCGCCGACATCCAGCGCAGCGGGATGCTCTCGAACAGCCCGAGCAACAGGCCGCCGATCATTGCCCCCCGGATGTTGCCGATGCCACCGAGGACGGCGGCGGTGAAGGCTTTCAGCCCGGGGACAAAGCCCATCGTGTAGATCACGCCGAACTGGAGCCCGAAGAGGAACCCAGCGGCCCCCCCCATGAGGCCGCCGAGCACGAAGGTGAGCGAGATGGTCCTGTCGATGTGGACACCCATGAGGCTCGCCGTCTCCGCGTCCTGGGCCACGGCGCGGATGCCCTTGCCCAGCTTGGTCTTGTTGACCACCAGGTCGAGCACGACCAACAGGACGAGGGCGACCACCATGGTAAGGATCCATACGGATTGCACCCCGACGCCGCACACACGGAAGGCATCGCCCGTGACCACGGTCGGTGCCGGGATGAACGCCGTGTAGCGGCCGAACTCCTTACCCGCCAGGTTGAACAGGAAGTACGAGGCTCCGATGGCGCTTATGAGATAGGTCAACCTGGGTGCGTTGCGCTTCCGCAGCGGGCGGTAGGCGACCCGTTCGAGGACAAAGGCGGTTGCTCCACCGGCGAAGGCGCCGGCCACGATCCCTACGATCATGAACCCGATCGCCCAGAACCCTCCAGGGGTGGACGTCCCCAGGACGGCGCGCATGGCGAACAAGCCGCCGAACCCGCCGGCCATGACGACCTCGGAGTGGGCGAAGTTGATGAGCCGGAGGACACCGTAAACGAGGGTGTACCCGAGCGCTATCAGCGCGTAAAGGAACCCGTTGGCGAGCCCGCCAAGGATTAGTGAGACCCAGATGTTGTTGTTGGCGAGGAACCCGGGGCAGCTCATACGATCAGAAACGTCTCATCGACCTTGAGCAGCAAATCTACTCAGTTACGGCCTGCAAGACAAATGGAACGAGCCGGGCACCCCGAAATGGCGGGGTACCCGGCTCGTTCACAACTGATCCCGGCGTTACGCTAGGCCGAGCTGGACTAACTGGCCGTTTACAACCTGGTTTACATAGATGTCGGCGCCGGCAATATTGCCATTTGCCTGGAAAGAAACAACCTTCGTAAGCCCATGATAGGTGATCTTGTGCAGGCCGTTGACGATGTTGATACGCGTGATCGAAGCGGTGCCGCGACTGGTTTTCGAAAGGATTTGCATTTCGGCGATGATGACATTGGCGGCGTCGAACGCCTCACCGGAATAAATCCCGACGGGGAACTTGGCCAGCTTCTTGAAGCCACCGGCGAAGGCTTCGTCAGCCTTGGTCGTGCCGAGGACGGCGCACGGGCAACTGGCGTAGATGCCGTTGGCGGCGCTCGGTGGGTTGGTGCCGGATATGAGGGCGGTGCTGTCACTACCGTCACCGCTCATGACCTTGCCTGTGTAGCCGGCCT
Source organism: uncultured Acidimicrobiaceae bacterium (assembly GCA_963735305.1). Classification (GTDB taxonomy): domain Bacteria; phylum Actinomycetota; class Acidimicrobiia; order Acidimicrobiales; family Palsa-688; genus Fen-671. Next base: position 699,463 of record CAVTKK010000001.1, read on the forward strand.
TGGCCAGCGCGCCGGCGAGGAGGCCGAGGTCGCAGTAATAGCCACCGTAGAAGAGCATCTGGGGCTTGGCGCTCACCACGGTGGCGGCGTCGTCGGGGTATTGGGTCGGGCTGGCCGTGCCGTCACTGCACTGGCTGGTGCCGGGGAACGTGCCCGTGGTCACCGTGGCGCCGTCCTTGGTCGCCTGGGCGGCAAAGGCGGCGGCCAGGCCCTCACCGTAGGTACTGGCGTCGTTGGTGACGTAGAGCTTGGTCAGGTGGAGCTTCTGGACGACGTAGTTGGCGTCAGCCGGGCCCTGGACACTGTCGTCGGCGACGTCCCGGAAAAAGTTGCGCCATCCGGCCGTGGCCAGCAGGGTGTTGGTGGCTGAGGGGCTCACCGTCGCTAGGTTGTGGGCACTGAAAGTAGGCTCGGCGGCCTTGGTGGCGCCGGAGAAGGCGGGGCCGACAACGCCGATGACCGACGGGTTGGCGGTGAGCTCCTGGGCATCGGTCGGGGACAATGTCGGCGAGCCCTGGTCGTCCTTGGCTACGTACTTGAGCGTGAACGGTAGAGGGCCGAACTGAGACTTCCCGGAGTTGGCTTGGTTGATGGCGTACTGGACGGCGTACGCCATGTTGAGGCCGAGCTGCGCATTGCCACCCGAAAGCGGGCCTTCGTAGGCAAGGTCGAACGTCGGCTTGGTGGTGCTCGGGTGCTTGGCCACTGCAAATGCCGCTCCGCTGAAACCGGAGAGCACGACTGCCCCCGCGACAAGCGGCACGCCGGCCTTCATGAGCAATTTCCTCATGAACTTTCCTCCTATTTGGGTTTACACTCGGGGCAGGCGTTTGCCCCCAGTTCATCGGTGCAGTAACCTTATACACTCGGTCGTCAAATAGCCAGCCAGCTCGCCTCCGGTGGGGTTGCGAGGCGTCTTAACTGTTAAGCGTGTCCCGACAGCTGTGCCGCCCGCGGCCACCCAGGGACAGACGAGGGGTGCCGCCGACCGTCGGCAGCACCGCCCAGGCGCTACGATCCTGCCGGTGGGACACGACGCCCCCGGGGGCGGTGCGGGACAGCGTGCGGTCATCCACACGGAGCAGTTGACCAAGATCTACGGGGGAGCCGACTTCGCCGCCGTAGACCGGCTCGACCTCGACGTGACGGCCGGGGAGATCTTCGGGCTGCTGGGCCCGAACGGTGCCGGCAAGACCACCACCGCCGGGATGCTCACGACCCGCGTGGTGCCGACGTCCGGACGAGCGTTCGTGGGCGGGGTCGACGTCGCCGCCCACCCGGCCCTGGCCAAGCAGCTGAGCGGCATCGTGTCGCAGCAGAACACTCTGGACCGCCAGCTCACGGTATGGGAAAACCTTTACTTCCACGGCCGGCTGTTCGGCATCGGCGCCAAGGAGTCGCGCCGCACCGCCGACGAGCTGCTGGCCCAGTTCCAGCTCTCGCGCTGGGCCAAGGCCTCTGTGTATGCGCTGTCCGGCGGGATGGCTCAGCGCCTCATGGTGGCCCGGGCCATCTTCCATCGTCCGTCGGTGCTGTTCCTGGACGAACCGACGGCCGGCCTGGACCCCCAAAGCCGCCTGGCCCTGTGGGACCTGCTCGGTGAGCTCAACCGGGACGGCCAGACCATCCTGCTTACGACCCACTACATGGAGGAGGCGGACAAGCTGTGCGGGCGGGTGGCCATCATGGACCATGGGAAGATCCTGGCTCTCGGCACACCGGCCGCCCTCAAGCAGAGCGTCGGAGCGGACACCGTCGTGACGGTCAAGACGACCGGCGACCCGGGGGCGCTCGGGTCGCTCCTGGCCAGCGGGGTCCATGGCGTGACTCGCACCCGCGTGAGCGACGGTCACCTGCAGCTGCACGTGAAGGGCACCAGCGGGCTGGTGTCGACGATCGTCGGCACCGCCGAGCGGGGTGGGTTTGACATCCTCGACCTTTCCATAGCCGAGCCCAGCCTGGAGACGGTGTTCATCAACTTCACCGGAAAGGAGCTGCGCGACTGATGCCCGCAGCCACGCCGGCCGCTCCGGTCACAGCTGTACACGAGCACATCGGCCAGCGGCCGCTCCGGTCGGTCTACGCCGCCGGCATGACGGCCCTGGGGGCGCTGCTCCTGCGTGACCTGGTGGTGCTGGGCAAGCACCTGTGGGAGTTCGTGCTGAGGACTCTGGTCCAGCCGTTCCTGCTGTGCTTCGTTTTCCTCTTCGTGTTCCCCAAGATCGGCCAGGGCATCGGAGGCCAAGGAGCCAAGGCGGAGTCGGCCTTCGCCACCATCCTCGTCCCCGGCGTGGTCGGGATCTCCATCATGTTCCAAGGGGTGCAATCGATCGCCCTGGCCATGGCCCAGGAGTTCGGGTTCACGCGCGAGATCGAAGACCGCGTCCAGGCGCCCTGCCCCATCTGGCTCGTGGCCGCGGCCAAGGTCCTGTCGGGTGCCGCCCAGGGGGTGCTGTCGGCGGCCATCGTGCTGCCGATCGCCTCGGTGGTCCACGCCTCGGGCGTGCAAGCGGAGGTGTCGCTGCACTGGGCCGTCATCCTCACCCTGGTACCGATAGCCACGGTGGCCATGGCAGGTCTCGGGCTCGTGCTCGGCACCAGCTTCGAGCCCCGCAATATCGGGCTCATGTTCGGGTTCATAATCCTGCCCATAACGTTCCTCGGCGGTACGTACTACGGCTGGACCCGCCTGGCGCCGGTCAAGCTGGGAGGGTTCCATTGGCTCCAGACGCTGGTCCTGGTCAACCCACTCATATACGTCAACGAGGGTATGAGGGCAGCCTTCACGGCCGCGCCGCACATGCACCTGTACGTCATCTATCCCGTCATCACGGGGTTCGCCGTCGTGTTCCTCACCCTGGGGCTGCGCAACTTCCGTCGGCGCGTCCTCTCCTGAACGCAGCGGCCCCGGCTCGGACCAGGCGCCCTAGGAAGGGCTAAGGCCGGTACCGGTGAGAAAGGCGTTGTGCCTGTTGTTGGCGGCGATAGCGGCCCACACCATCGAAGCCGGCCAAACGAAGATCAAGACGTAGCCCAGGGTGGGGACGACGCCCACCGCGGCCAGGACTATCAAGGCCACCGCGCCCGTCGCGCTGGCGTAGAACAAGCCCAGCGGGCCGAAAAAGAAGGTCAATACCAGGGCCACAAGAACAGATTTGTCTTTCATCGCGTTCCCCTCTGAGAGAAGAGCCACCTAGGCGAGAGTGGCACCTTCTGCCCGGCGACGGTAGGGCCGGAGGGCCCCACCTAGGCCCACCGACGACCCTGGTAGGAGCGTGGCGCCTCAACAGGGAACGCCTGGGGGCCCGGCGCGGCCCTAGAGGCGGAGCGACCGAATAGGGCTGAGGACCAGTTCGGGGTGCTCGGCCCAGTCCATGCCGGGCACGTCGATGTACAGCTCTATCTCATTCCCGTCCGGATCGAGCACGTAGAGGCTATGGGTCACGGTGTGGTCGCTGGTCCCGACCACGGGCACGCCCGCCGCCTCGACCTTCGCCAATGCCTCACGTAGCTCGTCATCGCTGGTGCCCACCTTCAGGCCAAAGTGGTAGAGGCCGACGCGCCGGCCCCGGGGGACGGCGGCGGCATCCTCACCCACCTCGATCAGGAGGAGCTCATGGTGGGTCCGGTTGGACGGCGCCGAGAAGGCGGCGGCCCGGAAAGGAGCCTCCGGTAAATCGGGGCTGATCATCCGCCACCCAAGGACGTCGCGGTAAAAAACCACGGAGCGCTCCAGGTTGCGCACGTACAGCACCAGGTGCCCTAGTTCCTTGACTTCCATGGTTAGCCTCCTGCTCTCGCTCGTTCCGTCGTTAGGCAACGCCGCCAGCATCTCACCTCTTCCCACCTCCTCCCATCAGCCGCCCGTCCCGGGCGCGCGGAGCTGGGAGAAGACCTCGATCTCGGCTGCCCCCGTGTTACCACCGGTTGACTGCACAACCTCGAAACGAAGGAACCGGCCCGTGAACGACACCGGCACAATGTGCGGGTCGAACTGGTTGCCGGCGGGGAAAGGCCCGTAGCGCCCGTGACCGTCGACGACAACGGCATACGTCCGCGTGATCGCCGAGCCGTCTGACATCTCGCGGGTGACAAAGGAGATGCCGGTGATCTTGCGTTGTCGTCCGAGGTCGATGGTGATGAACGCTCGGTTGCCGTCGCCGTTTGACGCCCATTCGGTCGAGAGGTTGCCGTCGAACGCGTTTGACGCCCGGTAAGCGTCGCTCCACTGGGAACTGACGGCTACGACCTTCGCACCGATGGCGATATCCTCGGCGGTGCCCGCTGTCTGACGCGGCGTCGTGAAGGTGGTCAGCCCCGGAGTCTGGAAGACCCGACCCCGAGCGTCGGTGGCGGTGAGACGGAAGCGGTACGTTGTGCCCGGGCTCAGGTCGCCGAGGACGACGACGTGCCGGGAGATCGCGGTACCGCCCATATTGGGGTCGTCGGCGATCGATCCCAATGATGACGTCCGGCCGTAGGCGATGGCGCACACGGTCGGCGGGTTGGTCTCCACCCGCACAATCGCCGATCTGCCGTTGGCCGCCACCTGTAGCCGAGTCTGGCCCACCTCGATCAGGCTGAGGTTACCGACGCGGGCAAAGTCGGTGGTGCCGCCGGTCCCACCGCACGCCGCCAGCCCGAAGCAGAGTGCCGCCAAAGCGCCTAGGGCACGGGCTGCGGGTGGCCTCACGGCACCGGCCATGGATGGAGCTTAGCCCCTGGAGCACGCCGACCATCCCCTGAAGCGCGCCGACCATTGTGGCCGACAGGCACTGCGGGACCGAGGCTATGGCGAATTGTTATCGGCGCCAACGGGCGCCGTGCCCTTACTGCAAATCAGGGTGGAATTTATGCGCCCGGGGGCGCGCCTCGACCTTGGGCCGGCCACTAGCCCTCCAGTTCACAAGCTTGGCCCTCCGGTTCACCGGCTTGGCCCTCCGGTTCACAAGCTTGGCCCTCCGGTTCACAAGCCTGGCCCCTATTTGCCGGGCCGCCCGGCTCGCCCCCGTCGGGGGGGAAGGCGGCCGGGTGGTGTCGGGCACAGGACTGGGCAGGCGCAAAGGCTTCCAGTCACGCCCGTCCCTGGTGTCGGCGCCCAGGAACGGCACGGCCAGAAGAAAACCGGCTACCAGAACCGGGACGAGCCATATCATGATCGGGGTGCACACGAGGACGAAGGGGACCGCATGTGACCATTATCCGGTATGTCCTGCACCCAATACGTGACACTTTCGGCGTAACACTTTACTTTTTCTTAGGTGTCCCGTGATCGACATCCGCCGCCTCAATGTCCTAAAGGCGGTCGTCGAGACGGGCTCGGTGGCGGCCGCCGCGGACCTGTTGAACTACACGCCGTCGGCCGTAAGCCAACAGATGAGCACGCTTCGAGCGGGAGACCGGCGTACGGCTGCTGGAGCGGGCCGGCCGGGGGGTGCGACCGACCGAGGTCGCCCTGCTCTTGTGCGAGCACACCAGCCGCGTGCTGGCCGTGGTACAGGAGGCGGAGGACGCCCTGGCCGCCTGGCGCGCTGGTCGCACCGGTCGGCTCCGCCTGGCCGCTTTCCCGACCGCCAGCTCAGCGCTGGTGCCGAGGGCACTGGCCGCGTTCCGATCGCGGCACCCCGACGTAGCCCTCGACTTCGTCGTGGCCGAGCCCGACGAGGCCACTGGCCACCTGCGCGCCGGCTCCGTGGACGTTGCCGTGGTGGTCCTGCCCAAATCGCCGGGTGAGCCGGTCAACGATGGCCTCGTCCATCATCATCTCTTGGCCGACCCGTTCCGGGTCGTGCTGCCCCGCTCCCATCCCCTGGCGGCCAAGCGACAGCTGGACATCGCCATGGCTGCGGGGGAGCCCTGGATCGGCGTCAGCTCTTGCCCGGACCTGTGCGCATTGGTCGTCGAACTAGCCTGCGCCCGGGCGGGCTTCCGGCCCCGGTACGCCCTTGAGGCCGACGAGTACCCCACGGCGCTGGGCTTTATCGCCGCTGGGCTGGGGGTCGCCCTCGTGCCCATGATGGCACTCGGCCTCTCGCCCCCTCCCGGTATTGCCGTCCGGCGGGTCAAGGGGATCCCGCCCGAGCGTCAGGTCTGGGCCCTGACCCGGGCGGCCGTCGCTGACGAGGTGGCGGTACGGTCCATGATCGCCTGTCTGAAGAACTCCGCCGACGAGTTCGTCCGTGAGGTCGTCGGTCCCCTCCCGGCGCCCGGGCCGGGGCTAGTCAACGGAACGGGTCTACAGCGTCACCACGCTGGCGTCGACCAGGCCGAGGCCCATGTCGGAGTACTGGTCGATGAGCTCGGCACTGCGGGCGTAGTCGGCGCCGGTGAGGTCGGCCACGACCAGCTCGCCGACGGCCACGGCGCCTACGAAGCGCACCTCGGCCGCCGGGGCACAGGCGCGACTCAGCTCAAAGACCAACACTCCGCCTGACAAGGGTCAAGGGGTCAAGGGTCAAGTCGAGGCCAGCACGGCAACGACGGCCACCAGCGATATCGCTGCCAAGGCAAGGTTCGCAATTCGTAACTGCCACAGCCACCGTTCCCTCGTAGCCCCGAAGGCAACAACCTTAATGATGCGGTCGGGAAGTTTCCCACTCCAGGAACGATCGACCCTAGTTGCTCGGAGCGCGAGCCATATCGCCACTGCCACAACAGCGGCGCCTCCAACAATATGCGCAAAGGTCCTCACCAGGATCTCCACCCGTACGTCCAGAAACCCCCTACCCCAGGGGTGCCCAAAGTTAAGTACCAACTTTGCGCGTCACTGTTGTACGCCCGACCCCATCCCAGCCAGTAGTCAGCGCTCCCCGAGCTAGACCATTTTCCTAATAGCTTGTCGGCACTGCGGTTCTTCTCCACGGTCCCAACATCCATGGATACCCCTGGAGTACCCACCCCAGGCCCAACCGAGACGTAAACGTGCCCTGCGCCAGTTATGCCAATACACCCTCTGATGATCCAAAGATCGCCACAAAGGGACGCCCACTGCGACTTATTGTTGTAAGTTGTGAACTCAGCAATTGTCGAAGCGTTGCAATGGCCTTTTAGCCAGCACGCCGCTCCTGGCCCAAGCATCCCGCCGCCGTCGTTGTCCTGGGAGGTGCCTCCAAGATCGCTGCCGTTCAACGGGTCCTGGCCTACGTAGTCATAAGCATTGGCCGAGCCCCCAAAGACTGGGTCCACCTGCAGGAACCGCCCCGTGGCCGGGTTATATAACCGGGCCCCCATCAAGACAACCGTGTTGGCCCCGTCGGTCTCGGTGCCGACGCCGTGCTTGCCTTCGTAGCCGAAGGTGATAGCCACCACGACCGGGACGTAGACGGCCGTGCTTTCCCAGTGCTGAGCTGGGGCGATGGACGGCCCGGGCCGACGCGGACGGGGGTGGCGGCCCAGGAGGCGCGAACGCGTGTTTTGAGCCGAGCGGTCTTTTGGCGGGCGAGGCAGAACGAACACCGAGAGCGGGCGGCACCGCCGGCGTGCACTCTCGCCGCTGAGGCCTCGGGCGTGGCCATGCTCACGTTCGGACAGTCTCGCGCCAAGCCAGCCCGGGCCGGGCCACCAGGGGGAAAAGCCGGCAGCTAAGAGGAAAGGTGCTGGGCCAGCCTGTCAGTCAGGGCGGGCCTTCAGGGCAACAGTTCGAAGGCGACGGTGTGGCGGGGGCGCACGACGTTGAAGTCCCGGCGGTTGAAGCGACGGTGGCTATGCCCCGGCCCTCGCACACGGTCACCACGCTGGCGTCGACCAGGCCGAGGCCCATGTCGCAGTACTGGTCGATGAGCTCGGCGCAGCGGGCGTAGTCGGCGCCGGTGAGGTCGGCCACGACCAGCTCGGCATTGGCCACGGCGCGTACGAAGCGCACCTCGGCCGCCGGGCCCAGGCGGGGCTCGATCATCCAGGAGGCCTCAGCGACGACCGGGGCCGGCACCACCAGCTCGCCGCGGTAGCGGCGCAAGACCTCGGCACAGGCCCCGTGGCGGGGCTCGTCCCTGTCGGCCGCAGCGAGCAGCACGTTGGTGTCGACGGCGATCATCGGCATGTAGTCAACGACGCCCGGGCCACGGTCCCCCGGAGCCGGCCACCTGTGCTCAGATGCCCTGGGCCAGCTTGCGCTCAGCCAGCTCGGCGCGAGCGGCGTGGATCTCGAACGGCTCGTGGTGCCCTGAAGAACCGGAGCCGATGAATGCCTCCAAAGCGTCGTAGCCATCACCCTCGTCGGGGAGCTGCGCAGCGAGCGCTTCAGTGACGACCTGGTCGATGCTCACACCACGCTCATCGGCTCTCCGGCGCGCCCGCGCCGCAATGTCGTCGGGCAAGTTCACGCTCACGCTCACCTCACCAGAGTAGGCAAGGCCACGTCATGAGCGCTGTTTCCTAGCACCGGCACCAGTGCCGACCAAGGCTTGCTCGGCTCGTCGACCAGCTCGACGATCACGATCACGGCGACGGCACTTCCGCCGGCACTGGCCAAACCGCACCTTGCCGGGCGCACCACGGCAAAGACCTTTCATCCCCAAAAGAGCTTCTGCTGGACATCTTGCACTATTGCTGGCGCCTCGCCGGACGAGGATGCTGGGCCCCTTCCCCGGTCCCTGTGAGGGCCCGGGCAGCTCCCCAGACGACAACCCGGCGCCGGCCATGGAGGGACGGGGCGCCGGGGCGTCAGCCGGCCGCAGGCCGGAGCCTTTCGCCATGGACGGCACCGGGTGGGCGTGCTCGGTCGGGCCCGAAGGGACGGCCGGCCCGGCGGTCAGGACCCGGGGGCGGGGCTGACCTGGCCGGAGATGGCGAAGCCTGCCGAGACGGCGACGCGGGTGGTGTTGAAGCGCTCGGTGAGGTGCTCGACCAAGCCGGCCCGTATCGGCCCGGCGTCCAGGCACTCGCCTTGGACGTCGATGGCGATATGGAACCGCACGACGGCGGGGCCGTGGTCGTCACCACAGAAGTGGGCCCCCGGGCCGGGGCCGTACGCATCGGCCAGGGGCAGGGCGGCGAGCTCGGCGTCGGATAGGGCATGGGGGTCGCCGGTGGCCTCCCGGTAGGCGGCCGAGATGGCGGCGAAGACCTCCCCGGCCCAGCTACGCGCTTGGTCAACGGCCAGCACCAAGTTGGCATAACCGCCAACGGACAGGGCGACCTCGAGCCCGGCTATTTTCGCCCGCATCCTGGCCTTGGCCAAGTTAGCCAGCACTTTAGGGTCTTCTTCGCCGGCAAGCATCGCCTCGAGCATGTTGCGGGTGGAGACCCCGAGCACCTGGGAGGCGAAGCTTGTGATCTTCACGCCCGCGTCCTGCAACACCTTTTCGAGGCGCTCGATCGGGTAGTACACGGGCTTCCAGTACGCGCCCGTCGACTCCATAGCCACGCGTTCGACGCCCAGGTCCGCCATAAACAAGATGAGCTCGTTCACGCCCTTGGCGGTGGTCACGTACTTGCCCCGGTGGAGCTTCACGTTGTCGCCTCGCCCGATACGTACGCAGGCCACGACTGTGTCACGGTGCACGTCGAGGCCAGCCACTCGCTCGCAGTCTTGTTGCACTCTGACTTCCTCCTTCCGAAGAGAGGGCCCGCACCGCCGGGGCACACCGCTCAGAGGAATTTCAGGTACGCGCTCACGGCGCAATCAACGGTGCCCTGGTGCTCCCTACGCCAGATTTCAGGCGGGCTCCAAGCCCAATCGGACAACGACGTCGGACGGCGCCGGCCCCGTAGCAATTATTCCATCGATCGTTGGTGCTCGGCACGAACATGCGGATTTCAACCGGAACCGTGTGCGCTTTCGGCCGGAACGGGTGTCCGCAATGACCGGAATACGCACCCCTCGCACACCGTCACTACGCTGGCGTCGACCAAGCCGAGGCCCATGTCGGAGTACTGGTCGATGAGCTCCGCTGGGTACATCGCACACTGGTCGGCAGTGGTAAGCGAGAGCCCGTGATACGTCGTCTCTCCTAAACCTTGGTGCCACGCACGGGGGAGTGGCTGGCCGGGTTCTCCAAGGTCAGGAGTCCTAATAGGTGCGGTTAGGGCTTACCATAGCTGGCCACTGCGGTGATGGCTTGCCGCAGCCCCGGTACCGCTTCCTTGGGCTGATCATGCACACTGGAGATAATGTACTCGAGTCCGTCTGCGGTAAATGAGGCAAGGTAGCCGTTCCCGACGGCTAGGAAACAGAAATGTCGTCCAGTTGATGCTGTTGCGTTCAAACTACATTTTGGCCGAACCCTGCTGACGATGGTGTCAAAATCCTGTCCCGCCGGTAAGCGGAAGAATATTCCCAATCCGTCGTGACCATATCCTCCTTGGCCAACGATCGTTGCACGACTTGGCATAAGGATATCCTTGTGGAACACACGTTTAGCGAGGCTCTGGCACGTTGACATAGAACTGCACGTGTTATAGGGGGCGGACGAGGTCGCGCCAGCTGTCTCGCAGGCGACCGGTGTAAGGACCGCAAGACTAAGACACGTTGCTCCGCAAAGCCTATTGAGGTTCATCACAACCACTACCCTTCACCATTTGTAGGCAAAATAACGATTCCCTGATCGCAGGCATTACCTGTATGTACTACAACCGGGTGATTCATGCCGTTTGCGACGTTTATTGCGGTTCCGGCGACACAGCTAAAGACGTCAATCAACATTCCGAGGGTGGCCCCGAGCGGGTCGAGAGCGAAGGACACGCCCATCCTCACTTCGCTATTGATCTCATTTACGATAGAAGACGCGCCGCCAGTAGCCAAGCAAGTTCCGATGCCAACCACGTCATCGCCACCCACACCTACGAGGCAACCTAAAGCAGTATTGATGCTGGAAATGATTCTCGCGTCAGTTGTGGCATGACCCTCGGCGACGCGCAGGGACTGCTCTAGAGAATTGTGGATCTTTTGTACCTTGCTGAGGCACTTGCCACCGAAGATGTCGAAGGGTCCGCCGCTTTTCCCGAGGAAGCAGGTACCGCTCAAATCGCTAACGTTCAGCGGGTCCTGCCCGACGTAGTCGTAGGCGTTGGCCGACCCCCCGAGCACCGGGTCCACCTGCAAGAACCGGCCGGTGACCGGGTTGTAGAGCCTGGCTCCCATCAAGATGACCGTGTTGGCTCCGTCGGTCTCGGTGCCGATGCCGTGCTTGCCTTCGTAGCCGAAGGTGATAGCCACCACGACCGGGACGTAGACGGCCGTGCTTTCCCAGTGCTGAGCTGGGGCGATGGACGGCCCGGGCCCGACGGGGGCAGGGGCGGCGGCCCCGGAGGCGCGAACGCGTGTTTTGAGCCGAGCTGCAGTTTGACCGGCGAGGCAGAACGAGCAGCGAGAGCGGACGGCGCCACCGGCGTGCGCTCTTGCCGCGGGACCCTCGGGCGTGGCCGTGCTCACGTTTGGACAGTCTCGCGCCAGGCCAGCCCGGGCCGGGCCACCAGGGGGGAAACCCGGCAGCTAAGAGAAAAACGGGCGGGCTGTGCCTATCGGCCTGGGCGGGGCCTTCAGGGCAACAGTTCAAAGGCGACGGTGTGGCGGGGGCGGACGACGTTGACGGTTGAGAGTGGCGACGGCGCGAACGCGGCTCTTCCGCCGTACGGGGCTCTGCCCGATGCGTGTACGAGCGGCGAGAGGGGCCGGAGAGGCGGTGGCCATGGCCGAGACGACAGTTGGGCGCTCGGTCACGCTCCGGAGCGCGGTAGGGCCTCCAGGCGACCGTGGTCATGCTGAAAGTCTCGCCGCTCAGCTGGAATGGAAAAGTGGACCATTACCCGGTCAGCCGGCGACTACTAAGTAAGGAGCAGCCAACCTATGAGGGCAGCAGCTCGAACGCCGCGCAGTGACGGGGCCGCACGACCCTGAAGTCCCGGTAGTTCAAGGTGGCAATGCTGGTCGCCCCGAGCCGCTCGGCTAAGGCGACCAGCGACGCGTCCATAAGGTCCAAGCGCAGGTCGTCATAGCGTTCCACCAGCTCGACGCAGCGTGCCCAGTCCTGCTCGGCGAGGTCGAGCACCTTGAGCCGGCCGCCGCTCGCCATGCGCAGGAACTTGAGCTGGGAAGAGGTGCCGAGGCGGTCGAGCAAGAGCCACGAAGTCTCGGCGACGATCGGCACCGGTGAAGCAAGCTCCCCGGCGTATGCCCGCACGAGGGCCGCGCACTCGCCGTGGCGTTCGGAACGGCGGTCGGCGGAAGCCAGCCAGATGTTCGTGTCGACGAGCACCGCTCAGGCGTGCTGGGCGCGCCTAGCAGCCAGCTCAGACCGCAGCTCATGGATGTCACGAACCGCCCATGTCGGGTCCCCGGAGTCCCCTGAGCCGATGAACGCCTCCAATGGGTCGTCGACGGGCAACCCTGCCGCGAGCAACTGAGCGGAGAGCTCGTCGACGCTCACGCCGCGCCGAGAGGCCTCGGCCGCGAGCCGGCTGCCCAAGTCCTCAGGTACGTGCAGCGTCATCGACATGTCCCCATTCTGGCAGGGCAACAGGGCCATCCGGCACCCTCGCATTGGGGCTCGACGGCGACGACCACGACGACGGCTTCGAGGGCACCGCGCATCGGCTCACAAAGCTTCTGCTGGACATCTTGCACTATTGCCGGCGCCTCGCCGGACGAGGGTGCTGGGCCCCGTCCCCGGTCCCTGTGAGGGCCCGGGACCTCTCCCCCAGACGGGGCGTCAGGCGAGCTCGGCGTCGGATAGGGCATGGGGGTCGCCGGTGGCCTCCCGGTAGGCGGCCGAGATGGCGGCGAAGACCTCCCCGGCCCAGCTACGCGCTTGGTCAACGGCCAGCACCAAGTTGGCATAACCGCCACCGGGCAGGGCGACCTCGAGGCTCAGCCAACCCTCGGCGTCGGGGTAGGCAAAGGGGGCGTCGGCGGCCTCGACGGGCAGGCGCAGCTCTATGGGCCCGGGCTCAGCCATGGCCGGGCCGGTTCGGTTGTGGGTGGTGCATGGTGGCGGTCCTCCTCGGTGTAGTTGCCGAGGCCAGCCCTATCGCCGGCGGCCGAGCGTGCCCGGTCCTCTTGTCTTTCAAGCTCAAGAACAGATTGTCTTTCAAGTTCAAAAACAGACAAGAACTTTCGGGGGACGTTGGCCCCCTCCGGTGCCCGGCGCTCAGAGCGGTGCCGGGAATTGGTGGCCCCGGGGTGGGTGGCGGTGTGCACGGCTTGCAGCGCCCGGATCGAGACGTGGGTGTAGATCTGCGTGCTGGACAGCTCGGCGTGGCCGAGCATGGCCTGGACGTAACGGACATCGGCCCCACCTTCGAGCATCAAGGTGGCGCAAGTGTGCCTGAAGATATGGCACGCACCGGCTTTGGGCACCCCGGAGCGCTCCACGTAGCGCCGGGCCACCTGGCCCAGGTACACCGGGGTGCGTATTCCGGTCATTGCGGACACCCGTTCCGGTTGAAAGCGGACAGGGTTCCGGTTGAAAGCGGACGCGGTTCCGGCCCAAAGCGGACGGGCCAGAGGGCAGTTGGTGCCGATGGTCCGTGTTCGGTTGTCAAGTGGCTCAGCCGGGGAGCCGAGCCACTTGACAGGTTACGACGTTGTCCGCTCAGCCGGCCGCCTCGCCCCCTTGGCCAGCCCTCGGGAGCGGCAGGCAGGGTCGCAGAAGAGCGGCGTGAGCCGACCGGCGGGTAGTGAAAGTAGTTCTTCGATCGCGGTCACGACCGTCGTGGCCCAACAGGCGTACAGGGAGCTGGTGCGACGAGGTTCTTCGTCCGGGCCCTGGTCGCCGCGGGCCGGCGCGACGCGTTACGCATTATCGGTCTCGCTGTTCGGCTGGCGTTTGCGCATCGAGGCACCCTTGAGCGTGATGCGGTGGGCCGCTTGGCAGACACGGTCCAAGACCGCGTCGGCCAGTGTGGGATCGGTCATCGAAGGGTGCCACTTGTCGACTGGCAGTTGGCTGGCGACCACCGTCGAGCGCAGCCCGGAGCGGTCCTCCACGACCTCCAAGAGGTCCCGGCAGGCCTCGAGGGAGGCCGGGGCCAACAAGAAGTCGTCCAGCACGAGGACCGCCACCCGAGCCAGCTGGGACAGCGTGCGGGCGTAACGGCCGTCGGCCCGGCCGAGGGCCAGGTCGTCGAGCAGCCTCGGCGTGCGCAGGTAGAGCGCCGTATGCCCCTGGCGGATGGCGGAGTTAGCGAGCGCACAAGCCAAAAAGCTCTTCCCGGACCCCGTCGGGCCGGTGACGAGCACGTTGTGGTGCTCGCGCACCCAGGTGCCCTGGGCCAAGGCCAGTACCACCGAGCGGTCGAGGCCTCGGGGCGAGCGGAAGTCGATGTCCTCGACCGCCGCCGGGTAACGCAGCTTGGCCGCTTTCAGCCGGGCGGCCAGGCGCCGGCTGTCGCGGGCGTCGACTTCTTTGTCGACCAACAGGCCCAACCGGTCGGCAAACGGGACCTCGTCGTAGGTGCCCGGCGCAGATAATTGTTCGGCCACGCCGGCGGCCATGGCATGTAGGCCCAGCGCCTCCAGTTTCTCGATGGTCGGGTTGGCGAGCACGGCTCAGGCCTCCTTTTCTCCGGTGCTGTCGGCGTAGTAGCTCGCCCCGCGCAGGTTCTCGTGCTCGGGGGGCGCCGGGGCGGGCGAGGCCACCGGCAGCGGGGCCCGGTCGAGGTTCTGGGCCAGGATGGACTTGACCGAGGTGTAGGAAATGGCCCCCGAGGCCAGGGCCCGCTGGCAGGCGGCGCCGAGGCGTTCGTTGCCGTAGCGCTTGGCCAGGGCCATGAGCCCCAGGCAGGCCCGGTAGGAGTGCTCGGGGTGGGGCCGGGAGGCGAGCATCTTTTCGGCCAGGGCAGCGGCGTGCGGGCTCACGGACCGTGGCCCAGTCGACCAGGCGGCTGGGTGTCCACTCCAGGTGGGCACGGTGGCTGGGGGGCATGTGGGCGGGGTCGGTCACATAGCGGCGCCGGCCGTACTCGCGGGCGTGGCTCGCCACCCGGCGGCCCGCTTTGTAGGCCTCGACCGTGGCCTTGGTGGCCCGCAGCTTCGAGCTTTTGGTGCACGAGGGTATAAGGGACCGAGTAATAATGATGGCCGGAACTGTCGCTGTACTCGACGTGGTAATCGATGTTCACGGTGACTTTTTTCCACTCGGCCAGTTCGTAACGCTGGGCTGGTAACGCCTTGAGAGCCGGGCGCTCCAGTTCCTCGAACAGTTCCCTGCGGGAGGTGGGCTCTCCTCGGAACGCCCGCTCGTTGAGCTCGGCCACCTTCTGCCTGATGGCTTTGTTGAGCTCGGCCAGGCTGAAGAACTGCCACTTGCGCAGCGGCGCCAGCACCCAGCGCTCCACGACCAAGACACCGGCCTCCACGGCTGCTTTATCCCGGGGCCGGTAGGTCCTCGTCGGCAATATTACCGTGCCATAATGGTCGGCCATCTCGGAATAAGACCGGTTTATCTCGGGGTCATAATAACAGGCCTTGGTGACGCCCGACTTCAAATTGTCGGGGGTGGTCGCCACCGTCACGCCGCCGTACGCCTCCCAGGCGTGCACATGGGCCATGAGCCAGCTGTGCAGGGCCTGGTCCGCGGTCGCCTCGACGTAGAGCATCCCCGAGGCCCCGAGCACGGCCACGAAGACCTCGGCGTCGGCGACCTCGCCGGTCGCGGGGTCGGTTATGGGGACCTTGTCGCCGCTGAAGTCGACGAAGGTCCTTTCCCCGGCCGGGTAGCTGAGCCGCATGACGACGTCCTGGCCCCCCAGCCAGCGCTCGTAGTGGGCGCAGAACTGGCTGTAGCCCCAGCCCTCAGGGTGGGCCTCTTTCCACTCCAGCCATAACAGCCGCAGCGTCACGTGCTTGCCGGCCCGGAGCTCGCGGTGGACCTCGCGCCACTCGGGCACCGGCCGGCGCTGGGCCAGCTCGGCGCTGGCCGGTGGGAACAGGCGGGCCTCCAGGGCCTCGTCGTCCATGTCGGCTGGCAACGGCCAGGACAGCCCGGCACCCTCGGCCCGCACCAGGTACTCGTACACGGTGGTGCGCGCCGCCCCGGTGCTCTGGGCGATCTCCCTGATCTTTAGCCCGGCGGCCTGGAGCCGTAGGACCTCGCGGATCTTCCTCATGGTTAGCCTCTTTCTGGGCAAGTGGTCCTCCTCTAGTTACGTGGCTGTAACTAGTCAAGAGGGCCACCTGTCCCTGCTTGGTGGACCAAAGGCGCCGCACTGTCGCGGATCACGGAAAATGTAGGTTCGCGATCAGTGAAAATGTAGGTTCGGCCTGAGCCCTTGATGGCGTCGTCCGCGATGATAGGTCAGTTCCTCGGCACCACCTCCTGGTCGAGCAGTTCTGTCACCGAAACGGGCGTATCGCAGTGGGGACATGGGCCGCCAAGGCCGATCTTGCGCATGAAAATGCCGCATTCTTCGCACCGTTGGTGACCGACCTCTCGGGCGTCACAACCGTCGCACTTGTAGACGGTTATGGGCCGGCGAGGACGGCTGGGCGGGACGGCGGCGGCGGGGCGGTCGGCCTGGTGGCGCCGTCTCCAGGCTTCGGTCTTGCATGCAGGGGAGCACCACTGACGCTTGCCTTGGCGGGCAAAGCCCTTCTGGCAGACCGGGCACGTGACCGTCACAGTCGTCACAGGACCGTCACGCGACGGGGCTTCGACGTCGGCCGGTTCATCGGCCATTACCGGCCACCGCCTTCCTGGTCGCCTCGGCGCGCGCCCGGTGGGCCCGCATCCGGTAGGACTGGCCCTCGATGTTGAGCACCACGCTTCGGTGCAACAAACGGTCCAACATGGCCGAGGCGGCGACTGCGTCCCCGGTCACCTTGGCCCAGCTGGCGATGCCGAGGTTGGTCGTGATGACCGTGCTGGCTTTCAGGTAACGCTGGGTGACGACCTGGAACAGAGCCGCTGCTGCCTCACCGGGCAACGGCAAGTAGCCGAGCTCGTCAACTATGAGCAGCCTCGGGGAGGAGTAGAACCTCATCATGTTCGCCCAGCGCCCCTCCAGTGCGGCGCGGTGACAGCGCGCCGCCAGGTCGGCGGCGGTGGTGTAGTGGACCTTGTAGCCGGCGTCGACGACGGCCCAGCCGAGGCCGATGGACAACATCGTCTTGCCCACTCCGGGTGGCCCGATGAACAAGATGTTGGTGGCGTCGTCCAAAAACCTCAGGCTCTCCAGCTCCAGCACGAGCTTTTTGTCCACCGAGGGCTGGGCTTCGAAGTCGAAGTCGGAGATCCTCCAGGGGGCAGGCAGGCAGGCCAGGCGGGACAAGGTGGCGAGCCGTCGGGCGTCGGCGGCGGCCACTTCGAGGGCGAAGAGCCGCTCCAACAGAGCGGTGGTGCTCCAGCGTTCGGCCTTGGCCTGCTCCAAGAGCCCCGGCAGCGCCTCGGCCGCCGCGCCTGAGGTGCAGGTGGGCGAGGTGGCCCCGCAGGGACTGGTAGACAGATGCCTCGGTCATGCCGTCACCTCGGTTGCCCCGGGGAAGGCGGCGTAGATGACCCGGGCCATCTCCTCCAAGTCAACTTTGGGATCGGCACCACCGGGGCCGGCCAGCCGTGCCCGCTCAGCCAACGCGTCCGCCCCCGGGGGCCGGTTCTCCTTGCGGTCACAGGGCTTTTTGGAACTGAACTGGCCGAGCACCACCTTTTCGAGGGCCTCGCGGTGCTCGGGGGTGCGGACCATTTCACCGGAGCCGGCCGGGGCCAGGCGATGAGTGACCAGGAGAGGCCCCCGAACGGCTGTAGATCTCCAGGGCGTTGGTGCCCAGCCGGTGCCGCAGGGACATCGTGGCACCTTGCAGGCCGGGGGCGACCGAGTACCGGTTCCCCCTGAACGCCACGCTGGCGCGGTGGTCGACGGGGGCTTGGACCTCGATGGTGGCTGGGTAGGGCAAGGGCGGTAGCCCCAGGAGCGGCTCGGCGTCGGCCAGTTCCCCGACCCTCGGCCAGCGGGCCCGGTCCTCGGACGGCTCTTCGATGTCCCTGGGGCTGCGCAGGCGGGCGTCGCCCTTAGTGGCCCAGAACCGGTCCAGGCTCACCTGGGCGGCGTCTGGGCTCTCGGCCGAAAGCGCCCGCCACCACCGCCCGGTGGCAAAGCGCACCGCTGCCTCGACGGCGCCTTTTCGGTTCCCCCGCCGGGGAGGGCACACGGCCACGGCCGCACCGTAATATTTCGCCACCGGGGCGAAGCTGGCCTGGACGTCGCCGGTGGCGGGCACCACGACGGTGGACATACGGTCGACTCTCCAGTACCGGGCGGTGCCGCCCAGGCGCCGCAGCACGCCGTCCATGGCCTCGACCAGGTGGGCCTGGTCGGTGGCGGGACAGATGACGCCTCGACTGCGCCCCGAGTGGGGCAACGTCCCGAGCAGCACGTAGCCAGTCCCGCCCCAGGGGGACTTGCGCCGCTCGAACCAGTCCCACTGAATTTCTTCGCCGGCGGGGTGGTCGATGTCGATGGTGTCGCGGCCCTTCACCCCCGAGCACGCCTCGCAGTGTGGCCGCAGCCCGCCCAGTCGGAGCTGGCGGGCGAAGGAGGGGTACGAGCACGAGTAGCCGAGCTCGGTCACCTCGTCGAAAAGCGTGCTCGCCCACACGTGCGGGTCGTCGACAAAACGGGCGGCCAGGTAGGGCACGAACCGCTCGAGGGCACCCGGCTCGGCCCGCCGGCGAACACCGGGCTCCCTCTTGCCTTCCAGGTAAACCTTGACTGTCCGCCAGTCTCTTCCGATGTGGTGGCCGATGGCTACGTACGACCAACCTCTTTTCCTGAGTGCACTGATCTCCACGTCTTCTCCTTGTGTGATCATGGCCATCGGGCTCCTTCCATTGCTCCAGGGACAGACACCCAAAGCATGGGAGAGGCCCACTGGCCGGTTGGTGGACCCTTCTCCTTCTCAGCCCACCAAGGCACTCAGGTACCTACATTTTCAGTGATCGACCTCCTACATGTTCACGTGATCCTTAACAGCCCACCCATGAGGCTCAGGTGTCCGCTTTCAGCCGGAACCTTGTCCGGATAACTCCGGAACGCTGTCCGCCTTGCGCCGGAACTAGTGTCCGTTTTCCGCCGGATTACGCACCGGGGACAGAGGGGTCCCGTCGGTGGTGAGGAAGAGCGTGCCGTCGTCGGGGGCGACGACCAGGCCGGGGCGCACCTCGGCCAGGTAACGGCCCACCCAGGCCAGCGCCCGCTCCCCGATGGGGACCACGCGGTCCTTGCGCCCCTTGCCCTGGCGCACCAGCAATGTGGCCCGCTCGGCGTCGATGTCGAACACCGACAATTGCGCCAGTTCGGTGCGGCGCACGCCGGTCGAATAGAAGACCTCGAAGCATGGCCCGGTCCCGCAGGCCCAGGGGCCTGGAAATGTCGGGTTGGGCCAGCACGGCCTCGGCCTCGGCCACGCTGAAGGCGGGCTTGGGCAGGCGTAGTTCGGCCTTGGGCAGCTCTATCTCAGCCGCCGGGTTGGTCGCCAGGTAGCCGGCCCGGGCCGCCCAGCGGAAGTAGGCCTGGACGGATATGAGCCGCTGGGACTGGGTGCGGAAACTGAGGGGGGCGCCGTCGGGCCGGCGGTGATGGAACAGCGCCCGCTGGTAGCGCTCCACCATGGGCCGGGTCACCTCGGCCGGGATGGCCACGCCCCGTTCGGCCAGCCAGGCAACCAGGGCGATAACGCCGCCCCGGCGGTTGGCGATGGTGCGGGGCGAAAAGCCCTTGGCCCCCATGTGCTCACAGAACTGGTCGACGAGAGCCGGCCATCCCGCCGGGTCGGCTGGGTCACCGGGGACGTGCTGGGCTTTGTGCTCGCCGCGCCGGCCCATCAGGGCTGTCCCCCCGCTACGGCTACGACCTTGCCGTTGGCCCTTACACCGCGTTCGGGGCGTTCGTCGGCACTGAAGGCCGACAAACCGTTATGGGGCGGTTGTCTTTCAGGTGCGGGGCCGTCCCGACCAGGGCCCGACAACCTCCCGACCGGGGACCGACCGGGCCCCGACCGGGGCTGTCCTGGCCCCGACCGGTCGGCGTCGTTTCCGGCGGGGGCGGCCAGGCCGAGGACGAAACGCTCCCCGTCACGGCCGGTGCCGTCCCAGGCCAGCTCGTAGCAGTAACCGTTGCCCCGCTCGGCGCGGTGGGCGACGACCAGTTCCAGTTCGACCAGGCGGGCCAGGTGGACCTTCAGCTGGGTGTCCCCCCACCCGGTCTGCTCCCGCAGCTCCCGGCGGCTGAAGCGGACCTGGTCCCGGGCCACGGCCCCGGTGCCCGCCCGCTCGGCCACAATGCCGTCCAGGGCTTCGAGCAGCCGCCGGGTGCCGGGCGGCAGTTCGTCCAGGGAACGGCCGAGCACCTCATGAGCCAGGCGGTTGGCCAGCTCGACGTCGGCCGCGCTGGCCTCGATGTAGACGAACGACTTCCCCCCTGGGGCACTGGCGGTCTTTTTTACCCGCTGGTGCTGGTGCAGCAGGGCTATGGCCGAGATGAGGGCCAGGTACTTGGCGTGGTCACGGCGCGTGCGGGTGGCCCGGTCGGGGAAGCTGAGAGCGGGGGCGAAGGGGTTCACCACGGCCAGGGGCTCCAAGAGGCGCTGGGCGTCCTGGTGCAGTTTGGCCACCGCGTGGCGCTGGGCGCCGGCCAGGTGGCCGGCCAGGGTCTGGGCCTCCCGCTGGCGGGCGTGTATGGCCCGGGTCTGGGCCGGCCCCTCATCGACGGCGAGCACGATGCAGCGGTTCAACAGTTCGGGGTCGACATCGATGGCGGTGGTGGTGAGCATGATGGCCACCGGCCCGGCCACCCGGTAGGTGTGGGTGACCAGGCGGCCTGAGGCGGTGTCCTTGCCCGTGGAGGCGATCGACAGCTCACCTTCTGATTGCAGGAGCTTGAGGGCGTAGCTGGCCCGCTCCGCCCCCTCCTCCTCGGCGATGGCCAGCACCTTGCCGGCCAGGTCGGCCTCGCCCATGTAGTAGAGGCTCTGGCCCGTCATGGCGCTGAACTTCACCCGTTCTTCGGCCGGCACCATGGCCAGCACGGCGTCCATGAGGGCCGACTTGCCCGCCGCCGAGGTGCTCTGCACGATCACGGCCAGAGGGCCCGGGAGCTTGCGGGACACCGCCGCCAGGTAGCCCACCAGGCAGTTGGCCTCCTCGCCCACCACGCCGGCCCGGGCGAAGTCGGCCACGACCCGTTCGGCCAGGCGGGGGTCACCCAACAGCTCGAGAGCGGCGGCGCGCTCGTCGGCCGACAGCTCCACCTTGGCCGCCTTGGGCCTCTGGGCCTCGGAGATGGCCAGCTCGGCCAGGGCCTCACAGACCAGCAGCACCTTGGCCAGGTCGGCCTTCACGACCTCCTCGGACAGGCCCAGCTCGTCGGCGGCAGACTTCACGAAACCGGCCGGGCCCGGGCCGAGTACAGGTCCAAGGTGTCGACGTGGAAGACCGGGCCGGCGCGGGCGTCGGGGTGGGAAACGAGCACGTTCAGGCGCAGCAGGTCAAAAGAAGAGACCTTGTCCAGGCCCCGTACCCGCCAGCGGCGCTCGCCCAGGCGGAAGCTGGCCTCGCCCGGGCCAGCCCGCTCCGGCACCAAGGCGGGGACGGACAGGGCGGGAGCCGACAGGGCGGGAGCGGACAGGGCGGGAGCTGGTGGCGGCTCGGCCGCTAAAGGAGGAGGCTCGGGCCTCGCAGGCGAGACCGTCGGGCCCTCGTCCCGACTGGGCGGCCCGGCCGGCGGGCTGCTCACCGGGGCCGGCCCCTTGCCCATCCAGGCCGCCTTGCGCAAGTAGCGGCCGAGCACGGCGGCGGGGTCGTCGGCAGCGCGGGCCACGTCGTTGGCGTCGGCCCCCCGGGGCAGTTCCACCCGGAGGCACTCGGTGCCCCTAGCCATGAGCGCCTCGCCCACCCGCAGGGCGGCCCGGTCACCGGCGTCGTCGCGGTCAAAGGCGATGAGCACGCGCTTGGTGCCGGCACAGAGGACCTCGGCCAGTTCGTCGGTGAAGCCCTCGGTGCCGTAGGCGGCCGTGACGTTGCGGTAACCGGCGCACCAGAAGCTGAGGGCGTCGATGAGCGACTCGGCCAGGACCACCTCTCCGGCCCCGGTTATGCCGGCCCGGTTCCAGACCCCGCGGTGGGGCCCGGGCAAGTAGAGGTGGGCCGGCGTGCCCGGTCGCAGGTCGGCGCGCACCTTGCGGCCGTACATCTCGGTCACCGCCCCCGTCCCGTCGAAGATAGGCACCACGACCGAGCCGTTGAAGTGCTCGTGGCCGCTGGCCCGCAGCACGCCGAGGGCCTGCAGGCGGCCGCGTAGTTCCGCTCCCATTTTGGCGCCCTTGGTGGGCAGGCGGTAGGCCAGGGTGCGGTTGGCGTAGCCGAGGGCGAACACCTCCATGGCTTCGGGATGGCCCACCTTGCGGGAGCCGAGGTAGGCCAGGGCCTGCGCCGAGCCGGCCAGGGTGGTGTGGTAGTAGGCGACGACCTGGGCCAGCAGGCCGGCGTCACCGGCCTCGCCGCCCAGGGCCGAGGCGAGCCGGCGGGAACTTGACCGGGACGGGACGGGCCCGTCCAGGGGGCGGGTAGCGGCCCCGGCCCGGAGCAGTTCCACGGCGTGGCGGAAGCTGGCCCCCTCCGCCCGCATCACCCAGTCGATGACCGAGCCCCCGGCCTGGCAGGCCCCCAGGCAGTGCCACAGGTTCTTGCCCGGGCTGATGACGAGAGAAGGCTCCCGGTCGTCGTGGAAGGGGCAGCGCCCCACCAGGTCGGCCCCGGCCCGGTGCAGCTCGACCCCGGCCGCGGCCACCACGCCCTCCAGGGCCACTTCTGCCTTTAGCCGCTCTATCTCCTGGTCGGGGACTCGGGCCACGGACCTCCTCTCAGAAAGTTCTCATGCCTGTTGTGCACGGAACCTATGACATACTTGCACAGAAGTCAAGCCAGCCGTGACGGAAGCGTCAAGCGAGGAGGCCGCTATGGGGACAGAATGGCTCCGGTACGAGGAGCCGGGAGGGCCGCTCATGGGACTGGCCGACAGGGTCAAGGCGTTGCGCAACGAGCAGGGCTGGTCGCAAAGCGAGCTGGCCGAGCTCGTCGGGGCCGACCCAGCCCAGATCAGCCGCTACGAGAACGGGCGCATTACCCCCTCGGCCGACGCCCTGGCCCGCCTGGCCGAGACCTTCGGCGTGTCGTGCGACTACCTGCTCATAGACGGCGCCGCCCGCCGGCCCTTCCGTTCCCCCGAAGACGCTCTCGGCGAGCACCTGGCCGACTTCGCCGAGCTTGGCCCGGCCGACCAGGAACTGGTGGTCCGTTTCATCGAGGCGCTCGTCACCAAGACCCGCCTCAAGGTCCTGGCCGGCGGGGTCAGCTGAGGGTCACGGGGACCGTGGCACGGCACCCGGCACCCGGCCGTGTCCAACGTGGTGTTCCTCGATTACGAGCACGCGTCGTTGTTCGCGGCTGCAAAGGAGACGTCGAGCTCAGTACCGGTTAGCTCTACAGTGGTCAAACTTGTCCAGTTGCCAAATCGCTTGTGAAAGAACCGGTACCGCACGCCGTCGGGAGTCGGTGACACGGACGACGGCGACCAGCCGGATGTGTGGAACACCTGCGACACCGAGCGTAGAACAGCAGAACGG
Source organism: uncultured Acidimicrobiaceae bacterium (assembly GCA_963735305.1). Lineage (GTDB taxonomy): Bacteria > Actinomycetota > Acidimicrobiia > Acidimicrobiales > Palsa-688 > Fen-671. Next base: position 723,014 of record CAVTKK010000001.1, read on the forward strand.
TCCTCCCTTGACGGTGAAATCTAGCCATATAGATGGCGAATCGGGATCGAAGCTGGGGTGCATGCATTCTGCTCTTTGACCCTTGGCGGTAGGGCCGCTGAAGCTTGATAACAAGGCTACGTAGGCCGGATCAGACTTCAGTTCCCGGAAGCGGTCCGTGACTTCTGAAGATGGGCGTGCAAGACAGCAAACCAATAAACCGACGAGGGGGAGGACAACGAAGAAGTTCCCCAGTCTGTGGTGAGTGGATTCGTTAGTAGCCATAGCTGTTACAAACCTTGCCTTGGTGAGGGTACCCGCTCTCGTCCGGCACGTCTCCATCGAGGCAGGCAGTCTCTATCGCTGAGCTGAAGATGAAGTTCGCTGCCTGTTGGCCGGAGTAGCCTTCGTCCCTTGCCGCTTGGCCGATGGCAGCGCCGAGAGGGTTGTTGTATAGCGCCATCGCTCTCCCTGTGTTGTCGGGGAAGTCCTCGTGCCGTGCTCCGAAGCCTAACGCTGTTAAGGATCACGGAATTCTCCCCAGACTCGATCACTGAAATTCCCCAGTTCTAAGCGGTTGTGGAGGGGCCTGAAAAGAAGGGTCCGCCAATCGCGCGGAGGGCTCCCCGATGCTTGCGGTGTCCAAGCCGTTGAGCACGAGGAGCCCCCCGCCATGTTGTCAGTGGGAGAAGACGTGGAAGCAAATGCTTTGTCCAAGCGGGGGTGGACCATCTCGGCCATCGCTCGCCACCTCGGGCGTGACCGCAAGACGGTGCGCTCCTATCTGTCCGGTGAGCGGGTTCCCGGCGTTCGTCGCCCGGCCCGCCCCGATGCCCTGGCCGACTACCGCGCCTATGTCGTTGCGCGCTTCGACGACGACCCGCACCTGTGGGCCAGTGCACTGTTCGACGAGGTCGTCGCCCTCGGCTATGGATCCTCGTACGTGAGCTTCGCCCGCCAGGTCCGCTTGGCCGGGTTGCGCCCGCACTGCGAGTGCTGCTCAGGAGTGAAGGGCCGCGAGACCATCGAGATCGACCACCCCGCCGGAGAGGAGATCCAATGGGACTGGTTCGAGCGGCGCAAAGCACCCTGGGGAGCGACGGCGTACGTGCTGCTCGGCACGCTGTCGCACTCGGGCCGCACCCGGGGCGTGCTTGCCGAATCGATGGACCAGGCCCATCTCATCGAGGCCATGGACGCCGTGATGCGCCGCCTCGGCGGGAGCGCCCGGCATTGGCGCACCGACCGCCTGGCCACCGTGATCGTGCCCGGCAGTGCCGACGTGCAGGCCAGCTTTGCCCCGGTGGCCAAGTACTACGGGGCGATAGTCGTGCCCTGCCCGCCCCGGCGGGGCAACCGCAAAGGAGCTGTCGAAGCAGGCGTGAAGTTCTGCTGCGGCCGCTGGTGGCGCACGATGACGGCGACCACAGCCGAGCAAGCCCAGGTCAGCCTGGACCGGTTCTGGTCAACGGCCGGCGATGCACGGCTGCGCCCACCGGGGCGCTACGCCGAGGCCGGCGAGCCCGGACAGGGGCAAGCATGGCCGAACGTCGCTGAGCTGGCCGGCGCCGAGGTGCTCATGGCCCTGCCCGCCGTTGCTTACCCGGCCACCATCGAGGTCCAACGCAGCGTCGACGACAAAGCCAGTGTCGCCTTTAGGGGCAACCGCTACTCGGTTGCCCCGGGGATGACTGGCATGGCACTCACGCTGCGCCACCGCCTCGGGACCGGGACGCTACAGGTGTTCACCCCCGCCGGCGCCCTGCTCGTCACCCACCACCTTGCCAGCGCCGGAGCGGGCCAGATGGTGCGCACGGCCGAGCACCGGGCCGCATTAGAAGCGGTCGTGCTCAGCCAGTTCTCCACGGCTCGGCCCTGTGACCGCAAGGCCAACAAGCCCCCCGGCCAAGCGGCACTGGCCGAGCGGGCACGCCTGGTCGGCCCGGGCGGCCAAGAGCCCCAGGTGGACCTGGACGGCCTGGCCGAGGTCATCGCCTTGGCCTTCGGCGGCTCGGTCCAGGTGAGCGCATGAGCGAGGGCTCGGAATACCAAAAGCTGCGCTCTCATATGGCGTTCTTGCGCATGACAGCGGCCGCCGAAGCCTTGCCCGGCGAGCTCGACCACGCCGCCAAGGCCAAAGCTACCCACCAAAGCTTCTTGGAGCGACTGCTCGCCCTCGAGGTCAGCGCCGTCGAGCAACGACGGCGCGCCAGCCTGGCCCGCTTTGCCTCCCTGCCCTCGCCGTTCACGCTCGCCGACTTCGACTTTTCGGCCCAGCCCTCGGTCGACAAAAAGCTCGTCGACGAGCTGGCCACGCTGCGCTTTGTCGAAGATGCCACCAATGTGCTGCTGATCGGGCCGCCCGGTGTCGGAAAGACCATGCTCGCCGTCGGCCTCGGCCATGCCGCCCTGGCCGCTGGGATGCGCACCTACTACACGACCGCCGCCGACCTGGCGGCACGCTGCCACCGCGCCGCGCTGGAGGGCCGATGGGCCAACACGATGCGCTTTTACATGGGACCGAGCCTTTTGATCATTGACGAAGTGGGCTACCTGCCGCTGCCCGGTGAGGCCGCCAGCGCACTCTTCCAGGTTGTCAGCCGCAGGTACTTGAAGGGCAGCATCGCTCTCACGACCAACCTCGGGATCGCATCGTGGGGAAAGGTCTTCAACGACGACCCCATGATCGCCGCCGCCATGCTCGACAGGCTGTTGCACCGCAGCGTCGTCATGAACATCGACGGCGACAGTTACCGCATGCGCAGCCACCGCGCCCGGGCCGAAGCCGCACGACGGGGCCTTGGCCGCTCTAAGGCCAGTCCCGGGACCGATCAGGAGGTGGCCAACTGAACATGGTCTAAGCTCCGCCCAAGCCCTTCACCGCCTCAGGTTGCCTGGGGAATTTCGGTGATCGACAGTGGGGAATTTCGGAAATCCGCAGCAACGCCGTGCTCTCTCCATCAAGGTAGGAGAGCCAGGCCATCCAAACGATATGCAGGAAAGCATCCGCATAACTGCGCCCATTTCGATCGCCGAAGGCTTGGACCGTCCATTCACGCGCGATCTTGGACGTCATCACGGCGTCGGTACAGAGGCGCCATCGTGACGGCAGGGCGCACCACGCGATCTCGGCGTCGGTCATGCCGGCCTCCGTGTCCGCTTCTTGTCCGTTCAAGTCGTTGCAGTTGACGGGATCCTGTCTGCAGTAGTCATAAGCGTTGGCCGACCCGCCAAGGACCGGGTCCACCTGCAAGAACCGCCCGGTAGCGGAGTTGTAGAGCCTGGCTCCCATCAAGATGACCGTGTTGGCCCCGTCGGTCTCGGTGCCGATGCCGTCCTAGCTTTCGTAGCCGTAGGCAAGGTCGTCCGGACTGTCGGGTTGGAGAGTGGCGAGCGTGTAGCCGAACGGGTCGTACAGCGTCACTGTGCCCACAGCCGCACCAGCCGAGTTGGCCTCGGCCGCAGTCCCACCCTGCAGGTTCGGGTAGTACAAGCTCTGGGTAGTGCCGGTCACTTCCAACATGACCCCTCCTGCAGGTCGATCATATAGGTGGTAGACGAGCCCGAGCCACCCGGCAATGTGGTGGTGGTGGTGCTCGACGAGCTGGTCGTGGGACCAGGAAGTCGGGTCGCCGGTTGGTAGCACAGGAGGCGCTGGATGAAAAGCGAGGTTTCGGCATGACCCCAGTCGAGCCGCCCAACTGTTCGCTGGCGGCCGGCGGTACCGGGAAGAATCAGTCCCAGTCAACAACGAGCACGTTCTGGGCCTACTTGAATGGTCGCACAGTTCCTGGGTGTCTAGCGGTTACTGGCGTACACAAACCATTTAGTTCCGACGCTGACCAATGGCATCAATGAGTCAATCACCGAGGTGTCGGCGGCAACATACAATGACCACAACTGTTCAAACGAATGTCTTTTCGGAAAGATGCCTGCGGGGTTTGTGTCTGTGAAGCACCCGATGCCAGTCTGGCAATACGTCCCTAACATGGCGACCAGCGCTTCGTTGCCTTTGACCGCCACATAGCCAGTTCCCACGTTCTTTACGGATACACCCAAGCTGTTTTTGCCCTTCAATCCCGTTCGGCAAGGAGTGATAACTGAGTGAGGGTAAACGTAGCCACAGATAGACTCTAGATTGCCATCTGACATCGCCTTATAGAAGCCAATAAAGGCACTAGCGGGGGAGCCATGGCCGGGGACGACATGTGTTGGTAGGCTCACACTGACGCCAGGACCCAGCTCTCTCTCCCAGGGCGGGGCGGCTGACGTAGGCGCGGCCAGGGACACTAGAGCAGCGGCTACCAGAACTGCGCCCAACAGGGTACTGTACTGTCTCGTCTTGTGGGGGCCGTTGGGCTTTGGGACTTCTGGTGGTCCTGAACCGTCCTTTACACTGTTATCTATCATATGGTTACCACCTTATTCTGATGGCTCGGGCCTCGTTTTAGCATAACGAGCCGAGGTTACGCAGAACTTGAGCCGATGCTGGATGACGAGTTGTCGTAGAGAAAGGCTTATAGCTGGGCTCCAGGAAGTAGCCAACGGAACCGGGACACGACGACGACGGCGAACTCATGGGCCTGGACAATTCGAGACGGTGTTGGTGACCTTGCTCGTTATCGGCTCCCGACATGCCTTTTAGCCTCACTTCGGACCCAAATGCCAGTTTTCGCACGGGTCGCGATAGCCAGGCGAGAAACCGCCACCACCGCTGACATCCTCGAAGGTGTGAGCTTGATAATTGCCGCCGGAGCGGAGCGATACTGTTACGCACCAATCGTCGCCGTAGCTTCCATATTCCTCGTAGTTTTGAATAGAAGTAGCTACAGCGTTAACCTGTCCGATGCCCCGCGAGTTGATCGACTTGCTGGAGATGTACGAAATGGTATTGGCGGTGCCTGTCAACAAGGGATTATAGTCGTGTGTAGTTATGCCGGCGGATACTGAGGTAACCTTTCCATCCGCCCAACACCAAGTGGACGAGAACGACGCTGTAGCGGCGGTAAACCACCAATAGACTTTCCATGAATAATGCAAGGTGATCGTTCTGCAACTGCCACAACCACTCACATCACTCTCATTAATTGGGTCCTGGCTCACGTAGTCGTAGGCGTTTGCTGACCCCCCCGGTAGCGGGTCCACCTGCAAGAACCGTCCCGTCATGGGGTTGTAAAGCCTGGCCCCCATGAGCACGACCGTGTTGGCGCCGTCGGTGTCGGTGCCGATGCCGTGCTTGCCTTCGTAGTCGAAGGTGATAGCCACCACGACCGGGACGTAGCGGGCCACCTTTTCCCGACGCTGAGCTGGGACGAAGGACAGCCCGGGCCCGATGGGGGCAGGGACGGCGGGCCGGGAGGCGCGAAGGCGTGTTTTGAGCCGAGCGGTCTTTTGGCGGGCGAGGCAGAACGAACACCGAGAGCGGGCGGCACCGCCGGCGTGCACTCTCGCCGCTGAGGCCTCGGGCGTGGCCATGCTCACGTTTGGACAGTCTCGCGCCAAGCCAGCCCGGGCCGGACCATCAGGGAAAACCCGGCAGCTAAAAGGAAAGGTGCTGGGCCAGCCTGTCAGTCAGGGCGGGCCTTCAGGGGCAACAGTTCGAAGGCGACGCTGTGCCGGGGGCGGACGACGTTGAAGTCCCGGCGGTTGAGAGTAGCGACGGTGGCCATGCCCCGGCCCTCACAGACCGTCACCACGCTGGCGTCGACCAGGCCGAGGCCCATGTCGGAGTACTGGTCGATGAACTCGGCACAGCGGGCGTAGTCCGCGCCGGTGAGGTCGGCCACGACCAGCTCGGCATTGGGGCCTCCTCGGGGTGAAGGTCGACCTCCCGCCTGTGGAGGCGACCGACAGCTCACCTTCTGATTGCAAGAGCTTGAGGGCGTATCTGGCCCGTTCCGCCCCCTCCTCCTCGGCGATGGCCAGGACCATGCCGGCCAGGTCGGTCTCGCTCATGAGTAGAGGGACTTTGAGTTCGCAAGAAGTAAGTGGGGAGATCCCCGCGATGCGCTCAGGAGCCGTCCCGAGGGCTCCAAGGCCATCCATGGCGCCATTTATAAGAGCGGTTTACCAGGAACAAACCTATCGTCACGAACACCAGGGCAAAACCTAGTGAGCCCAGGCCGATCCAAAATGCAGGGCGGCCTGCACCGCCGAGTGCGCTAGCGGCTATAAGTAGGCCCGCGCCGACGGCGATGAGACAGGCAAGCGTTACGAAGGCGACACCTAGGGACTTGAGCCAGGCAATCATAATTGATCCTTTAGCACGTAGAACTGAACTCGTGATATGAGGTATATGCAAGGGCTCCTGCACCAGCGAAAGTACCAATCGCGCTGAATCCCGCAATGAGGCTCAGACCAAAGCTGAATGGTGCGGCGGCAATTGCCGCAGCTACCGTCCCGATCGCGAGCCCGGTGGCCCCGGCTGACTCCGCGGCAAAGTCTGCCCCTTCTGCATCGTGCCAGGCGGTGTCGCAGTTGCGAGCGCTGCTGCCTTGAGTCGAGGGCTTGTCCTCGTCTGGTTTTGGACGCGCGGTCCTGATCGGCGTATATGCCTCAGCCGGTGTCGCTACCTGATTGGGACCGGCCGGTGGGCCAGGACGACACTCTGGCGGTCCCAACTGTCCTGGAGCGAGCTTGTAGCAGTAGAGGCCGCTCAGGTCACTCCCGTTGAGGGGATCCTGGCCGACGTAGTCATAGGCGTTCGCCGACCTTCCGGGCACGGGGTCCACCTGCAGGAACCGCCCCGTGGCGGGATCGTAGAGCCGGGCGCCCATCAAGATGACCGTGTTGGCCCCGTCGGTCTCGGTGCCGATGCCGTGCTTGCCTTCGTAGCCGAAGGTGATAGCCACCACGACCGGGACGTAGCGGGCCACCTTTTCCCGACGCTGAGCTGGGACGAAGGACAGCCCGGGCCCGATGGGGGCAGGGACGGCGGGCCGGGAGGCGCGAACGCGTGTTTTGAGCCGAGCGGTCTTTTGGCGGGCGAGGCAGAACGAGCGGCGAGAGCGGGCGGCACCGCCGGCGTGCGCTCTCGCCGCTGAGGCCTCGGGCGTGGCCATGCTCACGTTTGGACATTCTCGCGCCAAGCCAGCCCGGGCCGGGCCACCAGGGGGAAAAGCCGGCAGCTAAGGGGAAAGGCGCTGGGCGGGCCTGTCAGTCAGGGGCCTTCAGGGCAACAGTTCGAAGGCGACGGTGTGGCGGGGGCGGACGACGTTGAAGTCCCGGCGGTTGAGAGTAGCGACGGTGGCTATGGCCCGGCCCTCACCGAAAGTACCAATCACCGCTGAATCCCGGAATGAGGCTCAGGCCAAAGCCGAATGGTGCGGCAGCAATTGCTGCAGCTACCGTCCCGATCGCGAGCCAAGTGGCCCCGGCAGACTCCGCGGCAAAGTCTGCATTCAACTTCAGCTCAGGAAGAGGACAAGCCCGATTACGAAAAGCCCCGATCCCCAAGCGAGGGAGCTCCACCCCAAGAACCTGCGGGCGGCTCGGCGCCTCCGTTCGGCCATCGCTGTGTCGAGAACCCGCAAGCGTGGCGTAAGCATCACCGGGTCAACCAATTTTCGACCCAACCACCTCGCAGGCCAAGGTGTCAATAACCCTCCGATCATGACGCCGACGCCGATGTCCTGCGTTTCGGTCATCACGGCTTACAACGCCCCCGCCATCCCCAGACCAAACAACAAGAATCCCGCGCCTACCAAAGCGAGGGGCCCAAGCGCCAGGCCCGCGACCAACACATCGGTCACGGTACCCTCAGCAGCTACGTCTCCCCAGGCCAGGTAGGCACCATAACCCAAAATAGTTCCTGAAGTCCCGAATCCAATAGTGCCACCCCCGGCGACTACCACGATCACCCAAGCATTGGGATGTGTTGGATCGTTGCCGACGGCCTGCACGTAATCGGCGACGGCCTGTTTCGAGGTGACGTGTTGTGGCTCTCGCGGCCCGCATCCCGGCCCGCGACCGGTGTACAAACAGAGAGCGTTCTGTTGCTCGGATTGCAGCTGCGCGCACGACAGGTGCTGCCGGCGGGCGAGCCCCCTGTCGCAACCTTGAGTCCCGTTCAGGTCGCTCCCGTTAACCGCGACTATTCGTCGGGGTCACGGTCGACAGGTGCCATCCGCCAAAGTGCCCGCCTGGTAAGGGAAAATTGACTTAGCGAGTCCAAACCCCCTACCAGGAGGGTCACCTTGAAAGTGAATCGTAGCCGCTGCCGGCCGGCTAGTCGTCGTCGGCCGAGGCTGGAGGTGACCACCGACGGCCAGGGGCTAGTGAGCCACGCCGGGGCCCGGTTGCTGGCCGACCTGGCCGAGCGCTCCGGCATCGCCGCCGACCTGTCCGCCGCGCTGGCGCCGATCGTAAAGGGCCCCCGCCGCCACGCCCCCGGGGAGGTGCTGGTGGACCTGGCCGTCATGCTGGCCGACGGCTACGACTTCGTCTCGGACTTGAGAATCCTTCGTGACCAGCCCCAGCTGTTCGGGGAGGTGGCTTCCCAGCCGACCGCTTGGCGCCTGCTCGACGCCATCGACGAAGGCCTGCTCTCTGACCTGCAGGCTGCTCGTGCGGCTTCGAGGGCGAGGGTCTGGGCCGCGGGCCTGGCTCCTAAGACCAAGAGGGTGACCCTGGACTTCGATGCCACCCTGGTCGACGTGCACACCGACGACAAGGAGGGCGCCGAGCCGAACTACAAGAAGGGCTGCGGCTTCCACCCTTTGCATGTCTACTGCGACGAGACCGCCGAGGCCTTCGCCGGCAAGCTGCGACCGGGCTCAGCGGGGGCTAACACCGCAGCCGACCACGTCGAGCTGCTGGACGACGCGCTCGCCCAACTACCGGTGCCGACGAAGAAGGACGACCCTGAAAACGGCGTGGAGGTGCTGGTACGCGCCGACTCGGCCGGTGCGACCCACGGCTTTGTGAACGCGATCGTGGCGAAAGGCTTCGAGTTCTCGATCGGCTTCGACGTCACCGAGGCCGTCCGCCTCGCCATCACCGACGTGCCCGCCGACGCCTGGCAGGTCCCGATGACCCTGGACATGGAGGAGCGCGATGGCGCCGGGGTGGCAGAGATCACCGAGCACCTGGACCTTTCTGCCTGGCCGGAGGGCACCAGGGCGATCTCCAGGCGCGAGGAGCCCCACGACGGTGCCCAGTTCAACCTCTTCGACCCCGAGGGCTGGCGCCACCAGGTCTTCATCACCAACTCGCCTGAAGCTGACATCGTCTACCTCGAAGCCCGCCACCGCTGTCATGCCCACGTCGAGGACCGCATCAAACAGGCCAAGGCCACCGGGCTGTCGCACTTCCCGGGCCACCGTTTCTCTTCCAACGCCGCCTGGATGCTCGTCGTGCTCATCGCTCAGGACCTCCTGACATGGTCACAACGCCTGTGCTTGGACGGTGAGCTCGCAAAGGCCGAGCCCAAACGGCTGCGCTACTGCATCCTGCACGTCGCCGGGCGCACGGCGCGCACCGGCCGGCGCAGCTACTTGCGTCTCGACGCCACCTGGCCATGGGTAAAGGCGCTGGCCAGGGCCTTCGAGCGGCTACGGGCGCTCGACTTCGCCACCTGAGCGTCGCCAACCTCGCTTCGCGTCCACGGTCGCTCCCGCGGCCTGTCCCGTCGTGCCTCCAAATAGGTCCAGCGTGGCTTCACAGCTCGCAGGCCACCCATGGCGGGCCAAAACCGTTCATCGCGACGCCCAAATCTGAGCCCGGACGCTCCGGCGGGCCCCCGCGACCCCCTTTCCAAGCCTGACTGCGCCGTTTATGAGCCTTGAAAGTCCTCGACGGTTAGGGGTGAATTATCGAGGTTAAGCGGGTCCTGCCCAACGTAGTCATAAGCGTTAGCCGACCCTCCGGGCACGGGGTCCACCTGCAGGAACCGCCCCGTGGCGGGATCGTAGAGCCGGGCGCCCATCAAGATGACCGTGTTGGCCCCGTCGGTCTCGGTGCCGATGCCGTGCTTGCCTTCGTAGCCGAAGGTGATAGCCACCACGACCGGGACGTAGACGGCCGTGCTTTCCCAGTGCTGAGCTGGGGCGATGGACGGCCCGGGCCCGACGGGGGCAGGGGCGGCGGCCCCGGAGGCGCGAACGCGTGTTTTGAGCCGAGCTGCAGTTTGACCGGCGAGGCAGAACGAGCAGCGAGAGCGGACGGCGCCACCGGCGTGCGCTCTTGCCGCGGGACCCTCGGGCGTGGCCGTGCTCACGTTTGGACAGTCTCGCGCCAGGCCAGCCCGGGCCGGGCCACCAGGGGGGAAACCCGGCAGCTAAGAGAAAAACGGGCGGGCTGTGCCTATCGGCCTGGGCGGGGCCTTCAGGGCAACAGTTCAAAGGCGACGGTGTGGCGGGGGCGGACGACGTTGACGGTTGAGAGTGGCGACGGCGCGAACGCGGCTCTTCCGCCGTACGGGGCTCTGCCCGATGCGTGTACGAGCGGCGAGAGGGGCCGGAGAGGCGGTGGCCATGGCCGAGACGACAGTTGGGCGCTCGGTCACGCTCCGGAGCGCGGTAGGGCCTCCAGGCGACCGTGGTCATGCTGAAAGTCTCGCCGCTCAGCTGGAATGGAAAAGTGGACCATTACCCGGTCAGCCGGCGACTACTAAGTAAGGAGCAGCCAACCTATGAGGGCAGCAGCTCGAACGCCGCGCAGTGACGGGGCCGCACGACCCTGAAGTCCCGGTAGTTCAAGGTGGCAATGCTGGTCGCCCCGAGCCGCTCGGCTAAGGCGACCAGCGACGCGTCCATAAGGTCCAAGCGCAGGTCGTCATAGCGTTCCACCAGCTCGACGCAGCGTGCCCAGTCCTGCTCGGCGAGGTCGAGCACCTTGAGCCGGCCGCCGCTCGCCATGCGCAGGAACTTGAGCTGGGAAGAGGTGCCGAGGCGGTCGAGCAAGAGCCACGAAGTCTCGGCGACGATCGGCACCGGTGAAGCAAGCTCCCCGGCGTATGCCCGCACGAGGGCCGCGCACTCGCCGTGGCGTTCGGAACGGCGGTCGGCGGAAGCCAGCCAGATGTTCGTGTCGACGAGCACCGCTCAGGCGTGCTGGGCGCGCCTAGCAGCCAGCTCAGACCGCAGCTCATGGATGTCACGAACCGCCCATGTCGGGTCCCCGGAGTCCCCTGAGCCGATGAACGCCTCCAATGGGTCGTCGACGGGCAACCCTGCCGCGAGCAACTGAGCGGAGAGCTCGTCGACGCTCACGCCGCGCCGAGAGGCCTCGGCCGCGAGCCGGCTGCCCAAGTCCTCAGGTACGTGCAGCGTCATCGACATGTCCCCATTCTGGCAGGGCAACAGGGCCATCCGGCACCCTCGCATTGGGGCTCGACGGCGACGACCACGACGACGGCTTCGAGGGCACCGCGCATCGGCTCACAAAGCTTCTGCTGGACATCTTGCACTATTGCCGGCGCCTCGCCGGACGAGGGTGCTGGGCCCCGTCCCCGGTCCCTGTGAGGGCCCGGGACCTCTCCCCCAGACGGGGCGTCAGGCGAGCTCGGCGTCGGATAGGGCATGGGGGTCGCCGGTGGCCTCCCGGTAGGCGGCCGAGATGGCGGCGAAGACCTCCCCGGCCCAGCTACGCGCTTGGTCAACGGCCAGCACCAAGTTGGCATAACCGCCACCGGGCAGGGCGACCTTCGAGGCTCAGCCAACCCTCGGCGTCGGGGTAGGCAAAGGGGGCGTCGGCGGCCTCGACGGGCAGGCGCAGCTCTATGGGCCGGGCTCAGCCATGGCCGGGCCGGTTCGGTTGTGGGTGGTGCATGGTGGCGGTCCTCCTCGGTGTAGTTGCCGAGGCCAGCCCTATCGCCGGCGGCCGAGCGTGCCCGGTCCTCTTGTCTTTCAAGCTCAAGAACAGATTGTCTTTCAAGTTCAAAAACAGACAAGAACTTTCGGGGGACGTTGGCCCCCTCCGGTGCCCGGCGCTCAGAGCGGTGCCGGGAATTGGTGGCCCCGGGGTGGGTGGCGGTGTGCACGGCTTGCAGCGCCCGGATCGAGACGTGGGTGTAGATCTGCGTGCTGGACAGCTCGGCGTGGCCGAGCATGGCCTGGACGTAACGGACATCGGCCCCACCTTCGAGCATCAAGGTGGCGCAAGTGTGCCTGAAGATATGGCACGCACCGGCTTTGGGCACCCCGGAGCGCTCCACGTAGCGCCGGGCCACCTGGCCCAGGTACACCGGGGACAGAGGGGTCCCGTCGGTGGTGAGGAAGAGCGTGCCGTCGTCGGGGGCGACGACCAGGCCGGGGCGCACCTCGGCCAGGTAACGGCCCACCCAGGCCAGCGCCCGCTCCCCGATGGGGACCACGCGGTCCTTGCGCCCCTTGCCCTGGCGCACCAGCAATGTGGCCCGCTCGGCGTCGATGTCGAACACCGACAATTGCGCCAGTTCGGTGCGGCGCACGCCGGTCGAATAGAAGACCTCGAGCATGGCCCGGTCCCGCAGGCCCAGGGGCCTGGAAATGTCGGGTTGGGCCAGCACGGCCTCGGCCTCGGCCACGCTGAAGGCGGGCTTGGGCAGGCGTAGTTCGGCCTTGGGCAGCTCTATCTCAGCCGCCGGGTTGGTCGCCAGGTAGCCGGCCCGGGCCGCCCAGCGGAAGTAGGCCTGGACGGATATGAGCCGCTGGGACTGGGTGCGGAAACTGAGGGGGGCGCCGTCGGGCCGGCGGTGATGGAACAGCGCCCGCTGGTAGCGCTCCACCATGGGCCGGGTCACCTCGGCCGGGATGGCCACGCCCCGTTCGGCCAGCCAGGCAACCAGGGCGATAACGCCGCCCCGGCGGTTGGCGATGGTGCGGGGCGAAAAGCCCTTGGCCCCCATGTGCTCACAGAACTGGTCGACGAGAGCCGGCCATCCCGCCGGGTCGGCTGGGTCACCGGGGACGTGCTGGGCTTTGTGCTCGCCGCGCCGGCCCATCAGGGCTGTCCCCCCGCTACGGCTACGACCTTGCCGTTGGCCCTTACACCGCGTTCGGGGCGTTCGTCGGCACTGAAGGCCGACAAACCGTTATGGGGCGGTTGTCTTTCAGGTGCGGGGCCGTCCCGACCAGGGCCCGACAACCTCCCGACCGGGGACCGACCGGGCCCCGACCGGGGCTGTCCTGGCCCCGACCGGTCGGCGTCGTTTCCGGCGGGGGCGGCCAGGCCGAGGACGAAACGCTCCCCGTCACGGCCGGTGCCGTCCCAGGCCAGCTCGTAGCAGTAACCGTTGCCCCGCTCGGCGCGGTGGGCGACGACCAGTTCCAGTTCGACCAGGCGGGCCAGGTGGACCTTCAGCTGGGTGTCCCCCCACCCGGTCTGCTCCCGCAGCTCCCGGCGGCTGAAGCGGACCTGGTCCCGGGCCACGGCCCCGGTGCCCGCCCGCTCGGCCACAATGCCGTCCAGGGCTTCGAGCAGCCGCCGGGTGCCGGGCGGCAGTTCGTCCAGGGAACGGCCGAGCACCTCATGAGCCAGGCGGTTGGCCAGCTCGACGTCGGCCGCGCTGGCCTCGATGTAGACGAACGACTTCCCCCCTGGGGCACTGGCGGTCTTTTTTACCCGCTGGTGCTGGTGCAGCAGGGCTATGGCCGAGATGAGGGCCAGGTACTTGGCGTGGTCACGGCGCGTGCGGGTGGCCCGGTCGGGGAAGCTGAGAGCGGGGGCGAAGGGGTTCACCACGGCCAGGGGCTCCAAGAGGCGCTGGGCGTCCTGGTGCAGTTTGGCCACCGCGTGGCGCTGGGCGCCGGCCAGGTGGCCGGCCAGGGTCTGGGCCTCCCGCTGGCGGGCGTGTATGGCCCGGGTCTGGGCCGGCCCCTCATCGACGGCGAGCACGATGCAGCGGTTCAACAGTTCGGGGTCGACATCGATGGCGGTGGTGGTGAGCATGATGGCCACCGGCCCGGCCACCCGGTAGGTGTGGGTGACCAGGCGGCCTGAGGCGGTGTCCTTGCCCGTGGAGGCGATCGACAGCTCACCTTCTGATTGCAGGAGCTTGAGGGCGTAGCTGGCCCGCTCCGCCCCCTCCTCCTCGGCGATGGCCAGCACCTTGCCGGCCAGGTCGGCCTCGCCCATGTAGTAGAGGCTCTGGCCCGTCATGGCGCTGAACTTCACCCGTTCTTCGGCCGGCACCATGGCCAGCACGGCGTCCATGAGGGCCGACTTGCCCGCCGCCGAGGTGCTCTGCACGATCACGGCCAGAGGGCCCGGGAGCTTGCGGGACACCGCCGCCAGGTAGCCCACCAGGCAGTTGGCCTCCTCGCCCACCACGCCGGCCCGGGCGAAGTCGGCCACGACCCGTTCGGCCAGGCGGGGGTCACCCAACAGCTCGAGAGCGGCGGCGCGCTCGTCGGCCGACAGCTCCACCTTGGCCGCCTTGGGCCTCTGGGCCTCGGAGATGGCCAGCTCGGCCAGGGCCTCACAGACCAGCAGCACCTTGGCCAGGTCGGCCTTCACGACCTCCTCGGACAGGCCCAGCTCGTCGGCGGCAGACTTCACGAAACCGGCCCGGGCCCGGGCCGAGTACAGGTCCAAGGTGTCGACGTGGAAGACCGGGCCGGCGCGGGCGTCGGGGTGGGAAACGAGCACGTTCAGGCGCAGCAGGTCAAAAGAAGAGACCTTGTCCAGGCCCCGTACCCGCCAGCGGCGCTCGCCCAGGCGGAAGCTGGCCTCGCCCGGGCCAGCCCGCTCCGGCACCAAGGCGGGGACGGACAGGGCGGGAGCCGACAGGGCGGGAGCGGACAGGGCGGGAGCTGGTGGCGGCTCGGCCGCTAAAGGAGGAGGCTCGGGCCTCGCAGGCGAGACCGTCGGGCCCTCGTCCCGACTGGGCGGCCCGGCCGGCGGGCTGCTCACCGGGGCCGGCCCCTTGCCCATCCAGGCCGCCTTGCGCAAGTAGCGGCCGAGCACGGCGGCGGGGTCGTCGGCAGCGCGGGCCACGTCGTTGGCGTCGGCCCCCCGGGGCAGTTCCACCCGGAGGCACTCGGTGCCCCTAGCCATGAGCGCCTCGCCCACCCGCAGGGCGGCCCGGTCACCGGCGTCGTCGCGGTCAAAGGCGATGAGCACGCGCTTGGTGCCGGCACAGAGGACCTCGGCCAGTTCGTCGGTGAAGCCCTCGGTGCCGTAGGCGGCCGTGACGTTGCGGTAACCGGCGCACCAGAAGCTGAGGGCGTCGATGAGCGACTCGGCCAGGACCACCTCTCCGGCCCCGGTTATGCCGGCCCGGTTCCAGACCCCGCGGTGGGGCCCGGGCAAGTAGAGGTGGGCCGGCGTGCCCGGTCGCAGGTCGGCGCGCACCTTGCGGCCGTACATCTCGGTCACCGCCCCCGTCCCGTCGAAGATAGGCACCACGACCGAGCCGTTGAAGTGCTCGTGGCCGCTGGCCCGCAGCACGCCGAGGGCCTGCAGGCGGCCGCGTAGTTCCGCTCCCATTTTGGCGCCCTTGGTGGGCAGGCGGTAGGCCAGGGTGCGGTTGGCGTAGCCGAGGGCGAACACCTCCATGGCTTCGGGATGGCCCACCTTGCGGGAGCCGAGGTAGGCCAGGGCCTGCGCCGAGCCGGCCAGGGTGGTGTGGTAGTAGGCGACGACCTGGGCCAGCAGGCCGGCGTCACCGGCCTCGCCGCCCAGGGCCGAGGCGAGCCGGCGGGAACTTGACCGGGACGGGACGGGCCCGTCCAGGGGGCGGGTAGCGGCCCCGGCCCGGAGCAGTTCCACGGCGTGGCGGAAGCTGGCCCCCTCCGCCCGCATCACCCAGTCGATGACCGAGCCCCCGGCCTGGCAGGCCCCCAGGCAGTGCCACAGGTTCTTGCCCGGGCTGATGACGAGAGAAGGCTCCCGGTCGTCGTGGAAGGGGCAGCGCCCCACCAGGTCGGCCCCGGCCCGGTGCAGCTCGACCCCGGCCGCGGCCACCACGCCCTCCAGGGCCACTTCTGCCTTTAGCCGCTCTATCTCCTGGTCGGGGACTCGGGCCACGGACCTCCTCTCAGAAAGTTCTCATGCCTGTTGTGCACGGAACCTATGACATACTTGCACAGAAGTCAAGCCAGCCGTGACGGAAGCGTCAAGCGAGGAGGCCGCTATGGGGACAGAATGGCTCCGGTACGAGGAGCCGGGAGGGCCGCTCATGGGACTGGCCGACAGGGTCAAGGCGTTGCGCAACGAGCAGGGCTGGTCGCAAAGCGAGCTGGCCGAGCTCGTCGGGGCCGACCCAGCCCAGATCAGCCGCTACGAGAACGGGCGCATTACCCCCTCGGCCGACGCCCTGGCCCGCCTGGCCGAGACCTTCGGCGTGTCGTGCGACTACCTGCTCATAGACGGCGCCGCCCGCCGGCCCTTCCGTTCCCCCGAAGACGCTCTCGGCGAGCACCTGGCCGACTTCGCCGAGCTTGGCCCGGCCGACCAGGAACTGGTGGTCCGTTTCATCGAGGCGCTCGTCACCAAGACCCGCCTCAAGGTCCTGGCCGGCGGGGTCAGCTGAGCCTGCTCGGGCGAGCCATCAAGTTGGCCAAGTCGACCGGGCGTTGTTGCTGGGAATTGGCTGACTGGTTATGTGGCCCGAGCTACGTGCCCTGCTCATTCGGGCCGGGCCGGCACATCTCAGGCGCGCCGCCCGGGGCCGGGCCCGTTAGCGGGAAAAGAACCAACCCAGCGTGCTGCGCACATGGCGAACAGGTATCGCCCTCGCCTCCACTTCATCGACAATAGGAAGGAGCCGATGCCGCCTCCATGTCACAAAGCGGCAACTTGGGAGGCTTCTCTGGCGAAGGACAACGCTCCTGCGCCCGAAGTCTATTGATTCGAGCCGGTCCCAAGGAGCTCGCCAGAAGGCCGTCTCCAACCCCTTGGAGTCGAGGTCGAGAAATCGTATCGTCACCTTCTTTAGCAGCCTGAAGCGGACATCAACGCTGATCCCATTCTCGCTTACTTCCGCAACTGCTAAAGCCCAGGTGACAGTCAGTGTGCCGACCCTGGCTGGGAAAGAGGCACCCCCAATGATTCTCGTCGCTCCGTGCTCAGGAACGGTCATGGTGCCCACACCCACGTATAACTCGCGCCGCCGTGGTACTCAAACGGTATGGGGAAATCGACACCCACTCCACCGGTCACCTGGTTTTCCCATATCGCCCGGTTGCTCTGGCCGAACGACACATCATCACCCACTGAGGGTCCGAAGTCCGTGGAGCCGCCGGCGAACCCGAACCACTTGGAGAGCTCTTTCGGTGTCTTCGCATTGCTGATAAGAAGGCCGCTCGTTACCGAGGCCGTTGGGCTTGCACCACCTCCGGCTAGGGTGCCGAACAGGGTTACCCTGCCGCCAACTAATGCGACGCAGCCACTTGCCCCGCCATACACCGCGAAGCCTCCTGACGCATTAAGGCACACGCCGACTGTGTGGGTCGCAATGACGTGGACGATCTTTCCTCCGGTGTCGTTCCACACCTTCGTTACGGTGCTCCAGCAGAACCCGCACTCGCCGTCTAGGTCGCCCGCGTTAAGCGGATCCTGGCCCACATAGTCGTACGCGTTGGCCGACCCCCCGAAGACCGGGTCAACTTGCAGGAACCGCCCGGTAACCGGGTTGTACAGCCTGGCCCCCATCAGCATGAGCGTGTTGGCCCCGTCGGTCTCGGTGCCGATGCCGTGCTTGCCTTCGTAGCCGAAGGTGGTAGCCACCACGATCGGGACATAGCGGGTCGCCTTTTCCCAGTGCTGAGCTGGGGCGATGGACGGCCCGGGCCGGATGGGAGAAGGCGCGGCGGCCCGGGGGACGCGAACGCGTGTTTTGAGCCGAGCTGCAGTTTGACCGGCGAGGCAGAACGAGCACGAGAGTGGACGGCAGCGCCGGCGTGCGCCCCTGGGGCGGGGGCCTCGGACGTGGCCGTGCTCACGTTTGGACATTCTCGCGCCGAACCAGCCTGAGCTCGACTACCAGGGATCCCAAGGCGACGGTGTGCCAGAGGCGGACGACGTTGAAGTCCCTGCGGTTGAGTGTGCGACGCGGGCCATTGCTCCGGTACCTCAGACCGCGACCAACCCCTGGCGTCGACCAGGGCCGAGGCCCATGTCGGAGTCCTGAACGATGAGATCGGCGCAGCGGGCGTTAGTCCGGGTCGGTGAGGTCGGCCACGACCAGCTCTTGGGGCAATCGCCAACGTACAACGTGCTAGGGGCCGTTTGGCCCCACTCAGGTGCGGGTCATCAGTACCTCTGGTTAGGTGTCCAATGCAGCTTCCCATTCGGCCACACTCGGAGCTTGATCCATAGCATCCTCTAATTGCCTCTCTTGCTCCCCTAATACCTCGCGTGAGCAGTCAAGAAAGCTCTCCGGCATAACATCTAAGAGGCTCACTGCGACCCGCCCGTCACGCATGTTAAGCAACAGCAGAAGGCGCCAATGTGGCGGCCGAGGAGGCACGGCCTGTGCGTCAACCTTTAATACCACTTGCGCGGCATGGAACCGATCGGCATTGACATGCAACTCGATCCAGGTTTCTGGAAGCCGCTGGCTGAAGTCGCGAGCGTAAGCCTCGCGTTCTAGCAATCGTAGCCTCGACGTGTCCAACTCTCTTATCATTTAGGCTGACACCCTTCAGGATGAGACACACTTTGACTTCCGTCTACTCGTTTGGAATTGGGGGTATCGGATCGCCGCCAATTTCCGGCTCTGGCGGACCGTACTCACTGTCCAACTCCTCATTTCCTAACGGTCCGCGAGTTTCGGCCGGCAATCGATTTATATCATAACCTCGCTCTTGCAGTATTAGACACCTCGTGTTGCCCTCAAGAATGGTCCCACCCCGCGTAATATATAACGAGTTAGTCTCGCCAGGCTTGAGAGAGTCGATGATCTCGGCAGTAGACTTACTCGACCAGTAGTTGTAGGCCCCTAGGTTTCCTTCTTTGATCGTTTCGGCGGAATGGAGCAGCTTGAGCGCCGGGCGTTCCAAACCGGCCCACCTCAAAAAGTCATCAAGCCAACTGTCTCCAGTGAGATCGCTCCGGTTGAGCGGGTCCTGACTTACATAGTCGTAGGCATTGGCCGAGCCCCCAAAGACGGGATCAACTTGCAAGAACCGCCCGGTGGCCGGATCGTAGAGCCGTGCCCCCATCAGGATGACCGTGTTGGCTCCGTCGGTCTCGGTGCCGATGCCGTGCTTGCCTTCGTAGCCATAGGCAAGGTCGTCGGGGCTGTCAGCTTGAAGCGCGCTGAGCGTGTTGCCGAACGGGTCGTACAGCGTCACGGCCCCTACCGCGGCCCCGGCTGCGTTCGCTTCGGCCGCCGTGCCGCCCTGGAGGTTGGGGTAGTACCAGCTCTGGGCCGAGCTCGTCACCTCGAGCAGGACGCCGCCGGTCAGGTCGACCTCGTAGGTCGTCGCCGCCGGGTGGGAGAGCTCGTTGGTCACTGAGCTAGCCGACGGCCCAGCACCGGCGTAACCGTACAGGTCGTCCTCGGTTAGCGTGCCGTTGACGCCCACTTGGCGCTGGGCCACCCGTTCGAGGGCGTCCAGAGTGTAGGTCACCACCGTCGTGGTCGAACCGGAGGTGGTCGTCTCCGAGGTGATGTGGTCCTGGGCGTCGTACGTAAAGCTCTCGTTGTTGGTCGCGCTCACCGTGGGGGGCGGGCTGTTGTAAGTGATGGTAACCGAGCCGTTGGCCGGCGTGTTGCCGCTCGGGTAGGAGACGTTGGCGGCCGCCGAGGTCACGAAGGACGACCCGCCGCCACCGGCGTAGTTGGTGGCCACCCACTGGTTGCCGTCAGGTCCGTTCACCTCCAGCTCTGGCCCGCCCCCGCCGCCGTAGTGGCCCCCGCCGCCGCCCCCGCCGCCGCCGAAGGACCCCGAGATGGCGCCCCCCGAGTCGCTGGTCGCCTCGCCGTAGCTGCCGCCGTAGCCCGAGGACTGAGTTCCGCCCTGGCCGTCGGCCGAGGTGGTGGCGCCGTTGCCGGCGGTCTCGGTCACGTTGGCGTTCTGGCTGACGTTGAACACAACGTCCGAACTGCCGGCGCTGTTGGGGGTGCCGCCCGCGCCGGGGGCCACGCCGCCGCTGAACCAACCGGAGTCGTTGGCCTCGGTGTACTGGCTGTCGGCTACCCCCCCGCCACCCCCGCCGGCTTCCAGGGCCACCGTCGAGCCGTTGACGATGGCGGTCGATCCGCCCCCGCCGCCGCCGCCACCCGTGCCCACGGCGGTGCCGGCCGTGCCTCCGGCCCCCCCGGAGTGATAGCCGGCGCCGGCCGCCCCGCCGGCGCCCCCGGCCCCGTTGGCGGTGCCGCTGGCCCCGCTGCCACCCTGCGCGCCGACCGATACCGACAGGACCTGGCCCTGGGTGGCGGGCAGGGACGCTTGCAGCTCCGCCCCCGCCCCGCCCGGGTTGGGCAGGGCCGTGAAAGTTTCCGGCTGGCCCTGGACCAGGTACAACATCGCCGTCGAGCCGCTAGGCCCACCCCCGCCCCCGGTGGCGTTGACCCCCACGGTGGCGCCGGCGATGGCGGGCACGGTCCAGTTCTGTGACGAGGACATGGTGACCGAGGACGACAGGGGTGACGACGAAGCCGCCGTGCCCGTAGCCAACCCCGTGGTGTTGCCATCGGCGTCGTAGCTGGGCGTCACCTCGGTCAGCGGCCAGGCGCCCGTCTCGGTCTGGGACTGGTAGGAGCTGAGCTGGTCGTCGCTCCCATAACAGTAGGTCGTCGCCGTGGTGGCGCCGGTGGAGGTGTTGGTGACGGCCATAGCCGTGCGGTCCGAGTTGGCCCCTGCCCCCGAAAGCGCCCCGCACCCCCCGACGGGCAAGAAGGAGTAGCTGATGTCCTGGCCGTCGCCGTCGGCGGTCGCGAGGCGCCCGGCAGAGTCGTAGGTATAGCTGGCCGAGCCGAGCTGGCCGGACTTGCCCGCCTCGGTGTCGCTGAGCACGTCGCCGGCCTGGGACAGGGCCTGGCTGTCAGACAGCAGGGTGGCACCGCCGGCCTGGTAAAAGGTTTCCGAGTAGAGCCGGCCCTCGGGGTCATAGCCATAGGAGAGCGACGTGGCGTTGCCATAGTTGTCTCCGACCAGGTCGCTGTTGGCGTCGTAGTTAGGGGTGTCGACGACGGTGCCGGCATAGGACTCGTTGGCCACCCGGTCCAAGTTGTCGTAGGCGGTGGCCAAAGTACCGAAGCTGCCGGCGGTCGACGTGGCCCGGCCCGCTTGGTCGTAATTGACCGTGGTGGTATTGCCGTTGGCGTCGGTATAGGACACGGGCTGGCCCAACAAGTTCACCGTGGTGGTGAGGGTAGTGCCGGTGGCCCCGCTGCCCCCTGTGGCCACGAACAGCGCCCCCACCGCGCCCGAGCCGGTCGAGGACTGGGGGGCTGTGGGGCTGGCCGCGGCCGTGGTATCGGTGTCATAGGCAACGGCGTTGCCTATGGGGATGGCGTAGGTAAAGCCGGGCGTCGAACCGGTCGAGGCCGTGCCCGTGGGCACGCCGTAGCCGAAGTACAGCTCACCCGACGAGCCCGAGGGGCTAAGCGACGGGAAGGTGATCGTGGAGGTGGCCGACGACGAGCTCCCCGTCTTGTCGAGCGACCAGCTCGACCCCGTCCCGGCGCTGAACTCCTGGGCGACGAGCTCTGTCCACGACGGGGTGCCATGCGCCCAGTGGGCGGTGACCGTCGAGGCGCCGGTGGAGGTCACCACCCCCCACCACAGCTCCACGTCGGTGTCCTCATCGTTGGCGTCCCCGGGGTAGGCGATGGCACTGGACCAGGTGGAGACCCCGCCCCCGGTTATGGAGCTGACCTGGGGGGCGCTGGCCGGCCCGGCCATGACCGAGACCACCTCCATGTCGCCGACGGTCAGCGGGGAGACCGACAGCGTCGAGGACTGGGTGTCGGCCGCCATCGAGCCCACAGCGGAGATGGCGGTGGCCCCGCTGCCCCCTGTGGCCACGAACAGCGCCCCCACCGCGCCCGAGCCGGTCGAGGACTGGGGGGCTGTGGGGCTGGCCGCGGCCGTGGTATCGGTGTCATAGGCAACGGCGTTGCCTATGGGGATGGCGTAGGTAAAGCCGGGCGTCGAACCGGTCGAGGCCGTGCCCGTGGGCACGCCGTAGCCGAAGTACAGCTCACCCGACGAGCCCGAGGGGCTAAGCGACGGGAAGGTGATCGTGGAGGTGGCCGACGACGAGCTCCCCGTCTTGTCGAGCGACCAGCTCGACCCCGTCCCGGCGCTGAACTCCTGGGCGACGAGCTCTGTCCACGACGGGGTGCCATGCGCCCAGTGGGCGGTGACCGTCGAGGCGCCGGTGGAGGTCACCACCCCCCACCACAGCTCCACGTCGGTGTCCTCATCGTTGGCGTCCCCGGGGTAGGCGATGGCACTGGACCAGGTGGAGACCCCGCCCCCGGTTATGGAGCTGACCTGGGGGGCGCTGGCCGGCCCGGCCATGACCGAGACCACCTCCATGTCGCCGACGGTCAGCGGGGAGACCGACAGCGTCGAGGACTGGGTGTCGGCCGCCATCGAGCCCACAGCGGAGATGGCTGTGGTGGTGAGGGGGACGGACTTGGTCACGTTGGTGACCAACGGGCTCCCGCCCACGTCGTAGTTGTAGGTATCGCTGTAGGCCGGGGTGGCGCCGAAGGCCGGGTAGGAGACCGAACTGGCTCGGCCTCGGGCGTCATAGCTGGTGCAGGTCCAGCCGTCGGAGCTGGAGGCGCGCTGGGCCACGACCTGGCCGGCCGAGTTGTAGACGTAGGTCCCGGTCTGGGTGGGAGTTACCTGCTGGTACAAGCCGTCGCCCTGGTTGGTGCCCGAGGCACCCCCCGGGCACGGGTTAGTAGCGGTCAGGGGGGCGTCGGTCCCGTTGTAGTAGGTGTCCGTGGTCGAGTTCCCGGCCGGGAGGGTGCTGGAGGCCAGGTCGTAGAACCCCGAGGAGCCCTCGTAGGCATAGTTGGTGACCAGGTCCTGGCCGCCCGGGCCCACGACCTGTTGGGTCCTGAGGCCGTTGGCCGGGTTGGCGTAGACGTAGTCGGTGAGGGCGTTGGAGGTCGCGGTGCCGGCGTTGTCGGTCTGGGTGCTGGTGACCAGGTTGTAGCCAGGCACGAAGCTGGCCGGGGCGAGGACAGGGACACCACAGCCGTTCTCGCCGGGCTCCTGGTAGAGGACCCAACCGATATTGAGCCAGGGTGGGGTGCCGGCGCTCGACCAGGTGAGCGAAACCTGAGCGGGGCCGGCGCCGAGCCCGCCGGTGAATCCCGGGTAGACCGGGCAGCCGCTCCCCGACCCGCCCGTGGCGATGCCGGTGCCGGCCTGGCCGTTGACGCTGAAACTGGTCACGTTGCCGTTGGTCTGGACCATCAAGGGCCCCGCCCCGGTGCCAGGGACGGTGACCCAGCCGGTGATGGTGGCCGAGAAGGTCCCGGCGGGCACGCCCGGGCCCGGGCTGCCCGAGGCGAAACTGAAGCCGGATCCGGGCAAGAAAGTGTGCAGGGCTATGGGGCCCTCGGCCTGGGCGCTGTTAGCGTACCAGGCCGCGGCCAGGCCGGCTAGGCCCTGGTCGTAGACGGTGTTGGTGTGCGGGGGCGGGGGCGACGTGCAAGTGGTGTTGGGCTTGGCCGTGTTGTCGCCGTAGGCGTCGGTGAACGGCGAGAAGCACGAGGGCGGGGCCGGGCCCCACTGGTCGGCCTGACGGCCCTGGGCGTCGTAGGCCCAGCTCGTTTCCAGCCCGGCACTGGCGGCGGCGTGGTGATTTATCTCAGTGAGCATGTCCTGGGTGGCGTCGTCCCAGGTGTAGTCGACGGCCACCCCGTCAGCCCCGGTGTCGGTGCTCACCATGCCGCCGGCGTCGAGGTTCACCGCTCGGGCGTAGCCGCTGGCCGTGGTCTCCCCGGCCACCACCACGGTGGTGGTGGTGGGCTGCGGCCCGGCCGGGCTGTAGGTATAGGAGTGCTCCTCCCGGGCCCCCCAGGCCGCCGAGGTGTCCGCCGTCGTGGGGGCGGTGACCGATGCCACCTGGCCCATGGCGTAGGAGCCGTCGGCCGGGGTCTCGTAGCTGATGACGGTCATGTGGGCGTTGGCCGGTTCGCCCGGGGCGCTGGGGGGCTCGGTGATGGTGCCGGTGGCGATGGCGTCGTTGACCAGCGGCGAGCGCACGGTGCCGAGGAAGGGCTCGGTCACTCCGTCGAGGGTGAGGTTGGTATAGCCGAAATCGGTGGTCGGGTAGCCCAGCGTGGCATTACCGGGCTCGGTGATGCGGGCCAGGTGCCCGCCCGAGTAGTAGAGGTCGGTGGAGCCGGCCTCGAAGCCCGAGGTGGCGCCCCCGGGCAGGCTGGCCGGGTCGTAGTTGACTTGGCACAACATGTCGGCGGGGGCGTCGGCGTCAAAGCCCGTCCCGCTCGGGCATTGGCCGTTGCCGCCGTAGACCAGGGCCAAGCCCCGGCCGGCGGCATCGACCACCGAGGTCAGCCGGGGGGGCAGGTTCGGCACTGGGCTCGTGTACTTGAACGTGGGTGAGCCCGGGTGGGCGTCGTCGGTGGGCGCAGTCATCGAAGTGACTTGGCCGGTGGCGCTGAACTGGTAGATGTCGCCGTCGTCGGCGGTGAGCGACCAGGTCCCGTCGGCGTTATGCACCAGCGAGCCCTGCTCGCCTTCGGGCGGGGCGTAGCCCGAGCCCGTCCACGTCCAGACATGGGAGTACCCGCTGGAGTCGACGATGTCCACCTGGCTCTCCCCCGCGTTCAGGTAGTTGTAGTCCACGCCGAGCAGGCCGTTGGAGGACTCGGACCAACCGTCGGGCAGGACGGCCTGGGCCGAGGTGAACCACGAGGCCGGAATGCCCTGCATTGAGCCGCCCGAAGCCTGGGCTTGGAGCATCGGCACCGTTCCCCCTCCGATCGTGACGGCGTCCAGCTGGAACTCCTGGGGCTGGCCGTTGGAGGTGTAGGGGACGTTCACGGTCGCCTGTTGACCGGGGGCCGAAGAGGCCTGGCCGAGCGGGGTCGACGAGGTGCCCAGCCAAAGCATCGACGAGGCGTAGTCACAGACCATCCCCTCGTTGTAACAAGCCTCCCCCGGGTTCGCCGCCAGCTGCAGCGTCCAGCTGCCGGCGGGCAGGGCCAGCAGGCCGGTGTAGGTGACGATGGGCCAGGTGCTGCCGGTAACGCTCAGGTACTGGGGGTAGACGAGCCCGGGCTCGGTTGTCGAGTACACGAGGTAGTCGAAGGAGTTGGGTTGCCCGGAGTAGCCGTAAATACTGTCGGCGTACCAGACCTCCGAGGTGAGCCCGAGGTTGCCCACGGCTCGGGAGTTGTAGGTGAAGCTGAACCCGACCGGGCCGCCCGGGGTGCTGAACGACGGTGTCTTCTCGGTGTAGCCGAGGCTCCCGGTGGCGAGGTCGACCGAAACCCCGCCGAACTGGTCGGTGGGGTCGGCGGAATCCTGGACGTGCAGGTTGACATGGAACTGGTACCAGGGCCCGTTGTTCGACTCCCAGTAGTACATCCCCCCGTCCTGGAGCACACCGGCGGGCATGGTGCCGCTCAGGCTGGTCTGGCTGGTGTTCTCCTGTGCGGCAACGTAGCTCCAGGTCGGCGCGGTGGGACTGTTGGTGACCATTATCGCCATCCCCTCGGGGACCGTTTGCCCCGAGGCCACTTGGACCGAAAAGGTGGGCGTGGTGGTGCGCACGACACCGTCCCACGTCGGGCTCACGTACAGCGGCACAAGCCCGGTCCCAGGCCCGGGGGGAGCGACGGACTGGGGCGATATTGTGATGTTGGCGGTACGCCGCGGGGCCATGGCCGTGCCCATTCCTTTGGTGGACGAGCTTGCCGTGCTCGTGGCCGCGCCCGCGGCGGTGGCTCTTGTCAGCCACGGGAAGTTGGTGGTGGAGACCGCCGTCGACTGTGGGGCGGACGAGGCCACGGTGCGGGCCGAAGCGATGGGGGGGACGGCGACCAGCGCCGGGGCCGGCTGGCCGACGAAGCTGGCGGGCACCTGAGGGCCCACGGTGGCCGAGGCGGGGACGGCCACTGCCGACAACCCGAGCACCGCCATGGCCGTGGCCACTACTACGGCCAGCGCAGCGGGCCAGGCCTGCCTGCGGCGTTGTCCCGGCGAAATTGGTTTCATTCCGGCATACGCGCCCGTTCCCGCGTCGTGACATGGCAAAGTCCCTCCCGCTGTTCGCCGTTCAGCGCAGTGCGCGCGCTGGGGCACTCACGACTGGCCAATAGCAATTGGCCCGCACCGACAGTTAGCAATGCGTCGCGCCGCCGACATTTCGGCTCCGGCGAGCCTCCGCCGTATTGCTATAGAGCGTCAGGACCGTACTAACACCGTGCTCATCACGATGTCAAGGATGTAGTGAGCGCTTTTCGCCTTTTGCACATTGTGCTTTTCCACCAGAGCACTAAGGAGCTTTCTTATCGTCGCTATCGGGCCCACTATCAATTAGTGTTCGGGGCGACGAAACCCCGTCCCTTCGTAAAAGGAGCTTCCCGGACGCTAATAATTGATAGAGGCTCAAACGGCCGAGCCTTACGTCGCACATTTCTGATGTGGAGAGATGGCGCCCGATACCTAGTGTAGTGTCGCGCAAATGACTTGCCAGTCTGTGGTACAATGGTCCATGAGCCATGCAGCTGCTCCATTGGAGCTAACAGAGGCCCAGCGGGCCACCCTGGGGGCGGTCGCCAGGTCCACCGCCGCCGCGCACCGGGAGGTCTTGAGGGCCCAGGTGTTGTTGATGGCGGCGGACGGCGTGGCTAACGCACGCATTGCGGGAGAAGTCGGGGTTTCGGTGCCGACCGTACGGGAGTGGCGGTCCCGCTTCGCCGTCGAGGGCCTCGCCAAGTTCGGCGAGGTGCGCACAGGCCGAGGGCGCAAAGCCAGCATCCCGCAGGAAAAGATCGATGAGATCGTACGGCTCACCCAGTACTCCAAGCCCCCGGGCCAGACGCACTGGAGCTGCCGGACGATGGCCAAGGCGGCCGGGGTCTCGCCGGCCACGGTGCAGCGGGCGTGGCATGCCCGGGGCCTCAAGCCCCACCTGGTCGAGACGTTCAAGCTCTCCAATGACAAACGCTTTGAAGAAAAGCTGGTGGACGTGGTCGGGCTGTACATGGCCCCACCGGACAAGGCCGTGGTGCTCTGCCTGGACGAGAAAAGCCAGATCCAGGCCCTGGACCGCACCCAGCCCTCGCTGCCCATGAAAAAGGGGCGTGCCGGCACCATGACCCACGACTACAAACGCAACGGCACGACCACGCTGTTTGCCGCCCTGGACGTGCTCACCGGCAAGGTGATCGGCCAGTGCCTGCCCCAGCACACCAACAACGAGCTGTTGCACTTCTTGAAGAAGGTGGACCGGGAGGTGCCCAAGGGCCTCGCTGTGCACGTCATAACCGACAACTACGGCACCCGGGGGCACGAGAACGTACAGGCCTGGCTGGCCACGCACCCCCGTTTCCACTTCCACTTCACGCCTACTTCGAGCTCCTGGCTCAACCTGGTGGAAAGGTGGTTCAGGGAGCTCACCCAAAAAGCCATACGTCGTGGCGTCTTCCGCTCCGTCCCCGACCTCGTGGCCGCCATCTATGAGTACCTCGACGCACACAACTCCGACCCCAAGCCTTTCGTGTGGACGGCCAGTGCGGAGCAGATCCTGGAGAAGGTGCGGAGGGGCCGGGTAGCCCTCCGTCCACTGGCAGGCTAAAAGTGAAACACTACACTAGAAAGGCCCCGATGCCCGTGCCTGAGGTCCTCGCAGCGCGGGCCCGCCGACAGCCGATGGCGACGGTGGCGGCTAAGTGGCCCAGCCCGTGGAAATGACCGGGGGTGCCAAGCCCTTTGGCTAGACGGGCATACCCAGCCGTAACGTCGTCGGCCAGGCAAGGGACGGAGCCGGCGGGCGACCGGCTGAGCAGGTACAGGTCGTCCACCAGGGCGATGCCGACCTCTTTGACGCTGGGGGCGGTCACGGTCGACCGGCTGGTGCCCGGCGGCGTCGCCCTGTCGGCCGGGTTGCTCGCCACCAGGCCCCACTTGACGGCCCGGTCGAGGGCGGCGTGGAGGATGGAATGGTGACGGCGCACGCTGGCCGGCGACAGGCCCCGCTCGAACAGGTCCCGGTAGAGCTGGTCCAGGTCTCGCGCGCTTAGGCGGTCGAGGTGGACGGCGCCGATGACCGGCTTGATGCCTCGTTCGACCGAGCGGCGGTGCTCTCTCGTGGTGTATGCCGTGCGCGTGGGTGTGATGTCGTCGAGCCAGCGGTCCAGCAGGTCAGCTACGCTGCCAGCGTGGCTTTTGGCGACCTGACCGGTCTCTACTTCGGTGACAAGCTTGGCCAGTGCGACCTGCGCCTGGCGCTTGGTGCCGGTGCTGGTCCCTGGCACGCGGCGAGGAGGAGTAGACCAAACTAGCAGCTCAGAGTACACACGCCCGGGTAGCTCAGACGGCAGAGCGACGCACTCGTAATGCGTAGGTCAAGGGTTCGATTCCCTTCTCGGGCTCTCGCTCTTCTCTAGAACTGGTGCAAGTAAAACGGGATGCCCTGGTCGTCAGCACACAGGGACTCCAGGCCGTAGGGCCGACGCGCCACCTCGCGAGCGGCTCCGCCGGCCTTCCGCACCCGCTCTACCGCGGCCCTGATGTCATTGACCCGGTAGCACAGGACCACGGCGGGCGCCGACGGTCCGGCCGCGGGCTGCGTGGTCATGCCGATCTGAGGCCTGACGCCGTTGACGTGCGCGCCCCCCACTCCGCCAGCGTTGATCGTCCAGCCCAGGGCACCGCCATAGAAAGCGACCGCCCCTTGCAAGTCGGAGACCACGATGGTCACGTACGAGACGTCGCCTTCGACGTCCCCATTGTGGGGTTCTCCGCCGGGGGTGCGGGCGCCGCCGGCGGGAGGCAACTCGTGCAGGTAAAACGGCATGCCCTGGTCATCGTGGCCCTCGGCGGCCACTCCGTACGGCTCGGTGTGGGGATCGCTCATAGTGCCCCCGTGAGCCCGGACGGCCGCCACGGCACCAGCTAGGTCGTCGACCCGGAAACCGAGCACGGCGCCGGGCCCGAGATCCCCGGCCGGATCTGGACCGCCCCATAGGCCGATCATGGGGACGGTCCCATCGACCTGCGCTCCTTGCGCGCTGGTGCCGGGGCTGAACCGCCAACCCAGGACGGCTCCATAGAACGCCCGACCGCGAGCCAGGTCGGGCAACCGGAGAGTTATGTAAGAGACGTCGCCGTGGCGGACGCCGTTGCGGGGGCGGACGGTCGTACCGGTGGTCATGGATGGCTCCTTCCAAGTAGGTGAGGACACGGCTCGCACGAGGCGGGCCCGGAGGTCGGCGGCAAAAACTGGGTCGGGCGCGACGGGGACGACGGCGGCCAGGAGGGTGTCGAGCGGATCTGTCTGCGGCTCAGGCATCGACGCTCCCCTCGTAGACGTGACGGAACTCCCGGCGCGCCCGCACCAGGAGGGCCTCGGTGGCCGCGACGCCGCCCCTGGCGGGCCTGCTGGCGCCAATGATCGACCAGCTTGTGCCTGGCTACCCCGATCAGCCACCCGACGCTCAGCGGAGCACCCGGGGGGCCCGCCGCCATCGCCAGGAAAGTCTCCGAGGTGAGGTCCTCGGCCCCGGCCTGGTCGCCACAACGGGCGATCAGGTACCCGTAGGCCTCCGGCCGCGCCCGGTCGTACAACGCAAGCAACGCCTCCTCATGCCGGTCGGGGACAGCCACCACATACCTATCATGGTTCGGCGCCGGCCAAGTCCGACGGCGGCCCGAAAATCTGTCTCAGAGCGGCCCCGGGCGCAACTGCCGACCCGCTTATTGCGATGCGATGGCAGCCAGGACATCCAATTTGGCCGCCCGACGTGCCGGCCAGCTGGCCGCAAACAAACCGAGCAGGGCGGAAAGGACCAAGAACAGCGCCAGGGTGGAGAGGGGTACGACGACGTCGGTTATCCCCTCCTGTTTCAGCGCCGACGCCAGTGCGGCGCCGAGGCCGGTCCCGATCACGCAACCGGCGAGGGCACCGAACACCGCGATGATCACGGACTCGGAGCGCACCATGGCCCGCACTTGTCGGCGTTTCATCCCGACGGCCCGCAGCAGGCCTATCTCGTGGGTGCGCTCGAAGACCGAGAGCATGAGGGTGTTGACGATGCCGACGAGGGCGATCACGATGGCCAAAGCCAGTAAGGCGTACACCAACCCGAGGAGCTGGTCGACCTGCGCCTGTTGGGACTTTTCGAACTGGGCGCGGGTCTGCACCTGCAGGCCGGGATAAGCCTTTAGCCCCCTGCCCAGGGCGGCACTGAGATCGCCTATGCCACTGTCGGCCTTGACGAGAACGGCCACGGGCAGGACCTCGGTGAAATGCGAGAGGAAGAAGTTGTCGGCCACCACGAAGTTGCCCAACAATGCATTGGGGTTGAATATCCCCCCGATCCTCATGGTCGATCGCCCCGTCTCGGCAAATGTCACGGGCACGACGGACCCGACCGAGAGGTGGTCCGCGGTAGCCGTAGTGGTGTCGACGAGCAGTTCACCGGCGGCCAGCGCGGGGGCGCCCCTCCCGGCCGTCACCGCCAGGATGACGGTCCGGGCAAGGTTGACGGCGGGGACGGCGGTGAGGTCTGACAAGGAACGGCGGAATTCAAACTGCCCGTTGTACACAGTCGAAACGGCGGCGGTGCCGGGAACGCGGGAAGCCGCCGAGGCCACCGAGTTGCTGAACTCGCCGTTCCCCGCACTCGAACTGGTGATGATGTAGTCGGCGCTGACGGCGTTGTTGACACTGCTGGTGGCCGATTTGGACAACGATGCCCCAAAGACGGCGACGGTAGCCACCAGGGCCAGCCCAACCATGAGGGCAGCCGCCGTCTGGGCAGTACGGCGCGGGCTGCGCATCGAGTTCTCCCGCCCCAGCCTCCCCGGGGCGCCGAGGCTGCGCGCCAGGGGGCGGCCGATGGCGCTCGCCAGGGGACGGGCCACAATGGGTGCCAGCATCCCGGCGCTTATGAACACGGCCAGCGCGCCCAGCCCTACCAGGGCGAGGGCCGGCGCATTCAACCCGGCCAACAGGCAGGCCAGCCCGGCAGCACCGACGACGCTGCCTATGGTGACCCGGCGCCGGAGCGGATCGGCCTCATGGGCGCTGCGGTCCATCAACGCCGCCACCGGTGGGACGCGTACCGCTCGACGGGCCGGGGAGATCGCCGCCACCATGGTGACCCCGATGCCGACGCCCAGAGCCACTGCGGCAGTACGGGGCTCGAAGACGAGCGGCCCCGACGGCAAGGAAATGCCGAAGCCCTTTAGCATCGCCTTCAGGCCGAGGGCGGCGATCACACCCAACCCCAGGCCCACCGAGGACGCCACCACGCCCACCAAGGCGGCTTCGCCCAGAACGGACCGGAACACTTGGCGCCGGCTGGCGCCGACGATCCGGAGTAGGGCCAGTTCGCGCGAGCGCTGGCCCACGGTGATCGAAAACGTATTGAAAATCGTGAACCCACCCACAAAAAGGGAGACGAAAGCCAAGACGAGGAGGGCCGTCGAGAAGACGGACAGGCCGTTGTTGATGACCGCGCTGGTCTGCTCGTCGGCAACAGTCTGGCCGGTGACAACCTCCACCCCGGGGGGGAGGACTTTGGCGATCGCCCGCTCGACCGACATTTTGTCCGCGCCCGGCCTGGCCAGGACGTCGATGGCATCGTAGTGGCCCGGAGAACCGAAAAGGGCCTGGGCCGTCGGCAAGCTGAAAGCCGCCAACGTGGCTCCGGCCAGGTTGTCCGACGTGCCGACACTTACGAGGCCGCTGATCCGGAAGGTCCGGGGCGGGCCGGCCAGGAGCACTCTTACCCGGTCCCCGACCCCGAAGTGGTACTTGCGGGCCGTACCCACGTCCATGACCAGGTCGTGAGGCGCGGTGGGCGCTCTGCCCAGGACCAGGTGCAGGGACGACAGCTGGGCGTCGGGGTCAAAGGAGAACCCCAGCGCCGGGGCACCGGGCGTGCCGATCGCCTTGCCGGTAGCTGAAACGAACTCGGCGTAGCCGTTGACCGAACCGTCTGCGTAGGCGACACCGGGGACATGGCGGACGATGGTCACCAACGACTGGACCACCGGCTTGCGATCGGCCCCGGCGTCCGAGTTGCCGTTGAAGGCGGCCCGGCCCCGGACCTCGAAATCGACGCTCTGGTAGGCGCGGCTGAACAATGCGGTGAAGGTGCTGTGAAGCGTGTCGGTGAGCACGAACGTCCCGGATATGAACGTTACGCCGAGTACAACGGCCAGTGCGGTCAGCGCCAGGCGAAGCTTATGGGCCATCACGCCCTTGACCACGATGTTCCACATATCAGTTGCCCAGCTTCATCATTTGGTCCACCACGGTGTCGGCGGTGGGGGAGACGAGCTCTCCTACGACCCTCCCGTCGGTCAGGAAAACGACACGGTCGGCATACGAAGCGGCGTGGGGATCGTGGGTGACCATGACGATCGACTGCCCGTGCTCGGTCACCGAGCGCCGTAGGAACGCCAGCGTTTCCGCTGCTGACCTCGAAGTCCAGGTTGCCGGTGGGCTCGTCAGCGAAGATCAGGTCGGGCCGGTTGATAAGGGCCCGGGCGCAGGCAACTCGTTGTTGCTGGCCTCCCGACATCTCGTTCGGCCGGTGGGAAATCCGGTTGCCGATGCCAAGCTCGCTGACCAGGAAGTCGAACCATCCCTGGTCGACTTTGGCCCCGGCCAGGTCGGCGGGCAGGGTGATGTTCTCCCGGGCCGTCAGCGTCGGGACCAAGTTGAACGACTGGAAAACAAAGCCGACCCGGTCCCTGCGCATCTGGGTCAGAGCCGCGTCGTCGAGATGGCCCAACTCGGTGCCCCCTACGAAGGCCCGGCCTGAGGACGGTGCGTCCAGCCCGGCCAGGCAATGCATGAGCGTGGATTTTCCCGACCCCGAGGGGCCCATGACGGCGGTGAAACGTCCACGTTCGAACTCGACGTTGACGTCGTCCACGGCTCGCACGGCGGCGTCGCCCTTCCCATAGGTCTTGGTGAGGTTGACGGCGCGGGCAGCCGGCGAGAATGGTCCCTTGGCCAACGGAACGCTGGGCGCGGCCTGCTCAAGTTTGGTCATCGTGCTACGTCCTTTTCTTTGCGGCCCCGAACCGGGCCAGGCCGGCGAGTACCGCCGGCGGCCCGGCGCTCGATATACGAACGGTGCGAACTGGTTCAACCCTAAGGCCGCCGCGCCCCGCCGTCGATCCGGCACACCCCCGATTTGTGCCGGGGTTTCCCCTACCTACGACGCCGGGGCTGCCCCGCCATGGCTATGCCAGCTTCTCGCGCAAGGCCCCCAGCGCAACCAAACGACGTTCCAGCTTCGCCGCGTCCCCAGCCCCGTCGCGGGCCCGGATGCGTTGCTCGAGCTGGTCGAGACGCTGCGACTCTCTACTGGACAGCGCCGCCCGCTCCGCCTCGGGACGGCTGCGTAGGACCCGGACGAACGCGGCGTGGGCATCGGTGGTCCGCTTGAGCCCGAGAGCGCTGGCCACGGCGGCATAGCTCTTGCCTCGCTCGCGCAGGGACACGACTTCCTCGTCCACGTTGCGGCGAGGTTGCCGGGACCCACCCTCGCCCTGCGAGCGCTCGGGGGACGAGCGCCTGGACCGCGACTTGTCATCGTGCAAATTACCCCTGGGCATACCTCACCCTGTCCTTTCACTGGCGCATTTGAGGAGTGCCACAGACGTAACAGGTACAACCATGGCGACCCTTCCGGCCTGCGTACGGGGCCGTCGGGTCCCCTCCAGCTTACCTGGACCTGAGTTGGTCATTGGGTCGGTGCCTGCCCGACGGCGGCCCCCGGTCTCCGGGAGTGGACCGGTGGCTCCCGGGCACGGCCCGTCAGCCATTTGACCTGCTCCCACCGGGGGAGGTCGTCACCCCTGGCCCCCTAGAGCCTCGGTGCGCGGGGGTGGCCGGCGCCGTCGGCGCAGGTGACGCCGGAGCCTTGCGGGCCCGCTCCGCGGCTGCCAGGATGTCGCCATGCTCGATCATCTATCGGTCCAGTGCGCGGACGTGGCCAAGAGCGCCGCCTTCTACGACGCCGTGTGCGCCCCCATCGGCGCCGGGCGGGTGATGGACTTCGGCGAGGTCATCGGTTTCGGGGTGGCGCCCAAGCCAGAGTTCTGGATCGGTCCCCAGACGACCGGAGAAGGCTTCCGGGAGTCCCACATAGCCTTCGTGGCGCCCAGCCGGGCCGCTGTGGAGGCCTTCTTCACCGCCGCGGTGGCCACCGGCGCCGAGGTCCTGAACGAGCCGCGCCTTTGGCCCGAGTACCACCCCAATTACTACGGGGCCTTCGTGCGCGACCCCGACGGCAACAACATCGAGGCCGTCTGCCACGAACCGGAGTAGCCACGGACCGGCGTGGGACCAGCCTCCTGCTTCCCCCGGCGGGCCCGGCCGGGGCGTGGGGCCTCAGCCCAGTCTGAAAGCTGCCTTGGGCGACCGGTAGGCAAAGTCGGCAGCCAAGTCGACGGCATCTCGACGCTCCAGACGGTGCTCGGCGACCAAGCGGGCCAGGAAGGCGCAATGGGCCCGGCGGGCCAGATCGTGGCGGGCCGGGATGGAGCAATAGGCGCGGGTGTCATCCACGAACCCCGCCGCCTTGCCGAAACCCGCACTTTCGGTGATGGCGCCCCAAAACCGCGCCATGGCGTCCGGTGAGTCCAGGAACCACCAGGGAGCGCCGAGCCAGAGACTGGGGTAATAGCTGGCCATCGGCGCCAGCTCCCGCGAGAACACCGTTTCGTCCACGGTGAAAACGACCATCCGGAAACCGGGATGAGAGCCGAAACGGTCCAATAAACGCTGCAGGGCGCCCGTATAGCCCGTCGCCACGGGAAAATCAGACCCCATGTCCGGGCCGTAGCGGGTTAGCGCGGCCGTGTCATGGCTACGGCACACACCGGGGTGCAGCTGCATGACCAGACCGTCCTCAGCCGACATGCGGGCCATCTCCATGATCATGTGGGCGCTGAAAGTGACCGTATCGGTTGGGTCGTGGGGCCCCAGCCGCAGGCGGTCGTAGATCCGGGACGCCTCCCGTTCGCTCAGGTCCAGCGCGTCCGGCCAAAGGTGCCCGTGGTCGGTGGCCGTCGCCCCCAGCTCTTTGAAAGCGGCGCGCCGCGACTCGAGAGCGGAGATATACCCACGGTAAGTCGATGTACCGATGCCTGAGACCTTGGCCAGGTCGTCCAGCTGTTGGTCCCAGCACCCGGTCCGGGAAGGGTCGATAAGCATGTCGGGCCGGAAAGTAGGGACCACTCGTCCGTCCCACGTCGGGTCGTGGCGCAGGGCCCTGTGAGCAGAAAGGTCGTCCAGGGGCGAGTCCGTCGTGGCCAAGACCTCAAGGCCGAAGCGGCGGTACAGGGCCCGGGGGCGGAACTCCGGCGACCCGAGGTGGGCGACGATGCGGTCATAGGTCTCGTCCGCGGTCCCTTCGCTGAGGGGTTCGGTAATGTCGAACAGGCTGGCCAGTTCGTCCTCGAGCCAGAGCCGCATCACCGTCCCGCGGAAAACCGGCCATTGCCGGCACAACCGGCGCCACACCTCGCGGGGTCCCGCTACCGGCCCGGTCTCGCCCCGAGCGCGGAAACCAAGTTCAGCCAGGGAAGCCCCGTGAGCGTGAAGAAGACGCAGGATGTAGTGGTCCGGTCTCACCAGGAGCTCCACCGGGCCCGGAAAAGGCTGGTCTTCGGCCAGGACGGCGGCATCGACGTGACCGTGCGGCGATATGAGCGGGAGCTCGGCCACCTGGAGGTACAGGTCGAGAGCCACATCTCGCAGCGCCGGATCGGCCGGCAGCAAACGGTGCGGGTGAGGGAACGTCGGGTGCGGGCGAACGGTCACCCTGAGACCGTAGCGCAGCCCGCCGAGGCCACGGACAAACGACGCGCTATTCCAGCGGGCCCGGGTAGGCGGCCTCGGCTTTGTCCGCCAACGCGTTGATCTGCTTGCGCACCAGGATGACCAGGGCCACCACCACCACAATGGCCACGGCGGCAATGACGATGTCGATCGTCCCGGACAATTTTTGCAACGTTTTGGCCGCGTTATAAGAAAGTGCGGTATAAACGCCGGCCCATACGACGGCGCCGGCGGTGCTGGCCAGCGCGAACCTCTTCCATTCCATGTGCACTGTCCCGGCCACGAACGAAATATACGTGCGCAAAACAGAAATGAAGCGCCCGAGGAACACGACCTTGCCACCCTGGCGGTCGAGCACGTACCTTCCCACCTTCAGTTTACGCTCGTCCAGGCGGACCTTGCCCCCGTAGCGCCGGGCCAGGGCGAAGCCGCCCTTCATCCCGACCAAGTAGCCGAGGATGTTCCCGGTGACCGCCGACACCGCCGCCACTAGGAAAATGACCCACGGGTCCAGGTGGTGGGTGCGGCCGGCGTAGGCGCCCGCCGCGATCAGGGCCGTCTCGCCCGGGATGGGGATGCCGAGGCTCTCGGCGGCGATGAACCCGAAGATGGCCCAGTACCCGTAGGAGCTGATGAGGTGGGAAGTGTTCATTGCCGGCCT
This sequence comes from uncultured Acidimicrobiaceae bacterium, assembly GCA_963735305.1. Lineage (GTDB taxonomy): Bacteria > Actinomycetota > Acidimicrobiia > Acidimicrobiales > Palsa-688 > Fen-671. Next base: position 759,552 of record CAVTKK010000001.1, read on the forward strand.
CGGAGCCTACTCTTCGCCTGTTGGTCAGCACCGGGGTGACGAGTATCCTCATGGGCATGGGCAGCACGGGCCGGGGCGGCGAGGTCCGTCTGGGAGTGCTCGCTTCGGGAAGCGGGACGGTCCTGGAGGCAATCCTGGGCGCCGGCCTTGAAGTCTGCGTGGTGGTGGCCGATCGTCCGTGCCGGGCACTTCTGGTGGCCGAGACAGCCGGTGTGCCCGCCGAGCTACTGCTCCGGGACGGGTACGGAAAGGACTTCGACCGCGGTGCCTACACCCGGCAGCTGGTCAAGCTCCTCGAGAGCCACGGGGTGGACGTGGTGGCGATGGCCGGGTTCGGCACCGTCTTCAGTCCCGAGATTTTCGCCGCCTTCCCGGGGCGGGTCCTCAACACCCATCCGGCCCTGCTCCCCGCTTTCAAGGGTTGGCATGCCGTTCGGGACGCGCTGGCTGCGGGCGTTACCGTCACGGGCACAACGGTCCATCTGGCCACCGAATTGGTCGACGACGGGCCGGTCCTGGCCCAGGAGGAGGTCCCCGTCCTTCCCGGCGACACGGAACAGGCGCTGCACGAGAGGATCAAGGCCGTCGAGCACAGGCTTTACCCGCAAACCATCGGACGCTTCCTGGACCGGCTTCGCCAGAGCCAGGCGACCCCGGTGACGACACCAGGAGGCAAAGGCGTGAAAGCACTGCTTTCCGTTTACGACAAGACCGGGTTGGAGGATTTGGCCGCCGCGCTGGTCGCCGCCGGCTACGAGTTGGTGGCCAGCGGGAAAACGGCCGCCGCGCTCGAAAATGCGGGGCTGCCCCACGCCACCGTAGAATCCGTGACCGATTGGCCGGAGATGCTGGGGGGCCGGGTCAAAACCCTTCATCCCCGCCTCCACGCCGGGATCCTGGCCGACCTGGAAGACCCCGGCCACCGCGACGACCTGGCCCGGCACGGCATCGAACCGGTCGGTCTGGTGGTGTGCAACCTGTACCCCTTCCGGTCACAGCCTTCGGTCGAAATGATCGACATAGGAGGGGTGACGCTGCTGCGAGCGGCGGCCAAGAACTGGGCGCGCGTCGGTGTCGTCGTGGACCCCGCCGACTACCCGCTCGTGACGGCAAGGATGCAGGGCGTCCATGCCCTGGACGAGGACATGAGGCTCTACCTGGCGCGCAAGGCCTTCGCCCATACCGCCGCCTACGACGCCAGCATCGTCAGCTGGCTGGACGAAGTGGTAAACGACAATGCGAGCGCCGGGACAGCAACGGACGGCGGCGCCGACGGGACCCGACGTCCGCTCCCGCCGAGCTTGCACCTCTCGCTGGAACTGGCGCAACCTCTGCGGTACGGCGAGAACCCCCACCAGGCCGCCGCCCGTTACCGCCACACGGGTCAGGCCAGCTGGTGGGACGATGTCGTCCAGCACGGGGGCATGGAGCTTTCCTACCTCAACCTCTATGACGCTGACGCCGCTTGGGGACTGGTCCATGAGATTGCCGACCTCGGCCCGGCGGCGGCCGTGGTGGTCAAGCACGCCAACCCTTGCGGTGCGGCCGTGGCCGCCGGTTTGCCCGGCGCCTACGAAGCTGCCTTCGAGTGCGACCCCATGTCCGCTTTCGGGGGGATCGTCGCCCTTTCCGCGCCGGTGGACGGGCAACTTGCGGCCACGATGGTGGCCAACGCCAAAGCCGATGTGGTGATAGCCCCGGGGTATAGCGACGAGGCGCTGGCGTTGTTCGCCTCCAAACGCAAGAACATGCGAGTCCTGGCGGCGCCGCCACCGGGCACCGACCGGTGGCACGTGCGCCAGATGAGTGGGGGGTGGCTGGTGCAGACCCCGTACCGCCTGGTCCAGGGCCCGGAAAAATGGCAGGTGGTGACCTCGGTCCAGCCCAGTGAGGAAAACTGGCAGGACCTCCAGCTGGCCTGGAGGGTGTGCACCGCGGTGAAGTCGAACGCCATCGTGCTGGCCGCTCGGGGCCGGGCCGTGGGCATAGGCGGCGGGCAGCAAAACCGCGTTTCCCCCGGAGAACTGGCCGTGGCCCGCGCCGCCGGGAGAGCGGTGGGGGGTGCGGGCGCCAGCGATGCCTACTTCCCTTTTCGGGACGGGCTGGACATGGTCGCGGCCGCCGGCGTGAGCTGTATCGTGCAGCCCGGCGGTTCCGTCCGGGACGCCGAAGTCATTGCCGCCGCCGAGGAGCACGGCATAGCCATGGTGTTCACCGGCGAGCGTCAGTTCCGCCACTGACGGCGCCGAGCGGCCGAAGGATTGAGGAGGTCCCCTTGAGCGCCATCTTGATGTCGGGCGCGCCCGTCGCCGAGACCGTTCTGGCCGACGTGGGCGCCCGGGTGACCGCCCTCGGCCGCGCCGGCAAGGTCGTTGGCTTGGGGACCATCCTGGTCGGCGACGACCCGGCCAGCGCCCACTATGTAGCCCGCAAGCATGAGATGTGCCAGCGCTTCGGCATGGCTTCGGTCGACATCCGCATACCCGCCGCCGCCGGCCAGGAAGAGCTGCTCAGCGCCATCGGCCAGCTCAACGCCGACCCGGCCGTGGACGGCTTCCTGGTCCAAAACCCGGTACCGCCGGGCTACGACTACGCCGAGGCCCTGGCCCTCGTGTCGCCGGCCAAGGACGTGGACGGGCTACATCCGGTCAACTTGGGCTACCTGGCTCTCGGGGAGCCCGGCCACCCCCGGCCGTGTACACCCCTCGGCATCCGAGCCATGCTGGCGTACTACCAGGTGCCGGTGGAGGGTCGGTCGGTGGTCGTGGTCGGACGGGGCCCGACCCTGGGCCGACCCCTGGCCCTACTGCTGTCCCTGAAGGAGCCCGGGGGCAACGCCGCCGTCACCGTCGTCCACACGGGCGTCAAGGACTGGCCCGAGCACACGCGGCGAGCCGACATCGTGGTGGGCGCCGCCGGCGTTCCCAATATGATCACGCCCGACGTTGTGGCCCCGGGCTCGTGCGTGATCGGGGGTGGCCTGACCTGGGAGGGCCGCAAGGCGCTGTCCGACGTCGACGAGCGGTGCGCCGATGTGGCGGGCTGGGTCACCCCTCGCCTCGGTGGCGTGGGCGTGACCACGGTGGCCATGCTCCTCGCCAACACGGTGGCGGTAGCCGAGGCGTCCTGCCGCCTTATCCTATAGGCATGGCCACCGTCTCCGACCTGCTGGCGGCTGGGAAAACTTACTCTTTCGAGTTCTTCCCGCCCAAGAACGACGCCGAGCAGGTCCGGCTGGTGGAGACCCTGCTCGACCTTCAACCCCTGCGGCCCTCCTTCGTGTCCGTGACCTACCGGGGCGGGCCACGTCCCGTCAGCGCACGACCGACCTCGTGTTCTCTATGTTGCGCCTGACCGCCCTCAACCCGATGGCCCATCTCACCTGCGCCGGTCACAGTCGTCTCGAGCTGGCCGACATCCTGGTCGGCTTCCGTAAAGCAGGCGTCGAGAACCTGATGGCGCTGGGCGGCGACCCGCCCATCGATGCCGAGTTCGGGCCCGGCGAACTGGCTCACGCACTGGAGCTGGTGGAGTTGGCCAAGGCCATCGGCGGGTTCTGTATAGGCGTCGCCGCCCACCCTGGACGTCATCCCCGGTCACGCAGCGTGGCCAGCGACCGGCGGTTCCTGGCCCAAAAGTTGCGGGCCGCCGACTTCGCCGTTACCCAGTTCTTCTTCGAACCGGCTCACTACTTCTCACTGGTGGACGACCTGGCCGTGCGGGGCCTGGACAGGCCCGTGCTCCCCGGCATACTGCCCGTCACCAGCCTGTCGTCGGTCCCCCGCATGGCCGAGATGGGCTGCGCCGTGCCGACCCATCTCGTCGAGCGGCTCCAGGCCGCGTCTGACCGGGGCGGCCGGGCCGACATGGTCAAGGTGGGCGTGGACGCGGCCACCGAACTGTGCTCCACGTTGCTCGACCGGGGGGCCCCCGGCCTGCACTTTTACACCTTCAACCGTTCTGAGGCGACACGGCGCATCCACGCCAACCTCGGCCTCTCGGTCGTTGCCGGTTAGCCGCCCGGTCACCTCACCACTTCCGCTACCCGTCACCTCACCACGCGGCTACCAGGGCAAAACGGTTAGGCCGAGCTCAGGCGCTCGTTGGTGATCCTTATGGCGTCAGGGTTGTCATCGACGAGCAGGTAGCGCCGGCCCAGCCGCTTGGCCGCCACCCCCGTCGTCCCGCTCCCGCAGAAAAAATCGGCCACCAGTTCGCCCGGGTTGCTCGAGGCCCTGACTATGCGCTCGAGCAGCTTGAGCGGCTTCTGGGTCGGGTAACCGGTCCGTTCGGCACTATTGGTGGGGACGATGGTGAGCCACCACGTGTCGGTGGGGAGTTTGCCCCGGGCCGCCTTGTCCGGCCCGACCAGTCCCGGTGCCATGTAAGGGATGCGGTCGATATCGGCGAGGTTGTATGTCCAGCGGGCAGATTTCGAGTACCACAGGATGTTGTCGTGCTTGCGGGGCCAGCGGTCCTTGGCCCGTCCGCCGTAGTCGTAAGCCCAGATGACCTCGTTGAGGAAACGTTCCGGGCCGAAGACCTCGTCGAGCAGCACCCGGGCGTAGTGGGCGGCGTGAAAGTCCAGGTGCAAGTAGAGCGAGCCTGTCGGCCGCAGGGCCCGGTGCACATCCCGAAGGCAGCGGCGCAGGAACTCGAGGTATTCGGCGAAGCTCATGTCGTCCCGGTACCGGTAATCGGAGACCACCTCGAACGGGTAGCGACGGCCTCCGAAGCCCACCCGCTCCTTGGTCCCCACGCCCGTCCGGATCGACCCCAAGCGCCGGACCTGGCCGGTCCCGAACGGGGGGTCGATGTACACGAGGTCGATGCAGCCGTCGGGCAAGCCCGCCAGGACGTCCCGGCAGTCGCCCAGAACGACACCTTCGGACAATTCTCCCGGGCCCACGGGGTGAAGGCTAGGCCCTGGTACAAGGCTCGCAGAGGACCGGCTACGGCCCGCCGCAGCCTCGTCCGGCGGTACCGCGGGAGGCATAGGCTGGCCGCCCATGGCAGACAAGATCACGATGGGGCCGGACGGGGCGCTTCATGTCCCCGCTGAGCCCGTAATCCCCTTTATCGAAGGCGACGGGACCGGCGTGGACATCTGGCCCGCGGCCCGACGCGTAATCGACGCCGCCGTCGCTCAGCAGGGCCAGGGGCGCAGCATTGCCTGGACCGAGGTGCTGGCCGGGGAGAAGGCGTTCCGGGAGACGGGCAACTGGCTGCCGGAAGAGACCCTGGACGCCTTCCGTGAGTACCTCATCGGTATCAAGGGCCCACTGACGACACCGGTGGGAGGAGGGTTCCGCTCGCTGAACGTCGCCCTGCGCCAACTCCTCGACCTTTACGTCTGCCTGCGGCCGGTCCGCTGGTTCCGGGGTGTGCCCTCCCCCGTCAAACGCCCTGACCTGGTCGACATGGTCATTTTCCGCGAGAACACCGAGGACATCTATGCCGGGCTCGAGGTCGAGGAGGGCACGCCCGAGGCCAAGCGGCTTATCGAGTTCCTGCGCGAGGAGTTCGGCTGGAAAGTGCGGCCCGACTCAGGCCTAGGGATCAAGCCCATCTCGGTAGCCGCCAGCAAGCGCCTGGCCCGGGCCGCCCTGCAGTACGCGGTGGACCACGGGCGCAAATCGGTGACCCTGGTGCACAAGGGCAACATCCAGAAGTTCACCGAAGGTGCCTTCCGCAAGTGGGGTTACGAGGTGGCGCGCGACGAGTTCGCCGAGGTTGCCGTCACTTGGGACGAGTGCGGGGGCCAGCCCGGCGCCAGGATCCTGGTGAAGGACAACATCGCCGACATCACCTTGCAGCAGGTCCTGACCCGGCCCGAAGACTTCGACGTCATTGCCACCACCAACCTCAACGGCGACTACCTGTCCGATGCCATTGCCGCCCAGGTCGGCGGCATCGGCATCGCTCCGGGCGCCAACATCAATTACGAGACCGGCCACGGGATCTTTGAAGCCACCCACGGCACCGCTCCGAAGTACGCCGGCCAGGACAAGGTCAACCCGGGTTCGGTGTTGCTCTCGGGCGTACTCATGCTCGAGCACCTGGGCTGGCAGGCGGCGGCCGACGACATTGTGAGGGCCTTGGAGCAAACCATCGCCGACCGGATCGTGACCTACGACTTCGCCCGTCAGATGGACGGGGCCAAAGAGGTCAGGACGTCCGAGTTCGCCGACGCCATCATCGAGCGGCTCTAGGATCGGCGCTCCATGTCAGATCGTTACTCAATCCCGGCCGGTACCCCGGGGCAGCCATTGACCATCAGGCGGCCAGTGAACGTCGCCATCACCGGAGCTGCCGGCCAGATCGCCTACAGCCTCCTGTTCAAGGTCGCCAGCGGCTTTGTGCTCGGCCTGGACCAGCCGGTCGCCCTGCGCCTCTTGGAGGTACCAGCGGCCCTGGGCGCCCTGAAGGGGGTGGTAATGGAGCTGAAGGACTGCGCCTTCCCCCTCGTGTCCAGCGTCGTCACGAGTTCGGACCCGCATGAGGCCTTCGGCGACGCCGACGTCGCCGTGCTGGTCGGGGCCCGCCCCCGGAGCAAGGGCATGGAACGCCGGGACCTCCTCGAAGCCAACGGGGCCATCTTCAGCGCCCAGGGCCAGGCTCTGGCGGCCAGCGCCCACCGCGACGTCAGGGTGCTCGTGGTGGGCAACCCGGCTAACACCAACTGCTTGATCGCCGCCCACAACGCCGGGCTGGGCCCGAGGCTTGGCCCGCGGCAGTTCGCGGCCATGACACGCCTCGACCACAACCGAGCTCTTGCTCAGGTTGCAGCCAAGGCCGGTGTCGCGGTGGTATCGGTCACCAACATGTCGATCTGGGGCAACCATTCGGCAACGCAGTACCCCGACATCTTCCACACCAAGGTGGACGGGCGGCCCGCCCTCGACTGCGTGGGCGGTCGGGAATGGGTGGAGACCCACCTGCTGCCGACGGTCCAGCAGCGGGGAGCAGCCATCATCGAGGCTCGGGGCGCGTCCAGCGCCGCCTCAGCCGCCTACGCCGCCATGGACACCGTGAGGGACTGGTACGTCGGTACCGGGCAAGGCAACTGGACGTCGATGGCCGTGCACTCCGATGGCTCCTACGGTGCCCCCACCGGCATCTACTGCTCTTTCCCGGTGACTACTGGCCATTGGGACTACAAGATCGTGCCCGGCCTCGACATCGACGGTTTTTCGCGCCAGCAGATCGACCGCAGCACCGCCGAACTCGTCGATGAGCGAGACAGCGTCGCCAGCCTCGGCCTTCTACCCTGACCGCATCGGCCTCCGGCCCCTCAACCGCCTGCCGGTTTTGCCGACCTATGGGCGCGAGCTCAGTGTGTCAACGCCGGAGGGCTCACCAACCCCAGACGGTGCAGGTATGACAGCTTGCGCTCCACCGCGGCTCGCCATGCGTTCAAGTCCGTGTCGAAATGAGCTCGGTCGCCGTCTTCGTAGGCGTGCTCGAGTTCGTCGAACGCCTCGTCCTCGGCGTCGAGCAGGGCACGGTACTTGGTAAGGAACTGGTCGTCCACAACGTCGCAGAGCATTTTGCGCCTGCACCTCCAGTTTCCGGTAGCGGGGGGTGTTCAACCTCGAACTACCACTATCGCTCTTTAGACGCCCGAAGTTCAACTAGTTCTGAGGCTTTCTTCGCTCCTCCCTAAGTTGGTGGTCCCGTACCGGCGACCGGACGGCCGGGTGGGGAACGTCAAAGGGGTGGCGACTGCTCCAAGCGGCAGGTACTCAGGCGGAGGTTGGCGCTGAACCTGTCGGCCAGGACGGCTTGGTGGACAGCGTCGCTACGGGCTTGGACGGCGGCCAGGCGGACCGGACCAGGGAGCAAACGGGGGACCAGACGACCGTCGGAACGGACCGCAGGGCCGACGATGGACGCATAGCGGCGCTGGTCGGTGGTGAAGTTCCCCCAGGTTTGCAACCATTCCTCCACGGGCCCTTCGATCCCCCGGCCCACGGGGACGGAGCTGAGGCGCTGGCGCAGGAGGTCGACCTGGTCGGCGGCAGCCAGGATGCTGGGCCCGTCGACGTCGTCGGCCAGCACGGCCCGGTACCTCGGCAACGTCGCCTGGCATTCCCGGCTGGCCCGGGCCGCGAACGCGGCCAGGGCGCGGCCGTTGTCGTCCAGTACGGTGCCGGGTGCCCGGTACGGCGCCATGACCGCCACGCTCGAGACCACTACGGCGACGGCGATGACAACCATCGAAGCAACGACGAGCAGAGGCCGCCGGGCCGGGCCCAGCTTCGGTGGAGGCTGCCATCCGGGGGAACGAAAAGACCGGGCCCACGGACCGTAGGGCGGGCGCCGGCCCTGGTCGGACCGCCGGGCCAGCCCTCGCAGAGACCACTCCCGAGCCCCGCTGAAAGCGTGCTCCCGCATCAGGCGCGTATGGACCGGTCCTTCGACGGAGCGGTCGACGTCGCCGTAGTCGACCTCGAGCTCGTCAGCCCTCGAGGTCCATGGCGGGCGGGGTCGCGAGCGCTCCGTCCACGATCTCCCGTCCCAGTAGCGCAGGGCGCCGGGGTCGTCGGGGCTGACATACCAACCCGGCCGGGTCGGCAAAGGGCGTGCCATACCGTCCCACTCAGTAGCTCGTGCTCGCCCGGACCGATGGCGGTACCAGGTCCAGCTCTTCCAGGACCGCCTGATGGGCGGAAAGGGCGGCGGTGTTGCCGGTGATCCGGGCTTGCCCCGAGGCCATGGCGTCCAACGCCGATAGCCGGCCCGAAGCGATGTCGGCCATCGTTTCGTAGTCGGCGTTCAGCACCACGTGAGCCGTCCGCCCGGCGTCCGGCCCACGCCGGACGACAGCCCGGCGACCCTTTACTGCTACCTGGTAGCGAACCTCGCCGCCGGGCGCCCGCGGCACTGAGGCCACCGCCACGCCCACCACCAGGTCCGCGGAGCCCGTCGGCCCCGCCGCCGGCCCGGCTTGACCGACCGGGAGCTCGCTCGTCCCGAGCTCGTCGAACCACTCGGGCGACAAGAAACAAGCCACTTCAACAGATCTACCAGTTGCAGACCGCGAAAGTTCGCAAAAACCCGTCGTTGGCGGCATCGGGTACCGCCGGGACCGGTCGGCAACAGACCGGCCCGCCACCTCAAACCCTTATCGAGCTCTCGTAGCGGTTGGTCACCGGCCCGGGGCCTCCTGCCCACCGGAGCAATAGGTCGAGGACCACAGGCCAGGACGGGGCGGCATCGGCGTTGTCTCCCCCTGGCCGGGGGAGGCCAGAACCGGGGCCGGCCCCATCGACCGGAGGCGGCAACCTCGCTGGAGCGGGCAGGGTCACCTTCAACCGCCCGACGAAACTGCAGGCGCGTCCGCTGGCCTCGCCCGAGAAGACCCAGCGCCGTCCCCCTCCCGGCCACCTCATGGTGGCCTCCACGGCCGCACCGGGCAAGGCCTGGACCAGGTCATTGACGACATGGACGTCAAGGGCGAGCGTCGACGACGGGGCGTAACCAGCTGCCGGCCAATCCGCTACGACCAGCACGGGGGCGCACGCTGCCCGTAGAGCGGCATAGGCCGCCTTCGGCTTGCGCTCATGGTCGAGCACGGCCGAGCTGACCGCCGGTTGGGCGTCGCTCAGGCAAAAGACGGCAAACCCGCCGACGGGGCCGGACCGGAGGCGGCGCAACGCTTCGACCTGTGCCTGCAAGAGCCGGGCCTGGTACACCTGCGTCGCCTCCCGCCACTCCTCGAAGGTCGGGTACTGCGCCGGCGGGACACGCTGGTCGAAGGTCTCCTTCTGCAGGCAATGGTGCGCCGCCAGGTGCTCCCAGTCGAGGTCAGGCCAGCGCTCGGGGCGCATGAAGGACGCCGTGGCCGGTACCGCTTGCGCTCCCAGCTCGCTGACGAAACGGACGGCCGCCGGCCACACGGCGGCCGCTCGTGACAGGTCGCGCAGCCCACCGTGGCGCCAGCCAAAGTAGAGGTGGCTGTCGGTACCCCGCGCCGGGTGCGGCAACCTGCCCGAGTGCGCTATGGCCGGCCGGGAGGGATCGGCCTTCTCTAGTGCTCGACGGACGCTATGGTCCAGCACCGTCTTGTTCCAGCTCGGCAGTAACTGCCCGGCCGCCCATCGCAGGGCCGTGCCCGGGCTGCCAGCTCCCCCCGACGGGCCGGGCAAGTACGGGGAGTTGGTGGAGAAGGGCTCGTTGTGGCCGCACCATACGACGATGGAGGGATGGTGACCGAGGAGGTCGACGGCCGCCGTGGCCTGGCGGACGGCCTGGCTCCGGGCGCCCTTGAAAATCCCCTGCAGCGGCATGTCCTGCCAGATGAGCACGCCCAAGCGGTCGGCCGCCTCGTAGAGCTCCGGTCGGGCGACGTGGCTGTGCGCCCGCAACAGGTTGAGCCCGGCGTCGCGAGCCAGCTCCACATCGGCGGCGACTTCGACGGCGGTGGCGTAGGCAAGGCGCGGACGGGTAGGCAGCAGGTTTGCACCCTTCAAGAACAACCGCTCACCGTTGACGGCCCAGACAAAATTGTGCATCCGCACCTGGCGGAGCCCTGTCCGCAGCACCTGGGTGTCGCTGCGCTGGCCTTCAATTTCAACCGCCACCTCGATGTCGTGCAGGACCTGGTCGCCCAGACCGGCAGGCCACCACATCTGAGGGCGGAGCACCTCGACCTGCCAACGGACACGGTTCGGCCCCGGCGCCAGAGGCTGGCGCTTTTCCACCAGGGCGCACGGCGCTTCCCCGCCCAGGCCGCTCACCTGGGTCCTCAGTGCCGCCGATATGGGCCCGGAGCTATCGAGCACAGCGAAGAGGTCGATAACGGCACGTTTGGGACGGGCTTCGATGCAAATGGCCCGTAGGGACGTGATGCGGACGGGACCGCTCCGGCCGACCCGCACCGGCGCCCATATGCCGCCTGGGTTCTGCGCCGAGCCCAGGCCGGCCGAGCTTCCGAACGCTCCCAGCAGTGAGCGGGTGGTGCGCCGCCCGGCCCGGCTTTCGCAACCGACCTCCACGGCCAGGACGTGCTCCGAGCGCGAATTGACCGCCGCAGTCACGTCGAAACCGTGAGGGACGAAGTAGCCCTCGGTGTCGCCCAGGTAAGAACCATCGAACCAGACGTCGGACTGGTAGAAGATGCCTTCCATGACCAGCCAGGCGCGCTCGCCCTCAGCCAGGGGCCCTGTTTGGAAACGGCGGCGGTACAGCAAGGGGCCGCCGGAAGCCGCAAACTCCGGCTCCGCCTGCCAATGGCCAGGGACGGAGACCGGGCTCCAGCCATCGTCGTCGAAGTCGAGCCGGGGGAAGGTGCGCCGCAGGTCCTCGTCGGCCTCGACCGCGGCCCATTGGCCCCCCAGGTCCGTCCACGGGCCGAGCGGGCCCATCAGCGTGGATCCATCAGCGTGGATCCATCAGCGCCGTGGCTTCTCATAAGGGGCAAAGTAGCGCTGTCGGCGCAGGTACGGTTTGACCATGGCCGCAGCCCCCTCTTCTTCGTGTTCGACCGTCGGCCAGCTCCGGGCGTCCGGCTGGCGTTCCCGTCCAGTCAAACAAGAGGTCAGAGCCAACGCCGCCGCTCGCATCGCCGCCGGCCAGCCCGTCGTCGGGGGCCTGGTCGGCTACGAGAGCACAGTCCTGCCCGCCCTGGAGAACGCCCTGCTGGCGGGACACGACATCATCTTCCTGGGCGAGAGGGGCCAAGCCAAGACCAGGATCATGCGGGGCCTCGCCGACCTCCTGGACGAGTGGCTGCCGGTAATCGCCGGGTCGGAGGTGCTCGACGACCCATATCAGCCCATCTCCCGCTATGGACGCGAGCTCGTGGCCGCCAAGGGCGACGAATGCCCCATCGATTGGGTGGGCCGCGATCAGCGTTTCGGGGAAAAGCTGGCCACCCCGGACACATCGATAGCCGATCTCATCGGCGAGGTCGACCCCGTCAAGGTGGCCGAAGGGCGTTACCTTTCCGACGAGCTCACACTCCATTACGGTCTGGTGCCGCGCACGAACCGGGGTATCTTCGCCATAAACGAACTGCCCGACCTGGCCGAGCGGATCCAGGTCGGGCTTCTCAATGTCCTCGAAGAGCGGGATGTCCAGATCCGCGGCTACAAGATCCGCCTACCGCTCGACATCCTCCTCGTCGCCTCGGCCAACCCCGAGGACTACACGAGCCGGGGCCGTATCATCACGCCGCTGAAGGACCGCTTCGGAGCTCAGATCCGGACCCATTACCCTTTGGACACGGCCACGGAGATGGACGTCATCGTGCAGGAGGCCATCCCCACGGACCTCGAAGGCGTAGAGGTCGAGGTACCCGGCTATATGGCGGAGATCGTCGCCACCATCTCCCAGCTGGCCCGTCAAAGCCCCCAGGTCAACCAGCGGTCGGGAGTCTCGGTCCGCCTCGGTGTGGCCAACTATGAGACCCTGGCGGCCGCGGCGGCGCGCCGCTCCCTGCGTACCGGTGAGGACCGGGCGGTACCCAGGGTTAGCGACCTGCCCGCCCTCGTGTCCTCGACGGCGGGCAAGGTCGAGCTGGACTCGCTCGAGGACGACGCCGAAGGCGAGGTAGTCGGCCGCTTGACCCGTCAAGCCGTCTTGGCCGTTTTCAGGGACCGAGTCGACCCGGCCGACCTGGCCCGGGCGGTGGGCGAGGTGGACGGCGGCACGACGGTGGAGGTGGGCGACGACCTGCCCTCGGCCAGCTACGTCGCCACGCTCGAAGTGCCTGCCCGGCCTGCGGGCACCGACGGCCAAGCTGGCCGGCTCCGAAAACGCCGCCGCCCTCGCGGCGGCGGCCGAACTGGTGCTCGAGGGGCTCCACCTGTCCAAGCGGCTCAACAAGCACTCCACCGCGCACGGTGCCCGCTACCAGGCAAGACGGTCCTAGATGACGGATAAGCGATGACGGGCCCGGCCGGCTGAGAATGGCCCGGGCCAGGTACTCCCGCTGGGACGGGAGCCAACAACATGGCGACTTGGACGGCGACGACGTCTTGCGCCGCCTGATGGACGACCTGCTCGAGCACGGGGACGCCGACCAGGCGCTGCGCCGTTTGGTCCAGCAGGGCTTTCAGGACGGCGCCGGCCGGGACGTGGCCGGCCTGCGGGAGCTGCTCGACCGGGTGCGCCGCCGGCGGGCGGAACTGGCCCGCAACGCTTTCTCCGAGCTCCAGGCCGCCATCTCCAACACGCCCCCTGAGGTGCTTCGAGCGAGCCCGGCAAATGCTGGCCGAGCTCAACCGCATGGTCGAGCGCCGCCAATTGGGCGCCGACGTACAACCCGACTTCGAGCGGTTCATGGAACGGTACGGAGACCTCGTGCCGGGATCCCCGGCCGACCTCGACGAACTGCTGGCTTCCCTGGCCCGCCGGATGGCGGCGGCTCGGGCATTGCTCGGTTCTCTCAGCCCGGCGCAGAGGGCCAAGCTGGCCGAGCTCTCCGAGGCTCTCCTTCAAGGACGACGTCGCTTTGCGAACGGAACTCGAAAAGCTCCTCGGTCACCTACAAGACGCCCCCGGAGGGGACGACCTCGCCGGGCTGCCCTTCGGCCTCGGACCGGCCGACTCGGTGGCCGGTCAGCTATCGGACCTCGAGCAGCTCGAGCAATTGCTGGCCGGAGCGCCGAGCCCCGGGGCGCTGGCAGAGGTGGACATCGACCGAGCCCGAGAGCTGCTTGGCGAGGAGGACGCCAGGTCGCTGGAGGCCCTGGGACGGCTTTCCCGCCAGCTCCGAGAATCGGGCCTGGTCGAACAGAAGGAAGGGCGCATGCGCCTCACCCCCCGGGGCTTGCGCCGCATTGGGGACCAGGCCCTGGCCGACCTGTATACGAAGCTGCAGCGCTACCGGAGCGGCCAGCACCCCGTGGGCACGGCGGGTAGCGGCCACGAGCGGGCCGGCGAGACAAAGGTCTACGAGTGGGGCGACCCTTTCAACCTCTCCATCCAGCAGACGGTGCGCAACGCTCTCGCCCGGAACGGCCCGGGCACGCCTGTCCGCCTCTCGCCGGAGGACTTCGAGATCGAACGCACGGAGGCGCTCACCCGCTCGGCCACGGTGATAATGCTCGACCTCTCCCTCTCCATGCCGATGAGGGGCAATTTCGTCGCCGCCAAGAAGATGACCATGGCGTTGTACTCTCTCATCTCCGGTCGTTTCCCCTCCGACTACCTCGGCATCGTGGGGTTCTCGCGTTCGGCCCGGGAGGTGAGCTTCCGAGACCTGCCTGAAGTGTCCTGGGACTACGACTGGGGCACCAACATCCAGCATGGCCTGGCCCTGGCCCGCCAGCTCCTCTCCCACCAGCGGGGGACCAAGCAGGTCATAATGGTGACCGACGGGGAACCCACGGCGCACTGGCCGGCCGGCGCCAGTGAGCCTGTGTTCGCCTACCCGGCCACGCAGGAGACGGTCGACGCCACCCTGGTCGAGGTGGCGCGCTGTACGCGGGACCACATAAGGATCAACACCTTCGCCCTCGATGCCACCGGTTATCTGAGGCACTTCGTCGAGCAGATGACCCGCCTCAACCGCGGCAAGGCCTTTTTCACAACGCCGGAAACCCTCGGCGACTACGTCCTCATCGACTTCATCGAGTCCCGGCTGACGTCGCGTCGGCGGGGCCGCCGGCTGGCCTGACGCCGCCCCGCCATCGCCTGACGCCGCCCCGCCATCGCCTGGCGGCGGCCTCGGTCCTCAGACGGCGTGCTCTCCCTGGCGGGGCACGCTGGACGCCAGCGCCGTGAGCACGGCCTGCGCCGACGCCGTCACCCCGAACAGCCCTCCGGACATCTCGACCATGCCCAGCGCCCCGGGAGCCAGTTCGGGTTCGAAGGGGGCACAGGCATCCGACACCAACAGGCACTCCCACCCCCGGTCGCTAGCCGTCCGCAATGTTGAATGAACCGGGCCCTCCAAACCGAAGCCGGCGACGAGCAGGTGGGCCGTGCCCAGACCGTGCAGGCCGTCGGCCAGGGGGCTGGCGCTGAACCCGTCCACGCCATAGGCCAGGGCCACCAGATCCCCGGGCTGCCTCGCCGCCGGGCCTCTTTCGGGGCCGTGTGCCGGGGGCAGTACGGTGCACGTGGGGTTGGCCGGGGAACGGGCGTGGCGAGACCAAACGATCTTCGCCCTCCAGGGCCGCAGAGCGGCTACCAGGGCGCTTATTGTCTCCCAGACGTAGGAGGCACCCACACACTGGCTCGCCACAGCCCGCTGCGCCCCAACCACTAGGAGGGCTGTAGTTTCCGGCCTCGCCAACCCCACGGCCGGCCAGCGATGGGGACGGGCACCCGGCACCGCCAGACCGCGGTTGCCATAGCGGGGAGCAAAAGGTTGGCTCACGCCGGACGGACCAGGCTGAGGGCCAAGCGGAGCGCACCCACGGGCAAATCTGAACATCGACCGGTTACCGCCCTGTATCGCTTCGGTTACGAGCGTGATAACGGGCCGGCCCGAGGGCGGCGGCGGCCTGGGATCTTCCCTCTTGCGGTAATGGCGCGGATGAGGGAAGATGACAGAGATGTAGTTACGCAGCCCGTAGTTACATTGGTGCTACCCTGGGGCCCCCAGGATGCGCCCGTCCGATAGACCACAAACGATGGGAGCCGCCGGTGAACGACATAGTGCGCTTTCTGCGCCTACCGGCTGACGCGAGCGGCCTCCGCTGGGATAGCGAAGTGCCGACGTGGCAACGGTCCGCCAACTGTCTTGGCGTCGATCCCGACCTGTTCTTCCCCGAACGAGGTGGTTCCACGCGCGAGGCCAAGGAAGTCTGCCGCGGCTGCGTCGTGCGTAAGGACTGTCTCCAGTACGCCCTGGACAACAGCGAAAAGTTCGGGATCTGGGGCGGCCTGTCAGAAAGAGAGCGCCGACGTCTGCGGCGCCGACGCAATGGAGCGCCCTACCGGGTCAGCCAGGCGTCCTAAGGGAGGCTTGGCTGTCTCGGCCTGCAGGACTTCCCCCGGTGAGGCTCGCCTCAGCTCGAAGCTGAGAATCTGAGGCGTGCCTCGCCGTTAGCGCTCGATTGACGAGGGGCTTCCTCGGCCGGTCCCCGCCGTCAAGCGATGCTCGATGGTGCGTTCGGGGGCGAGGTCGAGTTCTCCCCAGCGCTGTTCGGGGATGGACCGCAGGACGCGGTCCGGGATGAGGCCAACCAACTCACAGCGCCCGACGTCCGCCAGCTGACCGACCTGGTCCCGTACCTCCGCCGGCCCGACGGAGGCAGGCGCCAACAGGTTGCAGGAAACCTGGACGTGGCTACCCAGGGCAAAGCCCAGAGCCCGGACGGTGGGCGATCGTATGCCGGCGGCGATCGTCCGCGCCCGGGCCAGGTCGGCACCCCTGAGCCAGAGATTGAAGGCCACCATCAGGCCCCGCCACCCCACCGCCACCGCTCCCGCCGTTGGGTGCGGCGCACCGGGGCCGGCATCGGGGCGGAGGCCCCCCACGCCTGCCTGCGGACCTCAGGCAGCGAGCGCTCAGGTCCATAGACAAAGACGGGGAGCGCCAGCTCGGCCGCGGCCCACAGCGCGAACTGGTCGCGCGCCTGGTGCGCCCGCTCCGCACCCGCCGTGCCCGCCGGCGCGTCCCGGACGGGCCAGCCCTCGAGCGCCACCCAGGGGACGACGTCCAGCACCCCGAACCGGGGATGAGCGCCGGCGTGGGCCCGGAGGTCGAGGAGGGCGACGGCTTGGCGGGCCAGGTCGCGCACCGCCGCCTTGACCGGCCCGTCTTCGCCGGCCAGGGTCAACACGGCGCGGTGATGGTCAGGGTCGGCGTGGAGGTCGAGCAGGCGCGGCCCGCACGCCCGGGCCAGGATGGCGAGGGCCCTGGCGTCCCTGCCCTCGCTGACATTGACCACGCACTCGAGCACCACGTCTCCCTGGTCCGGGCCAGAGCATCGCCTGCCCGGGCGGCTGGCTCCTAAGTGCCCCGAGCCGATCGGTAGGATAGGGGCAAATAAGGCTGCGCGCCAGGGAGGTCTGTCATGCTTGCCAACATTTTCGGTGACTGGTACTGGGTCGTCCTGGCCGTGATCGTGCTCTTTGGGGGCAGTCAACTGCCCAAGTTGGCCCGCAACAGTGGTGAGGCACTCAAGGAGTTCCGAAAGGCCCACACTGACGAGACCGATGCTCCCGCCGTGACCGCGAGCGCCGGCCAGGGCGCGCTCACCGGCGCGCCGACCACTGTCGCTCCTGGCTACCCTCAAGCCCCGGCAACCCGGGTGGCAGCACCCTCGGCGCCGGTGGCCCCCCCTACCGCCGAGGAACGCATCACCCTGACCAGGGCCGAGCTCGACGCCCTCCTTGCCGCCAGGGAGGCGCAAGCCAAGGCTGACGAGGCTAGCTCAGGCCCGGCCTAGAAGGCCTGCCCACCGTGGGCCGCCCGCCTGCCTAGAGGCCTTGACGGCTGGGAATTGCCGGCGACGACACGGGCGAGGTCGGTCGAGCGGGGAGGCCACGCCGGCTACGGGCAATACGGCGACGCTCACGCTCGGACGCTCCACCCCACACACCGTGCTCGATATGGTTCTCCAGGGCGTACTCAAGACATGGCGCTTTGACGGGGCACTCTGCGCAATAGTGCCGGGCCACCTCGACCCCGACCCCGTCACTGGGGAAGAAAATCTCGGGTGGCAGATCCCTGCAGCGGCCTTGCACCATCCACGAAGTTTCCACCACAACCTCCGTAACACCTACGCCGTTCACACTCAACTGTTACTACGTCTCCGGCCCGTATTTGGTTTGCTGCCGGGCTGTGTCCCAGTCATGGTGCGGGAAGGGGACGAGGCCTCTCTTCGTACCCTAGCCTAGCCCGCCCTGTCAAGGCACCTCCACGGTGTCTCGCCGGCAGTCGGGCCGCTTCCTGCTCAGCATCCTTTAAGGGTGTTCTTGACAGTACCGCTCTCCGTCCGAGAACATGGTGGGGCGATGCGTTATTTGAAGAGCCTCCTCCTTATCACCTAGGCGAGCCCCTTCCGGTGCTCGCCACGACCTCCTGTGCCTCTGGCCAGGAGGTTTTTTCATACCTAGGCGTCAAGCGCCTGACCCGGAGCCTGACCACAGAAAGGTCGCCCCCATGACCCGCCCACCGCTGCCCGTTCCCAAGATGCCCTTCGAGAAGTACAGGCCGACGCTGCCCCTCGTCCTCACTGAACGCACCTGGCCGTCCCGGCAGCTGAGCGCCGCGCCCCGCTGGTGCAGCGTCGACCTCAGGGACGGCAACCAGGCCCTGATCGACCCCATGGGCCCGGACCGCAAGCTCTCGCTCTTCGAGACCCTCCTCGCCATCGGGATCAAGGAGATAGAGGTGGGCTTTCCCTCCGCCTCGGCGCCCGACTTCGACTTTGTGCGCCACATCATCGACCAGGACCTGGTCCCCGAGGATGTCTCCATACAGGTGCTGGTCCAGTGCCGAGCTGAGCTCATCGAGCGGACCTTCGAGGCCATTTCCGGAGCTCCCCGCGCCATCGTCCACTTCTATAACTCGACGTCCGAACTGCAGCGGCGGGTGGTGTTCCGCCAAGAACGCGACGGGATTATGGATATAGCCACCAGCGCGGCGCGTCTGTGCCGGGAACTGGAGAAGAAGGTGGACGGGACCGAGATCCGGTACGAGTACTCGCCCGAGAGCTTTACCGGCACCGAACCCGACTTTGCCCTGCAGATCTGCGAAGCGGTGGCCGACGTGATCGAGCCGACCGAGGCGGCGCCGTTGGTCCTCAACCTGCCGTCGACAGTGGAGATGTACACCCCCAATGTCTTCGCCGACGTCGTGGAGTGGTTCGGGCGCCAGCTCAGCCCGCGGAGCTCGTTCGTGCTTTCCGTCCACCCGCATAACGACCGGGGTACGGCGGTGGCCACGGCCGAGCTGGCATTGCTCGCCGGCGCCGACCGCCTCGAAGGCACTCTCTTCGGCAACGGGGAACGCACCGGCAACCTCGACATCGTGACCGTGGCGCTGAACCTCTTCTCGCAAGGGGTCGACCCCGATCTCGACTTCCACGACATCGACGCCGTCCGTCGGGTGGCGGAACACTCCACCCGGATGCCCGTGCACCCACGTCACCCCTACGCCGGCGACCTCGTTTACACCGCCTTCTCGGGCTCCCACCAGGACGCCATCAAAAAGGGGATGACGGCCCTTCCGGTCGGCTACGACAGGTGGGAAGTCCCTTACCTGCCGATCGACCCCAAGCACACGGGCCGGACATATGAGGCCATAATCAGGGTCAACAGCCAGTCCGGCAAGGGCGGAGTCGCCTACATCATGGGCACGGAGCACGGTCTCGACCTGCCCCGACGCCTCCAGGTGGAGTTCTCCCGAGCGGTCCAGGCCGTCACCGAAGCGAGCGGCACGGAGATCAAGCCGTCAGAGATATGGGAGGTCTTCGAGAAGACCTACCTGGCCCAGGACGATGGCCTCCGCCTCGTGGGAGCCGAAGTGACGACGGAGAGGAGCGGCGAAGCACACACGACCCAGGTCGTGGCCCAGCTGTTGGTGGCGGGAGAGCACCAGAGTGCGGTCGGCCAGGGCAACGGGCCGATAGACGCCTTCGTCAACGCCCTGCGCCAGTTCGGCGTTGAACTTTCGGTGCTCGACTACCACCAGCACGCTCTCACCGCCGGCAGTGGCGCCTCTTCGGTCGCCTACGTCGAGGCCGGTTCCGGGGACGCCGTCGTGTGGGGGGTGGGCCTGGACTTCGAGCATCCTCGACGCCTCCCTGCAGGCCGTCACCAGTGCCGCCAACCGGCTCCGGGCCCTGTCGGTCATCGGTCCCGGCTAAGCGCGTGGCGAACGTCACCTATGCTCAGCGCATGTCCAGCCAGCAGTCAGAAGCCTCCGGTCCGCCCCGCGGCCACGTCCGCGTCGTCTACCTAGGGCCCGTTGCTCCGCACTGGAGGGTCGATTCAGACTTCGGGGACCGCAACCTTATCGAGGAGCTGCGCCAACGGATCCTGGCCCGCTTGCTCCTGCTGCCTCCGCACGACCCGCAGTTCAGGCGCAACCGCGAGCGGATCATACGCGACGCCGAGCGAGAAAACGTGCTGCTCCAGTGGGACCTGGGCGTGCCCGAAGACGACGATGACTTCATCGCCACGACCGAGGGCTGAGGAGCGGATCAACTGCTTTGAGCAACTGCGCGCAGTAGCGTGAGCGGTATGTCGGCCGCCCCGGGTGCAGACGCGCTGCAAGACCAGGTGCCCGGGACCACCACGCCCGAGGGGAACATCCCCTCGGCTGGCACGCCCGGTAACGAGCGCCGCTACATCAATAGAGAGCTTTCCTGGCTCGAGTTCAACCGCCGCGTCCTCGCCCTGGCCGAGGCGGCCGAGCAACCGCTGTTGGAACAGGCCAAGTTCCTGGCCATATTCTCGAGCAACCTCGACGAGTTCTTCCAGGTCAGGGTGGCCGGGCTGAAGGACCAACTGGCCGCCGGTCTGTCGGGTACGGCCCCGGACGGGCTGTCGGTCCCCGACCAGTTGAAGGCTATCCGCGTCGAGGTCGAGGGGATGCTCATGGGGCAGGCGCGCATTTACAACGAGGTCGTCGTCCCCGGCCTGGCTGGCCACGGCGTACGCCTGGTCCCCTGGCGCTCGCTCGGCGCCGAGGACATGGCCTACGCCGAGTCGGTATTCGAGGCTCAGATGTTCCCCGTGCTGACACCGCTGGGTGTCGACCCGGGTCATCCCTTCCCGTACATCTCCAACCTTTCGCTCAACCTGGCGGTGATGGTCCGTGACCCTCAGCGTGGTGAGCGCCGCTTCGCCCGGGTAAAGATCCCGCCCCTGCTCCCGGGGTTCCTGGGACTGCCGGACAATGAACGCTTCGTGCCTGTCCAGGAGGTCATTGCCGCCTTTCTGGCCGAGCTTTTCCCTGGCATGGAGATCGAGAGCTGCCATGCCTTCAGGGTGATCCGCAACGCCGACCTGACGTTGGCCGAGGAAGAAGCAGACGACTTGCTCGAAGCGGTCGAAATGGAGCTCCGCCGGCGGCGCTTCGGGCGCGCCGTGTGCTTACAAGTTGAGCCCACGTTCAGCTCCGAGGTCCGTGAACTGCTCATGCGGGAGCTGGACCTGCGCCCGGAGGACGTCTACGAGGTCGACGGGCTCCTGGACTACGGCGGCCTGTGGGCGCTGCACGAGCTCGACCGGCCCGAGCTCAAAGACGAAGCTTTTTCACCGGTAATGCCGGGCCGCCTGGTCTCCCTGGAAGACGAGCCTCAGGATATCTTCGCCGCCATAGCCGAAGGTGACATCTTCCTGCACCATCCTTATGAGAGCTTCGCCCTGTCCACCGAAGCGTTCATAAAAAAGGCGTCCCGCGACCCCAAGGTCTTGGCTATCAAGCAGACGCTGTACCGGACGTCGGGGGACAGCCCTGTCGTCACGGCGCTAATCCGTGCCGCCGAAAGAGGAAAGCAGGTCGCCGCCCTTGTGGAGTTGAAGGCGAGGGGCGACGAAGCCGCGAACATCGGTTGGCCCGGGCGCTCGAACAGGTGGGCGTTCACGTGGTTTACGGGCTGATCGGCTTGAAAACTCATGCCAAAACGTCGCTAGTCGTCCGTGAAGAAGGAGGCCGTATCCGCCGTTACTGCCACGTCGGTACGGGAAACTACAACTCTTCGACGGCGCGGCTCTACGAGGACGTCGGCATATTGACCGCCTCCCCCGCCGTTGGCGAGGACCTGACGGATCTGTTCAATTTCCTGACCGGCTACAGCCGCCAGGCGGCTTATCGGCAATTAATAGTCGCTCCTTTTGCGCTCCGCTCGACGATGATCGAGCTGATCGAGAAAGAGGGCTCGTACGGCCCCGACGGCCATATTGTATGGAAATTGAACAACCTGGTGGACCGGAGGGTGATCGATGCCCTTTACGCCGTTTCGCAGGCGGGCACACAAGTCGACCTGATAATTCGGGCCATGTGCTGCCTCCGTCCCGGGGTCCTCGGTCTTTCCGACAACATCAGGGTGCGTTCGCTGGTCGGGCGCTACCTGGAGCACTCCCGGATCTTCTATTTCAGTGATGGTGCCGGCGCTCTAGCCCCGTCACCCGCCTTCGTCCGCCAGACGGCGGCTGGCCCGGCCGTCGCCGACGACGGCCACCCGGTCCCCGGCCCGACGCCCCGGGTCGCGCCCAGCCTCCCATTGGGCGGCCGCTACCTCCTCGGTTCTGCCGACATGATGGAACGCAACCTGGACCGCCGGGTCGAGGCTCTCGTAGACGTCACATCTGAGGACGTCCGGGCCCGGCTGAGGGAAATCCTCGAGGTGGTCCTCGCCGACGACGAACTGGCATGGGAGCTCTCGGCCGAGGGCTCCTGGGAGAAGGTCCCCGTCACCAAGCACTTCAATGCTCAGCGGCACTTCCAAGAGCTGGCCCTGTCGCGCGGCAGGCGACGGGGCTCGAGCGAACAGCTGGCCCCCATAGGGTGAGGCACCCCTCGCCGGCGCCAAAGGGGCCGTCCCTGCTTGCCTCCGACGCGCCGGGCACCGGCGCTGAGGCGCGTCCCACCGGGCCGGTACGGGCCTCGGGCGGCCTGGTGTGGCGACGGGTGCCGTCCGGCTTGGAGGTGGTGCTGGTCCACCGCCCGGCTTACGACGACTGGGCACTGCCCAAGGGCAAGGCCAAGCCCCTCGAAGGTGACGAGGACACCGCGCTGCGCGAAGTCCGCGAAGAGACCGGACTGGTCTGCCGGCTCGGCCAGCCGCTACCCAGCACGACCTACCTTGACGCCGACGGTCGCCACAAGGTCGTCCGGTATTGGGCGATGACAGTCGTCCCCGGCCGCGCTGCCGGGCACGGGGCGCAGGACGTCCTCCCCACCCCCGAAGGCCAGCACGAGGTCGATGACGTGCGCTGGTCAGCGCTACCCGCCGCCCGCCGGCGTTTGAGTTATGCCCGCGATGTCGTCGTGCTCGACGCCTTCGAGGAGATGCTCTCTCGTTCAGAGGTTCGCCGGCAGCAGGTCGACGACGTTGGCGAAGCTGAACCAAAGAGGGACGAGGCAGATTAGGGCTCCGCAGACCAGCACGCCCACCTTGACGTAGCGGTACCGGCGGCTAGCAATGACGCGGGTGACCACCCATCCCAGCAAAGCCAGCGCTCCCCAACCGAGAGCCCCGGTCCACGCCCCGGCCCCGCCACCACTCGAGCTCGCTGAAGCGGCGGGCGGCCCCACCGTGGGTGAGTCGACCCCGGCGCTTCCCGGGGTCGCCCCCGAGTGGTTCGCCGACGTCGTCGGCGGGCTGGATGTGCCTGCGGTGCTAGTGGTCGTGACCGGCAACGTGCTGATAACTGGGCGCGAGGTTGCCGCCCCCGGGCCCGCCTTCCGCTCCTCCGGCTTGGTAGCCCTGGGCTGGGCCAAATGGCCCGTCAACGCGGCCCCATGGGGAAGCCGTTCGACGAGATCGGCCCTAACCACGAGGCGTGTGGTCGCCTCAAAACGTGGGTTGCAAGTCGTGAGGGTCAACACCGGTTTGTGGGTGGTGTCGAGGACGGCAGTGTCCGAAGGCGGCACTACCCACTGCTTTACGACGTCGTAGGCCCATGTGCGGCCATCGGTATCGGTGAGGTAGATGAGATCGCCCGGTACGAGCTCGTTCAGGCGGAAGAACGGGGCCCCGAAGGTAGTCCGGTGCCCAGCGATCCCCACGTTCCCGTCCTGGCCGGGAAGGGGCGTACCCGGGTAATGGCCGGGGCCCATTTGCAGGTCGAGCTCTCCCACGCCCTCCACCACGTAGCGGTCGACCCCGATGGCTGGGATGACCATATGGTCGAGGGCCCCTCCGGGTGGCGGGAGCCGGACAGAGGCACTGAGCGCAGCCCCGCTGCCAGCCTTCTTAGCCCCGTGCCGGGTGGAGCCGACCTTCTTGGCTCCCCGCCGGATGGAGCCCTTCACATGCCCCGCGGCCGTCGCCGAAGGCCCTCCGCCCGGGCCTGCCCCGGCCTTCTTGTCCGGTGCGCCTTTGTGGCCGGCGGCGCCGGGGCGGGCGGGTGAGGCGGTCAGGCTGGTGGTAGGCCCGGGCGCCGGTCGGGCGCCGGTCACGGCGGCATTGAAGGCCCGAGCGAGCTTGGCCTGGCTCTGCTCCTCGCTCAAGTTCGTCCCGACCAGCTCGTACACCACGAACAGCAGTACGACGAAACCGGCCGTGACGAGCGCCAGGCCCACCTCTCTCACCAGGCGGCGCCGCCCCGTAATGCCCGCTCTCGTTGGCAAGTGCACACTGACCACGCTAAGGCGATCCTCCGTTCATCTGCCGCCGGCGCCGCCCGCCCCGGCCCCCCTGGCGCCCCTTTCCGTCCAGAGATCACTTTGAGTGGTCGACCACACGCCTTATGCGCCCCTGTTTCGCGTTGGATGCGGTTCTGCAAAACTTGAGAAGTGCCGTTATTGCTGGTGCGCCACGCCCAGGCGAAGCCCCGCAAAGAGTGGGACGGCGAGGACGGCGTGCGACCCCTCTCTACCCATGGCTTGAGACAGGCCGAGGGGCTGGTCGCCATCATGAGCAATTTCGCTCCTCGTGCCCGCATCCTGTCCAGCCCATCCTTACGTTGCCTGCAGACGGTGGGCCCTGTGGCCGCTGCTCAGCACCTGACCGTCGAGGAGAGCGACGACCTGACCGAGGGCCAGAGCTCGGTGGCAGTGCACCTGGTCCGGTCCCTGGCCGGCCAGGAGGTCGCCGTCTGTACCCATGGGGACGTGATCGCCGAGATCCTGGTGGCCCTGGCTGACGAGGACCGTCTCGACCTCGGGCAGAACCCGCGCCAGGCGAAGGGGTCGGTCTGGGCCCTGGACGGCCGGGCCGGCTCGTTCAGCTCGGCCAAGTACTCCGCGCCCCTCGTGGCGGACGCGGTTTGAGCCAATCACGCTCACCCGCGAGCGCTGACCCGAGGAGCGCCCACCTCCTCGGGTTGCTGATCGAGGCGGCCGATAAAGCCAGTCAAGGGATCGTCGTGTGCGACGAAGACGGCACCGTTCTCCTGCGCAATTCTCCCGCCCGTGAACTCGTAAACGCCCGGGACGGAGATCTGCTGGCCGACAAGGCAATCGAGGCGGCGCTGGCACGAGCCCTCACCGGTTCGTACCATGAGGAGACGCTCGATCTCTACTCCCCCACCCGGCACACGCTGGAGATAAGAGCTTTCCCGCTGGGCGGAGCGGGCCCACCGCTCGGCGCCGTGGCCCTGGTCGATGACGTTTCCGAGCTTCGCCGGCTCGAAGCCGTGCGCCGCGATTTCGTGGCCAACCTCAGCCACGAGCTCAAGACTCCCCTGGGGGCTTTGAGCCTTCTGGCCGAAACCCTCGACGGCGAAGAGGAGCCGGACGTGGTCGCCCGGCTCACCGCCCGCGTCGGGGCCGAAGCCACACGGTTCTCGCGGATAGTGGACGACCTGCTGGACCTGTCACGCATAGAGGCGGGGGGGACCGGGACGCTCGCACCGGTCGCCGTTTCCGCCGTCGTTGACGAGGCGGTGGACAACTTCTACGACCAGGCCACGGCGAGGAAGATATCCCTTCGAGGTCGCCCCGGTAGATCCCGGGCTCTGGGTCATGGCCAATCGGCGTGACCTGGGTTCGGCGGTGGCCAACCTCGTCGACAACGCCATCAAGTACTCCGAACCGGGAGCATCCGTCTCCGTCGGCGCCGAGAGGCGCGGCGATCGGGCCTGCCTGTGGGTGCGGGACCAGGGGATCGGCATCCCGAGGCGCGACCAGGAGAGGATCTTCGAGCGCTTCTACCGGGTGGACCGGGCGCGGTCGCGTTCGACTGGTGGGACAGGCCTCGGCTTGGCTATCGTCCGCCACGTGGCCGCTTACCATGGCGGCGATGTCACCGTCGAGTCGGGCGAAGGTGAGGGTTCGGTCTTCACCCTGTGCATTCCCGCTGCGCACCAGGAGCTTCCCTATGGCTGAGCAGGTGACTGTCCTGTTAGTAGAGGACGAGCCATCCTTCGTCGAGGCGCTGGTAGTCGGCTTGAAGCGCGAGGGCTTCCGGGTGGAGGTCGCCACCGACGGAGCCGAAGCCCTGGACAAGTTCGCCGCCGTCCGGCCTGACCTGGTGTTGCTCGACCTCATGCTGCCGAAGGTGTCGGGCATCGACGTTTGCCGCACCATCCGGGCCGGCGGCTCGCGCACGCCGATCATCATGGTAACGGCGAAGACGAGCGAGATCGACACCGTTGTAGGCCTGGAAGTCGGTGCGGACGACTATGTGAGCAAGCCCTACCGGCTTCGGGAACTGGTCGCCCGGATGCGTGCCGTGCTACGGCGCACCCCGCCCTCCGACGATGTGGCCGAACAAGGGGAGGCCCTCGAGGTCGGCGGCTTGCGCCTCGACCCTGAACGTCACGAGGTCTACCTCCGGGACCAGCTCGTAAGCCTTCCTCTGAAGGAGTTCGAGTTGCTCGAGCTGTTGATGGCCAACGCCGGACGGGTCCTCACTCGTGAGGTCCTCATCGACCGGGTGTGGGGGCCCCACTATGTCGGCGACACCAAGACCCTGGACGTACACATAAAACGTCTTCGGGCCCGTATCGAGGACGACCCGTCGCGCCCGCACCGGATCACCACGATCCGGGGATTGGGCTACAAGCTCGAGATCGCCAAGCCCGACTAGTCCCGCCTACCGGCGCCCCCCGAAGGGCAAGAAAAACAGGAAACGGAGGCGGTTCGACGGTTTGGCCGGCAAGATGTCGTTGTTGTACGCCGCGGCCGGGCGCGAGGCGTTTGCCGGCCGGCTGGCGCGCCGGTGACCAACCCCTGGGCCTCTGCCTTTGGTGCCACCACTTTCCCCGGCGGCGGCCGCGGCGGCGGGCGCCACTGGGCCCGGTCTGGCCGCCGGCCCCGAGGGGCCCGGCGATTTTGAGGTGCCGGCACCCAGGTGGGGCTGGGCGCCGGCCGGGCCCGGCTCCGGCTCCGGCTCCTGACCAGAGGTCCGGTGGTCCATAGGAACTGCGTGACCTGGCCCCGGTCGAGACGCCCCCGGGGGCCGGGAGGCGAGGTACCCGTTGTGCAGCAGCCCGGGCGAGGCTCCCGAACGTCCAGCCAGGGACGCCAGGATGTTCTCGGCCTGGGCCTGGGGCAGACGGGTGCGGAGCGGGCTCTCCGCCGGTGAATTGCCCACCGCGGTCGAAGGTTCGGGCCCGGACGCAGTTTCTGCCATACAGGGTGCCTCGGCTGCTCCAAGCCGGCACTTGAGGCAGGACGACAGGAGCCTCCGGCACCGGAGTCTCGGATGGCCATTTTCGCCCGCCGTGGTGCACTTTTGCGGACGGGCGGGTTGCTGGAAGACCGGCTGTCCGGTCGCATCGCCCCGCGCCTGTCGGGAGCGTGGGCAAAGGGCCCCACGGCAGTACTCTCGCTAAGGTGCGAGCCGTGCGGCGCCAGGGCCCGGGAAGGTGGCCCGTCGTGAGGCGAACGCTGGTCACCCGGGCCCGGCCCGCACTCGTACGTGGGGTGCGGTACCCGTACTATCTCAATCCGCCGGTCGGCGGCGCCGCCCCCTCGGTGGCGCCCGCCCCCATCGCCCCGCTTGGCCCGCTCGGCCCGCCGGAGCTTTCGGGCCCGCCCGCCTCGGCGGGCCGCCGGCCCGTGGCCGGACGAGGACAACGCCGCGGTAGGGCGCCGTTCCTGCGCCTCGCCGCGGTCCACGGGCTTTCCTCGGCCGGCGACGCCATCGTGGCCGTCGCCCTGGCCGGGTCCATTTTCTTCAATGTGTCGGTCAGGGCCGCGCAGTCCCGGGTGGCATTATCGCTCGCCCTCACGGTTGCACCCTTTGCCATCGTGGGCCCTCTTCTCGGTCCCCTGGTAGAACGAGCGCGAGGCGGCAAGAAGGCCATGGTCATCTTCTCGGCCGGGGGCCGGGCCATCTGCTGCTTCTTCATGGCCTTCTGGGCCCACTCCCTGGTGCTTTTCCCGGTCGCCTTCTTCACTCTCGTTTTTTCGAAGCTCTACCTGGTAACCAAGGCCGCACTGGTGCCCGGCGTGGTCGACCGCCCTGAACAGCTGGTGCTGGCCAACTCGAAGCTCGCCGTCGGGGGCTCCGCGGCCAGCATGGCCGCCGGCGGCATAGGTGCCGCCCTGTTGGCCTTGTTCAATTCTCCCGTCGTACTTCGCCTCGACATCGCCGTTTACCTGGCATGCGCCTGGGGCGCGACACAGCTACGTTCGGTCCGCCGGTCACCGGCCCCCGCACTTTTGGCTTCACCCCGGCCGGCTGCTCTCCCACCCCCCCGACCAGTCCCCCCGCAACCCGTCGGGCTGCCGCCGGGGGGCCTCCAGCTCGCCGCCGTGGCCACCGGCGGTCTGCGGGCGGTGACCGGCTTCGTGACGTTCCTCCTCGTCTTCACCTTCCGGCGCGACGAGGCTGCTCTGCTCTGGTACGGGCTGGCACTAGGGGCGAGCCAGGTCGGCAACGTGGCCGGAGCGCTGCTGGCCCCCAGGTTCCGGCGGTACGGCGCCGAGGAGTGGATGCTGACCGCTTCGTCAGTGGTTGTGGGTGGTGTAGCGCTCACCGCCGGCTTGGTCAGCTGGGGGCGGCACTGGGCCATCGCCGTCCTGCTCGCCGCCGGCATCGGCTTGGCCGCCGGGTCAGGGAAGCTGGCCTTCGACTCGATGGTGCAACGAGACGTGCCCCCGGGGGTAAGGGGGCGTTCGTTCGCCCGGTTCGAAAGCGGCTTCCAGCTGGCGTGGGCGATCGGCGGGTTACTGGCCGTCCTCGTACCTATGACACTTTCAACCGGGTTCATAACCATCGGCGGGATCGGCCTGCTCGGCGCCCTGGCATTTGCCCGCGGTTCGGTTAGTGCGCGGCAGGGCACCTTGCCCTCCTGGTGGCCGGGGTCCGCACGCCGGCCCCCGACGTCGCCAAACTAGAGCCCGCCTCTCCACAAACGGGCCACGGGCTTAAGCGAGAAGTTCGGTGCGAGCCAACCAAAGGCCGGGCGCGTCCACCTCGGCCGGAGTCGGTAAAAACGAGGCGGTCCCCCACAAGCGGGCCAAGCCCTCTTCGCCCGCCCGCTCCAGCACACCGGTGACAAACGCATGCCCACGGTCCACGGTCGCCTGGTCAAGTTCTATCCCGAGCAACTTCCCGAGCACCCTTTGTCCCGGGCCATCTTCCAGGCGGCGGCGCCGGAAAGCCTCGCTGACCAGAGGGTAGGAGCCAACCAGGCCCCTTCCCACCTTGTCAATAACAAAATCCGTGTAACCGGAAACGGCCGCCAACAAGGCACGGAACGGCACCAATAACCGGCGCTGCTCGTCGCTCTGGATGTCACCGAGGAGGGTTTCGGGGTCACCCAGTGACTGTTGCAAAGAAAACAGGTCGCTCGGGTCGAGACCGCCCAACCGCTGCTCGATAGCGTCCATTTCGACGTGAAAGGCTCCGGCGTAGGCCAGCAGGTGGGCCTGAAAGGCTTCGTCTATGGCAGGCCGGCTCAGAACGGAATGGTGGGCGACGTCGCGGAGGCAGACGTACATGCGGACATCGTCCACGGGAAGATCCCATTCCCGGGCGAAACCGTCGATAACATCCGGGACGGCCAGCAACTCGTCCGTTTTGGGCGCCGGGGCCGGCAGGTCGTACTGGCCGAGGGCCCGGGAGGCCAGGTTCCCCACCATCGTGCCTGCCTGCGCACCCAGCACCAGCGGCCCTATAACCTGCGGGAGGTTCCCGAGCAGCTGGTCCATGGCGTTGCTCTCTGTCGGCGAGGACGGTGGCGAAAGACCGGGGCCTAGCGCGGAGGCCAACCGCACGAGCACGGGTTTCCAGGATTCGAGGGTGTTGGCAGCCCATTCGGCGCGGGTGACGCAACGCAAAGCGAGCCAACCCCGCCGCGACGTGGCCATACCGGTGGCTTCGGCTACGTGCATGTCCGCCACCCTGAGCAGTTCCTCGGTACGGATACGCGCCAAGGGGTCGGGATTGGGCTCTGAATTCCCTTCGGTCGCCGTCCAAACTGCCAGCTGGCGCGCCACTTCCCAGTTGATGGGGCCCTGAGCGGTGAGCAAGCGGGCCAGATTGCGCAGGAGGTCCCCTAACGGGCCCCCACCGGCAAACTGAGAAGGGTCGCTCACACTGAGCCTTCCAGCGGACCGGCGCCAGCGGCTTTCGCGCCGCCATGACGGTCCGCACCGTGGAGGTGCGCCGTCCTGTCAGCGCAAGTCGTGCCGGCGGCCACACCAGAAGATTACCGGCCCTCGGCCCCGACCAAGCCCGGTCAGGACGACGGAGCGAAAAGGGTGGGGTGGCCATGGCCGACGGGCACCCGTACGTGCTCTCTTGGTCACCCGGGCGACCCGGCAGTGGGCCATGAGCGGGCGCCGGCGCTAGTCTGTTGGGTCACCGGGTTGCCAGTGCCAAGCTCCCGCCCAGGGCTGCGAAG
The DNA here is from genome assembly GCA_963735305.1 of uncultured Acidimicrobiaceae bacterium. Classification (GTDB taxonomy): domain Bacteria; phylum Actinomycetota; class Acidimicrobiia; order Acidimicrobiales; family Palsa-688; genus Fen-671. The sequence continues at coordinate 789,933 of CAVTKK010000001.1, forward strand.
CCTTGCCAGAGATCTCCAGGAAGGAAATCCCCCTCATATGTCGGACGCTGGGACCGGGTTCGGCGACAGGAGCGACCTGTACCCGGCCGGCGCGAAGGCGGCCGGCCCGGCCCGGTGGGCACCGGCTCATGACCACAGTGCTGGTAACGGGGGCCGCCGGCAACCTGGGGCGCCGGGTAACGGCGAACCTGGCCGCCCGGGACTCCGTCGAATGGGTCCTGGCCGTTGACCGGGTGCCTACCCCGGCCAGCACGCCCAAGGTCGAGGCTCACACCATCGACCTGTCGCTCCCGACGGCGCCCGAGGAACTCGCCGCCGTCGCCAAGCAGGCGACGGCGGTCCTGCACCTGGCCTGGGAGCCCGAAGGGAGCAACAACCTCAACGCCCTGCGTCATGTCCTCGATGCCACCGAGGCGATCGAACCGAGCCAGCTGGTCCACCTATCGAGCGCCACGGTCTACGGGGCCTGGCCCGACAACCCCGTACCGCTCACCGAGGAGATGGCGGCCAGGCCCAACCCCGAGTTCGCTTATGCCACGGATAAGAGGGCAGCGGAGCTATTGGTCGAGCGCTGGGCGGGCGAGCACCCCGAGGTCGCCGTCGCACTGCTGAGGCCGGCGTCCACCGTAGGCTCGTCGACCGAACCTCGCCTCTACCAGGCCCTGGCGGCCAGCAAGAAGCCTCAGCTGGGGTCGGAGGGCCGCGTCGTCCAGTACGTGCACATAGACGACCTCGCCGAGGCCGTCGTCCACAGTTACCAACGTTGCCTATCGGGCACGTACAACGTCGCTCCTGACCGCGGCGTCCGCGAAGAGATAGCCGGTGCCCTGGCGGGCGGTTCGGCCATGCTCCCCCTTCCCTCGGCGTGGCGGGCCGCTCTGTCGGACTGGCGCTGGCGCCTTTGGCACACCGGGGCGCCACCCGGTGCCCGCGCCTATGCCGAACATTCCTGGGTCATCGCCGGCGACAAGCTCCGCCTCACCGGGTGGGAACCCGAATACAGCTCCGAGCAAGCTCTGGTCGTGAGCGATAAGCGCGCCCACTGGGACGAGTTGCCGCCGGGCTGGAGGGTTTCGCTTACCCTTGGTGCCGGTGCCGCCACCGTGCTGGCCGCCGGCGCCGGCGGCGCCGCCTGGTGGCGTCACCGGCACTGAAACCGGTTAGCTGGGGCTGGCGGACGCCGGTTGATCGCCCAGGGTGATGTCTGCTTGCCGCGACTTGCCGTTGTGGAGCCAGTCGACACTTACGACCTGGCCCGGCTTGGCGTCTGCCAACCACGAGATCAGCTCGCCGACCGAGGAGGTGCTCTTGCCCCCCATCGAGGTGATGACGTCGCTGTCGGCGATCCCTGCCCTGGCCGCCGGGCTGCCCGAGGCGACCGTGTCGACTTGCACGACGCCGGAGGAGCTCACGTGCGGTAGCCCCAGCCCGGAAACGTCGTTGGCCTGCAACACCCCGAACCAGGGGTGCGGCGCCGGCTTGCCGTACTTGATCATGGAGCTGACGTCAGCCATGGCCGTGTCGATGGGCGTCACGTAGGTCAGGCCGGGCCGGGCCAGGGGACCGGTCACCGGGTTCGTGATCCCGATGACGTCTCCCGCGGCGTCGACGAGCGCGCCTCCATAGGCGGAGGTGTCCACGGAGATGTCGGCTACCAACATCGAGAACATGGCGTCGGAGGCGCCATTAACCGGCTGCAGGTAGCTCGACGTGTCGATTATGTAGCCGTCGGCGAAGTACGAGCCGTTGGAGGACCCGGCCATGAAGGGCGACCCGACCGAATAGACCTCCTCGCCCGTCTCGATATTGGCCACGCTGCCGAGGTCCACCGTGGCCTGGCTGTTGAGCGGCAAGAAGACGACACGTACCACGGCGATCCCGGCCGACGGGTCACTACCTACCAGGTAACCGGCCTTGGTCTGGCCGGCGCTGGAGACCACTTGGACCTGGCTGTTGGGCCCCGCCTCTTGGAACAGGGAGCTGTCGGTCAGCACGTAGCAGTACTGGTTGGTCGTGCTCACGATTATCCCCGAGCCCGTCTCCACGCCCTGGGCGCCGTTGACGCTCAAGCCGACCACAGACGGCTCCACCTGCGGCAAGACCGCCGTTGCGCCAGGTTGGCTGGCTGTCGCCGTGCGCGTGGCGACCACCGGGGCCGAGGTCGTCTCGGGCAAGGCGGCAGGCTGGGTGCCGATGGCGCCCGTAGCTACCAGGACGGCGGTGCATATGAGAGCGCCCACGACCCCGGCAATGAGCCCGAGGAACCAAACCCGCAGCTCGACCCGCCTGGCCCAGGCGCCGAGGAGGCCCACCGTTTCAGCCTGAGGGGTGGCCGTGGGGTTCACCCGGACTTCGGAGGGATGCCTCCACAGGCGGTCGTCCGGCGGCGGCAGCCACGGCCGCCCGGGTTGGTCGTCCTCCGGCTCGTCGCCGGGCCCAGTGGGCTGCTCCTCGTCGGCATCCATTCTGCGACCGAGGTTACCGGTGTACCGGACGGCGCTGGAGTCGCCCACCCGAGACGCAGAGAAGGGCCGTGACCTGCCTTTAGACTTGAGACGGCCCGCGGGCCTAGGATGGGATGGTGTTGTTGGCTCCTGAAGGGGACGACTGGTTAGCGCTCTCCGGCGAGCCGCTGGCCATCGACCCGTTCGCGGCCTGGGTCGTTCTGCCCGGTTGCGGCGCTGGAGTGGTCTTCTTCGGGACGGTGCGCGACCACTCCGAGGGCAGGCCAAACGTCGTTTCGCTGGCGTACGAGGCCTACGCCGACCTCGCTCTCGACAAGATGGGAGAGGTTGCTTACGAGCTGCGCCGCCGATGGCCAGGCACGGGGAGGGTCGCCCTGGCCCATCGCACCGGGCCACTCCGGCCGAGCGAGGTTTCCGTTGTTGTCGCTGTTTCCGCCCCGCACCGCGCCGAAGCTTTCGACGCGGCCCGTTTCGGAATAGATACGATAAAGATGACCGTACCCATTTGGAAGCGCGAGACATGGGAGGGCGGCAGTTCATGGGGTCTCGACGCGCACCCAATTGAAGCTGCCGCAGTGCCAGGTTTCAGCGGGACCGACCATGCGAGCCAAATAGGAAGTTGAGAACCGAGTGGCCGTGCACGTGCTGATCGCGGCAGCCAAGCCAGTAGCTCACACCTCCCTGCAATGGTCGACGCTGGCCTGGATCGCCGGAGCCGTTGTGGCGGCGGCCTTGATAATCGGCATAATCGTTATGTTGTCCCGCCGGCCCAAATCGATGGAAGTCGGTATGGCGGAGTTCTCGCGTTCGCTTCAGGCTGTCGCACCCGCTCATCGTCCTCCCCACCGTCCGGCCCCCGACCCGGTCCGTCAGAGCACGGTCAAGACGCCGGACCTCCGTCCTGCCCGAACGCCGAGAGGAGAGACTGACGCTGTCTAGGGACCTGGCAATAGATCTGGGTACCGCCAATACGCTCGTCTACGCCAAGGGCCGCGGCATCGTCCTCAACGAACCGACAGTCATCGCTCTGGACAGCCGGACCAACACCGTGCTCAACATGGGCCGGGAGGCCTGGCAGATGATCGGGCGCACACCGGGCTACATAGTTGCGGTCAGGCCCTTGCGCAAGGGTGCCATAACGGATTTCGATATCACTCAACGGATGATCGAGTTGCTGCTGAAGCGGGCCGGCATCTCGCGCTTCGGCCGCCCGCGAGTGCTCATCTGCGTGCCGTCGGCCATTACTGCCGTCGAGCGCAGGGCAGTCGAGGAGGCCGCCCGGGCGGCCGGTGCCAACAGTGTGAGCCTGATCGAGCAACCCACGGCGGCCGCCATTGGCGCCGGTTTGCCCATTCACCAGCCTCTGGGCAACATGGTGTGCGATATCGGAGGGGGGACGACAGAGACCGCCGTGATCTCCCTGGGCGGCGTCGTCGCCCTGGAAGCCATCCGGGTGGGGAGCTTCGACATCGACGCCACCATTCAGGCCTACGTGCGCCGCGAATACGGGATCGCCATAGGCGAACGTACGGCCGAGGAGATCAAGGTGGCCATCGGTTCGGCCTGGCCCATGGACGATGCCGTCAAGGCCGAGGTCAGGGGCCGCGATCTGATGAGCGGGTTGCCCAAGACCGTCATACTTGCGCCCGAAGAGGTCCGGGAAGCCATCGAGGAGCAGGTCGGAGCCATCGTCGACGCGGTGTTGCGCTGTCTGGGCGCCGCCCCGCCGGAACTGTCCCAGGACCTGCTCACCCAGGGCCTCCACCTGGTCGGGGGCGGGGGCATGCTCAAGGGCCTCGACCGGCGGCTGTCGGAGGAGACGGGCCTTCCCGTCAACCTGGTCGAGGCACCTCTCGAATGCGTGGTGATGGGGGCCGGCAAGTGCATCGAGAACTTCGACGCCGTGCACGACCTGCTGCTCAGTTGAAGGCACGTGCTCTTTTTGGCCGCGGGCCAGCCGGGCCTAGGCCGGGCGAGCGGGGCGAGGTCCACGCCGGCCAGGCCGCGTGCGCTGGCCAAGCACGTCCTCGGCTCCCTGGCGAACCTGCCAATCGGGGTCGCTGACGGCCCGGCGGAGAGCGGCTTGCACCTCGTCGCGTTCAAAAGCATCGTCGAAACCGGCCAGAGCGATCACCGCCCGGCGCCGGACAGGAGCCTTGTCCTGCAGGGCCGCGAGCACCGCCACCAGACCCTCGGGTTGACCCAGGGCGCCCAGCGCCGCTACGGCCGCCTCCCGGCACAACGGGTCGCGGTGACCCCGCGCCACCTCACTGACGGCTGCGACTACGGCCGCTGGCCTGCTGCCCCGGTCACCGACCTCGCCCAGGGCATAGCAGGCCGCCTCGACCACGGACGGCGATGTGTCCTCCAGGACGAGCACCAGCTCGTCCACCAGGGTGCCGGCCCCGGTGGGCAAGACGGCCGCCCCCAGGCGACCGCAAAGCTCGCACGCCCGTCGTCGGACTTGATCTTCCGGGTCGGTCAGCGCGGCGGTTATGTCCCGGGCGGCAAGGCTACCCATTCTGGCCAGAGCGCTGAGAGCGCTACCACGGACCGCCGGGCAAGGATCGTCGAGACCGGCGCGGGCCACCGGCTCGTGCTCCGCGTGCCCGGCCACGACAATCGCCCGCCGACGGGCAGCGGCAGCGGCTGCTCCGGTCGGCTCAGTGCTGGGGGCCATCGGCCCTACGAGCGCGCGGGACGACCATGGCCGTGACCCGCCCGGCGCCGGGGCCGGGCCGTGCTGACCGGGGCGGTACCCGCCGCGGGAGGGTCACATGGCAACCTGGGAAGGGCATGGTGCAGCACCGGCGATGGACGGCATGCAAATGACAGTACCGAACGCGGATGGTCCGACCTGGCCTGACCGGGGCACGCGGTGGCCCGGGCTCCTGGTGAGCCTGCTCCTGCTCGTTGCCATCGTCATCGGGGTACCGACTGCCATCGCCGTGCACGAAGCCGACGGCTACTACCTCTTCTCTCCGGGCACGGCGCCGCTCATAACCACCAGCAGCAGGTGCCGCGCCAGCGGCGCCGGCGAGCTGGCACTACCCGACGGCACCCCCTGCGTGCGCCTGGTGCTGCCGCCCGGCAAGGCCCACCCGCTACAGGGTGAGCTGCTAATGGTGGACGTCGAGGTGGGACAGGCCGGGCCGGTGGACTGGGCCGAGTGGGAGCTCGGCGTGCTCGGCAGACAGGACCAGATGGTCCCCGCCGCCGAGTACGTGGGCACCACTCCCACCTCGGAGCTCGGCTGCCAAGACACTCAGGAGATGGTGTCGGCCGACCAGGACGCTGCCTTGGTCGCCATGGCGCGACTGCGCTACAAGGTGGCCGAAGTCGCCAATGGCGTCCAGGTCGATGCCGTGCTGGGCTCCACGCCGGCCTGGCAGGCGGGCCTCAAGTGCAACGACATCATCACGGCCATCAATGGCCGGCGCGTGCTCAGTTCCGCCCAGCTGGTCAAATCGCTGGCGCCGGTGCCGCCGGGGACGGTCGTGGTGTTGACCGACCAGCCCGCCGCCGGTGGCCGCGTCAAGCAAATCAAGGTCCGCCTGGACAGCCCGCCGGCCAGCGTCATCGCCCAGGGCTTCCAGGGTAAGTCGTACCTGGGCGTCGAGATCGAGACCCGGGTAAAGCTTCAAGCTTCCTTTCCCGGTCTCGGTGAACGCCGGTGAGATCGGGGGACCATCGGCCGGTCTCGCCTTCACCCTCGCCATCATGGACTCGCTCTCCAACGGGAAATTGACCGGCGGGCACCGGGTTGCCGCCACCGGTACCATCGACGCCCAGGGCGATGTCGGTCAGGTGGGCGGAGTCCAGGAAAAGGCAGCCGCCGTCGAAAAGGCGGGGGCCCAAGTGTTTTTCGTGCCGGAAGCGGAGTACCAGGACGCCGAGAGCGTCGCCGGCCACAGGCTCGTGGTGGTACCGGTTTCGACGCTCAGCCAGGTTCTGCAAATCCTGCAACAACGCTACGGTGGCCATGTGCCCGGTTTGGCCGGCCCGAGCAAGGCATAACGACTGATGCGGCGCCGTGGGTACGATTATGCGGTAAATGCGATTGTTGAAGCGGAAAAGAGCCGGCACGGGTTCCACAACCCGCAGGCCGGACGGGCCTAGGCTACTGGGTTATGCCGACTGACCATCCCCGCCCCCGCCATGTTGATGCCCCTGAGATGTCGGCCGACATGATCGAAGGGCGTCGTTTCGCCCAGAGTTGGCGAGGTTATGACCCCGAGGAGGTTAGGCAGTTCCTCAGCCAGGTGGCGGAGCAAGTACGAGCCTTGCGTGAGCGCTGCGAGAGCACTGATTCTGCCCGGCGCGACGCCGAGGAGCGTGCCGCACACCCACAGATCGACGAAGCCACCTTGATGTCCGCGGTGGGCGAAGAGACCGCCGGCATCCTCCGCAGCGCGCACAACGCGGCGGCGGAGATATCGGCCAAGGCGGAAACAAACGCGCAGACTGTCCTGGCCGCCGCTCAAGCCAGAGCGGGCGACCTTGTCGCCGAGGCCGAATCTCAGCTGGCAACGCGAACGGCCGAGGCTGAGGCGGTCGCGGCCGACATTCGAGAAAGTGCGTTGGCCGAAGCCGAGCGGCTCAGGGACGCGGCCCAGCAAGACGCCGACTCCCTGGCCGCGGCGGCAGGCCGGGAGTACCAGGAAACCGTGCAGGCGGCTCAAGCTTTGAGAGAAAAAATACTGACGGACCTCGCTCGGCGCCGCAAGCTCGGCAGTGTGCAGGTCGAACAGTTACGGGCCGGTCGGGAACGGCTGTTGGACGCCTATTTAGTCGTACGCCGTACCCTCGATGAGGTCACCGACGAGTTGCAGAGGGCCGATGCCGAGGCCCGGGCAGCGGCCGACGCGGTAGGCCGGCAGAACGCCGGCGAGCGTCCGGACGAACCAGTAGACCTGCGCCATGACGATACATGGGATGCCCTGACCGCTTTCAGCGAGCCCAGGTCCCCGACCACGGCAAGAGCTGCGGCGCCGATCCCGGGCGTTGGCGAGGCCGTGGTCGTGGCGCCCAAAGCCACCGAGGTCGCCTCGGCGCCCGGGCCCGGAGCGGGACCCTCGGGACAGAGTGCTCCGGTACCGGGCCCCCTGTACTCGGCCCCTCGGCAGCCACTCCCTCGGTGCTCCCCACCCCACAAGGTAAGGCAACCGCCAACGCACCCAAGCTGAAGGCCAGCAACGGAGGGCCGGACCGTGCCATCGTCGCCCGGGAGGACGCCATCGAGAGCGTCAGGATCCTTCGCCACGAGGCGGCGCCGGCCGGCCCGGCCGAGGGCCCCGATGGAGCGACCAACAGCGTCATGGGCAGCAAGGATGGCGGGGCCGAGGCCCGGACCGATGAGGCTGAGGTGGCCGAGGCCCAGACGGTGGCCGAGGCCCGGACCGATGAGGCTGAGGTGGCCGAGGCCCAGACGGTGGCCGAGGCCCGGACCGATGAGGCTGAGGTGGCCGAGGCCCAGACGGTGGCCGAGGCCGCCGGCCAACGTGATGTCCAGGGGCTGTTCGCCCGGATCAGGGCCAGTCGGACGGAGGCGATCACCACGGCCCGCAAAACGCTCGACCCGCAGGACGAACCTGGCCCCTCCAGTGCCGAAGTGGTCACCGACGAGAGCGCCGCCGGGCATGGAGCGATGACATCCCCCGCCCCCGGCGGGGCGGAAGCCGTCGCCGAGGAGGTCCCCATCGTCGGGAGTGGCGACAACGGCCATGGCCCCGTCCCGGACGAGACAGGCGGTGACCAGGAGTTCTTCCGGCGACGCGATGCGATTACGGGCCGGCTCGAGTCCTCCCTGGCGAGGAAATTGAAGCGAGCCCTGCAAGACGAGCAAAACTCGCTTCTCGACCGCCTGCGCAACCTCAAGGTCCCGGCCACACCGGCCAACGTCCTGCCCAACGTAGAAGAGCACCCCGACCGGTTCGTGGACGCCGGGCGCCCCTTGCTCGAAGAGGCGGCTCGTGCGGGTGCCGACCTGGTGGCGGCCCTTTGGGGCGGCACCGTACCTCCTAATCTGGCCCTCGAAGGCTTGGACGACCTGGCGGAGGAATTGGGCCGGGCCATCGCCGAGCCTCTACGCCAGCGCCTCGAGATCGCCTTCCAGTCCATGGGCGAGGACAACGCAGAGCTGGCGGACGCCCTCGGAGCGGCTTACCGGGAGTGGAAGACCCAGCGCATCGAGGAGGCCGCGCATGACGAGGTGACGGCCGCCTTTTCGCGCGGGTCCTATCTGGCCTTCGCCAACGGCACGCCGCTGCGCTGGGTGGCCGGCTCCTCCGATGCGCCATGCCCTGATTGCGAGGACAATGCGCTTGCCGGCGAGCAGGTCAAGTCCGAGCCTTGGCCCACGGGCCAGCTTTACCCGCCTGCCCATCCCGGTTGCCGCTGCGCCCTCGCCCCCGACTTGGCGCCCGGCGGCGAGCCCGTTGGCCTCGTTTCGGGCGGCGCTCGACCCGCAACTTCTGCGGCGGCGGCAAGCTGAGGCCCCCGGACTGCTCGCGGACCCCTAGCCGGCCCCTATAGGCTCCGGGTTGCCGATGCGAGCACAGTCTGAACTACCGCGACATTTTCCCCGAACGAGCCGTCGGGCGAGATGGGCCATCGGCGTCACCATCCTGGTCGTGATCGTGGTGCTGGCCCTGGCCCAGCGCATCGCATCGTTCTACACGGACCTCCTGTGGTTCCGCTCTGTCGGCCTCAGCTCCGTGTGGACAAAGACAATTACGGTCGAAGCCGGGCTCGGCGGCACCTTCTGCGTGGTCTTCTTCGGCCTGTTGTGGGGCAACCTGTGGCTGGCCGACCGCATTGCCCCCAGCGCCGTCCTGGCCTCCCCCGGCGACGAACTCGTGGCCCGGTGGCAGCAACTCGCAGCCAACCACATGAAGTGGATCCGCTTGGTCGTGGCCGTCCTTTTCGCACTGATCGGTGGGCTCAGCGCCCACGCACAATGGAACAACTGGCTGCTGTTTTCGAACGCCGCCCCGTACGCCACGGCATCGGCACCCTGGAAGGGCGGCCTCGACCCGCTCAACCACCTCAACGATGGCTTTTACGTGTTCAGGCTCCCGTTCCTGGACTGGATCGTCGGTTGGGCGTTCTCGGCGCTGGTGGTTACGCTGCTTCTCTGCCTGGTCGCCCACTACCTCAACGGGGGCATCCGGCCCGGCTCACCCGTACAAAGGGTCAGTCCCCGTGTCAAGGCCCACCTATCGGTCCTGTTGGCGGTGCTCGCTCTCGTCCAGGGGGTCAATTACTACCTGCAGCGCCTGTCGTTGGTCCTGTCGACCAAGTATGTGGTCGACGGCCCGACCTATACCATCGTGCACGCCGTTCGCCCGGCGCTCGTCCTGCTCGTTGCCATATCGGTCATAGCGGCGGCGTTGTTCCTTTACAACGTGCGCCAACAGGGTTGGCTGCTGCCAGTCGTGGCCGTCGCGCTTTGGGCCATCGTCTGGGCCCTCGTAGCCAACGTGTACCCCGCCCTGGTTCAGGCGCTGGTCGTCAACCCGTCGGAAAATGTGAAGGAAGCTCCTTACATCCAAGACAACATCACGGCTACGACCTTCGCCTACGGCCTTCAGAACGTGACCACCGAGCCCTTCCAGGGCAATGCCCCCATCACCGCCTCCGAAGTCACGGGGAAGTCCCCCACCGCCCAGGCCAACCAGCAGAGCCTGGCCAACGTCCCGCTTCTCGACCCCACCATCATGGGCTCGACGTTCACCAAGGAGCAGGGCTTCCGCGGCTATTACAGCATGAGCGGCCCGAGCAGCGACCGCTATGACCTGGCCCCGCCGCAGGGAGGCTCCGCCAAGGAAACACAGGTGCTTATCTCGGCCCGCCAGCTCAACACCTCCGGGGTCCCCGCCAACTGGGTCAACCAGCACCTTCAGTACACCCACGGCTACGGCGCCGTTGTCGCCCCTGCCAACCAGGCGGGGGTAGGACCTTCCGGTTACCCGAGCTTCACGCTGAGTGGGGTTCCACCGACCGGGCAGCCGTCGCTCACAGGCCAACCCCGCGTCTATTTCGACGACAACTCGCAAGAGACCAGTGGTTACGTGATAGCCAACTCTGCCGAGGCCGAGCTTGACTACGAAGATCCCAGTACCGGCGCCCAGATTTCCAATCACTACGACGGCACTGGTGGCGTTGCCATCGGGGGGTTCCTCCGCCGCTTGGCTTTCGCAGTCAGTTTCGGCGATTACAACATCCTGATCTCCGGACAGGTCACACCGGAGGCCAAGATCATGTACTTCCGCAACGTCGTGCAGCGGGTCCAGAAGGCAGCTCCGTTCCTATCGTTCGACAGTGACCCCTACCCGGTGGCCCTAAACGGTCGTGTTTACTGGGTGATCGACGCCTATACCACCACGGACGATTTCCCTGGGTCAGAGCAAGCGGACGTTAGCCGGGTTTCTTCGAGCAGCGGGCTCCAAAACCAGCCGTTCAACTACATCCGCAACTCCGTGAAAGCTGTCGTCGATGCCTACAACGGCAAGATGTGGTTCTTTGTGCAGGACGCGGCCGACCCGATAATACAGACATACCACAACGCTTTTCCCAAGCTCTTCACATCGATGACCCTCGCCGACTCCATAATTCCCGGCATAACGGACCATTGGAGGTACCCCGAGGATATATTCACGGTCCAGACCAATATGTTCAGAAGTTACCACCAACAGATCGCGTCGGTATTTTTCACCAAGGCCCAGCAATGGGCGATCCCTCAGAACCCGGCATCAGGCGAGGTGGGCTCGGCCACTACGACCGTGGCCACTCTTCCCGGCGCCTTCTCGGCACCGGTGACCGTGCCGAGCGTCTCGCAAAGCGTTATGCCTGTCTATGAGCTACTAGCCCTGCCCGGCCAGACCCAGCAGAGCTTTGTCCTTGTCCAGCCGTTCGTCCCGTCCTCCAATGGGGACAAGCAGACCCTGACCGCCTTCATGACGGCGTCTTCCGATCCGGACGACTACGGCCAGCTCACCGCCTATACCATCCCCGCCGGCCAGACGGTGGACGGCCCCTATCTCGTATCGACGGCCGTGGCCACCAACAGCTCGATCTCCCAGGAGATCACGCTCTTGGACCAGCACGGGTCCAAGGTGGTGCTCGGCAGCGTGATCATGACCCCCATCGGCGAGTCCTTGCTGTATATACAGCCGATGTACGTGGAACAGGTCCAAAATGGGGTGCCGCGGCTCAACGATGTCGTTGTGGTGTACAACAACAACGCTTACCATTCGGGGTCCGGTGCCCCCTCGCTCGACGGTGCCCTTTGTAGCGTGGCCAACGCGGGCAACAGCCATCCCTTTTCCAGCTACTGCAATGGCGTCACGCCACCGCCGACGACAACCACGACCAGTCCTAAGAAAGGGGGCTCGCCCCCGCCCAAGACAGTTACCTCCACCACCGCCCCCAGCACAACCCGGCCCTCCGCCAGCACTTCGACCACTCTGGGCCTGCCGTCGCAACGGGCCAGCCTCGCCCAGGACCTCAACCGAGCCGACCAGGACTTCGCCTACGCCGACGCGGCCCTGAGGCAGGGGGATCTGGCCACCTACCAAAACGACATCCGGGCGGGCGAAGCCCTGGTGGCTCTGGCCACCAAACTTGCGGGGGCAGCGACAACCCCCACCGCTACGACCTCTCGCCCCCGGGCGTCGACCACGACCACGGCGACGACCACGACCACCGCCCGCGGCGCCAGGAGCAGCACAACCTCTTAGCCAGCGCTCCGCCTCCTGGCCAGCGCTCCACGCGCCAAGGCCGGTTCGCTCTTTGCGCGCCGCCTCGTTGCCGGCGCCCGCCAAGGTGTAACCGGGCCGCGCCGGGGTAGAGGCTTTCCTGCCCTACTGAGGTATTTCGAGGCCTTCAGAGCAGGCAAAACGGCACCCCCAGGCCGGCCTGGCACGGCATTGGGGCCTGGGCCGCTAAGATGGGTAGTGGCCGGCGGGCTGGGTCTGCCGGGGCCTTTCCCTTCAAAGATCGGTGCCCATGGCCAACCCCCCCAAAAACTCAAGAACTCGGGTCGGCTACCTCATCGCGGCATCACTGGGTTGTACCGCACCGCTTTTCCTCTCGTTCATCCTGGTCATGGGACCGGGTAGCCCGGCCTCGGCCGACACCACGGGACCGACTTTACCCACCACCACGGGCGCGGCAGCGACGACGACGACGGCTCCCTCCACCAGCACGAGCAGCTCGTCCACGACCACCACCGAGGCCCAACCGACCTCCTCCACCACTACCACGACAACGACGACGACCACGACCACTCTGCCGCCGGCGGCCACCACGACCGTGGTGCCCTCCACCTCCACCTCCACCTCCACCTCCACCTCCACGTCGACGACAACGACCGGGCCCGGGCCGCCGTCCTCCGCCACCTCGACCGTGCCCGGGCTGCCGACGTCTTCCACCACGACTACGGCCAGCGCGGCGCTGACCGTTCCCCCCTTGATCGGCCCGACTAGCACGGCTCCGCCGGAGACAACGGGAACCACCACGGCGCCCACCACCACGCGTCCGGGCACGGGAACCCCGACGAGCACCACCACCCCCCGGCTGGCGACCACCACCGGGCCGGCCACCACCACCGGGCCGGCGACCAGCATCCAGCCGACGAGCACCGGGCCGGCGACCAGCGTCCAGCCGACGAGCACCGGGCCGACGACGACACCGGCCCAGTCGACGAGCACGACATCCCTGGCAAGACGGGCGGCGTCCACCACACTTGAGAACTCGGGCACGACCACGACGACGACGGCCACCACACTTCCCGGGGCACCCACAACGACACCGGCAACAGGCCCGACGCAAGAGGTGGCGACGACGGCACCGACCAAGCAGAAACGGACCACGGCATCGTCCACGGCCCCGGTCCGGCCCACGACCACGACGACCAACCCGACGACGACAACGCTACGACCGACCACCACCGTCCGTCTGACTACGACCACGACCAGGCCGGTACTGGCGCCGCCGCTGAGCACGCCGGCCCCGTCGAGCACCCCGAGCACTATCGGCCCGCCCCCGCCCACCACTCGCCCCATGCCGCCGGCGCTGGTAGCGGCTCCGGTCGTGTCGGTTCCGGCTCGAGCCCGCGAGGGCCAGCTCGTGCGGCTGACGGGTGCCGGGTTCCGTCCCCAGAGCCGGGTCAATATCGTCTTCGACGCCCCCGCTCGCGTGGTGGTCGGCTCCGCCGTCATCAGCCGCGACGGGGACTTCGATACCTCGGTGCTGGTCCCTTCGCGCGCCACCGTGGGCCCCCACAAGCTTCAAGTTGTGGGGCGAGCGCCGTCGGGGCAGACCATGACCTGGAGCGAACCGGTAACCGTCCTGGGCGCTAGCAACATCGTCGCCGTCGCCACCGATGGCCCCGACCTGGCCGCACCGGTGCTCCTGGCCCTCGCGGTTGGCTTCCCGATCGCCACCTGGTTCGTTCTCGAGGTCCTGGCGTTGCGGCAGCGCCGGGCCGGCGGGCCGGCGTCCGGGGGTTAGCCAGGTCGTGGCCACGCAGCCAGATGCGCGATCATGTTGAACGTGGGTGTGCGAGAGGACTGCCGCCACTACATCCAACGGACCACACATGGTGGGGAGGTACTGCGGCGTTGCCGGCTGGGAGCCGCGCAGGAAAAACCGTTCGCCTGCCCCGACGGATGCCTCTTCTTCGAGAGCAGGGTGCTGTCGACGGCCGGGTGGACGAAGGAGCCTGAACAGCCGATGTCCAATACGGCCCTGGGGCTGGCCGGTCTGCCCCCTCCGGGAAAGTTCAAGAAAAAGGGCCGCAAGCCGCGCTGAGGCAGGGCCCGCGCTCAGCTTTCGACGGGGCCTCCGAGCCAGTCGACCTTGATGCCGGTTGCCGTAAGCCATTCGACGCCCGAGTCCAGAGCCTCGCGCGTGCCGGTGAGCTCACAAACGATCCAACCCGTATGGTCCTCGACGTTGGCTCGCCTTATGTTGGCAATCACCCCGTGGTCCAGCGCCAACCGAGCGATCACGGGCTGGGTCACCTGGTCCTCGGGGAAGGTCAATTTCGCCTTGACGGATGTTGGGTTCATTTAGCCATCTCCTCAGCCCGCATGGGCTTGCTCGGTGCCGGTGCCCCGTTTAGGTTGCCGGAGCGCAGGCCCTCCATGTCGAGGGTGACGTAGCGGTAGCCTGCCGCCTGGACGGCTCGAACGACCTGTTCCCGGCCGGCGACGGCACGCTCGATGTCCGCCAAGGGAAGTTCGACGCGAGCCAGTTCGCCGTAATGACGGACACGCGAGGCCCTGAACCCCAGTGCCGCCAGGCCTGCTTCTGCTCGTTCCACGGCTCCCAGTACGCCCAGGCTCACCGGCGTCCCGTAGGGTAGCCGGGAGGCGAGGCACGCCGCCGCCGGTTTGTCCCAGGTCCGCAGACCGAGGGCGCGCGATGTTTCCCGGACGTCAGCCTTCGTAAAACCCGCCTCGACAAGGGGAAAGATGGCGCCGGCATCCCGGGCCGCCTGTTGGCCCGGGCGGTGATCGGAGAGATCATCGAGGTTGACGCCGAGGGCGATGCGAACGTCACCCTGGCGGCCGTCAGGAGCGCCTCCATTCCCGGTACCCACGGGCCCCGCCTCGGTCGCCACCGGAGCCAAGCACCGCATGAGCTCGTCCTTGCAGTACCAGCACCTATCGCGACCATTGGCGAGGTACTCGGGCCGGTCGGCTTCCCGGGACTGGACCTCACGGTGGTTCAGGCCCCACTCCTGAGCCAGGGCGCGACAATCCTCAAGCTCCGACCGGGCCAGGGAGGCCGAAACAGCCGTTACCGCCACGGCCCGTTCCGAGCCCAGTACCTCGTTGGCCACGAACGCCAGGAGCGAAGAGTCAGCACCGCCGCTGAAAGCCACCACCACTCTCCGCCGCCCTCCCAAGTCCCGGCGCAAGGCATCGAGGTCACCCACGGGGGCGGCCGTCCTTCGAAGCTCCATCGTCGGTCCTGGCCCGGGGCCCGACGGCCTCCCGTTCACGACGAAAGCCCGCAAAGGTCGAGGACTTCTTCCACCGGGGCGACAATTCCGGTGTAAAACGGCCCGAAGTCGGCGAACCTGGCCGAAGCTTCGTCGAAACGCATCGTGTGCACGCACTCCTTCAGGTCGTCAGGTGCCGTAGCGAACAGGGTCACACCCCACTCGAAGTCGTCGAGCCCTGTCGAGCCCGTCACCAGTTGCAGCACCCTCCCGGCAAACTTGCGGCCGCTGGCCCCGTGCTCGTACATCAGGGCCAGGCGGCTCTCGTAATCCAGGCGGTACCAGTTGTCCGGACCGTCACGGCGCTTGGACATGGGATAGAAGCACAGAGCACGCTTGCCCTGCGGTGGAAGCTTGGGGTGGAGCCTGGCCTCGAGCCGGTCCGCCGGCATGCCCTTGGCATACTCGGACACCTCGGTCAGCGATATGTACGATCCCACGAGTTCCAATCCCGCCCCATTGAACCCGCACTGGGTGCGGCGCAGGGCAACCAAGTCCGGGCCTAGCAACATGAGCCCAACGTCAGCTTTGTGCCCGAGCACGGCAAAGCTCACTACCTGTTGGCCCGAGCGTTCGGCGTGCTTGGCTGCTTGCACGACGGCCGCGAAGTCCGAGCGCGCCGTCAACTTGTAGAACAGGTGCAGTACACCCCAGCCGTCCTGCGGCGCTAGAGGCTCGGTCATCGGAGGTCATGCTAGTGCCCGTCTTCGCCAACGCCGCCTCGCCGCTACCGCCCGGCGACGACAAAAAAGGCGCCCCCTATGGGGCGCCTTTTCTGCTTGTGCAGCTCGTGGTCAAGGAGACTTAGAAGTCGTCCATGCCCCCACCGCCGGCGCCGGCGCCCGCGGGCTGCTTCTCTTCGGGCTTGTCCACGATCACAGCCTCTGTGGTCAGGAACAGGCCGACGATCGAAGCGGCGTTCTGCAGGGCTGACCGGGTGACCTTGACGGCGTCGATGACTCCCGCCTTGAAGAGGTCCTCGTACTGGCCAGTAGCGGCGTTGAGCCCTTCATTGACCGGCAGGTTGCGGACACGCTCGACGACCACGCCGCCTTCCAGGCCGGCGTTGACCGATATTTGCTTCAACGGCTCCTCGACCGCCCGAGCCACGATCCGTGCTCCGACAGCCTCGTCGCCTTCAAGCTTCTCGGCCTTGTCCAGGATGGCGGCCTGCGCCCGGAGAAGGGCTACGCCACCGCCGGGGACAACACCCTCTTCCACCGCCGCTTTGGTGGTGGACACGGCATCCTCGATGCGGTGCTTCTTCTCCTTGAGCTCGACCTCGGTGGCCGCGCCAACCTTGATGACGGCCACGCCGCCGGCCAGCTTGGCCAAACGCTCTTGGAGCTTCTCCCGGTCGTAGTCCGAGTCGGTGTTCTCGATCTCGGTCTTGATCTGGCTGATCCGGCCCTTGATGTCCGACTCCGCGCCGGCGCCCTCGACGACCGTCGTCTCGTCCTTGGTCACGACGACCTTCCGAGCCTTGCCCAGCAGGTCCAAGGTGGCGTTCTCGAGCTTGAGCCCAACCTCTTCGGAGATGACCTGGCCGCCGGTGAGGATGGCCATGTCCTGGAGCATCGCCTTGCGGCGCTCGCCGAAGCCCGGGGCTTTGACGGCCACGCTCTTGAACGTACCCCGGATCTTATTGACGATGAGGGTCGCCAGGGCTTCACCCTCGACGTCCTCGGCGATGATGACAAGCGGACGGGCCGCCTGGATCACCTTTTCCAGCAAAGGCAGCAAGTCACGGACAGCAGAGATCTTGGACCCGAACAACAGGAGGTAGGGATCCTCCAGGACCGCCTCCATCCGTTCGGGGTCCGTCACGAAGTGGGCTGAAATGTACCCCTTGTCGAACCGCATACCTTCGACCAGCTCGAGGTCCATCCCAAAGGTCTGAGACTCTTCGACCGTCACGACGCCGTCCTTGCCGACCTTGTCGATGGCCTCGGAGATGAGCTCACCGATCTCGGGGTCGGCGGCCGAAATGCCGGCCACCTGGGCAATTTGGCCCTTGGTCTCGGTCTCTCGAGCCAGGCCCTTCAGGCTGCTCACGGCGGTCTCGACGGCGGCGTCGATCCCCCGGCGCAGCATCGTCGGGTTGGCACCGGCAGCGACGTTGCGCAGTCCCTCATGCACCATGGCCCAGGCCAGCACCGTTGCTGTCGTCGTGCCGTCGCCCGCTACGTCGTCGGTCTTCTTTGCCACTTCCTTGACCAGCTCGGCCCCGACCTTTTCGAACGGATCCTCGAGCTCGATATCCTTAGCGATGGAGACACCGTCATTGGTGATCGTCGGTGCTCCCCACTTCTTCTCCAGCACCACGTTGCGGCCCTTGGGGCCCAGCGTGACGCGTACCGCGTCGGCGAGCTGGTTCATCCCCTTCTCCAGGGCCCGGCGGGCTTGTTCGTCAAAAGCAATCAGCTTGGGCATCGTTGTTTTGCTCCCTCCGTTGGGCTGACCGGTCCGGCCGGCCCCGGTCTGTCGTTAGCACTCACACACGTCGAGTGCTAACAGTACAGCGCAATGGGGCACTCGCGCGCAAGCTGCCGCGAAAAGTACGTGCCCGGCGAGCCCGGGGACTAGCCGCCGGCTACGGCAGGCACAACCGAGACGACCGAACCGGCGGGCACGGGAGTGGCCAGGCCCGACAGGAAACGGATGTCCTCCTCGCCCATGAAGACATTGACAAAACGCCTCAGGTTGCCACCCTCGTCAAAAAGACGCTCACCGAAGCCGGGATGAGCGGCGTCCAATGCCTTGAGCGCTTCCCCGACGGTACCCCCTTCGACCTGGACTTCTCCTGCCCCACCGGCCAACGGACGCAGCTGGGTGGGTATGCGGACTTTGACACTCATAAAGGGCGGGCTCCTGGCCTTGACGATCGGCTCGCGGAATGGCGGACTAGACGGGTCACTGCCAGTCTGCCACGCCGATGGCGGCCTGGAAGTCCTCCAGTTTGGGCGCCACCGTCACCGTGGGCCGGCATTGGGCGGACACCGAGTCGAGCGTCTTCAGCCCGTTGCCGGTGATGAAGGCGACCACACGCTCGTTCGGCTTCACCACACCGGTTGCCACCAGCTTCGCCAACACGCCCACGGTGACCCCGCCCGCCGTCTCGGCGAAGATCCCTTCCGTCCGGGCCAGGAGCCTTATGCCCTCGACGATCTCGTCGTCGGTGACCGCCGCCACGGCACCGGCGCTGGCCCGCACCTCTTCGAGGGCATAGGCGCCATCGGCAGGGTTGCCAATGGCCAGCGATTTGGCGATACCACTGGGCCGGACGGGGCGGATGAAGTCGGCCCCCGTTTCAAAGGCCGTCGCCACCGGGGCGCACCCGGTCGCCTGTGCCCCCGATATGCGCACGGTCGGGCCCTCCTCGAGCAGGCCCACTTTGACCAGCTCTCGGAAGCCCTTGGCCACCTTGGTCAGCTGGCTGCCGGAGGCTATGGGGATTACGACGTGGTCGGGCGCCTGCCAGCCGAGCTGTTCGGCTACTTCGAAAGCCAGGGTCTTGGACCCCTCGGCGTAGTAGCTGCGCACGTTGACATTGACAAACGCCCAGGTTGGGTACTCGCTGGCCAGTTCGGCGCATAGGCGGTTGACCTCGTCGTAGTTGCCGTCGACGGCGACCAGCACGCCGCCGAACACAGCCGTCGTCACCACTTTGGGGATCTCGAGGTCAGCCGGGATGCACACGACCGATCGCATTCCGGCACGCGCCGCGTGTGCGCGGCCACCGAGTTGGCGAGGTTGCCCGTCGAGGCGCATGCCGCCACCTTGAACCCGAGCTCCCGGGCACGGGTCAGGGCCACTGATACGACCCTGTCCTTGAACGAACCCGTCGGGTTGACCGTGTCGTTCTTCAACCACAGGTCCGAAAGCCCGAGTTCTGCGCCCAACCGGTCGGCTTGGAGCAAGGGCGTCAAGCCCGCCCCGAGGTCGACGGCACCCTCAGCGCTGGCCGGGAGCAGATCGGCGTACCGCCATATCGTCTTGGGCCCGGCGGCCACGCTCTGGCGCGAGATGGACGCCGAGATCGCCTCGTAGTCGTAAACAACCTCCAACGGGCCGAAGCACCACTCGCAAACGTGGAGGGCTTCAGCCGGGTAGACGCGGGCGCACTCCCGACAACGCAGGCCGTCCACGAAAGGTCCTTTGATCAAGGGCTCATCGCCTCCTCATCGTCTCGGGCATTGGCACCATGCGCCGACTGGCCCGGGGGCCGGTCAGTACCACTGGTTGCCGCGGCGTCAACGGGCCCGTCCCTCAGCCGCTCTGGATGATTGGGACCATGTTACCGCGCTCGCCGGCCGTCTTGCCAGCGGTTTGTCAGGCGATGTGCCCGTCGGCGAGCCAGCCGGCCACCGCGGCGCGGATGCAGCCGGCCGCGTCCGACCAGGCCCGTTCGGTGCCGAAGCGCTCCACGAGAGAGATACAGGGGACCCCGTTGGCGCTGCGCCCGTCACCGGCCACGATCAGCACCGGTACTCCGGCGGCGGCGGCCAACCGGGCAACGCCTCCAACCGCTTTGCCGGCGAAGCTCTGTTCGTCGAGGTAACCCTCACCCGTTACCACCAGGTCGGCGTGGGCCACCCGCTCGACCAGGCCGAGCTGGTCGGCGACGAGGTCGAAGCCGGGGACGAGCTTGGCCCCAATGGCAGCCAACCCACCCGCCAACCCTCCCGCGGCACCGGCGCTCGGGATGTCCCGGACGTCCACTCCGAAGCGGTCCGCATAGAGCTGCGCCACCCGCTCGAGGCGCCGTGCCAGCAGCGCTACCTGGGCCGGCCCGGCACCCTTTTGTGGAGAAAAAACGGCAGCCGCGTCAAGGAACTTCGTCTCTACGTCACACGCGACGACGACCTCCGCCTTGGGCGGCCGCCCACTCGGGGCAAGCGCCTCGACGGCTCCCAGCCCACCGTCGGTCGTGGCCGAGCCGCCCACGCCGATAAGGACCTGCTTGGCGCCAGCCTGGACGGCGGCGTTGACGAGTTGGCCCAAGCCGGCGCTACTGGCTCTGACGGGGTCATTGCCGGCCGCGCCGCCGGCGAGAGAAAGACCGATCGCCAGTGCCGACTCCACGAAGGCCACTGTTCGGCCCGGGTTATCGGGGTCGCGGCCGAGCACCCAGCGCGCCCGGACCTCATTGCCCAACGGGCCGCTCACCCGGGCCAGCTGCGAGGTCCCGAGCTCGGAGAAGACGTCCAGGAACCCTTCGCCTCCGTCCGACACGGGGGCCACGTCGCAGTCCCAGCGGGCTTCAGCTGCCGCCCGAGCTATGGCATTGGCAGCTTCGGGCGCCGTGAGGGTCCCCCGGTACTTGTCCGGTGCGGCAAGCAGGCGAGGCACGACTTCATGATGCCTCCGAGAAGCCGGCTAAGGACGCCGCTTTACGTAAACGTAACTGGGACCGCAGTCGCCGGGGTCGTCGGAAACGATGGCGCCGGCCCAGGTCCGCTCGAAGCCCGCCTTCTCCAACGCCCGCCATGATGGGCGGTTTCCCTGCTGCACGGCGACCACTATTTCGGTCACGTCGGGGTAACGCTCCCGGGTGAAGGTAACGAAGCGGTCTATCATCGCCGGCCCGACGCCCATCCCGACGAGATTGTCGTCGCCGATCAGGTAGTCGATACCGACGGCGTGCTCGTGGCTCCCGGATGGCTCCAGCGATGTCTCCCACTCGGGGTTGTCCTCAAGTCGGTAGCGCTGCACCATGCCGACGGCCCGTCCGTCGACCTCGACAACGAAGACTTCCGTGGCATCCACACCATCCACCGCCGGCCCGTAACTGCGCTCGATGTGCCCCGGTCCGGCGTCTTCGGTCCACCACGCCTTGACATGGGGGCGCGAAAGCCACCAAGACAGGAGCGGGAAGTCGTCCCGCTCGAGCCGGCGGAAACCTATGATCACCGCGAAGGGACGGACGTACGGCTAACCCCGGCAGCCCGACGCGGGGCGGGAGCCCGGCCTAGAGCGGCGGCCGCCCGGCCTGCTCCCGCAACCGGAGCCGAACCTCATCCGTTGTAGCCCGCAGGCACCTGTGTGGATATGTCGCCACCTACGACGAGCACCAGGCCTGCCTGATGGAGCAAAGTCGCGGGTACGGCGGCGTCGTTGGCCGGCGTGGGGGTCACGACGGCCGACGCCGCCAGACCGAGATAAGCGGCAATCGCTAAAGCATTGGCGTTGTCGGCGGGGCTAACCACAAAAATCTGTGAGGTTTTGTTGGTCTCGGTGGTGGCATTAGTCGGGGCCAGGGTGTCGTAGCCGGCTGTGACCAACTTGTGCTGAAAGAACAACGCCGCGTGACGGACGGTCCAACCATTGAGTACCAACACGGTGACCTTCGAAGGAGGCAAGGTAGTCGTCGGAGCTGTGGTCGTCGGGGCCACTGTGGTTACCACGGTCGGTTTGGTGACCGCAGTGGTGACGGGGACGGTCGTACGCGCCGACGTCGACGGCAGGTGCGTCGCCGCCGTAGTGGGTGCACTTCCCGTGCGGGCCAGCACGAAGACGCCAACCACCACGGCCAGCACGACCACCAAAGCCGCTCTCATGGGTTGGAACGGTCGGGGGTGGCCCTGTGGCCCGGGCAGGAGGTCGCCCGAGCCTGGCCCGGTCGGCCCGGCGCCGCTCAACGCCGTCGCCGAACGCTAGCCAACGATCGCTTGCGTTCGCGCTGTCCCATCAGGCCTACCCTGCCACCTGGCGGCCACGCGATCAAGGACCCTGGTCAGAGCGGCGCTAACGGCTTAAGCATGGCGATATGCGCCCGGGTGCGGCATGATCTTGTCGGGTCCTCGTTCGGTCCGGCCTGGGTAGCTCAATGGTAGAGCACCTGCCTTGTAATCAGGCGACAGGAGTTCGATTCTCCTCCCGGGCTCTGTAAAGGAGCAGCTCATAGTGGGTGAGTTGCTCTCCTCCTTTGAGGCATGCCTTCATCACCGCCGTTTGACGCCGGGGTGCCGCTGCGGGACGTGCAGGAGGCTACTTCGCACGCTGACTCAAGGACCACGATGCGCTACGACCGGGCCAGGGTGTCGCTCGACCGCCACGCCAACTACGTAGTGGCCGCCTTTATTGCTGGGGCGGCGCGCTCGAGGGACCGTCCATCGGTGGTGTGATGGTACCATGCCACCATGACGAAGAACTTCACGGTCCGTCTCCCTGACGAAGAGGCAAGCAACGTCGAGGCCCTGGCCCGCGCCGAAGGGCTGAGCCTGAACGAGACGGTGCGCCGGGCCCTGGTCGAAGCCGTCGAGGCCCGGCGCGCTGACCCTAGCTTCAAGGCACGGGTGCAAAGGATCATCCAGGAGGACCGCGAGCTGCTCGAACGCCTGGCCAAGTGAGGGCGCGTACCTTGACCTTGTCGCCTACCTGGCGGTCCGGGTCGCCAAGAACCACCCGCTGCCCGACGGGAACAAACGGGCGGCTTGGGTGGCGTTGAGGGCCTTTGTCGAGCTGGACGGTTGGTCCTGGGCCACCTATCCGTCGGTTGACGAAGCGGAACTGGCCGTGGTCGCTATCGCCTCTCGAGTCGGAGGCCGACCCTCCGAAGCTCCTGTTGCACGTTCCCGACGTTGCCGGGAACGTGCTCAAGGTGATCATCTTGTTGCACGCTCGCCGGGGCTCCGGGTCGCTTTATGGGTCGAAGCTCGGCTACCCGACGCCCATCGCGGGTGATGGTCAGGCGCTCCCCACGTTCAACCCTGTCGATCACCTCGCCACCGTGGTTACACAGCTCGCGGATCGAGACGGGTTGATGCGACGAACGTTGGGCGCTTGCTGTCGGCGAGCGCTACGGCCGACATTGTCGACGCGCACGTAGTTATCTGCGCGCGTCGTGCCGGCCAGCAGGTCCTGACGTCTGGTCCCGACGACCTCAGGAGGCTCGATCCACGGATCGGTCTCGTGATCGTTTGAAGGCCGCCTCAAGCGAGCATGGCATGACCCGCACGCCTGTTCGGCTCGGTTCGTCAGGGAAGATCGGAGAAGACTTCCGTTGGGCGGCGGCATCTGCTTGCTGTGGTGTCGCGCGTCAAAGCCTGGGGGAAAGGCGCCGGAGCGGACCGCGGCGCGCACGGCGCGCCCACGGCCTTTGCCGACTGGTCTGATAACGAGCACCTGAGCGAGGGGTTCCGGAGCGGGATCTGAGAAAGCCGGCGCCGTCGGTCCCTAATGTTAGGCGGATGAAAACCGACGGGGCCTTTGATCGTCATCAGACCGCTTGACGAGCTCGACCAGGTCGGCGCGGGCGCGCGCGACCCGGGAACGAATGGTCCCCGTCGGGCAGGCACAGACCCGAGCGGCTTCCTCGTAAGAGAGGCCGAGTACTTGCGTAAGCACGAACGCGGCGCGTCGGTCCACGTCGAGGGCCATGAGCAGGTCGGTCAGGGTGATCTCCCCGCTGGGGTCGGCCGCCGTTACTTGTCGGCCGGAACTCACCGCGGCGTCGCGCCGCCGCCTACGCCCACGTACCCGGAGCTCGTCGAGACAGACGTGGCGGGCGATGGCCAGCAGCCACGTCCGCGCCGAGGACTCGCCCCGGAACTGCGGTAAAGCGCTAACCGCCCTGACAAAGGTTTCCTGCGCCAGATCATCGGCGCTCTGGTCGCCGACGATCGTGGCGCACAGCCGCCACACTTGGTCATAGCCAGCCTCGACGACGGCCTCCAGGGCCCGGGGGTCACCAGCCCCAGCCCGGAGGGTGAGCCGGCTAAGAGGGTCCACGGCGGCCACCATATGTTGGCCAGCCCAGACGGTTCCAGTTCGGTTGACCAAATTCTCGGGAACTTGGGCGGCGCCCCGCTCGACTACCTAAACATGGACCAGACAAGTTCTCTCTCCCCCGAGCGGTCCCGGGAGCGTGAGCGCCAGGAAAAGGCCTGGCCGACCGACGTGCACGGTCCCGCCGCCCTCGGCCCATCGGCCCGGTCCAGGGGAGCTAGCCGCTATGCCTGGGATGAACACCGGCCTCAGCACCGACAACCCCGCCATCGTGTCCGCCTTCCAGGCCGCGCTCTTGCACCAGGGCCTGCTGGTCCTTTTGATCGTCGCCTTAGTGGCAACGGCCTGGAACGTCCTGCGCTCGGCCCATCTCCGCCAGGCCGCCAAGGCGGAGGGGGCCAATTCGATGTCCTCCACCTATGTCCCACGTCCCGAGCCGATCGCCCGGCGGCTGCTGCGGGTCTCGTTCGGGCTCATCTGGGTTTTCGACGGCATCCTCCAAGGCCAGGCGTCGATGCCGTTGGGCATGGTTCCCCAGGTCGTCCAGCCCACGGCCGAGGCCTCACCGAGCTGGGCCCAGCACCTGGTAAATGCCGGCACGACGATCTGGAGCTACCACCCGGTCACGGCGGCCACGGCCGCCGTGTGGGCCCAGGTCGGCATCGGTCTTTGGCTGCTCGCCGCGCCCCGAGGCGACTGGTCGCGCCTGGCCGGGCTGGCCAGCGTGGGCTGGGGCATCATCGTCTGGGTCTTCGGCGAAGCCTTCGGAGGAGTCTTTGCCCCCGGCCTGACATGGCTGTTCGGGGCCCCGGGCGCCGTGTTGTTCTACTGCTTTGCCGGAGCCCTGGTCGCCCTGCCCGAAAGCGCATGGTCGAGCCCTCGACTGGGCAAGGTCGTCCTGCGGGTCATGGGCCTGTTCCTTGTGGGCATGGCCCTTCTCCAGGCCTGGCCGGGGCGGGGCTTCTGGCAGGGCCAGGCCCGGCCCTCGGCCCCTGCGGGCACGCTCACCGCGATGGTCCAGCAGATGGCCCAGACGCCCCAGCCTCCCTTCGTCGCCTCCTGGGTAGCCGCCTTCGGCCGCTTCGACGCCGACCACGGTTGGGCCGTGAACCTCTTTGCTGTGGTCGCACTAGCTGGCATCGGGGCCGGTTTCCTAAGCCTCCGACCCTGGCCGGCCAGGGCCGCAGTGATAGCCGGGACGGTGCTGTGCCTGGCCGACTGGGTGCTGATCGAAGACTTCGGCTTCCTGGGCGGTGTGGGGACCGACCCCAACAGCATGGTGCCGATGGTCCTGGTGTTCATCGCCGGTTACCTGGCCCTCACCAGGGCCCCCGCCATCGAGAACGACAAGGTGGTGGTGCCAATAGCCAGGCCAGTTGCCCCCGCCAGCTTGTGGGGGCGCCTCGTGGACAACCCCACCTACACGTTCCGCTCGGTGGCCGCCCTCGGGGCGATAGGGGTCACTCTGCTCGGGGCCGTACCCATGGCGGCGGCGGCCACCGACCCGCACGCCGACCCGCTCCTGGCCCAAGCCGTGGACGGCGCCCCCCAAGCCGTCGACAGCCCTGCGCCGGCGTTCCGCCTCCTCGACCAGCACGGGACGCCGGTGTCGCTCGCCAGTTTGAAGGGCAAGACCATAGCCCTAACGTTCCTCGACGACACGTGCACCACCGACTGCCCGGTCATCGCCCAGGAGTTCCGCACCGCCGACGCCTACCTGGGCGCCGACGCCCGTCGGGTCGAAATGGTGGCCGTCAATGCCAACCCCCGTTACATCACGCCCGGCTACTTGGCCGCCTTCGACCAACAAGAAGGGTTGGTGCACGTGGGCAACTGGTTGTACCTAACCGGCTCGCTCCCCGAGCTGCGCCATACCTGGCGGGCCTACGGGATACTGGTGGCCTACGAACCGGGCGGGGCCATGGTCTCGCACAGCGAGTACGCGTATGTCATAGACGCCAACGGGCACACCCGCGACGTCCTCGACACCGACCCGGGGCCGGCCACGGAGGCGACGCAGGCCTCCTTCTCGGTCATGCTGGCCAACACCATCAAGGCTGTGCTGGCCAAGCCATGACCCTGAGGACGAAAACTCATCGGCGCCTGTTCAAGACCGGCGTCACCTTCGGGGCGGTGGGATTGCGGGCCGGGAGCCTGGCCGGCTGCTCGGCCGGGAACACCGGAGCGGCCCCGGGGCGGGCCTGCGGCCTCGGCGCGCTCGGGTACCTAGCCGGACAGGCCCTCATCGGCGGGAGCCGTGGCCGCCCGGGCGTGGTCGGGTTGTTCGCCGAGCAGGGTGGGGCCTGGCGCCGCGTCGGCCCTGCCCTGCCTCGCGCCCTCGGCCGGGACCGTGCCGAAGTCCTGTGCCTGGGCAGTACGATGGTGGGTACCTCGGCCCTCCTGGAGATCTCCCACCGGACCGGTAACAGCCTGGTCGTAGCTTGGGCGGCTAGGAGCGGGGGGTGGGGCCAGTTGCCCGCGCTGCGCCTTGGTGCGGACGAGAATGTGGCCTCCGCCGGGCCTAGTGCCGGGGCTGGCGTTTTCGTCCTGCTCCGATCGCCGTCGGGCCAGGAAAGGCTTATGGTGTCCGAGATCTCGACCGGTTGGCACGAGTTGTCACCACCTCCTGCCGGGACGGCCACGGTCGCCTTTGGCGGCGCGGATCCCGATGCCCTGGTCGTTAGTGGCACGGTGCTCACCGTGTGGTCCCTGGCCTTGGGCGCCAATGCCTGGGCCAAGGGCCAAACAATCCGTGTCCCGGTCCAGTTCGGCTCCTCGTCGTGAGCTCCGGTCGCTGGCGCGGAAAACGTGTGGTCGTCCGGTGCGAGGACGCGGAGGAGGCTATCTCGTCTCGCCTGGACGGCGAGCGGCACCCCGTTCCCGGCGCCGCCCTCGAGACGCACCTCGGCAACTGTCAGGCATGCCGAGGTTTCGAATCTGAGGTGGTCGACCTCGGCCGCCGGGCTGGCCTGCGATCGCCCCGGGCCGTCCCCGCCGATCTGCCGGCGATGCTCGTGCCAATCCTCCAGCCCGCGCCTCCACCCCATTTCGCCTTCCTGCGACGGCACCGCTGGGAGGAGGGCTATCGGCCCGGCTGGGCCCGCGCCGCTCAGTGGGCGGGGGCAATCGTGCCCGCGGTGCTTGTGTCCGTCGCACTCCCATTGGGACTGGGCTCACAGCCACGTTTGGTCCCCACCCGTCCGCCGTCACCGTGCACGATCGGCCTCATCGCACGGCACCAATCGGCCGAGGGCTGAGCCTCGCCTTCCCCCGCTACAAAACGGGCCGATCGCGGCCACCGGTGCGAGTCGCGATGCCAGGGCCGGGCTGCAGTTTGACCAACTTCGGCCAACAGATAGGGCCCCGATGCGGTCCGCCGTTCCGAGGCTGTTCCGGTGCCGGGGGCCTCGGCGCCGTTAACGGCTCTGGCTTATCTTGAGCCGCGGCCGGGTGAGGCTCGACGGCAGTCACTTCGTTGGTGCCTCGGCAGCTTTCCTAGCTTGCACGATGGCGGCGTGCATGCCGTCGGAGAACTCATGGGTGAAAAGTACTGATATCTCTTGGAAACCGGCCGCCTCCAAGGCGGCAAGGTACTCGCCTTTCGACAGGGCACCGGCGACGCAGCCGACGTAGGAACCTCGTTCGGCGCGCTCGGCGGCGGAGAGGCGGTCCTCGGCCACGATGTCGCTCACACCCAGGCGGCCACCGGGCCTTAGCACCCGGGCGATCTCGGCAAAGACAGCCGCCTTGTCCGTGGACAGGTTGATGACACAATTGGAGATCACGACGTCGGCCGAGCCGTCCGGCAAGGGGATGTCCTCGATCACACCCTTTAGGAACTCCACGTTGGCGGCGCCCGCCTTGGACGCGTTGTCCCGGGCCAGGGCCAGCATCTCGTCGGTCATGTCGAGCCCATAGGCCTTGCCGGCGGGCCCGACCCGGCGGGCGGACAACAAGACGTCGATGCCACCGCCCGAGCCGAGGTCGAGGACGGTCTCGCCCTCCCGGAGTTCAGCCACGGCGATGGGGTTGCCACAACCGAGCGAGGCCAGCACCGCCGCGTCGGGCAGCTCGTCGCGCTGCAGAGCGTCGTAGAAGCCGGCCCCGCCGTCGCTGGCCAGGGCCTGGCTGCAGTCGCTCCCGCCTCCGCAGCAGGGGGCCGCGGCCCTCATCACGGCCAGGGCCGACCCCGCATAGTGGGCCCGGACGCTCTCTCGCAGTTCCTCGGCGCTCGTCTCAGACGTCGTCATTGCCTGTCCTTTCTAGCCCCGCTCAGGAGGCGCTTTATGTGCCCAAAGTTGTGACAGCTTGGCGGCGGGCCTCACGGCGGGCGCGCCGGCTGGTAGCCCCCGGCCGCGGTGCTGGCAGGGCGCCCGTCTCCACCTCGCCCATGACGAGTTCGGCCGCCGAGGGTAGGCACTCGATGCCGCGCTCGCTGATCACGAACAAGCTCGCCGTGCCGCGATGCTCGACGTGGACGAATTCGGGCGGGCGGTGGCCAGGACAACCGTGGCGATGCCATCCCTGTGCCGCGGTTACCTGCTCTTTGGCGCCCACAGCCCTTCCCCCTTTCCTCGTTCTTGTCCGTTGACCTACCAGTTTGCTTTGGCCCACGCCTGGGCCCCTACCTGCATGGCGTCCCACGGGCTGCCCAGCGGCGGCGTGTAGGACAGGTCGAGGTCGCTCATGGCCTCGACGGTCATCTCGTTGAAAAGCGCAGCGGCGGCGATGTCCACCCGCTTGGCAATTTCGCTATGGCGGTGGCCAAAAAGCTGCACGCCCAAGAGCCGGCCCGTGCGGCGGTCGCCGGTGTAACGCATGTGGACACGGTGGCTGCCCGGGTAATAGGCCTTGTGGTCGTCGGCCTCGGTCCCGACGCTGAGCGGGCCGTAGCCGGCGGCGGCCGCCTCGCGGTCACGCAGCCCGGTGCGGGCGACGGCGTGCTCGAAGACCTTGACCACCTGGGTCCCGAGGCTGCCGGCGAACTCCCGGTCGCCTCCCAGAGCGTTCTCACCGGCGACGCGGCCCTGCTTGTGGGCGGTGGTGCCGAGTGGGAGGTAGGTGGTGCCGAGGAGGCGGTGGTAGGTCACGACGCAGTCCCCGGCGGCGAAGACATGGGGGAGGTCGGTCCGCATATGGCGGTCCACGGCGATGGCGCCCCGAGGCCCCAGTGCCGCACCTGCGGACGCGGCCAGTTCGGTGTCAGGCCTCACACCGACCACGATGAGCACCATGTCGACGGCGCGGCCAACGTCCTGGCCGTCGGCCGTGCTTGCCTGGACGAGCAGGCGCCCACCCTCGCCGCTCATCGCCCGGGACACCGAGCGGACCGTGGTGCCGGTCAGGACCTCGACGCCGTGCTCGGCCAGCTGGGCGTGCACGAGGGCGCCGACCTCGGGATCGACAGTTGGCAGCACCTCGGGTAGCTGTTCCATCTGGGCCACGGCCATGCCTCGGCTGACCAGTGCCTCGGCCATCTCCAGGCCGATGTAGCCCGCCCCTACGATGAGGACGCTGGCCGGGGACTTTTCCCCCAGGGTGCGCATGACGGCGAAGGTGTCGCCCATCGAGTGCAGCAGGTGAACGCCGTCGTCGGGCCCCAGGGCGTCGGCGCCAGCCAGCCCTTGGACCGGGGGCCGGACGGGCACGGCACCGGTGCCGATCACCAGCTCGTCGTAACTCAGGAGCTCCTCGTCCCCCTTGGCATCGGTCACCAGGAGCTTGCGCACCTCGACGTCGATGCGCCGGGCGATCGTGTCGAGGCGCAGCCCCATGCCCGTCGCCTCCAGGTCGGCGATGCTCCGATGCGCCAGGTTGCGCCAGTGGGTGACCTCGCCGGAGACGTAGTAGGGGATGCCGCAGATGGAGAAGTTCGGGTAGGCGTCGGCCACGACGACTGTCATGTCGACGCTGGGATCGAGCTCGCGGGCGCGCAGCGCGGCGCTGATGCCGGCGTCGCTACCCCCGATGGCGATGATGTGCATCTGGCTCCTGTCGGGCCCGCCTCGTCATCTCAGCGGTGACGAAGGCTGGTTTGGATGTGCTTGTTCGGTCGAGCCGGGCCGGGCGCCGTCAGGGCGCAACGAGCCGGTGCGGACCTCGCCCTCGGATTTGCCCACACCGTCGGGAGGGCCGGCGCCGTCGGCGAGGTGGTGAGGCAAGACGATGTCGGCTGCCTCGGCCCGGGTGACCCCCGGGTAGAGCGCCTTGATGGCCACGAAGGCCAAGGCCCCGCCGAGGGCCTCGGCAGCGACGAAGGCCGGTACTGACGACGGGGCGACCCCGGCGAAGGTGTTGGAGAACATGCGCCCGACGGCGATCGCCGGGTTGGCGAAGCTGGTGGAACTGGTGAAGAAGTAGGCGGCGCCGATGTAAGCGCCCACTGCCGCCGGCGCCACATGACCTCGTCCGCTGCGGGCCAGGGCGAAGATGACGAGCACCAGCCCGAGCGTGGCTAGGACCTCGGAGAGGAAATGGGCCGGCGTAGCCCGGTGGTGGGCCGAGATCGATATGGCCGCCTTGGAGAACATCAAGTTGGAGATCACCGCGCCAGCGGTGCAACCTGCCACCTGGGCGGGCAGGTAGGCCCATGCTTGGCGCCAGCTGAGCCCGCCGAAAGCGGCGTCGACGAAGGACACGACGGGGTTGAAATGCGCCCCCGAGACGGGGCCGAACATCAAGATGATGACATAGAGCCCGGCGGCGGTGGCCGCCGCGTTCTCCAACAGCTCCAGGCCGACGGCGCCTGGTGATAACTGCTGGGCGGCGATGCCCGAGCCGATGACGACGGATGCCAGCAGAGCGCTCCCGAGCAGCTCGGCCAGCAGCCGGCGCCACAGCACAGCCTCGTCGGTTACGGCTTTGGCTGGCATGGCCGGCCCCGGTTAGCAGCAGGCCGAAGAGGACTTCGTACCCATGGCGACGAGCCCGGCAGGGGCGCAGCACGTGCCGTCGCCGGGCAGAGGCCCGGACCTCCTCGGCGGTCTCGATTTCGACGCCCAGATGGTTCAGAGCACCGGCTACCCCATCGCCCCGCGCCGAGGCGCTCTCAATGAGGACAAGCTTGAGGGGTGGCTCGGCAATGGGAAAGTTGGCGTAGCCGGGCCGGCGTTTGGCCGGCTCGGCGCCGAACAGCTTGGAGTAGAACTCCACCGCGGCGTCGATGTCGGACACGTTCAGGGCCAGTTGCATTCGGGACACGCCTACCTCCTGCTAACATACAAATTCGTTGATGCATCTATCATGCTCGATACATTGAGCGTTGTCAATAGGAGATTGGTGGGATGGCCAAACAGGGTGCAGTCATCGAGGTGGAGGAGGCGGTCTGTTGCCCGTCCGTGCTGGCTGCGCCGCTGGACGCCGACGAGGCGGCCGACATGGCATCAGGGTTCAGCGCCCTCGCCGACCCGGCCCGGCTACGGATCCTGTCGCTCCTGGCGGCGGCCCCCGCGGGCGAGGTGTGCGTGTGCGATTTCGTCGGTCCGGTGGGCAAGTCCCAGCCCACCATTTCCCATCACCTCAGGGTCCTGGGCGAGGCCGGGCTGGTACACGGCGACCGGCGCGGCAAGTGGGTGTGGTACTCGCTGGACAGGGAGCGCGTGGCCCGCCTACGGGCCGCTCTCGACGCCTAGCCGGCCCGGTCTCTTGCTCAACTCGATCACGAAAGGGCTCCGGCGAGACGACCGCACCCCCAAAGTACTGGCCACCCGGCACTCTGCCCTACCACCCGGCAACTTGCACGCGTGAGTTACGCGGTCAACCACTAAGTCGCGACCACTGGGGTGTCGATAACCTGCAGACGGCAGGTACCATCCTCGCATAAGCCGGGTCGACAGCGCGGCTGTAGGCGTTGCCAAGGTGGTCAAGGCATGAGATACGTGCTCGGAGCCCTCACTGCCCTAGGCGGCCTCGCCCTCGTAACCTTCGCCGCTCCGACGGCGACGGGGGCCTTAGTGGTCGACCGCCTAACTCTTCGCGTGAATCAGGTGTCGGCCGACGGGAGCCGTTCGGCCCATGCCGAGGGGTCGTTCAGGTACAGGCCGCAGACGCAGTCGAGGGCTTCTTCGGGGGTGCCGGTAAAACTGCCGGTGGGCAGTATGGAATCTTCGTAGCCGTCCTTGCTCGCCAAGTAGCAGGCGACGCCCCAATGGTCGGGAGAACCCGTCCAACGCAGCCGGCACAACGACAGCGGCCCGTCGGGGTCGGTCCCGCTCACATAGGCGTAGTCGCCTCGGTAGCGGACCTTCAGGTCCGCCAGGGCGGGCCAGCGTTCACGCCGTCGTAGTTCGAGCCGCTGCTCGACCCTCCAACGGGCCGGCTCGGGTATGGCCATCGGCTCGATGGTAGCGCCAGGCCCCTACGCAGCTTGGTGAGCTTCGAGCCGGGCGAGGAACTTGTCGAGGTCGTCCCGGCCGAAACGCCAGTCGAAGGGCACAGCTATGCGGTTGTAGCGGTCCTCGAAGGCCGCCAGGCGCCTGGCGATCTCATCGGTGTCGAAGAAGTCGTTTGGGTTGACGACTTTGCGCTGCACGATGGAGAAGTAAATCTCGGCCTGGTCCAGCCAGGAGGCGTGCACCGGCAGGTGGACGAGGCGCAGGGTGGGCCAGGCACCTTCGAGGCGGTCGACCGAGGCCTGGCCGCGATGGGAGGAGCCGTTGTCCACGACCCAGAAGACCCGCTCGGCACTGGCGTAGGGCTCGGCCGTCATGACCTGTTCGACCAGGCGTCCGAAAGGCACGATGCCAGTGGTCTGCTCGCAACGGCCGAAGGCCTTGGCCCGGTGCACGTCGTAGGCAGCCATGTAGGCGACGGCCCCGCGCCGGTCGTACTCGTGCTCGACGCGCATCACCCGGGCCCGTCCCGGTGGCAGCGTCGGGTGGCAGCGGCAGCGGGCCTGGATGCTCGTTTTCTCGTCTGCACATATGACGAATTCGTTGTCGTCAAGCACTTGGCCCTCGAAGCAGCGGGCGTAAAGGTCCAGCACCACCGCCGCCTTGGCTGCGAAGTCCGGGGCACGAGGGAAGATCCATGAACGGTGGAGCCACGGCTTGATCGCGTCCTTCTTCAGGATGCGCCAGACAGTGGCCGCGGAGATGGAGCCGGCGACCTTGCGCTCAACGACCTCGCGGGCCAGCTCAGCGCAGCTCCACTTCGACAGAGGGACGCCGGTGGTGGCTGGCAGCTCGCACGCCAACGCCTTGACCTCGGCCACCACCAGAGGGGGAAAAACGCCTCGGCCGTCCCGAGCGCTTGCGGTCCGCCAGGCCGGCAATACCCTCCTCGAAGAACCGTTTGCGCCACTTGATCACCGTGTTCAGGGCTATCCCCATGTCGTCGGCAATATCCGCATTGTTCGTCCCCGCAGCCGCTGCCAACACGATCCTGGCCCGCTCGACCGTCCGAGCCTGGGCAGTGCCCTTACGGGTAAGAGCTTCCAACCGGCCCCGGTCCTCGTCGCTCAACTCGATCACGAAAGGGCTCCGGCGAGACAACAGCACCCCCAAGGTACTGGCCACCCGGCACCATGCCCCCCACCACCCAACAACTTACACGTATGTAGTTACGCCGTCAACCACTTAGTCGTGCGTGGGCCGTTGACGGAGCCGACCTTGGTGTTGAGCTCATACTCGGGATCGGCCACGGGCGTTACTTACACGGTCGACTCGGGCCCCGTTGCGATCAGCTACAAGCTCGGCCAGCGATCGTCGGTTATGGGCACCGTGCTCTGGAGGAGCTCCGCTTCGACCATAAACAGCGGGAGAACCAGGCGCACATGAAGCAACATTCGTGGTGCGGGTTTAAGCGCCAGGGAGACCAAGGTAGGGGCTGCGCTCAGCATGCCCTTTCCCCAATGGCGAGCTCGTTTCTCGGGCTGCTCCTCCTGCATCTCCCACCTGCGGCGCCGGCCGGCGGGGCGGGCCTCACTTTCACGGAGGTCTGGTCTGTCGACCTGCCGGACGGGAGCCCTGTCGCTTTCTCGTCGCCCGACGTCGCCACGCTTGACGGCGTCCCGGCCGTGGTCGTCGGGGACCAGATGGGCCATGTCTATGCCTTCAGCCTGGCGAGCGGGAGACTCGTGCCCGGGTGGCCGGCGAGCTCGGGCGGGGCCCCCGTCGAATCGACCCCTTCGGTGGCCGCGCTCACGCCGGGTTCTCCCGATGACACCGTTTTCGTGGGTGCCGGCACTGCTGCCGCGCCACACGAGGGTGGGTACGAGGCCTTCAACCCCAACGGCAGCCTGCGCTGGTCCGTCACGGTCCACAACCCTGGGGCGACCTTCAGTTCCGGTGTCGTGGCTTCGCTGGCAGTTGGTGATTTGCAGGGAGGTACCGACGTTGCGGCTCCTTCGATCGGCGAGCAACAGGATGCCATTAACGCCCGAAACGGTGCCGTGCTGACAGGCTTCCCTTGGTTCCAGGGTGCAAGCGATTTCGCCACGCCAGCCTTGGCCGATCTTTACGGCTCCGGCAAGACGGTGATCATCGACGGTGGGGCCCAGGCGGCGGGGACCGCGTACGGCGTGCATTACAGCCAAGGAGGACAGGTGAGGGTGCTTGTCGCCACGGGCAACTCCGGTGCCAACAACCCCAATGCCGGTTTGCTGTGCGAGTACGACACCCGGCAAGCCGTCCAGTCGTCTCCGGCCGTCGGGACTTTCCTGATAGGAAGCGCCGAGGGCATCGTGACGGGCACCGGCGACACGTGGCCGGGTGCCCCAGGCACGGACGCCGTGCTTGCATTCACGTCCCGTTGCCATCTCGCCTGGACGGCGAGCCTCGACGGCCTAACCCTATCAAGCCCGGCGTTGGCTGACGTCACCGGGAACGGGCGGCTCTCAGTCGTCGAAGGGACCGACAACCGGCAAGGGGGAGGTTCTGTCTACGCTCTCAACGGCGCGACGGGCGCGGTCATTTGGCACCATCCGGCGGGCGGCGAAGTGATCGGCGGCGTGGTGTGCGCCGACCTGGGAAGCGGCAATCAGGACGTCGTCGTGGCGGCGACAAACGGGGCCGAGGTGCTCGACGGTCGGGACGGCCAGGTACTGGCCACGCTGGAGAGCGGCGTCAGCCTGCAGAACTCGGCCCTGGTCACCGGCGACCCCAACGGCACCATCGGGATCACGGTTGCTGGCCACAACAGGTACGGCGAAGGCGTCGTCGAACATTTCGAACTTGAGGGATCTCCCGGTGCCGACGCCGACCAGCCCGGTTCGTGGCCGATGTTCCACCACGACCCGCAGCTTACCGGCAACGCCGGGACGCCCATCACGACGTTCCGGGCCCGACACTTTGTTGCGCTCGCGCAATGGGTAACCCCGCCGGTCACGCCGCGTCCGGCATGGTTGTAGCAAGCCTGCGGACCGGCATCACGTCTGCCAGGTCGCTAACCGATTGCCCGGCGGCCCTGCCTATGTCAATGGCCAAGTTCGGGTCCCCGGTTTTGGCCAAGTAAAACTCCCCACCCCCTGGGACCGAGGCCCTGGCATCGCTGCTGACGTGGCACCCGACAGTCTTGCCAGTGCCTTGTCGGTCGACACCCTACGCCTCCGGCTCTGGGCGGTTTTCTCGGTCCAAGCCTGTGCTCAGGGTCCCTGGAGCTACTCAGTACCTGTACCGGCGATTACCTGGCGACGTCGGGCCGCTTTTCGGCCCCGGTCATCCCCGGGACGGGCTCCGCCGAAGCTCGGTCCTGGCCTGAAAACCCCGGTCGCCGGGTCGGCACGCAGCCAGATGCGCCGGGAATCGCCATACCGACGGGAGATTATCGCCATACCGACGGGAGATTTCGGTACTGCGCCCACCTTTCGGCGGTGGTCCCGCCGACGACCCGTCCAGGCGCTGTGCTAGGGTCCGCTCGGAGCGCCGGGAAGCCTGGTCGGCAAGTCGTCCGTTTATGGAAGAGGAGCCGACTTTGGGACCTGAGGACTGCCGCCGCCCGTGCGCAGGTCGGCGTAAGTGGGGGGACCGGCGCCACCTTGGCGGCTCAAGGTCCTGGGGCCGGTGACAGTCGCGACCGCAGTCATAGCGTTCAGCGTCGGCAGCATGGTCAGCCTGGCCATGAGCTGGTTGTTGGTCACGAGGTTGGAGAGGGTCGGGGATCGGTTCGGGCTCTCTGAGGCCCTGCTCGGGTTAGTGGCTGCCCTGGCCGCTGACGCGCCGGAGATCACCGCGTCTGTCACGGCGATATCCCACAACCAGAAGACCGTCGGCGCAGGTGTTGTTATCGGCTCAAACGTCTTCAACTTGGCCGCGTTGCTGGGACTGGGGGCGGTCGTTGCCGGCCGCATCGGGCTGCACCGAAAAGTCGTAGCCCTCGGAGGCGCGGTCGCCCTGTGGGTGGCGGTTATCTGTCTCGTGTCTGTCGCCGGCGCGATCGGCCCCGCCGTCGGGCTGGTCCTCGTTCTCGTGGTGGTGGTGCCCTACGTCGTGGTCCTGGGCCGGCATGGCGACGCGATCGTTCGCGCCCCGTTGCCGCGGCGGTGGTCGATTTGGCTTTCTTCAGCTATCGATGAAGAGGAGCTCGAACTTGTGACCTCTATCCGCCCAACCAGAGGCAGGCCAATAGATGGAGCCGTCGCCGTGGCCGCCTTGGTAATGGTGGTGGGGGCGAGCGTCGAGATGGAACGAGGGGCATCGGCGCTCGGCACGCACTATGGCCTGGCCGATGTCGTGGTCGGTAGCCTGGTCTTGGCGGCGGTGACGAGCTTGCCCAATGCGGTGGCGGCGGTCTACTTGGCTGGCAAGGGGAGAGGGGCGGCCGCGCTCAGCACCGCCCTCAACAGCAACAGCTTCAACGTGGTGGTCGGCCTGTTGGCCCCGGCCACGGTCATTGGACTGGCCGCGCCGTCGGGCCAGGGCTTCGATATAGCCGGGTGGTACCTGGGGCTTACGACTCTGACGTTGGCACTGGCGTACGGCGACCGAGGACTTCAGCGTTGGGCAGGTTGGCTCATCGTCACCTGTTACGTGGCGTTCGTGGCCTCCGTGTTGGCCTTCTCGTGAGCCCCCATTAGTAGGGCCCACGGGCGACCCAGGTCGGCGACGCGCTCGAAGGGAGGTGTCAATTGACTGCACCTGCGGCTCGAACCGCCAACTGTGAATAATCGCTTCTGGTGGCCGGCCTTGACGACAAGACACCACGGTCGCTCGGGACCTGAGCGGGCTGGCCCCCAACCCGGAAGCGCACCCCCTCTACCGCCGGGAACGCCGTCACTGTGAACACAACCTGGCTCGCAGCGACCGTCTGATCTTGGCCCGCCAGGTCCTCGAACGCCACCGGCAGGTTGACGGCCACGATGGCCCCGCGTTTTGCACCGGCCCCGAACGGTCCCAACGAGGAGGCGGGGCTCACCAGGCCTCGAGCGGCCTCGGCCGCCGTAGGGCCGTCGGTCAATTGGCTGAGCGCAGAGGCGACGGTCGGCGGCCAGGCCACGTCGCGGGTAACGGGCACAAGGCGACGCCTGGGCCCCTCCAGGTAGATAGTAACTTCGGCGCCGGGGAACCCCGGTGTCGTTGTACTCGTCGGCCCCTCCGCGTGCAGGAGACCCGACGGCCCCGACTTCGCGCCAAGGAGCTGAGGTGCGTTTTGGGCACCCACCCCGCAGCCCGTCACGGCGATAGCCGCCAAAGCCAAGACCATGGCAATGACAAGTGCCCGGCGTGCTGAGCCGGGTCGCCGGCGGGCCCTACGTATCACCAGTTCCCCCAAAGGTTGTCAGCGGCAGCCGGATTACGAAACGCGCACCGCCGCCGGGGCGTTCGGCCACGTCGACCCAACCTCCATGCGCCTTCACGTGTTCGTCGACCAGCGCCAGGCCGAGCCCGGTGCCAAGGCTCTCCGCCCGTCGTCCCGACGCGGCGCCCCTGTAGAAGCGCTCGAAGATGGCCCCCCGTTCGCCCGGCTGGACACCGGGCCCGGCGTCGTCGACGGTCACCTCGGCATAGCTCCCGCCCCGTTCGACATATACTCCGACGGCGCCGCCCGCGTACGCCTTGGCGTTGTCGAGCAGGTTCACCAGGGCGCGCTGGAGCCGGCGCCGGTCCCCCATCACCCAGGTACCTGTGCCTTCGGGGCTCACGAACACGGGCACCGGCCCGTCTGGATAAGCGGCCACGGTGCGGGCGACCAGGTCGTCCAGGGCCAGCTCCTCCAAGTCGAGCGCTCCGGCGCCGGCGTCGAACCGGGCCATCTCGAGCAGGTCCTGCACCATGGCTGAGAACCTCTGCACCTCCGTCTGGAGCAGGCCCAGCGCCCTGCGTCCGTCCGGGGAGAGCGGGCCGACCGACCTTTCCAGCACTTCGACGGTGGCCTGGATAGTCGTCAGCGGCGAGCGCAGCTCGTGGCTCACGTCCGAGGCAAAACGGGCGTCGCTCTTTATGCGTTGTTCGAGCGCGGCCACCATCTCGTTGAAGGAGTTCGACAGCACGGCCAGGTCCGGGTCGGCCCCCTCGGGCAGGCGCTGGTCGAGCGCTCCCCCCGCGATGGCCGATGCGACCTCGGTGATGGTGTTCACCTTCGGCTCCGCCCGCTTCCACGGTTCGCTCCCGGGGATCGGTAAGCACGTGCGCGACATCAGGGCCCTACTCCCGTCTTTGACCGGCAGTGGGTATGTACTGGTCGGCTCCGACGGGGGGGCGTTCGTGTTCGGCGCCGGTGTCAAGTTCATGGGCTCGCTGCCCGGCAGGGACATCAAGGTCGGCGACATCGTCGGCATCGCCCTGACCCCCAACAACGGCGGCTACTTCATGGCCGGCGCCAATGGCGCCGTATACGGCTTCGGCAATGCCACGGCAGCACCGGCACCGGACGGGCTCGACGACCACTTGCCTGTGGTAGCGATCGCCGGGACCTGAACCGGACCGAGGGCTTCGATTAACGCCGTAGACCCCCGGCTTCGGTAAAGCCGGGGGCCTGTGGCCGGTTTTTGCCCGCCCGTCTGGACGGTGGCGGCGCCAGCAAACGCCTGGGGCAGGCGGTTACCGGATTTCGTAGGTGCCGTCGAGCCGGGCGCGTGCGATGACATGTCCGGCCATGCGGTGGAGTGCATCGGCGAGGGTGAATTTGTCGGCCGGGGCGAGTTGGTAGTCCAGGGCGAAGAGCTGGAAGACGTAAGAGTGTGGTCCGTGCGAGCGCGGGGGCCTGGGGCCGGCCCAGCCGTAGTGGCCAAGGGCGCCTTTGCCGTGTTTGAGCCCGCGGACCGGGCTGGGGTCGGCCAGGCCGTTCTCGGGAATGCCGTTTAGGGATGGGTCGATTCCGAGCGTGAGGGCGTGCGTGGCGGGTTTTCCGAGGGGGACGTCGGGGTCTTGCACGATGAGAACGAGTTCCGCGGTTCCGGCTGGCGGCGTTGTCCAGGCCAGGGCGGGTGAAATGCTGGCTCCGAAGAACCTGCCGCGGTACCGCTCGGGAATAGGGGTGCCATGGTCGAAGGCGGGGCTGGTGAGGGTGAAGTTCTCGGGTGCCTGCAGGTCGGGACGTGCCCAGACGAGCATGTGGTGCCCAGCGCGTCGGTTGCGCAGCGCGAGGCCGAGGGGGTTTGCGGGCATGGTCTTGGGTCCTTCTCTCAATGCCTGGCGGTGGGAAGGCCGGAGTAGGGGACGGGTCGCGGTTGTCCGGCCTCGGTGAGGTGTACGAGCTTGCGGCGGTTGTCGTCGGGGTGGGCGGTGCGATGGACCAGGCCTGGCGCTTCGAGCATGTCCACGGCAGGCCACCGAGCACAGGGCCGCGGGGGAACTAACCGTTATTATAAACAACTATTGTATGACAACAACTAGATTGGGCCCAGGCGATCAACGTGATCACGCCGGCGCCTGGCGAGAGGAAATGATCGACTCTGAGGCCCATCAACGCGTCTGACACGCGTGCCGGCGCGAAGCGCCCCAGCACACCCGTCGGCTGTGACGACCATCGTCATCGGCGACAGGACCGATGCAGAACCGGTCTGCGGCTTCCCCCAGGGTCAAGGTCAAGCCCGCGTGAGGAAACGTCAACCGGGCTGAGGCTGCTCCGCTGAGGCCACCGGTGGACGGCATCTGCGACTTGCAGGAGCCCATCGCCGATCGCAACTGCGGCGAGCTCGACCCGGCGGAAATCTGGACGGCGTGGCCCGAGAAGGTCGGGTCGGGGAAGTTCGGCCCCCCGTGGCTGCGCATGCACTAGGAGTAG
Organism: uncultured Acidimicrobiaceae bacterium; assembly: GCA_963735305.1. Taxonomy (GTDB): domain Bacteria; phylum Actinomycetota; class Acidimicrobiia; order Acidimicrobiales; family Palsa-688; genus Fen-671. The sequence goes on from CAVTKK010000001.1 coordinate 830,301, forward strand.
GCCTCAGCCTGGGCGAGCGGAGCCTGCCCCGACGAACCCGGTGCTCCCGCATCGGCGGCAGTCGTGGTCGGCTGCGAGCCAGCGGAAGGGACCGTCGGCGACCCCGGTCCGCCCGCGCAGGCGGCGGTGGTTACTGCTGAGGCGACGGCCGCGGCCACCCACAGCAGCGATGGGCGCACCAATCCGCCCCGCGGCACAACCCGGCCCTCGGCGCGTCGGTCCGAAGGTGTGTCACGCACTCCGGTACCACCTCATGGAGCAGTTGTCCCGGTATCCCGGGGAACGCAAGGCGCTACTTGTGCGGTCCGCTGTTGGTCATACCTCCGTTCAAGGCCGCGTGATGTTGCCGGAACGTACTTGGTTTTCGATATGCCGACGATATGTGCCCGGCTGACGAGCCTCAGCTTCGACGGCCCGGGTCGTCCGTCGCTATACCTTCCGTTCGGCTGGCGATCATGACAAGCCCAGCCCGGCTCGGCGGGCCTAAAGATGGGGCACGACCGGTTCGATAGGCGGCCGCCATACCCGTTGGAGGTTCGGGGCCCGCCTTCGCCACCCCTGAGCCACATTCCGGCTGGGCCCCAGGGGAAGGGAAACGCAACCCGCCTTCTCACCGGTGCTGGCCGAGAGGTGCTCGCGGGTCGCGTCCCATGAAGGCGGCGAGGCGTTCCCAGTCGTCGGCGCCGGGTGGTGGCGGCACCTCCGCCCCGAACGGAGTTCCTGGTCCCACTGCGTCGCGGTAGGCGGGTTTGATCATCACCCGCGCCCCCTCCAGCGCCGCGGCACCGAGAGCAGGGTCCAACTGGTCGATCTGTCCGGTGGCCCGGGCAAGGTCCCAGGCATGGCCGGCCAGTTCGGCCAGGTGCATGTCGACCAGGGCGGCCCCCGTGTACTCCTCGCCCCACGGCATGATGAACTTCGACGACAAGCTGGAGTCGTCGCCCCAGGCGTGCGCCGCCGCCTGGCCAGCGCGGCGTAGCTGACCGGGCGCGTCGGACAGCTCCACGTGGGGGGAACTGTCTCCGGGCGGGGGAGCCTGGCCCCGGCCAAGAGCGGCCGCCCGGTTACTCCTTGCAGCGACTTCTTCGGCTCAATAGCCGGTTCGGTTCGCGGCTACAAGTAAAATGGCAAACTCCCGAAGAACCCGCGCATGTCCTGTACCAGCAGGTCTGGTGCCTGCCGCGCCGCGTAATGACCGCCGCGGTCATAGACGTTCCAGGAAACTGTGTTGGCGTGCTGGCGCTCGGCCAAGGCTCGGTCCGACGGCCAGTCGTTTGGGAACTGAGCTAGGGCGAGCGGGAGGCGTAGTCCGGGCGGAGTGGTCGTGGGGCCGCTCGGGGGCTGTTGGCGGTCGTCCTCTGCATATATGCGCGGAGCAGGCCCGGCGGTGCCCGTTACCCAGGGGGCCGTTACGTGGGTGAGCAGCGCATCGGCGTCAAGGTCACCCCTGCACTGGCTGTTCCAAGCACCGACTACTTCGTCGGGTTGGGAACGCCGTAACCACGATCACCCCCGCGCGGCTCTGGAGCCCACCGGGCCTTGTCAAGCCGGTTGCGAAGATCGGTTAGCTCGTCGTCCGGGACTTCAATTCGGAACGGCACAAGCTCTTCGCCCGTGACAGTTCGCTTTGAGGCCTTAATGCCTGCCTCCCAGTCCCGGCGCCACAACTCGTACTCGACCTCACCCTGCTCGGTGCCTTCGATGGGATCGTCCCAGCGGAGGTGGAAAGTGCGCACGTATTTTAGCCCGCAGCGCTCCATGACCCGCCTGGACCGTGTGTTGACCGCCATGGTCTGTGCCCAGACCCGCTTGGCCTCCCGGACCGAAAACACTTCGTGCATAACTGCCAGCGTTCCCTCTGTAGCTAGGCCGCGACCCCAATGATTACGGACGAGGCGGTACCCGAGCTCGTACTCGTCCTCACCAGTGGCCCTGCCTGCCAACCACCCGACAAACGCCCCGGTACCGCGTTCGTAGGCCATCCACCGAGACCCGAGCGCCTTGGCCACGAGCCCCTCGACCTCCGAGCGGGTGCTGGGCTTCCCGCCCGTCAGGTAGCGCATCACTTCGGCGTCGCTGTCTAGCGCCACCAGCTGGTCCACATCGGTCATGGCCATGGGCCTCAGGACGAGTCGCTCGGTCTCCAGGGCGCGTATTGCGCCCACCCTTCCCGCGTCGTGCACCAACAGCCATCTTGACACAGAGGAAACGGGCCCAGACAAAGGTGACCACGACGACGGCCACCGGGAGCAGGTTGGAGGTATGCCTGGCGGTACCTATCGAGGCCGTCTCGACCATGCCGGCCTGGACGGCGGGCTCCGCCGGGAAAGGGCCAGGACGGTCGACATGCCTGCGCAACGGCGCGTAATAGACGGCGAGCGGGCTGGCGACGTCGAAGACGACGATGGGCGCCAAGGCAACTGGCCGCCGTCGAAACTGTACCCGGGCGGCCCGGGCCTATACGGTGGCCTTGACGTCAAGATTGCGGAAGCCGCGGTTGGCCATCAGTTCCGGCGCCATGCTCTGCACGAAGGCCGAGAGGGCGGGATGGTTCGACTGCTTCATGGCTTCCTCGTACGAGGCGAACTCGACGATGGAGATATAGGTGCCGGGCTTGTCCCGGTCCTCGGCCACCCGGCTGGTGGTGAAGGTCATGACACCGGGGTGCTCGTCGCGGAACTTGAGGATCGCCTTCTGGACCGCCTCGACGTCGTCGGTCTCGAACTCGATCAGCTGGATGAACCCGGCCATCGTAAGCTCCGTTTCTGCCCTGTTGGGCCTGGGTGCGTGGGCACGGCGGGTGGGCGACCGACCCTAGGGCCGACCCCGCGCTAGAGGATACCGGCGCAGCTGGCCCGGATCCAGGGCCCAGACCGGTGGCAAACGTGGCCCCCCGGAGCGACTGCCCTGCCCGCGGACGGGCCCGAGCGCCTTGACCGGCCCATCTCCGACTTGGGCGGCGTGGCGAGGCGGAGCCTCGGCGTTGGCCCCCCGTTAGGCTCGGTTGGCGTCAAGGCGTCGAGAGGAGCTCGAAGTGCAAGAGGACTGGCTGGAGCGGCGGCAAGGGTTGGCCAAGGCATCTAACTGCCATGTGCAGTACGGGCCCTCGTCGTGACGCCCAGCGAGTACTCGACCGCAGTGTTGTTGTTGAAATTGACCACCCATAGGTCCCCCGAGGGTTCGAAGGCCAGCCCGTCCGGGCCATCAAGGCTGTTGGAGGGACCGGACGAGATGGTCGCGTTCGGGACCTCTGGTCCGGTGGCTAAACGGCCCGGGCTGTACTCAACCACTGTGTCGGAGTTGTAGTTGGCCACCCACAGGTCCCCGGCGGAGTCGAACGCCAGGTCCGCCGGCCCGTCGAGGCTACCCGGCAGCGCCGACGAGACAGTGACGGCGGGAGTGGGAGACCCGGTGACGAGCTGACGGGGTTTCAACTCGACCACGGTGTCGGAATTGTCATTGGCCACCCACAGGTCCCCCACGGAGTCGAACGCCAGCCCCTGGGGCTCGTCCAGGCTGTCAGAGGGACCGGAGGAGATGGTCGCCGCCGGGGTGGGGGACCCGGTAGCCAGCTGGCGGCGGGCGAACTCGACCAGGCTGTTACCGCCGTAATTGGCCACCCACAGGTCGCCCGAGGAGTCGAAGGCCAAACCTTCCGGCTCGTCGAGGCTGTAAGACAAGTCCGGGGAGATGGTCGCCCTGGGGACGGGCGCCCCGGTGGCCAGCTGGCGGGGCGCAAACTCGACCAGGCTGTCAGCCCCGGTGACCTCGTCGTAGTTGGCCACCCACAGATCTCCAGACCGGTCGAAAGCCAGTCCGTCGGGGCCTTCCAGGCTGTCGGACGGGCCCGAGGAGATGGTTACCGTCGGGGTCGGGGACCCCGTGGTCAGCTGGCGGGGCGCAAACTCGACCACACTGTTGGCGCTGTAGTTGGCCACCCACAGGTCGCCCGAGGAGTCGAAGGCGACGCCGAAAGGCCAATCGAAGCCACCGTTGACCGCCGATGCCGCCACACGGGGGTCAGGAGAACCGCTAATCAGCTGGTCCGGCGTGTACTCGACCAAGTCGTCACCTTCCTCGTTGGTCACCCACAGGTCGCCCGAGGAGTCGAAGGCGAGGCCCAGGGGAACGCTCAGCCCACTAGCCGGTCCGGAAGAAATAGTGGCCCGGGGGGCAGGCGAACCGCTTACCAGCTGGTCCGGCGCCAGCTCGACCAGGTCGTCACCTTCCTCATTAGCGACCCAAAGGTTCCCTGATCTATCGAACGTGAGGTCATGGGGACCGCTGAGGCTGGCGGAGGAGCCGGCGCTGGGGACGTGGGCGCCGATGATGACGCTAGGCGGCGGATCGCCGCTGACCAGCTGGCCCGGCGTGTACTCGACCACGGTGTTGGCCGACTCGTTGGCCACCCACAGGTCGCCCGAGGAGTCGAAGGCGAGGCCAACCGGGCCATCGAGGCTGGCGGGGAGGCTGGAAGAGGCAATGGTGACCCGGGGGACGGGGGCGCCGCTGACCAGCTGGCCCGGCGTGTACTCGACCACGGTGTTGGCCGACTCGTTGGCCACCCACAGGTCGCCGGAGGGATCGAAGGCGAGGCCAACCGGGCCATCGAGGCTGCCCGAGGGACGGGAAGGGGGACCGGGGACGCTGAAAGGAACCGCGGAGAAGGAGGAGCGGACGGGCGAGGAAATAGTGACGGCGGGGACGGGGGCGCCGCTTACCAGCTGGGCCGGCGTGTACTCGACCACGGTGTTGGCCGACTCGTTGGCCACCCACAGGTCGCCGGAGGGATCGAAGGCGAGGCCGCAGGGCGAACCGAGGCTGTCGGACGGACCGGACGACAGGGTCGTGCCCGGGAGCCCGAGCAGCAGCTGGCTCGGGGTGTACGCCACCACCGTGTTGGCCGACTCGTTGGCTATCCAGACGTCCCCGGAGGAGTCGAAGGAGAGGCCACAGGGCGAGTCGAGGCCGCTGCTCAGTTCGGCCACCCTCGTGCCCGTTCCTGCGTCCCGGGGCATATACCCCCGGGATGCGCTCGATGTCCGCTTGCCCGCACCGGCCGGGCTCGGGGCCACGCCCGCCTGGGGGCGACGAGCCGAGCCCGGCACGGAACCTGAAGGTACGAGGGCCAGCACCACGAGGCTCAGGCCGACGGCACAGGCGCCGATTACCGCCGCTACAGCAAGGGACCTGCGGCCGCGGCATCGCCACGGGCGCCCGGGCGGAGGCTTGCCGGCAGCGCTCACTGGCTCCGCTCCTTTCAGAGGGATCTACGGTCCTGCACCCACTTTGGACCGCAATCCCTCCGAAAGCGTGGGCCTAGAGGCCGGCGCTTGTCATGGCTCCCTCGAGCAGTGTCGCCATGGCCGCCTCTCCGGCCGCGTTGGGGTGCACGGGGTAGGCCGGCGACGCTGGGATCAGCGGCTCGACCCAGCGGTTGGCCTCTGATGTGCACGCATTGTGACCGATGCTGGGCGTGTACGTGTCTATATAGGTGTCTCCGTAGGCCAACGCCTCCTTGGACAGCACGGCGTTGAGCTCTACCTCGGTCTGGGTGAGGTAAAGCGCGTCGCTGGTCTCGAACGGCATCGAGGGCCAGCAGGCACCGTTCTGAGGCAGTATCGCCGGGTAGCCGACGACAAAGACCACGGCTGATGGCGCCTGGGAGCGGATCTGGGCCAGCACACCTCCGATCGTCGGCGCCAGGTTATTGACCGCCGCCAGCAAGGAGTCGTTGCCATGGGGGTCGTAATAGCTCTTGCAGTTGGCGCCCACCTTCGTCGGTCCCCACGGGGTCAGGGCGGCACAGTTCTCGATGATGCTCGTGAAGCCCAGGTTGTCCCCACCGATCTGGAGGCTCACCGCCATGGTGCCCTTACCGACGGCGCTCAACTGTGGCGGGTTGGCCGGGCCCGGTGACACGCTCTGGGATGCGTACATGTCCGCCGTGGTGGCGCCGCTGCAGCTCATGTCGGTGAGAGCGAGCCCGAGCACGCTGGCGGTGTCGCCCGGGTAGTTGTGGCTCGAACGCAGGCAGCCGGCGGGAGAGGTGGACTGGGTGGGGATGTCCGGTCCCGACGTGTACGAGTCGCCCAGGGCGACGTAGGTTTGCCCGGTGGCTCCGGCCACGCCCGTCGCCGCCACCACGGTCACGGGGACCGGCAGCAGGGCGGCGAGGACAACGGGGGCCAAGCGGCTCCGGGCCGCCCAGCGCTTGCCTTGGCGGGCGGGTACGTGCGGGAACTGTGCCATCGGGCCCCTTTCTGGTGGGTAACGCAGTGCGTGCCAGCGGAAAAGGACGAAAAGTAGCAGCTGACGGCCGCCCGCGCAACGATCCCGGACCACTACCGGGTACCCGGCCCTATGGCACAGTGCCCAACCGGCAGGACTTACCCTGGCCCCGTCACGCCGCTCCCAGGGCGGCTACCAGGGAGGTGGTCACCCAAAGCGTCGAGCCCAGGGCCGAAGGCGCAGAAGGCGTTTCCGCAAAACCGGACGACGTCCGGGGGCCGATGAGCTCGGGTGGTGGCCGCCGGTCTTTGGACACGACCATGGCGTTGGGGGGAGCATGGGGAGGTGGACGCCCCAGGCACGCCGGTTCTGGGGCCGGCGGGCCGCCGCCTGAGGCTCTCGGGCACCGCCGACGCGCCCCGCAGCCGAGGTTTCCTGCACCTGGCGGCGCTCGTCGCCGCCCTTCCCGCCGCCGTCGCCCTGGTCTGGCGGAACGGCGCGGGCGATGGCGTGGGCCTGTACGCACTGGCGTTGGTCGGCCTCTTTGCCGTCAGCGCCAGCTACCACCTGTGCTCGTGGGCACCCCCCGCCCGCCGGCGCATGCGCAAGATCGACCACCAGATGATCTTCGTGTTCATTGCCGCCTCCACGACGCCGTACTGCCTGCTCGCCGTGCCCGGGGCCCTCGCTGATGTGGTGCTCGGCATGGCCTGGTTCGGGGCGGTCGTCGCCATGCTGGCCGTCGCCACGCACTTCGAGGCAAGTCGCTACATCACATCGACGGCCTACATCGTCCTCGGTTGGCTCGCCGTGGTCACCTTGCCCGAGGCGGTCCCGCACCTCAGCGCCCGGCAGCTGGCCCTGATGGCCTCGATGGCAATCCTGTACACCTCCGGCGCCGGGGTGCTGGCGGTCAAGTGGCCCGACCCCGCCCCGGAAGTCTTCGGCTACCACGAGGTCTGGCACACGATGGTCGTCATCGCCACGGCCTGTGGTTTTGTGTTCGTTTGGTCCCTCGCCGCCCACCGGTCCTGAGGAGCGCGGTGACCAGGACCTCCGTTATCCGTGTTTGAAAGGTGCCGGCACCTTGGGTATAGGCAAAAGACCCTCCTCAGCAAGGGAAAGGAGATTTACCCAAGATGGCTGCACTTCTGTTGTTCCTATTGTTGGTATTAGTCCTTTTTGGACTGGGTTTCACCATCCACTTCCTGTGGATCGCCGCTGCCGTTATTTTCATCTTCTGGCTGGCAGGCTTCGCCTTCCGGGCCGGTAGTGGTGGCGGCCGTCGCTGGTACTACTGGTAAGCAGGGAAATGGTAGCCAGCGAACTGCGGCATTACCCCGCCGCAGCTCTCTGGCGTGCTACTTCGAAGCAGGCCACAGCACCCGCGGCGGCCACGTTGAGCGACTCGACGGCGCCGCTTTGAGGGATGCGGGCGAGCACGTCACAGCGCTGGCGCACCAGGCGCGAGAGGCCCGCCCCCTCGGACCCCAGGACCAGTGCCACGGGCGCGTCCAGAAGGTTCGTTTGCCACAAGTCGGCCGGCCCGGCGGGGTCGAGCCCCACCGTCCACACCCCGGCTTTGCCCAGCTGTTGCATGGCGGCGGCAATCCCCGCCGCCACCGCGATCGGCACCTTTTCGACGGCGCCGGCGGCCGATTTGAGCGCCGCCGGCGTCAGGGGGGCTGACCTGTGGCGGGCGATCACCACGCCGGTGGCCCCGGCGCCAGCGGCGCTTCGCAGTAGGGAGCCGAAGTTGCCGGGATCGGTCACCCCGTCCAGCACGAGCAGGAAAGGCGGTGGCCCGGAGCCGGTGTCCAGGAGCTCAGCCAGGGGCACGGCGCCGACAGGCTGCGCCCATGCCACCACGCCTTGGGGAGCGCTCGTCCGGGCCACGGCCGCCAGAGCCTCGGGCCCCTTGAGCTGGACCATTACCTTCTGCCTGCGGGCCAGCGAGACGATCTCGTCCAGGGGTCCGTGACCGGACTGGCCCTGCGCCACCCACAACGCTTCGACCCGGCGCCTACCGGCGGCCAGGAGCTCATGGACGGCGTGGTGCCCCTCGACCTGGTCCCCCCCGAGGTCGGTCGGCCCGGTGGCCGCTCTCATCTTTCTTCGAGCAGGGCAACGGCCAGACAGGCGATACCCTCGCCCCGGCCCAGTGCCCCCAACGACTCAGCCCGCTTCGCCTTCACCGACACCGGCGCTCCCAGCGTCTCGCTCAGGCGCCGTTCCATCGGTTCTCGGTAAGCAGCCAAGCGCGGTGCCTCGGCAATTACGGTGCAATCGATGTTCACCGCTGTCCAGGGCGGAGAGATCCGCGCCAGAGCCCTGACCAGCAGTTCCAGGCTGTCCGCTCCAGCCAGGGCCGGGCTGGTATCGGGGAACATGGCCCCGATGTCACCGGCGCCGGCCGCCCCGAGCACGGCATCGATGATGGCGTGGCAAACGACGTCGGCGTCACTGTGGCCCTGCAAACCCCGGCCCGGCACCGTCACCCCGCCCAGCACCAGGGGGCGCCCGGGATCGTCGCTGAAGGCATGGACGTCAAAACCCTGGCCGATCCGCAGGGTCACGGCGCTCCACGGGGAAGTGACGGTTCCGGGCGTCCCATATGGGACAGCGTCCCGCCGGCGATCAGCGCCTCGGCCAGCACGAGGTCGATGTGGGTGGTGATCTTCAGGTTCGTCACCTCACCCTCGACGCGCATCACCGTGCCCCCCATGGCCTCTACCAATGCGGCGTCGTCGGTCGCCTCGCCTCCCCCGGCGTGAGCGGCTCTCAGAGCAGGGGCGGAGAAGGCCTGAGGGGTTTGGGAGGCGAACAGGCGGGTGCGGTCGAGGGTCACCAGCCGGCCGTCGTCCTGGCGTTGCTTGATCGTGTCGGCGACGGCGAGGCACGGCACGGCCCCGTCGGCGCCCGCCTGCACCGCTCCTACGACGGCCTCCCATAAGGAAGGGCTCGACAAAGGGCGGGCGGCATCATGGACCACGATCACCTCGGGCCCGTCCGGCACGGCGGCCAGGCCCGCCCGCACCGACGCGGCTCGGCTTTCGCCTCCCTCCACAGCGCAGGCGCCCTGTTCACGGTAGTAGTCCACCACGCCGGACGGCACCACCAACACCACCCCGGCGCATACCGCTTGCGCCGCCTGGCACGACCACTCCACCAGCGGCCGGCCGGCCAGCAGAGCAAATTGCTTGTAGCCCCCGAACCGGGACCCACTCCCGCCCGCGACCACGACCGCCCAGGTCGCGGCTCGTACCGGCACTAGGGAAGGGCTTCGTCGAGCTTCTTTTCGGCCTCCGCCTCGGACACACCGATAGCGAAGGTCAGTTCGGACACCAGGATCTGGCGCGCCCGGTTGAGCATGCGCTTCTCGCCCGCCGACAGGCCCTTGTCTTTGTCACGGTTGGAGAGGTTACGCACCACCTCGGCGACCTGGTATATGTCGCCTGACTTCAACTTCTCGACGTGGTTCTTGTACCGGCGAGACCAGTTGGTGGGCATGCGCACGTCCTTCTTGCGCAGCACGGCGAAAACCTCTTCGACCTCCTCGTCGTTGATTACTTCCCTTATGCCCACGTCAGAGGTGGAATCGACGGGCACCTTGAGGGTCAGGTCCCCGTACGCCAGACGCAACACCAGGTATTCCCGCTGTTCGCCAAAATCGGCCCTTAATTCCCTCTTCTCGACAACGGCAGCCCCGTGGTGGGGGTAGACGACTTTGTCCCCTACATCAAACGGCATGTGTCCCCAGAGGTCCTTTCGGCTTTTCGGCCCACCTTCCAGGGTACGGCTTTTCCGGGCCTGGATCCAACTGTGCCCGCGGTCCGGCCTAGAAAGGGCCCAGCGCGGCCGGTGGACGGCGGCTAGCGTTTGGCGTGCATGGACGATCTGTCGGTGCTCGCGGGCGGCGAACTGTTCTCCTCCCTGCCTGCAGACGCCTTGGCGCGGGTGGCCGCCGAGGCCTCGACCACCCGCCTCGAACGCAACGACACCCTGTTCAGCGAGGGTGACGAGGCCCGGGAGATGTTCGTGGTGCTGAGCGGGCGCATCGCCGTGGCCAAGCGTTCGACCGACGGCCGCGAGACATTGGTAGCCCTAATGGAGCCGGGAGACCTGTTCGGGGAGATGTCGTTGTTCGACGTCGGGCCCGTCCCACCTCGGCCCGGGCATTGGAACGTTCCGAGGTCGTCCGGGTGCCGTTCGACGCCGTCCGCCGCGAGCTGGATCTGCGCCCGGAACTCCTGTGGGACGTAGCCGCCCTCCTCGCCGGCCGGCTGCGCGCCGTCAGCGCCGCGCTCGCCGACGCCATGCTCCTCGACGTGACGGGCCGGACGGCCAAGCGCCTTCTGGAGATAGCCGGGGACGCCGACGAGTTCGCCCTGCCCATCACCCAGGAGGAGCTCGCCGGCCTGGTGGGTGCCTCGAGAGAGCGGGTCAACAAAGCGATCGCGGCGTTCGTGCGCCTCGGCTGGCTGGACCAGACCGAGAGACGCTACCGGGTCGTCAACCGCGAGCGTCTGGCCCAACGCGCCGGCTGAGCTTCAGCCCAGGCGGTCGAGGATGCTCGTTTCGGCCAGGCGGGCGAGGCCCTCCTTTACGAAGTGAGCGCCGGCCACCTCGATGCCTTCGACGGTGTCGAGGTCCTCGATGCTGGCCCTCAGGACCTGCTGCAAGCCCCCGTAGCGGTCGACGATGTTGCGCACGACGTGGTCGGGAAGGCGCGGGATCTTCGACAGCAGGCGGTAACCGTAGGGCCTCAGAGGGCTCTCGAGGTCGCCGACGGCCGGACCGATGCGCAGAACACTGGCCACCTTGGACAGATCCAGCAGTCGCTCGGTCGTTAGCTGGCTCAAAGCACTTAGAGCGTCGCCTACCTCCCAGCTCGGTCCCTGCGGCAGATAGTCGCGCAGGATCTGGCGCCTCTCCTCTTCCACCCCGGCCAACATCTCCTCGAGCTGTAAGCGCACCAGCCGGCTGTCGGTGCCGAGCTCGATGCTGTAGCCATCGACCTCCTCGGCGATGCGGCGGACCGTCTCGGTGCGCTGCAGCACGGTGACGACGTCCCTCACGGTCACCATGTCCTCGACTTCGAGGGCAGAAAGGGCATTGGTGACGACGTCGAGGCGGTCCCGGTAACCCTCCAGCGTTTCCAGCGCCTGGTTGGCCCGGGCCAGGAGCCGCTCCACGGGCACCAAAGGACGTTGCTCTTCGCCCCGGTAAACCGAGATAACCGAACGGTCCTCGGACACCGTTATGACGGGCACATCCAACGAACGGGCCACCCGTTCTGCGGTGCGGTGCCGCGTCCCTGTCTCTGAGGTGGCGATGGCCGGGTTAGGCACCAGGTGGACATTGGCGCGGGCGATGCGGCTCGAATCGGCGGCGAGGATAATAGCCCCGTCCATTTTTGCCAGCTCGGAAAGTCTCGGAGGACTGAACTCGGCGTCCAGGAGAAAACCGCCCGAGCAGATGGAAAGGACTTCCGGCCCGTCCCCGACGACGATCAAAGCACCCATCCTGGCTTGCAGTATGCGGTCGAGGCCCTCACGGAGGGGCCGACCGGGGGCGATCGATCCCAGCACCTCGATCATCGCCGCGCTCAGCCTGTCCGGCACCGGTCGATGCTAACCCATCCGCGCCCGCCCCGCGACCGAGGCCGGGGGCCGTGCGTAGTCCCCCGGCGAGGGCTCACAGCCGGCGCCCGTCGCGCCCTCCGCCCACGCCGCCGTAGGGCATCCCCGGGTCCCAGTCCGCCGGCCGCCGTGGCGGGGACGTCGGCAGCGGCAGGTCGATCGCCGCCCCCGTCCGGTTGGAAAGGTAGGCCGCCTCGACGACCTCCAGAGCTCTCAGGGAAGAAACGGGCACGTCGTAGTCGACGGTGGCCGTGGCCACGAGGTCAGCCAGGTGGTCCAGATGGCGGCGGTGCCCGCTTACTTCCGAAGGCTCCACGGCGATCGTCCTTTCACCCGCCCTGGCACTTACCAACCTGTAGTCGTCCCGCCAGGCGCCGTACTCTATAAAGCCGTCGTCGCCCACGATCCGCATGAGGCAGGCGACGTCGTCCCGGGCCATAGGGACAAAATCGCCTGTGTGCAGGGTGAGGCGCGTGCCGTTGCTGCATGTGACCAGGGTCACGGCTTCGGTCTCGACCTGAAAGCCGTCCCGGTACGTCCGGGTCGCGCTGTCGCACGCGCACAAGGCTCTCGTGGGGACCGCCGGTTGGGCCAAAGCGATGAAGTACTGGATCCAATGTATGCCGGCATTGAGGATGTCCCAGCCGGTGCACTCCATTTCCACCACGCGCATGGCGCCGATGGCGCCGGTGCGCACCTTGTCGACCACCTCGAGGGGGGCGTCCCGGGCCATGAGGCCGTGCGGGACGACCAGGGGGATGGCACCCGATCGGGCCAGGTCGACGATCTCCTTGGCGCCTGCCGTCGAGTCGGCCAGAGGCTTTTCCACTAATAGCCCCTTCACCGGTATATCCATAGCGGCCCTGGTGATCTTCGAGGTGGGTGGGGGCATAGGTGGATACGCAAACGACGTCGGCGTGGACAGCGGCGAACATCTCCTGGTAGCTCCCGAACTTCGGCACTCCCCCGAATTCGTCCGCGCCCAGGCGCGCCAAGGCCTTCTCGCTGGTATCGGCTATGCCCACCAGTTGGAACCGGGGCGATGAATTCAAGGCCCTGGCGCTCAGCATCCCGCCGGTGCCGGCACCGACCACCACGGCTGAAAGGGGCCCATGACCGGCGACATCCTGCCATGAGATTACTGCTCCACCCCTGCGCCCGCCGCCACCGGCCGATAATGTCCGCCGGCGCCAGCCAATTGTGCCCACCAATCGTCTTAAAGGAGGGTCGAGCTCACCAACCCACGCCGGAAGAACCGCTGCGTGGCCACGAACAGTGCCAGGGGCGCCCCGATGGAGATCAGGTAGGCGGCGTTCGGGTTGCCTATCTGGCCGTTGGTCATCTGTAAAGGCAGCGTGGCCAGCCAGTTACTGTCCAGGACGGCCTGAGCGATGGGCACCTCTCCCCATACCCACACCACCACCAGGACCGACAGGGCGACCATGGTGCTGGCCGAATGGCGCAGGATGAGCCTGCGCAAAATGCCGAGGTCCGAGACCCCGTCGACGCGCATGGCCTCGACCAGCGGCCCGGGCACGCTGGCGAAGGCGGGACGCAGGAAGAAAATGGCCAGAGGGAGATTGGTGGTGACATACAGGACGATCACGCCGGTGAGTGAGTTGACCAGGTGTAGCCGCACGATCTCTTCGAACTGGGGAAAGATGAAGACGATCCCGGGGATGGCCAGGCTGAACAGCACGAACACGAACAGGGGCCCGCGCAGGCGGAACTTCTTGAAGGCGAGCAGATAGGCGGCGGGCACGGCTAGCACCAGCGTCCCGACCAGCGTCGCCCCGGTGGCGATCAGCGTGTTCCAAAGACCTGTTTCGACGCCCGGCCAAAACGTGCCCGCCAGTTCCTGGCGCCCGAGCCAGTTGGGGGCTTCCCCGACGAAAGGGACAAGGGTCAACAGGGCCATCGCCCCCAGGATGCCTACACGGGCCCTTTTGCTCCACCGGATCGAAGTCCCCGAGACGCCCATGAGGCATTCCGGCACGGCCGGCCGGGCCCCGCCGCCACCATCGATGGCGCCCCGGGAGCGCATGGCGCGGCGACCGTCCGGCCCCCGGTGCGCCAGTTCCGGGAGAAAAAGCCCCGAAGGACCGACGCCGCCCGACCGGGCGGGGGTAGGCCAACCTCCAACCGGCGACGGCCACGATGACCAGGACGGCGCCCACGAGCGTCCCCATCGCCGAGGCCTCACCGAAGTTGTAGTAACCGAAGGCCAGTTTGTTCCCGTAGAAGGCGAGAAGCTCGGTGGCCCCAGGGAAGCTGGGACCGCCCCCGGTGAGCAGTGCCACCGGGTAGTAGCTCTGAGCCTCGGCCAGGAAGCGGAGGACGATGACGAAGACGAGCATGGGGCGGATGGTCGGGAGCACAACTCGCCACCAGAACGCCAACCCCCGCGCCCCATCGATCCTCGCCGCCTCGAGGACGTCGGCGGGGCACGCGCTCAGTGCCCCCATCAGCAACAAGTAGCACCAGGGCGCCCCTTTCCAGATGCTGAAGACAACGATGACGCCGAAGGCGAGCCTCGGGTGGTACAGCCACAGGAACGAGTACCCACCCCCGAAAACCTCCTGGCTCAGCCGGTCGGCGACGCCGTGAACGTTGAAAAGCCCGTAAAACAGCCCCCCTGCCACCGTCCAGGGAACGACGAGGGGGACCAGGAATATCACCGCCAACAGAGCTTTTCCCCGCCTCACCCGCAATGTCATCCAGGCCGCGGCCAGGCCGAGGCCGAGCTCGGTGGGCACCGTCAGGAGGAGGAAAAACACGGTGTGCAACGCCGACACGGGGACGAGGACGTCGGCGAAGAGAGCGACGTAGTTGCGGACGCCGTCCAACCCGTGCGGCTTGAGCTGGTACCACGAGAAAAAGCTCCCTCCGACCTGCTGCCAGAGTGGGTAGGCCACGAAGACAGTCAGAAAGACGAACGGGAACCCCGTAACGGCGACAAAGGCGCCCTTCCGCCACCGCGCCTTATTGGTCAAGCTCGCGTCATCCCACCGCGTAGCGATCGATGTCGGCCAGTTCCTGGGCGCTGAACTCCAGGCCGTCCAGACTGGCCAGGTTTTCCTCCAGCTGGGTGACGGTGCGCACGCCGACCAGGGCAGCCGTAACCCGTTTGTCCCGCAAAACCCAGGCCAGGGCCATCTGGGCCAGAGACTGGCCGCGCCGGCGGGCGATGGCGTCGAGGGCGCCGACCTGCGCCAGCCTTTCCTCGGTGATCGAGACCCGCTTCAAGAAGTGGTCCTCGCTGGCCCGCGAACCGTCAGGGATCCCGCCCAGGTACTTGCTTGACAACAGGCCTTGAGCCAGCGGCGAAAAGGCGATGCAGCCGGCGCCCTCGGCCTCCAGGACGTCGAGCAGACCGCCTTCCGCCCACCGGTTGAACATCGAGTAGGAAGGCTGGTGGATGAGCAGGGGCACCCCGGCCCCGGCCAGGATGGCGGCGGCCTCGGTCGTACGGTCGGGCGGGTAGTTGGAGATACCAGCGTAGAGGGCCTTGCCCTGGTGGACGGCGCTGACGAGGGCGCCCATGGTCTCGTCCAGGGGGACGGCCGGGTCGGGCCGATGGGAGTAGAAGATGTCGACGTAGTCCAGCCCCATCCGGCGGAGGCTCTGGTCAAGGCTGGCCGAGAGGTACTTGCGCGACCCGCCGTCGCCGTACGGGCCAGGCCACATGTCATAGCCGGCCTTGGTCGAAATAATGATCTCGTCGCGGTAAGGGACGAGGTCGGCGGCGAAGATCCGGCCAAAAGTCTCTTCTGCCGAGCCGTAGGGGGGACCGTAGTTGTTGGCCAGGTCGAAGTGGGTGACGCCGAGGTCGAAGGCACGGCGGACTATCGACCGGCTGTCCTCGAAAGGACGCTTACCGCCGAAGTTCTGCCACAGGCCCAGCGAGATGGGCGGGAGCACCAGGCCGCGCCGCCCACAGCGCCGATAGCTCATCCGGTCATAACGGTTGTCGTCCGCGCGGTACATTTCGCTCCTTTGCGCCGTGCCCGGTGGCAACCGGGCCGGCCACGAAAGCCGCCCCCAGCCCGGCGCTCGGGACTGGGGGCGGCTGGTTGACTAGCGGTTCACTATATTTACCGGACCTGGTTTACCACCAGGTACCGGTATGCCGATGGACGAGGGGCCTGCTCGATGCTAGGCGCCCGCCACGGACAGGTCATGGTTGGCATCGCCATAGGCCTTGGCCAGGGCCGACGTCGTGTTGGCCAGGTTACCTCCACCCAGCCAGATGGGGCCCATGTCGCTGGCCATGTCGGTGAGGCCCTGGTTCATGCCCGGGGTGTTCGGCCAGTCGACGACCTTGCCGGCGGCTTCGTTGAGGAAGGGCTGCATGGGGATGCCCTGCTTGGCCCAGGCCTGCACGAACAGCGGGTCCAGGGACTTGATGGCGGGCCAGATGTAACCGCCCTCGCCCATTATCTTCTGCGAGGCGGCGCCACCGAGCCAGTTCTCCAGCTGGAGGGCGGCCGACATATTGGGCGAATGCACGTTGACACCGTCGATGAGGCCATTGAAGACGCTCCACAGCCCGTCGGGGCCGGCGGGCAGTTCGGCTACACCGATCTTGAACTTGGTGCCCACGAGCTGAGCGGTAGGCGTCGTCTCCCAGTCACCGGCTTGCAACAGGGCGACCTTGCCCTGGGCAAACAGGGCCTGGTCCTGGCCGCTGGGGCTGGTCCCGTTGGTCCCGAGCAGGGTCCCCGGGGCGAAGACGTGGTACTTGTACATCAAGTCCCGGATGAACTGGGTGGTCTGGTCGCAGGCGGGGGTGTTGAAGGCCGTCGACGAGGCCCAGGCGGCGTTGATGATATGGCACCCGTCCATCTGCCAGAAGTTCTCGAAGCCGGTCTGGGCGCTGTTGTTGATCTCGGCGCCATAGGTGGCGATCGAGTTGGCGTCGAACTTGGGCGACAGGGCATTGTTGCCGTGAGTGTCGATGGTCGCTTCCTGGAGGAACTTCAAGAACGTGCCACCGTTGGTCGGGTTCCAGGACCAGTTCGCCGGGATGGTCAGGTGGTGAGCCTTCAGGTAGTTCTCGTTGACGAAGTAGGCAATGGTGTCCCAGTCCTTGGGCAGGCCGTAGAGGGCCCCCTTGTACTCGTGCAACGCCACCAGGGACTGGTAGTAGATGGAGAGGTTGACTCCCCAGGACTTGAGATAGGGCATGATGTTGACCAGGTAGCCGTCCTTGATCCAGGTCGACAGCCACGGGGTGTTGATCCAGAACAGGTCAGGCCCTGACCCGGCGCTGAACTCCTCCTGGAGCTTGGTCTGGTAGGAGGCGTAGGGGATCTCGGTGATCGTGACCTGGATGTTGGGGTGCGCCTTTTCGAACACGGCGATCGACTGCTTGTAGCCGATCTCCTCGTGCGGGTCCCACAGCGTGTAGCTCAGGTGTACGACACCTGCCGCCGATGTCGGCGGGGCGGCGGCGACGAAGCCGCCACCCATGCCGGCGAGCACGGCGGCCGACGCAAGCAAAGCTTGCAGCCTCTTATGCTTCATTTGTTGTCCTCCCTTGGTTTGTGTTGCCCTGGACCTTCTGATGCCAATGTTGGTGCTAACGCCCCTGTGTCAGCTGGATCGACCGGATGATGTAACGGTTGAAAATGATGAAGAGGACCAGCATGGGAAGGAGCGTTATCATGGCGCCGGCTAACAATATGTTGAGGTACTCTCCCGTGCCGGGACCGGTTGAGAAGTTGGCGAGGCCGGTGGTCAGCAGGTAGTGGGACTGACTGTCCTCGATGACCAGCGGCCACAGGAAATTGTTCCAGCTGAAGACGAAAGCGATCAATCCTGCCGTAATAAGGATCGGCCTGGACAGCGGGATGATTATGCGTCTCAGGACCCCCAGGTCCCCACACCCGTCGATCTTCGCCGCGTCCACCACCTCTTGCGAGATGCCACGGAAGAACTGCCTCATGAGGAAGATGGTGTAGGGGGTGCCGAGGGCATAGGGCAGGAATATGGCCCAGTAGGTGTTGACGCCGTGGATTTTGCTCATGATGGTGTACAGCGGGATGATGGTGACGATATTGGGCACCATCAGGGTCAGGAGGTAGATCCAGAAGATGGTGTCCCGGCCGGGGAACTTGAGCCGAGCGAACGCGTAAGCGCCGAGCATGGAGAAGACGACCTGGCCCACGGTCAGGCACACCGTCACGAACAGGGTGTTGTAGAAGTACGTCGAGAAATGGGTCACGACCTGGGAGAAATTCCCCCAGGTGTTCGAGTAGTTGGACCAGAGGGGGTGAGCAGGGAAGGTCCATGGGGACGTCCCGTAAATCCCACTGTCAGGTTTCAGCGAACCGAAGAACGCGAAAACGTAGGGCACCATGAACACGAGCCCGACGCACGTGAGGACCCCGTAAAACAGGGTGAGCGAGCCGGCTTTGAAGACGCGGGACTCGTAGACGCTCTTCTTCGGCTGAGCCCGCGGACCGACGGCGATGGCGCTCATACGGCGTAGTCGTACGTGGTACGGCTCCGGAAGAACAGGAACTGGCCGATGCTGAATATGAGGATGACGCCGAAGAGCATGACCGACAACGCTGCTGCCTCCCCGTACCTGGTGCCGACAAAGCCGACGTTGTAGATGTTGAGGGCCATCACCTTGGTGGAATCGCCGGGGCCGCCGCTACCGCCGGTGAGGACGTAGAGGGTGTCGAAGACCTGGAACGACCCGATCACGTCGGTGACCAGGACGAACAACATGGTCGGGTTGAGCAACGGCAGGCTTATGCGCCAGAACTGCCGCCATTTGTTGGCCCCGTCGATCTCCGCCGCCTCGTATATGGACCTCGGTATGCCCTGCAGCCCGGCGTAGAAGAAGAGCATGTTGAACCCGAGGTACTGCCAGATGTTGACCGCCGCTACCACGGGCATGGCCCAGCTCGGCGAGTTCAGCCAGTTTGGCCCGGTTATGCCGAACAGCGTGTGGAGGAAGTGGTCGGCGGCGCCCGTCTGGGGCTGGAAGACCCAGAACCAGATCACCCCCATGGCCACCGGGGTGGACAGGTAGGGCGCCACGTACAGGACCCGGAAGAAGGCCATGCCCCGGCGCTTGCGGTTGAGCATCACCGCCAAGCCCAGGGCCAGCACCGTCTGCGCCGGGATGTTCAACAGGACGTAGTAACCGGTGACGCCCAACGAGTGCCCGGCCCCGTCGTACTTGAAGATGCTCGTCCAGTTCTGGACGCCGGCCCAGCTGAACGGACCGGCCCCGCTCCAGTTGAGGAAGCTCAGGACCAGCACGAACACCACCGGCAAGGCCAGGAAGACGATGACCCCGACCATGCTGGGGGCAATGAACGGGAATGCCCGGCCGAAGGCCCGCAGTCCTGAACGTTTGTGGACCTCAGCCCTTTGGGGCTGGCCCCGGCCGGCCGGGCGCGCCTCCGCCGGGGCAGTCACTGCTGCCACAGCAATCCCCTCTCACCTAGAACAGGAACACCCTCTGCTGACTCCCCGTTTCGGGGCCCTCCCCCTCGCCCCGCTCCCTGCTCATAAAGCTCGTTCGGACACCTCCAACGCAAGCTACCGAAAACTATCACAGGGGGCAAGGCGCTTCACGTCAACGCGGCACAGTGACGCCACCGGAGCCTAGTCAAATCCCGCTCCTTCCCTGACCTCCCCCCGGTCCTGGCAACCGGACGACACCTACCATTTTCTCTCAGGCCCCGGTCCCGGCCTGCGTCTGACTGCCCTATGATGTCCTCGAACGAGCGGCCCGGGTGTGCCCGCGGCCGACGGGGAGGCTGTTGACCTTGGGCATCACCATTGGCGTTGTCGGGACCGGGCAGTTCGCGCCGGACTTCATCTCGCTCTTCCAGCTCCATCCCGACGTGGACGGCATATACGTAACCGACCTGAGGCCCGAGCGGGCGCAGGCCGTGGCCGAGCGCTTCGACCTGGCCGGGACCATCGGGTCGTTCGACGAACTTTTGGCCACGGGCTGCGACGCCGTGGCCCTGTTCACCCAGCGCTGGACGCACGGCCCGCTCGTGGTCCAAGCCCTGCGCGCCGGCAAGCACGTTTACTCGGCCGTGCCCATGGCCGTCACCTACGAGGAGATCGCGGCGATCGTCGAGGCTGTCCATGAGACCGGTCTCACCTACATGATGGGCGAGACCAGCTTCTACAACCCGGCCGCCGTCTACGCCCGGCGGCGCCTCGGAGCGGGCGATTTCGGGCGTATCTTCTATTCCGAAGGCGACTACGTCCACGACATGGACATCGGTTTCTACGATGCCTACCGGTACAGCGGCGGGGAGCGCTGGAAGGAGACGGCCAGCTACCCTCCGATGCTGTACCCGACGCACGCCATCGGCGGCGTCCTGTCGGTGCTGCCCGCCCATGCCGTCTCGGTGAGCTGCATCGGCGTGCCTGACGACAGGGGCGACGGCGTGTTCGACCGCCGGGTCAGCATGTTCGAAAACGACTTCAGCAACGCCTCGGCCCTGTTCGAGCTGTCCGACGGGGGGGTGATGCGGACCAACGAGATGCGCCGGGTGGGCTACCCCTCGCAAATTCGGGAGTCGCGTTTCCGCTTCTTCGGGACCGAGGCCAGCTTCGAGCAGCTGGCCCGGGTCAGCGTCTGGCAGGACAAGGAGACCGTCACCGACATCTCGGAGCTGCTCGAGGCCGGGCCACCGGCGACGGGCGAGCGGGGCTGCGGGTACGCCCCCGTTCACGACCATGACCGCGCCCGGCTCCCGGCCGCCTATGACACCGCCCCCAACGGCCACGAGGGTTCCCACCCCTTCCTGGCCGATGACTTCGTGTGTTCGGTGGTCAGGGGTGAGCTGGCGTCGGTCAACGCCTGGGTGGCGGCGCGGTTCACCCTGCCTGGCATCATCGCCCACCAGTCCGCCAACCGGGGCGGCGAGCGCCTGAGCATCCCTGACCTCGGCGCCCCCCCGCTGAGGACCGCTTCATGAGCCGGGAGAGGTCGTCGATCAGCTTCGACCAGACGACGCGGACATGGGCCCTGGAGATGGCGGGATCGGTATACGGGCTGGCCGTGGCGCCGGACGGAACTGGCCTGCGGCACCTGCACTGGGGTGCGCCTGTACCCCTGGCCGAACTGGCCGGCTACCCGCGTCCCGTCCATCCCGTGCGCAACGCCAAGCTGGTGGGATGGGGGGCCGACGAGCCGTTGGAGTACGTGGCCTTCGGCGGATGGCGCTTCGACGAGCCCACCTTAAAGGTCGAGTTCCCCGATGGCACCCGAGGGGTCGAATGGCACGTCGCCGGTCACCGGACTGAGCGCCGGGACGGTGCCGTTACCCTCGAGGTGGACCTGGCCGACGACACCTACGCCCTGTCGGTGACGCTCTGCTACCGCATATTCGACGGTGACGACGTGCTCGAGCGGTGGGCGCGCATCACAAACACCGGCCCTGACACGATCACCCTCCAGCAGGCCTTCTCGGCCAACTGGTGGCTGCGCCCGGGCGCACGCTGGCGCCTCCGCTACCTGCACGGGGGCTGGGCGAGGGAGACCCAGGTGGTCGAGACGACGCTCGGGCCGGGCAAGATGGTGCTCGAGAGCCGCCGGGGCACCACCAGTCACCAGCTCAACCCATGGTTCGCCATCGGTGTGGACGGGATCGTCTCCGAGGAACACGGCGAAGTCTGGAGCGGGGCCATCGCCTGGAGCGGGTCCTGGAAGCTCGTCTTCGAGACGACCCCGGCCGGGCGGGACCACGTGTGCGGAGGGTGGAACGACTTCGATGCCCCCATCGAGATCGCGGCGGGCGCCGAGGTCGCCCTTCCCGTATTCGCCGGTTGCTACTCGCCGTCGGGCTTTGGCGGGTCAAGCCGCTCATGGCACCGGTACCAGCTCCGGCACGTGCTGGCCGGCGAGGCGCGCGCCGGTGGCTCGCCGTCGTTCCCCGGTCGCCCGCACCGCCCGGGTTCAGCCCCCGCGCTCCGCCCCGTGCTCTACAACTCTTGGGAAGCAACTGCCTTCTCGGTGGACGAAGGGGGCCAGCTGCGCCTGGCCGAACTGGCCGCCGGGATCGGGGCCGAGCTGTTCGTGCTCGACGACGGGTGGTTCAAGGGGCGTAGCGACGACCACGCCGGCCTGGGCGACTGGTTCGTGGACAGGCGAAAGTTCCCCCGGGGACTCGGGCCGCTGATTGACGGGGTGCACAACCTCGGCATGGGCTTCGGGCTCTGGCTCGAGCCCGAAATGGTCAACCCGGACAGCGACCTCTACCGGGCCCACCCAGACTGGGTGTACCACTTCGCCCACCGCACCCGGTCCGAAGCGCGTAACCAGTTGGTCCTCAACTTGGGCCGTCCCGATGTCGCCGAATGGCTGTACGGGACGCTCGACCGCGTGTTGTCGGAAAACGCCGTCGATTTCGTCAAGTGGGATATGAACCGCCATTTCTCCGAGCCGGGCTGGCCGGCCATGTCCGCCCGAAACCCTGAACGGATCTGGAGGGACCACGTCCACAACCTTTACGAAGTGCTGGAAAGAGTGCGTGAGGCTCACCCGGGCGTTGATTTCGAATCCTGCTCGGGGGGTGGGGGCCGTGTCGACCTCGGGATCCTGTCGCGGGTCGAGGAGGTATGGACGTCTGACAACACCGATGCGTGGGACCGCCTCACCATCCAGGAAGGTTTCAGCCAGGTCTACGCGCCGATGGCCATGATGGCGTGGGTTACGGACAGCCCCAACCCACTCACTTCACGGGTGCTCTCAATGAGCTACCGCTTTCACGTGGCCATGGCCGGTTCGCTCGGCATCGGGGGCAACCTGGCGCACTGGTCCCCGGCCGAGCTCGACGAGGCCCGCGAGTTGGTGAGCACGTACAAGTCGGTCCGCCATATCGTCCAATGGGGCCGCCTGCACCGACTGGCCAGCGCCCGCACCGGTCCCCTGTCCGCCGTCGAGTACCTGAGCGAGGACGGTGGCGAGGTGCTCGTGCTGGCCTGTTGGGGCGTGCAGCATTTCGGTCCGGTGCCCGCCCGCCTGCGCCTGGCCGGCCTCGACCCGGTGGCCCGTTACCGCGACGTCACTAGCGGCGGGCAACGGGGGGGCGCCGAGCTCATGGTTTTCGGCCTCGAGCTCTCCGGGCCTCTCGACTTCGGGAGCAACCTGGTGCACCTGGTCCGGGCCTGAATGCGGCCCGGAGGGCCCGGCCATGTGGCCGAATATGTTAGGTATTGAGGACTACCTGTTAGCTCAACCGCACCAAGCAGGCGGAGGGCGCCGGGGGTAGGACCACCCTCAACACCCGGCCCGAGGCGTTCCCGTCCGTCCGAGCCCTCCCGGTTAGCGGGTACATCACCTCGGGGCGGGCGTGCCGGCCGGGTACGCCGGGCAGGGGCACGACGAGTTCGTCGGCCGAGAGGGCCTGGGCCCCGCCTTGCGTGGCGGTCCGGGCCGGCTCCGCCCCGACACCGCCTCGCTCCCGGTGCCAAACGACGAGGTACGTCGCCGCCGGCGAACGCATGCCCAGGGCCACCCACGCATCTGTCCAGCGCGGCAGCCCCAAAGGCCAGAACGGCACCGCAGCAGCGAGGTCGGACCTGATCGTTTTGTAAGTACTGATGGCTTCGGTCACCAATCGCTGTTGAGCGACGCTCATGCGGTCGATGTGGCCGGAAAGGTGGACACGGCCGAGCAAGGCGCTGCAAAGTGTGAAGGCGATCTCACCGTCGCTCCACTCCGGCTGGGGGTAGGCCCAAACGGCTGCCTGTTCGGGCGTCATCGCCATCGGCGCGGCGGCGGAAATGGGTGGGTAGAGCGAGGGATCTTGTTGGTCACTAGTGGATTGGAGCTGGAAGCGCGACAGCAACGCGTAGTCCGTGCGCATACCCCCTGAGCTACAGTTCTCCACGGTAAGGCCGGGGTGACGGTCGAGGGCCCCGTCGACCCAGTGCAAATAGGCGCGATTATGCGCCAACAGGCCGGCGCCGGCACTGGCACCCCCGCCGGCGGTCCCCGGCCCGACATTGATGTTGTAGTCCATTTTGAGGTACCCGACGCCCAGGTCCCGGACCAGGAAATCAACCACACCATCGAGGTGCCGGCGCGCCGCGGGATGAGAAAAATCGAGATGGTAGCGGCCGTGCTCGACCACCCGCACCCCGTCGCGGCTAAAAAAGCTCCCGGCGGGAGCCGACCGGCGAGCGGACTGCTCACGCCGACGACCTCGGGCTCGAGCCATAGGCCGGGGACCATACCCTCAGCTCTTATCAAGTCCAGCACTTCGGTAATGCCTTTGGGGAACCTGGTGGCGGACGGTTCCCAGGCTCCCACCGTGTCCCACCAGTCTTCATCGGTCCCCGCGTACCATCCGGCGTCTATGCAGAAGTACTCGGCGCCGACGCGGGCCGCCGTCGTGATCAGGGGCACCAACCGTCCGGTGGTGGGATCCCCCATCAAAGTGTTCATGTAATCGTTGAAGATCACCGGGAGCCTACGGTGGTCGTCGTGGGGACGCCGGATGGCGCGGCGGTAGTGGGTGAGGCTCCCCACGGCCCCTTGCCAGCCGTCGGCGCTAACCGCCACCGCCACCGGCACCGTCACGAACGACTCGCCGGGCCGGAGCGTGAGCCGCCACTGGTGTTCGGCGTCGGTGGGGCCCAGAAGCGCCAGATAGGCGCTCGCTGGACCGGGCCCGTGGTGCTTGGACGTGGCGTCACGGCCGCTGTGTTCTCCCACCTGCCAATGCCACCCGCCATTGTGCTCGATCTGCCACACCCAGGCGTGCCCGGTACGGCGGTTGACGGCGGCGCCCATCGGCAGGTACGTCCCCGACGACCAGCTCCCGGTGCTGGTCAGGCCCCAGCATCCCCGGGGGTCGGACCGATGGGCACCGATGTCCAGGTCAGGGAGGGCGTCGCGCAGGGCCCGGCGCTGCCAGCGGCTCTCGGCCAACCAATCGTTCTCGGCCCACAGGACATCCATGTCCTCCAGGTCCCCGCCGGGGCCCTCCAGGCCGGTCCCCAGGAACGAGCTCACGGATCTCGATCGTCACCGGGGCGGCCCCGGCGTTGGTGAGCCGGGCCCATGACCGAAGGGCACCCCGCCCGGCCAACACACGGTACACAGCGTCGGCTCGCAGCCCGCTGAGAGGATCCTCCAGGCCCACCTTCAGCTCATGCCACGGCCCGTCGGTGCGTTCCTCGTGGTCGAGGTAACGCATCCGCTGGCCCACGACGGACTCCACATAGCGCCTCCCCGACCACGCCCGTCCGCTCCCGGACACGATCACGTCTACCAAGGGCAGGCCGGTGGGACCACGGCCCCCGGCGGCCTGACTTGCCCCGTCCCTGGCCGTCGCCCCGGGCCGGTCGGCGGGCCCGGCGGCCAGCCAGACCAGACGGGCCAGGCCGAGCCCGTCGACCTCCAAGCGAAGCTCGAGGGCATCGTCACGCCAACCCATCCCGAGAGGTGACACCCCTGAGGTCATAGCGCCACGACCTTTACGAAAGGGGGCCGTCGGCGGGAGGCTCGACGTCGATAACGGTCTTCAGGCCGTCGCGGTGGGCCGCGCCGACGAAGGCGGTCGCCGCCCGGGCCAGGGGGGAACGGTGTGACACCAGCCAGTCGAGATCGACCACGCCCCGGGCCACCAGGTCGATGGCTCGCGGGTAGACGTCCTTCATCCGGCGCACCATGGCTATGGTCAAGCCCTTGCGCCGGGCCAACGCCGCCGGGAAGCTGGTCCGGTCGTCGTCCGGGATGCCGGCCAGGACCACCCGGCCACCGGCCCGGGCCAACAACATACTCGTCAATACGGCGTCGTCGGTGCCGGCAACCTCGAAGGCGACGTCTACGTCTCCCTGGTGTCCCTTGGCCTCGTCAGGGGTGAGTACCTGGTCCGCACCGCATTTGGCCGCCGCCGCCCGGCGATGGGCCAGGGGCTCGACGGCCACGACCGACGCCACGCCGGCGGCCCGGGCGACCTGGATGCCGAGCAAGCCGATGGGCCCACAGCCGACGATGGCGACCGAGCTACCGAAGCGCACATGGCCCAGGTCGAAGGCATGCAGGGCCACCCCGAGAGGTTCGAGGATGGCGATGCTGGCGGCGCTGAGGGCGTCGGGGACGGGGTACAGGAGCGCAGTCGGCCAGGCCACGTACTCGCGCAGGCCTCCATCGGTGGCGCCGTGCCCGGCAAAGCGTACCTGTGGGCACAGGTTGGCATTACCTTCCCGGCACCGCGGGCAGTGTTGACAGGGTATGGCCGGGTCCACCGCCACCCGGAGCCCGTCGAGGCTGCCCCCCTCCACCGTGCCGCCGAACTCGTGGCCGAGGACCAACGGCCGCTTCAGCACGGCGTCCCCGATGCCACCCTGGCTGAACCAATGCAGGTCCGACCCGCACAGGCCGACCGTCCCCACGCGCACCAGGCTGTCACCCGGCCCCGGTGCGGGGCGGGGCTCCTCGACCAGTTCGAACTCGCCGACGGCTCTCAGCCTCAACGCCCTCATGGTCATCTTCATACCCCGCCCTTTTCCTTTCCCTGTCCGTAATAAGCACCAGGGCCGTGCTTGCGAGAGAAATGACGGTCCACGATGTGGGCGGCCAGGGGGCCCACGGCGGGCTCGAGGGCCACCGTCAACCAGGCCATCTTGGCCACAGCCTCGAGCGTCACCGCCACTTCCACGGCCTCCGCCGGGGTTGTCCCCCAGCAGAACGGGCCGTGGCCTCTGACCAGCACCGCCGGCACCTCATGAGCCCCCCTACCGGCGATAGCGTCCAGGACCACATCGCCCGTGGCCCGCTCATAGCCAGCCGCGACCGCCTCGGGCGTCAGCGCCGCCGTCAGGGGCACCTCCGCCGGGCACAGGTCGGCATGAGTGGTGCCCAGGACCGGGATGGGACGATCGGCTTGAGCCCAGGCCGTGGCCCATGTCGAATGTGTGTGCACCACGCCGCCGATCCCGTCGAGCCCCTGGTACAGGGCGAGATGGGTAGGGGTGTCGGTGGATGGTCGGCGGCCGCCTTCGACCACGTCGCCTTCGGGGCCTACCACCACCATGTCCTGCGCCGTCATGGCGCTATAAGCGAGGCCGGACGGCTTGATCACGACCAGGCCGGTGGCTGCGTCCCGACCGGAAACATTGCCCCAGGTCAGCGTGACCAGGCCCTCTGCCGGCAGCCGGAGGTTGGCCGACAAGACGGCGGCTTTCAGGTCTTCGAGCATTTAACGCCTTCAGACGGATCTCGAGGCCTGGCGCTTGAGGTGCTTGAGATCGTGCAGCCATGCCGACCGCTCCCGCCCCAAGGTGTCGTGCAGGTCCTTGAAGATGCGGTAAAGCTTGCCGTAGGTGGCCGTCGAGCTCGCTCGAGGGTGGTAGGTACTGGTCGTCCCCGGTCTCAGTGCCGCCGCCGCTTCGGCGACGTTGGCGAAGCCGCTGGCCTCGGAGCCCGCGGCCACGGCGCCAAAGAGGGCCGATCCTCGGGCCGGTACCTGCGACGAAGACGGCACGCTTATCTTGCGGCCGGATACGTCGGCGATCAGCTGCATGAGCAGTGGGCTCTTTTCGGCGATTCCTCCACAGGCGACGATCTCGTTGAGCTCCAGGCCTCTCGAGGCGAAGTTGTCCATTATCGCCTTGTTACCAAAGGCGACCGATTCCAGCAGGGCCCGATAGATATCGGCCGCACTGCTTTGCAGCGTGAGCCCGGCAATCACTCCCGACAGGTCGGCGTCGGCCAGGACGCTGCGGTTGCCGTTCCACCAGTCCAGGGCGACCAGCCCGCTCTGGCCCGGGACCAGTGCGGCGGCCGCCTGCTCCAGCTGGCTCAGCGTGGCGCCCGCGGAGCCAGGCCCGCCCGGCCCGGCCAGGTTCTCGGCGAACCAACCAAACATGTCGCCGACGGCGGGCTGACCGGCCTCGTACCCGTAGAGCCCCGGGATGATGCCGTCTTTGGCCACCCCGGTGATGCCCTCCAGGGCCACCTCCTCGGGGTAGACCACCAAGTCGCAGATGGACGTCCCAATGACCATCACATAAGTGGTGCTGTCTTC
Source organism: uncultured Acidimicrobiaceae bacterium (assembly GCA_963735305.1). Taxonomy (GTDB): domain Bacteria; phylum Actinomycetota; class Acidimicrobiia; order Acidimicrobiales; family Palsa-688; genus Fen-671. The sequence continues at coordinate 858,199 of CAVTKK010000001.1, forward strand.
GGCGCCGGCACCTGGGAAGGACACGAAGGAGTCGACGTTCCCGACGGCCACGGCAACTGTCTCTGCCAATCCCCATTTGCTGGCCAATTCACTGCGCAGGTACCCGGCCCGGCTACCGAGGGGGTAGAAGTTGTCGCCCAACTTTTCGGCGGGACGGGAGAACCCGGGGTAGGCCGCTTCGAAAAAGGCAGAACTGGGCAGCCCGTCGGTCTCCGACCACATGGCCTTGTACGCCGCCGGGCAGGCCGAGCGGCGCAGATGACCGCACAGGTGCCAAACCACCCAGTCGGTCGCCTCCAGGAAGGTAGCGGTGGCGTTATAGACGTCGCGGTCCTCCAGCCAGACCTCGATCAACTTAGGGAAGTACCACTCCGAGGAGATGCGACCCCCGTAGCGGGCCAGGAACGGCTCCTTGCGCTCGGTGGCGACCTCGTTGAGCCGGTCGGCGACATGCTGGGCCGAGTGGTGCTTCCACAACTTCGGCCACGCGTGCGGGCGGTGGTCCCAAGCGGGCAAACGGCAAAGGGGCACGCCCTGGTCCGTGGCCGGCAGGACTGTGCAGGACGTGAAATCGAGCCCGATGCCCACCACGCGCCCGGCCGCCCCCGGGACCTTCTTCAGGACATCGGAGACCCCCGCCTCCAGCGCGGCCGTGTAATCGTCGGGATTTTGCAGGGCCCAGTCGGGCGCTAGGCGTTCACCCGTACCGGGCAGCGTGGCGTCGATCACACCATCGGCATATGCCTGTTCGGAGACAGCCAGTTCCTCCCCCGACGACAGGTCCAATAACAGTGTGCGTGCCGAAGCCGTACCAAAGTCGAGGCCTATTGCGTACGCGGGCCCGTCCATAGGCCTAAGTTAGCGCTCTCATCCGCACCTCGTCGACTTACCGATCGCCGTGCGCGCCGTCGGGACCACGACCGGGCTAGGGCGCGCCCGTGCCCTCCGGCCGGGGCCCACAGCCGTCGCCCGTACTGTGGCGGACCACCAACCGCGACGGGACCACCACCCGGCCCGCGCTGCGGGCCCCTGACTCGATCTGGTCCAGCAGCAGCCTCAAGCTGGCCCGGCCCACATGGTCGAAGTCCTGGCGCACAGTGGTCAGAGGAGGCGTGAAATAGGCCGACTCAGGGATATCGTCGAAACCGACCACGCTTACCTCTTCGGGCACCCGGCGGTTGCGCTCATGCAGTGCCAGGAGCACTCCCAGCGCCATCTGGTCATTGGCCACGAAGATGGCTGTGGCTTCGGGCACCTGGGCCAGCACGCGCCCCGCCCGGTAACCCGAACGGGCCGTCCAGTCGCCCGATAGGGCTGAGGTCACCTCGGCACCCGACTCCTCCAGCGCTGTTAGCCACCCGGCCACGCGGCCTTGGGCCTCCTGCCACTCCGATGGCCCGGCAACATGGAACACGGTCCGGTGCCCGCAGGACAACAGGAAGGCGGTTGCTTCCCGAGCGCCCGCAGCCTGGTCGACCGTGACGGCGGCCAGTTCGACACGGGGGTCGCCCTCGACCACCACCACCGGCATATCCGTAGGCAGGTCGTCGAGCGCCTCGGCCGCCGAGGTGAGGGGAGCGATCACGACGATGCCCTCGACATGCTGGTCGGCCAGGCGCCCGACGGCGTCCCGCACCGAATCGCGATCGATGGACTGCGGGCTCACCACACTCAGGAAATAGCCGGCGACGCGGGCCGCCTGTTCGATGCCGTAAAGGGTCGACACCGGGCCGAAAAACGTCGTGTTTAGGGTGACCACACCCAGGGTCTTGGAACGTCCGGTAGCTAGGGCGCGGGCGGCCGCATTGGGCCGGTACCCGAGTTGCTCGATGGCGGCGAGTACCCGGGCCCGTGTCAATGGCGTGACGCTGGCGTGCCCGTTGAGGACCCGGGAGACGGTCTGGTGCGAAACGCGGGCCAGCTTGGCCACGTCGGTTATGGCTGGAGAGCGGCGGGGTGCGCCCGGCGGGCGGGGCGTCGCCCGGTCCACCCCCGAGACACTCACCTCGTCCCCACGATTGCCGACTCGATGACCGTGAACGACCCGGGCGGGACCGGGACCACGATCACGTCGTCCTTACCCCTCTCGAGAGCCTCGCGGACCGTCGCCCCTTCCACGTCCGGCACCAGCCGCCCGGCCGGGCTGTCCTCAGCCGTCAACGTCGTTACCCGTGCTTCTCCGACAAAGACGGCGTCCCGGAGCCGTACCTCCACTGCGTCTTCAGAGCCCGGGTCCCGGTTGACAATGGTGACGGCGACCTTGGTCCTGGCCGCGTCCGACGTCGCCGAGGCGTCGATGGTCGAAAAGGGCCCGAGGTCGGCTATCCGGTGCTGCCACCGGTCGCTGGGCTCGGGGCCATCGACGGTCGGTGAACTGACGTAGACGTCGACCGCCTCGTCCAGCGCGGCCCGGGCGTGCAGGAGGACAGGGTAATAGATGGGTTGGACGAAAGCGCCGGTTTTGGTGGTCACGATAGGCGCTATTGCATTTACCATCTGAGCCAAATTGGCCATTCTGACCCAGTCGCAGTTCCGCACGAAGATATTGAGGTAGGTGGCGACGGCCGAGCGCGTCAGGGAACGAGTAGCGCTCCTCCAAACTGCCGTCGCTCGTGCGGTACCAAACGTTCCACTCGTCGTAGGCGATGCGGGGAGCCCGGCTGAGCCGCTGGTTGTAGACAGCGCGGCATATGTAGGTACTTGTGTAATTGACGGCTCTCTCAACCTGGTGCGGGGCCAGGACGTTGCCCCAATAGTCCTTCGAACCGGTGTAAATGTGCAGCGAGTGCAGGTCGACCAGGGACGCCATCCCGTCGACGACGACGCGGTCCCAGTCGTCCCATCCGTTGAGCCCGCAGCTCACCAGTTTGACGTCGGGATCCAGGCGCCTGATGGCCTTCGCCCACCTGGAGGCCTCCCTCACGTACTCGTCAGCCGACATCTGGCCCACCTGCCAGTCGCCGTACATCTCGTTCCCCAGGCCCCAGTAGGGCACCCGGTAGGGGGCCTCATGCCCGTTCTGGCGGCGGCGGTCGGCCCAGTAGCTGCGGGCAGACGAGTTGCAGTACTCGACCCAGGCCAGAGCCTCCGAGAGGGGCCCGGTGCCCATGTTGAGGCAGATGTAGGGGGCCGCACCCAGCTCCGCGCAGTACTGGAGGAACTCGTCGGTCCCGAAGCGGTTGGGCTCGACCGCGCCCCAGGCCAGCTCCAGCCGCTGCGGGCGGTCGTCGCGCCGCCCGATGCCGTCGGTCCAGAGGTAGTTGCTCACGAAGTTACCCCCCGGCCAGCGCAGGACGCTCAGGCGGAGAGGGCGGAGGAGCTCGAGGACATCGGTGCGAAATCCCCGGCTATCGCTCAGGGGCGAACCTTCCTCGAACAGCCCACCGTTGATACAACGGCCCAGGTGCTCGACGAAACCTCCGAATACATTGCGGTCGAGCTTGCCCCGGCTTCGGCCCCCATCGATCGTGACTCGGCTCACTGTTGCCTCCTCTCGTCACCGACAAGGACGATAGGCGGACCCGCCGGCCCCGAGCGAGCCCTGCTGGCGTCGCCCAGGGCAAGGGCCAAGGCCTGGTGGAGAGTCGAAGCGGGAAGCTCTCGGCCCCGGCTGGCGGCGGCGTCGGTCGCCGGCCGGGCGGTGTCGGTCTCCGGCCGGGCGCCCTGCCGCTCAGCCGAGGCGGGAACGAGGGCCTCATGGAAGCCCAGGCGCCTCGCTTCGGTCAGCCTTTTACGCATCCCGTTGACCCGGCGCAGCTCGCCCCCGAGGCCCACCTCTCCCAGAGCGACCATCTGGCCCGGGAGCGCCTGACCGGAAAGTGAGGAGGCCAATGCCAGGCATATCGCCAGGTCTGCCGCGGGTTCGCACGCGCTTGCCCCTCCGGCTACAGACACATAAACGTCACAGTCCCCGATGGGCACCCCGGCACGCTTCTCCAAGACAGCCACCAAGAAGCCGACGCGGCCGGCATCCAGCCCGGTAACGAAGCGTCGGGGGACGGGTGACGAGCGGCCCACGAGCGCTTGCACCTCGACGACCAGAGGACGATAACCCTCGAGAGGCACGGTGAGCGCCGAGCCGGGCGCACCGACGAGCCGGTCGCCCAGGAAGAAGCTGCTGGGGTCGGGTACTCCCGTCAGGCCCCTTTCGCCCATCTCGAACAGGCCCGTCTCCCCGGTGGCGCCGAAGCGGTGCTTCACGGCCCGCAGTACCCGCAGAGATGAGTAACGGTCGCCTTCGAAGCTGAGGACCGTGTCCACCAGGTGCTCCAACGCCCGAGGACCGGCGAGAGCACCGTCCTTGGTCACGTGGCCGACCAGGACCAGGGCGGCGCCCGAGGCCCGGGCCAGGGACACCAAGCCGTGTGAGCAGGCTCGCACCTGGGCCATGGAGCCCGCCGGCGACGTCACCTCGGTGTCGCTCACGGCCTGGACGGAGTCGACGACGACCATGTCCGGCGCCAAGCTCGCCACCGCCGCCTCGACCTGGGGCAATCGCGTTGCCTCGACGACGAAGACCCCGGGCACGTCCGTGCCCAGGCGTCCGGCCCGCCGGCGCACCTGCTGGGCCGACTCTTCGGCGGCCACCAGCAGGCAGCGCCGGCCGCTCGCCGCCATGGCCGCCAGCGCCTGGAGCAAGAGGGTCGACTTACCGGTGCCCGGCTCTCCGCCCAAAAGGGTGGCCGAGCCCGGCAACAGGCCACCGGCCAACACCCGGTCCAGCTCACCGACGCCGGTCGGCATCGGGGAATGGGCGCTGAGGTCGACATCGCCGAGGGCAATCGGTGAGCAGTCGCCATCCGGGCCCGCCGACGGCGCACCGGGCCCGTGCGGCCTGGTACCGCCCAGCGGTGCGTCGACGACCAACTCCTCCTGAAGCGAGTTCCATTCCCCGCACACCGAGCAACGCCCGGCCCAGCGCCCGTGGCTCGCCCCGCAACTCTGGCAGCGGTGGACCAGACGTGGCTTGCTCATCAAACAAGCAGGTTACCGACCGCCGGTGACGGCAATGCCCCTACGGCCGCCCGCCCGGCGGTTCCCATACCCTCGCCGCCGGTGCCGCCGGCGCCGCAACAGCCACCCCGCCGTGAACGACACGACAAGGGCGCCAGCTATGACCAGCCCCGTCAAGAGCCGCAGGAAGGCGACATTGAGGCTCTCGGTGCCGGCCGCCAACGGCGTCAACGCACCCAGTGGCGTCGCCAACGCGAGCACCGACGACCCGCCTGCCTCACGCAGTCCGGGGGACGTCCGCCGCCCGGGAAGCGAGAGCTGGAAATGGAACGTGAGCGCTCCCGTCGGGCGCTGGGCGAAGAGCTTGTTGATCTCGGAGCCGGGCAGCCCGAGCGGGTAACCGACCCGTGCGGCCAGGGCAGGGTCGTCGAAACAGGAAAGGCCGCATCGAAGATCGACCGTCCCCGCGGCGCGAAAGGTGTCTTCGAGGGCGCCTTTGCGCTCTGTGACCGACAAGCGGAAGGGCCGCGCCCCCTGCGCACCATTGCCGGCGATGTCGGCCAGGAGGGTGGGCAACTCCGATAGGGCCGAAAAGACGTGAGTAGCGCTCACCACGGTGGCACCGGAGGCGCCGACGCGGGGACCTACGACAGTCCAACCGGCCTGACGCAGGTCGGCAACGGGCAAACCGGCTTGCAGGTCTTCTATGGCATCTGCGGTGCCCGGCGGCACTTGCACCTCTACGGTGACCGACCCGGTGCCCACCTTGGCCACGTTGACGCTTACATCAACGCGAGCCCCGCAACCGGCCAGCGCCACACCGAGGAGGACGACCAGGGCCGCGGCGACAAAGGACGCTGCCGACCTGTGCCGCACGCGGTTCTCAGTGACCTGGCCCGGGATGGGTGGTGCCCGGTGTCGCCGCGCTAGTCGCTGCTGCCGGCGCCGGCCAGCTCGACCGGCGGCGGTTCGAAGTGCTCCATAGCCCGGAAGGTGATCTCACCGTTCTCGGCGTCCACGATGATCGTGTCGCCGGCGCGGTACTCCTTCCAAAGGATCCTCTCCGAAAGCGGGTCCTCGACCATGCGCTGCAACGCCCGCCGCAGGGGCCGGGCGCCCATGGTGGCGTCGTAGCCCCTCTCGACGACCAGGTACTTGGCCGCCCTGGTCAGCTCGACGCTGAGGCCTTGCGACTCGAGCTGCTCGCGCACACGGCGCATGTAGAGATCGACGATCTCGGTGATCTCGTCCTTGCTGAGCTCGTGGAACACGATCACGTCGTCGATACGGTTCAAGAACTCGGGCCGGAAATGCTGCTTCAGCGCCTCGTTGACCTTCAGCCTCATCTTCTCGTGCGTGACAGCCTCGTCCGCCTTGGCAAAACCCACCGACGTCTTGCGCAGGTCGGCGGTGCCCAGGTTGGAGGTCATGATGATGACCGTGTTCTTGAAGTCGACGGTGCGGCCCTGGGCGTCGGTCAGGCGGCCGTCCTCCAGGATTTGCAGGAGGGCATTGAAGACGTCCGGATGGGCTTTCTCGATCTCGTCGAAGAGCACCACCGAGAAGGGCTTGCGCCGGACAGCCTCGGTCAGCTGGCCCCCTTCCTCGTACCCCACGTAACCAGGCGGGGAACCGACCAGCCGGCTAACCGTGTGCTTCTCCATGTACTCGGACATGTCCAGCTGCACGAGCGCCGACTCGTCCCCGAAGAGGAACTCGGCCAGCGCCTTGGCCGTCTCCGTCTTGCCCACGCCCGAGGGGCCCAGGAAGATGAACGACCCGCTCGGGCGCTTGGGGTCCTTCAAGCCCGCCCGGGTGCGCCGTATGGCCTGGGAGACAGCCCGGAGGGCGTCGTTTTGGCCGATGATGCGCTTGTGTAGCTCTTCCTCCATGCGCAGGAGCTTGGCCGTCTCCTCCTCGGTCAGCTTGTAGACGGGGATGCCCGTCCAGTTCGCCAGCACCTCGGCGATGACCTCCTCGTCGACGACGTCGAACAGGTCCACACCCTCGGCCCGCCACTCTTGCTCCTTGGTCGCCTTGCGCTGGAGGAGCTCCTCCTCCTTCTCACGCAGCTTCTTGGCCTGCTCGAAGTTTTGCTTCTCGATGGCCAGCTCCTTGTCCTTGCGAGCCTTGGCGATTTCTTCTTCGATGACCTTGTAGTCGGGCGGGGTGGACATGCGCCGGATGCGCAGACGGCTGCCCGCCTCGTCGATCAGGTCGATGGCCTTGTCCGGCAGGTACCGGTCGGCTATGTAGCGATCAGCCAGGTTGGCTGCCGTCACGACGGCCTGGTCGGTGATGGTGACCCCGTGGTGGGCCTCGTAGCGGTCTCGCAGCCCCTTCAATATCTCAATGGTGTGGGCCAACGAGGGCTCCTCCACCTTGATGGGCTGGAACCGGCGTTCGAGGGCGGCATCCTTCTCGAGGTGCTTGCGGTACTCGTCCAGCGTCGTGGCCCCGATCGTCTGCAGCTCGCCCCGGGCCAGCATCGGCTTCAGTATCGAGGCGGCATCGATGGCCCCCTCGGCCGCCCCCGCCCCCACCAGGGTGTGCAGCTCATCTATGAACAGGACGATGTCGCCCCGGGTCCTTATCTCCTTCAGCACCTTCTTCAGGCGCTCTTCGAAATCGCCCCGGTAGCGGGACCCGGCGACCAATGCGCCGAGGTCGAGGGTGTAGAGCTGCTTGCCCCGCAGGGTCTCGGGCACGTCACCGGCGACAATGCGCTGGGATAGGCCTTCGACTATGGCTGTCTTGCCGACGCCCGGCTCCCCGATGAGCACCGGGTTGTTTTTGGTGCGCCGCGACAGCACCTGCATGACCCGCTCGATCTCGCGCTCGCGGCCGATCACCGGGTCGAGCTTGTGCTCCCGGGCCAGCTGGGTGAGGTTGCGCCCGAACTGGTCGAGGACCGGGCTCCCGGCGGGAACGTCGGCCGAGCTCGGAGCGGCCCCGGCCGCCGTCTTCTCGGGCCCGGCGGCCTGGTAGCCGGAGAGCAGCTGGATAACCTGCTGGCGCACGCGGGAAAGGTCGGCGCCCAAACTGACAAGGACTTGCGCGGCGACGCCCTCGCCCTCGCGGACGAGCCCGAGGAGCATGTGCTCGGTACCGATGTAGTTGTGCCCCAGCTGGAGGGCTTCCCGCAGGGAAAGCTCGAGGACCTTCTTGGCTCGGGGAGTGAACGGCGGCGACCCCGTGGTCGACGTCCCGGCCGGCCCGATGGTTTCTTCGACCTTCTCTCGTACTGCTTCCAGGCTTATGCCCAGGGACTCCAGCGCCTTGGCAGCCACACCCTCACCCTCGTGGATCAACCCGAGCAGGATGTGCTCGGTCCCGATGAAGTTGTGGTTGAGCAGGCGCGCCTCTTCTTGGGCCAGCACCAGCACTCGTCGGGCTCGGTCGGTAAAGCGCTCAAACAACGCTGACACCCTCCTCAACACTCAAGCGGACCAACACCGAGAGCAAGCTGGTGCCATTCCGCTCGGTAATTGCGCAGCTCCTCGTGCAAGTCATCCGTACCCTTTCTTTCGGGCTCTTGCGTACCCCAGTGTACCTGCAGCCTGTGTCATCGGCGCGAGCGCCACGTCCTGCCCGCCCGGGGACCGGGTGCCGGTTCGTACTTGCGCCTGACGTTGGCATATCGTCAAGTAATGAACGTCTGGGAGCTGCTCTACCTTCCCGGGCTCGACGAAAGCCTGGCCCGGGTCGAAGCAGAGTTGCGCCGGGCGGTCCTCTCCCCCGAGCCCCTTCTCTCCGAGGTGGCCTCCCACCTCGTCGAGGCTGGCGGGAAACGCCTCCGACCAGCACTGTTGGTCGCAGCTGCTGCGGCTACAGGCGCCGGTGCGGGCGATCCCGTTGTCCAGGGCGCGGTGGCCGTCGAGCTGGTCCACATGGGCTCGCTGTACCACGACGACGTGATCGACGAGGCCAGCTCGCGGCGGGGAGTGCAGAGCGCCAATGCCCGCTGGGGCAACCTGGTGGCCATCTTGGCCGGCGACTTCCTGCTGGCTCGAGCCTCGGAGATGGCGGCCGGGCTCGGCACGGAGGTGGTACGAGTGCTGGCCAGGACCATCGGGCGGCTCTGCCAGGGCGAGCTCACTCAGTTGCAGTACGCCTTCTCGACCTCGCGGCCCGAGGCGGCCTACCTCGACGCCATCTCCAGGAAGACCGCTTCCTTACTGGCCGCCTCGACGCGCATCGGCGGCCTGGTGGCCGGGGCCAGCCCGGGCGAGATCGAGGCCCTGGACGACTTCGGCCAGGCCTTCGGGATGGCCTTCCAGATCTGGGACGACATCCGCGACCTGGTTTGCACCGAAGAGGAGCTGGGCAAGCCCGCCGGTCACGACATGCTCGAGGGAACGTACACGCTCCCGGTGATCCGGGCCCTGGCCGACATGGAGAGCGGCCCCGAGCTGTCCGGTCTGCTCGGCCGGCCCCTCGACGGCCCCGAGGTCGACAAGGCGCGGGCCATCATCCTCGCCTCCGACGCCGTGCGAGGCTCCATCGCCGAAGGGCGGCGTTGGGCCGACCGGGCGGCGGCCGCCTTGGCGGCCATGCCCGCTCCGTCGTACCCCGCCGGCGCCGGTTTTGTCAACAACGGGGCCGGCAAAGCCGTGCCCGCGGTCAGGGAGACGCTGGCCGGGCTGGCGCACAGCCTCCTCGACGACCTCGCCGTGCGCTCCCGCTAGAGCCGGGCCTCGAGCCCTTGGTTGCCGCGCCACGTCGCCCCCGGAACCGGGTGAGTTCAGTCCGCTTCGGCGCGCAGAGTCGGGAACGCGATCACGTCCCGGATGGCATCGGCACCACTGAGCAGCATCACCAGCCTGTCCACCCCGATGCCCAACCCTCCGGTCGGGGGTAGCCCGTACTCGAGCGCCCGTATGTAGTCCTCGTCCAGCGGCATGGCCTCGTCGTCGCCGGCGGCCCGGGCCTCCGCTTGGGCCTCGAAGTTCCGGCGCTGCTGGCGCGGGTCCGTCAGCTCGGAAAAGGCATTGCCGAGCTCTCGCCCGGCCACCACCGGCTCGAACCGTTCGACCATGCCGGGGCTACTGCGGTGGTCCCGGGCCAGGGGCGACACCTCTTTCGGGTAGTCCATCACGAACACCGGGCCCCAGAGATTGGGCTCGGTCGTCTTCTCATAAATCTCCAGGACCACCTTTCCTGCACCCCAATCCGGCTCCAGCACCACCCCCAGGTCGGCGGCCCGCGCTCGTAGCTCGTCGGCCGGCATCTCCAGCCCCACCTCGACGCCCGTCTGCTCCGCCACCAGTTCCAGCATCGTCGCCCTCCGCCACGGAGCGGAAAGGTCTAGCTGGCGACCCGCATAAGTGAGTGTGGTTCCTCCCGTGACCTCCCGGGCGACGTGGGCCACCATCGCCTCGGTCAGGTCCATCATGTCGTGGTAGTCGGCGTATGCCTGGTACAGCTCGAGCATGGTGAACTCAGGGTTGTGGCGGGGGGAAAGGCCCTCGTTGCGGAACACACGCCCGATCTCGAAAACCCGCTCGAAGCCCCCGACGACCAGGCGCTTGAGGTGGAGCTCGAGAGCGATGCGAAGGTACAAGTCCATGTCGAGGGCGTTGTGATGAGTTATGAAAGGCCTGGCCGTGGCCCCGCCGGGGACGGGGTGAAAAACGGGCGTCTCCACCTCGACGAAGCCCCTGGCCTCGAGGAACCGGCGGAGCGCCGACACGGTCCGGCTCCGCAGGAGCAGGGTCTGGCGGGCCCCGGGATTAGCCCACAGGTCGGCGTAACGCTGGCGGTACCGGGTCTCGACATCGGTTATGCCCCGCCACTTGTCGCCGAAGGACCGGTGAGCCTCGGCCAGTAGTACCCACTCAGCCACCCGCACCGACAGCTCGCCCGTACGCGTCCGCACCACCTCGCCCGTGGCACCCACCCAATCGCCAAGAGAGAGCTTGTTGAGCTCAGAGAACTTCTCGGTCCACTGGGCGCCGGCGAACAGTTGCACGGTCCCCGTCCAATCGCTGAGTGTGGCGAATGTCAGCTTGCCCATTTCCCGCCGCAGGATAATCCGGCCGGCCACGGTTTCCACCGTTCCCGAGTTCTCGCCCGGGGCCAGGGCGGCAAAACGCTCTTGCAGTTTGGCTGCCGCCGCCGTGGGCTCGAACCGGTAAGGAAGATCGTCAGGCATCGCTTCGGTTCCGTTGGTAGATGGTGCGCAGGCCGTAGAGGGTAAGCCAGGGCTCGTGGTAGTCAACGGCCTTGCTTACCGAAAGCACAAGAGGAGCCAAACCGCCCGTGGCCACCACGGTGGCCGGACCGATCTCGTTTTTGAGCTGTGCGCACAGGCCGTCCACCAGGGCGCCGAAACCGAAGATAAGGCCGGCCTGTAGCGACTCGACCGTGTTCTTGCCCAGGATGCTGCGAGGCAGCACCATGTCGACCCGGGGAAGCAGGGCGGCCTTGGCGGTCAAGGCGTTGAGGGACAACTCCACCCCGGGAAAAAGGACGCCCCCGAGGTACTCGCCCTTGGCCGAGATGACCTCGAAATTGGTGGCCGTCCCGAAGTCGACCACGATCGTCGGGCCTCCGTAGCGCTCGAAGGCGGCCACCGCGTCGGCTATCCGGTCGGCTCCGACCTCCTTGGGGTTGTCGACCAGCACGGGCATCCCGGTGCGGACACCGGGCTCGACGATCACCGTCGGCACGCGCAGGCGCCGGCCCGTCATCTGCCTAAGGGCCGCTTGGACCGGCGGCACCACGCAGGCGACCACGGTGCCGGTCACCCCGGAGAACTCCAGGCCGTCCAGGGCCAGCAGCTGGGAGAGCTGGAGGGCGAACTCGTCCGCCGTGTACTGGGGGTGGGTGGCCACGCGCCAGTGGTGGACCAGGTCGCCGGTGCCCACGCCGTCGCTGTCGGCGAACAGGCCGACGACGATCTGGGTGTTCCCCACATCGATGGCCAGCAACACCCGGTCAGTCCTCCGCCCCGTTGGCGGCCAGATTGTCGATCAGCCGCGCTTTGCCGATGCGGCCGGCAATAAGGAGGCGGACCTCGGCCCCGATGGAAGGTGGCACGGAAAGCGTGCCCGGGTCGACCACCTCCGCGTAGTCGAGGTCGAGGAGCGCCTCTTGCTGGGCCACCGCAGTCATGGCGGCGCGGGCGGTGGCGACATCGGCAACCCGCTGCTCTTCCACGGCGCGCTTGCCCGCCAGCAACGACCAATACAGGACCGTGGCCGCCGCCCGTTCGGGGATGCTCAAGTAAGCGTTGCGGCTGGATAGTGCGAGCCCGTCCGGTTCGCGCACAGTTGGGCAGCCCACGACGACGACGGGCAGGGACAGGTCGGTCACCAGATGACGCACCACCACCAGCTGCTGGTAGTCCTTTTCACCGAAATAGGCGAGGCATGGCCCGGCCAGGGCCAGAAGCTTGGTGACTATCGTGGCTACGCCGTCGAAATGCCCCGGGCGGTGGGCGCCTTCCAGTACGTCCGCCAGCCGGTTGACCCGGACCGTGACGCGCGGCTCTTCGGGGAACATGGCCGCCGTCGGCGGCGCGAACACGATGCCGGCTCCCGCCTCTTGCGCCCGGGAACAATCGCGCTCGAGATCCCGGGGGTAGGCATCGAAATCCTCGCCCGGCCCGAATTGCAGGGGATTGACGAAAATGCTGACGGCGACCACGTCGCACTCCGCCGCCGCCCGGCGGATATTGGCGCCGTGGCCACCGTGCAGGGAACCCATGGCGGGGTGGAGCCCGACCGACTTGCCCCTCCGGCGCGCTTCGTCCAGAAAGGCACGCAGCTCATCGGGGCTCTCGGTTAGTATCACTCCGCTGAGATGGTACCGGCCCAGACCGCCCCGGCCCGCATGGCGTCGCTCACCCGGCCGGCCACCATCTCGGGCGCCAGGTCGGCCAGGGGTACCAGCACGAACCCTCGCTCCCACATCCTCGGGATGAGGCACTTGCAGGTCGGCCTCGTCGACGACGAGGTCGCCCACGAGCAGGACGTCCACGTCAAGGGTACGCGGCCCCAGCGCTCCTGCCTCGTCCGCCCCGCCCCCGCCTCCGCCGTCTGCGCCACGGCCAGAAGCGCCCGGGGCGAGACGGCCGTCCTCAGCTCGGCCACAAGGTTGAGGTAGGGGCCCTGTCCGGGAGGGCCGCCTACGGGGCCGGTCTGGTAAACGGGCGATACGGCCACCAGGTCCGGCAGCACGGCCAACCCACCGCGGAGGTAGGCCCAGCGGTCGCCGAGGTTGGAGCCCAGCGCTAGGAAGGCGCGCCGGGAGGCTCCGCTCACGGGCGGTACACACGCACGGCGGCCGCTGCCAGTTCGACCGGTACCGGGGGCCGGAGCTTGCGCACGGTGACCTCGACCCCTGCGCCCGGCCGCCGGCGATCGCCAGGGCTCGCTCGGCCACCTGTTCGGCCAGGTGCTCGAGGAGGAGGGCGTGAGGCCCCTCGATCACGGCCCGCGCCGCCTCGCACAGCACGGCGTAGTCCACCGTGGCGGCGAGCTCGTCCGTGCGGCCCGCACGGCGCAGGTCCATCAGGAGCTCCAGGTCAACCTCGAACGGCTGGGGTCGCTCGGATTCTTCTGGGAGAGCGCCATGCGTCCCCATGAACCTGAGGCCCTGCAACACGATCCGGTCCGGTCCCACTCAAGCACCAGCGGTGCGGGCCACCTGCCCGGGCTTGGATAGCGCCGGAACCAGGGCTACGATCTCTCTTCCTTCGGGCCCCATTTGGCGCCCGAAGAGACGCTCGACGATAGCCACCGCTTGCGCGCCCTGGTGGATGAGGCCGCTCCAGTGCACATAGCCGGCCACCACCCCCATGAGCCTGTCGCTGACCTCCTCCTGGTGCAGGACAACACGCTCGCCGTCACGGATCCAGGAGCGGAGTTGCTCGTACAGGTCGGGCAGGACGAGCAGGGGGTCGTCGTTCCCGGCGAACGGGATATGAGACCACGCCAGGCTCTCTTCGTCGTAAGCGTGAAGATTGTGAGGTGAAGCCAGCAGAGATATGACACGAGTGAAACCCTGACATTTAAGCCACAGGATTTCCTCACGCCTGCGCACCTTTCGGTGGTTGCGGGCATAACCTCCCGGCCGCTCACAGATAGCGAGCTTGTCCTTTATCACCCACGTGAAGAACCGGGGCTTGATACCAGCCGCCCATTTTCCTCTCATGTGCCGCGCCCGGTCATAGGGCGCCGACGAGCTTCGCCGCATCGGCAGTCGCTTTTACGTCGTGCACGCGCACCATCGCTGCGCCACACTGCATAGCCCAGACGGCGCCGGCCAGAGAGGCTTCCAGGCGCTCGGAGGCAGGGGCAGGGGCGGCCTCGCTCCCTCCGGCGACGACTCCCGTGAACCGCTTGCGGGAAATACCGACGGCCACAGGCCACCCGGTGGCCACGATTTCGTCGAGGTGGGCCAGTACCGTCACATTCTGTGCCGCCGTCTTGGCAAAACCGATGCCCGGATCCACCCAGATTTCCCTGACCCCGGCTCCCGCCGCCCGCTCCGCCCGGTCGACCAGGAAGCTCTTGACCTCGGCCACGACATCTCGGTAGCCCGTACGGGACATCATGTCCGACGGCTGGCCCCGCATGTGCATGGCCACCCAGCCGGCGCCCGCCTGTGCCGCCGTCCGCCACAGCGAGGCCGAAACGTCGTTGATGATGGTTGCCCCGGCCTCCAACGCCGCTTCCGCCACCACCCTCTTGGTGGTATCGACGGAAATGCGGACGCTCCCGAGCTGACGGGCCAGTTCCCGGACCACGGGAACGACGCGTCGCATTTCCTCCTTCTCCTCCACCGGAGCCGCCCCTGGCCTGGTCGACTCACCGCCGACGTCGATTACGACCGCCCCCGCCCGAGCCAGGGCGCACCCTCTTTCGACCGCAATTGCTAGGTCTTCCCAGCGGCCTCCGTCGTAAAACGAATCAGGCGTCACGTTGAGTACGCCCATCACAAGCCCCATGGCAGTTGATCAGCTTATAGGTCGCCGGGGGTGAAGGCACCGCCGCCGCCCACGGGCTCAAGACCGGCGTCCGGTTTGACGACCTTTCTGTGGTGCCCGCAACGAACGGACCCCCTGTGGCCAGCACGCCGGTAGGAGCCTCACAGCCACCGGACTTGAGCGCGCAGGGGTGGTGGGCGGCGGAACGCCAGCGAGCGACGGCCGGAGCGGCCGGGCCGCCGGAGCCGACGACAGCCTGGGCCCCGCCGTCAACCTGGGCCCCGCCGTCAACCACGGGGCCAGGCGACCTCGCCGGGCCGAACCTGACGTCGCCTGAGCCGGCAACGCCGGTCCCGGTGCCCGTCCCGGCCTGGCAGCGACGCCAGCGCTGGCTCCCTTTGACCCGCCTCTGGGCCGTGGTCAAGATGGCCAGCCTCACCTACACCACCTACTGGGCCCTGGGGTACGTCCACGCCAAATTGGCGGCCCAGGTGTGCGCCTACGGCGGGATCTGCTTGTTTGCCGGGGTCGGGGCGCGCTGGCGCAAGCGGTTCTTCGGTCCCGGTCAGTTGATAGAACCGGAGCTGTACGAGGACATCGGCCGCTGGCTCTATCGCATCGGCGCCGTACTCGTGCTGGCCGGAGGGGCGTTGAGCGTGGCTCAAGGGGCCGGGCACTGACGCTCGGAAGCAAACCCGGACCAGGAGCGCCGGCGGCCGGCACCAACGGCTCGCCGGCGCCTCTGGTGCCATATATACGTACCGGCGGGCCAAATTGGACCACGCTCTGCCGGGCCTGACGTCGTCCGGCCCGGGTCAGCGGCCGCCCGGCCTCTGGATGAAGCCGAGTACCTCGGCTCGAGCGGCGGCGCTGGTCAAAAAGTGCCCGCGGACGGCGGAGGTCACGGTTGTGGTGCCCGGCTTTTGGACGCCCCGCATGGACATGCAAAGGTGCTCGGCCTCGACCACGACGAGCGCGCCCTGGGGCTGCAGCACCCGGACCAGCGTGTCGGCCACCTGAGATGTGAGCCTCTCCTGTACCTGTGGCCGCTTGGCGTATCCGTCCACCAGGCGGACAATTTTGGACAGCCCCGTCACCCGCCCGTCGGGGCCCGGTATGTAGGCCACATGGGCCCGCCCGAACCAGGGCAGGAGGTGGTGCTCGCACACACTGTAAAGAGCGATGTCCCTCACCAGCACCAGCTCGTCGTGGTCGGCCTCGAACGTTGCCGTCAGGTACTTGCCCGGATCTTCGTGAAGGCCGGAGAAAATCTCGGCGTACATCCGGGCCACCCGGCCCGGCGTCGCCTGTAGGCCATCACGGTCGGGCTGCTCGCCCACGGCCGCCAGTATCTCGCGCACGGCGGCTTCGATCCTGGGCTGGTCTACCGGCACACGCCCACCCTAGGCGCGGTCAGCTCCGTGCCCCTGCCGCTCAGGCCGGCGACAGCGGGCCGTCGTAACGCCGCACGCACGTCAGGTTGCGGTAGCGCTCGGCCATATCGAGGCCGTAACCGACCACGAAATCCCTCGGGATGCGAAAGCCCACATAGGCCGGCTCTTCCGCCGAAGGCTCGAGCTCCTTCACCAGTAGGGCGCACACCGCCAGGGTGGCCGGATGGCGGGCGGCAAGGTTGCGCAAAAGAAAAGCTAGAGTCAAGCCCGAATCGACAATATCCTCCACCACGAGCACGTGGCGCCCGGTCAGGTCGGTGTCGAGGTCTTTGACTATGCGCACGACGCCGCTGGTGCGCGTGCTGCTCCCGTAAGAGGCTACGGCCATGAAGTCAAACTCGACGGGCAGGTCGATAACGCGGGCCAGGTCGCTCATGAAGACGAACGCGCCCTTGAGGACGCCGACGAGAAGTGGCGGCCGCTCCGCGTAGTCGGCCGTTATGCGCACCCCAAGCTCCCTGGTCCTGTCCCGGATTTCCTCTTCCGAGACGACTATGGGACCGAGGTTGGGGTCGTCAACCGTAGATGCCATGGTCCTGCCAAGCTATACCTCAACAGCCGGGCGCCTTGGAGCTGACCCGTAGCCGACCTCGGGACCGGCTCACCCGGCGGCCGCCGGCGAGCTCGCAAGCGATGATCTCCCCCGTCACCACCGTCCACGTGCGGTCGAGCTCGGCCGAAGACGGGGGGTGGTGCTCCGGGCCCTGCTCGGCTCGCAACCAGGCCCGCAACGCCCGCTTGGCCAGCGGCTTGGGCGCCGCCCGCAGAGCGGCCGCGTCGGTGGCGTCAAGCCCCGAGGCCAGGGCGCTCAACAGGTCAGCATCCTCGGCCAGGGAACGGGCCGTGCGCACCAGCAGCGGGACGGGGTCGCGCTGAGCGACGTCGGCCAGCAACGGCAAGATCTCGTGGCGCACCCGGTTACGCCGGAAACGGCGCTCCGAATTGGAGGGGTCAGTCACAGTGACCAGCCCCAACGCCGCCACGAAGGCCGCCGTTTCCGCCCGCCTGAGGGCGAGTATGGGCCGCCACACCCCTCGGCGGCCGGCGCCGGTGGCCCGCATGCCGCTCAGCCCGTCCAGTCCGGCGCCCCGCAACAGGTTCAGCAAGAGCGTTTCCGCCTGGTCGTCAGCGGTATGGCCGACCATGACCCCTTCGGGGAGAGCTTGGTAGCGTGCGGCCCGGGCGCGCGCCTCCAGGTCCGGCCCGGGCGCGACCCTTACCGCCACCGTCTGCCACGTTGCGCCGAGCGCCAGCGCCGCCGCCCGCACCACTTCGGCCTCGCCGGCACTGCTCAGCCGCAGGCCGTGGTCGACGTGCACGGCATGGGCCTGACGACCGGCCGCCACGGCCAGGGCCAGCATGGCCACGGAGTCGGCGCCACCGGACACGGCGCACACAACCTGTTGGCCGGTCGGGGGGAAAACACATCGACGGAGCAGGGCGGCCGCCTCAGCAGGCCAGGTCATGGGGGCCACGAGTAAGTCACTCTACGGCGCCGGCCCCGTCCCTGCGACCAGGTCGCCAGCTCTCAGGCGGTGCGGCCGAGACCTCCGGCTCTCGATATCCAATCTCCAGGCCGGCGGACTTCGGCCAGGGTCGGAAGCCACTCTGGGCCCTCCCAAATCCGCTGGAAGAGCTCCCGCCCGCCGGCTCCCTCGACGGCTTCGATGAACCGCTCCCCCTGCTCGTACTGCTTGAGCTTGGCGTCCAGGCCGACCAGTGAGCTCACTACTTTGGCCGCGCCCCGGCGTTGCCGGCGCTGTTGCAGCACGCTGGCGAAACGGGGCGCTTGGGCCGCATGGCCCTCCGCCGCCCGGTTCATCACCATGTCGCCGTGACCTTCCAGCAGGCTCATGAGGCCCCCGATCTGGTCAAGGGCCTGGCGTTGCTCGGGCGAGGCCAGCAGGGCAATGAGCCCTCCCTCGTCCAGTGGGTTGTGCCCCTCCCGGGCCTGGGCGGCCGCCCGTCTCAGCGCTTCCAGGAAGCGCTTGGGGTCGGGGTCGACGCCTTCCACCAACGAGTTGACCAATGTCAGGAAATGGGGTCGCAACCAGGGCACGCCAGTGAACTGCGCCCTGTGTGTCACCTCGTGCAGTGCGATCCACAGGCGGAACTGACGAGGCTGGAAGCCGTACCGGTCCTCCAGTTCGATGATGTTGTGGCCCACGTAGTAGACGATGTCCTGGTCTTCGGGGCGGTCGTCTTCGATGAGAAGCTGGTCGTACTGGCCCAGGACCCGTGTCGACATCCAGCCCAGCAACAATCCGAGTTGCACCCCGCTGATATTGCGGCTGACCTGGGCCGGGACCCTCATGGCGACGGGCCCTGACATCGGGGCCGGCTTGGAAAGGACCTCCTCCAGCTTCTGCGCCAGGGGGCGCAGCAGCCGTTGGAAGGAGGCCACATTGGCGCTCACCCAGCCGGGACGGTCGGTGACCCGGGCCCGCGCCGGCCCAGACAGCGAACGCAACCCCGTCGCTTGTTCGACCAAGGCTTCGGCCTGCGCTGTCAGCTCGGCGAAATCCTCTTCGAGGACTGTCAAGCGCCCCAGCGGCAGGTACTCCTGGCGGGCGGCGATCCGGCTGGCGATCCGTTGCGCCAGCTCCCACGAGATAGGTTCGGCCGGCGCGCCCGCGCCGTCACCCCCTGTCCCGCCTGGTTGGGGCCCTCTGGTTTCCAGGCTGCTCACGTCGGCGCGGGCCCCGCAGCCGCCGGAGGCGACCACGCCGGGCCCGGGGTGGCGCCCGGGCGACCTTGTCCGGTCAGGCGATCTTCTTGCCCCGCGTGCGGGGGACGGCCATGGGCTCGTGTTGGAAACAGTATTTGCCGTTGTTGTACATCGAGAGCTTCGTGTTGCAGCCGGCCTGGCGGCAGACCCGGTCCTCTCCGAATGCCTTGGACGGCCTCTCGCCGCCGCTCAGCATGTGACCTCCCAATGATCGTTCGCTCATCGCTCCTACTAACGTTTGCTAAGTACGGTTCCTTCCCGGACGCCAAGCCATCTACCCCAAAGAACGAGCTCATATTCAAGAAGGCACGTCCTCGGCCCGCAATGCCTCGGCGACGCGTCGGCGCAGGGGAGGAGGGACCTCGTCGCGGCACATCCGGGCGATCAGCGCCTTCAGCTCGGCCTCGAAACCGAACGCCTCGAAGCAAGGTGCGCACTCATCGAGGTGGTGCCGGATCGTGTTGCGCTTCTCGGCGGTGAGCTCGCCGTCAAGGAAGGTGTAGAGGGTGGCGATTGCCTCCTGGCAAGGTTCATACACCGGGCGGCTGTACGGCGACGCCCCCCAGTCAGCGCTTTGCGGTTGATCGCGTTCCATAACCCTCTCGCTGGTTGTGCCTCGTGCACCTAGGTTGGGACATCGGCCGGGGCGGTCAGGCGCCTTTCCTCGGCGAATGAAGCTAACGCCTTTTCGAGCGCTCTTCTTCCCCGGTGCAGGCGGCTCATGACGGTGCCGATCGGCACTTCGAGGATTTCCGCAATTTCCTTGTACGAGAAACCTTCGACGTCGGCCAGTAGGACGGCCAAGCGAAAGGCCTCTGGCAGGGACTCGACGGCCGCCTTGACCTCCGACTCCGTGAACCGGTCAAGCACGAGATCCTCGGCGCTGCGCCCCAGCGACGTCGCTTGGTTCCCTCCCAGGCGGCGGTAGAGGTAGAGGTCTTCCACATCGTCGAGCTCGGTCTCAGCCGGCCGCCGGCGCTTGGCCCGGTAGCTGTTTATGAAGGTGTTGGTCAGGATCTTGTACAGCCACGACTTGAGGTTGGTGCCCTCCTGGAACGTCCCGAACGCCCGGTAGGCCTTTAGGTAGGTTTCCTGGACCAGGTCTTCGGCATCGGAGGGGTTGCGGGTCATCCGCAAGGCGGCGCTGTACAACGAGCTCATGTACTGCATCGCCTGCTCGACGAAGCGCGCCCTCTCAGCCATACCAGCACCCTAGGACTTTCTCGGCCCCGCCCACGACCCAATTCAGGCAAGGTTCAGCATCGCCCGGAGGGCCGGCGGCGGCACCGCCAGGGCCGCCCCCCAGGGGCTTCGTACGGGATGCGCCGCTCACGGGGCCGTCAGGTCGGTCGGCTCGAACGTGGCCGTGCGCTCCCCGAAGGCCAGCACCGTCCCTGCCTGCAGGACGTGCGCCTCACCGGGTGAAAGCCGTTGCCAGGCCCGGCTGGGCTCGTCCCACACAAAGGTGCCATTGGTGGAGGCTCGGTCGATGACCACCACGTCCCAGCCCGAGGGGCGGAGCTCGGCATGGATGCGAGACAGGCTGTCGTTGTGCCCCATGGGCACGAGCGGGGCCAGCTCTCCGGAGGCGACGGCGGCATCCAAGCCCACGTCCCGGCCGACCAGGACGGCACCGGCCAGGCGGTCCGTCTCCCCGTTTTCCCATGTCAACATGCCCAGCGGTGGTCGGGGACCTTCCACCGGGGGGGCGCCGGCGGCAATGGCCAAGCCGCACGCCCGGCACGTTGTCGCCCGGGGGTCGTTCAGGTGCATGCGGGGGCAGCACACTCCCCGGACCAGGCCCGAGGGGCGGACATCGCGCCGCTTTCCCCCGGGGACGCCCCCGTTCCCAGTGCCCTCCGCAGCGGTGGCGCTCTGCTCGACCACGGTGGCGTCGTCGGCCATCCCGGGAGCGTCATAGCCGGGAGCGTCATAGCCGGGAGCGTCCCAGCCGGGTGGGCCCTCGCCGGGAGCGTCATAGATGGTCAGCCTCTCGACGTCTGCCGGTGGGCCCGCCCCCGGCACCAGCAGGAAACCTCCGGCCCTGACAACGCCCTCACGGAGGTCGACGAGGCCGTCGGCCTGCACCCCGCGCCCCGCTGACAGGCCCTGGACCTGTTGCACCACCTTGTTCAACCACGACCCGACTTCGTCGCCGCCGTAGAGGCGCTCCTGGCCGCCCGCCCGTTCGACCGCCACCTCCACCGGGCCATGGACGACGACCACCACCTCGGCGCCTCGCGCCGCGACGAGCACGAACGGGGGCCAAGGCGCGGCCCTGGGGTCCGCCAGGCGTGAGCCAACGCCACCCAGGAGCTCCATAGCCCCAGCGCAGGCCAGGCAGGCCGAGACCATCTCTCTGGCCTCTTCGCCGTCGCCGGGCACGAAAACGACGGCGCCCGGGAGCCGCGCCAACCATCCGCCGCCGCCGGCGGCGGGCACGAGGCGGGCCGAGGCCAAGTCCATGGCTGTCACTGGTAGTCAGGGGCGCGGTGCCATGGTGGCCCGTTTCCCCATCCCCCTTTCAATCCGTGCGTGCCGTTTTCCGGCACACGGCTTACCGACGGTCTTCTAGTCATGGTTACGCTGCCTTTGGGTAGCGGATAGTGCCCATCAACTTGTACAGGCCCTGGTCGTGGAACCAG
The DNA here is from genome assembly GCA_963735305.1 of uncultured Acidimicrobiaceae bacterium. Taxonomy (GTDB): domain Bacteria; phylum Actinomycetota; class Acidimicrobiia; order Acidimicrobiales; family Palsa-688; genus Fen-671. The sequence goes on from CAVTKK010000001.1 coordinate 879,913, forward strand.
GTGCTGGTCCAGCGGTCTGCCTGGCGCGCATGCAGGTTGCGGCCCCGTTTGTTTACTAGCAAGCGGAAACAGCCGCCACCAAACGTAGCGGTCGAGGGAGACGAAGTTTGTCCCAGCGTTGCCGGTGCGGAGTCGGGCCCCACGCACGAGCCCGTCGTTGATGTGCCGTAGGACGGGGTACAACCAGGACTTGTAGAAGCGCCCGTAGTAGTTGACCCACCCGTGCACGATGGCGTTGAACATACGTGCGAGGCCCGAGAGGGTCTTGTCACTGCGCCTGGTGATGTGCCAGGAGCGGATCTCCTGGCTGATCGCCTTACGGGCGTCGTTCTGAGACCGCCGGGGAAAAGTTCACGAAGTGCTTCCCGTGCTTGTTCTTCGACAGTCGAGGACGGAACGTGTAACCCAGGAAACTGAACTGCTCGTGCTCAGATGAACCTCGGTGGTCAGCGTCTTTGCAGTACACGATGCGCGTCTTGCCTGAGTGCAGCTCCAGGCCGACTGGGACGGTCCAGTTTTCAGGACGCAACACCGCCAAACCGTACCCCGTCAAAGCCTGTTTTGGTGCCCGGCCGGACCAGCCCGGCGGGAGCGGTCCCGGCGCAAGGTGCCCGGGGGAGCTACCTTGAGGCCGTGGTCCCGGTCCCCGCCTTTCTCGACAGCCCTGCCCCTCTTGCCTTCGCGCACCGAGGCGGAGCCGCCGAGGCGCCCGAGAACACCTGGGCGGCCTTTGCTCATGCCGTTTCGCTTGGTTACCGCTACGTCGAGACGGACATCAGGGCCACTCGAAGACGGGGTCGCCGTCGCCTTTCACGACCCCACCATCGACAGGGTGTCGGGGCAACCCGGCGTGGTGGCCAAAATGACCTGGTCGCAACTCAAGGCGGTCCCACTGGGAGACGGCCGCGCTGCCCCCCGCCTCGATGAGATGCTCGCCACCTGGCCCGAGCTGCGCTGGAACATCGACCTCAAGAGGCGCCAGGCCATCGCCCCGGTGGTCGAGGCCATCAGGCGCGCCGGGGCCACCGAACGGGTGCTGGTGGCCGCTTTCGCCGGCCGCCGGACGGCCCGGGCCCGCGCCGCCCTGGGCCCAGCGCTGGCCACGGGGGCGGGGCGCACCGCCATCGCCCGCTTGATGCTGGCCAAAAAAGTCCCCTGGCTGCCGATGGGGGCTCGGCCGTCGGCCGCCCAGGTGCCTGTGCGCCGCCGCCGCCTGCTCGTCCTCGACCCCGGCTTCGTCGCCGCCTGTCACCGGGCCGGGGTTGCCGTGCACGTATGGACGGTGGACGAGCGAGGGGAGATTGAGCGGTTGCTCGACCTCGGAGTGGACGGGATCATGACCGACCGTCCGACGTTGCTGAAAGAGGTCCTGGTCGCCAGGGGTCAGTGGGCCTGACCCACCGGCTCGCGGCTACTTGAACCGGTACGTGATGCGACCACGCTTGAGGTCGTAGGGGCTGATCTCGACTTGCACCCGGTCACCGGGCAGAACGCGTATGCGGTGCATGCGCATCTTGCCCGAATTGTGAGCCAACACCTCGTGACCGTTATCCGTCTTGACCCGGAAGGTGGCGTTCTTCAGGGACTCGACGACAGTCCCTTCGAGCAGGATGCCCTGCTCCTTGGCGTTGGCATTAGTGTTGGTGTTGGACAGCGCGCTTTCCTCCTGGTACCCCTACATCCGCCGGTAAGGCTCGCGACCCGACGGGCGCGCTCATCAATACCTTCGGTGAGGACGAGCTTACCGGGCCCGGGCTCAGCTGTGGCCTGGGGGGGCGCCCTCCCGGACCACCTCCTTACTGGGCTTGTCCGGTCGGGCGCCGAGGAACCGCGGATGACGGAGGCGCCCGTCCGCCGTCCAGTTGCTGAACTCGACCTCGACCACCAGTTCCGGGTCGACCCAGCGGGCCGCATCGGTCTTGGTCCCCGGGCGGAAAGGTGACGTACGCCGCTCGTAACCTTCGAGCCGGCGCCGTAGCTCGGCCAGTTCAGACCGGGCGAACCCCGTCCCTACCTTGCCGGCGTACACCAGTTGCCCGGCGTCCCAGTAACCCAGCAGGAGAGCACCGAAACCGTCCCTGGTACCGCGGGGTGCCGTGAACCCACCGACGACGAGCTCCTGGCGGTACCCGCATTTGAGCTTGCGCCAATCCGGTGACCGGCCTGCGGCGTAGGACGAGCCCAAGCGCTTGGCCACGAGGCCTTCCCAACCGTCCCGGCAGGCCTCCTCGAACAGCGTCGCCGGGTCGCCCTCCAGGGCGCGCACCAGGCGCAGGTCCGCGTTCTCGGTGACCGTCCTGTCAAGAAGGGCTTTGCGGTCCTCTATCGGCAGGTGGCGCAGGTCCCGGCCGAGCAGCCACGGCAGGTCGAACGCCCACAATTGGGCCGCAGCGGCGCCCTGCTGCAGAGCCCCGAAGTCGGGTCGGCCGGCGATCATCCCCACGAGTTCCCCATCGATCACGAAATTGGTGGCCGGGAGGCGGCGCAGGGCATCGACTACCGACGGGAACCGGGCATTGAACGAGAGCCGGTGGCGCGAAAACAAATTGACGTCGGGCCCGTTGCGGACGGCGATACACCGCAGCCCGTCCAGCTTCGGCTCGAAGAGCCAGTCTCCCCCTTTGGCCCCGAGGGGACCGACCTGGGGCCGGGCGCCGACCGCCTCGAGCTGGGCCAGCATGGGTGCTAAGAAGCCGGCGGCGGCGGTCACGGCCTCGGAAAGCCCGGCCGCCGAGGCTGCTTGGCGGGGGGCACCGGCCTGTTCGGAGCGGGTGCGCCCTTGCTTCACCTCGTCCAGCGTACGACCAGTTTTCACCGAGCGCGGTTCCTCGGAGGTGACGTCACGTCGGGGGTCGGCCCGATCGTCCTTGCGTTTGACCAGTGCCCAGTTCTTCCCGTCGAAGCGTGTCAGCGCCCAACCCCCCACGAGCTTGGAACCCTGGAGCCACACCGAGACATGCCCGGCGGCCACGGCATCGGCCACGGGGACGACATCGCCATGCCTGGTGGTCTGGTTGAGGTAGGTACCCTCGTCCCAGACGATCACCGCCCCCGCGCCGTAGTTACCTCCGGGGATCGTCCCCTCAAAGTCCCGGTAGTCCAGGGGGTGGTCCTCGACCTTCACCGCCAGGCGCTTCACGCCCGGGTGGTAGGAGGGGCCTTTCGGCACGGCCCAGGAGACAAGCACGTCGTCCGCCTCCAGGCGGAAGTCGTAGTGCAGGCGACGTGCCGCGTGTTGTTGGACGACCCACCTCTGACCGCGCTCGCCATCACCCGGTCCGCCGTCGCCTCCTGGGTGCCCTCCGGGCGCCGGGGGCGAGCCCACGGGCTCGGGTGTGGCGGCGAAGTCCCTCTTCGCCCGGTAGTCGCCCAACGACGGCTCAACCAATGCCGGACCTCGTCCGGGCGCCCGGCCCGGCAACGGCATCACCCTTCATGTGACGGCGCCTCAGGGACCGGCCTGGTGGCGTCGGACGAGAGCGGGGACGGTGGTGGCCCGGCCCCGGAGCTCCGGCCCGAGGTGCTCGAGCTGGGTGTAGCAACTGAAGCCGTCCACCACCAGCGCGACCGTCGGGTCATCTCCATTGCCCAGGGCGGCCCGGACCTTAGGTAGCCAGAGGTCCTCCCCTATGGTGCGAGAAACAGGCTCGTGGCGGGCGTCGAAACCGAAGGAACCGGCTAGCCCGCAACAGCCGGCGTCCAAGAGCTCGACCTGGTAGCCGAGGGCGGACAGAACGACCTGGTCGGCGTCGGTGCCTACCACGGCACGCTGGTGGCAATGGGCGTGGACCACGGCGCGGCCTACGCCCCCCTTTGAGCCCGAGGCCGCCCACCGGGCGGCGTGCCCGCTTGCCACCAAGTGTTCGGCCGGGCTGCGGGCCAGCGACGCCAGCTTCGCGCTCCGGGGGTCGTCCGCCAGTAGAGCCGGCAGCTCGTCCCGGAAGGCGGCCAGGCAGCTCGGTTCGGCGACTACCACCGGCACGCCGGCCGAGACCCAGGGACCGAGGACCTTCACCAGGCGCCGGAGGGACCGTCTGGCCAGGTCGAGCATCCCGAAGTCGTAGAGGGTGCGCCCGCAGCATGCCCACCCGGACGGGACGGCGACCCGTTCGCCCAGCGCATCCATAGCCACCACCAGGTCGGTACCGACCTGGGGCCGGAAGGTATCGGTGAAGGTGTCCGGCCAGATGACCACCGAGGTGTCCCCGGGGCTCCGGTCTATGGCCCCGGGAAGGTCGTGCCCGGTGGACTTGCGCAGCCCGACGGCGGCCGAGAACCGGGGAGCGGGGCGGTTGGTGGCGATGCCCGCCATGCGCTTGAGCGCCGGGCCCAGCACCCGCGCCCCCAGGACGGAATTAGCCACGCTCGCAGCCGCCGGCCAGGCCGTGGTCACCCGGCCCGCCCAGGGCATGAGGCCCATGGCGTACATGGCCCGGGGCCGGCCGGCCCCGGTAATAGTGGAAGAGGAACTCGGACTTGTATGTGGCCATGTCGACATGGGTGGGGCAGTCCGAAACGCACCCCTTGCACGACAGGCAAAGTTCGAGGGCCTCTCGCACTTCCTCGTTGCGCCACGTCGGTGGCACCGGCTCTCCCTGGAACATTTCGCCCAGCAACTTGGCCCGTCCCCGAGTCGAGTGGACCTCGTCACGGGTGGCTCGGTAGGAAGGGCACATTGTGGCCGTTTCGTCCCGCCGGCAGCGACCGACCCCTACGCAGCGCAAGGAGGCATGCAGCAGGGAGCCCCCGTCCTCGGCGAAGGAGTACCGCGTCGGGCGCAGGTGGGCGGGCTCGCTCAGGGTCAGGTAGCGGATATTGGCGTCCAGAGGGTAGGGGTCGACCACCTTTCCGGGGTTCATAAGGCCGTCCGGGTCCCACAGGGCCTTGAACTCCCCAAAGGCCCCGACCAACTCGGGACCGAACATCTTCTCGAGCAGCTCGCCTCGGCTCTGACCGTCACCGTGCTCGCCCGAGAGGGAACCTCCCATGGAAACCACGAGGTCGGCGGCGGCGGTGACGTAGCTGCGGTAGCGGCGAAGGCCCCCGCGGCTCGAAAGGTCGAAGTTGTTGCGAGTGTGGACACATCCCTGGCCGAAATGCCCGTACCAGGCACCCGAATAACCGTGCTCGGCCCATAGTGCCGTGATACCTCGCAGGTAGTCGGCCAGCCGCTCGGGCGCTACGGCGCCGTCTTCCCATCCCTCGTAGTTATGGTGACCGTCGATGCGGATGGCCGTCGCCCCCAGGCCCGATTCCCGCACCGCCCACAGCCGCTTCTGATCGGTGTCGTCGTCGACCAGCCGCCAGCTCAGGTCGCTCGGCAGTGAGGAAATGAAGTCGGACGCCTTGGATTTCGCCTCCTCTGCGCTGTCCCCTCCCACTTCGGCCAGCAACCACCCGTTCCCCTCGGGGAGCAGGGCGACGCCGCCGCGGTTGAGGCCATGGGCCTCCATCTGGTCGACAAGGGTGCGGTCAAAGCCCTCGAGGGCCAGGAGGGGGTGGGCCAGGAGCGCCGGGACCGCCTCGGCGGCCAGGAATATGTCCCGGAAACCCAGCGCCACCAGGCACCGCCGGGGCGGGCTGGTGACCAGCCGGACGGTGGCCTCGGTGGTGAAGGCGCACGTCGACTCCGTGCCCACCAGGGCACGGGCCACGTGCCGGCCCCGCTCCGGAGCGAGCTCGTCCAGGTTGAAGCCGCTTACCCGCCGAGGGATGTCCGGGAAACGCTTGGCGACCAGCGCCCCGTACCGGGCCTGGAGGTCGGTCAGCCCCGCCAGCAAGGCCGGCAGCCGACCTCCCCCGGCCGCCGCCGGGGCCGGGTCTGGCGGCGAGTAGGCACCAACTTCGAGCTCGTCGCCTCCGGCCAGCACAAGCCGGAGGCGGTCGACGTTGTCCGCCGTCTTGCCCGCGTAGAGGCCGTGAGTGCCACAGGAGTTGTTGCCGATCATGCCGCCGAGGGTGCACCAGGCGTGGGTGGCGGGGTCGGGCCGAATGTGAGACCGTGGCGCTCGGCTGCCCGACGCAGGTCGTCCAGCACCACGCCCGGTTCGACCCGGGCCCATCGCCGCTGCGGATCAATCTCCACGATGCGCGTCATGTGACGCGACATGTCGAGGACCAGGGCCTCGTTGCACGCCTGACCGGCGAGGCTGGTCCCCGCGCCACGCGCCAGGAGCGCTGCCCCCGCCTCGGCCGCCAGCCGGGCCGCGGTCCGGACATCGGCGTGGTCGACGGGGAACGCGACGCCCAAGGGGACATGACGATAGTTGGACGAGTCGCTGGCGTAGGCGGCTCTAGCCGTCGTGTCGAAGCGGACCTCACCACGGAGCGCGCCGGACAGAGCAGCCCCCAACGCGGTTCGTTGAGCCTCTCCCAGCTTCGGGGGCCTTGGGGGCATGGGCGCCGGAGGCTACAGGGCCCGCACGAGTTGGGCCATGAGCTCGCCGGCCTCTGTCGGGTTTTGGGCCACCTTCACGCCCGCTTGGGCCAATGCCTCCATCTTGGCCTGAGCGGTCCCTTTGCTCCCGGAGATAATGGCTCCGGCGTGGCCCATGCGCCGGCCCGGGGGTGCTGTCACCCCGGCGATGTAGGACACCACGGGCTTGGTGACCGTGGCGGAGATAAACGCGGCCGCCTTTTCTTCCTCGCTGCCTCCGATCTCCCCGATCAGCATTACTGCCCGGGTGGCCGGGTCGGCCTCGAAGGCGGCGAGGCAGTCGACAAAAGTCGTGCCCGGCACGGGATCGCCACCGATGCCGACACAGGTGGTGACCCCGATACCCATTTGCTTTAACTCATAGAGCGCCTGATAGGTGAGCGTGCCGCTGCGGCTGACGATGCCGACCGGGCCGCCGGCCAGGGCGATCTCGCCCGCCGTGATGCCGATATTGCATTTACCCGGGGTGATGATCCCCGGACAGTTAGGGCCGATGAGACGGACAGCCGGGTACCTGTGCCGAAGTTCGCTGTAGACCCGGGCCTCGTCCTGGGCGGGGATGCCCTCGGTTATGCACACGATGAGTTCGATGCCGGCGGCGGCGGCCTCCAAGACCGACCCGGGCGCCACTTTGGCGGGGACGGCAACAAAGCTGGCGTTGGCCCCCGTCGCCTCTCGGGCCTCTGACGCGGTGGCGAAGACCGGGATGCCTTCGACGTCCTGGCCGCCTTTGGCCGGGTTGACCCCGGCCACCACCTGGGTCCCGTAGTCGCGGTTGCGCAGGCCGTGGAAGCGGGCCTGGCCTCCCGTCAGGCCATGGACCACTACCTTGGTGGTTTCGTCAACGAAAACGCTCATCTTCCGCCACCGGCCAGATCGACGGCCCGACGGGCGGCGTCCATCATGTTGGGGGAGCTGATCACCATTTCCGACTCCACGGTCTGCAGGATTTCCCGGCCCTGTTCGGCGTTGGTGCCGTCCAGGCGAATAACCATCGGGACCTTTATGTCCACCCGGTGAAGCGCCGTCACGATCCCGTTGGCGACGTCCTCGCCTCGGGTGATGCCGCCGAAGATATTTATGAAAATGGAACGGACACTGGGGTCCGAGGATATGACCTCGAGGGCACCGGCCATGACTTCGGCACTGGCACCCCCACCGACATCCAAGAAATTGGCCGGGCGCCCTCCCACCTGGTTCACGACGTCGCAGGTGCTCATGGCCAGCCCGGCCCCGTTGGCGATGATACCGACAAAACCGTCCAGGCCCACGTACTGAAGGCCAGCTTGCCGGGCCCGCCGCTCCCGCTCGTCGAGTTCGGTGGTGGCGGCGAACTCCTCCCACTCGGGATGGCGGAAGGCGGCGTTATCGTCCAAGGTGACCTTGGCGTCGAGGGCATGGACCCGGCCGTCGGTGGTAAGGACAAGAGGGTTGACTTCGACCAGGTCGGCGTCACCCTCAGTGAAGCAGCGGTAGAGGCTCATCAACACCTGTGCCGCCCCCGCTCTGGCCTGTTCGTCCAGTCCTGCCTCGGCCACGAGCAAGTCGGCCTGGCTCTGAGTGAAACCGACGTACGGGTCGACATGGAGCCGGACGATGGCGCCAGGGTCTTCCGCCGCGACCTGCTCGATATCGACACCGCCTCTGGCCGAGACCATGGCCAGATGGTCTTTGGCCCCCCGGTCCAGGGTGAAGCTGGCGTAGTACTCGCGCTCGATGTCGGAGGCGTGCTCCAGCCAGACCCGGCGCACCACGTGACCCCGGATGTCCAGGCCCAGGATCGATGCGGCGTGGGCACGGGCCTGGTCGGCGTCGCCGGCGAGCTTGATGCCACCGGCCTTGCCCCGCCCCCCGACCTGGACCTGGGCCTTCACCACCACCGGGTAGCCAAGGCGTTCGGCCCATGCAACCGCCTCCTCCGGCGTGGTCGCCACACCTCCGGGGGAGACGGGGACACCAAAGCGGGCAAAGTACTGCTTGCCCTGGTACTCGAACAGGTCCACGCGCGCTCCTTGCCGGGTTGAGGACCGCATAAGACTACCGGGGTGCTCCCGGGACTGTGAAGACGTGCCAAAATCGAGCGCCATCAGGAGGACCACGAAATCCAGGGCCCCGGCGGGCACGGGCCCGACGGCCCTTAGGCGGGTACCGCTCGTCCTGCCCACGCTGAGGGCTTACCAGGCGGCGTGGTTGGTCGCCGACGTTACCGCCGGCCTGACGCTGGTCGCCATCGCCATCCCCGAGCAGATCGCCACGGCCCATCTGGCCAACATGCCGGCCGTGGCCGGTTTCTATGCCTTCATCGGCGGCTCTCTCCTCTTCGCTGCCTTCGGGCGTCACCCCCGGATGTCGGTTGGGGCCGATTCGACCATCGCGCCCGTTTTTGCCGCCGGGGTGGCGGCCGTGGCCGCCACCGGGAGCCGGGATTACGACCATCTGGTGAGCGCCGTGGCCCTGGTGGTGGGCGCCCTGCTCGTGGCGGTGGGACTGCTGCGCTTGGGCTGGATCGCCGACTTCCTGCCCTTGCCCGTGATCGACGGGCTTCTGGCCGGGATAGGCGTCGAGATCCTGGTGAAACAGCTGCCCACCGTTCTCGGGCTCCCGGGGGGAGGTACGACGACGATCGGGCGGGCCAAGGCCGTCATCGACCAGTTCGGCCACCTCAACGGCTGGACCCTGGCCATCGCCGCCGGAGTGCTGACCGCCGTGGTCGTGGGCGAGAAAGTGGACCACCGCATCCCCGGTGCCCTGATCGGCGTGGTGGTAGCCACGGCTCTGGTCGGCATCGGTGGTCTCACCCACCACGGGGTGCACGTGCTCGGGCCCGTCCACGCCAGCCTGCCCGCCCTGGGGCTGCCCAGCGCCACCTGGCACCAGGTAGGCCAGCTGGTGGTCACCGCCGTCACGGTGGCGTTCATGTGCATTGTCCAGATTTCCGCCACCGTGCGGTCCAACCCGAGCGGGCCGGCCTCGAACGCCGAGGACTTCAACGTAGACCTCGCCGCCGTGGGGGCGGGAAGTATACTGGCCGGCCTGGCCGGATCGTTCGCCGTCAACGCCAGCCCCCCGCGCACCGCCGTGGTCGGGTCGGCCGGCGGAAAGACACAGGTGACGAACCTGGTGGCCGTGGCGGCCATAGTGGCCGTCCTGGGCCTGGCTACGAGCATGTTGAAGGATCTTCCCGAAGCTGCTCTGGGCGCCATCTTGATCTTCGTCGCCTCCCGCCTGTTCCACCTGGGCGAGTTCCGGCGCATCCTCCACTTCGGCTGGTTCGAGTTCGCCCTGGCCATTGTGGCGCTGACCACCGTGGCCCTCGTGGGCATCGAACAGGGCGTCGTAGCCGCCGCCCTGATCGCCCTGGCCTACCGGGCGCGGCTCACGGCCCGCCCCCGAGGGGCGGTCCTGGGGCGCGAACCCGGCACCGCTCACTGGATCGAGACCGATGTGGGGCGCCCCACCGAGCAGGTGCCCGGTGTCCTCGTCTACCTGCTCTACGCACCGCTGTTCTATGGGAACGCCGTCTTCGTCGTGCAGCGACTGCGGCGGGCGCTGGCCATGCCGGCCACGGCCGTGCACACCCTGGTCCTGGACGCCAACGGCATCGCCGACGTCGACTACACCGGGGCGAAGGCTCTCGGCGAGCTGATCGAGGAGCTGAAAGGCAACGGTGTCTGCGTCGCTCTGGCTCGGGCGTCGCACCTCGTCCATCACGACCTGAAGCACGCCGGGCTCATCGAGGTGATCGGGACCGACCGCCTCTTTGCCAGCGTGGACGAGGCCGTGAAAGCGCTCAGTGTTGCCGCCGTGCCCGGCCCGCCCACGGCCACCCCTCGGCCCTGAGGGGGCCGCGCTTGCCGATCACGGGCCGGGCGGCAATGCTGGTTGGATGCCGACAGCCCTGATAACTGGCATTACGGGTCAGGACGGCTCGTACTTGGCCGAACTGCTGCTCTCCAAGGGGTACGACGTCGTCGGCGCCCACCGCCGCAGCAGCACCGTGACCTTCGAGCGCATCTCCCACCTGATGGACAAGATCACACTGGCCTCCGCCGATCTCCTCGACGAGTCCTCGCTCATACGGGTGCTGCGCGACCATCGGCCTTCGGAGGTCTACAACCTGGCGGCCCAGTCCTTCGTCATGACGTCGTGGGCGCAGCCCGTCTTGACCGGCGAGGTCACCGCCCTCGGGGTGACCCGGGTACTCGACGCCATCCTCACCGTTGACCCCGCCATCCGTTTCTACCAGGCCAGCTCCTCGGAGATGTTCGGCAAAGTGGTTGAGAGCCCTCAGAGCGAGCGTACGCCCTTCTATCCTCGGAGCCCGTACGGCGTGGCCAAGGTCTACGGGCACTGGGCCACGGTCAACTACCGGGAGAGCTACCAACTTCACGCCAGCTCGGGCATCCTGTTCAACCACGAGAGCCCCCGGCGCGGCCTCGAGTTCGTCACCCGCAAGGTCACCAACGCCGTGGCCCGCATCAAGCTGGGCCTGGCCGACGGTGTGAAGCTCGGCAACCTCGACTCCCAGCGTGATTGGGGCTATGCGCCGGACTTCGTGCGAGCGATGTGGATGATGCTCCAACAAGACCAGCCCGGCGACTTCGTGGTGGCCACGGGCGAGACACACTCGGTACGCGAGTTCTGCCAGGTCGCCTTCGGTCACGCCGGCTTGGACTGGGAGCGCTATGTCCACATCGACGAGGTCCACTTCCGCCCGGCGGAGGTGGACCTGTTGATCGGGGACGCGACGCGGGCGCACACCGTCCTGGGCTGGAAGCCGGAGGTGAGCTTCGAAGAACTGGTGTGCATGATGGTCGACGCCGACCTCGCCGCCCTCAGCTAACGGCCCGCTGAGCGCCGCCGGTCACTGGGGGCCGCCGCCCTGGGGGAGCGGTGGCCGGCAATTGCCACCGCGTGGCCCGACAAGCCGGTGTCCTGAGGACTTATCCCACGCGGCACGGCGGCGTTGCCGAACCCAAAGACCTTCCCGCTCGAGGCGAGCATGAAATAGCCGCCGCCGTTATAGGTGGGGGCGGCGGAGACCACCGTGGCCTTTATGCCCTCACTGGGCAATGAACCGGCGAACCTGGCGTTCCCGAAGGCGAAAACACCGCCGTCCTTGGCCACCAGGAAGTAACCGCGCCCGTTGGCGCTGGGCACGATCGCCACTATGGGCTTGTGAAGGCGCACAGTGGCGGTGGAACCGTAAAAACCGGCGCCCCCGAAGGCGAAAACACCGCCGCCACGAGAAACCAGCCAGTAACCTCCCCCGTCGGGCGTGGCGGCCACGCCGACGATCGGTTGGCGCAGGTGAAAATGGCCCGCAGAACCGTAATAAGCGGCATCCCCATAGGCAAAAACGCCGCCGTCGCCGGAAACCAGCCAATACCCGCCCCCGTCCGGCGTAGCCGCCATCGCTACGATGGGGCGGCGTAGGTGCATTTTGCTGGCCGAGCCGTACCAGCTGGCGTCCCCGAAGGCCAGGACACCACCCTTGCTCCCCACCAGCCAATAGCCCTGATAGTCCGGCGTCGCCGCCATGGCCCGGACCTGGCCGGCCAGCGAGGTGCCCAGGGCCGTCCCGTACGAGGCGGCGGCGCCGTAGGCGGTGACGTCGCCGCCCGCACCCGCCACCCAGTACCCGTCGTCGGGCCCGAGAGGCGTACCGGGCGCCGCCCCTGACGGCGCCGGCGCCGTGGTGACCGTCGTGGTGGTCGTTCCCGGCGCCGTCGTCGTGGTGGTCGTTCCCGGCGCCGTCGTCGTGGTGGCGGCCGGGCTGGTGGTGGGAACGGTGGTCGAGCCGCCGATCTCGAACCAGTTGCTGCGCAGGTCCAGGTCCGCTGCGAACTGGTCACCGGTCAGGGGGACCGAACCGGCGCTGCCCACCACGGCCAGGTCCTCCACCCGGCCCCCGATCGGCCCCAGGCCGTTGCGCTTGGTCACATCGATCCCCAAGAAGCTGCCGATCGTAGGGAACACCGATTGGAGCCTGGTCACGGCCACCTCGACCGTCCAGCTGTGAACGGGGTTGGTGGCCACCGAGTCACCGAGGTCGGGCACGGCCGGAAAGGCGCCGCCGGCTGTATAACCGCCGGTCGAGGCCGAGTACTCCGCCCGTGCGATGCTCCCGGCCGGACCGCAAGAGGTCCCTGGACCGCAGTAGAGCACCTGGCCCGTCGTGGCCTCCACCTCGGCGTCGGCCGTCGGACCGTACTGGTCGGCTAAGCCCGTGTACATCTGGCACGCAGTCGTGTCGCAGATTTCGCCCCCCGTGGCGACCCAAGCGAGGGCGTAGCTGCGGGCCACCACGGCCTGGGCCTCGAGTTCGGCCTGGCCTCCCTCGCCCGCCCAGATCACCGGGGACTCGGCCGGCACCACGCCATCGACGTAGTCCTCCAGGGGCAGGACGTTGTCGGTCTCCCCCCCTGGTTGGGCGACCAGATCCCCCTGGTAGGTCCGGGCCCCGATGCCGGGAATGCAAGCCTGCAGCTCCGACGAGGCGAGGCCGGCGGCTTGGGGAGGGCTGGGGGCACCCTGGCCGTTGGCGGCCGCCTGGCTACCGGCGATGGTGACCGTGGTCGTCGAGGTAGCCACCTGTTGCCACGGGCCGGCACAGCCGGGCCCGGACAAGACGTCCTGCGTGCTGCCCGACCTGACCACCTCGAAGGCAGGCGCGCTGATCGGCGTCCCGCCGGCCCAGGTGGCCACCAGCCCACCCCCGCCGGCGGCCGATGCGATCGCGTTGTGACCGTCCAGTTCGACGAGGTGGACGGTGACGTCCGGCTCCGGGGCGGGCAAAGTCCCCAGCGTGGTGCCCCCGTAATAGTGGCTCAGGATTTGCTTGTAACCCCAGCCGTACTCCGAGGCGTAACCAAACGCGCCCCACTGGCCCATTCCCCGCCCATGGCCGAAGCCATAACCCGAGATTTGAATGGCCGAGGGTGCCGCCCCGACCGCCAACCCCTGGCCTGGTCCGGCGAAAGCCACCAGCGCGCCGACCAGCGCCCCGGCCATCAAACCCCGGGCCGCCCCGGCAACATTTCCCCGACCGGCACGAGGCCCCGGCCAGTGGCTCGTGTGGCCCTTGACTTTGTGCCGCAATTGGTCTCCCGGTCTGTTTTACCCCGTCCGGGCCGGCTCCTGCTTATGGGTGCGTTCCTGATTAATCGGCCCCGCCTGATGCGGACGGAAATTTGACTGGAGCATATCGGGCGGGGCGCGGGAAAAGGGGGACCGGGTACCAGCGGAGTCAGGCGGTTATCGCCACGACCGGAGCGGAGGGCACCTTCGTGCTTCGAGGGGACCTCGTAGGGGGCCGAGCCGAAACCGTACACCTGACCGTTGGCACCGGCGAGCCAATAACCCCGTCCGTACGGGCTGGAGGCGATCCCGACTATGGTCGGCGCGCTTTTGCCGGTCGCGTCCGCGACCGTAGAAACGAGCGTCTCCAAAGGCGAACACCCCACCGTCGGAGGCGACCAGCCAGTACCCCAGCCCATCGGGCGTGGCCGCCATGGCCACGATCGGTTTGTCGAGGTGAGAGTGGCCCGTGGAGCCGTAGAAACGAGCGTCGCCAAAGGCGAACACCCCACCGTCGGAGGCGACCAGCCAGTACCCCAGCCCGTCGGGCGTGGCCGCCATGGCCACGATCGGTTTGTCGAGGTGAGAGTGGCCCGTGGAGCCGTAGGAACGAGCGTCGCCAAAGGCGAACACCCCACCGTCGGAGGCGACCAGCCAGTACCCCAGCCCATCGGGCGTGGCCGCCATGGCCACGATCGGCTTGTGCAGGTGCGAGTGGCCCGTGGAGCCGTAGAAACGGGTGTCGCCAAAGGCGAACACCCCACCGTCGGAGGCGACCAGCCAGTACCCCAGCCCGTTGCTACGTTCCACCCCACCCACCACCGGCTTAGCCAGATGGTCCCCGGCCAGGGAGCCTTGGGCGCCCGCCACGCCGGAGTTGTAAACGCTCCCGTCGGCGCCGATGAGTTGATAGCCGTCGAGGTCGCCGGACCGTTGATGCGACACAGCCGCTTCCACCGCGGCACCGGCGTTGAGGAAGCCGCCGTCGATAAGGCTGCTCCCGGCGGCCAGGGGCGACGCCGTCTGGCGCAGGATCGTGGTCACCTGGGGCCCGGACAGGTCGGGATCCGCCGCCATGACCAGGGCCGCCGCCGCCGCCACATGAGGCGCCGCCATGGAGGTGCCGCTTTCGACCGCGTAGTTGCCGTCATCCCAGGTCGAGAGCACGTCGATGCCCGGCGCGGCGATGTCGGCGGCATTGCCGAACTCGGAGAAGTCGAGGTAGGCACCGCCACCGGACGGATCGACCAGGGCCTGGTCGGTGCCGGCGGCAACCGAAAGTACGCCCGGGTACGAGGCCGGGTACACGGGCTCGGTCGAGTCGAAGTTACCTGCGGCGGAGACCACCACTATGCCGTGGGCAATGGCGTACTCGACGGCCGCTTCGGAGTCGGGGTCCGGGCCGCAATCTTCGGGCGCCAGGCTGCAGGGCTCGTTCGTCAGGGACAGATTGATCACCCTGGCACCGGCGGCGACGGCGTCGTAGATCCCGGTCGCCTCGTCCATCGTGTCGCCGTTGCCCTGGTCGTCAAGGACCTTGATGTCCAGGGCCCTGGTGTTCCAGCCCAGGCTGGCTATTCCCATCCCGTCGTCGGTGTCGGCCGCGATTAGCCCGGTGACGAACGTACCGTGGCCGTTGTTGTCCCCGGGCGACTCGCACAGCGGCCGGTCGTCGGCACAGACGTCAGGACCTACCGTCACCTTGCCGGCCAGCTGAGGATGGGAAACGTCGACTCCGGTGTCGAGCACCGCCACCACGACGTTGGCGCTGCCCCGGGTGATGGCCCATGCCTGGGAGGCGTCGACTGACCACAGGTCCGATTGGCCGTTAGGGTGCACGACTGTCGCTCCCCGCCCGGCCGAAGGGTTTTCGACCCTTACCGGCGCCGTCGGTCCACATCCCGCCGAATAGCAGGGGTTATCGGGGACCACGCCGGAGGAATGGACCGATTCCACCGTCGAGACGTAGTCGACCCCCCGCGACCCCGTCAACGCCGCCTGCACGAAACCCGCCTCGACCGCGGGGAGGTCGGTAGTCCAGCGCCGCCCCGGCAGCGATTGGGGCACGGCACCGGGCAGGGTTCCCAGCACCGAAACGGGCTGGGCCTCGGCTCCCGTGCTCAGCTGCACTACCAGCCGTTCGCTGGCCACAACGTAGGCCGAAGCTCCCGCCGGCGCAGGAGACGCGAAGGACCCGACGGCAGTGACGATGCCGGCCCCCGCCAGCCAGCCGCGGCGCGCCCAACCGCTGATCAACGACCCAGCAGGCGTCGCACCAGCCGTGCCCTGCTCCGGCTGGCCCGGGCGCGGGCCCGTTGGGCCAATGTGGAGGCGGGAAGTTCGACTACGGTCAGCCCGGCGGCGGCGCCGGGCCGGTAGAGGCCGGCGTCCTCCGGCACCACCCCGGGGGGCAGAGAAGGGTACGGCTCCACATCGGTCACCGCCACCGCCCCCGGGCGCAGCCCATAGCGGGCAACGAGGGCGCTGGCGTCGGCGTCGGTGGCCACGGTGCATTGGCCGGAGCTGTAGACAACGGCCCGGAGGCATGCCCGGGCCACCCCCGGATCTTCGGCCACGATCACTGTGGTCTGCCTGAACCGACGGATGGCCAGAGCCAGCCCGGCGGCGGTCGCCAGTTGCGGCCACAACCGGCAGTCAGAAAAAGGCACGCCGCGCTGGACGGTGAGGACCAGGTGTGCGGGCCGCCCGAAGTGCCGGCGCACCTGCTCGAGGCGCCACCCAGCCAAAGGACCGGCCACCGGAACTCGTACGTCGGCGGCTCCGGTCCGGTAGGACGCCATACCGACGGTAGACCCACTGTCCCAAGCCCGCCGGACGGCGCTGAGGGTGGCCTCCGTCGCCGGACCAGGCACGGGAGGGTAACTGCCGACTACCACGACGTCACAAACCGGCATCCTGGTGAACTTACCAGTCCCAAAGTCGCCGCAAGTAGGCTCAGACGCTGTGAGCCCCTGGAAAGCACGCCTGCGCAAGGCAACCGCACCCGTCATGCAGTCCTACTTCGAGGATTTCGCAGCCCAGCTCGAGAGCCTGCGGTCCCAGCTCCAGGTCCAGCTCCAGTCACAAGTGCGCGACCAGCTCAACGACCATCTCGATGGGTTCCGGGCACAGTTCGGTCTCCAGCTGCAGGACCAGGTGCGCGACCAGCTCAACAGCCACCTCGAAGGGTTCCGGGCGCTGCTGGGGCTGCAACTCCAGGACCAGGTGCGCGACCAGCTCAACAGCCACCTCGAAGGGTTCCGGGAGGTGCTCGGGCTGCAACTCCGCGACCAGGCGCGCGACCAGCTCAACAACCACCTCGAAGGGTTCGGGGCCCGGGTGGCGACCCAGCTTCGGGACCAGGCCCGTGACCAGCTCAACGACCATCTCGAGAGTTTCCGGGCATTGTTCGGGCTGCAACTCCAGGACCAGGTGCGCGACCAGCTCAACAGCCACCTCGAAGGGTTCCGGGAGGTGCTCGGGTTGCAACTCGGGGACCAAGCGCGCGACCAGCTAAACGATCACCTCGAGGGGTTCCGGGAGGTGCTCGGGTTGCAACTCGGGGACCAAGCGCGCGACCAGCTAAACGATCACCTCGAGGGGTTCCGGGAGGTGCTCGGGTTGCAACTCCGCGACCAGGTGCGCGACCAGCTCAACGACCACCTTGACGGCTTCCTGCACCGGCTGGAGGGTCAGGTCGCCTCTGAGGTCGAGGACCGCCTGTCGTCCCGATTGGCCTCCGTCGACGCCGACGTCGCCGGCCTTCGCGCCGGTACCGCCGAGACAGCCTTGCTCACCACCGCCCTGCGTGACGACGTCGTCGAGCTGACCCGCATGCTGCGTATGCAGGCCGACGCCGCCGACCAGGTGGCAGAGGCTCTCGGACGCACCCTGGTCCGCCTCTCGGTCAGGGTCGAGGATCTCAGCGTGGCCCTGGGCGGTTCACCGGCCAGGGCCACCGACCTGTGGCCGGTCCCGGGCGCCGGAGACGAGGCCGTAGGGGCCGTCCCGGAGATCGAGGTCAAGACGGCTCAGGCCGGGCCCGGACAGCCGGCCGAGACTGGACAGCCGGGCGGACCTGGACAGCCGGCGAAAGCCGAAAAGCCGATGGACAAAACGGCCAGCTCGGGCCGGCCGCGGTCCGCCCGGCGAGGCGGTGCCCGCGCTGGGACCAGCGACCCCGGCGTGGATGGCAATGGGTCCGTCGCACCCGTGGCCGAAGAGGCCCCATCGCCCGAATGACGGTCCCAAGAGTCGTCCTGGACCTGGTAGCCGTCCAGAGCCCCAGCTACAAGGGCCGGGGAATTGCCCGCTACAGCGCCGACTTCGCCCGGGCGATGGTCAGGCGGCACCCGGAGATGGTGAGCTCGATAGTGGCGCACCCCGAGCTCGGGCCCCTCGAGGGCGTTGACGACCTGAGGAGTTGGCTCACCACCACGCCGGACTGGTCCGCGGCCTCGGTGTTGCACTTGAGCTCGGTCTTCGAACCCGAGATCCCCGTCCGCGTGTTCTGGCCCAGGGAGGCCTCGGCTCACGGCGTGCTCACCGCAGTAACCGTTTACGATCTCATTCCCGACGTTTTTCCCGGCTGGTACCTAGAGGACCCGGGTCTTCGCCGCCGCTGGCGGAGCTGCCGGGAAGTGGTGCGCGCCGCCGATGCCGTGCTGACACTGTCGGAATCGGCCAAGCAGGACACGGTGGCCCTTCTCGGCATCCCCGAAAGGCGCGTCTCGGTCGTCGGGAGCGGCATCTCCCAGGCGTTCCGTCGTCCCGAGTCCCGCCTGGCCGCGTTCGAGACAGCCCGGCGCGGCGTCGAGGGCCTGGAACCAGGCTTTGTGCTGTACCAGGGAGCGTTCAACCGGCGCAAGAACGTCGACGGCCTGGTCGAGGCCTACGCCCTGCTCCCGCAGACGCTCGTCGACCGCCACCAATTGGTCATCGCCTGCGATGCCGCCCCATTGACCCGCAACCACTACCTGGTCATGGCCGAGCGATTGGGCCTGGAAGGACGGGTGCTGATCCCGGGGTACGTGCCGGAGGAGGTCTTGGTGAGCCTCTACCAGAGCACCGACCTGGCCGTTTACCCTTCTCTTTACGAAGGTTTCGGGTTGCCCGTGCTCGAGTCCATGGCCTGCGGGGCTCCCACCATCGCCGGAGACAATTCCTCGCTCCGGGAAATCCTCCCCCGCGAGGCGCGCTTCGAACCAAGCGACCCCGAAGCCATCTCCCAGGCCCTGGCCCGGGGGTTGACCGATACCGCGTTCCGGGCCCGCCTGGCGGAGATCGCCCGTCAGGAACCGCCTTCCTGGGACTCGGTCGCCGACCAGGCGGCGACGGCGTTCGAGGTGCTGGGACAGCGTTGGGGCGCGTCGCGCCCGGGCTGGCGCCGCCGCCCCTATCTGGCTCTGGTCGGCACCCCGACCGAACTGGGCGACGCCATGAGCGGCATCGCCTCCTTCGACTGGTTCTGCGGCCCCGGGCAACGGCCGGAACGGCGGCTCGGCGCCGTCCGGGAGCGGTTGGCCTTCTCGTACGCCAGCCTGGCCCGGCTTGATTCCTGGCGGGGTGGCTACGATGCCGTCGTCGTGTGGGCGCCCAGCGCTGACGAGCCCGAGCTCGGCGTGGTGGAGGAGCTGGCCCGGAGCTGGCCCGACCGGTCCCTGGTCCTGGTCGACGGCGACGCCGCCACCGCACGCCGAGCGGTTATTTCCGGATGGGAGGCCCGGGGTCTCAAAGTCGTCACCTTTGGCCCCGGGGCCGGTTGGGAGGCTACGGCTGCCGTCCTGGCTCGAGGAGCCTGGTCCAACCTTGTGGCATGACCAGGCCCAAATGAGACCGGCAGATGCGAGAGAGGTGCCGTGACCGTTTCCGTCGTGGTCGTCTCTTACCGCCCCGGACCATGGCTGAGGCCGTGCCTGGCCTCCGTGACCGGCCAAGCCGACCAGGTCGTGCTGATCGACAACGGGTCGGAGGCGGGCGCCGCCTCCGAGATCGGGCGGGAGGCGGGGACCAGCGTTGTCCGCTGCCCGGTCAATACCGGTTTTGCCCCCGCCGTCAACCTCGGCGCCGGGATGGCCAGGGGGACGGTCCTGGCCCTGTTGAACGATGACGCCGTGGCCGGTCCGGGTTGGTTGCGCTCGGCGGAGCGTGCCCTTGAAGACCCCACCGTGGCCGTCGTCGGCCCGAAGATCGTCCTGTCGACACGCTTCCGGGAGGTGGTCCTGGCCGACCAGGCCTGGCAGGCTCCGGGGGACAGCCGCTCGCTCGGTCGCCAGGTCCGCTCGGTACGGGTCGACGGGATAGAGATGCTGGAGGTGGCCACCGGGCCCGGGCTGCACCCCCTCGAACGCAGCGGTGACGACCGGTGGCGGTGGACGGCGGGACCACAACCCTGGTACGTGCCCGTGGCCGACGATAGGGACGACCCGAAGATCGTGATCAACGGGCGGCCTGCCCCCCCGGGCCGGGTGGTGACGCTCCTCAACGGCGCTGGCGCCTTCCTGGACGACCGAGGCTACGCCGGGGACATCGGTGCCGACACCACCGACGATGGCCGCTTCGACGAGGCTGGCCAACGCTTTGCCCTATCCGGAGCTGCCTTCGTGACCCGACGGGAGACATGGCGCCGGTTGGGGCCGTTCGCTCGCCGCTACTTCGCCTACTACGAGGACATCGACTGGTGCTGGCGGGCGAACCTGGCCGGGATGAAAGTGTGGTACGACCCGACGGCGACGGTGACGCACCGGCGTTCGGCCAGTTCGGGGGGAGAACACGAACCATGGGTGAGAGTCACGGCCGAACGCAACCGCACCCTCTCGATGGTGCGTAACGGGCCGTCCCGGTTGGTGCTGGACGCGCTGCGCCGGCGGCTCTCCGACGGACCGGACGGCGGGGTACGGGCCGGGATCGCCACCTCGCTGCCCTGGGCCTGGCCACTCGCGCCCGCCTGTCCCGGCAATGGGCGGTGCGCCCCGAGGAGGTATGGGCACGCTGGGCCGGTTGGCAGCCCTAGCCTCCCAGCCCAGGACCTAGCCTCCCGGCCTCAACGAGAAGCGGTCAACGAGCCCCGGGCTTTATAGAGAAAAGGTCGGCTTCGATCAGGTCGAGTACGTGCGGCCACTGATAGTTCTCGAGAACGTAAGCCCGGCCCCGCTCGCCCATCTCCCGCGCCCGAGCCGTGCCCGCCAGCAGTCGCTCGACGTGACCGGCTAGTTCCCGCGGCGTCCCGAAGGCGGCACCGCCCCCGCTGCGGGAACAGTGCCATTCCACGACGGTGCTGCCCTTGCGGGCCAGGACGGGACGGGATGCCAGCCACGACTCCATCACCGTGCGCGAGTAGCTCTCGTTGAGGCTCGGCTGCACGTAGGCCAGCGCGGCAGCCAGGGCATTGTTGCGCTGGTCGATGCTGAGCAGGCCGACGTCGATTACGCGTCCGCGCAGCCGGGGCGGCACGTCGGCGTCGCCCGCTCCTGCGCTCACCAATTTGACCGGAGCCCTCGTCCGGGAGAACAACTCAACCAGCCAGGGCCAGCCCTTGTCAGCCTCACGGCGGCCCACGTAGAGCAGGAACGGAGAGTCGATGCCGTACTCCGAGCGGAACTTCTCGGGCCGGTAGATCTTGGGGACCTGCATGCCGGAGCCGATCACGGTGTGATTGGGGGTCACCGGCCCCATCCGGTGGGCGAGGTCGTGCTCGGGACCTGAGAGGAACCACACCGACGCCGGTAGCGACAGGACGTGGCGCATGACGTCCAGGTAGGCATAGACCTCGTCGTGCAGGCAGGGCATGACCACAGCCCGGTCGGCCACGGCCGGCATGCAAACGGTCGTGGTCCAGAACAGGTAGGGGGCGAAGACGACGGCGTCGAACTTGTCCTTCTCCCGCAGGAGGGCCTCGAACAGCCCGGGCGTGCGGAACAGCGCGTTGAGCCACGTGACCTGGTCGTCGAGTGACGGTACCTCGCCGGCATAAATGCGCCCGTGGACGGCGTGCTCCTTACTGGCCGAGACCGCCAGCACATTTTCGAAGCGACGCACGAGGATGCCGTCCTGCATCTTGGTCGACTCGGGCAGTTCGTTGGCCCAGGTATAGGGGTTTACGGCGCAAGTGGTCAGCACCTCGACCTCCCACTGGCGCTCGACCAGGCCCAGGGCGATGTCCCGTACGACCGCCTCGGCGCCCCCGATTATCTCGGCACCGAAGCGAGGGCTTACGAAGGCCACCCGGCGCCTCGGCTGCTCAGGCATCTAGGCCCCCGGTTAAGCTGTCCATCCCGGGCGGTAGCATAGCCGCCAGTGCCAACAAGCCGTCCCGGACGGAGTGACTGGGACGATCGCGCCACGTCCGCGGACGTTACGGCCTGTTACCGTCTGCTCCTGGGGCGACCACCGGACACCGAAGGTGCCGGTCACTACCGCCAGCGCCTGAACTCGGGCCCGCTGAGCGTCCACGAACTCGTCGAAGAGTTCCTCGGCAGCGTGGAGTTCGCCCGGGCACGCGCCCTGTTCCGGCCGGCGGACCGTCGCGCCCACGAGGTGATCGAGGCGTGCGAGGGTTTCCGCATCCACGTCGACCCCACCGACTATGCCGTCGGCCACACCCTGGCCCGGACCGGTGCCTACGAACCGGACGTCTCGGCCACGCTGCGCACCCTTCTCGCCCCCGGCGCCACCTTTGTCGACATTGGCGCCAACATCGGGTGGTTCAGCCTGCTCGGCGCATCGCTGGTCGGAGCCGAGGGCCGCGTCATCGCCATCGAGCCCAACCCCCGTAACGTCGCCCTATTGCGCCAGAGCGCCAAGGACAACGGGTTTGACAACATCGAGGTTCTGGCCGTCGCCCTGTCGGACGGGCCCGGTGCGGTGGCCCTGGAGACGGACGGGAGCAATGGGCGCATCATCCCGGTCGACGGCCCTCCGGCGGCGCCGGTGGAGGCTGAGTTCGTGGTGGCGAGCTACCCGCTGGACGAAGTCCTCGCCTCCGCCGGGGTCGGCCACGTCGATGTCATCAAGGTCGACGTGGAAGGAGCCGAGCCACTGGTGCTACGCGGTGGGATGGCCACTTTCACCGCCAGCCGGCCTGTCCTGATCAGCGAGTTCTTTCCACTGGCGCTCGACAGTTCACCATGGGGAAGTGCTCGCGGCTACCTCAGCACCCTGCGCCACCTCGGTTACCGTCTGTCGGTGATCGGCGGCGGCGACGACTGTGACGACGGCGAAATCCTCGCCCTGGCTGGTGCGCCCGGTCGGGACCACGTCGATCTCCTGGGCCGGCCGGTGGCGACGCCCGCCCGGCCGGTACCGACGCCCGGTCAGCCGGGCCCGTCGGGACGGGGCTAACCGAACAGCTTGGCCATGCGGGCCATTCCTTCGGACAGGTCGTCGTCCGCCAGCGCGTAGGAGAACCGTCCGCAGCCCGGCGCTCCGAAGGCTTCGCCGGGCACGAAGGCCACCTTCGCCTCCTCGAGCACCAGGTCGGCCAGCTCGAGGGTCGTCCGAGGCACCCGCCCCAGGCTGCCGAAAGGCCGGCCAAGGACCCCGGCAAAACTCGGGAAGGCGTAGAACGCGCCCTCAGGCTCCGGGCACAGCACGCCCGGAAGGTCGTCCAGAGCGGCGACGATGGTGCGGCGCCGGCGATCGTAGACGGCGCGCATCTCCCTCACGTCTTCGAGGCCTCCGGTCACCGCGGCCAGGGCCGCCCGCTGGGCGACGTTGCAGACATTGGACGTGGAATGGCTCTGCAAGTTGGCGGCGGCCTTGACCACGTCGAGGGGCCCGATCAACCAGCCCACCCGCCAACCGGTCATGGCGTACGTCTTGGCCACCCCGTTTACGATGATGCAACGGTCGGTCAGCTCCGGCACCAGTACGGGCATCGAGTGGAAGCGCGCCGTGCCGTAGACCAGGTGTTCATCAGATCTCGTCCGTCACCACCCACAGCCCGCGCTCGTCGGCCCAGGCGCCGATGGCTCGCATCTCGTCCTCGCCGTAGACGGCCCCGGTCGGGTTGGAAGGCGAGACGAACAGAAGCACCTTGGTCCGCGCCGTCAGGGCGAGCTCGAGTTGCTCGACGGTCACCTTGTAGCCGCTTTCGGGCGTGGTCTGGATTTCGACGGGGGCCCCGCCGGCCAGGCGCACGACCTCGGGATAGGTGGTCCAGTACGGTGCCGGGAGCAGCACCTCGTCCCCGGGGTCGAGGAGCGTGGCAAAGGCTTCCTCCACGGCCTGCTTGCCGCCGTTGGTCACCAGGACCTGCGACGCCGCCACCTCGAACCGACTGTCGCGCCCCGTCTTGGCGGCGATCGCCTCCCGGAGCTCGGGCAGGCCCGCCGCCGGCGTATAGCGGTGGTTACGGGGGTCGTGGCACGCAGCCGCCGCCGCCTCGACGATGTGGGTGGGAGTGGGGAAATCCGGTTCACCGGCGCCGAAGCCGATCACGTCCTCGCCTTGAGCCTTCAAGGCTTTGGCCTTGGCGTCAACGGCCAGGGTGGCCGACTCGGAAACGGCGGCGATGCGAGCAGAGAGGCGATGTCGAGGAGCGGGGGCCATGGGGACATGCTCGCGCAGCACGTGGTTTGCCCGCATCCTTTAATCAGGCCGGCGCATAAATGCGCCCGACCGATAACCGCCCGCGTGTATAAACGGGCCCGGCAACATTGGTCCACTATCCTCGATCAATGAGCAGTGACGGGGCCACAGGCGCCCGGCCCGGGGTCTTGAAGGTGGCACCCCCGCCGCTGCGGTCCGTTCTGGCCCGTCGCCTGGTGCTGATTTTGTCGTTGCTGGGGCCCATCATGGTTTGGTCGGTGCCCTCGGCGGCCGAGGCCGTACCGGCGGCGGCCGGGGCCGTACCGCCCGCCGGGCACCGGCCGCCGGGGCTGACGTCGCCGGTACCCAAGAAACCCGTTGCCCCCGCGGCAACCGTGGCCCTTCCCCCGTCGGCGGCGTACGTCCTGGTCGACGTGGGCACCGGGAAGGTGCTCGCTGCCGACAACGAACATCTTCGTCTCCCACCCGCCAGCCTCACCAAGGTACTGACGGCTCTCATAGCTGTCAGTTACCTCCCGGCGCGGGCGGGGGTCCCGGGCACGAAGGAGTCCCTCGACGCTTACCCGAACGATGTCGGTATCGAAAAGGGCGTGGCCTGGTCCCTGCACGATGTGCTCGAGTCGCTTTTGGTCTTATCGGCAAATGACGCCGCCTACGCGCTGGCCCAGCGCATAAGCGGTTCCTTGGCCGCCTTCGCCGCCGTAATGGAGCGTTCGGCCCAGCAGATCGGGATGACGGATGCACCGGTCTTCCATGACCCTGCCGGCCTGGACGGGAGCGAGGGCTTCGGCGGCGGCAACCTCGTAAGCGCCCGCGACCTGGCCATCGCCGGGCGCGACCTCTTGAACGTACCCGAGCTCGCCGGCATCGTCGTCCAGGACAGTTACCACTTCGTCGACCCCACCGGCGCCGCCCACTACCTCCCCAGCATGAACAGCGCCTTCCTGCAGAGCTATCCCGGTGCTATCGGCATAAAGACGGGGTTCACGGATAAGGCCGGGAGCTGCATTATGGCGGCGGCCCGCCGCCACGGCCGCACCATGCTGGCCGTGGTGATGAACGGGTACAACCCCACCCAAAGCGCGGTAGACCTGCTGAACGAGGGCTTTCAGACCCCGGTGGCGGCCGAGGGCACCACCGACCTTTTGCCGCCACCGTCGCTGCCCCTGGTAGCTGCGGCCCCGGGCACGTTGTCGGTACGCCGTTCCCCGGTCCGGTCCGGGAGGCCGGCCCACGCCGGCGCCGTGCCCACCCCGGCTCCGTTGCCGTCGGGCGGCCGGCGAGCGGGGATGCGGCGGCCGGCCTCGGGGGACCGAGCTATCGGCGACCCGACGCCGGCACCAGCGACTGGTGGCCTGGCTGCGGTGCTCGACGCCTGGCCCGCCCAGGTGCTACTGGCCCTGGCGGGGTCGGCGGCCCTGATCGCCCTGTGGGAGCTGCGTTCCCTGCAGCAACTCAACGACCGAGGCCGTCGCTCACGCGTGGGCTACGGCCCGGGCACACCGCCCATGAGGGTAATGACCGCCGGGAGGCGACGACGGGAGCAGATCGTGGCGTCCTACCGGCGTCACGAACGACCCTGACCACTACCCGGCCGCCTGCCCTGTCAACCGTCGCACGACGCCTTCGGCCAGCGTGCCGTCGGTCGCCAGCACCACTGTGCAGGTGGCGCCGGGCTGGTGTAACTGGCCTCGGTACTTGCCCCTGAGGTCGCAGATGGTGGCTCCCCGGGCCGGCCCCCGGCCGGTCTCCACTGTGACGTCAACCGTCATGGTCCTCTCGGGCACCACGTCGCCGGCGGCGATGGCCGCCGCCAGTACATCGTGGCACGGGCTGCTCCGGCGCCCGAAGACCGACGTGTAGAAGTCAAAGTAGTGATCGAGCACGGCGGCCGCGAACCGGGCCGTCGGGGACCCCGAACCGGCCAGCGTCAGCCGTTGGTTCTCGCTCATCAGCTCGCCCATGGTGGCGTCGAGAGGAACGAGGGTCGTCGACCAGGGCGACCCCAGGACCGCCTGGGCCGCCTCCGGATCGTGCCAGATGTTGGCCTCGGCGGCGGGCGTGATATTGCCCGGGGCGGATGCCGCCCCACCCATTATCGTCACGCCCTGGACCAGGCGGGGAAGCTCGGGTTCCAGCCGCAGAGCCACGGCCAGGTTGGTCAGGGGACCGGTGGCCAGCAGGTGTACCTCGCCCGGGCGCTCCCGGGCGGTGCGCACGATCAGTTCGGGCGCGCTGAGCGCTACGGGACGGCGCGCCGGTTCGCCGAGCTCGACACCGCCGAGCCCATTGCCGCCGTGGACACGCGTGCCGTGAGGCGGCCTGTCACCGGTGAGGGCCAGCTCCGAACCGACGGCGACGGGAACGGTGCCTGTCCGGCCGGCGACATCGAGCACGCACAGCGTGTTGCGCGCCGCCTCCGCGGCCGAGATATTGCCGAAAACTGTGGTGATCCCGCACACGTCCATTTCGGGGTCGGCCAGGAGGTAGAGCAAGGCGACGGCGTCGTCCACCCCCGTGTCGCAGTCCACCAACAAGGTCCTCTTAGCCGCGGGCATGCTGAGGAACGTTATAGGTGGGCTGCCTGCGGTGCCGGTGACTTGACCGGCCGGAACTCGCCAGCGGCGCCCGCCGGCACGACCGGCCGGCTCGGGAACACGGCCTCGGGCACCGGGCATGGTCCTGACGCCCCGGTCCTAGCTGCCGGGGGCGGCGAGGCCGCTGTCCCGCTCGGCGCCGGCCTCGGGTCGGCCCGCCGCGGTTGGGTCAGTAGGCAAAGGCCCGTTCGGCCATGGCGGTGATGGTCAGGGACGGGTTTACCCCGGGGTTGGCCGGCATGGCCGAGCCGTCGACGATGTGCAGCCCCTGGTAGCCGAACACCCGGTGCCATTGGTCGATCACGCCCTCGGTCGCCGAGGCGCCGATGGCGCACCCACCGAGAAAATGGGCCGTCATCGGTACACCGAATATCTCGCCCCAGGTGCCCGACGGTCTTCCTCCTATCTTGGCCGCCAGTACTCGGGCGACATCGTGGCCGACGGGCAACCAGGTCGGGTTGGGCCGGCCGTGGCCCTGGCGGGTCTTGAGCCGGTACCCGCCCAACAGACGCGGTTGCGCCGACACGGTTAGCGAATTGTCCCGGGCCTGCATGACCAGGGCGATAACCGTGCGCTCGGACCAGGCCCGCAGGTCCAGTTGGCGGAAAAAAGCCAGTGGTTGGCGGGCGACGGCGCGGAGGAAGCGCCGCCAGCCGGGGTGCCGCGTTTCCGAGCCGTGGGGGCCGTCCACCAGTAAAGTGCCGAAAAGACCCATCATGTTGGAGCCGCGCCCATACCGGACAGGCTCCACGTGGGTCCCGGGCTCGGGGTAAAAAGACGAGGTTATGGCTATACCACGGCTGAAATCGGGGCCGGGCCGGCCCCGGGCGGCAACGGCCCCCAACAGCGACTCGGAGTTGGTACGCGTCAGCCGCCCCAGCCGGGAGGACAGATCAGGGAGCTTGGCCTCCATCACCATGGCGTGAAGCAGCTGCTGGGTCCCGAAGGCTCCCGCCGCCAACACGACGTGCTCAGCACGCAGCCGCCGCCCGCGGCCCCCCACCCCCGACCATCCGGTGGCGACAGTTCCCACCTCCCAGCCCCCGCCGGCCATGGGTTGGACGGACCGGGCCGTGGTCATGGGCACCACCACCGCTCCCGCCCGCTCGGCCAGGTAAAGGTAGTTCACGAGAAGGGTGTTCTTGGCCCCGTGCCGGCAGCCCGTCATGCACTCCCCGCACTGCAGGCACGACCGCCGGGCCGGGCCGGCCCCGGCGAAGTAGGGGTCGCCCAGCGGCGCGCCGGGCCGGGTACCCGGGGGCCGAACGCCACCCCGACCGACGTCATGCGGAAGCTGTCCGCCACTCCCATCTCGCCGGCGACCTCCAGCATGGCCTGGTCGGCGGGAGTCATGGTCGGGTTCTCGATGGCGCCCAGCATCCGCTTGGCCTGGTCGTAATAAGGCGCCAGCTCCGAACGCCAATCGGCCAGGGCGGCCCATTGGGGGTCGTCGTAGAAACCCTCCATGGGCTCGTACAGGGTGTTGGCATAGTTGAGCGAGCCGCCGCCGACACCGGCACCGGCCAGGACGACTACGTTGCGCAGGAAATGTACCCGCTGTATGCCGAAACACCCGAGGTACGGCGCCCACAGGAAACGCCTGATGTCCCACGAAGTGCGCGGCAGGTTCGAGGCGTCGAAACGCCGGCCCGCTTCCAGCACCGCCACCCGGTAACCCTTTTCCGACAGGCGGAGAGCGGCGACCGAGCCACCGAAGCCGGACCCGACGACTACGACGTCATAGTCGAAGTCGACCTCAACCTCCTGAGACGTCCTGAGGCCTCGGGCCTCCCGAAGCCAGGAAAGGCATCATCGCCCGCAATTGGGCGCCCACCTTTTCGACGGGGTGCTCGGCGCCTTCTTTTTGCAGGCGGTGGTAATTAGGTAGGCCGTCAAGGTTCTCCTTGACCCACTCCTGAGCAAAAACGCCCGACTGGATATCGGCCAGGATCTGCTTCATCTCCGCCTTGACGGCGTCGTTTATGAGCCGCGGCCCCCGCGTCATATCGCCGTACTCGGCTGTGGTCGAGATGGAGTACCGCATCCCGGTGATGCCGTGCTCATAGATCAGGTCGACTATTAGCTTCACTTCGTGGAGGCACTCGAAGTAGGCGGACTCCGGCTGGTAACCAGCCTCGACCAGCGTATCGAAGCCCGCCTTTATCAAAGCCGTGAGGCCGCCGCAGAGCACGACCTGTTCGCCGAAGAGGTCCGTCTCGGTCTCTTCTTTGAAGGTCGTCTCCAACACGCCCGCCCTGGTGGCCCCGATGCCCCAGGCGTAGGAAAGGCCCAGAGCCTTGGCCTTGCCGGTGGCATCGCGCTCCACGGCCAGCAGGGCAGGGACGCCGCCCCCGCCCTCATAGGTGCGCCTGACCAGGTGCCCGGGCCCCTTGGGAGCGACCATGGCCACGTCGACCCCGGCGGGCGGGTCAATGAGGCCGAAGCGGATGTTGAAACCATGGGCGAACATCAGGACGTCGCCGGGGCGCAGGTTGGGCTCGACCGCCTCCTGGTAAATCTCCTGTTGGGCGGTGTCGGGAGCCAGCATCATGATCACGTCGGCGGCGGCCGACGCCTCCGCCGGGTTCATGACGACGCAGGCCCGCCGCCTCGGCCTTGGCCCCCGAGGACGAGCCTGGCCGCAGCCCCACCCTTACGTCCACCCCCGAGTCCCGGAGGTTGAGGGCGTGGGCATGGCCCTGGGAGCCGTAGCCGATGACGGCTACCTTCCGGCCGGTGATGACGGAGGGGTCAGCGTCGTGCTCGTAGTAAATGGTGGCCATTGCCTGCCTTTCAATTGCGGTTCTTGTGATGGAGGGGCGGGCGCTCCAACTTGGGCAACGCCACCCGGCCGGTGCGCTGGATCTCGATGATCCCATAGGGCCGCAGCAGTTCCTCGAAGTCGTCCAGTAGCGAGGGCTGCCCGGCCAGCATAACCGTGAGTGCCTCCTGGCCCACGTCGACGATCGTGGCCCCGAAAATGCGGACCAGGTCGCCTACCTCGCCCCGGGAGGGCCTGCCCCTCCGGGCGGGGCACAGCGCACCGAGAGAAGGGCCAGTTCGCGCTCGATGGCCTCGCCGGGCGTCATCTCCGTTATTTTCACCACGTTGACAAGCTTGAAAAGCTGCTTGGTCAGCTGCTCGACCGAGGTCTCGTCCAGGTCCACCACAATCGTTATCCGGCTGAACGACTCGTCGTCGCTCGGAGCGACAGCCAGGGAGATAATGTTGAAACCCCTCCGGGCAAAAAGTGCCGACACCCGGGCCAGCACGCCGGCCCGGTTCTCGACGATCACCGAGATGGTCTGGTGCCGCAGGCGGCCACTCCCCGAGGCCCAAGTGGCAGCGGTGCTGGAGAGGGACATCACTGCACCACCCTTTCCCCGCCAGGTCGCAGGGCCGGGTGTACGACTACGTCACTGTTGGAGGCGCCGGCCGGGACCATCGGGAAGACCTTCTCTTGGGAATCGGTCCTGAAATCGATGACCACCGGGCGGTCGTCGATGGCGTTGGCCTTGTCGATCACGGGGCCGACATCGGACGCCTGCTCGACCCGGAAGGCGACGCACCCCATGGCTTCGGCCCACTTCACGTAATCGGGGAGGTCGGGTGAGAGGTACACCTCGGAATAACGTTCCTGGTAGAACATTTCTTGCCATTGGCGGACCATGCCGAGGTACGCATTGTTGAGGATGGCCACCTTGATCGGGATACGCTCGCTCGACGCCGTGACCAGTTCCTGCGCCGTCATCTGGAAACATCCGTCGCCGTCAATGGCCCAGACCGTCCGGTCAGGACGCCCGACTTTGGCACCTATGGCAGCGGGGACGGCAAAGCCCATGGTCCCCAGGCCCCCGGAATTGACCCACGTGTACGGGTAGTCGAAGCGCCAGTACTGGCTGGCCCACATCTGGTGCTGGCCCACCCCGGACACGACGGTGGTGTCGGCCGGGCTGGCGTCCCTGATGGCCTCGATCACGGCCTGAGGCTTGAGCGGGTCCCCGTCGGCCTGCGGCTCGTAATGCAGGGGGAACCGGGAGGACCACTCCGCCAGCTGTGCCCACCACCGGTCCCGGTCGGGCTGGACGTCCCCGCTGGCTATGAGCACGCGCACCAGCTCTTCGATGACGAGGCGGCAGTCGCCCACGATGGGGACATCCGGCCGCCGGATCTTCCCCAGTTCAGCCGGGTCGATGTCGACGTGCACCACCTTGGCACCGGGGGCGAAGGAGCCCACCCGGCCCGTGACCCGGTCGTCGAAGCGGGTGCCCAGGGCTATGAGCAGGTCGGCCTCCTGCATGGCGGTTATGGCCGTGTAATTGCCGTGCATGCCCGGCATCCCCAGGCACTGGCGGTGACTGTCGGGGAACGAGCCCCGGGCCATCAAGGTGGTCACCACGGGCGCATTGACGAGCTCGGCCAGTTTCAGCAGGGCTTCGGAGGCGCGGGCTTTGAGGATCCCGCCGCCGGCATAAATCACAGGCCGCTGTGAGGCGGTTATCAGGCGCACCGCCTCGCGCACCATGCGGGGATGGCCTTTGGTAGTGGGCCTGTAGCCCGGGAGGGAGGCGGAAACCTCGTCGTCGGTCGGCCAGTACCACTCCGTGCGGGCCTGGAGGATGTCCTTGGGGATGTCGAGCAGCACGGGCCCGGGCCGTCCGGTCGTGGCCAGCAGGAAGGCTTGGCGGACGGATAGGGCGATGTCCTCGGCCCGCATCACGAGCTCGTTGTGCTTGGTGACCGAGCGGGTGATGCCTACCGTATCGCCCTCCTGGAAGGCGTCGGTCCCGATGACGGGCCGCGCCACTTGACCGGTTATCGCCACCATGGGCACGGAGTCCATGTACGCGTCGCACAACGGGGTTACCAGGTTTGTGGCCCCGGGACCGCTCGTCACCATGGCCACACCGGGACGGCCGGTCACGTCGGCATAACCCTCGGCCATGTGGCCGGCGCCCTGCTCGTGGCGCACGAGTACATGACGTATCGACGAATCGAGCAGAGGATCGTAAGCGGGCAGGATGGCGCCGCCCGGTAGGCCGAAAATGACCTCCGTGTGCTCCATTTCCAGGCTCTTTATTAGGGCTTGCGCCCCGGTCAGTTGCATTTTCGGCGCCTCGCTGTCGTCAGGCTGGCTCGCAAAACAAAACGACCTCCCGTTAGGGAGGTCGTTGGACGCACGCGTTGATGATCGCGTGCGTCAGGTAAGTACTACAAGGCCGGAAAAGGCCATACCGGCAGGAGCACTGGGACTAGCCGTGCCCTTGGGTGCGCCTGCCATCAGCTCATAATGCCACAGCCGTCGCCTCGCTGCAACCCTTCGGGGGTATACCGGGCGGGGCTCCGCGCCCGGTAGGCGCCACCGTGCCAGGATTGTCCGACGTGACCATACCCTCTTCCCACCTGACCGCCCCCTGCCCCGACGCGCCATCCCCCTGGGCCGGCGACGGTTTTGACGAGCTCGACGAGAGGTGGCTGCGTTCCAAACCGGGGACCAAGTGGAGGACCGCCCCGCCTGACGTCCTACCTTGCTGGGTCGCCGACATGGACTATCCCGCTCCTGCTCCCGTCCGCGCCGCGCTGGCCCGGCTCGCCACTGAAGGGGACCTCGGCTACCCGTTCGGGACCAGCGCCGCCCGACTGGACGAGAAATGGGCAGCACGAATGGAGGCCCGTTTCGCCTGGGTGCCGGGCGCCGGCCGGCTACAGGTTTTTACTGACCTCATCCAGGTCGTCCAGGCCGTCGTCCATTTCGCCACCTCGCCCGGCGACGGCGTCCTCCTGTTTGCTCCCGCCTACCCGCCGTTCCCGCACACGGTCGAGAGCATGGGCCGGCGCCTCATCGCCGTGCCTGTCGTCGACGATGGCCGTGGGTGGACGTTCGACATGGGCACCGCCGCCGCCCGCGCCCCCCAAGCCAAGGTGATGCTCCTCGTCAACCCCCAGAACCCGACCGGCCGCGTCCTGACGCGCCCTGAGCTCCTGGCCCTGGGCGACTTGGCGGAACGGCACGACCTCATCGTCGTCTCCGACGAGATCCACGCCGACCTGGGCCTGGCCCGTGGCGCCGTCCACGTCCCGTTCGCCTCGCTGTCGGAGGAACTGGCCCAGCGCACGGTTACTCTGTACTCAGCCAGCAAGTCCTACAACCTCGGAGGTATGGGCTGTGCCGTCGCCCACATGGGCCACGCCGGCCTCGGGCGCCAACTCGCCGGCCTACCCTCACACCTTCTCGGGGGGGCCGGCATCGCCGCCGTGACCGCGACCCTGGCGTCCTGGTCGGACGAGGGCGACGCCTGGCTGGAACGCTGCCTGACCCGGCTGCGCGACAACCGTCGCGCCCTGGGGGACTGGCTGGCCGGAGAGGGCGCCGCCGCCGGGGTAAAGGGCTACGCCCCCGAAGCCACCTACCTCTGCTGGCTCGACTTCCGCCCTGCGGGCCTGGGCGACGACCCGGCCCCCTGGCTGGTCGAGGCGGCCAAGGTGATGTTGAGCTCGGGCCCCAGCTTCGGCCCTGGTGGCGCCGGCTTTGCCCGCCTCAACTTCGCCACCAGCCCTCACATCCTCCAGGAGATCCTCGGCCGCATCGCCGGCGCCCTTGGCCGGCGGGCCTGAAACCCGTCCCGGGCCTCAGCTCAACAGGCCTCTGGCCACGAGGTCTTGGCGCAACTGCTCCGGCGAGGCAAACTTCACAGCCGGGATGCCCAGCGATCGGGCGACCTCGATGTTCTCGGCGCGGTCGTCGATGAACAGGCAGCTCACCGGGTTCAGCTCGAAGCGGGCCAGGGCCCTTTCGAAGTACTCGCGGTCGGGCTTCATAACGCCCTCGGACGCGGAAATGAAGTGGCCGTCAAACCAGCGCAGGAAGCCGTACAGCTCGAAGACGGCGTTGCCAGCTGTCCCGTTCCATGTTGCTCAGGGCATAACACGGCAAACCGGCAGCCCGCAGTTCCGCCAGCACCTCGACGCTCCCGTCGATGACACCGGCCACCATTTCCTCGTTGCGCTGTGCCCAGGCATTGATCATCTCGGCCTGACCGGGGTGCTCGGCGGCCAGCTCGGCGCACGCCTCGTCTGTCGATTTACCCAGGTCCTGCTGCTTGTGCCAGGCCGGGCTGCAGACATGAGCGAGGAACTCGTCCATGGCGGCCACATCGGCTCCGAACAGCTTGCGGTAGAGATGGCGCGGGTCCCAGTCCAACAGGACACCGCCCAAATCCCAAAGGACGGCCTTTGTGCCCGCCACCCGGGCCTGGTGGGAGCCGGCCACGGGCCTCAGGGTTCGGTGACCGCGCCCTGGTCCGCCCCCGTCACGAGGCGGGCGTACTTGGCCAGGGCCCGTGGCGGTAACGCGGTTCGGGGAGCTTCCATTCCGTCTGGCGAGAGGCCAGAACGGAAGGGCTGACGGCAACGTCGATGGTGCGGTTGGTGACGTCGATGACGATCCGGTCGCCGTCGACCAGGAAGGCGATCGGGCCGCCGTCCACGGCTTCGGGGGCCACGTGGCCGATGCAGAAACCATGCGTCCCCCCGCTGAAGCGCCCGTCGGTCACCAGGGCGCAGTCGCCGCCCCGGCCGGCGCCCTTCATGGCCCCCGTCACGGCCAGCATCTCGCGCATCCCCGGCCCACCCTTGGGGCCCTCATAGCGGATGACGACCACGCTGCCGGGCGCAATGGCGCCGGCCAGGATCGCCTCCAGTGCCGGCTGCTCGCCGTCAAAGACCCGGGCCGCTCCCTCGAACCGGGCGAAGTCGAGGCCCGCCACCTTGACCACCGCCCCCGCCGGGGCCAGCGAGCCCCGCAGGATGGCCAGGCCACCGTCGGTATGGATGGGCGCCGAGAGCGGGCGGACGACCTCACCTTCGGGCGCCGGGGGGCTCAGGGAGGCGATGTTCTCGGCCAGGGTCCGGCCCGAGACCGTCCGGCAATCGCCATGCAGCAGGCCGGCCTCCAGCAGCTCCTTCATCACCACTGGCAGCCCTCCGATGCGGTCGAGATCGACCATGTGAAAGCGACCATGGGGTTTCATGTCCGCCAGGTGCGGGACTGTCCTGCCGACGCGGTCGAAGTCGTCGAGCGAGAGGTCGACCCGGGCCTCGTGGGCAATGGCCAGCAGGTGCAGGACGGCATTGCTGGATCCACCCAGAGCCATAACGACGGCAATGGCGTTCTCGAACGCCTCCTTGGTCAGGATCTGTCGGGGGCAGCCCTTCCTCGAGCAGCCTCACCACCGCCCTTCCCGACTCGTAGGCGTAGTCGTCGCGCCGGCGGTCCACGGCCGGTGCCGTCGAGCTGCCCGGCAGCGCCATCCCTAGGGCCTCGGCGGCGCATGCCATCGTATTGGCGGTGAACATGCCGGCGCAGCTGCCCTCGGTGGGGCAGGCCCTCTGCTCTATGAGCGCCAGTTCGTCATCGGTCAGGGTACCCGCGGCATTGGCCCCGACAGCCTCGAACACGCTCACGATGTCGAGCGGCTCACCGTGCGCCCCCCGACCGGGCAGGATCGTGCCCCCGTAGAGGAAAACGGCTGGCAGGTTCACCCGGGCCGCGGCCATGAGCATCCCCGGCAGCGACTTGTCGCAACCAGCGAGGGTGACCAGGCCGTCGAAACGCTCGGCATGCATCATCGCCTCCACCGAATCGGCGATGATCTCGCGGCTGACCAGGGACGCCCTCATGCCCTCGGTCCCCATGGAGATGCCGTCCGAGACGGCAATGGTGACGAACTCGAGCGGGAACCCGTCCGCGTCCCGCACCCCCTGCTTGGCCCGCTTGGCCAGCCGCTCGAGAGGCAGGTTGCACGGGGTGACCTCGTTCCAGGATGAGGCCACGCCGACCTGGGGTTTGGCCCAGTCGGCCTCGGTCATGCCGACGGCCCGGAGCATGGCGCGCGCCGGGGCACGCTCCCGCCCGTCAGTGACTTCGTGGCTCCGGGGTTTGAGGTTGCTGGGCATAAGGACACCTTAGTGAACAGGCCCGCGCCGGCATTTCGGGGCGGTGGCCTGGAACTGCGGTATTGGCTTGGCGAAGCCGATGCTAAGTGCCAAACGCACGCCTCCCGATAGGTAGTAATGGTCTCTTCGGCGCGGCCGCGCTTGTCGGTACGGGCCGCGGTGGTTTGTTTGGGGGCCCTGGTCGCCCTGACCACGTTGGCCGGGTGCTCGGTCAAGGCTCGGGACCTGCTCTCAGCCGCCAGCCTCGACGCGAAGATCTCTGCCCAGTTGGCAAAGAGCTACGGCGTCCCCCCTCCTCACGTGCACTGTCCCAGCGCCGTGCCCGCCGTGGTCGGCTCCCGGTTCTCCTGCACCACCGAACTCGATGACCAGCCCTTGACCGTCTCCGCCGAGGTTTCCGGGCCCCGGGGCTCCGTGGCCGTCAGACCGGCCACCGCCGTGGTCGTCGTCGCCCAGGCCCAGGCCCGGATCCGGCGTGACCTGGCCCGGACCGCGGGCATGACGGTCGCCGTGTCCTGTTCGGCCCCGGCCCTGCTGGTCGCCTACGCCGGGCGCACCTTCGGCTGCACAGCCGACGTGGGCGGTACCGAGCGGCAGGTGCTCGTGACGGTGACCTCGGTCACGGGGACGCTCCGGATCAGGCTGCTCCCCTACCGCCCGACTTGAGCAAAGGCGCTAAGCCTCGTGAAGGGCCCGGTTCTGTTGGAGCAGCTGGGTGGCGAGGCGCAGGTCGGCATTACCGCCCGTTGCCGCTTTCACCTTCCCGATGAAGAACCCGGTCAGCTTGTCGTCGCCCCCGGCGTAGCGGGACCATTCCCGGGGGTTGGCGGCAATGACCTGGTCCACCACCTCGGCCAGGGCGCCTGCCGCCATCGCCTCGAAACCGAGGCGCTCGGCGATGACTTTGGGGTCGCCGCCCTCAGTCACCAGGACCTTCAAGACAGTCCGAGCCTGGGCGGAGGTGAGCTCGCCCTGCTGTTCCATCATCACCAGACCGATGAAGGCGCCGGCGTCGAGAGGTCCCTTGTCACCCTCGGCCAACTCCCCGGCCACCTCGTTGGCCAACCGGCGAAGAGCCAGGCCGGCATCGGCGTTGGCCATTACGGCGGCGCCGATAACTGCATCGAGCTCCAGGCGGACAACGGTCGCTACCGCCTCGGAGGTGGCGGTGACCCCGGCGGCCGCCGCCACCCGGGCCCTTCTCTCGGCCGGGAGAATGGGCAGGTTGGCGGCCACCGCCGCCACCCACTCCGGTCCCGGGTCGAGCGCCACGAGGTCGGGCTCGGGGAAGTAGCGGTAGTCGAAGGCCTCCTCCTTCGAGCGCATCGAGTGCGTCCGGGCGTCGGCCTCGTCCCAGTGCCTCGTCTCCTGGTCGACCCGGCCGCCGCTCGAGATCACCTCTACCTGGCGCTCGGCTTCGTAGGCCACGGCACGAGCCAGGCTACGCAGGGAGTTCATGTTTTTTATCTCGCAGCGGGTACCGAAGTCGCTCGAGCCCGCGGGGCGCACCGACACGTTGCAGTCGACGCGGAGAGAACCTTCTTCCATTTTCCCGTCGGTGACACCGGAGGCCACGAGCACGGCCCGCAGTTCCTCGACATAGTCACGAGCCTCGTCGGCGCTGCGCATGTCGGGAGCGGACACGATCTCCACCAACGGGACCCCGGCCCGGTTGTAATCGACCAATGAATGGCCGGCCTGATGGATACGGCCGCCGCCCCCGACATGAGTGGTCTTGCCCGTGTCCTCCTCCATGTGGGCGCGAACTATCCCTATTCGCCTGCCCGAGGGCAGCTCCAACCAGCCGTCGATGTTTATGGGCACGTCGTACTGGCTTATCTGGAAGTCCTTGGGCATGTCCGGGTAGAAGTAGTTCTTTCGATGAAAAAGCGAGGCCTGGGCCCGGCAATGAAGGGCGGCCCCGATGCGCAACGCGTATTCGACCGCCTGTTCGTTCAGCACCGGCAAAGAGCCGGGCAGGCCCAGGCACACCGGGCACACGTTTGTGTTGGGGTCGTCCCCGAAGGCATTGCGGCACCCGCAAAACAGCTTGGTCTGCGTCCGTAGCTCGCAATGGACCTCGAGACCTACGACAGTCTCCCAGCCGCTCGACTGGACGGTGCGGCCCGGCTCGACCGACTGGCTCATCTTCCCCCTCCGTTCGCCGCCGCCTCGAGGACCTCAGCCACCTGGAACATAACGGGTTCCCCCGCCGCCGGCGCCAGGATCTGCGCCCCGACCGGCAGACCGTCGTCGCCGGTGCCGAAGGGCACGCTGATAGCCGGGTGCCCGGCCAGATTGGACGGGATGGTGCACACATCGCTCAGGTACATGGTGAGCGGGTCGGACGTCTTGGTGCCCAGTTCGAACGCCGTCGTCGGTGCCGTCGGCGATAGTAGGACGTCGAAGGAGCGGTAGGCCTCGTCGAAGTCGCGGATTATCAGGGTGCGCACCTTCTGCGACTTTCCGTAATAGGCGTCGTAATACCCGGCCGAGAGCACGTAGGTGCCCAGCATTATGCGTCGTTTCACCTCCGGGCCGAAGCCGGCGGAGCGGGTCGCCGTGTACATCTCGGTTATGTCGGCCCCGGGCACGCGTAGGCCGTAGCGCACACCGTCGTAGCGGGCGAGGTTGGAGGAGGCCTCGGCCGGGGCGATCATGTAATAGGCGGAAAGGCCGAAGCGCACGGCGGGGACGCTGGTCTCCTCCACCTTGGCCCCCGCCGCGGCCAACGCATCGGCCGCCTCCCTGATGCGGGCGGCGACATCCGGGGCGATGCCGTCGGCACCGGCGAGCTCGGCGATCACTCCCACGCGGAGGCCCTCGACGCCGCGGCCCAGGTTTTCCCGGGCCGAGCGCCCTCGGTCGGCAAGCTCGTCGAATCGGCCTCGTCGTGCCCCGAAATGGTGTCCAGAGCCAGAGCGGCGTCGGCCACACTGGTGGCGAACGGCCCGATCTGGTCGAGGGAGCTGGCGAAGGCGACAAGACCGTACCGGGAGACCATCCCGTAGGTGGGCTTGACCCCGACGACGCCGCAAAGAGCGGCGGGCTGGCGGATCGATCCCCCCGTGTCACTGCCCAGGGCCAGCGGGGCAAAGCCTGCGGCGACGGCGGCGGCGCTGCCCCCGGACGAGCCCCCGGGGACCCGGGTCAGGTCACGTGGGTTGCGAGTGGGACCGAAAGCCGAGTTCTCCGTCGACGAGCCCATGGCGAACTCGTCCATGTTGGTCTTGCCGATGAAGACGGCACCGGCCGCCGCCAGCCGGATGACGACGGTGGCGTCATAAGGGGGCACCCAGCCCTCCAGGATGCGCGACGAGCACGTCGTCGGCGTCCCCCGGGTACATAGGAGGTCCTTCAGTGCGATCGGCACGCCCGCCAGCGCACCGGGGTCCTCGCCCCTGGCGACCATGCCGTCGACCTCCGCCGCCCGGGCCCGGGCCTGGTCCGCCGTCACCACGTTGAAGGCGTGGACGTCGGCCTCCCGTTCCTCGATACGGGCCAGGTGCTCTTCGACTATGGCCACGGCCGAAAGCTCGCCCCCGCGGACAGCCGCCGCCATCTCGGCGACCGTCATGGCGCCTCTCCCAGGATCCGGGGAATGCGGAACCTATCGTCTTCGACTTCGGGCGCCTGGGAGAGGACCTCGTCCCGGTCGAGGCAGGGCCGAGGCACGTCGGGGCGGAAGACGTTGGCCAAGGGGAAAGGGTGCGCCGTCGGCGGGAGCCCCTCTATGTCAAGGGAGGCGATGTCGGCAGCATGCTCGAGAACGCTGGCCAGCTGGGTCGTGTAGCGCTCAAGTTCCTCGCTCGACAGGGACAGGCGCGCCAGCCGGGCGACATGGGCTACGTCATCTTTGGAAAGGGGCTGGGCCACCCGGCCATCGTAACTACAGTCGGGGACGGGGTGAGGAAGCGCTATCTTCGGAGGGCACGCCCCCGACAGGTGGGCGTGGCGCCGGCGAGGTTGAGGTGGACATGCCGAAGTACCCTTTCCTGAGCGATGAATGGGTCGCCGAGGCCCACCGGATCTACGCCGATGTCGAGGCATCGGGGGGCCTGACAACGGGCACGTTAGCCCCGGTGCGGGTCAACCTCGTCATAACGGACGCGCCCTTCTCCGAACGCCCCATCGACGCTCATGTCGATACATCGTCGGGGCGGGTAGCCATAAGCACGGGGCACCTCGGAGGCCCCGACGTAACCGTTTCGATGGGCTATGGCACGGCCCGGTCGCTGTTCGTGGCCGGTGATGTCCAAGCCGTCATGCAGGCGTTCCTCGGCGGCCGGGTCAGGGTCGACGGCGATCTCAGCAAGCTCCTGGACCCGCGTAGCGGCATCTGGCCGGCGGCGCCGCCCAGTTGGCCGGCGCCCGACCAGACCGGCTCCGACCAAAGCCCGGGCGGCGCCGGTGGAGGTGCTGGCGCCCAACCCGGCCTCGGTTTACGAGGAGCCCAGGCGATCGCCCTGGCGACGCGCCTCAAGGAGATCACGGAATGAGCGAGCGGGCATGACGGGCCCCCTGACCAGGTCCAGGCGGGTGGAGTGCGGCTGGACAAGTGGCTGTGGGGCGCCCGACTGTACAAGACGCGCACCGCTGCCACCGACGCCTGCCGGGCCGGCCACGTGAAGCTCAACCGGATGGCGGCCAAGCCGGCCACGGTGGTAAGGCCGGGCGACCACGTCGAAGCTCGCACCGGCGACCGACTGCGCCTGCTGGAGGTGACGGGCCTGGTCGAAAAGCGGGCGGGTGCCGCCATCGCCGCCGCTTGCTACGTGGACCACAGTCCGCCTCCCCCGACGAAGGAGGAGGCGGGGACGCCCAACTTCGCCCGGGACAGGGGCACAGGCAGGCCGACCAAGCGGGAGCGCCGCCAGCTCGACCGGGCGCGCCACCAGTAGCAGGGGCCCCGGCCCCGTCGTCGGCCGTCAGCGCGTGACCAGGACCACCGATTTCCCGTAAAGCACGGCCGTGCCCACCGTTGGTTGAGAACCGGTGACAACAGACAGCGGGTCCCCCTGGACCTCGTACACGTACAGACCGAGCCTCGAGAGGACTTTGACGGCCTGGTCCACGGACAGGCCGACGATACCGGCCGGGATGGTCACCGTATGGGGCCCGATAGAGACACTGACGGTCACTGTGCTCCCGACCGTCTCCCTGCTGGCCGGCGGCGGGCTCAGGGAAAGAACCTCGCCCGCGGGCACGTCGTTGCTGTACGCCGTCAGTTTGACCACCTTGAAGCCGGCGGCGTGCAGTGCCGCCTCCAGGGATACATAGCTCGTGCCCGGAGCCACGGCAGGGACGGCGGCCATCGGCTTTCCCACCGACAGCACCAGTTTGACCGCAGTCCCGGGGAGTACCCGGCGCCCGCGGAGCGACCACGAGATGACGGTCCCATCTGGCACCGTCATGCTCGTACGACGCGTCACCTGGCCCAGCTTCAACCGGTCCGATCGCAGCTCGGATGTGGCCTGGGCCAGGTCCAGGGTCGAGAGATCGGGAACGGCGACAGGCTCGGGACCGAGAGAAACAGTCACCTCGACCGTCGAATGGGCCCGAAGCCTGGTGCCGGGCAGGGGGTACTGGGTGATCACCGACCCCCTGGCGGCCGCGTCCCACTGCCTCCCGACCACCGAGAGCCGTAGGTGGTCCGCCACCACCTCGGCGCGGGCGCGGCCGAGAGCATCCCCATCGATGCGTGGGACAACGTAGGTCGGCGGTGGCCGCTCCAGGACCACAGCGGCGCCCCCGGCGCCGCCCACCACCACAACGATCAAGGCGACGAGGGCCGACCGCGACAACCAGCGCCGGTGCCGTGGCTGGGATGGCGGCCCGGAGGAAGATCCCTGGCCGTGGTCGGGCGGGTCGGCCCCGACCGTAGG
This sequence comes from uncultured Acidimicrobiaceae bacterium, assembly GCA_963735305.1. Taxonomy (GTDB): domain Bacteria; phylum Actinomycetota; class Acidimicrobiia; order Acidimicrobiales; family Palsa-688; genus Fen-671. Next base: position 921,414 of record CAVTKK010000001.1, read on the forward strand.
ACGAGGGTGCGCCGGTCCGAGAGGTTCCCCCGCTCTCGGTGCGGGCGCCGCGGCCGGCCCCATGATCTTCGAGGTCGCCGGCGAGGACGGTGATCCCGGGGCCCTCGGGCCGGTGCCGTCCTCCGCCGAGCTCTGTCTGCTGGCGAGGGAAAAAACCATCTTGACTTGGGGCGATGCCCGCCAACGGCAACGGCGCGGGCACTCGCAGCTGACGCGCCACGGTGGCTATACCTTGAGCGAACTCTTCCGCGCTGAGGCGCTCCTCGGGTGTCGTCTGGCCCGCCTTCTCGATGACCAGGGCGAGCGGGCCGAGCAGGCTCGGCACCGTGAGGGGTTGTCGGGCCCGGGCCATGAGAGCGCCCAGAGCGGTATCCCGGGCGAACGGCACATCGCCTGTGACGGCCTCCACCGCCACCAGGGCCAGCGAGTAGACATCGGCTCGCCCATCGAGCGGGGCCCCCATCAGCTGTTCGGGCGCCGCGTACCGGGCCGTGCCCAGCATGGCCCCGAGGGGCTCTGTCCAACTCGCTTCCGCCAGCGCTCGGGCGATGCCGAAATCGGCCACGCTGACGTGACCGTCTTCGTCAAAGAGCAGGTTCGCCGGCTTGACGTCACGATGCACCAAACCTCGAGCGTGGGCATAGGCAAGGGCCGAGGCGACATCCAGCCCGAGGGCCGCCACCTGCGAGACGCTCAGCCGATGACCGCTGTCCAGCAGGGAGCGCAGGCTGCCTCCCTCCAAAAGCTCCATCGTCAGATAGGCGTTGCCGGCGTCCTCGCCCCAGTCATAGACACGCACGATGCCCTGGTGACGTAGCGCCGCCACCGTCTGGGCCTCAACCTGAAAACGTTTCAGGAAGGCGGCGTCGGCAGCCAAGGCGGGATGGAGGAGCTTTAACGCCACCCGGCGTTTCAAGCGCACGTCCTCGGCTATGTACACGTGGGCAGACGCGCCGCTGCCGAGCGGGCGCAGGAGGCGATAGCGGCCGCCTACAACCCGGCCGACAAGCTCGGAGCTATGCGACACGGGCACTTAACGAGGCTAACGACGCCGGACCGGGCGCAGGTGGACCGTTGTCACCCCGGGTTCCTGCAACCGGCCCGGGACGGTCAAGGCCAGCGACTAAGGAAGCTCGCCCGTCTCCAGCAAACGTTCAAAGGCGACCTCGTCCAGCACCGGGACGCCGAGATCGGTGGCCTTGGCCAGCTTGGCCCCCCCCGGTTCGCTCCCCCGCACTAGCGCCGTCGTCTTCTGGGAAACGCTGCCGGGTGCCTTGCCCCCCCGGGCCTTGATGGCCGCCTCGGCGTCCTCCCGCGACCAGCGCTCGAGCGTGCCCGTCACCACTATCGACCTACCGGCCAGGGTCTGGGTGGCGACAGGGGCACTAGGTCCCTCGAAGTTGAGCCCGGCGCGGCGCAAACGCTCCACGACCTCGCGGTTACGGGGCAATGAGAAGAAACGCTTGATGCTGGCGGCGATCACCGAGCCGATCCCCTCGATCGAGGCGATCGCCTCCTCCGGCGCGTCGATAACCCGGTCCATGTGGCCCAGGGCGCGGGCCAGGACCTGACTGCCGTTGGTGCCGAGGTGACGGATGGACAGACCGACGAGAAGGTTGGCCAGAGGCCGCGATTTGGAGGCCTCTATCGCCGCCGCGAGATTGGCGACAGAGATGGCGCCGAACCCTTCGAAGGCCTCTACTCGCCCGAAATCTAGGGAATAGATGTCGGCGGCGTCGACCAGTAGGCCCTGTTGGCAAAACAACGAGACCGTGCGCTCGCCGAGCCCCTCGATGTCCATCGCCCCCCGGGACGCAAAATGGCTTATGCGCTGGACCTGCTGCCCAGGACAGTCGACATTGATGCAATAGGTATCGGCTTCCCCGGCCAGGCGTTGCAAAGGCGCGGCACAAACCGGGCAATTGGACGGGAAGGACCAGGGAGCCGAACCTTGTGGTCGCAGAGGCAGGACGGGCCCGCGAACCTCGGGGATGACATCGCCGGCACGGCGCACGACAACGGTATCGCCCGGCCGGACGTCCTTGGCCCGGACTTGGTCCTCGTTGTGCAACGTGGCCAGGCTGACCCGGGCACCACCCACCACGACGGGCTCCAGCACGGCGAACGGCGTGGCCTTCCCGGTGCGGCCGATGGAGACCATGACGTCCTTGAGAAGCGTCGTCCGCTCCTCGGGCGGGAACTTGTAGGCGATCGCCCAACGTGGCGCCTTCGAGGTCGCCCCCAGCTCCCGCCGCTGGGCGAGGTCGTCCACCTTGACCACGACGCCGTCGATCTCGAAGTCGATGCCATGCCGTCGTTCGAGCCAGTCCGTGCAGTAGCGGTCGACGTCCTCCAGGGTCCGCACCGTCCTCACGTGGGCGCTCACCGGGAACCCCAGCTGCCTCATCCACTCCAGCGTCTCGTGGTGGTACCTGAAGGCAGGACCGCCAAGTACCTCTCCGAGTTGATAGGCAGAGAACGAGAGCTCCCTCCCAGCCGTCACCGCGGGGTCCTTCTGGCGCAGCGAGCCAGCGGCGGCGTTGCGCGGGTTGATGAACGTCCGGCCGCCCGAACGTACCTGACGGGCATTGAGCTCATCGAAGGCACCGACCGTCATATATATCTCGCCCCGCACTTCGACCACTTCAGGGTAACCGGGCGCCAGCCGGCCGGGCACCGCCGCGATCGTGGCCACGTTGGCGGTCACGTCTTCTCCCACCTCGCCGTTGCCCCTCGTGGCGGCCCGGCTGAGGCGCCCGTCTTCGTAGAGCAGAGACATGGCCAGGCCGTCCACCTTGAGCTCGCAGGTGAAGACCACCTCACCGGATATGTAACGCTCCATCCGCTTGCCCCAGGCCAGTAGCTCCTCATAGCTCGTCGTCTTGTCCAGGGACATCATCGGCGTCCGGTGCCGCACCTCGGTGAACAGCCCGACAGGGGCGCCGCCGACGTGTTGAGTGGGAGACCCCGCGGTCAGCAGCTCGGGGTGCTCCCTTTCCAGCGCGGCCAGCTCCCTTACCAGCTCGTCGAAGTCGGCATCGCTGATCTCGGGATCGTCCAGGTCGAAATAGCGGCGGTTGTGGTGGGCGATGAGCTCGCGCAGCTCGTCGGCTCGTCCGGCATCTCCCTCGGCCATCGGTCCTAAAGGCTACCCAGCGGTACCCCCGCCCAACACGGCATCCCCGTCGGGGCCCGGACGATAAAGGACAACCGCCTGGCCGGGAGCAACTCTGCGCACGGGGCGCTCCAGGACAACTGTCCCGGACCGGTCGTCGCCTTCCCAGCGCCCGCCCACCGGGGGCCCGTGGGCACTGAACTGGGCCTGGACCACAGCGCCGGCGACAACCGGGCCCGCACACCACGACAGCTGCTCGACCTCCACCTGGTCGACGAGCAACTCGTCCAGCCCCCCCACCGTGGCGGTGCGGTTGGACAGGTCGATGTCGAGGACGTACCGGCGCTCGGGCCGAGACCGGGTCACCAACCCGAGGCCCCGGCGCTGGCCGACCGTGACCAGCTCGAGGGCGTCCACCGCCCCGAGCACCTCCCCGTCCCGGGCCACCAACCGGCCCCCCCGGACGGGGATGCGCTGGGAGAGAAAACTTTCCCTGCCCCCCACTTTGGAGATGAAGCAGACGTCCTGGCTGTCCGGCTTCGCCGCCGTGCGCAGACCGTGCGCCGCCGCCAGCGCCCGCACCTCGCCCTTGGTCAGCTCCCCGATCGGCAGGAGCAGCCGGGCCAGCTGGGTCTGTCCCAACATATAGAGCACGTACGACTGGTCCTTGGCCTCGTCGCGGCCCCGGCACAGCTCCCAATGCCCGGCCGTCGCTACCACCCGGGCGTGGTGGCCCGTGGCCATGGCGTCGAAGCCGAGCTGGGCGGCCCGGTGGGCGAAGCGGTCGAACTTCAGGTGGGCGTTGCAGGCTATACAGGGGTTCGGGGTCCGGGCCCGGCCGTGAGCGGCGACATACGGCGCCACGACCTGTTGGTCGAACTCGCTTGTGAAGTTGAAAACGTGATGATCGACACCCAGCTGCTGGCAGACCCGGCGGGCGTCCTCGACGTCCGCCACGGAACAGCACCCGGAATCGGACGGCCCACCCCAGAGCTTCATCGTGGCCCCTACGACGTCATGGCCATGCTCCAGCATCAAAGCGGCGGCCACGGAGGAATCCACACCGCCCGACATGGCCACCAGGACCCGCATCAGGCCCAGGCTCCGACGCTCTGGGCCGGCACGCCCTGGGCCGGACCGCCCGCCACGCCCTGGGCCGGACCGCCCGCCACGCCCTGGCCCGGACCGCCCGCCACGCCCTGGGCCGGACCGCCCGCCACGCCCTGGGCCGGCACCGTCTGGGCCGTCCGGCTCGGGAAGCCCCGCAACTGGGCGACGGCGGCGGGGATGGCCCGCAGCGCCAGCTCTACGTCCGCGTCCACCGAGCCGTGGCCGAGCGTGAGGCGCAGAGCGCCGAGCGTCTGCTGAGCGCTATAGCCCATGGCCGTAAGGACGTGGCTGGGCTCCATGGCCCCGCTGGCGCACGCCGAGCCGGCCGAGGCGCAGACGCCGTAGCCGTCCAGGAGCACGAGCAACGCTTCGGTCTCGACCCCGTCGATCAGCACGTGGCAGTGCCCGGGCGCCTTTTCCTGGCCCGGCGCCGTCTCGTGGGTCGAGGCGATGCCGACCAGTAAACCGGCCAGTAGCTTGTCCCGCAGGCTGCGGGCTTGACGGGAGGCAGCTTCGCGCTGGCGCGAGGAGGCTTCCAGCGCCGCCGCCATTCCGACGATCCCGGCGACGTTGTGGGTACCGGCCCTCAGTTCTCGTTCCTGCGGGCCGCCGTACAACAGCGGCTCCAACTCCACAGGACGACGGAAGGCGAGGGCACCGACACCCTGCGGACCGCCGAACTTGTGGGCGCTGATGCTCACCAGGTCGGCCCCGGGCGCTAACTGAGCGACGTCGTACCAAGGCGCGGCCTGGACGGCGTCGGTGTGCAGCACGGCATTAGGGGCGCGCCGCCGGACGGTACGGGCGATTTCGGCCCACGGCTGGACCGTCCCGACCTCGTTGTTGACGAGCTGGACGGAAACCAGGCTCACACCGGTGTCTAGGACGGAGTACAAGGCCCGCAAGTCGACGACGCCGTCCGCGCCACAGCCCACGGTCCGCACCGGCGTCCCCGCTAACCGCCCGGCGGCCCGGGCCGCCTGGAGAACGGCATGGTGCTCGATGGCGCTTACGACCAGCGGCCCCGGGGCGGCCCGCGCCCTGCCCAACACGGCCAGATTGTCGCTCTCGGTGCCTCCCCCGGTGAAGACCACGGCTCCGGGGGAACTCCCAGGCACTCGGCCACGGTGTCGCGGGCCTCATCGATCGCCTTACGGGCGGCCCTGGCCACGGAGTGGGAACCGGAGGGGTTGCCGAACCCGCCCCCCAGCCACGGGCCCATGGCTTCCCTCGCCTCGGTAACGAGCGGCGACGTGGCGGCATAGTCGAGATAGGCCGGCACGTCTTGCCACGGTAGTGCCCCGCCGGCTTACGCCGTCGTCGTCGTGGAACCCGCCGTGGTCGTGGTAGTGCCTGTCGTCGTCGTAGTGCTCGCCGAAGTCGTCGTGGTCGCTGTCGGCAGGGTGGTCGTCGTCGCCAGGGTCGTCGTCGTCGCCAGGGTCGTCGTGGTTGGCGCCGAACTGGTCGTTGCCAGCACCGGCTTGGTGGTGGTCGTTACCGGTTTGGTGGTGGTCGTTACCGGTTTGGTGGTGGTCGTGGGAGACCTGGTGGTGGTCGTGACCAGTTTGGTGGTGGTCGTGACCGGCCTGGTGGTCGTCGTAACCGGCCTGGTGGTGGTCGTTACCGGTTTGGTGGTCGTGGTCGTGGGAGGCCTGGTGGTGGTCGTGACCAGTTTGGTGGTCGTCGTGACCACCCTGGCGGTGGTCGTTACCGGTTTGGTGGTGGTGGTCGGCGGTCGTGTTGTCGCAGTCGTGGGTGGCACCGTGGTCGTGGCTCTGGTGGCCGTCGTCGGCACAGGTTTAGTGGTGGTTGGCGGCTCAGTAGTGCTCGGCGCCGTCTTGGTGGTGGTCGTGGCGTCAACAGCAGCCCTGGCGGACGTCGCCGGGGGCACCACCCTTGTCGTGGTCGGCGCCGGCTCGACCGTTGTCGGGACCGGCCGGGTCGTGGTCGGGGCGGGCTTGGTCGTCGGTGCGGGCTTGGTCGTGGTCGGTGTCGGGTTGGTGGTCGTGCTCGAGGGCAGACCGGTGCTGGGGACAGACGTCGGGGGGACGGGCTTGCTCGTGCCCGGCCCGGGTGCTGTGCTCACCGGCGTGCTGCTCGGCACATTGGCCGGGACGGGTGGGCTGGTCGGCGCCCCTGACGGAGGAGGCACCGTCGTAGTGGGCAAGGTGGTGACAGTCGTCGTCAGCTCGGTGACGGTGGCCGGCGTCCAGCTGACGTCGGGACTGTCGAACGACCAGTCCATGACCCCGTGGTCGCCCTGCGCCGGAGGCCTCGGGCCATCCTCGATCTGGATGATGTCCCCGGCCCGGCTGAAGTGGAAGAAAGTCTCGGCCCGGGCCGGGCTCAGGTTGACACAGCCATGGGAGACGTTCTCCACCCCCTGTATGGAGATGTCCCAAGGCGCCGCGTGTACGTACTCCCCGCTGTCGGAGATATGGACATCCCAGTAAACGAGCTCGTTGTAGCCGGCCGGGGAGTCTACGGGGATGCCGACGCTCGAGGAGATCATGTGGACGACAGACTCCCGGTCGAGCACGATGTGAGTGCCATCCATGGTCGGCCATCGATCGGACCCGGCGCTGATGGGCCAGGAGTAGACGACCTGGCCGTTGTCCGTCACGGTCATTTGATGGGTGGCGAGGTTCACCGTGGAGATGTGGCTGTCGCCGATGACGAAGGCCGTCGAAACGGAGCCCTGTCCCCATTCCCCCCCGCCTATGTCCCACCCGTTGAGGTCACCCGAGACCTCCACCTGTTCGCCTACAGGCCAGTAGGAGCTCGGACGGAAGTGCAGTTCCACGGGACTGAACCAGTGCCAGCCACCCGGAACCGGCTCGCTCATGGCGATGTGCAGGCGGGACAGCACCGCTTGCTGGGCGGCGTAGGTGCTCACGGGCTGAGAAAAACTGAACACAATGGGCTGGCCTACGCCCACGGCGATGCCCGGGCTCGGGAAGACACTGGCCGTGACAGTTTCGGACGCGGGAGCGGTCGCAAACGTGCCCGACCCCTGAGCCGTCAGACCACCGCTGGCGGCAACGACGTAGCTCACGGTATAGACGGACCCGGGCCAGAGCTTGCCCGTCGAACGCCATTCGTTGGCGGCAGGGTCCAGATTGCCCCTCAGTACGGTCCGGTCGGCGACCGCCACCACGCGGACGTCTTTGAGCCTGCCCGTGCGGGCCGTGAGGGTGACAACGGTACTGAGCCTCTGGCGAGTGGCGCCGTTCGCGGGAGAAACGACCACCTGGGACAGGAGTTGCTCCATAGCCGAGGCGTGAGTGGTCGTGCTAGTGGTGGTGGGCCCGGTGGTCCCGCCCGCACCCTGGGCCTGGCTCGTGGGAGCGCCACCGGCGGCAGGCTTGCCCCGGTGGCTGGCGGCCGAGACACCGGCGACGATCGCCACCGCCAGGAGAGCGCCCACCACGGCAATGCCGGCCACCAGGAGCACGGTCCCGCCCGCGCCGAAGCCTTCTTGGCGGCCAGGGCGCCGCCTAACCGTGCTGCCCACACGTTGCAGGCTAGAGGGAAATGCCCCCTCGGTGGCTTCACTGGGACGGTGTTTGTTGGGCAGGCTTCCCCTCGTTTGTTTGGCGGGCTTCCCCTCGTTGGCCTCAGGGTGCCTCCCGCCCACGGTCAGGGCGCGGGGGCGAGCCAGACCACGGCGAGCGGCGGAAGCACCATCTCGGCCGAATAAGGCTGGCCATGCCAGGACGTGCCCGATGCCCATACCTCGCCCATGTTGCCGAGCCCGCTCCCGCCCCACTCATGGGCGTCTGTGTTCAGGAGCTCGGACCAGCGCCCGGCCCTGGGCAGACCCACCCGGTACCTGATCTGGGGGACGGGCGACAGGTTGGCCAGGCAGGCGACGACGTCCCCGGGTGCTTCGGCTCCGGAGGGTCCGCCGGGGTCACTCTGACCGGCGGAGGGCGGCCGTCGTGACCGGTAGAAGGAGAGCACGTTGTGGTCGGCATCGCTGGCGTCGATCCAGCGGAACCCATCCGGGCTGAAGTCCCTCTCCCATAGGGCGGGCAGGCCACGGTAGAGCTTGTTCAGTTCGGCCACCAACCGGCGTACCCGCGCATGATCGGCCCACTGGTCGAGCACCCACCAGTCCAGTTGCCGCTCATGTGACCACTCGCGTTCTTCCGCCAGCTCTCCTCCCATGAAAAGAAGCTTCTTCCCCGGGTGCGCCCACATCCAGGCGTACAGGGCGCGCAGGTTGGCCAGCTGTGCCCCGCGCTCTCCCGGCATCTTGTTGAGCAGCGACCGCTTGCCATGAACGACCTCGTCGTGGGACAGCGGGAGCACGAAGTTCTCGTGCCAGGCATAAAGGAGACCGAAAGTCAGGTCGTTTTGGTGGTACCGGCGGAAAAGTGGGTCGACCTCGAAGTACTGGAGCGTGTCGTGCATCCAGCCCATGTTCCACTTGTAGCCGAAGCCAAGCCCACCCAGGTAGGTGGGCCGGGAAACTCCCGGCCAGGACGTCGATTCTTCCGCGATGGTGGTGGCCCCCGGGTACAGGGAGTAGAGGGTCTCGTTTAGCTCCCTCAAGAACGAGACGGCTTCGAGATTTTCGTTCCCCCCGAACTCATTGGGGGACCATTCACCCGCCTGGCGCGAATAATCGAGGTACAGCATCGACGCCACGGCGTCGACCCGGAGAGCGTCGATGTGATATTGGTCCACCCAGAACAGGGCGTTGGCTATCAGGAAGTTCCGCACTTCGTGGCGCCCGAGGTTGAAAACCAGCGTCCCCCAGTCGGGGTGGGAGCCCATGGGCCCGGCGTGTTCGTAAAGACTGGTCCCGTCGAAGTGCGCCAGCGCGAACTCGTCGCGCGGGAAGTGCGCCGGCACCCAGTCGACAATCACGCCGATGTGGCGGCGGTGCAAGGCATCGACCAGAGCCCGGAAGTCGTCCGGGCTCCCGAAGCGCGCCGTCGGCGCGTAGTACGCGCTCACCTGATAACCCCAAGACCCCCCGAAGGGGTGCTCCGCCACCGGCAGGAACTCCACGTGCGTAAAGCCCATTTCTTCCAGGTACGCCGGCATCTGGTCGGCCAGCTCGAGGTAGCTGAGCGGACGCTCGCCCCCCATGCCGTCGTCGGTCCAGCGCCAGGAGCCGATATGGACCTCGTAGACCGACATCGGACGCGCCAGCGGGTCCCCTTCGGCCTTGCTGGCCATCCACCCGCCGTCGTCCCAGGTGTGACCGGAGTGCTGAGCCACGACGGACGCCGTGCCCGGCGGTACCTCGGTGGCGAAGGCCATCGGGTCGGCCTTCAGTGTCAGCCGTTCGTCGGCGGCGATGATCTCGTACTTGTACCGCGCTCCCGGCTCGACGCCCGGGATGAAAAGTTCCCACACCCCCGAGCTGCCCAGAGAGCGCATGGGGTGGACACGGCCGTCCCAGAAGTTCCAGTCGCCAACAACCCTCACCGCTTTGGCGTTGGGCGCCCAGACGGCAAAAGCCGTCCCCGTCACTCCCTCGTGAGCGCGGGGGTGCGACCCGAGGACTTCCCATAAGCGCCGATGACGCCCCTCGTTGAACAGGTGGAGGTCGAGGTCGCCGAGCGTGGGCCAGTGGCGGTAGGGGTCGTCGAAGACGAAGCCCGGCGAGCCCGGGCCCCGTAGACCGCCTCCAGGCGGTACCCGGCCGCAGCTGGGTCGAGCGGGGCTTCCCACAGGCCGCCCGGGTGGACCTGGTGCATCGGCACGCGGGCCAGGACATCGCCGTCCGGGGGCGCGCCCGTCACTAGGAGGTACATCTCGCCCGCCCCCGGACGCAGCGCCCGCACCAGCCCGTCGTGACGACCGAGCAGAGAGTGGGGGTCGTGGTGGCGGCCCTGGACCAGCACATCGGGCTCCGTGGCCGGAGACGGGCCGGGCCGGGCCGGCTCGCGGGCGGGAAGTCCGGTCCCTGGTTGGTTGGGCCCTGGTTCCTTGGGCGCTGGGCCCCGAATGGCTGTGGTAGTCATAGCGGTCGTAATACCCTCCTAGACCTCACGGTCCTCATCGCCGGCTTCCGACGGCTCCGGCGGCCCCACCGGCCCGGTAATGAGCTCGGCCACCGGCGCCGAGAGCAGGCGGCCCAGGGCGGCACGCGGTATCCGGGCCCAGTCCGGTCGGAACGCCTGTTCATAGGCGAGCTCGTACAACGCCTTGTCCACCTCGAACGCCACCCGGACGGCGCCGCGGTCGTCGGGCGCCGGTGGGAGCAGGTCTTCTGTGCCCTTACAGTCTTTGTAGCCCTGCACGAACGCGGACCGGTTGCGGTCCTCCCAGGCCTGGGCGAAAGGCTGCAGCAACTCGGGGTCGCTCTCGGCCCGCTCTCCCACGGCGAACTGGGAGGCGTAATTGAGTGAGCGCAGCATCCCAGCGACGTCCTTTAACGCCGAGGTATGCCGTTGGCGCTCCTCCAGCGACCGGCTGGGCTCTCCTTCGAAGTCCAGGACGTACCAGCCCTGATCGGTGCGCATCACCTGACCGAGGTGATAGTCGCCGTGCGCCCTCAGGGCCGGGCCGAGATCCGGGACGGCACGGAGCCGCTCGAGCAGGGGCTCGGCGCCCGGCGCCAGTTCGGGGACGAGGTGACGCGTCCTCGATTCGATGGAGGCGACCAGTGCTCTCCATTGGTCGCCCAGGCCTTGTTCGGAAACCCCGAAGGCCTCAGCCATGGCCAGGTGCATCTCGCCCGTCATCTGCCCCAGGCGGCCTATCTCGGCCGCGAAGTCCCCGCCCGAAAGGGCCGGGTGGACCGGGGCATCGGAGCTGGCGGCGCCGTAGTAGTCCCGCAGGGAGGTGAGCGCCAGGGCCCATCCGTCCGTGCCGCCGGCCAGGTATTGCTGGCCGAAGGCCAGGTCGCGGCCATCTCGCTGCCAACGCACCACCGGCGGCGCCACGTGGGAAAAACCTGTGGCGGCTAGTGCCGCCGTCACGTCGGCGTCCGGGTTGGGGCCGATGGAAAGACGGCGGAACAGCTTGAGGATCAACCGGTCGTCGTAGACCAGGGAGGTATTGGACTGCTCGACGCCGAGCGGCCGGGCGCGGTCGGCACGTTCGGCGCCTTCGCTGGCCACACGCAGGAGCTCCAGGGCCATCTCCGAGTCCACGGTGGCGTCGTAGTAGACGTGGTCACCGAGACCGGCGATGAACGCCTCCTCGTGACCTCGCAGATGGTCGCCGACGGCCGGCCTCTCGGCCATGACGAGCTGGTAGTCGGCGCCTTCAGCCTCGACGACGGCCCACAGCAGGCGACCGCTGCCCTCGCTCAGCTCCGCCAGAAGACCGGCGTCGACGATGCGCATCGTCACGGGTGGGCCCTCGCCCGCGTACCACCGCTGCCGCGCCAGGTAGGGCCCTATGGCATCGACAATCTCGGCCGGCAGCTCCAGCCGATCGTACGGCCCCTTCTCCATGTCAACCTCCAGTCGGGCTCGGATGGCGCTCGACCAACCCGAACCAGTAGAACCCGTGGGGCGGGAGCGTTATGAAGTAGGGAAGTTCGCCTATGGGGGGAAAGGGGATGCGACCGAGAAGCTCCACCGGGGTCATGCCCTCCCAGCGCTGAAGCGGGAGCTGGGCGGGCTGGGCGAAGCGGGACAGGTTGCTCACACACAGGACACAGTCTCCGTGGGCCTGAGCCTGGTCGGGCGGGGCCGAGAGGCCGACAGTGCCGTCGGGGCCGGCCGGCGGGGCCGCCGAAGCCCGCACGTAGGCCAGGACCGAAGGGTTGTCGGTGGAGACGACCTCCATGCTCCCGGTGCCGAATACGGGGTGCGCCCGGCGCACCTCGAGCATGCTGCGCATCCAGTGCAAGAGGGAGCTCGGGTTGCGCATCTGCGCCTCGACATTGACGGCCTGATAGCCGTACACGGGGTCCATCAGGGGCGGCAAGTAGAGCTGGGCGAAATCGGACCGGGAAAAACCTCCGTTACGGTCGGGCGCCCATTGCATCGGGGTGCGCACGCCGTCGCGGTCACCGAGATAGATGTTGTCCCCCATACCGATCTCGTCGCCGTAGTAGAGCACCGGGGACCCGGGCAGGCTGAACAGCAACGAATGGAGGAGCTCGGCCACCCGCCGGTCATTATCGACCAACGTGGCCAGGCGGCGACCGATGCCGATGTTGCGCTTCATGCGCGGGTCTTTGGCGTACTCGGACCACATGTAGTCCCGCTCTTCGTCGGTCACCATTTCCAGCGTGAGCTCGTCATGGTTGCGCAGGAATATGCCCCAACTGCAGCTTTCGGGTATAGCCGGCGTCCGCGCCAATATCTCCGTTATAGGGAACCGTTGCTCCCGCCGGACAGCCATGAACATACGGGGCATCAGGGGGAAATGGAAGCACATGTGGCATTCTTCGCCGCCACCGAAGTACTCGACCACGTCCTCGGGCCACTGGTTTGCCTCGGCCAGCAGTACCTTCCCGGGATAGAGGGAGTCGACCTCTTTGCGCAACCTCTTAAGGTAGGCGTGAGTGTCGGGGAGGTTCTCACATTCCGTGCCGTCACGCTCGAACATATAGGGGACGGCATCGAGGCGGAAACCGTCGAGCCCTACGTCCAACCAATAACGGACGACGTCGAGCATGGTGTCGGCGACCTCGGGGTTGTCGTAATTGAGGTCCGGCTGATGGGAAAAGAAACGGTGCCAGTAGTACTGGCCTCGCTGAGGGTCCCAGGCCCAGTTCGACTTCTCGGTATCGACGAAGATTATGCGGGCCTCCCGGTAGCGCTGGTCGTCGTCGTTCCAGACGTACCAATCGGCCTTGGGGTTGGCCCTGTCCTGGCGGGACTCCCGGAACCACGGGTGCTGGTCGCTCGTATGGTTCATGACCAGGTCGGCGATGACCCGGATGCCGCGACGGTGGGCGTCGTCGACCAGTTGGGCCACGTCAGCCACCTGCCCGTATTCGGGCAGGACGGTCCAGTAGTCCGAGATGTCGTAGCCACCGTCCCGTAGGGGCGACTGGTAGAACGGCAGCAGCCAGATGCAGTCGACGCCCAGCCACTCCAGGTAGTCGAGCTTGTTCATGATGCCCGGGATATCGCCGGTCCCGTCGTTGTTGGCATCGAAAAAACCGCGCACCAGGACTTCGTAGAAAACCGCTCTCTGGTACCAGCGGATGTCCTGGCTGGCGGTACCCGAGACAGGCGCCACCGCGCCTCCGCCCGGCGTCCTGGGGCGGCTCACCGTCAAACCTGGTTGCGCACGTGGAGTATATGGGCGACACGGTAAAGGGGGTCGAACCTCACATAAGGATCAGGGCCCCAGGTGTAACTTTCCCCGGAAAGTTCGTCGTACACATCGAGAGAAGCCGCCGGGCCCAGGCCCAGGACGTCCATGTCGAGGTGCAGTGTGGCCTCGCCAACGGCGTAGGGGTTGAGAGCCACGACCACCAGGACGACGTCGCCACCGTCTTCCGAGGTCCTCGAATAGGCCATGATGTCGGGGTTGTCGGAACCGTGGAACCGTACGCCGCGGAGGTCGGCGAACGCCGGGTGTCGGCGGCGGGCCTCGTTGACGGCCTTGATGAGCGGCGCCAGGACAGCCCCGGAGAAGTCCCTGTGCTTGAGCTCGAACTTCTCGGCCGCCTTGTAGTCCTCGTTGTCCGCCGCCGCCGGCACGTTCTCGCCCAGCTCGTAACCGCTGTAGATGCCGTAGGACGGAGACAGGGTGGCGGCGAGGACGAAACGCAGGGCAAAAGCGCTCACGGGACCGCTCCGGAGGGGGCCGGACAGGATGTCCGGGGTGTTGGGCCAGAAGTTAGGCCTCATGTAGTCGGCCAGCGGTCCATGGGAAAGCTCCTCCACATAGGTCCGCAAGCCCTCCGGTCCGTACTGCACGGTCCGCCACGTGAAGTAGGTGTAGCTCTGGGAGAACCCCACCTCGGCCAGTCGTGCCATCACCTTGGGCCGGGTGAACGCCTCGGCTAGCAGGACGATGTCGGGGCGCTCCCGGCGCAGCGAGCTCACCAGCCATTCCCAGAAGGCGAACGGCTTGGTGTGCGGGTTGTCCACCCTGAAAATCCGCACGGACCGGTCGGCCCAGAAATCGATGATCCCCTTGCAGGCTTCCCATAGCGCCACCCTGCCCGTTTCGGACCGCGGCCAGAAGTTGAGGGGATAGATGTCCTGGTACTTCTTGGGCGGGTTCTCGGCGTACGCGATCGAACCGTCGGGGCGGTGATGGAACCACTCGGGATGGTCCCTGACCCAGGGATGGTCCGGCGTGCAGTTGAGGGCGTAGTCCAGGGCGATTTCCATGCCGTGGCCCGCCGCCGTCTGCACCAGGTAATCGAAGTCCTCGAACGTCCCGAGCTCGGGGTGAATGGCGGTATGGCCACCTTGCTCCGACCCGATAGCCCACGGGCTCCCCGGATCTCCTGGCTCGGCGGTGAGCGAATTATCCCGGCCTTTGCGGAACGTGTGGCCGATGGGATGGACGGGCGGAAGGTACAGGACGTCGAAACCCAGGTCCGCCAGGCGCGCCAGCTCATTGGCGGTGCCCCGCAAGCCCCCGAAGCTGCGCGGGAACAATTCGTACCAGGCCCCGAAAGCGGCCGCCGGACGGTCGGCCCAAATCGGCACCGGCGGCGCAATGGTCAGGTCGGTGGCAAACCTCTCCCCGGCCAGGGCCTCGGCCACCGGTCCCGACAGCGCCCGGTTGATGCGAGCGGCATCGTCGAGGCTCTCGTCTCTCAGGGCGGCCAGGGCGTGGGCGATGGGACCGTCAGCCGGTACCTCCCCATCGGGGGCCCACCATTCGGACAGGAGGACCACGGCCTCGGCCGTCTCGTTGTGCACGTCCTGGCGGGCCGCCAATTTGATGGCCGCCCGATGAGCCCAGGTGGCATAGCGGTCCGTCCACGCCTGCACGACCAGCTCGTGCAGGCCCATCTCGGCCGGCCGCACGGTGCCCGACCATTCGTCGTTGCCGGTGTGGGCCAGGGCGCAGGCGTCGACGACGTCACCGCCCCGGCGCAGAAGGACGCGCGCCGGCCAGGACATCGTGGCCGTCCTTGAATATGCTCACCCGGACGGGCACGGCCTGGCCGACGACCGCCTTAGCCGGGTACCCATGGGGCGTCGATGGGCGTAAGTCCTGCACGACGATGTGGACGAGCGTGCTTGGGGAGGGCAGGTCGGGCTTTTGTGCCTCCGGGCGGGAAGGCGTACGGGCCCGCCGGCCGGTCCTCGAGTGGGCGGCCTCAGTGGTCATCGTCCCCCAACCTAACGCCGCTGCGGCCAAAGCTTGGCCCGCTTGTCGCCCCGGACGAGCGGCGTTGCCGGAGGGGTTCCCGGCCGCGGTGCCTAACGACGTCCGCCGGTCTTGGTACGTTGGCCAAGGATGAAAGCGTTCAGAAGCTTCACAGTCAGGGCCAGGCTCCCCGAGCCGTTGGCCCCCCTCCAGGAACTGGCGTTCAACCTGAGATGGTCCTGGGACGAGCGCACGCGCGACGTTTTTCGCTGGGTCGACCCAAACCTCTGGGAGCGGACCCAGCACGACCCGGTCAGGGTCCTCTCCCTGGTCGCCCGGGAGCGTCTCGAGGCCTTGTCGAAGGACAACGCCTTCATGTCGTTCTTGGGCGAGATACACGCGGACTTGCGGCGTTACATGAACGTCCACCGCTGGTTCCAGAACCGCGGCCGCTCCGCCCTAGTGAAGGTGGCCTACTTTTCGCCTGAGTTCGGAATAGCCGAGGCGCTCCCCCAATACTCCGGCGGGCTCGGGATCCTGGCCGGTGACCACCTGAAGGCCGCCAGTAGCCTCGGGGTCCCGATGGTGGGCGTGGGCCTGCTCTACCGGGAGGGGTACTTCCGCCAGCGCCTCAATACCGACGGGTGGCAGGAGGAACGGTACCCGGGCATGGACCCCCATGCCATGGCTCTCGCCCCCGTCGAAGGCACTCGGGTCACGGTCGACCTCAGCGGCCAGCTCTTGACCGCCCGGATCTGGGTAGCCCACGTCGGCCGCGTCAAGCTGTACCTCCTCGACGCCAACATCGACGAGAACGCCGATGACCTGCGCGAAGTGACGGACCGGCTCTACGGCGGCGGCACCGAGCACCGGCTCCGCCAGGAAATCCTGCTCGGCATCGGTGGGGTGCGCGCCCTCGAGGCCCTGGACGAACAGCCCCAGATCTTTCACTCGAACGAGGGCCACGCTGGGTTCCTGGGCCTCGAGCGCATGCGTGAGCTGGTCACCCAAAAAGGACTGTCCTTTACCGAGGCGGTGGAGGCGGCCCGGGCGGGCACCATCTTCACTACCCACACACCCGTGCCGGCCGGGATCGACAGGTTCCCGGCCGACCTGATGGAGAAGTACTTCTCCAGCTGGGCGAGCGAGTGCGGAGTCGACATCAGCGATCTGATGGCCCTGGGCCACGCCCCGGGGGAGCCGGTCTCGGCGCCCTTCAACATGGCCGTTATGGGCCTGCGCCTGGCCAGCATGGCCAACGGCGTCTCCAAGCTGCACGGCAAGACGAGCCGCCTGATGTTCCAGCAGCTTTACCGGGGGGTGCCCGTCGACGAGGTGCCCATCGGGTCGGTGACTAACGGCGTGCACGGCCGGACCTGGGTCTCGTCGGCCATGAACGACCTGTTCAGCAAGTACATCAACCCGTCCTGGGAGGATGCCGGGCCCGCCGACTGGGCGCGTATCGCCGAGGCCCGCGACGACGAGTTGTGGAGGGCACGCGAGCAGGGTAAGGAAGCCCTAATCGGCTTCGTGCGCTCGCAGTTGAAGTCGTCCCTGGTGGAGAAGGGCGCTTCCCCCCTGGACGCCGCCTGGGCCGACGAAGCCCTCGACCCCACCCTCCTCACCATCGGTTTTGCCCGGCGGTTCGCGTCCTACAAGCGGGCCACGCTCCTTCTGTCCCAACCCGACCGGCTGAAGGCCCTGCTCCTCGACCCCAAACGGCCTGTCCAGTTCATCTTCGCCGGTAAGGCCCACCCGGCTGACGACCTGGGCAAGGAGATGATCCGTCAAATGGTCCAGTTCGCCCGGGGCCCCGAGGTGCGTCACCGGATCGCCTTTATCGAGGACTACGACATTGCCGTCGCCCGCACCCTGCTACAGGGATGCGACGTCTGGCTGAACAACCCCCGCCGCCCCATGGAGGCCAGCGGTACCAGCGGCCAGAAGGCGGCCCTCAACGGTGCCCTCAACCTCTCGGTGCTCGATGGCTGGTGGGATGAGATGTTCGACGGCAAGAACGGCTGGCAGATCGCCTCGGCCGAGACCTACACCGACCTGCAGCGGCGCGACGAGGTCGAGGCGAACAGCCTCTTCGAGATCCTCGAGCGCCAGGTCGTGCCCCTCTACTACGACCGCGGCGGCGACCGCTTCCCCCGGCAGTGGGTGGCCCGCATAAAGGACTCGCTCAGCTCGCTCGGCCCCCGTGTCCAGGCGTCGCGAATGGTGCGGGACTACACCAGGCAGATGTACGAGCCCATGGCCAAGCGGGCCGACGTCCTCAGCGCCAACGGCTTTGCCCGGGCCAAGGCTCTGGCGGACTGGAAGGCCAACTTGGTCGGGGCCTGGGAAAGAGTCGCCGTCATGTCCGTCGACGTGGACTCGACCGCCCTGGTGACCGACCTCGGCGCCACCAGGCAGGCCACCGCAGAGGTCTCCCTGGGGGACCTGAGGCCGACCGACGTGGCCGTCGAGCTGCTCCACGGCCCCGTGCGGGGCCCGGACGAGATCGAGGACTGGCAGACCGTGCCCATGGAGATGGAGGGACCGGGCACCAACCCGGGCACGACCGTGTGGCGAGGCAGCTTCGTCTGTGACGTCGCCGGCCGGCACGGCTTCACCGTCCGCGTCGTCCCCTCGCACGCCGATCTCCCGGTCCCGGCCGAGATGGGCTGCGTCGCCTGGGCCGGCGCCTGAACGGGGGTGCAGCAACATGTCGACGTCCAGCGGCTGATCGATCTGGCCTGCGCCCTGGTGGCGATGGGCACCCCCAACCCTCCGGGCCACGAAGCCGCGGTGGCAGGCATACTGAGGGACGCCCTGGCCCCGTGGAAGCCGTCCTGGACCGAGGTCGAGCCCGCTCCGGGACGGCTGTCCCTTATAGCCCGCCTGCCCAGCCCCGGAGGTGGCGGACCGGGAGGTGGCGCGGCGGCGCGTCCCACACTCATCGTCAACGGCCACACCGACGTAGTGCCGGTCGTGCCCGAGCGCTGGTCCTCAGACCCCTTCGCGCCCTCGGTGGTGGACGGCCGGCTCTACGGGCGGGGAAGTGCAGACATGAAGGGAGGGCTGGCAGCCGCTATTTGCGCTCTGGCCACCCTGGAGACGGCGGGCTATGAGCCCGCTTGTGACATCGTCTTCCAGTTCGTGGCCGACGAGGAGCGAGGGGGGGCGCTGGGTACCAGGGTGCTGGTCGAGTCCGGGCTTATGCAGGCAGACGCCTGCCTGGTGCCCGAGCCCACCTCGCTGGCCGTGTGCGTCGCCGAACGAGGCCTCTTGCAGGGAGAGATCCTCGTCAAGGGCCGGCCGGCGCACGGCAGCCGGCCCCGGGACGGTGTCTCCGCCGTCGAGATCGGTGCCCAGATCGCGCTGGCCCTTCACGCCGCCGACTTCGGGGGCCCCGACCATCCCCTTCTGGGCCGGCCGACGGCGAATGTCGGCACCTTTCACGGCGGCAGCGCGCTCAATGTCGTCGCCGAACAAGCCCGAGTCGGTTTCGACCGCAGGCTTCTGCCCGGGACGAGCCTCGACGATGCCATCGGCAGCCTGCGCCAGCGCCTTGACCATGCCGGCCTGGGAGGCGTGGACTATGACATCGAGGTGCGGGATTACGGCGAAGGCAGCGAGATGAGCGCCGACCATCCGTTCGCCGCACTGGTCAGGCGGTGCATTACGGGTGTGACGGGCCGGGCTACGCCCACGATCGGTATGACCTTCACCACCGACGCCCGGTTCGTCCGCAACCAGGCCGGGATCCCTGCCGTCGTCTGCGGCCCGGGAGACGTGGCCCAGGCTCACGGTATCGACGAGTGGGCGTCGGTCAGTCAGCTTGTGGAGGCAACCGCCGCGTATGCCGACCTCTATCGCTGCTACGGCGCCGTGCCCGCCTGAACCTCGGACGGCCTAAACCTCGAAGCTGGCTCCGGGGCCCGGGGGCCGCTGGCCGTTTGCGTGGCCAACCAGGCCGACACAGCCCCGGCCGCCTCGTTGTCGCGTCGCCGGAGCCCGTGGTCCCCGCCTTCCAGCCAGTGGACGGTGACCGGTCCGGGGATGGCGACCAGAGCCGCCTCCAGCTCGGCCGGCGTACAGAAAGCGTCGGACGTGCCCGACACGAAGAGGCAGGGCAGGTTGAGGGACCCGAAATGTTCGCTGCGCAGGCGGTCGCGCCGCCCGGGGGGGTGCAGCGGGTAGCTCACGAGGACAAGCCCGGACGCCGGCATCCCCCCGGCCACGGCCATCGAGCACATGCGCCCGCCCATCGACCGCCCGCCCACGAAGATCCGCTCCGGGGCGATGCCGGCGTCCTGCG
This sequence comes from uncultured Acidimicrobiaceae bacterium, assembly GCA_963735305.1. GTDB lineage: Bacteria > Actinomycetota > Acidimicrobiia > Acidimicrobiales > Palsa-688 > Fen-671. The sequence continues at coordinate 941,150 of CAVTKK010000001.1, forward strand.
CCAGCGACATCGTTTCGTCGACCACGGTGGCAACGAGGACAGCGGGCCGGTCCGGGGCACGTCGCCCCGCCAACCGGTAGGGAAAATCGATCCGGCGCACAACGAAGCCGCCGGCACTGGCCGCCTTGTCCATGGCCACCAGGCCGGGTTGGTCCCGGCCGGCCGACGCTCCCGGCGCCAGCACCAGGCCCCACCGGTTCAAGCGTCAGACCATCTCGTGCAGCATCTCCGCCAGCAATGCCGCCTCTCGGGAGATCTCTTCGTTGCGGGCCTGGTTGTCCAGAGCGGTGACCACGGCATGGCCTTGGCTGCGGACCCGCCACCAGTAGGTGTCGTCGACCCCTACCGGCGTCGGTAGTTCTACGGCCCCTACGGCCTCCAGGAAAGCGCGACGGCGCTCCTCATTGCCCGGGTCGTTGGCCAGCCGGTCCACCGCTCCGAAGAGCTCCTCTATGGACCGGTAGCGGGCCTCGTCGTCATCATCGAGAGCTCCGTGGACCTGCTCGAAGAGCCCGTCGACCTCGGTCTCGTGCTCTTCGGCAATGGTGAGGTCGGCGTCGTCCCAGGCATAGGCGATGCCAGCCCCCTCGAGCAGCATGGAAAGCTCGACCCTCTGCTCAGGCAGCCATTCGGCCAGCTCGTAAACGAGCTCCCCGGTGTCCTCGTCGTCTTCCTCCTGTTCGGTCTCCTCGTCGAACAGCCCATCCCCGGGCTTGGCCTCGTCGGCGGCGCCGCCGTTTATCTCCGTGAGATCGGCAGAGCCAGCCGCCGTGACGGCTTTCGCCAGCCCGTCCTGCCCCCCGGCGGCGGGGGTGACGCCATCGGCACCGGCCTCGTCACCGGCCGCGTCCGTCGCCCCCGGTCGCAGCGCGCCCAGCGCCACCGCCGCCGGCGTCACTGTCTCGCCCATCTCCCCGCCCGGAGTGACCTCGGAGCGAGGCAGGGTGACCAGCCTCCCCTTTTCCTTGGCGCCGGCCTCGAGCCTGGCCCGGCCCGGGCGAGTTCCGCCTCGGCTTCGGCCTCGCCGGCGGCCGGTGCCAGCAGCCGGCACAAGACTTCGGCCTGGTGACGTATCTCGTCCTCGAGGGCCTCGTCGGCCCCGAGCGCCCCGAGCAGCCGACGCGTGACCCGGCCCACGGCGGCAAGTTGGTCGGGGTCGAGATCGGGAAGGGAGTCGGCCGCGAACACGGCAGCCGAAGACTCGCCCAGAGCCACGTCGGCCTGCATGTCGGTGGGGTCCTGGCGGAGCACCTTGGCCGCGTCGTAAAGGTCGCGGGCCACATTTTCACCGGTGACGGTGCCGTCGCCCTCGTCTTCGTCGTCCTCGTCGTCGTCCGCCAGGGCGCCAGTGACCTGGGCCACGATCCGGTCGACCTTGGCCTCGTTGGCGGCCAGGATGACAAGCTCCTCCTCTTCGAAGCGGTGTCGGACCCCGCCCGAAATAAGGACCTGGATGAGGCGGCCCCGGGTCTCGTCGTCCCACTGGTCGAGCCGGTAGCCGACTTCGTCGTCCTCGGGGCCCGAGTCGAGCTCGGGCAGCGGTGAGGGGATGAGCCTCTCGCCGCAGCTGTGGCAGCGGCCCCGGCTGTTGACCTCGTACCCGCACCGGGCGCAGAACCAGACCTTGTTGCTCACGCGGCTCCCGCCTTTCGTTTGGGCAGTACGGGAGCAGCTCGGCCCGAACCCTGGCCGCCGGCACCCGGCGAGGTACCCGCCCCCGCCGCGGCCTTCATCTCCTCGTGGTACTCCTCTTCGACGTTGACAGACCACACGTCATGGGACGCGCCCATGAGGTTCTCGACCGTCAGCATGGCCGTGTACATGGAGTGGTCCTGGTTGTTGTAGCGGTGCATGCCATTCCGACCAACAGGATAAACATTGGCCACGTTGGCCTCCAACCACCGGCGCAGCGTGTCCACGTTTTGCTTGTAGTCGGCGTCGTAGTACGGGTAGGCCTTGGGCATGCGTACGACATAGCCGGCCTCGACCGTGGCCGGGTCCACCAGCCCGAGCGTGCCGATCTCGCGCTTGCCCATTTCGACCAGGTCGTCGTCGGCCATCGACCAGATGTCATCGCCCTCGAAAACGAAGTACTCGAGGCCCAGGCACGTGCGACCGTCCTTAACCATGTACGGGGACCACCGGCCGAAGTTCTGGATCCGGCCCATGCGCACCGTGGGGTCGTGCACGTACACCCAGTTGTCCGGGAAGCTCGCCATCTCCGGCACCACCAGGGCCACGGTCAAGTGGTCCCGGTAATGAAGGTCGGCCGCCGCGGCCCTGACCTCGGGGGGCGCCGGCGGGTCCAGCACCTTGACCAGCGTCGACAGCGGCATAGACGAGATCACCGCGCTGGCCAGGTGCTCGGTGACGGCCCCGTCGGTTACGGCGCTCACGGCAACGGCCCGTCCGCCCTCGTGGCGGATGCGGCTCACCGCCGCCCGCATATGCACCTTGGAGCCGGCGGCTTCGACCTTGTCCCGGCAACGTTCCCACATCATGCCGGGGCCGAGCCGGGGGTACTCGAACTGGTCTATGAGGGTGGTGATGTCCCGCTGGCCTTTTTTGGGGAACAAAGCGTTCCTTACGGCGTTGAAAAGGTTCAGGTTTTTGATCCGCTGAGCAGCCCAGTCGGCCTGTAGCTGTGACCCCGGGTACCCCCAGACCTTCTCGGTGTAGGTCTTGAAAAAGTGCCGGTAGAGCCTCCACCCGAAGCGCGCCGCCACCCAACCCTCGAACGTGGTCTGGTCCTTCGGCGGGCGCGCCCGGGCCGAGGCGTACGACGCGACGCAGCGCAAAGACTCGAGGAGCCCGAGGTTGCGCAGGGCGTTGAAGGGTTTGAGGGGGTAGTCGTAGTATTTGCCCTGGTAGTAGATGCGCGACAGCCGGGGCCGGAGCATGAAGTCCTCCCCGGGCAGGATCTCGTGCCAGAACCGCTCCACCACCTTCACCTTGGTGAAGAAGCGGTGCCCACCGATGTCGAATCGCCAGCCGTCACGCTCGGTCGTGCGGGATATCCCGCCCACCTCGTCGTCCGCCTCCAGGACGGTGCAGATCTTGCCCAGGCGCGCCAGCTCGAAGGCGGCGGTCAGGCCGGCCGGCCCGGCCCCGATGATGACGACGTCGTCAGCCTCCCTGTTCGGCGCGTCACGAGGCGGCGGGGCCGGCTCGGGCACGTTGTCGTCGGGCTGAGGTGAAGCGGGCAAAGATCTGCTCCTGCAAGGTCGCGGTTCTGGCACCAGCACGCTACCGGCCGGGCCGACAACCCATTCTGCCGCTTCGGCGGCTGTGCGGGCCAGGTGGGACCGGTTTCCTTATTTGTGTCTCAGCTCGGGAAGCGTACGAGGTTCTCGGGTTCGTAGTAGCTCAGGTTCTGGCTCATGACGGTCTCGCCCCCTGGGTGGTACATCTCCAGCCAGCTGGCCAGGTCGCCGCAGCTGCTCCCGAATACTTTGTAGCCGTTGCGCCATACCAGCCAAAGTGTGCTCCCGGGGTTGAGCCGGGACACGATCTCCTGGGCGAACGTGGCCGGGGACCGGTTCTGGATGGTGGCGGTGTAGTCGATCCAGTCGATGCGCTGCGGCCCCATCATGCGGGGAAACGTCAGTTCGGTCACATCGGGCACGGTGAGCAGGCGGTCCACTGCCGGCCCCAACTGGTCCGGGCAGTAGACCACCATGTCGCCTGGCTGGGCTTGGGCGTTGAGGACGGCCGCCACCTGAACGGCCTGAGTCCGAGGCTGCGAGTTCCACAACTGGGCCGAGAAGAGCCCCGCCACACAGGCGACGGCGAGCACGACCGAGGTGAGGGTGCGGGAGGTGAACGCGGTCAGCCCCAGCGCGCACAGCAGCACGAACAGCGGGAACACCACGGCAATGTAGCGACTGTCGAAGGCGGCGCCGCTCACCAGCCCGGCGACCACGGCCACGCCCAGCGTCCCCATGACCAGCCACGCCACCAAGGCGGACCGGGGTTGAGCTTTCATTTCCAACACGACGCTGGTCGACTTGGGGCCCGGCCGTGCCAGCAGGGCGAGGCCCACCAGACCGAACAGTAGGAAGGTGAGGAGCTCGCCCCAACCTCCCACGCCGGCAAAGTAGCCGAACACCGAGAGCAGGTCCTGCGGGCCGGGAGGACTGGTCCAAGGCGTACCGGTATGCAAAGCCTGAAAAACGAACACCGGCGACCACGGCAGCCACAGCACTCCGCCTCCCACCATGGCGACCAGCACTTTGCGAGCCGCTCGGGGGTAGGCGCCCAGGGGCACCACACCCCTGCGGACCTCGGCCACAGCGCGCCATGACACCCAAATGGCTCCCACCGCCACCAGGTAGAGGTCCCAGTAGTGGGTGTACATCAGTGCCGCGGTCAAGCCCAGCACGCAGAGCAGGCGGCCCCGGCTCGGGAGCTCCACCGCCCGGCGGACGGCCAGGTACCACAGGAGCGCTTCCAGGGCCATGAGCGAGTACATGCGGGTGTCCGTGCCGTAGTAGATCGCCCACGGCGAGCTGGCCCCCAACAGCAAGGCCGCCCAGGCGCCGGGCCGCCCCCCTACCCGCCGGCCGGCTGCCCATAGGAAAGGCAGGGTGACCACGGAGGCGACGCCCGAAAGGGCCCGGACGGCGACTTCGCCTTGACCGAAGGCCAGCATCCAGTAGTGCAGGAGGATGTAATACAGAGGCGGAGAACCATCCTGGACCAGCGCCCCCGGGATCTGCGGAAGGGGCAGCTTGGAGATGTTGACCGATAGCGCCTCGTCCAACCAGAGACCGTTGGGGGCGACGAAGCGGAGCACGACGCCGGCGACCACGATGGCGCAAGCGGCCAACGCGCCCAGGCGGGCCACGCCTCGCGGGGGGAGCCGCAGGCGCCCCGGGCGCCAATTGGCCCCGAGCCGCGTCTTCTCCGGCGCGAGCGGGCTCGGAGCCGGCGTAACTGCGGTCGCCACTTTGCCTACAGTACAGGGCCCCCTGAGGCTCGTCACCGGGCGGACGCTCAGCCCGCGGGCCCGAAACTGCCTACTTCGAAAGCGGCACTCCAGGCGCAGCAGCTGGCAAAAAAGGCCGGCGGTCCATGGCCCTGGGCCTGCTCCATGGCCCAGCCCTTCCGGCGCAGGCTGGCTTCCAGAGCGAGCAGAAGGGCACGGCCGGCCCCCTGCCCACGGCTCGCCGCGCCGACCAGGACGACGATGTGCACCGGGGCCCCGGGAAAGGCCTCGGCCCACGCCGCCGCCACACCCACGACGGTACCGTGACGGCGCCCGGTGAGCACGACCTGTTCACGGCCCCCGCCCTGCGAGCCGGCGGCGTCGGCTGGCCCCGGCAGTGCCGCCAGTACCCCGGCGGCGTCGTCCTGACGCTCGAGCATGGACCTGGCGTCCGGGCCCAGCAGGCGACCCTCGGTGATCTCGAAGTTCCAGGCCGCCCCTCCCCACCACCGCCGAGGGGCCCAGGCAGGCGTCGGCGAGAGGCAGCCAACGCCACTCCACCTCTGCCAACAACACGACGCGGTCAAAGAGCACGGTTGCCCGGTACCCGGCCAGAAGGCTGATGGCGGCGAGGGCGCGTTCAGGAGGCGCTTCGTCGCACAGGGTGACGTGCGGCCTCCAGGGCCAGCGCTCCGGGCGCAGCAACGGCCCGGCGGAAACCGCGCCGTGAAGCCGGGCCAGAGCCTCGAGCCCGGGACCACTGACGTCCAGGAATACCACCGGGTTGACAGGAAGGAACGTGCTCGCCGGCCCGAGGTTGACCTCGAGCGGCCCGGTCTCGGCGGAGGCGGCCGTGCGCAGCACGGCCAGGGCGGCGTCCAGTCCGTCGGAGCGCACATTGACCGGCGGGACTAGGGTCAGGTGCGGGCCGATGCGGTCCAGCGAACCGTCCCCGAGGGCGCGGCGCAGGCCCTGCACCTCCGAGGCGACGGGGGCGTCCAGGACGAGGGCCACCCCGAGGCGGTGCCTACGAGGGCTCAGCAGCGTCGCACAGGATGATGACGCGGTTGTCGTTGACCTCGACGAAACCACCCTGCACCTCGAAGCGCAGCTCGTCGGCGCCGCCCTCGGGGTGCACTATCCGCAGCGGGTGGGGCTCCAGAACTCCCACGTACGGCATGTGGTTGGCGAGGAAGGCGATGTCCCCACCGGCCGTCCGGCACACAACCATTTCGGCTTGTCCCGAGTAGAGCATCCCGCTCGGCGTGACGAGCTCCACTTGCGTCGTGGCCACCGCTGATCAGGCTCCCTTTTCCAGCTCGCGGGCCTTGGCCTTTGCGCTTTCGGCGCCGCCGACGTTGAGGAAGGCCTGCTCGGGCAGGTCGTCGAGATCCCCGTTGACCAGAGCCTCAAAAGAGTCCACCGTCTCCGCAATGGGCGTGTAGACACCCTTTATCCCGGTGAAGACCTCGGCCACAAAGAAAGGCTGGGAGAAGAAGCGCTGTATTTTACGGGCCCGCAGGACGGTGGTGCGGTCCTCTTCGGACAATTCGTCCATGCCCAGGATGGCGATAATGTCCTGGAGCTCGCGATTGCGTTGCAGCACCTGCTGGACGCGCCGGGCCACCTGGTAATGGCGCTCACCAACGACCTCGGGGGCCAAGATGTTGGACGTGGAAGACAGGGGGTCAACGGCCGGGTAGATGCCGATGGCCGCTATTTCCCGGGAGAGCTCGGTGGTGGCGTCCAAGTGGGTGAACGTGGTGAAGGGCGCCGGGTCGGTGTAGTCGTCGGCAGGGACATAAACGGCCTGAACGGACGTGATCGAGTGGCCCCGGGTCGAGGTGATCCGTTCTTGAAGCTCGCCCATCTCGTCGGCCAGGGTCGGCTGATAGCCCACAGCCGAAGGCATGCGCCCGAGCAGCGTCGAGACCTCGGAGCCGGCCTGCACAAAGCGGAAAATGTTATCGATGAACAGCAACACGTCCTGGTTTCGCACATCGCGGAAGTACTCGGCCATGGTGAGGGCGGACAGGCCGACGCGCAGGCGGACCCCGGGCGGTTCGTCCATCTGCCCGTACACCAGGGCCGCCCGCTTGATCACACCGGACTCCTTCATCTCCAGCCAGAGGTCGTTGCCCTCACGGGTGCGTTCGCCCACTCCACCGAAAACTGACACCCCTCCGTGTTGCTCGGCCACCCGATGGATCAGCTCCAGGATCAAGACCGTCTTGCCCACCCCGGCCCCTCCGAAAAGACCGATCTTGCCGCCCTGCACGTAGGGCTCCAGCAAGTCGATGACCTTGATACCGGTCTCGAACATTTCGGACTTCGGCTCCAGAGCGTCGAAATCGGGGGGTGGGCGGTGGATTTCCCACCGGTCATCGATCTGGCCCAGAGGGTCTGAGTCCAGCACGTCGCCGACCACGTTGAAAACGTGGCCAAGAACGGCGTCGCCCACGGGGACGGTAATACCACGGCCGAGGTTGCGCACCAACGTGCCCCGCCGCAAGCCGTCCGTGGGCTTGAGGCAGATGCACCGCACCCGCCCCTCGCCGATCTGGAGCGCCACCTCGGCCATCACCGCGGTGCGCTCTCCCTCAAGCTCGATCTCCATCTCGACCGCGTTGTTGATGTCGGGTAACGAGTCGGGTGGGAACTCGACGTCGACCACCGGCCCGGCAATGGCGACCACCCGGCCGGTGCGCATCTCTTGTTCGGGAGAAGCGCCTGGTGTATTGATGGCACTCGTAGTGCTGGTACCGCTCACGTTCGCTCCAGTCAACTTGCTTCGGGGAAGACGTATATGTCGGGCCGGCCGGCGATCTCGTCGCTCCGCCCGGTCTGGCGCAGGGCTTCGGCGCCGCCGACGATCTCCATGATCTCGGTCGTGATGGAATCCTGGCGAGCGCGGTTCATAGCCCGGCGCAGGGACTTGATCAGGTCGTCGGCGTTGTCGGTAGCGGCTTTCATGGCCCTTTGTTGGGCCACGTGGAAAGAAGCCGCCGACTCGAGAAGGGCGAGGTACACCTCGGCCTCGAGCCAACGCGGCAGCAGGCGGTCCAGGATCTGGGAGGGGCCCGGCTCGAACTCGAACACGGTACTGCCCGCCACGGTACTGCCCGCCCGCTCCGGTAGGTCCAAGGGCACCAGGCGCCTGGTTTCCACCTTCTGGCTGCCCAGGCTCAAGAACCGGGTCGAAACCAGGTATATCTCGCCGATCGAGCCGTTTTCTAGCTCGTGCGCGATCGCCGCCACGATCTTCTGGGCGTCCTCGAACCGGGGACGGTCGGAGAGACCTTCAAAGCTGGCGGCCAGGGGGCGGCCATTGAAGCGAAAATAGTTTACAGCCCGGCGGCCCGCGGCTATCACGGCCGGAGCATCCGCCCGCCGTGCAAGCCGGCGTAGGAGCTCGTCGGTCGCCCTCAACACGGAGATATTGAACGCCCCCGAGAGCCCTCGGTCGGCCGCCAGCACCACCACCAGAGCGCGCTCCCCGCCTCCGGCGAAAATCCAGTGGTCCTTGGCCTCCGGCGTGCCGGCAAGCTCGGAAACGACGTCGCTCATGCGCTCGGCGTAGGGCTTGGCGGCGGTGATGGCCAGCTGGGCGCGCACTATTCGTGACGCGGCAATAAGTTCCATGGCCCGGGTGATCTTCTGGGTCGATTGGATACTCCGGATCCGGCGCCGGAGGGTTCGTTCTTGACCTGCGGGCACGGGCCTAGGCTCCTCCGCCGGTAGCGGCGCCCGTCCCCGCACCGTCGGGCCCGGCGGCGTCGGCCTCCGCCGTGTCGGCCCCCGCGCCGTCGAGCTCCGCGCTGTCGGGCTCCGCGCTGTCGGGCCCGGCGCCGTCGGCGTCGGGGCGTTGCTGGTTTATCGTGACGAAGCCTTTTTTCACCTCGCGGATAGCCGCGTCCAGCTCCCCGGTCGGCGGCATCTCCCTGGTGGTGCGGATATGCTCCAGCAGATCGGCCCGGTTGGCCCGCAGGTATTGGACCAGCGCCAGCTCGAAGGGGCGGACGTCTTCTACGGCCAGGTCGTCCACCAACCCGTTGGTCCCGGCGTAGATGGCGACGACCTGTTCTTCGACCGGTACAGGCGAGTTTTGCGATTGCTTGAGCAGTTCGGTAAGCCGGGCCCCCGGTCGAGCTGTGCCCGGGAGACCCGGTCCAGTTCGGACCCGAAAGTGGCGAACGCCTGCAGTTCCCGGTACTGCGCCAGGTTGATCTTCAAGGCCCCCGAGACCGACTTCATGGCTTTGATCTGAGCCGCCCCGCCCACCCTGGACACTGACAGCCCGACGTTGATAGCGGGCCGGATACCGGCATAGAACAGGTCGGTCTCGAAGAAGATCTGCCCGTCGGTGATGGAGATGACATTGGTCGGGATATAGGCCGAGATGTCCCCGGCCTTGGTCTCCACGATGGGCAACGCCGTCAGCGAGCCCGCCCCCAGGGCGTCGGAGAGCTTGGCCGCCCGTTCGAGCAGACGGCTGTGCAGGTAGAAAACGTCTCCCGGGTAGGCCTCCCGGCCCGGCGGACGACGCAGCAACAGCGACAACGTCCGGTAGGCCTCGGCCTGCTTGGAAAGGTCGTCGTAGACGATCAGCGCGCTCCCGCCGTTCTCCATCCAGTGCTGGCCCATGGCGCAGCCGGCGTAGGGAGCCAGGTACTTGTACGGTACCGGGTCCGACGCCGGAGCGTTGACGACCACCGTGTACTCCATGGCCCCGTGGGCGCGCAGGGTGTCGACCGTCTGGGCGACCGTGGAGCCCTTCTGGCCGATGGCGACGTAGATGCACTTCACGCCCTGGCCGGCCTGGTTGATGATGGTGTCGACGGCGATCGAGGTCTTGCCCGTCTTGCGGTCACCGATAATCAGCTCGCGTTGGCCCCGGCCGATGGGGGTCATGGAGTCGATGGCTTTGATGCCGGTCTGCAGAGGCTCCTTCACCGGTTGGCGGGAGATGATGCCGGGCGCCTGCACCTCCAAACGTCTGGTCTCGTGGGTGCTGATGGGACCGAGACCGTCGAGGGGACGGCCCAAGGTGTCCACCACGCGGCCCAGCAAGGCGTCGCCGACCGGGACCGAGAGGATGCGGCCCGTGGCCCGGGCCAGCTGGCCTTCCTGGAGGGCGCCCGTATCCCCGAGGATGACGGCACCGATCGAGTCCTCGTCAAGGTTGAGGGCCAGCGCGGTGACGCCCCCCTCCAGTTCGAGCAACTCGTTGACGGCCACGTTGGGCAGGCCGGTGATCCGGGCGATCCCGTCACCTATCTCACGGATACGCCCCACTTCCTCGCCCGTTACCCCGGGGGTGAAGTTCTCCAGGTTGCGCCGGAGGACTTCGGCGATATCGGCGGCGTTGATGTTCAGCTCAGCCATGAGGTCATGGGTCCTTTCAACTTTGGTCCGGGCTGTGCCCAGCCTCTTCGCCGACCGAGGCCGGCGGCGCGAAGAGGAGGCTCCGGGCCTGCTCGAGACGGCGACGCAGGCTGGCGTCGAAGACCAAGTCGCCCACGGAAGCTACAAAACCCCCCAGGAGGCCGGGCTCGGAACTTACCCTCACGTCGACCTCGTAGCCGGTGAAGCGCGTGAGGGCGGTGGCCAGGCGTGAACGCTGCCCTTCGTCCATCTCCACGGCCGCGCGGACGTCGGCCACCTGGCGGTTGGCCTCGTTGGCGACGCGCTGGACCAGACCTTCGAGGAGAAGGGGGTAGTCACGCGGGCGGCCGATGCCGGTGGCATAACCGGCCAGGCGGACCGACGCCGGGGTTGCCCGTCGGGCCAGAAGATCCCGCACTATGGCCTGGCGCACGTGGGCGGGTACTTCGTTAGTGGTGAGAACGGCATTGAGCTCGTCGTTGCCCCGGACCGTCATCATGAAACGGAACAGCTCGTCCTCGACCTCGCCGAGGCGGCGCTCCCCGCGTACGCCCGAAAGCACGGCCGTGGCATAGCCCTCCAGGCGCTCCGCCGCCGCTGTGCGGCCCAGCGGTCCCTCGTCGCGAGCCACCATGCCGTCCCGGCGGGCGGCGGCGGCAGCGGCCATGCCGGCGACGTCCTGGACATAGTCCGCCGCCGGGCCGCTCTGCACGGCAAAGCTCAGCAGGTCCAGCGTTGGCGCGGACAACCTCTTGGCCAGCAGCTCGTGAATTATGGCCCGGCGCGCCACCACCGGCACGTTGGAGTTGGCGAGACCGAAGCGCAGGTCGTCGGACTGCTCTGACAACCGCACGAAGGCCTCGAGCTCGTCCACCACCGGAGCGACCTTGGTGCCCAGGTCCTCGAGGACTGCGTCGGTATAACCCGCCACCCGTTCGTTCATCTACCGACCGGCCCGGGTCGCCCCGGCTGCCACCGGACCAATCGTGCTGTGCCCTACCGCGGTGGCCTGGGCCTCAACTTCGCCGATCGCCCGATCAATCAACTCCCCTTGGGCGACCAGCGAGACCCCCTCTTCGAGCACTCGTTCCACGACGGCCACAACCAGTCCGGCCACCTGCGCCCGTAACTCCTCGGCCGCCCGCCTGGTCGACGCCTCGATGTCGGCACTGGCCCGGCTGACCAAGCGCTCGTACTCCTCCTCGCCCTGCTGGCGTAGCTGTTCGCGCAATTGCTCGCCCACCCGGGCGGCCTCGTCTTTGAGCGTCCGCGCTTCGGCCCGTCCCTGTTCGAGGATCCGTTCGTGTTGTTCCTCCAGCTCGTGAGCTCGCTTCTTGGCCTCTTCAGCCTCGGCCAGGCTGCGTTCGATGGTGCTTTGACGAGCCTCCATGGCCCGGTTGAGGGGCGGGAGCACCCACTTGTTGAGAGCCCACAGGACGATCAAGAAGATCGCCAGCTCGACGACGAAGGTCGGGCCGGGGACCAGGAAGTTGGATGAGGCGACGGGCACCGGTCTGAAACCCTTTTGCCGCTCTAGCTCTTGCCCGTGGCGAGCACGAAGACGAACAGCGCCGTGAAGGCGAGGTTGATGAAGTACATGGCCTCGACGAGGCCGACGATGAGGAACATCGTCGAGTACAGCCGGCCCTGGACCTCGGGTTGGCGGGCAATACCCGCGATCGTCTGGCTACCGGCAAGACCGTCACCGACAGCGGCGCCCACGGCGCCTCCACCCAGTGCCAGACCACCACCGACGAAGGCGCCGGCCAGTTCGACGGCCTTCTCCATGCTTGCAGCCATTTGGTTCTCCTATTCCCTTCTCATTTTCCGGATTACGTTCAGTGGCCCTCGGAGGCCACTGCGAACTGGTAATAAAGGATCGTGAGCAAGGCAAAAATGAATGCCTGGATCACGCCGATGAACATATCGAAGAGCTTCCAGACGACACTGAAAGCGATAGAGGCGGGGAAGAAGTAGATGGGGATCGCCAGCAGGAGGGCGATCATGATGCCACCCGAAAACAGGTTCCCGAAAAGCCGCAACGCCAGAGTGACGGGCTTCATGAGCTCCTCGAGGGCGCGGATCGGCGCCAACCAGCGTGGTGGGGCAAAAAAGGCTTTGATATACCCGCCCAGGCCCTTGGCCCGGATGCTGGCCCCATTGGTCAGGATGAAGACGATGGCCCCCAGGGCGTACGTCAGGTTGACGTCCGCAGTCGGCGAGGGCAGGTAATCGGTGTTGTGCCACAGGCCGGGGAGCAACTCCACCCAGTTGGCCGCGAGCACGAGCATGAAGATGGTCACGGCCAGAGGCACGACATGGCGGTAGCGCCGGCCCAGGCCGGTTTCGACCTGATCGGCCACCCAACCCACCACAACTTCCCAAAACAGCTGGACCTTGTTGGGGACACCCGAACTTACCTTGCGGCGCAGGTAAAAACCGAGACCGAGGACGGCGACGGAAGCGATCACGCTGGTCCAGACGGTATCGGCGTCGAAAGTTAAGGCCGCCCACTCGCCACGTAACGTGGTCACCGACCGGTATGTTTATGGCCAGAAGGCGGGTGACGGGGAGCCTAGCCACGGGTTTGACCGGCATCCTGGGCCGGCCCATCGGCGGAGGGGGCTTGGGTGGGGCCACCTGAGATTGAGCCCTCCGGCTCATGGCGCGACCCCATGGGTACCGCCGACGCGACCACGCCGGCCAGCTGGGCCCGCTGGTAACGCCACAGCGCCCCGAAGGCGTTGGCCATCAACAAGCCTTGGAAGGCAACCAGGCCACCAACCATCCCGAACCCCATGGGGCGGACGAGGAAAAGCAAGGCGAAGGCGATGAGCGTCAACGCCCCCAGCCGGGCGGCGACGCTCCCGGCATACGGCTTGCGCTGGAGACGGCCCTCGGCGTTGCTGTAGCGGGCCGTGGAGAGCTGGAAGAACCGGTGGTTGACCGTCGCCCCGACGAGCCCCAATACGACACCGGCACCGGCCAGGGGCTGGCTGAGCGCCACGCCTGCGCCCAAGGCGACTACGCCCAGCGCCGCGCACGCGACGATCGTGCGCCGCACGATGACGTCGACGTAGAGGACGGGGAAATCTGTGAGCATCAAGATGGTCCCATCAGTGGCAGGACGTCGGCTTCAGGGCTCGGCGCATGCTCACAAGGCCACCACCATGATACATGGGGACGTCATCTCCGGTAGCGACGCAGCTCGGCCCGAGCGCCCAGCACACCCGCACCCGCCCCGGCCAAGAGGCCGACAAGCAGGAAAAGGGGCAGTGTGCCCAGGGCCGAGTCGGCCAACCACCCGAGCACCCCGCCGACGCCCAGGCACAGCGCACCCATCATGCCGATACCGGCGTACGCCATGGGCCCGGGGAAGTTGTCGGGCGCCGGGCCCGCCGGCTGCCCGTCCGGTGCAGGGGTGCTCATCGCCAGGCCCATTGCACGTCGCGCCGACTTGCCATTCCAGCAGCACCTTATCGCTCGCGCCCACTCTGGTCAGGCTACGAAACACGCCCGTAACACTGCAACTCCTCCGTTACCGCCCCCCGACGGCAACGGCGGCCGCCCCGAGCGTGCCTTTCAATGCCCGCCCAGGTTGTGCCCGGACTGCTCGGCGGGCCCGCCCGGCGGAAGGAGGCGCACGCGGGGCGCCGCCCCCGGGGCGGGCGGGACTGGAGCCGCCCTCACACCGGGCACGTGACCGTTGGTGCCCACGGCGCGCTTGGTCCTCCCGGCAGCATGCCGGGTCGTCCCGGCGGCGTCCTTGGCTGCCACCCCGTTGCCGTTGGTGCTGCTCACAAAGGCATCCCCGTCGGCGGCACCCGCGCCCGGCCCGGTCTCGCTGTCACCGTTGCCGGCGCTGGCGCGTCCCCGGGGCGCGAAGAGCGTGTACAGCACGATGGACAGGGCGCCCACGGCGATGGGCGGGATCTCGTTGTGCGAGTTGGTGACCCCGGGCCACAGCACAAGGCCCGAGAGCAGTGCCGTCCACGCCCACAGGATGACGACGGCGGCACGATGGCCGTGGCCCAGCCTCATCAGCCGGTGGTGCAGGTGATTGAGGTCGGCAACGGCGGGGCTGGTCCGCTGGCCGGCGCGGCGGACCACAGCGAACACGGTGTCCAGCATCGGGATGCCAAGGATGAAGAACGGGATGATGATGGGGGCGAAGAAAAAGTACGTACGCCCACTGAACTCGTAGGGGTCCTGGCCAACGACCGATAGGGTCGAGGCCGCCAGCAAGATGCCGAGGAGCATGGCCCCCGAGTCACCCATGAAGATCCGGGCCGGGTAGAAGTTATGGGGCAGGAAGCCCACACACAGCCCGACGGCGATGACGGCGATGAGCGGCCCGGCGTTGCCCGGCGAGATGTTGCCGACGTCACCCAACTGGTGGGCGTAAACGAAAAAGGCCCCGGCCCCGATGGCCACGATGCCAGCCGCCAGGCCGTCCAGGCCGTCGATGAAATTGACCGAGTTGGCCATGATGGCCACCCACAGGACCGTCGCCAGCACAGCGAGGTCGGGGCTCAGCACCACCGTCGTCTGCGCCAACGGGACATGGAAGAAGAGCATGTCGACGCCGAAGAAGTAGAGCACGGTGCCCGCAAGCACCTGTCCGGCGAGCTTGGCCGGTGGGGACATCTCCCGCAGGTCGTCGGACAGGCCGACGCCGAAGATAACCGTCGCCCCCAGCACGACGCCGAGGGGAGCCGAACTGCCTCTGAAGACGGGCCCGAAGGCCGGCATCTGCGACGCCACCGCCATGGCCACCAGCAGGCCCAGGTACATCGCCGTGCCGCCCGCCGTGGGCGTGGGACGCTCGTGCACCCGGCGCTCGTCCGGCATGACGAGCAGCGAATGACGTCTGGTCAGTGAGCGCACGGCGAACGTCGTCAACCACGTGGCCACCGCGGCCACGACGAAGACGATGATGTACTCCCGGAAGCGGATCAAAGAAAAGCTCTCCCAGCGGTGGTACCGGGCTTCAGCTGCCCGGGGTCTCGCTCACGGGTAGGGCACGAACTTGGAACAAAGCGTTGCCACCTCCTCGCGCACCGCCGCCCGTACCCGCTCGTCGCCCGGAGCAGCCAGGACTCGCCTGACCAGCTCGGCGATGTCCACCATCTCCGGCTCCCGCATGCCGGTCGTGGTCACCGCCGCGGTGCCGATGCGCAAGCCGCTGGTTATGAACGGCGACCTCGGGTCACCTGGTACCTGGTTGCGGTTGAGGGTGATGCCCGCCTTGTCGAGTGCCTCCTGGGCCACCTTTCCGGTCAGGTCGGGTGCGAAGGCGCGCAGGTCGACCAGCATCAGATGGTTGTCGGTGCCGCCCGAGACGATCCGGAAGCCTTGCGCCGCCAGGGCTCCTGCCAGGGCCCGGGCGTTGCTCACGATCTGTGCCGCGTACTGCTTGAACTCGGGCTGCATGGCCTCGTGGAAGGCGACCGCCTTGGCGGCGATGACGTGTTCGAGGGGCCCGCCCTGGAGGCCGGGGAACACGGCCTTGTCGATGGCCTGGGCGAGGCCCTCCCGGCACAGGATGCACCCACCCCGAGGCCCCCGCAGCGTCTTATGGGTCGTGAAGGTGACAATGTCCGAGAACGGCACGGGGTTGGGATGGGCGCCTCCGGCCACCAGCCCGGCGATGTGGGCGGCGTCGAACAACAACAGTGCACCGACGGAATCCGCTATCTTCCGCAGCGGCACCGGGTCGATCACAC
Organism: uncultured Acidimicrobiaceae bacterium; assembly: GCA_963735305.1. GTDB lineage: Bacteria > Actinomycetota > Acidimicrobiia > Acidimicrobiales > Palsa-688 > Fen-671. The sequence goes on from CAVTKK010000001.1 coordinate 957,188, forward strand.
GCGGGTACGCCGTCGCTCCGGCGACGATCAGCTTCGGCCGGTGCTCTTGCGCTAGCGCCGCCATCGCGTCGAAGTCGATGCGCTCGTCGCTCTCGCTCACCCCGTACCCGACGAAATTGAAAAGGCGGCCGCTGGCATTGACGGGCGAACCATGGGTGAGATGGCCGCCCTGGTCCAGGCGCATGCCCAGGACGGTATCGCCGGGCTCGAGCACCGCCAGGTAAGCGGCCAGGTTGGCATTGGCCCCCGAGTGGGGCTGAACGTTGGCATGCTCGGCTCCGAAAAGTTGGCACGCCCGCCTGCAGGCAAGCTCTTCGGCCCGGTCGATGACCGAGTTGCCACCGTAGTAGCGCTTGCCCGGGTAACCCTCTGAGTACTTGTTGGTCAACACCGAGCCGGTGGCCGCCATCACCTCACGGGAGGCGAAGTTCTCCGAGGCAATCAGCTGGAGGGTGGTGGTCTGGCGCTCTTTTTCGTCCGCGATGATGGCGAAAAGCTCACTGTCGGCTTGCACCACCACGAGCCTACCGTGGACCACCCGTCAGGACCAACGTCCTGGCTCCGGGGCCCGGTCAGTCGAGGGCAGCGAGGATCTCGGCCACTGATATCCGGCCCTCCCGCAACACCTTTGGCGTGCCCCCGGTGCAGTCGACGACGCTCGAAGGCAAGTGGTCGCAAGTGCCGCCATCAAGCACCAGGGCGATCTCGGCCCCAAACGCCTGAGCCACGCCTTGAGCCGTGGTCAGGGGCTGCTCCCCATGGCGGTTGGCGCTGGTAGTGGCGATGGGCCCCATCTTGGCGCAGATAGCGAGAGGCACGGGGTGGGCGGGGCACCGAAGACCGATGGTGGCGTCCTCCTCGCCCAGGTCGGCATCGAGGTCGGGCCGTCGCGGCAGGACGAGGGTCAAGGGACCGGGCCAGTAGCGCTCCATCAGAAGGCGGCCTTCGGCCGGCACGGCCGTGCATAGAGAAAGTGCCTGCTCCTCGTTGGCCACGAGCACCGGCAGCTCGACGCGCCGAGGCCGGCCCTTGAGACGGAAAAGGCGGTCGGCGGCACCGGTATGAAAAGGGTCGGCGGCGAGGCCGTAGACCGTGTCGGTCGGCATCCCGACTATGTCGCCGCCCGATAGGGCGTCGACGGCCATAGCGATGGCGGTCGTCGGCGGGGGGTCACCACGGGCGCCGACAATGGCCATGCACCATTAACGGTACCCCGGCGGCGCCGCTCATGGTCCCGCGCCCGGGCCGAGGAAAACCTCGGGCTCAGCGGCCGCGGCGAGCGACGAGCACTCGGGGCCGGCCCGTCAGGTCGGGCTTGACGAAGGCCTCCTCGAAGCCGGCCGAATACGCCAGCTCCACTGCCGCCCGGTCCTGGTGGGGGGCGATCTCGGCCACAAAGGCGGCGCGTGGACCGAGCCACGCCGGAGCGTCGGCGGTTATGGCCCTCAGGGCTTCCAGCCCGCTGGGACCGGCGACGAGGGCTTGGAGCGGCTCCCACTCGCAGACCTCAGGGGGCAGGGATGCCAGCTCGCTCTCGGCTATGTAGGGCGGATTGGTCACGACCAGGTCGATGGTGCCCTTGAGTGCCGCGGGCAGTGCACGCCACCAGCTCCCCTGCACCAACCGGGCCTTGCCCGCCGCCTTTGCCCCTAAGCCGGCCAGGTTGGCCGAAGCCACCGCCAGGGCATCTTCGGACAGGTCGGTGGCCCAGACCTCCGCCCCGGCGCACTCCGTGGCCAGAGCCAAGGCAATAGCGCCCGACCCCGTCCCCAAGTCAACAACCAGCGGGGGCCCGGCCAGCCGGGCGAGCTCCGCCAACGCCACCTCCACCACGACTTCGGTTTCGGGCCGAGGTATGAGCACGCGGCGGTCGATCATGAGGTCCAGGTCCCGGAACGCCCAATGGCCGAGTACGTACTGGACGGGCTCACCCGCCTGACGACGGGCCACCATCGATCGGAACGCCCCCTCGCCCCGGGCCGGCACGGGCTCGTCCAGCACAGCGGGCCAGGCACCGCCCGATGCCTCCTCCACGAACCACCTGGCCGCTTGACGGTCAGAGAGGCGCTCTAGGGCCTCCAGGTAGAGGTGCCGCCAGGTCACCCCGGGCCACTGGCACCGGCCAGTTGGCTAGCACGTTCATCAGCCAGCAGGGCGTCGACGATCTCGTCCAGTTCACCCAGCAGCACCCTGTCCAGTTTGTAAAGGGTGAGATTGATGCGATGGTCGGTGACGCGGTTCTCCTTGTAGTTGTACGTCCGTATTTTTTCCGAACGCCCACCGCCGCCCACTTGACTGCGGCGCGCTCTCGACAACTCGGCCGCCTGACGGTCCTGTTCCGCTTTCAGCAAGCGGGCTCTGAGGACCTGCATAGCCTTGGCCCGGTTCTGGATCTGGCTCTTTTCGTCCTGCATGGAGACGACGATCCCGGTAGGCAGATGCGTGACCCTCACGGCCGAGTCGGTGGTGTTGACCGACTGGCCACCGGGCCCGGTGGAGCGGTAAACATCCACCCTCAGGTCCTTTTCTTCTATCTGGATCTCCAGTTCGCGGGCCTCGGGCAGGACGGTCACCGTCGCCGACGACGTGTGAACCCGGCCCTGGGACTCGGTGACCGGGACCCGCTGCACCCGGTGAGGACCACCCTCGTGCTTGAGGCGCGCCCACGCATCGGGGCCTTTCACCACAAAAGTCACCTCGTTGACCCCGCCCATGGGTGACGGGTCGCTCGACAGGACTTCGGCTTTAAGGCCCACCCGCTCCGTGTAACGCAGGTACATATCGCGCAAGTCCCGGGCGAAGAGATTGGCTTCCTCGCCACCTTCGGCCCCTCGGATCTCCACGATGACGTTGCGACCGTCGTTCGGGTCCTTAGGGAGAAGTAGGACCTTGAGCTCGTCCTCGACCTCCGACAGCCTCTTCTCGGCCCCCGCCATCTCGTTGCTCACGACCTCCCGGTCGTCGCCCTCGGCGCCCACGAAAAGGTCACGGGCCGCCTCCAGGTCGCCCTCGGCGGTCTGGTAGGAACGGTACGCGCTGACGATGGGCTCGAGCTCGTGTTGGCGCCGCGATATGTCTCTGAGCCGGCGCTGGTCGGCAATTACGGCCGGGTCGGAAAGCTGCAGCAGGACCGTCTCGTACTCGGCGACAAGGTCGTCCAGCCTTTCGAACACTTAGCGCCCGGCGCCCGACCTCGCGCCCCGCCGGCCATAGCGCCGCTCGAAACGCTCGACGCGGCCTCCGGTATCGACGAGCTTCTGCTTGCCCGTGAAGAACGGGTGGCACTCGTTGCACAACTCGGTGTGAAGTTCGGGCTTGGTCGACCGGGTGGTGAAGGTGTTGCCGCAGGAGCAAGCGACCTTGGCCTGGACGTACTCGGGATGGGTGTCGGCTTTCATAGCGTCCTCCAGACTAGCTAGATCGCAGGGGCCGGGGTCTTGGCGATCTCGGCCAGGAACTGTTCGTTGCTCCGAGTAGAACGGATCTTGTCGACGAGTAATTCCAATCCCGCGGCGGCATTGCCATCGGAGGCCAGGGCGTTGAGGACCCGCCGGAGCTTCCAGACCTGCTGAAGCTGGTTTCGGTCGAAGAGCAGCTCTTCGTGGCGGGTCGAGGACGCATTGACGTCCAGCGCCGGGTAGATGCGCCGCTCGGCCAGTTTGCGGTCGAGACGCAGCTCCATGTTGCCCGTGCCCTTGAACTCCTCGAAGATCACCTCGTCCATGCGGCTGCCCGTCTCCACCAGGGCCGTGGCCAGTATGGTGAGCGACCCGCCTTCTTCGATGTTGCGGGCGCTACCGAAGAACTTCTTCGGGGGGTACAGGGCGCCGGTGTCGATACCGCCGGACATGATCCGGCCCGTCGCCGGCTGGGCCAGGTTGTAGGCCCGGGCCAGGCGGGTAATACCGTCGAGGACGATGACGACGTCGCGACCCGCCTCCACGAGGCGTTTGGCCCGCTCGATGGCGAGCTCGGCCACCTGAGTGTGCTCGTCCGCCGGGCGGTCGAAAGTCGACGCGATCACTTCGCCCTTGACCGACCGGCGCATGTCCGTGACCTCTTCGGGGCGCTCGTCCACGAGCAGCACCATCAGATGGACATCGGGATTGTTGGCCTCGATGGAATGGGCGATCTGCTTCAGGACCGTGGTCTTGCCCGCTTTGGGGGGCGAGACGATGAGCCCGCGCTGGCCTTTACCGATGGGCGAGACCAGGTCCACGATCCGGGCCGTGACGTTGCCCGGCTCCCCCGGGATCTCCAGGCTCAACTTGTCGTCGGGGAAGAGGGGCGTCAGGCTCTCGAACTTCGGGCGGTTCCGGGCATCGTCAGGGAGCAAGCCGGCGACCGACTCGACCTTTACCAGCGCCGGGTACTTTTCGTTGTTGGCGGCCGGCCGGAAGGATCCCTCGACGAGGTCGCCCTTACGCAAGCCGTAACGACGGACCTGGGTGATCGAGACATAAACGTCCGTGGCGCTGGCCAGGTAGCCATTGGTCCGCAGGAACCCGTAGCCCTCTTCGCGTAGGTCCAAGAGCCCCGCGACCTGAACGAGCTCGCCGGTATAGGGGACTTCGGCCGGCGGGGCGGTGAACTCCCGCTCGGGAGCGCGCGGCGTCTTCTCCCGGTTGCGCCGCCTCCGGCGCCGGCTGTTGCCAAGCCCCGGGTCGAGGTCATGTCGGGGCTGGCGGCCCTGGTCGGACCGCTGGAAGCCGGAGGCGCCGTCCCCGGGTTGGGTGTCCCCTGAGTTACCGGAGGTCCGCTCGGCACTCGGCGCGCCATGGCCGGACTGGTTGCCGATGCCATTGCCGTTGCCGGCGGCCGCCGGCGCGGCCTGGTCGAGCTGGTCAGCGGCGGCGGCCGGCGGCGCATGACCGTTGGTGTTCGCCGCCGCCGTACTCGCCGTGGTCGCCAGCTCCAGCTGGGTGGCGCCCTCTTCGGCGATAGGGCCTTCCCCGGTCCCGGCCGCTGGCTTGCGGGCCCGTGGCCGGCGCGGTTTGTCCGCTGCCGGTACCGCATCTGCCTCTACGCCGGTGACCTGGAGTATGTGTGAGACCAGGTCCGCCTTCTTGGTGCGGGCCGCCGGGGACGTACCCAGGGCCACGGCGATGGCGAAGAGCTCGTCCCGCTCCTTTGCCTCAAGCACGGAACGCTCGAGCTGCACGTCGCTCATTGACTACCTCTGTAGTGGTGTGAGTGTTTTGAATAGTTGTTTCGTCAGGGCCGGCACCAGATTTGAGACTGGATAGGCTTTCCCGAGCCCTGGGCCGTCGCCGCCTAGGTTTGCGGCCTTGGCCACTGTGACGGCCCCCGGAAGAACCCGCTCCGGATGAGTACCCGCTCATGCCAACGCCGAGCCGAGCAGGACCCATACTACCAGGGCCGCCGCGTTCGCGCCAGGAACCCCAGCCGTCCCGCCGGGGACGCCCGCCCGCTAGCTCCGGGAAGTGCCTCCGCCCTGCTAAAGGGCGAGTTCCTCCATCACCGCCGACAGCTCAGCGTCCACCGCCTTGGGCACGGCGATCTGGCCGATCGCCACGTCCGGGTCCTTCAGCCCGTGACCGGTCAGGACGCACACGACCCTGGACCCAGCCGGGGCACCGACCTTGAACAGGCCCGCCACCGACGCCGCCGAGGCCGGCTCGCAGAACACGGACTCCTCTTTGGCGAGGAAGCGGTAGGCCTCCAGGATCTCGTCGTCGGTCACGGCGTCGATCAGCCCACCGGACTCAACGGCAGCAGCACTGGCGCCGTACCAGGAGGCGGGTTTGCCGATCCTTATGGCCGTGGCGATCGTTTCCGGTTTTTCCACCGGGTGGCCAAGGACGATGGGAGCGGCACCGGCCGCCTGGAAGCCCATCATGCGCGGTAAGCGTTTGAGCTTGCCGGCGTCCTGGTACTCCCGGTACCCCTTCCAATAGGCCGTAATGTTGCCGGCGTTGCCGACCGGCATGCAGTGGACGTCCGGGCCGTCACCGAGGACGTCCACCACCTCGAAGGCACCCGTCTTCTGGCCTTCGATCCGGTACGGGTTGATGGAGTTGACCACGGTCACGGGCGCCCTCTCCGCCAGCTCGCGCACGAGTGCCAGAGCGCGGTCGAAATTTCCCCGGACCTGGACGACCCGGGCGCCATGGACCAGGGCCTGGGCGAGCTTGCCCAGGGCGATGTAGCCGTCCGGGATGAGCACGGCGCAAGTGAGCCCGGCCCGGGCGGCGTAAGCGGCCGCCGAGGCCGAGGTGTTGCCGGTTGACCCGCAGACCACGGCCTTGGCCCCCTCCTCGAGGGCTTTGGAGATGGCCACGGTCATACCCCGGTCCTTGAAAGACCCCGTGGGATTGGCCCCTTCCACCTTCAACCACACCCGGGCCCGCCACGCGTTCGGATAGCCGGGGCGCCCTCAACAGCGGTGTCGCCCCTTCCAGCAGGCTGACTACGGGCGTATTCGTACTCACGGGGAGGTGCTCGCGGTACTCCTCGATGACGCCGCGCCAGGACACCGGCGCGCTCAAGGGCCGACCACCCGGACCAGGCCGCCGATGCGCCGGACGGTGTCGAGTTGGCGCAGCTCATGCAGGCAGGCCTGCATGTCCCGCTCGAAGGCGGGGTGCGTGACGAACACCAGATGAGCCTCGGCCTCCCCGGCCGGACCGGGACGGTCCGGCCCGGCCACCCCGTGCTCGGGTTCGGGAGCATCTTGCTCCATGGAGCGCACCGACACGTCGTGGCGGCCCAGTGCCCCGGCGATGGCGGCCAGGACCCCGGACCGGTCGGCGACGAACAGGCTCAGGTAGTACGCGCACCTCAGGTCGTCGATCGGCCTCAGGGGTACGTCGCGCAGCTCGAGCCTCCGGGCCACCCCCTTTACGGTCAGGTTGTGAGCGGCGTCGACCAGGTCACCGAGCACGGCGCTGGCCGTCGGTGGCCCCCCTGCTCCCCTGCCCAGCAGCATTAGCTGGCCGACGGAGTCGCCCTCGATGAACACGGCATTGAACGAGTCGCTCACCGAAGCCAGCGGGTGAGCCCGGGGGACCATGGCCGGATGGACGCGGACACCCAGGGCCCCGTCTGTACCAGCCTCGACGACAGCCAGCAGCTTGATGACGAAGCCGAGCCGCCGGGCCGCCTCGATGTCCTGGCCGGTGACATGAGAGATGCCCTCCCGGTAGACGTCGCCTGCCACCACCTTGGCCCCGAAGGCCACGTTGGCCAGGATCGCCGCCTTGGCCGCAGCGTCGTAACCCTCGACGTCGGCCGTCGGGTCACGCTCGGCGAAGCCAAGGCCTTGGGCCTCAGCCAAGGCCTCCTGGTAGGTGGCGCCGGAAGCAGCCATGCGCGTGAGGATGTAGTTGGTCGTCCCGTTGACGATGCCTATCACGCGGTGGATGCGCTCACCCGCCAGCGACTCCCGCAAGGCCCGTATAAGGGGCACACCGCCGGCGACGGACGCCTCGAACAGCAGGTCGACGCCGGCCACGCTGGCGGCGTCCCATAGCTCGCCGCCGTGGTTGGCCAGCAGCTCCTTGTTGGCGCTGACAACGGGCTTCCCGCTGCGCAGGGCCTCGAGGACCAGGTCCCGGGCCGGGGATATCCCCCCCATCACCTCTACCACCACATCGATGGCCGGGTCGCGGACGACGGCGAAAGCGTCGGTGGTGATCAGGCGCTCGACGCCGGGGACGTCGCGTTCCTTGCTGGCCGAGCGCACGGCGACCTTGACGAGCTCGAGCGCCACCCCCGTACGCTCCGCGATCCTCACGCTGTCCGTGAGCAGGAGGCGAGCCAGAGCGCTGCCCACGTTGCCGCAGCCGAGCAAGCCGACTCGGACCGTAGGGCGGCCCCAGGTCCCGGCACCGGCGTCGTCAGGTCCGGGAGTGAGGATGGGCGTGGCGGTACCCTCTGTTCGGTTCGCGTCTATGAGTTGGCAGGCTAGCCACGGGGGCGGGCCTTGGCCAGGAAGGGCCGGGGGGCGACAGTTATGCGTCCAGGGCCAACAGGTCCTCGAAGGTCTCCCGGCGCACCACCACCCGGTACCGGCCATCTCTGACGAAGACAACCGGTGGACGGGGCACCTTGTTGTAGTTGGACGCCATCGAATGCCCGTAGGCGCCGGTCACCGGCGTAGCCAGCACGTCGCCCACCGCCAGGCCCGCGGGTACGCATGCATCACGGACCACGACGTCCCCCGACTCGCAGTGCTTGCCCACCACGGTGACCACTCGGGGCCGATGGGCGGTAACTTCCCGGGGCAGGAAGGCCTCGTACCCGGAGCCGTACAGCACGGGCCGGGGGTTGTCGCTCATCCCCCCGTCGACGCTGACATAGGTACGCAGGCCGGGCAGGTCCTTGACGGTGCCGGCGGTATAGCAAGTGAGCCCGGCCGTAGCCACGATGGCCCGACCCGGCTCGGCGCTGAGCACCACGTGCTCACCGATACCGGCGGTGGCGGCGGCTTGGTGCAGGACCTGAGCCCACTCGGTGATCGACCATGCCGTCTCCCCCGTCACGTAGGCGACCCCCAGGCCGCCACCGATACACAATTCGTCCAGGTCGAGCTCGTTGAAAAAGGGACCGAGTACCGCTAGGGCGCGCTCGTAGGCCTCGAGGGCGAAAATCTGGGAGCCGATGTGAGCGTGCACGCCCACGAGGCGAACCCCGGCACTCGGGTGGCGCAGCCGCTCCACCGCCCGGGCCGCCTCTCCGGACGACAGTCCGAAGCCGAACTTCGAGTCATCCTGCCCCGTCATGACGTACTCGTGTGTGTGAGCCTCGACACCGGGGGTGACCCGGACCAGCACCTTGGGCACAGGCCCGGGCCCGTCCCTTCGCCCGCTGAGCAGGCTCAAGCGGTCGATCTCGTCGAAGGAGTCCACGACTATCCGACCTACGCCGGCATCCAGGGCCGCCTCTAGTTCCAGCACCGATTTGTTGTTCCCGTGCAGCACCAGCCGCTCCGCGGGCACACCGGCGGCCAGGGCGACGGCGAGCTCCCCCCCGTGGCAACGTCTGTACAGCAGCCCTCCTCGTGGGCGAGAGCCGCCATGGCCTTGCACAGGAACGCCTTGGAGGCGTAGGCCACCCGAGGGCCGAAGGCCTGCCTCGCCTCCCGGCACCGGCGTCGGAGGTGCTCCTCGTCGTAGATGAACACCGGCGTCCCCACCTCCTTGACCAGGTCCAGGACGTCTACTTCGCCGATGCGGAGCCGGCCCTGGCCGTCCGCCGCGGCGGTCTCGGGGAGGAGGTGGAAGGGCAACGGGCCATGACGACCGGCCAGGGCGGGACCGGCCGGGGACGGCCCGGGACCGAAGTCGGCGGGAACAGGGTCGGGGATCACCGGTACCCATGGTGGCAGGCCGGGAGATGCGAGCGCGGCACGCCACTATGCTGGGACTTCGGCCCTCGTAGCTCAGGGGATAGAGCACCGGCCTCCGGAGCCGGTGGCGTGGGTTCGAATCCCACCGAGGGCACCAGCCGAAACACCCTCCGGCGGGTCTTGACGCGGCCACGTTCGTGGCCGTGCGAACCTCGCGAAGCTACCGGGGAGGACTTCGAGGATGCGGGGGGATGGCCGGACATTTCCCTCCGGCGTTCTAATTCCCTCCCCACTTTGACGACACCGCGTTGGCGGGTACCGGGGAACTCAGTCCGTTCAGCGACAACGTCCCCAAGAGCTCTGCCGGATAACCTCCGGTGAGCATCGGGTAACCCAGTTGCACCGTGACGTGCGCGTGTGGGACCAGGGTCAGTGGCGCGTTAATATCAATGATGTCGTAGCAGCGAGGGAGAACAGCACCGGGGTAGGTCGCGTTCCCTCTGAGGTCGACCAGTTTCAGATCGGCGGGGACAAACGTTACGGGCACGGGCCCCTTGTTGGTGAAGCGCACGACGAGATAGCAATTGCTATTACCGGCTCCACACTGATCGGCGGGGTCGTGTTTGGCGAACAGCCCAGGAGCCACCACCGCGATGCCTAACGGCTTGGTGGGACCTGCCACCAGGGGGGCCGAGGTGGGAGCGACCGAAAGAGGGGCCCCCGCCGAGGACTTTGGCGCCTGTCCACCAGAGCGAGAAATCAGGAGGACAATGAGGAGCAGCACGGCCACGATGCCGCCGGCCAGGAGAAGGGGTGAGCGCGTACCGGAGTGACGACCGCTCGTCTCGGCCGCCGGGACAGGAAAGCGGGTGAACAGTTCTTCCAGCTCCGCTTGCGATTCCACGGAGTACGCGGCATTCAAGCGGATCTCGAACTCCTCCAAGCCGAGGATCCCGCCTCCGACCAGCGTCCGCCAGCACTCGATGGCACGATCGCGTTCAGCAACCCAGTGCTCTTCGTTGCTCATACCTTCACCTGCACCCGGCCTCATCCCCGAGGAGCCGGGCGCGGCACGCGACCTCGGGACGACACTGGCCCTTGACACGAGGGTCATCGGCAGGTCCCCGACCGGCCTTGATAGTGGGACGGGTTGGGGCAACGAGATCGACCTTCAACTTGGCGGGTCAGTCGGAGCCCTGCTTCGACATCCTGCCCACCGGGAGCGTTTACGTGCAAGGCGCCGGTGAATGGAACAACCAGCTCCATGCGTACGGGCGGGAGCCCATCTCCTGAGCAACCGTAATCCGCTGGCCGGGACGAGCCCGAGGTGTGAAGATGTCCCAGTGCCCGAGGACCACTTCGGCGAAAAAGTGGCGGCCGTCTTCGACGAAAACTCGACGGCCATGTTCGCGTCGGAGGTCCTCGGCCCGACCGTGGACCTGCTGGCGGAGCTGGCCGGGAGCGGGCCCGCGCTCAAGTTCGCCATCGGCACCGGCCGCGTGGCCCTGCCCCTCGCCGCCCGCGGGGTACCGGTGTCCGGGATCGAGCTGTCCACCGCCATGGCCGACCGGCTCCAGGCCAAACCCGGAGCCGAGCGCATCAGCGTGACGATCGGTGACATGGCGACGACTGCCGTCGCCGGCCGCTTCCGGCTCGTGTACCTGGTGTTCAACGCCATCGGCAACCTGACCTCCCAGGACGAGCAGATCGCCTGCTTTGCCAACGCCGCGGCTCACCTAGAGCCGGGCGGGGCTTTCTTGATCGAAGTCGGCGTCCCCGACCTACGACGGCTACCGCCCGGAGAAGATGCCAGGGTCTTCGCTCACGCCCCGGGGTACGTGGGCTACGACCGCTACGTCGATTTCGTCGCCCAGCACGCCGTGTCTCATCACTTCGTGACCGACGGCACCTCTGCCGGCGAGTCGACGACACCCTTCCGGTACGTGTGGCCGTCAGAACTCGACCTGATGGCCAAACTGGCGGGCATGACGCTCCAGCACCGTTGGGCCGGCTGGGACCGATCTCCGTTCACCGCTGACAGTACGGTCCACGTCTCGGTCTGGAGGAAACCGTGCGACTGACCCTGACGTCAGAGGAACTAGTAGCGGGGGGCCAGGCGAAACAAGACGTGGGGGCCACCCGGGCGCCGACGCGACCCTGAAAAGCCCAAATCGCGCTTACGAGGCCGAGGCACCCCACCTCTTGAGGTACGAACGCTGGGGTCAGCCGCTAGCGGGACGCCACCTGTACCAGCCGGTGCCGAGCCTGCTTGGCCGCCTGGCGCAGAGCGGGGTCGGGTGGGTACCGCTTCGTGGGGAACGACCTCGATACCAGCGCTCGCATTTCCCGCCGGTCGCCGACCCGGCCGGCGGCGCGCAACTGCACCAGCAGGTTGCCGATGGCCGAGGCCTCCACCGGTCCGGCCACGACGTCGACGCCGGTGGCGGCAGCGACAAGGCTGAGGAGCAACTCGTTGGCCACGCCACCACCGACGACGTGCACGACGCTCACGCTGTGCTTGGCCAGGTCCAGGGCCTCCTCCAGCGTCCCGGCAATGGCCAGGGCCATGCTGTCCACTATGCAGCGCACGAGCTCGGCGTCATTGTCGGGCACTGGCTGGCCGTTGCGGGCACAGGCAGAACGCACCAAGGCGGGCATGTTGCCGGGCCGGGCAAATTCAGCGCCCCTGGTGTCGACCAGAGAACGGAAGGCGGGCTGGCGAGCCGCCTCTTCCAGCAAGTGCCCGATGTTGCGAGGGTGACCCGAAAGCGCCCAGGTGCGCTCGCACTCTTGGAGCATCCAATGGCCCATGACGTTGCGGAGAAAGCGCACGGTGCCGTCCACGCCTAGCTCGTTGGAGAAGTTCGCTTGCCGGCTGGCCTCGTCGATCACCGGTTTCTTCGAGCTCGAGGCCCACCAGAGACCAGGTACCGCAGACAACATAAGCAAAATCGTCGACCTGGGCTGGCGCCGCCAAAACGGCGGACGCCGTGTCATGAGATCCAACGGCCACGACCGAGACCGGGGAGGCCATCTCGACGCTGGCGGCGACTTCGGCCAGGATGGGCCCGATCATCTCCCCGGGCTGGACCGCCGGAGCGAACACGTCGGTACGCAGCCCGAGCAGGGGTAGCACCCATTCGACGAGATTACCCGTGCGTACGTCAACGAGCTGGGTGGTCGAAGCGTTGGTCCGCTCGAACCGCCGCTCTCCCGTAAGGAAATAAGCCAGTAAATCAGGGACCAGGAGTAGGTGCGATGCCGCACCGTAGGCGGCGCTGCCCCGCTCGGCCATGAGCTGGAACATCGTGTTGATTTCCATCTCCTGGATCCCGGTGGCGTCATATATGCGCCCGGCCCCGACGAGCTGGGCAGCCTGGTCGAGCCGGCCTACCGTCCGCTGGTCACGGTAGTGAAAGGGCGGCCCGAGAAGATGACCGGCGCCGTCAAGCAGGCCGTAGTCGACGCCCCAGCCGTCGATGCCAACCCACAAGGGCCCGTCGGTCTGGCGCGAGAGCACTGCCAAACCCTCGAGCATCCCCTGGTGGATCCGCAGCACGTCCCAGTGCAGCCCGTCCGGCAACCTCACCGGACCGTTCGGCAACCGGGCCACCTCGGAGGCCACCAGACCGTCAGCCTCGAGGCGCCCGGCGAACAACCGGGCGCTCGAAGCACCAAGGTCGATGGCGGCGTGGAGTTGCGGCCGGTTCATCGGCCCACCGGCGCGCTCACCGAGGGCAGGGACGGCGCGCCATCGGCTTCAGCCTCCCCAGCTGGAGCCGCCGCCGCCGGCTCGCTCCGCCCGTGCCCGCTCGGCATGCCCGGACCGGGCGTAGGCCGCTATGGGGTCGGGGTCGATGCCCATTTCCGTGCGCATCTCGGCCAAAAGGGGTCGAACGTCAGTACTGAAGGCGTCGACGAGCACCCCGTTGGCGGCCATCACGTCGCCCTCTTGCTGGGCCGCCTTCAAGGCCTCACGGTCGACGAGCAACGCCTTGGCCGTGGCCTCCTGGACGTTCATGACGGACCGGACCTCGGCCGGGACCTTGTCCTCGATGTTGTGGCACTGGTCGAGCATGAAGGCCACGCCCGAGCCGGCACGATGGGCGCCCACCGCCACTATTTCGTTAAGGATACGGAACAGCTGGTAGGGATCGGCCGCGCCGACCAGCAAGTCATCGTCGGCGTAAAAACGACTGTTGAAATGGAACCCTCCAAGACGGCCGAGCCGTAGCAGGCTGGCCACGATGAACTCGATGTTGGTGCCCGGAGCATGATGGCCGGTGTCCACCAGTACGTTGGCCTTGGGGCCCAGAGCCAGGCAATGCGCCAGCGAAGTGCCCCAGTCGGGTACGTCCATGGTGTAGAAGCCAGGCTCGAACAGCTTGTACTCGACGAGCATGCCGACGCCCTCCGGCAAGGCGTCGTAGGTTTCCCTCAGCGCTGCCGCCAGCCGGTCCTGGCGTTCCCGGATATCGTCCTGGCCCGGGTAGTTGGTGCCGTCTGCGAACCACAGGCTTAACAATGGGGAGCCGACGGCAACGGCGATGTCCACGCACTCGAGCAGATGGTCGGTCGCCTTCCTGCGTACTTTGGGGTCCGGGTGGCAGACGCTGCCGAGGCGGTACTCGTCCTCCTGGAAGATGTTGGGGTTGATGGCGCCGATGCGCATCCCGAGCTCCGCCGCATGCTTGGAAAGCTTGGCATAATCGTCAACGCGGTCCCAGGGAATGTGCAGGGCTACGGACGGGGCGACCCCGGTAAGGCGATGGACCAGGGCGGCGTCGGCGATCTTCTCGTACGGGTCCCGGGCCGCGGCCGGGTTGCGGAACACCTTGAAGCGGGTGCCGGTATTGCCATAGGCCCACGACGGCGTCTCGATCCATTGTTGGCGCAGCTCATGCTTTATGTCTTTGTTTGATGTCATGGGACCCTTTCGCCGCTCTGTACAGCCATGTCGAAGAGCTTATTTGAAGCCCGAGAGGCAACCTCCCGATGTGGCTTACAAGGCGGCTGCCGGGGGAAAAAATGAAACGTTCAAATCGCTTCGCGTATGACGATACATCTTGATGGTCGCACTGTCAAGGGCCTGGCCGAGGCGCCGGTCACGCCCGTCAGGGAGCGACCACCGCCACGTCGATTTCGAGCAGCTCGGCCACGGCGGCCAGGTCTGCCGACCGGTGGCCGGTCCCGAGCGCCCAGTGATGAGCCGACCGGGCCGACCAGGCGTCGCACCACACGCCCGGGTCGCACCCGAAATCCACCCGGGAAGTGGTATTGCCGATCTGTAGCAGCGGGCCCGGCCGCACGGTCCCCTCGGAAACGACGAAGCGCAGGTCACCCTGGCGCCCCTGGCTGATGCCGAACGCGGTGACGGGGCCGTGGGCTACGTCGAACTCCACCGAAACGCCCCAGCCCCTCTTGCCGTGGAAAACACCCAATCCGCGCAGCAGAGGGCGTCCCTCGCTGATGGCCAGGTGGGCGGGGCCGTCATGGCCCATTTCGACCACTCCATCGTGAAAATTGAGCGCCTGCATCTCGGTGAACGAGCCCCCCGCCCCCAGCCGGTCCATTATGAGCATGGCCAGCGAGGTACGCAGTTCGTACTCCCCGCAGGCGGGTACCCCGGCCGCCGTCAGCAATGACGCGCCCAGGATCAACCCCGCCCCCAGGCGTTCGTGCAGTTCCCCGTCGAGGCCCCGATGGTAGTAGGCCAGAGAATCAAGCCCGAAATCCTCCACCAGGCGGTCGAGGCCGACCGAGACGCGCGCCGCCCAGTCCAGGTCCTCGGCATCGACGGAAGCGTCTATGTCGAACACGGACCGCACCTGGGCCAGTTTGCCCTCCACCTCTCCGCTGGTGACCTGGGCTACCAATACGCGCAGGTCGTCCATCTCGAGCACCTCGACATGACCGCCGAGCATGGCCGGGACGAACGTGAGGTCGGTGGAGACGTCGTACATGCCCGGGTACAGGTGCCCCATCAGACCGTGACGGCCGCCGCGCAGGGCCTTGCGTACCGAGGCCGCCCTGACCCAGTGGGCGATCCGCTCCCAGGCCCGCTCGTCGGCCAGATAGCCCGAAACGGACCGGAAATGGATGCCGCAACGCTCGAAGGCGTTGGCGACCTCGGGGAGCGGGCAGCACCCGCAGTACGCCAGCCATTCCCCGGTGCCAAAGGTGGCATGGTCCATCGACTCGCTTGGCTGCAGGTTGAGCAGCAGCATGGGGGCGCCGGTGCGCTGCGCGATGGGCACCACCATGGTGGCGGTCATGTAGGTGGTGAGGAACATGACGATCAGGTCGCACCCGGCCGCCCTCAGCACTTCGGCCGCCTGAGCGGCGCCGGCCGCGTCGGATATGAAGCCGGCATCGACCACGACGGCGTCGA
This sequence comes from uncultured Acidimicrobiaceae bacterium, assembly GCA_963735305.1. Classification (GTDB taxonomy): domain Bacteria; phylum Actinomycetota; class Acidimicrobiia; order Acidimicrobiales; family Palsa-688; genus Fen-671. Next base: position 972,889 of record CAVTKK010000001.1, read on the forward strand.
ACTGCCCCAACCGGCCGGCCACGAACCCGGCCGAACGCTCCAGTTGCGGCAAGAGGTTGGGGAACTGGGGCCAATAAGCGCCCAGACCTCCGGCGACGAGCCCGACCACCGGACGCGGGTTGGACCGGAAAGGTGCCACAGTCGTGGTCATGGTGCGGGGGTCGTCATCGGGGGGGCCGTCATCGGGCGGGGCCTAGAGCTGTCATGGCCGGAGCTGTCATGGCCGGAGCCGTCATGGCCGGAGCTGTCATGATGGCAGATTAGTTTCACACGCTCAGTCGAGGTGAAATATCTCGAGTTCAGCGCGCATGCCCTCGTCGGGGGTGCTGCCGTCAAGCTCGCTGAAGAACCTGGCCATCTCGGCCTGCCATCGAGCATTTACTTCGGTTGCCGCCATGGCCGCCTGGGCGGCGGCGAAGTCCTCGCATTCGAGGTACCCCACGAGGGTCCCGTCCTCACCTAGGAACAGCGAGTAGTTCCGCCAGCCCGTGGCCCGGAGAGCGTCAAGCATCTCCGGCCAAACCTCTCGGTGGCGCCGGACGTATTCGTCCCTCGTCTCGGGACGGATGTGAAGGCGGAAACAGATGCGTTGGGTCATTGTCCGTTCACCACGTTGCCAATAAGACCAGAACTTGCCGGGCAGTCAGGGTCGTAACCCTGCCTGCCCGGCTAAGGACCTGGCCCCACCACGAGGTGAGGCCGTTTGGGTCGGTTTTAGAAGTTGGACGAAGGCGCGTTGATGTTGGCCTTGTTGAACACCGTCGGCGGGCCCAGGACGACCGAAGGGCCGGTGGTGCCCGAGGCGGGCAGGATCTTGTAGCTACCGAGCTTGCCGGCAGTGAAGGTCTGGCCCGGCTTCCCTGTGATCAGGCCCGATGCTAGCGACGCCGCGGCATAGCCGGCGAGGTAGCCCAGGTTGCTGGGGTTCCACAGTTCGAACTCCTTGCACGTCCCGTCCAGCACGTACTTCTTCATCTGGGAGGGAAGGCCGAGGCCGGTCAGGGTCAGGTGCTTCAGCAGTGACTTGTGGGTGTCCAGGTACTGCGCCGCCGTCGAGATACCCACCGTCGTCGGTGAGATGATCCCCTTTAGGTTGGGATAGGCGGACAGAAGGCCCTGGAGCACCGTAAGCGAGGTGGCGGGGTCGTCGTTACCGTAGACGATCGAGACCAGCTTCATCTTCGAGTACTTCGGAAGCTTTAGCTCTTGCTTCATGTACCCGATCCAGGCGTTCTGGTTGGTGGCCGTGGCTTCGGCCGACAAGATGGCGATCTGGCCCGAGTACCCGATCTCGGCCCCCAGGAGGTCGACCTCAGACGTCCCGATCTGCTGCGTGTTGGCCTGGTTGATAAAGACGTGGTTGGGGCAAGTTACGTCCGAGTCGAACGAGACGACTTTGACACCAGCCGCTTGGGCCTTGGCCAAGGACGGGCACAAGGCGCTGGGGTCGTTGCCGGCGATGACGATAGCCGCCGCCTTGGCCGCGATGGCTGCCTGGATCGAGGGGATCTGGGCCGCCGCCGTGTCCGCGGTGCCGCTGCTTACCACCTGCTTGTCCCCGATGGCGGTAAGGGCTGCCTTGCCACCCGCGTCGGCGATGACCTCGTACGGGTTGAGGGTGTCCTTGGGGATGAAATAAACGGTCTGGCCGGACTTGAGTGTGCCGGCGCCACTGGCTACACCAGCCACGGCGACCAGTGAGCCGGCGGCCATGACCGCCGTTGCCGCTGCCAGCGCCAGCCGGCTTCTGCGGAGCATCATATTGTGCTTCCTCCCTTTTCTTGGTTGACGATCGTGACGGTACTACCGATCACTCCGCGATCACGGTCACGCCGCGGAGTTTCCCTGACGCATCGGCCTACGGTGAAGGTACGCCCGTAGACCTGCCTCAAGAACCTAATGGACCATACCCGGCCCTTAACGTTCATGACCTCCTCGGGACGGCCCGAGCCCATCTCGTTCGCAACTCGCCCAATGTGGCGCCCGAGTTGGGCAATACGACGCTCACGATGAGCAGGCACCCGGTGACCACCTCCTGTGCCTGGGCAGAAACGTTTATGAGGGTGAGGGCGCTCTGGATACCACCGATCACGCACACGGCCATGATCACACCGATGATGGTGCCTTTACCCCCGAAGATGGAGACACCACCGAAGAGCACGACCGTCACCACGTCGAGTTCCAATCCCGTGCCGGCGTCGTAACGGGAACTGGCGTACTGGAACGTCCACAGGACGCCGGCACCGGCGCAGATGAAGCCCGAGAGCGTGTACAACAGCAGCTTTATCCGTTTCACCCGTATCCCGGAAAAGAACGCGGTGTCCTTGTTGAGACCGATGGCGAACAGCGAGCGGCCCAAGGGCGTGGCATGAAGGACGACGCCGAAGACCACGGCCAGGACGACAAAAATAGCGAGCGTCCAGGTGAACTCGGTGCCGGGGATGGGCGATGTGCCCACCTTGTCATAGGAATTGGGGAACCCGGTAACTGCGCTGCTGCCGAGAATGATCTCGGCGATGCCTCTGTACAACGTCAACGTCCCGATGGTGACGGCCAAGGAGGGCAGGCCGAGGTGGGTGACCAGGATCCCGTTGAACGTGCCAGTCACGATCCCCATAACCATAACCGTGACTATGGCCAGAGGGAGGGGCCAACCGTGCTCGAAGAGGTAACCGAGCAGGGAGCACGCCAAACCGAGCGTCGAGGCCACCGAGAGGTCGATCTCCCCCGTCATGACGATAAAGGTGAGAGGCAGCGCCATGAGGGCAATGGGCCCGATGTTGAGGCCGAAGTCAAAGAAATCGCCGCCACTTAGGAAATAGTGGGACTCGGCCGCCCCGAACAGCACGGTGGCTAGGACGAACCCTACCAGGGCCACCTCCCAGCGGCCCAGGGACTGCCAGCGCCACCCCGTCGTGACGGGCGCGGCGGCGCTGCCCGCGGGCTCGACGGGGCCCCCGGACGTCGGACCGACGGGCGGCTCGCTGCCGATAGCTTCGGTCTCCACTAGGTCACGCTGCGGCATGGGCTGCGATCCTCGCTCGGTTGGCTCTCTCGCGACGTAGGAAGACGTAGCGGTCAAAGGCGATGGCCGTGATCAGGAGAGCGCCGGCCAGAGCTTCGTCCCAGAACGCCGAGATGCGGGCGGCGACAAGTGCCTGGTTGATCGTGTTGAGGAGGATCGCACCGAGGGCGGCGCCGAGCACGGTGCCGCTCCCACCGAAAATCGCCACCCCACCAACGACAACGCCTGCTATCACCAAAAGCTCGTACCCGAGGCCGGCCACAGAACTGACAGTGGCGAACTCGGCCAGCCACAACCCTCCGGCAAATCCCGCAATCGTGCCCGAGAGCACGAAGGTAAAAAACACCCGCCGGCGGGCCGGCACCCCTGCGAGTAGCGCGGCGTCAGGATCCGAGCCGATGGCATAGAGGTCGCGGGCCGGCCTGAACGTGCGCATGGCATAGCCGACCAGTAGTACCAGCACGGCCGCGATGACGAATATCCACGGTACCCCGAGCACCGTTTCGTAACCGACGCCTATGAAGCTGTTGGGGATGCTGCTTGGGTTGATCTGGATCCCGTTCACGAAGATGGCGTCGATCCCGCGGATGGCGTACAGCGTGCCCAGGGTGACGACCAGGCTCGGCACCCGGGCCAGTACCACGATGGCGCCGTTCACCAGCCCACAGAGAAAGCCCACGCCGGCGCCGGCTACAAAGCCCAAAATGACGGGGAAATGCGGGTTGTGGTAGAAGATGTCCCCAACCGCGTAGGCCGAGATCCCCAGCACCGAGCCGATCGAAAGGTCAACATTCCGCGTGATAATTACCAAGGTCTCGCCGACGGCCAGGATCATCATCACCGAGGCCCCCACCAGTAACTGCTGGACGCTCAACAGGTCGGCGAAGCTGCTGTTGTAGGCGGTGGTCAGGCCGAACACGACCAGGACGACGGCCAGGATGCTTACTTCCCGGGCCGCGAAAAAGGCCTTGGCGATCCGGCGCCATCCCGTGGGGCCGGACACCGTCATCATCTCGCTACCGCCTTGCCCGCCATCTGACCGGTGGCGGCGCGCATTATCGACGCCTCGTCAGCTTCGTCTTTGGAGAACTCGGCCGCGATCCGGCCCTCGCGTAGGACCAGGATGCGGTCAGCCATGCCCAACACCTCTGGCAGTTCCGAGGAGATCATCAACACAGCCACCCCTTGGTGGGCCACCTCGTCGAGCAGCCGGTGCACCTCGGCCTTGGTCCCGACGTCGATCCCCCGCGTCGGCTCGTCCACGATCAGTAGCGACGGCCGGCGGGAAAGCCATTTGGCCAGGACCGCTTTTTGCTGGTTGCCTCCGGACAGGGTGTTGGCCGTGTCCTTCAACCTGCCGTACTTGAGCCTCAGCCGGGTGGCCCAGTCGGACGCAAGCTTCATTTCGGCGGAGCGGCGGATTATCCGCCGCTGGCTGAGGCGGTTGAGGGAGGCCAGGGCAATGTTGTGGTCGATGGCCATGTTCATGACCAAGCCCTGCTGCCGGCGGTCTTCGGGGACAAAGCCGATCCCCGCCGCCATCGACGTCGTGGGTGAACCGGGGGGGAGCACGACGCCGTTCAGCACCACCTTGCCGGCGTCCCGGCCGTCGATGCCGAAGATGGCCCTCGCCACCTCGCTGCGTCCGGCCCCCATCAGGCCGGAAAGGGCGACGATCTCGCCGGCGCGGACCGCGAACGAGATATTGGTGAAGACGCCCTCGCGGGTCAGGTGCTCGACCTGCAGCACCTCGGCCCCAAAAGCCCCCGGGGTCTTGGGGAACAAGGCGCTTATGTCGCGTCCGACCATGGCGCGGATGATGCTCTCGACGGTCACATTGCCGATGAGGTCCGACATCACCGAGCGGCCGTCGCGCATCACGGTCACCCGCTGGCAGGTCCTGAAGACGTCGGCCAGGCGGTGGGAGATGAAGAGCACGGCGCCACCCTGGGCACGCAACGTGGCGATCACTTCGAAAAGGCGGTCGACCTCGGCGTTGGAGAGGGCGGCGGTGGGCTCGTCCATCACGATGACCCGGGCATCGAAGGAGAGTGCCTTGGCGATCTCGACAATTTGCTGGTCGGCCACCGAAAGTCCCCGGGCCAACGTGGAGATGTCGAGGTGGACGCCCAGGCGGCCGAGGACGTCGGTGACCACTTCGTTCATTCCGCCCCAGTTGATGCGCCGCCAGGAGCGCAGGGGTTGACGCCCGATGAAGATGTTCTCCGCCACGGAAAGGTCGGGGAAAAGCGTGGGCTCCTGGTAGATGACGGCTATCCCGGCCGACCGGGCCGCCGCCGGCCCGTGGAGCGACAGGTCTTTGCCGTCCAGGGTGAGAAGCCCCGAGTCGGGCCGATGGACGCCGGCAAGGATCTTCACCAGTGTGGACTTACCGGCCCCGTTCTCTCCCACTAGGGCGTGCGCCTCGCCGGAATGCAGCTCGATGGAACCGTCCGAAAGAGCGTGGACCGCCCCAAAGGACTTGGTCACATGTTCGAGGACGAGCAGAGGTGCTTCCGCGGCGCCCGGCGGAGCGGGCTGCAGCTCACTACTGCGGTCCCCGTTGTGGGTGGCCTCAGGCGTCATTCAACCCCCTCTATCTGCCTTCGTTTGTTGCGTCGGGCGAACCGCCCCCCGGTCCCGGCGGGACCCTGTCGGTCGCTCACCAGCATCAGCTCCTCCCACTACCGCCTCTAGAGCGCTCCAGAAGTCCGTTGGTCACGGACCGCCCCAGAGAATGAATCGTTTCAAATCAGGGCACAGCGTTAGGTTCCCCTCACTGCCGAAGAAGAACTTGACGGGCTGCGTAGGTATTGCACACACCCTGTCCTCCGGATCCCGACGACGGCGTATGCTAACGGGGTATCCAGAAACTGTCAAGGCACCGGGCCATGGTCGGCGCCGATCGTCGTGGCCCATCTCCGTCCACGCCGCCGGTGAGCTGAATGGCAACCTCGGCCGGATCCCGTTTGCTCTCAGCCCCGCCCGGTCGCACCTCAGCCAACAGACGCGTCACGATCCGCGACGTCGCTCACTTGGCCCAGGTGTCCCTCGGCACCGTGTCCAACGTTTTGAACAACCCCGACGTGGTCGCCGCCCCGACCCGCCGGCGCGTCCTCGACGCCATAGACAAAACAGGCTTCGTGCGCAGTACCGCCGCCCATCAGCTCCGTGTCGGCAAGAGCCGCACGGTCGGGGTGGTGCTCCTGGACATTGCCAACCCGTTCTTCGCCGAGATGGTGCGGGGTGCCGAGGGCGTTCTCCGGGACAAAGGCTATGTGCTCATGGTCTGCTCTACCGACGAGTCGACCGAGCGAGAGCGCCGTTACCTGCGGGTGCTCGAGGAGCACCGTGTGGACGGCCTCCTCATCACGCCGGCCGAGCACGACCTGGCCGAAGTGGCAGGGCTGGCGGCCCGAGGTGTGCCTACGGTCCTGCTCGACCGCTACGGAGGGGACAATGAGCTGTGCTCGGCTACCGTCGACGACGTCCGCGGCGGGGAGTTGGCCGCTGGGCACCTGTTTGACCTGGGCCACCGTAACATCGCGTTCGTGAACGGGCCCTCCTCTATCCGCCAGTGCGCCGACCGGCGCGAAGGTGCACAAAGGGCGCTGCGCCGTGCCCGACGTCGGCGACCGGCCACGCTGCGGGAGATCACCGTCAACGCCCTCAGCGTTGACCAGGGTGAAAAGGCGGTAGAGGCGCTCCTCTCGCTTTCGCCCCGGGCCTCGGCGGTGATGTGCGCCAATGACTTGATCGCTCTCGGAGTGCTCAAGCGGCTGTCCGAGATGGGCGTCGCCGTACCGCAGGACGTGGCCCTGGTGGGCTACGACGATGTGAGCTTCGCCTCCATGCTGTCCCCGGCGCTCACCTCTGTCCGCCAACCGAAGTACGAGCTCGGTGCCATCGCCGCCGAGCTCCTGCTCGAGGAGGCGCTGGGCGCCAATCACAAACACCGTTCGGTCCGCTTCGAGCCGGAGCTCGTGGTCCGCGCCTCCAGCGGGCCCCCCGTGCCCTGAAAGCGCTGAGCGCCCCAAGGCGACCGCGGTCAAGGGGTGCCCGCGCCACCAGCCAGCTCTACGGCACGGCCCACGGCACTGTCCAACATCTGCTGGGTGAGCCGGCCCGTAAAGGTGTTCTGCTGGCTGGGGTGGTAGGAGCAGACCAGGGCCCGGCCATTTGGCAGCGGCACTTCGGCCCCGTGCCCGAAGGCGGGTCGCGGGCGTACGCCGAACACCCGGCACACGGCCTCATAGGCGAAGGAGCCCAACGCCAGCACGGCCCGCAGGCGGCTCAGCTCGGCCAGCTCCCGCTCCAGATAGGGAAGGCAGTTGTCGCGTTCTTCAGGCCGGGGCCGGTTTTGGGGCGGGGCACAACGGACGGTGGCGGTGACCCACACACCCCTCGCCACCAGCCCGTCACCTTGCCAGACGCTCTCGGGCCGATTGGCCAAACCGGCCCGCCACAGGGCGCGCCACAGCCAATCACCCGAGCGGTCGCCGGTGAAAACACGCCCCGTTCGGTTGCCACCGTGAGCGGCCGGCGCCAAGCCCACGACGAGCAAGCGGGCCCCGGGGTCGCCGAAGCCGGGCAGCGGCCGGCCCCAGTAGTCCTGTCCGGCGAAAGATGCCCGTGGTGCGGCGGCGACGGTCTCGCGCCAGGCAACCAGGCGCGGGCACCGGCGGCACGACACGATCTCGTCCGCGAGGATGTCCAGGCCGGGCGTGGGCATCCCTCGACCCTACCCGTAGGTGGGGCATCGCTTGCCGCCCGCCACGGGCTAGCTTTGGCAAGAAATGCCACGTCACCCCAAGCCGCTCCCGGCCACCGTCGTCCTGTTGGTGCGTCACGGCCTGACCCCGACCACCGGCAAGGACATGCCGGCGCCAGGCGCCGGCCCCAACCTCTCCGACGAAGGCTGGAGGCAGGCAGGACAAGCTGCGGACCACATTGCCGCCTGGCGAGCGGCACTCCCGGCTCTGGCTGCGCTCTACAGTTCGCCTCTTTCGCGCACCAAGGAAACGGCTTCCGTGCTCTCCCGGGCGCTGGGGCTGGCGGTGACCGAGGAACCGAGACTGGTGGACTGCGATGCCGGCGAATGGGCCGGCGTGCCGCTGAAGGAGCTGGCCAAGAAGCCGGAGTGGGCAACGGTGGTCAGTCACCCGAGCGGCTTCCGTTTCCCCGGGGGCGAGTCCATTGCGGAGATGAACGCCCGGATGGTAGGTACAGTTCGCGCCCTGGTGGCCCGGCACCCGGGCCAGACCGTCGTTGTGGTCTCGCATGCCGACCCGATCAAGGCCGTCCTGGCTGACGCCATGGGCGTCCACCTCGACCTGTTCCAACGAGTCAACGTGTCTCCCGCCTCGGTCAGTGCCATCAGCTACGCGCCGCCGTTCCCCAGCGTGATGCTCGTCAACTGGACCCTCCCCGATAGCTCGCACCTCGCCGGACCGGGCTCCGCGCCGCCGACGGCAAGCGCGGCCAACGGCAAGCCCGGAGCCGGCGGCGAGCCCGGAGGCGGCGAGCCCGGAGGCGGCGAGCCCGGGATCTGTGGCGGGGAGGCGAAGCTGAGCGTTTCGTTCGACCTGCCCAGCCCGACCCGGGTGACCGTGGGAGCGGTGGGACCACCCGGCGCCCGGGTCTTCTACCTACAGGCCCGCCAGGCGGACAGCCTGTTGTCCCTCAAACTGGAAAAGGAGCAGGTCCTATTCCTGGCCGGAGGTCTCAGCGAGGTGCTGGCCGACCTGGCCAGCCCGGCTGCGGTCCCGGCTGAAACCGAGCTCGAACTGGAAGAACCGGTCGAGGCCGACTGGGCCGTGGGGTCGATGCAACTGGCCTACGACTCGAGCACCGACCGAGTGGTCCTCGTGGCCAAGGAGGTCGGCGGCGCCGAAGAGGACGACGAACCCCCGGGCGACGCGTCGGGGGGTCCCGCGGCCGCCACGGCTACGGCGCGCCTGGCCCTGACCAGGGACCAGGCTGCAGGCGTGATCGAGCATGGCAAGAGGCTGCTGCGTGGCGGTAGGCCGCCGTGCCCCCTGTGCGGGTACCCCCTCGGCCAAGACCATTCCTGCCCCAAGACAAACGGCCACCGCCCTCCGGCGATGTGAAGGGCCGGCAGGGCATTGGGTGATAGCAGCGGACCGCCCCTCAAAGGCACGGTCGCCGCGCACCGCTCCCTTCTTGCCACCCTGTCGAGCGGTGAGATCGAGCTACGGGGCCGGCTCCCGTGGAGCTCCAACGCTACGTTCCTGGTCGCCGTGCGCCCGCCGCCGCCGTAGGGCGGGGACAACGGGGCGGCCGGCCAGGGCCAGTCGCTCTCCGGAGCCGGCAGGGGATGCTGAGCCGGTCCTCGCCATATACAAACCAGCCAAGGGCGAAAGACCGCTGTGGGACTTCCCCCGCGGCCTGTGGAAGCGCGAGGTGGCCGCCTATGAGCTCAGCGCCTTCCTGGGCTGGGGGATCGTGCCCCCGACCACGGCCCGCGCCGACGGGCCGCTCGGGCCCGGATCCCTCCAGTACTGCGTCGACGCACTCTTCGACGAGCACTACTTCACCCTCCTCGAGACGCCCGCACACCGCCGGGACCTGCGCCGCATCGCCGTCTTCGACGTGGTCGCCAACAACGCGGACCGCAAGAGCGGTCACTGCCTCATCGACCGGGAGGGCCAGATTTGGGGCATCGACCACGGCCTCTGTTTTCATGCCGAACCCAAGCTCCGCACCGTCATATGGGACTTCGCCGGCGAGGAGGTCGACAAGGACCTGCTCGCCGGCTTAGGCCCCATGGCCTCGGGGTCGGTGCCCAAGTCGTTGGCCAGACTGCTCGGCACCGGGGAGGTGCGAGCTCTCACGGCCCGGGCGGCAACTTTGCGTGCCACGGCCCGGCTCCCCGAACCATCGTCCGACTTCCCCTACCCGTGGCCACTGGTGTGACCGGGAAGGGGCCGGGGGCAGCTAGCCTTGGCGTCGCCCCATTCTGGCCCGGCGAGGCGCCGGGATATGGCACCCAGGGTCAGGACCAGCGCGAGAGGAGCCCTGTCGAGTGAGCAGCCAGGACGAGGTGCGATTGGCGGTCCCCGCTCGGCCCGAGTTCCTGGGCCTGGCCCGACTGACCGCCGCCGGCCTCGCCGGTCGTCTCGGCTTCACCTTCGACCAGGTCGAGGACCTGAGATTGGCCATCGACGAGATATGTTTCGGGCTGACGGGGACCAAGGGCAGGGAGGGCATTTTGGAGGTGACGTTCCTGCTCGGCCCCGACGGGCTGACCGTCAACGGTCTCGGCCGCTTCTCCGGGGCGGCCCCGGTCCACCTATCCGAACTTTCCGAGGTGATACTCAACGCTTTAGTGGACGAACATTCCGTCAGCGATGGAGCCGGGGGACCGCACTTCCGGTTGGTGAAGAGGCGCCGACCGCCTGGCGGTGACGTGGACGTCGAGTCACCAGGGGAAGGGCAGTGAGCCTGGAGCCGACCCGGCGCGAAGAGCTGACCGAGCAATTTGTTGCGTACGCGGCGAGCCGTGACAACACTCTGCGTGACCAGCTGGTGGGCGCCCATTTAGGGCTGGCGGAGTACCTGGCCCGCCGCTTCGCCAATCGGGGAGAACCTCTGGACGACCTCGTCCAGGTCGCCTCGCTCGGGCTGATAAAGGCCGTCGACCGCTTTGACCCGGCCCGTGAGGTCGCGTTTTCCACTTACGCCACCCACACCATCGTCGGAGAACTCAAGCGCCATTTTCGCGACAAGGGTTGGGCCGTCCGGGCGCCCCGCAGGATGCAGGAGCTCTACCTGAGCCTGGGCAAGGTCGTGGCCTCGCTCGGCCAGGAGCTCGGTCGCTCGCCGACGATCGCCGAGCTGGCGGCGGAAGTGCAGGTATCCGAGGAGGAGGTCCTCGAGGCTCTGGAGGCGGGCCAGGCCTACCGCTCCACCTCGCTGGACGCTCCGGCCGGAACAGAAGAGGGCGAGACCCTGGGTGCCCGGCTGGGCGGGGAGGACGCGTCGTTGGAGGACGCCGAAAGCCGGGCCACGCTCTCCCCGCTCCTCGGGCAACTGGGCGAGCGCGAGCGCCTCATCCTCCATCTCAGGTTTTTCGAAGGCCTCACCCAGTCCGAGATCGCCAGCAGGCTGGGCATATCCCAGATGCACGTCTCCAGGCTGTTGGCGCGCAGCGTCGCCCAGCTGCGCACGGCGGCGGAGCCGCTGGCGCCCTGATGCGGCTGCTGCTGGTCGTCAACACCTCTGCTTCTTCGGTTACGGCCCGGGCCCGGGTGGTAATCCACAAGGCCCTCTCCGCCGACCACGACGTAGTGATGAAGGAGACCAACCGGAGAGGCCACGCCGCCCGCTTGGCCCAAGGCGCCGCCGCTGACGGCCTTGACGCCGTCGTCGTCCTCGGTGGCGACGGGACGATGAACGAGGCGGCCAACGGGCTTGCCGGCTCTTCGACCGCCCTCGCCGTGCTCCCCGGGGGGTCGACCAACGTCTTCGCCCGCACGATCGGGATGGCCAATGACCCGATCGAAGCCACCAGCCAGCTGCTTTCCGCTCTGGCCGTCGGCTCGGTCGAGCGGGTAGGCCTGGGCCAGGCCAACGCCCGCTACTTCTTGTTCCACGCCGGTATCGGTTTCGACGCCGCCGTCGTGGCCGCCGTCGAGAAGCTGGCATCGCTCAAGCGGTACGCCGGCCCCGCCCTTTTCCTGGGGGCAGCCCTTTTCACTTGGGCCCAGGGCTACGAGCGGCGTCGCCCGGCCTTCTCGGTGAGCTCGGGTGCCGGGCCGGTGATAGACGACGGGTTCTTCGCCGTCTGCCTCAACACGGACCCTTACACCTACTTCGGCAACCGGCCCGTGAGCCTGGCCCCGGGCACGTCCCTCATGACGCCGCTCACCCTCGTCGTCCTGCGGAGACTGACGCTGCGGACCGTCATACCCGTGGCCGTCGCCGCCCTCGGCGAGGGCCTGAGCCGTGACGGACGCAGGCACACATCGGTGCTGAGCCCCGTCGCAGAGGCGACCATCAAAGGGCACCGTCCGGTGCCGTACCAGCTCGACGGTGACTACGTGGGCGAATCGGACCTGATCGAGCTGCGGTGGACGGCGGGAGTGCTATCGCTGGTCGTCCCGAGCGGCCCGGACCGCAAGGCAGCCTTTCCCGGCGATGAATGTAAGGCCAACAGCCCCTTGCGCGGCCCACCACCGAGGCTATAATTCATGTACGCGCGAGCTTTCAGCCACTTGATTTTGGTGGCCCACGCACGTGAAGGATTTCACAAGCTTTTTTAGGTTTGGGCCTGTTTTTTTTCGGCCCTTGACCGCGGCCCCCGGTCAGTTGCAGTTGATCGCGCCAGGAGGAAGACTGAGTTGGCCCTGACTTGGACTCGGAGCATCGAGTGGGATGTCGAAGATTGGCGCGAGCGGTCTGCCTGCCGTGATACCGATCCTGACCTGTTCTTTCCCGTAGGTAGTACGGGACCGGCAGTAGAACAGATCACGAGCGCCAAGGCCGTATGCGCCACCTGTGACGCCCGCTCGAGTTGTCTAGATTTTGCGTTGGCGACCAACCAGGAGTCAGGGATTTGGGGAGGGACCACCGAGGAGGAGAGGCGGAAGCTTCGCAAGGTTTGGCTGGCCCGCCAGCGCCGGGCGGGCTGACCCGCTTCATCCGCGGCCGTTCCCGGGGTTCAGATCCGGGCTAATTCGTCACGGTCGGAGTGGCTCACAGGGACCACGAAGTCGACCACCGTCCCCCCGTCGTTGTACATCTTGATCGTGCCCCCGAGCTGGCTGTTGACCAGTCCTCTCACGATAGACAGGCCAAGGCTGGTCGTGGCCTCGATGGAGAAGCCCTCGGGCAGGCCGCTACCGTTGTCCCTCACCTGGACGGCTAGTTGGTCCCCTTCCCGGCTCAGCGAGACGTGGACCCTCGGCGTCGAAGGCTCGCCGTAGGCGGGCGCTGACCCGGGGGCGGCGCCGGCGCCCGGCCCGGACGGTGGCCCGCCCTCAGCCGGGCCCGGTTGATGATGGTCCCCGCCCGAGCCCGCCACGGCGACGAAGGCGTGCTCGACGGCGTTTTGCATGAGCTCGTTCAGGGCCACGGCCAGGGGCGTCGCCACTTGGGCGCCCATCTCTCCGGCTTCGCCCGACCAGGTCACCTGCGCCGGCACCGTGGCACTGGAAAGGTCCTCCGCCATACGCACCAGGGACGGCAATATGTCGTTGAAGTCGACTTCGTCCGTCGTGTCGCGCGAGAGGATCTCGTGCACGACAGCGATGCTGCGCACCCGCCGCTCGGCCTCCTCCAGGGCGTGGCGGCCCTCGCCCTTGGGCAGGCGGCGCGCCTGCAAGCGCAGCAGGGACGAGATCGTCTGCAGGTTGTTCTTCACCCGGTGGTGCACCTCACGGATGGCGACGTCCTTGCCGAGCAGGAGCCGGTCCCGGCGGCGGAGGTCGGTCACGTCACGGACGAGCAGGAGCGCGCCCGTCACCTTGCCCTGGTCGAGCAGAGGGATGCAACGCATGAAGACGGCCACGTCGCCGAGCTCGAGTTCCTCGGAGACGGGGAGCTGTTGGTTGAAGGCAAGCGGCACGAGCGTGTGCTCCAGGCCCAGCTCGGCCAGGCTGGCACCCATGATCCCGCGGTAGATGCCCAACCGGTGCAGGGCGTTGACGGCATTGGGCGAGCTGAACTCGATGCGGCCGGCGCCATCGAGCGTCATGACCCCGTCGCCTACACGAGGGGCCTCGCTCGAGAGCGGTTCGTCCGCCGGGAACGGGAAGGTGCCGGCGGCGACCATCCGCGCCAGACGGTCGAAGACGCCCACATATACCCGTTCGAGCTCGCCCGCCCGCCGGCCCACGATCAGAGGAGCTTCCCGGGTGAGGACGGCTACGACATCGCCCCGCACCCGGACCGGAATGCACACGACCCGGGCACGTTCGCTTCTCGCCGCCACCGGCACTTCACCTTCGACGACACTGCCCAGGGCACAGGCCCGGGCCAGCAGCGGCCGTTCGTTGTCGCCGACTTCCCGGCCCAGAAGGTCCTCCAGGTGAAGGGTCTGGCTCGTCGTCGGCCTTACCTGGCCAACGACGACGAAGCCTCCCTGCTGGGCGGAAATGGGGACAAAAAGCAACAGGTCCGAGAACGAAAGGTCTGAGAGGATCCCCCAAGAGCTGACGAGGCGTTGCAGATGCTCCACCACGGGCCCCGGGGCCAGGGTACGGCCCCTCAGCAGTTCGGCCAGGGTCGCCATTTCGGCCCTCCTTTGGTACCGCCTGAGAAACGGTCGGACGGCCGCAGCTCCCTCATCACCAGATATGGCGGCCGAGCGCGAGCACGCCGGCCAGGTCGTGGACATCCTGCTCGAGCTCGGGGACGCTGGCCACGACGCTGGGCAGGTCCGACAACTCCGCCCGTTGACCGGCCTCTCTCCTGGCCACGACGCCTATGTTATTGAAATTGGCGCCCACCTCCTGCAGGACCCGCTCCACCAGGCGTGGGTCCGTGCCCCGCAGAGGGCCTTTTCGGCACATAGCGATCGCGCCAGATCCTCTGCCTCCTCACACAGCCGGGCGGCGCGGGGCGCCAGGCCGGCAGCGAGAAGGTAAGCGGGCAGCACGCGGTTGAGGACCAATCCGCCGAGGTGGAACCCTTTGGCGGGCAAAAGCCCCATGAACGTCTCCGCCTCACGCACCGGGACGGTCTCCAATGTGCTCACCACTATAAACGTGGTGCGCCGGTCGCCCAGGAGCCGCTGGACCTCCTCGGCGCGCGCCACAAAGCCCTCGGACAGTGTTTGGAAGAGTATGAAGAACTCGGCAATGTCCTGGAGGAACTGCGAGCCGAGGATCCGATCGGCGACGTGGTAAAACGGCCGCGACGCCATGTCTGCGAAGCGGCTCCGGTACGGGACGGTCAGAAGGCGCAAAAACCGCGAGCTGAAGAAATCGGCCATGCGTTCGGGGGCCAGAAGGAAGTCGATCGCGTTCCGGGTCGGTGGGGTGTCGACCACGATCAGGTCGTAGGCGCCTTGCGAATGAAGCTCGTACAGTCGCTCGACGGCTATGTAATCGTGGCTTTGCACGAAGCGGCCGGAAATGTTCTGGTACAGGGGATTGTCGAGGATCCGCTGGGCGGTGGCCGGGTCGGGCGCGTGCTGGGTCACCAGGCGGTCCCAGCTCCATTTGGTGTCCAGCATTTCCGTCCACAGCTCGCCGCTCGGGGCGGCGCCGGCTTTGACGAAGGCGCTGGCCGGGACCCGCTGGGCGCCCGCCCGCCCGGGGGACAGCCCCAGAGCGCTGGCCAGGCGGCGGGCGGGGTCGACGGTGAGCGCCAGGACCTTGCCTCCATGGTGGCAAGCAGCCATGGCGGCCACGGCCGCGGCCACGGTGGTCTTGCCGACGCCGCCGGGCCCGCAGACCACGACGATCTCCCGGGCCGCCACCAGCGCCTGCAGCGTGACCGGCGCCTTTGGGGGCCTGGTCAACTCTCCAGCTCCGCGGCCAGCGCGGCGGCGATCTGCCGGGTCGAGCGCAGCCCATAAGAGCGGAGAAAGAGGTAGGGAACATAGAGCAGGGGGGCCGGTGGGATGCCCGGCGCGCCAGTACCCACCGACTGGCGCAGGCGCTCGAGGTGGGCAGCTCGAGACCGGCGCATCTTCACCATCAGACGGGCGGCGTCGAGCAGCGGCTCGGGCTGGCCGCCGAGCTTGGCGGCCAGGAACTCCCGGGCCGGCTCACTGCAGATGGCCTCGAACGTTTGCCACTCTCTGGTGGCGAACAACTCGGGGAGTACCCGGTTGACGATCACCCCGGCAAGGCTCACGGTCGTCTCGGCCCTGAGCCGGTCGATGAGCTCGATCGTCTCGGTTACCGGCATCTCCTCCGGAGTGGCGACGACAAGGACGCCGAACGTGCGAGGGTCGGAAAGGATCTCCAGCATCCATCCCGTCTGCTGGCGGATCAGGCCGACCTGGACCAGGCGGTTGATGGCTTGGGGGGCGGCCAATTGGCCGATTACGTGGCCGCTGGCCACGGCATCGACCACCACGAGGTCGTAGTGCCGCTCCCGGACCTCCCAGCAAAGCTTGCCGATGGTGACGATTTCGCGAACTCCCGGTGCGGCCGAGGCAACGAAATCGAACATCTTCGCCACCGGGCCTATGTGTGCCGCCTTGGGCAACTTGAGCTGCAGAGAAAGGTACTGGCGCAGCGACGCCTCGGTGTCCATTGACATCACCCACAGCTTGGGCGCCACCTCACGGGCCTCGAAGCTCGTCGGGCCGGTCTCGAAACTCGCCGCCAGGTCCCCTTTGGCGTCCAGCTCGCACACCAGCGTGCGCTTGCCGTTGCTGGCCGCCAGCAGGCCGAGGGCGGCACTGACCGTCGTCTTGCCCACGCCGCCCTTCCCGGTGACAAACAAAAGCCTGCGATCGAGCAGTTCAACCACTTGAGCTGCTCTCCTGGTAGCTCAGACGGCGGCCCCGAAACCGACGCGGCGCATCTCGGTAGCCGTGTCCAGCTCTATGTACGCCAGCTTGGCGGCCGGGACACCGATGCGCCGACCACGTTTGTCGGTAAACCAGAGCATCCCGTCCCCCTTGGCCACGGCGGCGTCGATCTTGGCCACTAGCTCTTCGGGGTTTGTGCTGTCCGCCAGCTCCACCTCGATATCCCTGGGCACCTGGGACACGCCGATACGGACGTCCACGTCGCTGTTCTCCTGTCTCGCACTGGTCAAGCCATGATATATAGAGGGACCTGTCCTGCGGGCCGGGTGCGTTCGGGCCGCCGTCACCGGCGCTGGCTACGGTGGGTGCCGTGCCAGACGACGACGAGGTTGACGGCGACCGGCGGGCCAAGGCCGCCGGCGCCTCCCCGCCTGGCCTTGCGCCCATCAGTAACCGGGCCGCAGCATGGGCGGCGACCATGACCGGGACAGTCTCGGCCGAAGGCGTCGTCCTGGCCCATCCCCCGTCGGGCCGGCCCCAGGCTCGAGGGCAGGCCATGGCCCGCCAGGCCCGTGAGGACAGCGAGGAGCTCTCGCTGGCCCCGGGGGCCACCAGGTCGGCCGGCGCCGGGCAGCGTGCCGTCCCCGAAGAGCCCGATCCCCTGCGGACGTGCTTCGAGCGGGACCGCGACCGGATCTTGCATTCGAGCGCCTTCCGGCGGCTGGCCGGCAAAACCCAGGTCTTCGTGTTCCCTCGCGATCACCAGCGGACCCGGCTCACGCATGCGCTGGAGGTCGCCCAAGTGGCCACGGCGGTGGCCCGGGCCAGCGGGCTCAATGTGGCCCTGACCGAAGCCATTGCCCTCGGCCACGACTGCGGGCACGGCCCCGGGGGCCATGCCAGCGAGGACGCCTTTGCCCCCTACCTGGCGGACGGCTACAACCACGCCATATGGGGCGCCGACGTGGTCCTGGCGCCTCTAAACCTGTGTGCCGAGACCCTCGACGGCATCCGCCATCACAGCTGGTCGCTGCCGAGCCCGGCCACGCCCGAGGGGGCGGTGGTGAGCTGGGCCGACCGTTGCGCCTACTGCGCGCACGACCTCGAGGACGCCGCCGGGGTCGGCATCGTGGACGTGGACGACCTGCCCCGGGCCGTCGTCGACGTGGCCGGGCGGTCCCGCTCGTCCCAACTCCGGTGCTTCGTTACTGCCCTCGTCGACTGCATCACCACGACGGGCGAGATCGGGATGCGCCAGCCCTATGCCAGCGCGTTGGCACAGCTGCGCGCATTCAATTACGAGCGCATCTATACCCGTCCGAGCTCGATCGCCCAGGGACGGGCGGTGATCGCCGTCCTCAGTGCCCTCGTCGAGTATTTCGCCGAAAACCCCGGGAAGCTGGCCGGCCCCGGCTCCGGCTCTGATGGCTCGACCGGCGTCGTTGGCAAAAGCGGGCGCGCCGCCGCGCTGCACCAGTCGATTGCCTACGTGAGCGGGATGACCGACCGTTTCGCATTTGAAACGGCCGTCGACCTCCTCGGATGGCCCGTCGACAGGCTCCCGCGCAGCGTTGCCGGTTGAGGCCCGCTAAGGGCCTGCCTCCAGGTCTTCCAACCACAGAGGGGCGTGGCGCCTGGCCCAGCTACGGCTGATTTTGCCGGTGAACATGGAACGCAGGGCGGCAGGGTGGGCCACAGCCATGCCCACGTGCCCGATGACCACCGCTACGAAGAAGATCGCCACCACGTCATGCACGAAAGTTGCGCCTGTCCGCCACGAAAGAGGCCAGTAATACGGCCAGTGCATTACCGAGCCCGTCATCAGCATGACAACCATCACCCCACCGGTAATGGCGGCGTTCAACTTCTGACCGGCATTGAACTTGCCGATGGGGACGCCGCCGGTGGGCTGGCGATGAAGGGTGAGACGCAACCACTGGCGGTCGCTCGGGATCCAGCGGTTTATGCGGCGAATGTCGGCCCGCAGTCCCTTGCCCCAGGAGCCCGCCAGGCTGATTACGAGCGGCAACGGCAAAGCCAGGCCGACATCGACGTGGATACGTTCGACCAGGCCCCGCCGCCCCACGAAGCCGATCACGGCCGGAATGTAGAGCGCGGCGCCGGTGGCGATCAGGGCGATGAAAAACGACGCCGTCAGCCAGTGGGCCAGGCGCTCTATACGGTCGAAGCGGCTGAGCTGCTCACCCCGCCGCCGCCCGTCAAGAGATGGGGGGGCCACTTAGACCGTTGCTCCGGCCTATCCAGGCGTCGACGGCGTAGCCGTTGACCTCCCAGTAGCCGGGCTCGACCCTGTCCACGACCGAAATGGTGCTCAGCCACTTGATGGACTTGTAGCCGTACATGGGTGGCACGTAGAGGCGCACCGGCCCGCCGTGCTCGCGGGCAACGGGGCCGCCGAGCATCTGGTAGGCGACGATCACGTCGGACAGCCGGGCTTGGTCGAGCGTCAGGCTCTCGGTGTAGACGCCGTCGAACGACTTGAAGTGCAGCGCCGTAGCCCCTCGGGTGACGCCGGCCTCGTCGAGCAGGTGACCGAGGCGCACACCGGTCCAGTGCACGTCGGGGACCAGCCACCCGGTCACGCATTGGAACGTCTTGACCAGTCTGGTGGCCGGCATCGCCTCGAGGTCGGCGACGGTCAGGCTGAGGGGGCGGTCGACCAGGCCGTCAACGCCAAGGCGGTAGTCGGCAGGGATGGCTGGGTAACCGCTGACAACGGTGTAGATCTGAAAATTGTCGGCCCCCGGCACCAGGCTGGCGATCCCCGCATCGCCCGATGTGAGCGGGGCCAGGATGTCGCCGATGCCCCGCGAGACCGGGTCCCCGAAGACCACGCCGGCCACGCCGAGACCGAGCATGCCCAGTACCACTCGCCGGCCCACCGGCGTCGCCCTGCGGCCTTCGGGGTCCGCCATCCACTCCATGATCGCGCCAAAGTTCGGCGAACCGCGACCAGGGCTTCGGTGGGCTTAGTGGTCGACCGCCTAACTCTTCGCGTGAATCAGGTGTCGGCCGACGGGAGCCGTTCGGCCCATGCCGAGGGGTCGTTCAGGTACAGGCCGCAGACGCAGTCGAGGGCTTCTTCGGGGGTGCCGGTAAAACTGCCGGTGGGCAGTATGGAATCTTCGTAGCCGTCCTTGCTCGCCAAGTAGCAGGCGACGCCCCAATGGTCGGGAGAACCCGTCCAACGCAGCCGGCACAACGACAGCGGCCCGTCGGGGTCGGTCCCGCTCACATAGGCGTAGTCGCCTCGGTAGCGGACCTTCAGGTCCGCCAGGGCGGGCCAGCGTTCACGCCGTCGTAGTTCGAGCCGCTGCTCGACCCTCCAACGGGCCGGCTCGGGTATGGCCATCGGCTCGATGGTAGCGCCAGGCCCCTACGCAGCTTGGTGAGCTTCGAGCCGGGCGAGGAACTTGTCGAGGTCGTCCCGGCCGAAACGCCAGTCGAAGGGCACAGCTATGCGGTTGTAGCGGTCCTCGAAGGCCGCCAGGCGCCTGGCGATCTCATCGGTGTCGAAGAAGTCGTTTGGGTTGACGACTTTGCGCTGCACGATGGAGAAGTAAATCTCGGCCTGGTCCAGCCAGGAGGCGTGCACCGGCAGGTGGACGAGGCGCAGGGTGGGCCAGGCACCTTCGAGGCGGTCGACCGAGGCCTGGCCGCGATGGGAGGAGCCGTTGTCCACGACCCAGAAGACCCGCTCGGCACTGGCGTAGGGCTCGGCCGTCATGACCTGTTCGACCAGGCGTCCGAAAGGCACGATGCCAGTGGTCTGCTCGCAACGGCCGAAGGCCTTGGCCCGGTGCACGTCGTAGGCAGCCATGTAGGCGACGGCCCCGCGCCGGTCGTACTCGTGCTCGACGCGCATCACCCGGGCCCGTCCCGGTGGCAGCGTCGGGTGGCAGCGGCAGCGGGCCTGGATGCTCGTTTTCTCGTCTGCACATATGACGAATTCGTTGTCGTCAAGCACTTGGCCCTCGAAGCAGCGGGCGTAAAGGTCCAGCACCACCGCCGCCTTGGCTGCGAAGTCCGGGGCACGAGGGAAGATCCATGAACGGTGGAGCCACGGCTTGATCGCGTCCTTCTTCAGGATGCGCCAGACAGTGGCCGCGGAGATGGAGCCGGCGACCTTGCGCTCAACGACCTCGCGGGCCAGCTCAGCGCAGCTCCACTTCGACAGAGGGACGCCGGTGGTGGCTGGCAGCTCGCACGCCAACGCCTTGACCTCGGCCACCACCAGAGGGGGAAAAACGCCTCGGCCGTCCCGAGCGCTTGCGGTCCGCCAGGCCGGCAATACCCTCCTCGAAGAACCGTTTGCGCCACTTGATCACCGTGTTCAGGGCTATCCCCATGTCGTCGGCAATATCCGCATTGTTCGTCCCCGCAGCCGCTGCCAACACGATCCTGGCCCGCTCGACCGTCCGAGCCTGGGCAGTGCCCTTACGGGTAAGAGCTTCCAACCGGCCCCGGTCCTCGTCGCTCAACTCGATCACGAAAGGGCTCCGGCGAGACAACAGCACCCCCAAGGTACTGGCCACCCGGCACCATGCCCCCCACCACCCAACAACTTACACGTATGTAGTTACGCCGTCAACCACTTAGGTTAGGGGAGCGCCCACCGGCCGCGGGGCTCCGCCCCCTAGTTGATGCGCAGTTCCGGCCGGAACACCCGCGCCCGGCCGAGCCCTACGATCCGCTCGGCGACCTGGCCGAACGCCGCCGCCGCCTCCGACGACGGGGCCGCCACCACCACGGGCAGGCCGGCATCGCCACCTTCGCGTACGGCCGCCACCAGGGGGACCTGGCCGAGCAGGGGCACGCCCAACTCGTCGGCCAGCTGGGCGCCGCCGCCCTGGCCGAAGATGTCGTACCGGGCCCCGTCAGGAGCGGTGAACCAGCTCATGTTCTCGATTACGCCCCGCAGTGGCAGGTTCATCTTGCGGGCCATGTACGCGCTGCGCTGCGCCACTCTCCGGGCCGCGGGCTGAGGGGTCGTGACCACGTAGACCTCGGACGCCGGCAGGTACTGCGACATGGACAACGCCACGTCGCCCGTCCCGGGCGGCATGTCCACGACCAGGAAGTCCGGGTTACCCCAGTCCACGTCCACGAGGAACTGTTCGAGAGCTTTGTGGAGCATCGGGCCCCGCCATATGACAGGCTCGTCGTCCCCCACGAAGAAGCCCATCGACATGACGCTCAACCCGAAAGCGGTCAGAGGGGTCACCCGGCCCCCCACGACGGCCGGATCTCCGGAAAGACCGAGCATCGCCGGGACCGAGAACCCGTAGACGTCGGCATCGAGAAGGCCGACGCGGTGGCCGGCCAAGGCTAGGGCTATGGCCACGTTGACGGTAACGGACGATTTGCCCACGCCCCCTTTGCCCGAACTGACGGCGATAACCCGTGTTACCGAGGCGCTGCCAGCAAAGGGGTTGTCAGCCATGCGCCGGTCATGCTAACGGGCAAACTGCTTAGCCAGGCTGTTCCCGGTACGATGCCAGGCAATGGCCCAGGTCCTCAACGGCCCCGAGTTCTCGGCGATGGTCACCGCGGTTACGTCTGCGTTCGGCGACCCCACCCGCAGACGGGTCTATCTCTTCGCCCGGGAGACCGGTGGAGGCGTTACCGCCTCGGAGGTGGCCCGGCATTTCTCCCTTCACCCCAACGTGGCCCGCCATCATCTCGACAAACTGGCCGCCGGTGGTTACCTCGACGTCTCCAGTAGCCCGACCGGGGCCTCGGTGGCGGGGCGACCCTCCAAGCGTTACCGGACAAGCGGGCCGGCGCCGGTCCTGGAAGGGGCCAAGCCTGGAGAGGAGCTGTTGGTCACGCTGCTTGGGGGCGCGTTGGCACTGGTGCCTCAGCAGGCGGCCGAGGAGATGGCCGAGCGCGTGGGTTTCGCCTACGGGAGCAAACTGGCGGCCTCGATGGCTGCGGCCGAGGGGCAGAGGTCTTTTCGTTCCGCTCTCCACGCCGTGGCGGACGCGCTGACGGCTCACGGGTTCGCCGCTCACGCCGAGGCCCGGGGCCGTTCGGTGGCGCTGGTGAAGGAGGCGTGCCCCTTTTTCGACGCCGCCGTTCAGCACCCCGTCATCTGTGCGGTCGACCGGGGCATGGTTAAGGGCATGCTGAGCACGCTCTACGGTCGGGCCACCGGCCCCGGCGAGTGGTCGTCCCGGGCTATGGGAGACCAGTCCTGTACGACGAGCCTGCCCGTCGGGGCCTGAACCAGGCAAGCTCGGCTTCCATCTGGCAAGATCGGCCTGAGCCCAGGTGAGACCGGTCCGAGCTCGCCTGAGCCAGGGATGAGCTCGGAAGGACCAAGGAGCGCTCGAGAGGACTTCATGGGACCAGCTATTGACATCTTGGGGCCTCTCCGCCCAGGCGTGCGCGTGAGCCTGGAGTTCCCCGAAGCGGGGACATGCGTGGGTGTGGTCGCTTCCATCGCCGCGACAACCGTGGTGCTCGAGTTGCTCGACGAACTTCCCGACGGTGACCTGGTGGCCGGCTTGACCCTCCAGCTGTTCATGCCGCGTGCCGAGGGTCTGTACCACTGGCTGGGCGCCTTGAGCGGGCCGCCTACCGGCCAGGAGGTCGGGGTCGAACTGCTGAGCTCGCCTCTGTTCGTACAACGTCGGCTGGGCAAGAGGGTCGAGCCGGACCTGCAGGCGGAGGTCCGCCGCCTGCGGTCGGCCCGTCGAGGCCGGCCCCACGAGATGTCGGTGGCGGACCTGTCCCGAGGCGGGATGAAGCTGGAAGGTCCTTTCCCGCTCAGCACCGGCGACACGATCGAGGTCACGGTGGACATCGGGGCGACCGTCCAGTTGGTTGGGCGAGCCGTCATGGCTTACCCGGTGGCCGAAGGGACCTGGGCCGCTCACGTCACATTCGTCGACGGCCAGCGAGAACTCATCAACCTGGTCGACGACTACATCGCCAGTCACCTGCGGCTCAAGTCCGTGTAGGTCTGGCTGGGGACCACTGCTGCGGCCTGGCCGCCGACGGCCGGCGCGCCGACCTACCAGCGCCGGTAGCTCATCCCACTGCTGCCCACCAGCCCGGCATAGCGTTCCGGTTTTTCGAATATCGACCGTACGGCCACCCGCCCCGGCCCTTGGAGGCGCATCCAGACCGTCCGGTACTCATGGCTGCCCCATCGCAGCCCTCCACTGGCGGGGTACTCGGCATGAAGCCCGAAGGTCACCGAGGTGTCCGCATAGACCCATGACCCCGGTTGTACGAGGATGGCCTGGCCGGGCCGGAGGTCGCGAACGAAGAGATTGCCCGGGCAATGCAACAGCAACAAGCCGGGCCGGCCGCCCCCGGTGACGAACAGGTCCAGGTAAGGACCAATCGGGTATTCGAACTCCGCCTCGTTGCCCTTTTGCACCTGGAGCCAGACCGGGGAGTTCTTCCATGTGTAGTCGACGCTGTCGGTCGCGGCCAGGAATGCGTGCTCGCGCACCAGGAAGCCCCGGCCCGGAGGGATCGGAAGGGCCACCACCTCCCCGGGGTGGTCCTCGGACAGGGCGACGTGGCCCGGGCCGCTGGCGCGCAGGAGCACAAGGGGCATCCCGGCGTACATACGGTTGAAAAATGACCCCTTGGCCCAGGCTTCCAGATGGGTGTCGGGACGCGTCCACAAGAGGGTGTGGTGGGAGAACACGACCCCGTCGCCGGCGACGAGGGAGAAATCCGCGCTGGGGACAATGGTGCCCTCGACCTGGCAGAACGACTGGCCGAACTGGATCCTGGCCATGTCCTTGATGGCCGGTTGCTCCACCCAGCCCGAGTCGGTGACGGCCGCCCGGACATCGACGGGTGCGCCGCAGTTGGGGCACGACAGCCCGCGGGCATCGGACGGGAGCCGGCAGTAATGGCATACGTACCCCGTGGCCTGGGCCTGCGGCGTGGCAGGAGTGGTAGACATGGGCCGCTATTCGCTCGCGTGGTGATGGTACATGGACTGGATCCCGACTCGCCCCGGACCGGTCATCTCCGCCAGGTACATACCGTGACGAAAGACGCCGGTGCGTACGTTCAACTGCACCGCCTGCATGGTGACGCTCGAAGTCCTTGTAGAGGTAACCACCCGGTTCCACGAGGATTTTCTCGCCTCCGGCGAGGGTCCTCTCAAATACGTTCCCGTACCCGTGCAACAGGACTATCCCCGGTTCCCCGGCCGTAACGAAGCGGTCCAGGTACATCCCGCTCCCGCCGTGAAGTATGTTGGCCAGTCCTTTGATGCGCTCGAAGCTGTAGCGCACGGAGTGCGAGGCGGCGAGGAACGCATGCTCCCGAACGTCGATCTCCATGCTCGGGTGGAGCAGGAGGGTCACGATCTCCCCCGCCGCGTCACGTGAAAAAGCGATACGGCCGGGCCCGCCCGCCTGGGTGACCACGTAAGGCATGCCGGCCAGGGACCTTTTCAGGCCTCCTCCCAGTGGGTAGACGCCGACGGGCACGCTCTCGTCCTTCCACAACATGGTGTGGTGCTCGAAGATGACCCCGTCACCCGGGCTCAAGTTGATCTCGGCCACCGGCACGAGCTCGCCTTCGACCTGGCAGGTGCTATTGGAGAACTGGAACTTCGCCATGTCCCGTAGCCGCGGCGCTTCCCGCCAACCCGAATCGGAAACGAGGGCAGCCCGGTCGAGCGGCGCACCGCAATGTTCACATGACTTCGCCTCGGGCGGGTTTTGAGCATGGCACCATTGGCATTCGAGGCGGTCCATATCTCCTCCTTCGATCGGGTTCCCTATGGGATCATTGCGCACCGGCGAGCCCGGCGCCAGAATCGCGCCGGTGCCGATCATCTCCGCGACCCGTCCGTAGTGATGACCACTACGCGCCGGGCGCCGGACGCCATCGACCTCTTTGCCGGCGCCGGAGGCTTGTCCCTCGGCCTTCAGGCGGCGGGCTTCGTGGTCACCGCCGCCGTCGAGTCCGACCCGGACGCGTGTGCGACCTTTCGGTCGCATCACCCCACCACCAGGGTCCTGGAACAGGACATCGCCGCCGTCGACTTCCGGGCGATGCGAGGTTGCTTTGCTCTGGTGGCCGGTGGACCGCCATGCCAGCCCTTCTCGGTGGGGGGCAAGCGACTGGCCGCCGACGACCCCCGAAATGGCGTGCCCCAGTTCCTGAGGGCTGTGTCCGAACTGGCTCCGGCCGCCGTGCTGATGGAGAACGTGGCCGGCATGGCCAGCGCCGGTAAACGCTCCTATCTGCTCGCCGTCGTCGGGCAGCTCGAGCGCCTGGGCTACACCACCACCTGGCGTGTCCTGCAGGCGGCGGACTACGGAGTGGCACAAAAGCGCCAGCGCCTGTTCATCGTCGGTAGTCGCGGCTCGGCCTTCGCTTTCCCCCTCCCCACCCACGGTCGGGCCAATGGCCGCCCGCACCGGCCGGCCGGGACTGTCATCGACGTCCGCCTCCCCGTCGGCCAGCTCAACGATGCCATCGTGACCTATGCCCGGCGGCCTTCGCTCCGACCCGGTCCCTATCATGGCCACCTCTACAACGGTGGCGGGCGACCGATCGAGCTGGCCCGCCCGGCGCCCACGCTGCTGGCCAGCATGGGCGGCAACAAGACACCCTGGGTCGACACGTTGGGCATCGTCCCCCCGTACCACGCCCACCTCATGTCCGGCGGCCGGCCCCGCCAGGGCCGGGTCCCAGGAGCACGGCGCATCACCGTAGAGGAGGCCGCCCTGGTCCAGGGATTTCCTCCGGGGACCACCTTCGCCGGTCATCGCTCCAGCCGGTACCGCCAGGTTGGCAACGCCGTCCCGCCCCTCCTGGCCGAAAGGCTCGGGCAGGCCCTGGCCCGTCACCTTTTCGCTTAGAAGTCCGGTTTACCCGAGCCCGCCGCTTTGCCGCTGGCCTCCCCCGGCGCTCAGCCCTTGGCCTCCGCTTGGGCCAGAGCCGCCCGGGCCGCGGCCACCAATGCGGGGGTGGGACCGTGAGCCAGGTACCACTTGAGCTCGGCTGCCGCCGGTGCCAGGCGGTCCTCGTAGTCGAGCAACACCAGCCCCCGGTAGAGGTGAGCCTCGTCGTAGGAAGGGTCCACCTTCTCCGCCTTGTCGAGGCGGGCCATGGCTTCCTGCACGAACCCGCCCTGGGCATAGATCCAACCCTCGTCCGTGAGGGCCTCGGGCTGGGTGGGCTGACTGGCTAGTACCTCGTCGTACACGGCCAGCGCGGCTGCCGGGTCCGTGGCGGCAAGAGCCGAGGCTTGTTGGAGCGCCGTCGTCGTCGCGTTCTGGCCACCGGTAATGGTGTCACCGGGCAAGCGCGCCGTGGCTGAGCGGTCAAGGAGCCACAGGCCGCCGGCCGCCACGACCAGGACCGTGCCGGCCACCAGGCTGACCCGCCCCGCCCACCTGCGGGGGGGCCGGGCGACCAAGGCGGCCTCCACCACGCTCGGGCCGCGGCGACCGCCAACCGCCATGTTGGCCCGCCGCCAGCGGGCAAACCCGAGGCCCAACCCGATGATGCCGGCGGCGACAGCTAGTGCGGGAAGCGCCCAGACCAGGGCACTGACCCCTGATGCCGGCGGCCGCTCCAGGACCGAGGTCCCGTAGTCCTTGACCAGGTAGGAACGGATCTGCCCCTGGCTGCGCCCCTCCGCCAGCCACCGCTGCACCAGCCCTTTGATCTCGACCGCCTCGGGAGCGTCGGAGGACGCCACCGACTCGCCGGCGCAGACCGGGCAGCGGTACTCACCGGCGACGTCCATGGTGCGTTGGTAGAGGGAGGGAGGCCGGGACGTCCCTGCGCCGAAGGCACCGGCGCCCAGGGCCATGCCAGCGCACAGGGCGACGCCTATGACCCCCCACACGGCGCTGCGCCATCCGGGCCGATGACCCCGGGGGAGCGGCCGGGCCGCCGCCGCCGGGGGAGCGGCCGCCGTGCTCACGGCGCCCATCAGGCGCCTGTCCCGCCCAGGCCCCGGGCCCGGCCTTGGCGCAGCCAGGAGTCCAGCTCGGACGCGGTCACCTGGCCGGGCACATAGGCGTAAACGGTCCCACCGGGTGCTACCAGGAACGAGGTCGGCAAGCCCGTGACACCGTAGGGCACCGACGCCGCCGGGTCGTCCACCGCGGGCCAGAGCGCCTTCCGGGCCACCAGGTAGGACCGCAGGGCGCTGACATTGCTCGGGTCGTACACCACCGTCAGCACGGTGGCGTCCCCGGCCCGGGTGTGTTGTCTGACGAACGTCTGCAGCTGGGGTATCTCCGCCTGGCAAGGCGGGCACCACGTGGCCATGAAGTTGACCAAGACCCACTCATGGCGGAACTGCGACAGAGACAGATGGCCGCCCTCCAAGCCGGGGCCGGCGATAGCGGGGGCGAGGTTACCGAGCAGAGGGGTGTTGCCGTCCACGTCGGACGAAGGCTGAGCCGAGGCGATAACGCCGATGAGGGCAGCCACGAGGAGCGCCACCCCGATGGTGGCGTAGAGCACTGTACGGCGGCGCCGGCCGGATCCCCTCACACGGCCGCCCCCACTTCGGCTCCTTCGGGCTGGCGGCCCTCGAGGTCGATGCCCTCTTCGAGGTCGGGACCGCAGGGCGCTGTGGCCGCCGGGGCCCGGCGCCGGCGGCCCGAAGGGGCCATCGAGACCACGGCCCCGGCCACCACCACCAGGCCCCCGATCCACAGCCACATAACCAGCGGTTCTATGTAAACAGCCAGGGCCACCGGGCCGTTGCCGGCACTGGGCGTGCTGGCGATGTCCATGTAAATATCCTGCGCCGGGGTCGACCGTACGGCCGGGCTGGGGACGGCGTCGTTGGATAGGGCGAACTGCTCGATGGCGGGGTAGTAGGGCCGACCGTCCAGGTCAACCGTCACCACCAGCAAGCCCCGGCCCGGCGTGTTGATTTGCTTCACACCCCGCAGGACCAGGGTGTGACCGTCGAAAGTAGCCGGCTTGCCCACCCGCAGAGTGAGCTGGCCCTGGTGCTCATAGGCGTGGCTGGCGGCGAAGGCGACCGCTACGAGGACCACGCCGAAGTGGACGATCATGCCGCCCCCCGGCCGGCGGACCAGGCCGCCCGCTCGGCGCCGGCGGACGACGAGGAACAGTTGGCGCACAGCCGACGCCGCCGCGAAGGTGCCCAGAGCGAACACCACGAGGGGCCAGATGCCTCTCAGGCCGGCGGCCACGCAGGCCAGGAGCACGGCTGCGGCCGCCGCCGCCGGCCACAATAGGCGCTGTCGGAGCAGGTCGCCGGAGGCGGCGCGCCACGGCAGCACCGGCGCCACCGCCATCAGGAACAGCAGGCACAGCACGATGGGCATGGTCATGGTGTCGAAGAAGGGGCCGCCCACGGTCAAGTTCGAACCGTTTATGGCCTGAACGAACAGGGGGAAGACGGTCCCCAACAGGACGACGAAGGCAAAGGCGCAGAAGAGCAGGTTGTTGGCCAAGAAGGCGCCCTGGCGCGACACCGGGGTGGCCAGCGCGCCCGGGCTGTGCAGCTGGTCGCCCCTCCACGCCAGCAGGCCGAGGCTGGTGGCGACGATGAGGCCGAAAAACACCAGCAGGGCCGGGCCCACGCCCCCGTCATCGGTGAACGAGTGCACCGAAACGAGGACCCCGGACCGGGTGAAGAAGGTCCCCAGGATGGTGAGGCTGAACGTAGCCAGGACAAGCGAGAGGTTCCACACGCGGAGCATGCCGCGGCGCTCCTGGACGACGGCGGAGTGCAGGAAGGCGGTAGCGGTCAGCCACGGGAGCAGGGCGGAGTTTTCCACCGGGTCCCAGGACCAGTAGCCCCCCCAGCCGAGGACCTGATAGCTCCACCATGCGCCCAGCACCACGCCGGCGGTGAGGCAGGTCCACGAGAAAATAGCCCAGCGCCGCGTCTCGGACAGCCAGGCTTCGTCCGTCCGTCCCGTGACCAGGCCGGCGATGGCGAAGCAGAAGGGGACCGAGAAGCCCACCAGGCCCAGGTACAGCAGCGGCGGGTGAAAGGCCACCAGTAGACGGTCTTGCAGCAGGGGGTCGGGCCGGTCCCTGTGTCGGTACCGCGCCGTGAACGCGGGTAAAGGGGTCGGAAACGGTGAGCATCAACCCCACGAAGAAGGCGGCGATGATGTAGCCGACGATTTTCGCCCAAACGACGGCGGGCTCGTCGGCCCGGTGCCGGAAACGGATCCACATGGCGGCCAGGTACCCGGACAGGACCAGTGCCCATAGGAGGATGGAACCGGCCAGGTCCGACCACATGGCCGTTATCCGGTAAATGAGCGGCGTGAACGTGCTGTCGTTGCTGTCCACGTAAGCCAGGGTGAAGTCGTGGGTGATCAGTGCCCTCTGCATGGCGACGGTGGCGAGCACGGCTCCGGCTACGACCAGCCATATGTAGCTCTGCCCGGCGCGCCGCAACGACGGCCGCCGCGTGGCCAGCCCGACCATCAAGGTCACGGCGCCGGCTAGCGCCCCTAACAGGGCGAGCAAGAGAGCGCTCTGGCCCAGGGCGATGTTCACGAGGCGGCGACCTCCGCAACCCGGTGTCGAGCAGCCGTTATCAACGGCGGACCGCGCTCTTGACCGGGCCGGGGTGAGCCTCCACGTAGGTCGACCCGTGCTGGACCATTATCTGGAAGCTGGCGAAGACGGGCCCTTGCCAGTGACCGTCGAGCACGACGGGCATGCCCACGTGGAACAACTGCGGCGGCGAACCGGTACTCACCACGCCGACCTCCACCCGGCCGGAACCGATAGAGAAATGCAGCGTCGTACCGACCTGGCGGAGCCCCGGTAGTACCGTGCCCTGGATCCGGAAGTCCTCCTGTCCCAGCTGGGCCCGCTGGGCAACGGCCTGCTGGGCCGTCAGGTAGTAGTCCATGGCGTTGGTCAGCCCCCGTCCCAGGAGAAAAGCCAGGGCGCCGAGGATGACTACGAAGGCCGCCACCCGCTGTCGCCGGGTACCGAGAGCCCGCCGGGGCCGCGGCCCCGGGGCCGGGGAAACCTCCGGTGGGCGCGGGGACGGCCCGCCGTCCGCGACCGGGAGCGCCACCTCGCCGGCGGGCGGTCTCAGCGCCACCTATCGCCCCGGGTACGCCCGAGCGAGCGCTTCAGGGCGCGCTCGCGCCGGGAGGTGCGCACTGCGTACGCCGCCAGTATGAGCCCGCAAAATGTCCAGGCGGAAATGACGTAGTTCATCTGGACGCCACCTCGGCCGGCCCTCTGGCGGGGTCTTGGGCCACCTGGGGACCGGGGCCTCCCCCGGCGCCGGGGAGTACGACCTCGGCGCGACGGGCCTCCAGCGCCGAAGTCAGGCCTTCGCTCTCGTAACGTTCCTCGAGCACCTCGAGGCGGTAGCGGTGCACGACCATCCAGGCGAAGGTCAGCCCGAAGGCGACGAAGGAGACCAGCATCGTGGCCAGCTGCCAACCGTGCACCGTCGGGTCCTGCTTGAACAGCGTGGTGTTCTGATGGAGCGTGACCCACCAGGAGGTGGCGTAGTGGTCGACGACGACCGTGACCGCCATGAGCAGGGCCACCATCGAGGAGACCAGCGCCCGGGAGTGGGGGTTGTCGACGGCACGGCGCAGGGCCAGGTAACCGAGCGAGAGGGCGAAAAGGATCGCCGTCAAAGTCAAGCGGGCGTCCCAGGTCCACCACACCCCCCACGAGGCTCGGCCCCAAATTGAGCCGGTAACCAACGTCGCCAGGCAGAAGACTGCGCCCACCTCGGCTCCGGCCACGGCCAGGCGGTCCCAACGGGGACTGCGCATTCGCGGCCACAGCCAGGCCAGGCTGGCCAAGGTGCACAAGCCGAAGCCCGCGTAGCACATGGTCGCCACCGCCGGGTGCACGTAAAGCATGCGCACGAACTGGCCCTGGACGACGTCCGGTGGGCTCAGCCACAACCCCCACCAGGTATTGAGCGCGAGCGCAGCAAGTGCGGACCAACCAAGCACACGAGTGAGCCGGGACGAAGACGACGCTTGTGGGTACCTCACGTTTCCTCCATCAAAGCCCCAAAGCTCAGAACTCCGCCAGCCAGGTAGATGGCGGCGAAGCAACCGAGGAGCCCGGACCAACGCCAGCCGTCCGCCGAGGAGAGGCCCAGGGCCGCCCTCCACGCCTCCGTGGCAGCCAGCACGACGGGGGCTAGGACCGGGGCCAGCAGCATCGGCAGGAGCGTTTCCCGGACGCGCAGGCCCATGGAGAGCGCCCCGTAGGCCACACCGGCGCCGGCGACGCCGGCCGTGGACAGCAGAGCGCTCGTGATGAGCAGGCCGGCACCGGCCAGCCGAGTGTGGAAAAGTACCACAACGCCCCCGGTGAGGAGCACCTCTACCACCAGGAGCTGCACACCCACGGCGGCGGCCTTGCCCACGAAGATACCCGCCGGTTCGAGCCCGGACAGCCGCAGGCCGTCAACAGCGCCATCGGACGCCTCGATGGCAAAACTGCGCTGCACGGCGAGGAGCCCCGAGAACAGCACGGCCAGCCAAAACAGGCCGGGCGCGGCCTGGACCAGGAGGGGGCGGTCCTGGTCGAAGGCAAAGCCGAACAGGAGCAGCACGACCAGGGCATAGGGCACCACCTGGTTCAGCGCCACCTTGGACCGTCCTTCGACCCGCAGGTCCTTCCCGGCCACCAGGACGGCGTCACGCCACACGGGTGATCCCCTCCGGGTCGCGGCGTGGCCCCTCGGTCCGCTCCGGCCCCCCGGCGGCGCCGTGGACGACGGTCCCGCCGGACATGGTCACCACCCGGTCCGCCAGAGCCTCGGTGACGCTGGCCTCGTGAGACGCCAGCACCACCGTGGCCCCGGCGCCCACCACTTCCCTCAACAGGCTGTCAAGGAGCTGGCGATGATCGGCGTCCAGCCCGGCGTGCGGTTCGTCGAGCAACCAGAGCCGGGGCTGGCGCGCCACCAGGCAGGCGATGGCCACCCGCCGGCGCTGGCCGGCCGAGAGCTTGCCGACGGGTAGGCTCCGGAGCCGGTCGGCGATACCGAGCCGGTCGAGGGCCACGGGTACGGCCGTCTTGGAGAGCTTGGCCGCCCGCACGCAGAAACGCACGTTCTCTTCGGCCGAGAGGTCGTCGTAGAGGCCGTTGCGGTGGCCGAGAAGGCCCACCTGACGGCGCAGGTCTCGGGCCTGGGAGATGGGGTCCAGGCCGAGCACCGTGGCGGCGCCGGCGGCCAACGGCAAGAGGCCGGCCATGACCCGCAACAGACTGGTCTTGCCAGCACCGTTCGCCCCTCTGACGACCAGGATTTGGCCGCAGCCGACGTCAAGGTCGACCCCGGCCAGGAGAGGGTAGAGCCCGGCCAGGGCCACCGCCGAGCGCAGGCGGGCGGCGAGGGTGGGGACCTCGGGGAGGTCGCTCATCGGTCGGCCAGCGTCCCGAGCCCCACGTCGTGCAGGAGGCTCGAGGACCACGAGGAGACCACGCCGACCTCCCCGGTTATGAGCAGGACCCCGAGGGCAGCCAGGACCAGGCCCGAGCCGGCACTGACCGATCGGGAATGGCGGCGGGCAAAGGCCAGGGCACCGGAGAGGCGCCCCAGGGCCAAGCCGGTCAGTACGAACGGCACTCCCAAGCCCAATGAGTAGGCAACCAGCATCTCCTCGCCACGGACCAGCGTCCCGCCGCTCGAGGCCAGCCCGAGGACGGCGGCCAGGACGGGCGTGATGCACGGTGTCCATCCGAAGGCGAAGGTCATCCCCATCAGGGGCGCCGCCCACGGGCCTAGGCGTGACGGCGTGACCGTCAAGCGGTGCTCCCGCTGGAGGCGGGGCACCCTGAGGATGCCGGCCACAACCAGGCCCATGGCGACGATCAGGGCTCCGGCCACGTCTTCGAGGACCAGCCTGTGGGCGCGTAGAGGGTCGGACAGGGCGTTGGCCGTGGCTTCGAGGCAAGCGAAGACGACGCTGAAGCCGGCGACGAACAACAGGGTCGACCACAGTATGCGGGCCCGGTGGCGTTGCTGGCCGGCGAAGTCCCCCCCACCGGCCCCGGGCACCACCGACACACCGGACATCATGGAAAGGTACGACGGCACCAGCGGCAGCACGCAGGGGGAAAGGAACGACACGATCCCGGCGCCGAAGGCGACGATGAACCCCAGGGGCGACCGCTGTACCAGCGTGCCCGTCCCGCCACCTGCCAGCGCGAGGAAGTGAAGCGACATGGCTTCGCCGTTACCACCCAATACCATCCCGCCCAGTCTGTCTTAACGGGGTCAAAACCGTGGCCGCAGCGCGCCGGCGGCCAGGCGACGGCCCAGGGCCGGACCTTCGGCCCACCGGGCCGGGAACGGAGCGCTCTAGACCGTCCGGTTGAGAGCGGCCAGGACGGCGCGAGCGGCGGCGTCGGCGGGAGCCCGGCCGGTAGCGACCCCACGGCGCAGTTCTCCCGTGGTGGTGTCGCGCAGCACGGCCAGGAGCCCGGCCCCCCAGTCGGACGGCAGCGCGTGGATACCGACGACGTCATAGGGCGCATTGGTGCCCAGGCCTCGCAGGGCTTCGACCACGGCCCGGCCGACGGCGGCGGTGTCACCGGCCACGGCCCGGGTGGAGTAGCGCTGAAAACCTCTGGACAGCTGTACCTCGATGGCCGCTCCGCCGTCGCTCGGGAGCACCAGGACGAGCTTCACCCGTTCCCGACGGGCCGGGACGGTCTGCTCCCGGGGCGGCACCAAGATGCGGATCTCAGCCGGCTCCTCCAGGTGGGTGACGGCGCAACGAGTGGCCTCCTCGCGCACCCGGGCGTGCTCGGTGCCCGGCCCGACCACGATCTCGATGACCGTGAGGCCGTCCTGGTCCGAGAACGAAACGAACCAGACCCCGGGGAGCTGCCGCAGTTCGAGTTCGAGGGCGTCCTTCACCGGCGCGGCCTCATCCAATGGTGGCCTTGGCGGCGTAAAGGCGCTCATCGGCCAGTCCCGTGAGAGCGTCGGGGTCGTCGGTGTCTGACGGGAAGCAGGCGACCCCCACCGAGAAGCCCACGGTCGTCTCCGGGACGGCACGCTCGAGTGCTCGCTTCAGCCGGCCGAGCAGGGGCGACAGCGAAGCTACGTTTTCGACTCCGACGACGAGCAAGGCAAATTCGTCGCCACCGAGACGCGCCGCCACGTCGCCGCCGCGCAGGGCTGCCCTCAGTTCCGCGCCCACGGCGCGCAGCGCGGCATCGCCGGCGGCATGCCCGTAGCGGTCGTTCACTACCTTGAAGTCGTCCAGGTCCAGCACGACCAGGGCAAACGGCCACCCGTACCGGCGGGCGCGGCTTACCGCCTGGTCGAGCAACAGTTCGTAACTCCTGCGATTGAGCAGGCCGGTCAGGGCGTCGTGGCTGGCGTCGTGAGTGAGCAGGTCGAGCCGCAGGGCGAGCTCCACCAGGCTGGTGAGGCAAGCGGCGGCCAGTGGGCCTACGACCGGAGGTTCGGCATACAGACCGGGGCGACCGGCGAAGGCCGCCGTCAAGTAAGAGGGCGGCGGTTCGCGGCTGAACTCGAGCGGCGCCCGGCCCAGGCGGAAGATCTGGTGACGGTCGGGGCGGTCGACCACGACGACCAGGTCGCGCAGGCCGTACCGCGCCGCTACCAGGTCGAGCGACTGGTAGATGAACTCGAGACCGGTGGCGGAACGGGCGAGGAGGCTGGGCAACTCGCCGAGCGCCCCGTCGATGTCCTGGCGAAATCCGGCGTGGCTCCCGATCGACGCCTCGACCACCCGGGGTGGGGCACTTTCGCCCGGTTGGGGACCGGCCGCGCCCACCTCCCGGCTGAAGCTCGGCCCGGGCTCCCGGTCCGGGCTCGGAGCGCCGGGGCCCGCACTCCCGGGAACGTCCGAAGACCAAGGCTCATCAGGCGAAGCCGCGTCCCCCGGCCCCTCGGCCGCCAGAGGTCCCGGGCCGGCGCCGCCGGACGGCGCCGCCCCCGCGTGGGCCCGGGGTCGCCCTCGCCTGGTGGAGTAATGAACTCGTTCAAAAGACTTGCACCTCTGCGCCCAGACAACAACGTTGGGTGCTCGTAGATGGAGACCTTCGGGACTGGCCGATCACGGCCGACTACGGCCTTGAAATGGCACGATACCCACGCCACGGGCGGCCGGCCACAGAAACGCGCAGAATGCTACGGGCAGTGGTGGACGCATGCGGTTCCGGTGGCGCGACCGGGGTATCAACGGAAGCGGCGAGGCGGCTGCGGAGGGACAGGGGTCATTGCTGGTCATTTGCCCATGCGGGCAGGGCTAAGCGGGCAACGCCCCGCGGTGCCCAGGACGGGCGCCAGCCCCCGGACGACCACAAGACGTCGGTGCCGACGAGGAATACCCAACACGCACAGTGGCGGCCAATACACATATTCGCGGTGCTCGACGATGCCGAGGGAACGGCCGGGGACGTCGCCGGGGATGCCCTCAGCCCATGGCGGTCAGCACGGCCTCGACCGTGCTGACCTCGAGGCCGGTCCGCTCTTCGAGGGCCAGGTGGGTAACCACGCCGTCTTCCAGGACGGCGGCGTAACGTCGGCTGCGGGTGCCCATGCCTCCGGCCGACAGATCGATGTCCAGGCCCATGGCGCGAGTGAACTCCCCGTTACCATCGGCCAACAGCGACACCTTGTCCGCCGCCCCCTGGGAGCGTCCCCATGCGGCCATTACGTAATGGTCGTTGACCGATACGCAGAAAATACGGTCCACGCCCCGGGCGTGAAGGTCATCGGCGTGCATGACGAAGCCGGGCAGGTGCACATCCGAGCAGGTCGGGCTGAAGGCCGCGGGAACACCGAAAAGCACGACGCGGCCCTTGCCCAGCACCTCCGCCGTGCTCACCCGCTCGCTGGAAAGCGGTCCGATCAGCCTGAGCTGGACGTCTGGGATGCTGTCCCCTACTGCGATGGTCATCTCGGGCTCCTTTGCCGTGGGCTTCGCCGCTACGAAAGTCTAAGCGGGCAACCGAACCCGCACGACGCCCGGCGAGCGCGGGGGGGTACGCTGATGGAGCTACCAAAGAGGAGCCTGTCAAAATGACCGACGCAAACTTCCGGTCCCATTCTCCCGCAGGCCGGCTCGATGACAGAGCACCTGCCGTGACTTCCGCCGGTCTCGGGCGGCCCGCGGGCTTGACACCCACCGAGTTGCGCCACATGGCCGTTGCCCGCCGCCTCTTTATCACCACGGTGGTGTCCGCTTTCGCTCTGCTGGCGGTAGCGGTGCTACTTGTCTCCCTGGTCGCTCCCGGGGCATTGCCCTGGGTGGTGGGCGCCGTCCTGGCCGTGACCGTGGTGGGCGTGATCGTGCTCGGCGTCCATGCCGGTGGCCACGGATGGTTCGTCCCTATCCCGGTCCTGGTGCTGGCGGCCGCCTGGGCCGTCGCCGTGTCCGCCGGGACCTGGCGGTCCCCGGCGGCGTGGGTGTTCGCCGCCCTGGCATTCCTCGGCGCCGTGCCCGCAGCTGCCCTCGTGCTCCCGGCCATCGCCTACCGGCGGGCCACGTTCGCCCCGAGCGGCGCGGCCGCCCTACCGGGTTCCGACGGCGTGGCCATCACCGCGTTGGCCCCGACCGGCATAGCCCGGGTCAACAACGAGACATGGACAGCCAAATCCGTGAGCGGTCCCTTGCCGGCCGGTGCTCCCGTACACGTCGTGAGCGTGGAGGGTGTGCGCCTGGTGGTTTGGTCAGAGGCCGGCAATATCCCGGGGCCTGACGCCTTGGGCTTGACCAACTTAGAAAAGGAGTAACCGTGACCACCGCCATACTGGTGATCGTCGCCATTGTGATCGTCGGGCTGATAACCCTGGCGGCCATTTCCATAAAGATCGTGCGGGAATACCAGAGGGTGGTCCTGTTCCGGCTCGGACGCGCCGTGGGGCCCGTGGTCCCGGTTTCACCCTCATCAACCCCGTTACCGACCGCATCTCGTGGGTGGACTTGCGCGAGCAGTACCTGGAGATCCCCCATCAGACGGCGATAACCAAGGACAATGCAGCCATTGCCATCGACTTCATCATCTTCTACAAGGTGCTCGACCCTCTAGCCTCGGTGCTCTCGGTGCAGGACTTCAAGGGGGCCGCCATCAACATCGCCTCCACCACTCTGAGGTCGGTCGTGGGCGACATGAGCTTGGACGATGTCCTGTCCAAGCGTGAGGACATGAACAGCGCCCTGCGCATACGCCTCGATGACGTCACCGAGCGCTGGGGCGTGAAGGTGGCCAACGTCGAGGTTCGCGAGATCAAGCCGCCCCCTGCCGTCCTCGAGGCGATGACCAGGCAGATGTCAGCGGAGCGGTCACGGCGCGCCATCATCACCGAGTCCGAGGGCCAGAAGCAGGCGTCCGTCACCGTGGCCGAAGGCCAGAAACAGTCGTCCATCTTGCAGGCTGAGGGTGAGCGCCAAAGCGCTGAGCTGCGGGCTCAGGGGTTCGCCGCCGCGTTGCGACGGATCCTGGAGGTGGCCCAGGACGTCGACTCCACGACGATGACCCTCCAGTACCTGGAGACCCTGAAGCAGATCGGGACCTCGTCGTCGACCAAGTTCGTCATACCCGTGGAGCTCACGAGCCTGCTGGGCGGCGTCCTCAATGGCAACGGCACTCACAACGGCGTGGTCATGCCGGAGGCCACCGGGCCTCGCAAGTAAGGTCGGCCGAACCCCCCTCAGCGCTCCCGGCGAACGATCGTGCCCTGGGGGCCATCTTCGACGACGAAGCCCACAACCTGCAACCTGTCCCGGATCGTGTCGGCGGCAGACCAGTCCCGGGCGGCCCGCGCCGCGTCTCGTTGGGCCACCAGGGCCAGGACCTCGTCGCTCACGGGGGCCTCGCCGCCCCATAGGCGAAGGCCAAACGCCCCCTGGCAGCACTCCCTCACGGCCGCCGCTAAAGCCGGGGCTCGGGCCGGTTCGGCCCGAGCTTCCCGGACGGCGTTGAAGACGACGGCCAGGGCGCCGGGAGTGTCGAAATCATCGTCCAGACGCGCCCGGAACCGGGCCAGCATGCCCGGATCAGGAACGGCCGGTCCGGCATCCCTGGTCTCTCGGGCAAAGTTGTCGAGGCGTTCGACCGCACCCTGAGCCTGACCGAGCGCTTCGGCGTTAACGCTCATCGGCGATCGGTAGTGCGCCCCCAGGACCAGGGCCCGCAAGGCACGCCCGTCGTAGCGCTCCACCAGGTCCGGGAGTGAGGTGATATTGCCTACCGACTTGCTCATCTTCTCGCCCCGCTCGTCGACCACCATTCCGTTGTGGGCCCATCGCCGGGAGAACACCCGGCCGGCGGCGACGGCCTGGGCGCGTTCGTTCTCGTGATGCGGGAAAGCGAGGTCCAACCCGCCGAGGTGGAGGTCAAAGCCCTCACCCAGCAGGTCGAGGGACATCACCACGCACTCGGTGTGCCAGCCCGGCCGGCCCGGGCCCCACGGCGACGGCCACGCCGGCTCTCCCGGCCCGGCCAGCTTCCATAGGGCGAAGTCCAGCGGCGAGCGCTTTCCGGCCTCTCGCACCAACTCGACCCTCGCCCCGGCCCGGAGGCTGTCCAGGTCCTGGCGGGCCAGGAGCCCGTAGCCGGGGACAGACTCGGTGGAAAAATAAACACCGTTCCCTCCCCGGTAGGCATGGCCGGTCGCCACCAGGTCGGCCACCAGTCCCACCATGTCCTCTACATAGGCGGTGGCGTGGGGCTCGGCGTCGGGCCGCTGTACGTCGAGGGCGGCCATGGTGCCCCACCAAAGGTCCTCGTAGCGAGCCGCCACCTCACCGGCGGACGAGCGCTCTTCCGCCGCCCGGGCGATGATCTTGTCCTCGATGTCGGTCACATTGGAGACGAACCTGACCTCGAACCCGCTCCAGGTCAGGTAGCGACGGAGCGTGTCCCAGATAACGGTGGTACGGCCGTGGCCCAGGTGCGGGCTACCTGACACTGTCGGCCCGCACAGGTACACCGACAGCCGTCCCTGGTCACGGGGCTCGAGCGGGGCCACCTTCGCCATGGCCGTGTCCATGAGAGCCAGCACAGCAAGTACGGTAGCGGGATCATGTCCGACACGATGCCGATTAGCGGTGCCGCCGGTGGGCCAGGTCCGTCCGGGGCGCCGGAACGCCCGGGGCTGGCCGGGTTGGAGACGAAGTGGTCCGGCGCGTGGTCGGGCGCGGGAACGTACCACTTCGACCCCACTGCACCTCGGGAACGGGTCTATGCCATCGACACGCCCCCTCCGACCGTCAGCGGTTCGCTCCACGTCGGCCACGTGTTTTCTTTCACCCACACCGATACCATCGCCCGCTACAAGCGGATGTGCGGCCTATCGGTGTGGTACCCCATGGGCTGGGACGACAACGGGCTGCCGACTGAGAGGCGCGTTCAGAACTATTACGGCGTGCGCTGCGACCCGTCTCTGCCCTATCAGGAGGACTTCGCCCCGCCGGCCGAAGGGGGCCTGGCCAAGGGCCAATCGCCCGTGTCCATAAGTCGCCCCAACTTTGTGGAGCTTTGCGAGCGGCTGACGGCCGAAGATGAACGCGCCTTCGAATATCTCTGGCGCTACCTCGGCCTCTCTGTCGACTGGCGCCAGCTATACACGACGATCGGCGAAAGGGCACGTCGGACCTCCCAGTTGGCGTTCTTGCGCCTCCTGCACCGGGGAGAGGCCTACGCGGCTGAGGCGCCCACCCTGTGGGACGTCGACTTCCGCACTGCCGTGGCCCAGGCCGAGCTGGTGGACAGGGAACGGCCGGGCGCGTACCACACTCTTGTTTTCCATCGCCCGGGCACAGAGGGCCTGCTCATCGACACGACGCGCCCCGAGCTCCTACCGGCCTGCGTCGCTATCGTCGTCCATCCCTCGGACGAGCGATACCAGGCCCTGGTGGGCGCCACGTTCACGACGCCGCTGTTCGGCGCGGCCGTCCCCGTCGTGGCCCACCCCCTGGCCCAACCCGACAAGGGCACCGGAGCGGCGATGGTGTGCACCTTCGGCGACGTTACCGACGTGACCTGGTGGCGGGAGCTGAGCCTCCCCGTGAGGGCCATTATCGGGCGTGACGGGCGCCTATTGACGGCGCCCCCTGAGGGGCTCAGCCCCGCCGGAGCCGACGTGTACAGCCAAGAAATGGCCGGCAAATACCTGGCCGCAGCCCAGCGGCGCGTCGTCGAGCTCCTCATGGCCACGGGCGAGCTGCGCGGCGAGCCGCGCCCCATCACCCACGCCGTCAAGTTCTTCGAAAAAGGCGACAGGCCGCTGGAAATAGTGACGAGCCGGCAGTGGTGGATCCGGACTCTGGCCCACAAGCAGGCCTTGTCGGACCTCGGCCGGCAGCTGCGCTGGCACCCGCCTTTTATGCGGGCCCGCTACGAGGACTGGGTGACCGGGTTGAACAGCGACTGGTTGGTCAGCCGGCAGCGCTTCTTCGGCATACCCTTTCCCATCTGGTACCGGTTGGACCAGCGCGGCGAGCCGGACTACTCGACGCCCCTGGTCCCGCTGGAGGGCGACCTCCCGATCGACCCGACCACAGACGTCCCCTCCGGCTACTCGGCGGACCAGCGGGGCGTGCCCGGCGGTTTCAGCGCCGAAATGGACGTGATGGACACCTGGGCCACCTCTTCGTTGACCCCCCAGATCGCCGGCGGGTGGGAGGACGTGGCCGCCGGTGACCGTTGGCGGAAGGTCTTCCCGATGGACCTGCGCCCCCAGGGCCACGACATCATCCGGACGTGGCTGTTCTCGACGATCGTCCGCTCGTACCTGGAACACGGCTGCCTTCCGTGGGCCAACGCCGCCATTTCGGGCTGGATACTCGACCCCGACCGCAAGAAGATGTCCAAGTCTGTGGGCAATGTCATCACACCGCAGGACCTTCTCGAAAAACACGGCTCCGATGCCGTCCGCTATTGGGCCGCTTCGGGGCGGCCCGGCACCGACACGGCGTTTGTCGAGGGCCAGATGGAAGTGGGCCGGAAATTGGGCCTGAAGATCCTGAACGCCTCGAAATTCGTCCTGAGCCCCAAGTTGTGGACCGGCGAGGATGGCGCCGAGATTGACCCCGTCGCCGCCGCCGACCGCGCCGCCAGGGCCGCCACCTGCCCCGGGCTGGCCACCGAGCCGGTCGACCAGGCCATGCTGACGAGCCTTTCCGGGCTGGTCACGGTGGCCACCGGAGCTTTCGAGGACTACGACTATGCCCGCGCCCTGGAGAGGACCGAGGGGTGGTTCTGGGATTTTTGCGACAACTACCTCGAGCTTGTCAAATCACGCGCCTACGGGGAAAGGGGGTTCCCACGGGCCTCGTCGGCTCGTGCCACCCTGGCCAACAGTCTTTCGGTCATGCTGCGGTTGTTGGCCCCGTTCATGCCTTTTGTCACCGAAGAGGTCTGGTCCTGGTGGCAGGAGGGGTCCGTCCACCACTCGCCGTGGCCGCAGAGCACGGCGCCCGCCTCCACGCCCGGGCCCGCCGTATACCCGAGCGCGGTCGAATTGCTCGCTTCGGTGCGCCGGGCCAAATCCGAGGCGAAGGTGAGCCCCCGGTCACCGGTGGCCCGGGTCAGCTTCTCCGGCCCGGCGGAAATAATCGACGCCCTGGTCCTGGTGCAGGAGGATCTGCAGGCGGCTCAGAACATCGCCGAACTGGTCTTGACGCCCTCGGGCACCACGGCGGTGGAGGTGGAACTGGCCTAACCGGGGGTGGCGGGCGCCGGCGGGTGACGGTACTGGTAGGCGGCACCCAGGCAGGCCAGGTAGTAGTCCGGTCCCAGGCCGGCAGGGAGGGTGTGCCGGAAACGCTGCCACAAGGGCCCGGCCACCGTGGCCGCCACCACCGTTCGCTGCTGGCCGGGGAACTCCCGCCACCGGACCAGGAATGACCGCACCAGCTCATAGTCGGCGGTCGTCATGGCCCCCACGTCCAGGGTCAGCACGAGCTGTTCGCAGCCCGGCGGCACCAGTAGCTCAACCGGTCGCAGGGCCCCGCCTTGGCGCTCTCTGAGGACCAGGGTCCCGGCCGCCAGGTCGCCCAGGCGCTGGCTGTGCCGGGAGAACAGCATGGTCAGAAAGCCCAGAGAGCCGAAGGTGCCCCACACTTCGATAAGGCCGAGGGCCCCACGTACGGCGGCGGGGCCGAAACCGATGGGAGCGCCGTCTGTGCGGACCACCCGCAGCCCGAAGGCGGCCTTCCCCAAGGTCCTGCCCCTCCACCACGTCTCCATGAGCACGGGGTAGAGGAAGACAACGGCGAAAAACCCGAAGGCGAGGACGACGAACCCGGCCGTCGCTCCCAGGCCGCCCACACCGGCGCCGGCGGCACCGACGATGACGATGAGCGGGTAACCCACGAGCAGCATGACAGCGACGTCCAAGAGGCGGGCCAGCACCCGGGCACCGGGGCTGGCCGTAGGCAGGTCGAGGACGACGGCCTCCGGGGTGACCAAGCCGCCGCTCGTGACGTACACGGATCTGAGGGTACAACCGGTCGGCGGGGGGACGCGCCGTACAGTTGCAACCGTGGACATCGACCATTTTCTGGCCGACAACCGCGCCACCTGGGACCGGCTCAGCGAGTTGGCCGGCCGGCCCAAAAAACTCTCGGGCGAGGAGGTCCGCGAACTGAGCCGCCTCCACCAGAAAGCCGCGGGACAGCTCGCTTACGCCCAAGCCCATTTCTCCGACCCCGACGTCAGAGCCTCCCTTACAAGCCGGGTAGCGGCGTCGGGAGGCGTCCTCTACGGCACCCGGCGGTTCACGTGGCGGGCCATAGGCCGGTTCTTTACGGTCGCCTTCCCGGTGGCGGTATGGCAGTCGCGCTGGTTCCTGCTGATCAGCGCGAGCGCCCTCCTACTACCCGCCATCGTGCTCGGGACGTGGATCGCCCATTCGCACGCCGCCCTCGACGCCTTGGCCCCGGCCGCCGTGCGCCAGGCCTATGTCAACCATGACTTCGCCAGCTACTACTCGTCGGAGCCCTCGGTGGAGTTTGCCAGCCAGGTGTACATCAACAATGTGATCGTCTCGCTCGAGGCTTTCGCCGGCGGCATTGCCTTCGGCGTGCTCACCGTCGTCGCTCTTTTCGTCAACGGGGCCAACCTCGGCAGCGCCGCAGGCATGTTCTACGCCGCCCACCACCCCGGAGAGTTCTGGGGCTTGATAACGCCTCACGGCCTGCTCGAGCTCAGTTCGGTCGTCCTGGCTGGAGGGGCCGGACTG
Organism: uncultured Acidimicrobiaceae bacterium; assembly: GCA_963735305.1. GTDB lineage: Bacteria > Actinomycetota > Acidimicrobiia > Acidimicrobiales > Palsa-688 > Fen-671. Next base: position 1,016,557 of record CAVTKK010000001.1, read on the forward strand.
AGACTGGGCTGGGCGCTGATAAGCCCGGGGGACCGGCCGCGCTCGCGAGCGCTCATGGACGAGGCCCGCAACGCCGTGGTCCTTGTCCTCGGCACCGTGCTCACGCTGGCCGTTTCCGGGGTCATCGAAGGCTTCGTCACCGGCTCCACCTTGCCCACGACGGCCCGGGTCGGCATCGGGGCCACCGTCGAGATCACCTTCCTTTCATGGGTTGTCCTCTGCGGCCGCGCCGCCGGCACCGAAATCAGGGGGCTCACAGCCGTCCCGTCGCCTTGACAGTCAGGTATGCGTCCGTCAATGCGGGGCCCACGCCGCCGGGCACGTCGTCCACGACTATGGCGCCCCGGGCTTGCAACAGCGCTGCGAGCTCCCGCCGGCGGGCGATAGCCGAGATGGCGGCGGCGGCGCGATAAGTCGCTTCGATGTCCGCCGGGACCTGGCGCGCCCAGCCCACCACGGCCGGGTCCCGTACGGCGGCGACCACCAGAAGGTGAGTCCGGGCGATCAACGGCAGCGACGGGAGCAGCGTGTCGACAAGGGCCTCGTCCAGCTCGGTTACCAGGCACAGCATGGCCCGGCGCTGGAAACGGGCCAGCACCTCGGCGAACGCCCCCCGGTAGTCGCTCTGAGACAGTTGTGGGGCCAGGTCGAACAGTGCCTCGGTCACGGCCGCCAGCTGGGCCGTCCCCGATCGGGGAGGCACCACGGCCCGGACGACGCGGTCGAAGGCGACTAGGCCCGGCATGTCTCCCAGACGTGCTGCCACCGATGTCAACATCATCACGGCGTCGATGGCGTGCTCTACCCGAGCTACCCCTTCGACCTGCCCGGCCATGGTGCGACCGTTGTCGAGAAGGCACACCACCCTTTGGTTGCGCTCGGCCCGATAGGTCCTCACGATCGGACGGTCGGCGCGCGCCGTCGCCGCCCAGTCGATGCGCCGGCTGTCGTCGTCGGTCGCGTATTCGCGCAACTGCTCGAATTCGGTGCCACCGCCCCGGGCGCGGGCGCTGCGTAAGCCCACCTCCAGGACCCGGGCCCGCTCGATACGGAGGTCGGCCTGGCGGCGGGACCCGAAACCGGGGTAGACCCGAAGCTCACCGGGCAGGCGGCGGCGGGCCTGGCGGGCCATTAGCCCCAATGGTCCTTCGGCCCGGACCACGAGCTCGCTCGGAGTGAACCGTCCCCGGCGGGTCGGGGCCAAGGACACCGTCAGGGTTACGGAGCGGCACGGTGGTACCCGTACCCGCGCCCGGCGAGCGGAGGCCCCCAATGACGGCGCGAGCTCGTCGGCCATCCGCACCACCACGGATCGGGAGCAGGGGTTGTGCACCGTCCAGCTCAACGTGGCCGGGGCACCCAGGCCGACCACGGCGGGCAGGGAGCGGTCGACACCGATGGCCGCCGGCCGAGGTGCCAGGAACAGGTCGGTGGCCAGGGCTCCCGCCACCATGACGGTCAGCACCACCGCGCCCAGGCCGGGCCCGAACGGCCACACCAGCAGCAGCAAGCCGGCGCCGCCGACAACCAGAGCGGCCCGTCCCGTCAGAGCCGGCTGCCCCCAGGCCCGACGCCGGTCCCGGTGGCCGCCCTGGTGGCGGCCGGGGGTCACCTCCCGACCTCAGCGCGGAACGGGCACGCCGGCAAGCACACCATCAATTACGGCGTCCGCGGTCACACCCTCGAGCTCGGATTCGGCGCGGATCCTGATGCGGTGGCGCAAGGTCGGCCGGGCCACGGCCTGGACTTCGTCGGGTGTGACAAACCCACGCCCCGAGAGCCATGCCCAGGCTTTGGCCGCCTTCAGCAGCATGGTGGCCCCCCGGGGGGAGGCGCCCAGCAACACCGAGGGGGCCTGGCGCGTGGCGCGCACCAGGCTCACGATGTACGCCTGGACAACGGGGTCGACCCTGGTGGCCGCCGCCTCCCGCCGGGCCGAGGCGAGCACTTCGGCGTTGGCCACCGCGCCCATCCCCGAAGCACGGAGGTCGTGCGGGTCCAGTCCGGCGTCGGTCCGGGCCAGGACCTCCCGTTCGGCGGCTTCGGAGGGGTAGGGGACGGTGAGCTTGAACAGGAAACGGTCGAGCTGAGCTTCGGGAAGAGGATAGGTGCCCTCGTACTCGACCGGGTTCTGGGTCGCCACCACGATGAAAGGTATAGGGAGCGCACGCGCCGAGCCGTCCACGCTGACCTGGCCCTCCTCCATGGCTTCGAGCAGCGCCGCCTGGGTCTTGGGCGGAGTGCGGTTGACCTCGTCGGCCAGGAGAACGTTGGTGAACACCGGGCCCTCCCGGAAGCGGAACGCGGCCGTCGTGTGCTCGTAGATGCTCTGCCCGGTGATGTCGGAAGGCATGAGGTCAGGGGTGAACTGCACGCGGGTGAACCGGAGGTCGAGGGCAGCCGCCAGGGCACGGGCAATAAGGGTCTTGGCTACGCCGGGTACGCCCTCGAGCAGGACGTGCCCGGGCACCAGCAAGGCCGCCACCAGCCCACTCACCACCGCGTCCTGGCCGACGACGACCTTGGCCATCTCGTCGCGGACGGCCATGACGGCCTGGCGTGGCCCTACCGGGCCCGTACCGTGCGCTCCCGGAGGCGGCGGGGCCACGGGAGGCGCCGGCGGCCATGGGTCAACCTGTCGTGGTCCTTCCACTGAGCACCTCTTCCCGTATCTGCTGCAACGTCCGGGCCAGTAGCAGTAGCTGTTCTTCGCCCGACGGGGGCGGCCCGGAAAGAGCCTCTGCTACTTCCTGGCCGGGCAGCCGGACGTGCATGGCTACCACTTGGGCCACCGTAGCGGGCGCCGTACCCGGGGCCTGGCCGAAGCGCGCCCGCAGTTGCCCGCAGAGCTCGTCCCGGAGGAGCGCGGCCGTGTCCTGGCTACGAGCGTTCCGGGCCAGGAGCCGCCCCGTGGCCACCACCAGTTCCGAACCCGGCACCGGCACCAGTGGCTCTTCGAGCACGGGACGGCCCAAGCGTTTCGCCTGCCACAGGCAGGCCGCCAAGACGGCGGCGGCCAGCCCGGCGAGGCACGCCTTGACCCGGACCGGCACCAGGCTCCACAGGCTGGCCGTCCCTCCCCCGACCCTGGGGGCCAGCAGCCAGCTCACCACGTAGCCCCGGCCCGGGACCAGGAGGTCGGCCGCCAGCAGAGCGTTGTCGTCGTCGCCCAGGTAGGCGTTGGACCACAGGTCCGCTCCGCCTAAGGCGACGACGACGCCCGCCCCCTCGTCCCGGGCGACGGCAAAAGCGTCACCGCCCACCTCAAAGCAGGCATATGCTCCGGCCGGCACCTCGAGCAGGTCGTCGCCGGCCGTGGCGACGCGGGCGACCCCGGCGGTCCAGGGCGCCCGACAGCCCGGCGCCAGCACGGCGGGAGCGGCCCGAGGCTGGTCGGGCAAACCCTCCGCCGGGGACGCGCCCTCCAGGGCCGAGGAGGGGTCGGCGACGACCAGGGCGCCCCCACGCCGTACCCATCGCGTGACCTGAGCCCGCTGGGCGTCGCCGAGCTGGTCGTCCAGCACGAGGGCTACGCCCCTGCCCCGGGCGGGCAGCGTCCCGGAGGTGTCGAGGTGGGCACCCAGGCGTCCCAGCAATTCGTCCAAGGCCTTGGCGCCGTTAGGAGCGACGGAGGACGGGTCGTAAGGCACGCCCGTCGACGCCCCCGGAACCGCCAGCAGCCAGAACAGACCAACGGCGACGACGGCCCCCAACGTCATCAGCCCCAGCCGGCGGCGCCGGGCCCGGAACTTCACGCCGCGTCCCCGGCGGGCTGGGGCACGTGACGGGCCACCGACGCCTGCCGGCGCCTGGCGTCCACCTCCCGCACTATCAACTCGGCGGCGCGGTCGAAAACCACCTGCTCATCGGCATTGGACGGTTCCTCGCCGTACCAGCAGCTCTCGAAGCGGGCCGTCAGCTGGGCGAACTGTGGGGCCACCTCCGGGAGCGCGGCCTTGACCCGCCGCTCGTAGTCGCCGCTCGTGCGGCCGGGTACCTCGTCGAGAAGGCCTCTTTGGCCGAGCTCGCCGACCAGGGCGCAGTAGCGGCAACGCAGGGCCTCCCGGAACCGGCCTTCGGCCGCGGACCGCTCGGCTCGCTCACGCCACGCCGCCGGGCTCAATGCCGCAGCCTCGTCGCTGACGACTACTCCGGGCCCCGCCACGGGGTGGGCCAGCCGCCGGAAAAGCCCCCGCCGTATGGCCACCGTCAGCGCTGCCACTGCCGCCGCCGACAACACCACCAGGACCAAATAGCTCTGCCAAGCACCTCCGTAGAAGCTGGGCAGGTGGAGAGAGGGAAGATGCAGGTGGGCGTGGAGCCAGTTGGCCAGTCTCTGCCACAGGCCGGGCCGGGGTGGAACTGGCGCTGGGCCAGGAGAGCGGTGACAGTGGCACGCAAGGATCCCGGGTTGCGGACCGGGACGGGGAAGGGCCACCGGGCCACCGCCGCCGCCGCTACGGCCGAGTCAGCGGGCACGCGCCGCCATGACCTCCAAATCCAGGCCCTCCTGACGGATGCGCTGGTCGAAGTAGAGCAGCGTTGCCAGCATGGTGACCAGCGCCCACTCGAAGGCCTCGGTGAACGTCCCCACGACGGCGTCGATCACGGCGCGCACGTGAGGAGAGGCCAGGGCGGCCAAGGAATTGGGCAGCAGCCCGACGAGGCCCACGGCCACGCTCGCCATCAGGCCCCCGAGCAGCGCCGTGCCCAGGACCGGCCAGAAACGCCGCTTAACCAATCTCCAGCTCCGGCGCATCCCCGCCAGCGGCCCGAGCCCTTCGAGGACGATGGCGGGGGCGGTCAGGACGAACAGAGCCATCACGACCAGGGCCGGTAGCAAGCACAGCAGGGCGGCGAACACCTCGAGCACGTGGACCAGGAGGCTGGCCACCACCAAAGCCAGCAACCGGCGAACGCCCAGTCTGGAGACCTGCCGGGGTACCGGCACCTCGCCGATGTAGGAGATCGCCACAGTGCGGCAGACAGCGCCGGCCACGATGGGCGTCATAAGGAAGATACCCAGCTCGGCGACAACCGACAGGACGAGGTCCGTCGTCGACAGCGAGAACTGCCGGTTTTGCAACTCGGTAAGGTTGGACAACACCTGTCCCAACCCGGCCGAGTTGCGGGTGGCGTAGGCGCTCAGTACCTCGAAGGGCACGGCCAGGGCCAGGAGCAATGGCGCCAACGCCTTGGCGTTGGCCCTCAGCAGCCTGAAGACCCCGTCGATGATGTCGCCGAAGCTCATGGGATGAAGGGGCAACGGACCGGTCCGGGAATTTCCCCCCTTTAGCCTGCCCGGCCCGGGGAAATCGGGCCCGCCGGCAGCCGCCGCCCGGGCTGCGGGGGAGGTCTGCGCCCACGTCGGGGGCGAGTTGGACCCGCTCCCGGGTAAGGGTGGCGACCAGCCCGGGGGCGATGGCCACGCCGGCGCCACCGGCCACGGGGGCGGACCTGGCCACGCCGGCGGCCCTGGCGCGCTCGCATCAGGGTCAGCCATTTCCATAACTATTACCGCGTCGGCACAAGCCCTGCGAAACTAACAGCCTAAGAAGGGGCGGGGAGGTCCGGGAGGCGACCAGCCGCCGCCATCACTTCCTCGGTGGCATAAAGGGACGACCCCTCGGAGCGCACCACCAGGGCGATGGCGTCCGAGGGCCGGCAGGCCAGCAGTTCGACCCGGTCTGCCTGCACGAGCTCGAGGCAGGCGTAGAAATGCCTCCCCTCCTCGGCTCCGTTTATGACCGCCTTTCCCACTCGCCCGCCCAACCGCGCCACCGCCGCCAGGAACAGGTCCCACGTGGAAGGCCGGGGCGGTTGCACGCCCCGCTGGCCGGCCTGGATGGCGCGAGCTTCGGCTTGGCCAATGTAAATGTACAGGCACCGGAAGGGCTCGTCCGGCTCGGCCAGGACGGCCAGGCCCGCCTCCTGCCCCGGGCTCATGGGCACGGCTGCCCGCACTTCCGACACCACCAGTTCGATGAGGTTGTCCGGCAGTTGGACGAGGTCTTCGGGCACGTTCCGACATTAGGGCGTGGACGTCGGGCGCCAACGAGCCTGGGCCAGGACGAGGGCGCTGATCTCGGCCGCCCCCGCCCGTTTCAACGCCTCGCCGGTCGACAACAGCGTCTCGCCGGAGGCGCAGACGTCGTCGACCACCAGCACCCGGCGGCCCTCCACCGCCCCTGGCACCGGGACCATGAAAGCGCCGGTAGCCAGCTGGCGACCTATTTGCCGGCGTTGCCCCCTCCCTTTGGCGCTCATCGGCTCGGTTTCGGCCACTTTGGCCACGAGGCTCTCGACGGGCCACTCGCCACCCGCCGACCACGCCAGTTCGGCGCACATCAGCTCCACATGGCCCCACGAACGGTGCGCGCCGGGGCCCGCAAAGGCAGGGACGGGGCAGACCACCGCCAGCTCCTCGAACCAGGTGGCATGCCGGCGCAGGAAACCGTACAGGAGGCTCCCAAAAGTCCGGGCCCAGCGCCGGTCTCCCCCGTACTTGTAAGAAACGATGGCCTTTCTCAACGCACCTTCGTAACCGCCGACGGCGTAGACGGCCTCGAGCGGGCGTCCCCGCCGGCCGCACCACGAGTTGCGGCAGATGGGCACGCTCCTGGTCCCGTCGTGGCCCCGTCCCGCCCGGTAACCGGGCTGGCCGCATGATGTGCACAGCGGGTAGTCGATGGCGGCCGGGCCGGGCCTGTTGAGCGCGGGCATGAAGCCTTCACTCTTCCACCGGGGAGTGTCCCCTATCCGTCTAGGGCCCTGCGTCTATGGGGCCCGGGGACTGCAGCCGGTCGACTTGCGCCGCCGTCGGCAGGCTCGGGACGGCGCCCATCACCGTGGTCGCCGCCGACCCGGCCGCAGCGCCGCGCCGGGCCGCCTCGAGCAGGCTGCTACCGGCAGCCAGGGAGGCGGCCAGGGCCCCGCAGAAGGCATCGCCCGCCGCCGTCGTGTCCACCACGCGGACCGGGTAGGCCGGGACGGTCACCGGGCCTCGCCCTGGCTCAGCCACGAGCGCCCCGTGCTCGCCCCGCGTAAGCACCACGGCGCCGCAGCCGCCGCTCAGGAGCCTCGCCGCCGCCTCGTCCGGGGCGGAGGAGCCGGTCATGGCCCAAGCTTCGGTTTCGTTGGGGACCAGCACGTCGACCAGGGTGACCAGAGCCGCGGGCAGAGGCCCGGGGCCGGTGAGGGGTTGAGCACCGTAATGGCGCCTACCGCCCGGGCCAGGTGCAGTGCCGTCTCCACGACGGCCCAGGGCACCTCCAGCTGAGCCAGCACCACCGAGCCGGGACCGAACAGTGACCGGGCCGCGCCGATGTCCTGGGGGGAGAGCTCCCCGTTCGCCCCGGCCGCCACGACGATGGTGTTGCCACCGCCCCTGTCGACGGTTATCAGTGCAGTGCCACTGGGTCGGCCGGCAACGGTGCGCACGGCGCCGGCCTGGATGCCCTCCCTGGTAAGAACCTGGCGCAACGACGACCCGGAGGCGTCGTCGCCCAGGCATCCGATCATCGACACCTGGGCGCCCATCCTCGAGGCGGTGACGGCCTGGTTGAGGCCCTTGCCCCCGGGCACCGAAATGTAATCGCGCCCGCTGACCGTCTGGCCTCGCCCCGGCAAGTGTTCGACGCTCACGACGTGGTCGTAGTTGAGGCTGCCCACCACCACCACGCCCGCCTCCGGGCCCCTGCGGCCCGTCTGAATGCCACCCGACCAGGTCTACCATGATGCGATGGACGTAGAGGTGGTCGTCGAGATCCCAAAGGGCACGCGCAACAAGTACGAGGAGGACCACGAGACGGGCCACATATGGCTCGACCGGATGTTGTTCACCGCCACCCGCTACCCCGAGGACTACGGGTACATCACGGGCACCCTCGGCGGGGACGGCGACCCGCTCGACGCCATGGTGCTCCTGGAGGAGCCGACGTTCCCGGGCTGCCACGTCCGGGCCCGGCCGATCGGGGTGTTCCTGACCCGCGACGAGAACGGGGAGGACGCCAAGGTCCTGTGCGTCACGGCCAGTGACCCGCGTCAGGCGTCCGTCCGGGACCTGGAAGACCTTCCCCCTCACGAACTGGACGAGATCGCCCATTTCTTCGCCATCTACAAGGCGATCGAACCCGGGAAGGGCACCACGCCGGGAGGATGGCGGTCCCGGGAGGTGGCCGAGGAGATCGTCGAGGAAGCGCGGGACCGCTACCGGGCCGGGAGCGCCTGAAACCTTGAGGTTGCCGCGGCGCCGCCCCCGCCCCGGTGCCCGGGAGTCAGACCCCGACCAGCTCGGCCACGATGTCGAAGGCCTGCCCCACCGTGCTCAACTTGCTCGGGTCGACGTCGGGCAGGCGAATAGAGAACGCATCGTTGAGCGCCAGGGTGATCTCCACTACCGCCAGGCTGTCGGCGTCCAGGTCCTCGGCCCAGCGCGCCTCAGGTGTCACCTGGGCCGGGTCTATGTCCAAGACCTCGGCCACACAGCCCTTAAAGGTGGTGAAAGCCTCTTCACGGCCCATCTCTTTGCCTTCCATCGGGACAGAGGCTAGCCGAGCGGTCAAGGGGGCGGGGGATCTCCATCCCCTGCGCCGGTGCCTCGGCGGCGACCGGGACAGGCCAGTAACGTTTCCCTCCATGTCGCTCCTACAAGGTAAACGGCTCCTGGTCACAGGCGTCCTCACCGACGACTCCATCGCCTACGGAGTGGCGGACCTGGCTCAACGCGAAGGCGCCGAGCTCGTGCTCACCAACTTCGGCCGTGGTCTCTCCCTTACCAGACGGGTGGCCAAGCACCTTCCCGTGCCGCCTGACGTGCTCGAACTGGACGTCACGGTCCCCGAGCACCTGGAAGCGGTGGTCGCCGACCTGGGGCAGCGCTGGGGAGCGGTGGACGGCATTTTGCACTCGATCGGTTTCGCACCCCAGTCCTGCCTGGGCGGGGGGTTCCTCACCGCTCCCTGGGACGATGTGCGGGTAGCCCTGGAGATTTCGGCCTACTCTCTCAAGTCCCTGGCCGTGGGCTTGTTGCCCCTGTTGAGGGCGGCCGGAGGAGGATCCGTCGTGGCCCTCGACTTCGACGCCGCCGTAGCCTGGCCGGGTTACGACTGGATGGGCGTGGCCAAGGCGGCGCTCGAGTCGACGGCCCGTTACCTGGCCCGGGACCTGGGCCGGTGGCAGGTACGCGTCAACCTGGTCGCTGCCGGCCCGGTCCGCACTGTGGCGGCCCGGGCCATACCGGGGATCTCGCAATTGGACGACGTCTGGGGCGACAGGGCACCGCTTGGTTGGGATATCACCGACTCGAGCGCGGTGTCGAAGGCGTGTGTCGCCCTTCTGTCCGATTGGTTCCCAGCCACGACCGGCGAGATCGTGCACGTCGACGGTGGGTTCCACTCGGTGGGGCTATAGGTGCCGGCGGCGCAGGGCCTGACGGCCTGGCCCTGGACGCGACCGTGAGGGCGGGCAGCACCGGGCGGGTCGTCCTGGTGACCGGGGGCAACCGGGGCATAGGGCGAGCTATTGCCGGGGCCTTCGCCGCCGCCGGGGACAGGGTGGCGGTCACCGGCCGTTCCGGCCCGGTCGACGACCTGTTCACCGTGGCCTGCGACGTCACCGACACCGTCTCGGTCGACGGCGCCGTGGCCGCCGTCGAGGCGGGGCTGGGCACTATCGAGGTGCTCGTGGCCAACGCCGGGGTCAATGACGACAAGCTCCTACTGCAAATGGACGAGGAGTCCTTCGAGCGCGTCCTCGACACCAACCTCGTCGGCACTTTCCGGGTCGTGCGCCGGGCCCTGCCCCGGATGCTGCGGGCCCGGAAGGGCCGCGTCATCCTGATCTCGTCCGTCGTGGCCTTTTCGGGCGCACCCGGGCAGGCCAACTACGCCGCCTCCAAAGCGGGCCTGGTGGGTTTTGGGCGCAGCCTGGCCCGGGAGATCGGCGGGCGCAACATAACCGTGAACGTGGTCGCCCCGGGCTTCATCGAAACCGACATGACGGCGGCTCTGAGCGAGGCCAGGAGGAACGAGGTCCTAGGCCAGGTACCGCTGAAGCGCTTCGGCCAACCCGGCGAGGTGGCCGCCCTGGTGCGCTGGCTGGCCTCGGACGAGGCCAGCTACGTCACGGGCGCCGTCCTACCCGTTGACGGCGGCTTGGGGATGGGGCATTGACCGCGGCCACGGGTGATCACCCCCCCGAGCTGCCCCGACCTTCGGAGGTGCTCCCCCATCGCCCTCCCTTCCTTTTCGTGGACGAGGTGACCTTGCTCGAGCCGGGACGGTCCGCCCGAGGGCTTTGGCGCCTCCTTGGTGACGAGCCTTTCTTCCAGGGCCACTTCCCGGGCCGCCCTACTCTCCCCGGGGTACTGATGGTCGAGGCCATGGCTCAGCTGGGTGGGATCGCCGTGCTTGCCGACTCCCGTTTCGCTGGGTACCTGCCCCTGTTCGGCGGGATAGACAAGGCCCGTTTCCGCCGGCAGGTCGTCCCCGGCGACACCCTGGAAATGGTAGTGGAGCTCGACCAGCTGGGCGCCATGGCCGGCAAGGGCCACGGCACGGCCAGCGTCGGGGGCAAGGTGGCGGCCACCGCATCGTTACTGTTCGTCATGGTCCGGGCGTGATGCTGGCGGCCTCTAGGCCAGGCTTTCACCCCACGGCCACCTGCCGTTAACCCAAAAGTCGTGGAGCGGTCAGCTTGGCGGTTGACACTGGGGAGATCGTCGCAGCACAAACTGTACGAGGCGGGCCCGGCACCGGCCGCTCCCCGCGGGGGAGCCCGAGGTGACCGAAGCACCGCCCAGCGCGTTACGGCCCAAGGTCGGGACAGGGGTGATCGTGGTGCATGCCCTGGGCGCCGGGGCCATCCCCGCCGACCTCGAGGGTTCTGGTTTCGAGGTGGTCGTCTCGACCGAGAGCAGCGAGGCCCTGGTCGCCCTGCGCGCCGGCCAAGCCGATATCGCCCTGGTGGACGCGCGTTTCGAAGGCGACGGCGTCGCCTTCTGTGAGCGCCTGTGGAGCGAGCACCCGGGGTTCCCGGTCCTGGTCATCGGGCCCAACGAGGAAAACCTGGTGACCAGGGCGCTGGCCTCCGGAGCCGACGATTACCTGGCCCTCCCGCTGCGGCCCGCCGAACTGGTGGCCCGGGTGCGGGCGGTACTGCGCCGGGCGCCGCGTTGGGGCGGGCACGCGGGCCGGGAGCCGAGCGCTCTTGAGGTGAGAGAGGTCCGCCTCGACCCCGACAGCCACGAAGTCACGCTGAGGGACACCCGGGTACACCTACCGCTGAGGGAGTTCGAGCTGCTCAGGCTGCTCATGGAGAACGCCGGCATCGTCCTGCCCCGGGCCACGCTCATCAACCGCCTGTGGGGCCCGGGGGCACCTTCGGAAAGCACGAGCCTGGAAGTGCACGTGCGGCGTCTGCGCTCGAAGCTCGAAGGATGACGCCGCCGACCCCAAACGCATCGTGACAGTGCGCGGCGTCGGTTACCGCTACCAGGCCGAGCATTGAAGCCCGGCAGAGTTCATCGGGTCATGGTCCTGTTGTCACTGTCTGTTAACTCGCTGTTCAATTCACCTCCCTATTCTCATCTTGTTGTGACTACTTTCCCGGGCCGGTCCGGCCGCGAAGGTCGATGAGCCCCTTGTTGCGGCCGACGATGCCTGCCACGGACGACCCCGTCATCATCGGGGCCGAGGTGCAACCGGCAACGATGGAGGCGCGCGACCTGAGCTTGGGCTTCGGGTCGGCGACCGTCCTCGGCGGCATCAACCTCGGGGTACCCAGGGGCGCCATAACGGCTCTGATCGGTCCCACCGGATCAGGAAAGACGACTTTTCTCCGCGCCCTCAACCGCATGAACGACCGGGTGGCCAAGCACTGGCACAGGGGCGACGTCGCCCTCGAAGGATCGAGCATCTATGCCCCCGGCGTTCAGCTCATGGCCCTGCGCCGGCGGGTGGGCATGGTCTTCCAACGGCCCAACCCCTTCCCCATGTCGATCGGCGCCAACATCTTGTCGGGTGTGAAGGCCCACCGGATCGCCTCCAAGGACCACTACCGCGACATCGTCGAGGCCAGGCTCAAGGAGGTCGGCCTGTGGGACGCCGTGTCCAACCGGCTGGGCTCGTCCCCCTTCAACCTGTCGGGTGGCCAGCAGCAGCTGTTGTGCCTGGCCCGGGCCCTCGCCATCGGCCCCGAAGTCCTACTACTGGACGAACCGACGTCCTCTCTCGACCCGGTCACCACGGAAAACATCGAGGCCATGATCCGCAGCCTGGTACCGGCCCTGACGATCATCATCGTCACCCACAATCTCGGCCAGGCCCGGCGGATCTCGGACCGGACCGCCTTCTTCTATCAGGGGAAATTGGTGGAGTTCACCAGCACCGGCGAGCTCTTCGATAACCCCAAACAGCCCGAAACGGCGCGGTACGTCAGCGGCCGCATGGGCTAAAGAACTGCCCGGGTAACGGCGCCGGGCAGCAACTCAGAGTGGGCGGCGCCGCGCCCACTATCCCTGCCCGAACTCGCCCCTGGTAATAGGCGCGCCCCTAGGAGGACAACGTCCCAAATGTCCCTATCCGTACGACCGACCACTTCACGGCGACGCCGCATCCTGCTCGGCGCCGTCTCCCTCGCCACCGGGATGCTGGCCCTGGGGACCACCGCGGCTGTTACGGCGGCGGGAGCCTCAGCCGACCCTGGGCGCACCTCTGAGATCGCCTACGGCAAGCTCGACAAAAAGAAGGCAAAGCCAAAACCCAAGCCGAAGCCCACGACCACGACCACACCGGTACCGGTCACTAATGAAACCCCGCCCAGCGGGTCGGTAGGTATCAGCGAGGAGGGCAGTACGCTCCTCTTGCCACTTTTCGAGCTGTGGTCGACGGCCTACCATCAGCAGCACCCCGGCATCGGCGTGGCACCCGGTGGCGGTGGGTCCGGGAAGGGCATAACGGACGCGGCCAGCGGGGTGGTGGACATCGGTGCCTCGGACGCCTACCTGTCAGGCTCGCAGCTGTCGCAGTACCCGGGTATGAAGAACATCGCTCTGGCCATATCCTCCCAGATGATCAACTACAACCTCCCGGGCTTCAGGGGCCACATCCAGCTGAGCGGTCAGGTCCTGTCCGAAATCTACCAAGGTAAGATCACGACCTGGAACGACGCCGCTATCCAGGCCCTCAATCCCACCCTGCCCATACCGGCGGACAAGATCATTACCCTCCACCGGTCTGACAGCAGCGGCGACACCTTCATCTTCAGTTCCTATCTTTCCGCCGCCGACCCCAGCGGCTGGGGCGCCAGTATTGGTTACGGGACCAGCATAAGCTTCCCGTCCATCACCAACAGCCTGGGCGAATCGGGCAACTCCGGCATGGTGACGGGTTGTCAGGCCACCCCGGGCTGCATTGCCTACATCGGCATCAGCTACGAGTCGAAGGTGCAGGCGGCCGGTTTGGGCCTAGCCGAGCTCAAGAACGCCGCCGGCAACTACGAACTGCCGACATCGGCCACCGTCCTGGCCGAGTCCGAGGCCGTCGCCGCCAAAACGCCGCCGACGGAAACATTGTCGATGATCTACGACTCCGCTCCTGACGGCTACCCCATCGTCAACTACGAGTACGCCATAATTCCACCCAAGGAAAGCAGCACGCAGGAGGCGGAAGCAGTACAGGCGTTCCTTTACTGGGCCGTAGACCCCAATAAGGGGAGCGCTGCCATGTTCCTGAACCAGGTCAACTTCCAACCCCTGCCCGCCGCCGTACGTGCGCTTTCGCAAAAACAGATCGCCGAGATCACCGGCTGAAGCGCCGCCCGGCATTGCCCTGAGCACAAGCTGTACGTGTTGTCCCGGGCCGGCCGTAGGGCCGGCTCGGGCTCGTTGAAAAACACCTAAGAGCTCACGAGAGTAAAGGTCGATGACGCTGACCACTCCAGACCAGGTGCCGCCGGCGGGCACCGGGGTACCCCTCGACACCATGGCCGGGCGCCATCGGAACCCGCCCCAACTACTGTGGAGGTGGTTCACCCAGGAAACGGCGGCGCTACGCGGTGTCACCGCCGTAGCCGCTATCGTCCCACTGGCCGCCCTGGTCGCCATCCTGGCCGTGCTGGCCTGGAAGGCGGCCCCGGCGCTGAAGTACAACGGGTTCGGCTTCCTGAGCCGGACCGACTGGCGCCCGGGGAGCACCTACGGCAACCCGGTCAAAACCGACGGTGTCCTCCACCCGGTCGGTGCCCTCTACGGTGCCCTTCCCCTCATCGTCGGCACCCTGGCCAGCTCGGCCATCGCCGTGCTCTTCGCCGTGCCCGTGTCCATAGGGGCGGCACTTGCCGTGGTCGAAAAACTCCCGCCCCGGATCTCCAACGCCATAGGAGTTTTTATGGAGGTCCTGGCCGGCATCCCCAGCGTCGTTTTCGGCCTTTGGGGTATCTTGACCTTCGGCCCTTGGCTGAGCCGCGATTTCGACCCCATATTTGCCAACCACTTTCCTGACGTCCCTGTGCTCAGCTTCTTCCGCGGCTATATCCCCGCCGGCGAGGGCCTGCTGGCGGCGGGGCTGGTACTCGGGGTGATGATCATCCCCATCGTGGCGGCTACTACCCGCGACCTGTTGCGCCAGGTGCCGCGCCTACCCAAAGAGGGGGCGCTGGCCCTGGGGATGAACGACTTCGAAATGGCCCGCAAGGTGAGTCTTCCCTGGATCCGGGCCGGGATCATCGGCGCCTCGGTCCTGGGCCTGGCCCGGGCGCTGGGCGAGACCATCGCCGTGGCCATGGTCTCCGGCTCGGCCCTGGCCACCATGCCGGTAAACATCTTCGGCACCTTCGGCACCATTGCCTCCACCATCGTCCAGCAACTCGACGGCTCGCTCGGCGACGGCACCGGCTTCGAGCTCCGGACCCTGGCCGAATTTGCCCTCGTGTTGGCGGTTATCACGCTGCTGGCCAACGTGGGGGCGCGGCTCCTGGTACGCCGGGTGGCCGGCACCGCCTTGCCCGTCGGAAGGGGGGTCTAGGACATGGCTAGCCCTGTTGCCGGTACCCAGGAGGCCGCTTCCCTCGACCTCTACGGGCGGCCCGATTGGCGCCGGCGGGCGGCCTACCTGGCGGGCTGGGGTGCCTGCCTCGTCGCCGTCGCTCTGGTCGCCATCCCGATAATTTGGCTGTTGTGGGGCGTCGTCAGCCGGGCCGTGCCCGTGTGGCGCTGGAGCGTGCTCACCGAGCCGACCTCGGCCACGGGCGGCGGGCTCTCCAATGAGATCCTGGGCACGCTGCTGATCGTCGCCGGTGTCGCAATTTTCGCCGGCACTATAGGGATATTGTCCGGCATTTACCTGGCCGAGTACGCCAAGGGCGCCGTCGGGAGCATTCTGCGAGGGGCGTCCGAGGTCCTGGCTGGTATCCCCTCCATCGTGCTCGGCTACGTGGGCTATATCGCCCTCGTCATCGCCCTTCATTGGCAGTATTCTCTGGCCGCCGCCCTCATCGTGCTTTCGGCGTTGACGGTGCCGTATATCGCCAAGGCCACCGAGGCCGCCCTCCGCCAGGTACCGACCCCTTACCGGGAGGGCGCCGACGCCCTCGGCATGTCCCCGCTGCGCTCCCTGAGCCGGATAACCATAAAGGCGGCGCTCCCCGGCATCACCACGGGCCTGCTCGTGGCGTTGGCCATATCGGTGGGCGAAACGGCCCCTCTTCTGTATACGGCCGGTTTCACCAACAGTTTGCCCACCCTGCACCTGACCCATGCACCGATCGGCTACCTCACCTACGCGGTGTGGACGTTTTACAACTCGCCTTTCAAGGGCCAAGAGAACCTCTCCTTCGACGCCGCCCTCATCCTGGTCGTCCTGGTCCTGGTTTTCATCGTGGCGTCCCGTTTGGTGGTCGGCCTGACCCAGCGCAATACCGAGCGGAACAACTAGCCTCACCGGCCCCGAGGCTGGTCAGCCCTGGTCCATCATTTCGGCGCCCTGCTCGAAACCCGCGGGCAGCTCCCGGCGGGCGATGACGTGGACGTCGATACCGAGGTTGCCCGCCTTGCGGATGACGTGGCGCACGATCGGGCCGCCGCCTCTCATCTCCTGCCAGCGGCTCTTCTGGCTGGAGCCGATGACGATCTGGGTTATCTGGTGCTCCTTGGCGAACTCGGTGATCGCCTCGGCCGGGTCGGGGTGAACGACCTCGTGCCAGTGAG
Source organism: uncultured Acidimicrobiaceae bacterium (assembly GCA_963735305.1). Classification (GTDB taxonomy): domain Bacteria; phylum Actinomycetota; class Acidimicrobiia; order Acidimicrobiales; family Palsa-688; genus Fen-671. The sequence continues at coordinate 1,032,761 of CAVTKK010000001.1, forward strand.
CGCCGAGGTCCCGGCCCAAGGTCTTCAACGATTCGAAGCCCGCCTTGTCCTTCATCGGGGTGGCGTCGGCGGCGTTGACATGGAGCACGTTGAGCTCCCCTTGGCCCTCGAGGCCATGCGGGCGGCTCGGCGCAGCAGCACATCGGTCCCCGGTGCGCCGGTGACGGCCACCAGGATCCGTTCCCTCGTCTCGAACAGGCGGTTCTCTTTGTGCTGGCGCAGGTGCGCCAGCAGCTCTTCGTCCGTCTCGTCGGCCAGGTAACGCAGCGCCAGCTCGCGCAGCGCGATCAGGTTGTCGGTCTGGAAAAAATGGGCCAGGGCGTAGGGGACTTTGTCCGGAGGGTAGATGTTGCCGTGCAACATGCGCCGGCGCAGCTGCTCGGGCGATGAATCCACCAGTTCGGTCTGGTTGGCCTTGCGCACCACCCAGTCGGGCACCCGTTCGCGCACGCGCGCCCCCGTCATCTGCTCGACGGCGTCGGCCAGGCTTTCGATGTGCTGGATATTGAGCGTGGTTATCACGTCGATCCCGGCATCGAGGAGCTCCAGGACGTCCTCCCAGCGCTTGGCGTGACGACCAGCGCCGGGGACATTGGTGTGCGCCAGCTCGTCCACCAGGGCCACCTTTGGGTGGCGGGCCAGTACGGAGTCGAGGTCCATCTCCTCGAACCGGGCCCCGCGGTACTCGACCGATACCCGAGGTACTACCTCGAGCCCCTTGAAGGAGGGCCTCGGTCAGGGGCCGCTTGTGGCTTTCCACGAAACCCACGACGACGTCGGTGCCCCGTTCCCGGCGTCGCCTGCCTTCATTGAGCATGTCGTAGGTCTTGCCTACCCCGGCCACGGCACCCAGGTAGATGCGGAAATGGCCGGCGGGCGCAACGACATCGGCCGTGTCCTGGTCTACAGGCGCCGTGCTCATTGGTGTTCGAGGTTAGCGAGCCCTTCGTTGAGCTGCAGCCCGTCTATACGTCGTTCTCAGCCGGCAGAAAGGCAATAGCCGATGCCGGGCGAGGTACGCAGCATGGGACCGCCCTTCTCCCCCAACTTCTTGCGCAACCGGTAGATGTAGACCCGCAGGTAATCAGCCTCGTCGCCGTAGGTGTCGCCCCAAACCTGGCGCAGGACCATCTGGTGCGTGCACGTCTTGCCGGCGTGGCGGGCCAGGAACGCCAGCAACTCGAACTCCTTCGCCGTCAGCTCCACCGCCTCGCCGTCGACGGTGGCCTGGTAGTGCACCATGTCGAGCTCCAGGGGGCCGACCTTGAGCGGGCCGCCTTCGGGGGCGACGGGCTGGGCATGTCGGAGGGCGGTGCGGATCCTCGCTTCCAGTTCGGCCATGCCGAACGGCTTGGTGACATAGTCGTTGGCCCCCCCGTCCAGGGCGGCAACCTTGCGGTCCTCCAAGGCGGTGGCCGAGAGCACGATGACCGGCACCTCGGACCAGGAACGGATGCGGCGGACGACCTCGAGCCCGTCCAGGTCGGGCAGCCCGAGGTCGAGCACTACCACGTCAGGGTTCCGCAAGGCCATGCTGGACAGGCCCTCCTCGGCGGTGGCGGCGACGAGCACCTCATGTCCCCTGGCCGACAGCGCCACCCGGAGCGCCCGCAGCAGCGCCTTGTCGTCGTCGATGGCGAGCACCCGGGCCATCCTCAGCGCTCTTCGGGCACGGTGGGCAGGGTGAAGACGAAGCTGGCCCCCCTGGTGCCGTGGCCGCGGGGGGCATCTTCCACCCAGATGTGTTCGCCGTGCGCCTCCAGGAAAGCCTGCACGATTGCCAGGCCGAGCCCGCCCCTCCCACCTGCCTCCCGGCGGTTGAACACCTGGAAAATCCTGTCCCGCTCCTCCGCCGGGATCCCCGGCCCGCTGTCGGTAACCCGTACCTCCACCTTGCCGCTGCCGGTCGGGACAGCCGAGACCGTCACCAGGCTCCGGGCCGGAGAGTGTCTGAGGGCGTTGTCCAGCAGGTTGGCCAGCACCTGGCACACCAGGACATGGTCGACGTCCACCAGGGGCAGGTCGTCCGCCGCCGTCCAACTGACCTGGGCGCTCCGGTCGGAGCGCCCGAGCACGGCCAGCGCCTCGTCCACCAGGTCGCCCAGGGCCGCGGGCTGGCACCGCAGCTCCAGGGCGCCCGACTGGATACGCGTCATGTCGAGCAGATTGGAAACGAGCCGGTCGAGCCGGTCCGCCTGGCCATCGACAAGTTCGGCCAGTTCCTTGATGTCGTCCGGGCTGAGCGAGGTGCCGCTGTCCACCAGGGCGGACGCGGAAAGCTTTATCGTGGCCAACGGGGTGCGCAGGTCATGGGAAACGGCCCCTACCAGGGCACGGCGCAGCGCATCGACTTCTTCCAGCAAGCGCGCCCGGACCGCCTCCTCCCGCAGGCGCGCCCTCTCCAAGGCCAGGGCGAGGTGGTTGGCAAAGGCCCGCAAGAGCTCCTGTTCGGCTTTGGACCCCCCCGAGCCCCGCACCGCCAGCAGGCCGACGGCGTGCCCCGTGGCCACCAGGGCGACAGTCTGGAAGTTGCCCCGCTCGGACGCCACCGGCCCCAGGTGTACCGGGTCGCCGGCGCCGGCCGCCAGTCGTTGGGTGTCGATCTCGGAAAGGGGCACTCCCGCCGTAGCCACCACGTCCAGCCCGCCATCGACGTCGGGCAGGAGGAGGGCGACACCCTCGAGGTTGAAGCCCGACTTGACCGAGCTGACGATGCTGTCGAGGAGCTTCGGGGCGGGCAGTTCGCGTACCAGCATCTCAGAAAGGTCGAACAGCCGGCGTATCTCCGTCGCCCTCTGCTCCGACTCGGCTTTGGCCAGGTTGGCCGCCGCCACCACCCGGGCGACGAGGACCATCACGACCGCGTACACGCCGAGGGCCACCCAGTCCTCGGCCCGGTCGACATAGAGGGTGTAATAGGGGGGCAGGAAGACGAAGTCGTAGACGAAGAAGCAGATGGCCGTGGCTACCAGCCCGGCGGCAAACCCGCCCACGGTGACCCCGCCGACAACCGGGACGACCAGTACCAGCGCCGGTGTGGCCACGTTGACCTGGTCCCGCAGCGGCACCATCAGCCCGCTGAGCGCCGCCGCCGTGGAGATGGCCACGAGCGAACCGTAAACCGGCCGTGGCCAACCCCGTCTCAGGCGGCGCCCGCCGGAGGGCGCCGACGGTCGCGTGCCGACCTCCTAATCGTCCGGTGACGGGCCGGCCGGCGGCGGAGGCGGCACCGCCGGGCGCAGCGCCGACGGGGCGCCGGGGAGCTGGCCCTCGGCGACGAGCAAAGACCGCACGGCGTCCTCGGAATCCGGAGAAGCCAGCACCAGGACCTCGTCCCCGGGCTCCAGCACGGTGTCCCCCCGGGGTACGACGACATGGGCCCGGCGCACCACGGCCACCACCGTCGCCTCGCGCGGCATCCCCAGGCGGGCCAACTCCCGGCCGGCGGCAGGAGAACCAGGGGCCAGAGTCACCTCGACCAGGTGGGCACCCGACGACTCGAGCTGGAGGATCCGGACCAACGACCCCACCGACACCGCCTCCTCGACGAGGGCGGCGAGCAAGTGCGGCGTCGACACGGCTATGTCGACGCCCCAGGTCTGGTTGAACAACCAGTGGTTCTTGGGATGGTTGACCCGGGCTACCACCCGGGGAACGGCGAACTCCTGCTTGGCCAGCAGCGAGACGACGAGGTTGTCTTCGTCGTCCCCGGTGGCAGCCACCACCACGTCGGCCGTAGCCAGGCCGGCGGCGTCCAGGGCCGAGACCTCACATGCGTCCCTCACCATCCATTGGACGCCCAGGCCCGCCCCTCGCCGGGCCACGTCGGGGTCTATCTCCATGAGGAGCACCTCGTGGCCGGCGCGGTGGAGGTCGGCGGCCAGATAAGTGCCCACATTGCCAGCGCCGGCGATCACGACCTTCATGGACGCGAGCCCTTCTCGAGGCCATCCTCGAGATCGGCCAGGGCGGCCTCCAGCACGGCGATGTGCAATATGTCACCCTCCTGGCCGACCAGGCCCGGCTTGGGGACCACTGATTTGCCCGCCCTCGACAGGGCCACGATCCTGACCCGGCCCGGGGCCTCGAGCTCGTCGAGGCGGTAGCCGACCCACGAACCGGGCACGGAACGTTCGACGATCACCACCTCGCCTGTGGGGCTGGCCCACTCGGTCACCGTGCGCTCGGGCAGGAGCCGGCGCATGACCTGGTCGACCGTCCAGGTGACCGTGGCCACGGTCGGTATGCCCAACCGCCGGTAGATGACGGCCCGGCGCGGGTCGTAGATACGGGCCACCACATTGGGGACCTGATAGGTCTCCTTGGCGATCCGGGCCGTGAGAATATTGGAGTTGTCGCCGTTAGTGACCGCAGCCAGGGCGTCCGCCCCCGCGATCCCCGCCTCTTCCAGAGCGTCGCGGTCGAAGCCGAAGCCGGTGACCCCTTTGCCGCCCCAGTCCATGGCCAGGCGCTGGAGAGCACGGGGGTTCTTGTCGATCACCGCTACTTCGTTGCCCTCGCGCGACAGGATGGTGGCAAGCTCGGAACCGACCCGCCCGCAACCGACCACCACCACTCGCATGAAGAACATGCAACACTCTGGGGCTACCTGGCACAACTCGGGCTCGCCCCGCTACGCTCGTGCCGCGGCCTCCTCCACATGAGCGGGGCTGGCGGAGTTGAGGGCGCCCGTGCGGTGCCGGGCACGAGAGGTTTGCAGGAGCGCCAGTGAGCACCGCGGGGACAGGTACTGAAGCTCCGCCCAGTCGTGCCCTGCCGGTCGCCCCCGAGCTACCCGAGCTGCTGAGCTACAAGATAAAAAAGGTGCTCCTGGGCCGGCCCCTGGTCAGCGAGCAACTCGCCAACGAGCGCCTCGGCACCTTTATGGCCTTGGGCGTTCTGTCACCTGACGCCATCTCGTCCTCCGCCTACGGGACCGAGGAGATGCTCGTAGAGCTGATCCCCATCGTGGGCGTGGCCTCCTTCGCCCTCGTCCTACCCGTCACCTTCGCCCTGTTGCTGGTGCTCACCTTCGTCACCCTCTCCTACCGGGAAGTGGTGATGGTATACACCCGGGCCGGAGGTTCCTACGTCGTGGCCCGGGACAACTTCGGCCCGACGGTGGCCCAGGTGGCAGCGGTGGCCCTGCTCATCGACTACACGGTCACGGTGGCGGTCCAGACGGCCGCCGGGACCGACGCCCTCGTCTCCGCCTTCCCCAAGCTGCTCACCTACAACGTGCCCCTTGTCGGGGGCCACCACCTGGCCCTGCTCATCAGCCTGGCCGTGGTGGTCGTCATCGCCTACGGCAACCTGCGCGGCATCCGCGAGGCCGGACGCGTTTTCGCCTTCCCGACCTATTTCTTCATCCTGTCGATGGGCAGCGTGGTCGTGACCGGCCTCGTCCGTGCCGCCCTGGGCGACCTGCACCAATTGTCCATTCACCGCCCCGGCCTGTACACCTTCGGCCACCCCGGCAGCGGCGTATTGATGGGCGCTTCGCTGTTCGTGATGCTGCGTTCTTTTGCCAACGGCGGCGCTTCGCTCACCGGCGTGGAGGCGATATCCAACGGCGTGAGCGCCCTCAAGCCCCCTTCCGGCCAGCGCGCCCGGCGCGTCTACATCTTGATGAGCGTCACCCTGGGCAGCCTGGTCCTCGGGATCTCCTTCCTGGCCCGCTGGACCCACGCCGCGCCCTTCAAAGCCGGCGCACCCACTGTCATCTCGCAGGAAGCACAGCTCATCTTCGGTTCGAGCGGGCCGGGCCACGCCCTGTTTTACATGGTGCAGCTGGCCACCCTGTTGATCCTCTACACCGGCGGCAACACCAGTTTCAACGGGTTCCCGTTCCTGGCCAGTTTCGTGGCCGGCGACCGGTTCCTGCCCCGGCAGCTCACCAAACGCGGCCACCGGCTCACCTTCTCCAACGGGATCATCGTCCTCGCCATCGTCGCCATCGCCCTGCTGGTGGTGACCGACTCCAACGTCACCTCTCTGGTGGCCGTCTACGCCATCGGGGTGTTCACCGGTTTCACCATGGCCGGGGCGGGCATGAGCAAACACCACCTGAGCCATCGGGCCCAGGGCTGGAAGCACAAGCTGGTCATAAACGCCAGTGCCTCGGTGTGCTCTTTCGTAGTTGTCGGCGTCCTGGTGGTGGCTAAGTTCACCCAGGGGGCCTGGACGGTGGTGGTCCTCTTCCCGGTCCTCACGGTGGCTCTCATACGGCTCAACCGCCAGTACCGCTTGGAGGCTCAGCAGCTGGAAAAGGGGGCGGCCGAAGCATCGGAGCTGCCCATACTGCGCCGCCACGTCGTCTTGGTGTTCGTGGACCGACTGGACCTGGCCGCCGCCCGCGCCATCCAGTACGCCCGCAGCCTCAACCCCGACGAAGTCCGGGCCGTGCATTTCCTGCTCGACAACCAGGCCGCTCAGCAGCTGCGGGAAGCCTGGGAGAGGCTGATGATCCGCCGCCTTCCCCTCGAGATCAGGGAATGCCGCGACCGCCGGCTGGGCCGGGCGGCCGTGGAGCTGGTGGCTTCGACGCTGGCCGACGGCGACACCGAGGTTTCCGTGCTGCTGCCCCGCCGCCTGTACTCGTGGGCCTGGGGCCATTTGCTGCATGACCGCACAGCCGACCGCCTGGCCGCCGTAGTCGGCCGGCTCCCCCACGCCAACGCCACCGTGGTGCCGTTCCAGCTGAGCCGGTCACGATTGGGCCGACGTCGTGGTCCGGACGGCAAGGGACGACCGGAGCGGGCACCCAGGCGGCGTGCCCGGGACGGCATGGGCGACGACGGCATGCTGCCGGTCGAGGGCGCGGCACCGATCGGGCAGGTCCAGTGGAGGCAAAGAGCGAAGATCGCCGGGCGGGTGACCTCGGTCGAGGTCCAGCCCTGGCGGGGCGCTCAGGTGCTCAGCTGCACCCTGATCGACCGCACCGGCCAGATGACCTTGGTGTTCACCCGCAGGGATGTCCCCGGAGTGGAGACCGGTGCCCAGCTCGTGGCCGAGGGGACGATCGGCGAGCACGAAGGGCGCCTGGCCATGTTGAACCCGTTGCACGAAGTTCTCAAAAGAGCACCCCAGGACCCGATGCGCGACTGAGGGTCTCGCCGGTCTCAGCGGCCGGTGGGGGGTGGCACGATATTGTCGATCTCCGCCACGTCCTCGTCCGTCAAGACCCAGTCGGCGGCCTTGACGTTGGCCTGCACCTGCTCCGGCTTCGTCGCCCCGGCGATCACGGAGGCGACGGGGCCATGGGCGGCCAACCAGGCGATGGCCAGCTCCAGGACGCTGTGGCGCCGCGCCTCGGCGAAGCGTGCCAAGGCGCCGACCAGCTCGAGGTTGCCCGGCGTCAGCATCGCTCCCTGGCGTTCGGCGGGCATGCCGGCCATGCGGGTACCGGCGGGGGGTGGTTCGCCGGCGCGGTATTTGCCCGACAGAAGGCCCGCCTTCAGGGGGAAATAGGGTATGAAGGCGATGCCCGAGACGCTCGCATTCGGGCAGCACCTCGAGCTCGGGCGCCCGTTCCAGGAGGCTGTACTCGTTCTGGACGCTCACAAACCTGGGCGCGCCGGCTTTCACCGCCGCCTCTGCCTCCCTCAGCTGGGCCGCCGAGAAGTTGGAACACCCGATCTCGCGTACCTTGCCCTCGGCGACCAGGTCGGCCAGGGCGCCGAGAGTATCGCCTATCGGTGTAGCCGAGTCGGGCATGTGCAACTGGTAGAGGTCGACATAATCGGTCCCCAAGCGCCGCAGGCTGGCTTCCAGAGCGCTTTTCACGTAGGACGGAGCGGCCCCGCTTTGCCTCTCGTCCAGTCTGGCGCCGAACTTGGTCGCTATCAACACGTCGGAGCGGTCCTTGCCCAACGCCCGGCCCAGGAGCTCCTCGCTTTTGGTGCCCCCGTAAACGTCGGCGGTGTCGAACAAGTTGATACCGGCATCGAGGGCGGCCTCCACTACGGCGGTGCTCTGGCGTTCGTCAATGCGACCACCAAAGTTGTTGCAGCCCAGGCCGATTAGGGAAACGTCGAGAGAGCCGATCTGGCGAACCGGCATTACGGTGCTCATGAAGGCAAGCTAGCGCCCTCGCCCCCATTAGGGACGGCCCTCAGTCGGAGGGGCCTTCGTCGCCCTGCTCGTCCCGTCGCGGTCTCAACCAGTCCTCCAATTGCCGCAGGGCCTTGTCCACCCCCCCCGAGGCAACGTCGAGGATCCGGAAAAAGCGTTCCCGGTAGTGGGCTATGGCCTTTTGCACCTCGGCTGTCACCGGAGCCTCCTGGCCCCGACGAACGTACGTCCCGCTACGCACCAGGTCATAACTGCCGTCGTTCACCCACTTCGTGAGCTCCCGCGCCCTCTTTACGGCGAAGGGGTGGCGCAGGCTGGCTTCGACCCAGGCGCGGGACCATCGGGCAAATATGTCGTCTTCTTCGGCATAGCGGGCGGCCTGGGCCAAGAAGGCGTCCAGGCTCATGCCCTCCAGCGCACCGCCGGCGATGCGCATCAACATCTGGCAGGTTACGAGCGGGTCACCGACGACCAGGGCGCTGGCCCTGTCCGAGGACAGCTCGGCCGCGCGGGCCACTTCGAGCAGGACAAGGTAAACGGCCTTTAGGGGCAGCCCGGCCAGGGCACCGGCGGCATTGCTCGAGCTCATGACGATCATCGACAGGAACTGCAAGGCCGTCTGGTAGTAGTAGTGCTCGGACAACACGTGGCCCATCTCGTGCGCCAGCACAGCGTCCACCTCGCTCGAGCTGTAATCACTGGCCAGGCCGGAGAAGATGATGACCATCGGTCGCTGGGCGCCCACCGTCAGGGCATTGACCAGCGGCGTCTGGGTCACGAAGAGCTCGGGGACGGGGGCGACGTCGAGCACGGACGCGGCCCAACTGTGGCGGGCCCACAATTTAGGGACCTGCAGTTCGGAAACCTGTACCGCATTGCCGATGAGGACCTGGCGCAGCCGGCGCTCATGCCCGAAGCCCACAAGCCGTTTGACGACCTTGTCCATGAGCGGTATCGACCGCAGAGCAGCCGTCGCCGCCCTGTCCGCCGGGTGCTCATAAGACTTCGGGCTGAGCCCTTCGAAGCGCACGGTCTCCTGTAGAGACATAACGCCACCTTAGGTGCCCCGGCCTCTCAAGGTGACAGCCTCACCACGCCGGTACGTAGATCGTGGAGACCGCCCGTCGCTAATCGACCGTAGCGGGGGGACATTGCCCTGGGCGACAACGGGCAACGTGGGCGTGGGAGTGCCTCCGCTGGGTTCGGCCGTCACCATGACCGTGGTTATCGTCGCCTCTATCCGGAACGGGGCTACCGAGTGCGGATCCGGGCCGACGAGGCCGAGCGACACGATGTGGCCTCGCGCCAGGCCCCAAAGCTGGTAGGTCTTGGAGCTCGGTAGCTCCCGCAGCGACGACGAGACCCAGAAGGCGGCGCCCGAGGGCGCCACTAGGACCTTGGCCACCTCTGCCTTTTCGGCCGTCAGCACGATAGTCCGATGAGGCCCCAGGGCCACCTGGGCGGCCGCCCCGGACAAGCCCTGCTGGCCGACGGCGGTCCGCAGGGATCTCACTTGTTGGTCGAGATGAGAGACCTGCACGCCGAGCACGGCGATAACCGCCGCGGCCACAGCCACCACCGTCCCCCACGCGGCGGCCTGCCAGCGCCGGGAGGCTCGAGGCCGGATGAAACGAGTGCGGGCTATGGGAGGTACGGACGACAACCTGTCCGCGGATCCGGGCGGTGGGATCTCTCCTACCGATGCGGCGATCTTCTCCCACAGGCCCGCCGGGACCTCCGAGCTGGAGCTCCCCAACATGGCCGCCACCTCGAGGTGAGCTTGCACCTCGCCCCGGCAGCGAGGGCAGCCGGCCAGATGGGCTTCGATCTCCCGGTCCTCTTCGGGCTCGGTGGCATGGAGGGCGTAGGCTCCCAGCAGCCCCTCGATCTCCTCGTGGATCATCGGTCCGTCCCTTTGACGGCGGCGTCGAGCTCACGGCTCATGCGGCGCAGACCGGACCGGATGCGGCTCTTGATCGTCCCTTCCGGCTCGTTCTCGATCACGGCCACTTCACGGTAGGAGTGGCCGCCGAAATAGGCCAGCTCGATGGCCTTGCGCTCGACGCCGGGCAGTTTGGCCACGGCCTGGCGGACTCGCTCCGCGGTCGTCAAGTCGAACACTTCCTGTTCCAGATCGTACCCAGCCTCGGCCACGGCCCGTGAACGCTCCTCCCGGGCCTTACGGCTCATCTCCGAACGCAGGATGTCAATGGCGCGACCGTGGGTAACGGAAAGCAGGAACGTGCGCAGGGAGCCGCGGGTCGGGTCATAGCGCTCCGGTTCACGCCAGAGCCGGACGAAGACCTCCTGGGTCACCTCTTCAGCCAGGACGGCGTCGAACATCAGGCGCTTGGCCAGGCCGAAAACGGCGGCGGCGTGCCGGCGGTAGATCTCGGCCAGCGCTTCCTCCTGCCACCTGGCCACGGCCATGGCCAAACTGGCGTCGCTTGCGCTCGAAAGGTCGGATATCACCGCCATACATACGTTGCCGGGGCCGGGGACGTATGGGCCTACAGGGTGGCAAGGTACGTCTGGCGCCAAGCGGCGATGCGGGCCATCGCACCCTCGTCACGGGCAACCGGCTCGAGCATGAGCCCCCGGCGGGCGCCCCATCTGGTGGCCACGTCGGCGAGGGGTGCACCGCTCAGCAGGGCGGCGGCTTGCACGGCGGCGCCGTAGGCCACCAACTCGGACAGTTCGACGACCAGTACGGGCCGCCCGGACAATCGCCTCACCGTCTCTTGCCAGGCCCGGCCGCGCGCCCCACCACCGAGGAGGAGCAAAGGCGCTTCGGGCGATTGCGGCGCCCACTCGTCCAGGAAAGCCGTCGCCTCCAGCAGAGTGGCCACCAGCCCGTCATAGGCGGCCTGCAGTATGGCCCGCTTGTCGGTGGAGTACCGCAGGCCTGTCAAGGTCCCCGAGGCGGTGGGGGCGTTGGGCGTCCGTTCGCCGCCCAACCAGGGGAGGAAAACGACCTCGCCCGCGCTCGCCACGTCCTCCCGGCCCAAGCCGAGCCACTCGCTGACCTGGTCGACGGCCACTGTGGCGTTCAACGTGCAGGCCAGGGGGAGGTAACGGCCATCGGCACTGGCAAAACCGGCGACCGTGCCGGTACTGTCCGCGCTCGGTCCGGAGGCGGGGGCGTAAACAGTCCCGGACGTCCCCAGGGATAGGGCCGCCTCCCCCGGCGCAAAGCTGAGGGCCAGAGCGCCGGCGGCATTGTCGCCGGCGCCGCAAGCGACCGGGGCCCCGGGGCGCAGCCCGAAGCGTTCGGCGGCACCGGTGGTGACGGTGCCCGCCGCCGCCGTCGGGGCCAGCACCTCGGGTAGGTACCCCGGGTCGAGCTGGACGGCATCGAGGCCGAGGACGTCGGCCGCGTACGATTCGTCGGCCGGGCTCCACCACCCGGTACCCGACACATCGCTGCGGTCCGTCGTCAACGCACCGGTCAAGCAGAAGCTGAGGTAGTCGTGGGGTAGTAAGACATGACGAGCGGCCGCCGCCACCTCAGGCTCCGCCCGGCGCAACCAGGCCCAGTGCGCCACCGTGAACGAGCTCGTGGGGACCGAACCGGTACGCCGGGCCGCCGCCTCGGGGCCACCGAGGGCGGCGACCAGCGCCCGGGCGTCGGCGGCCCCACGGGTGTCGTTCCACAGGGGCGCCTTGCGTAGCGGCCGGCCGGCTCCGTCCAGGACAACCAGGCCGTGCTGTTGGGCGCCGATGGAAATCGCCTCCACCTCGGCGGTGCGACCGGTCATGGTCAGCGCGTGGGCGAGGGAGCCCTCCCAGTCCCGAGGGTCGCTTTCCCGCGCCCCCCCGTCACCCTCGACTTCATGAGCCGCCCCACCGGAAGCCACGACACTACCGTCGTCCACATCGACTACAAGGACCTTGGTGGACTGCGTTGAGCAGTCCGCTCCGGCTACTAGTGGCACTGCGCCCTCCTATGGCCTGCCGTCCTGTGGCCTACCGTCAGCTCCAGATGGCCGACCCGGTGGTGGGGTCGAAGAAGTGGAGCTGGTCGGTGTCGACCAGCAGGGTGGCACGTACCCCGGCGTGCAGGGCGGAGCGGGGCGAGACACGGGCCACGCCCGTGGTCTTGGTGCCGCCGCCCTGGATGGGCAGGCCGGCCAGTTCCTCGGTCTCGGTGGCGGCCTTGGTCTCTTGGGACTCGGCCCGCACGGCGTCGATGAGGAAGTGCACCTGCAGCTCGTTGCCGAGGGCTTCGATGAGCTCGACGTCGACGACCAGGGTGGTGCCGGGCTCGGGGGCCGAGCCGAGCAGGGCGGCGTCGGAGAGGTGCTCGGGGCGCACCCCCATCACCACCGTCTTGGAGCGGTAGGAGCCGAGCTTGGGCCGGGCGGCCAGGATCTTCGGGGTCAGGTTGACCGACTGCGAGCCCAGCTTGAGCTGGTCGGCGTCGGCGGACATGGTCGCCTCGTACAGGTTCATGGCCGGCGAGCCGATGAAGGCGGCCACGAAGATGTTGTCGGGGCGGTCGTAGAGGACCTGGGGGGTGTCGCACTGCTGGAGCCGGCCCATGTGCAGCACCGCCACCCGGTCGCCCATGGTCATGGCCTCGGTCTGGTCGTGGGTCACGTACAAGGTGGCCACCCCGACCCGGCGCTGGATGCGGGAGATCTCCGAGCGCATCTGCACCCGCATCTTGGCGTCCAGGTTGGACAGGGGCTCGTCCATCAAGAACACCGACGGTTCGCGCACCACGGCCCGGCCCATGGCCACCCTCTGGCGCTGGCCACCGGAGAGCTGGCCGGGCTTGCGGTCCAGGTACTCCGACAGGCCCAGCAGCTGGGCCGTCTCGGCCACCTTGGCCCGGACCTGGTCCTTGGGCATCTTGCGCAGGCGCAGGGCGAAGCCGATGTTCTCGGCCACCGTCATGTGCGGGTACAGGGCGTAGCTCTGGAAGACCATGGCCACGTTGCGGTCCTTGGGCGACAGGTCGTTGACCACCTGGCCCCCCAGGCGCAGCGTCCCCGAGGTGATGTCCTCCAGGCCGGCCACCATGCGCAGGGCCGTCGTCTTGCCCGAGCCGGAGGGGCCGACCATGACCATGAGCTCTCCCTCGGCCACCTCGAGGTCGAGGTCCTGCACCGCGGGAGCGCCATTGGGATAGGTCTTGCTCACTTTGTCAAGGCTTACCGTTGCCACAAATCTCTCCTTTGCACGACTTTCCTCTGCGCTGTATTGCGCAGCGGTCGCCGGTGTGGAGGCCCCCTCCCTGTGATCAGGCCCTCAACGCCTTTTGGCACAATACCACCAGCCATGGACCGCGGTCCTAAGCCCATCCGGTCGTGCCGCCCGCCAGCGACTGGAGTAGAAAATGACCATGCAAAAGATCATCAACGAGCCCCGGGCTTTCGTGGACGAAATGCTGGAGGGCGTGCTGCTCGCCCACCCTGAAGAGCTGAGGGCCGTGGCGGAGCGCGTAATCGTACGCGCCGACGCCCCCCGGGCCGGCAAGGTAGGCATCGTTACCGGAGGTGGTTCGGGCCACCTTCCTCTATTTATGGGGTACGTCGGTTTTGGGCTGGCCGACGGTGCCGCCGTGGGCGACGTTTTTGCGTCACCCAGCTCCGAGCAAATCCTGGAGGCGACACGGGCCGTCGACAGCGGGGCCGGAGTGTTGTACCTCTACGGCAACTATTCCGGCGACGTCATGAACTTCGACCTGGCCGCCGAGCTCGCTCTGGCCGAGGGTACCGAGGTCTCCACCGTCCTGGCCGCCGACGACGTCGCCTCCGCTCCCACCGCTTCGGCGGCACGCCGGCGTGGGGTGGCGGGCATCGCCTGGCTTTACAAGGTGGCCGGTGCCCGGGCCGAGGAAGGCGGCTCTCTCGAGGAGGTCGTCGCCGTCGTCCAGCGGGCGGCGGCCGGGCTGAGATCCATGGGAGTGGCTCTGTCTGCTTGCGTGGTGCCGGCCGCCGGACGGCCGACGTTCAGCCTGCCCGCCGGCGAGATGGAGATCGGGATGGGCATCCACGGCGAACCCGGGGTGCGCCGGGGGCCGCTGGAGCCCGCCCGCCAGATCGCCGGGCAGCTCGTCGACCAGATCGTGGGCGACCTGCCGTACCGGAGCGGTGATGAAGTCGCCGTACTCGTAAACGGGCTCGGCGCCACTCCTTGAAGAAGAGCTTTACGTCCTGTACCGGTCCGTTCACGACTTCCTGTCCGGTGCCGGGCTGGCCGTCCGGCGGAGCTGGGTGGGCGAGTACGCCACGTCACTGGAGATGGCGGGGGCCTCCGTCTCCGTCTTGCGCCTTGACCACGAGCTCCTCCGGCTTGTCGACGCCCCGTGCGAGTCGCCGTTCGTGGTCAAGAGGTGATCGGCGTTGGCATCAGTGGGACTTGTCCACGCCCTCACCGCCGCCGCCTCGGCCCTCGAAGCCTCCGCCGACGAGCTGAACCTATTGGACGGCTATGCCGGAGACGGGGACCTGGGCATCACCATGGCCGAAGCGGCGCGCTCCCTGAAAGACGTGCTGGCCGCAAACCGGGACATGGAGACGGCCCCGCTGCTCTCGACCTGCGGCGCCGCCATCGCCCGCAAGGCGCCCTCAACGAGCGGCACCCTCGTCGCCACCGGGTTCCTGCGGGCGGCGCGGGCGGTGGCCGACGACGGCACCGGTTCCGGTGCCGAGGTTTTGGAGCGAGCTTTGGCGGCGGCGATGGCCGGCATCCAGGCGCGGGGCAAGGCCGCATTGGGAGACAGGACGCTCGTGGACGGCCTGGACGCCGTGTGCACCAGCTTGCGTGAGTCCGTAGGTACCGGGCGAGGGTTGGACGGGGCGCTCCATGCGGCCGCCGAGGCGGCCGCGGCGGCCGCGGCCAAGACCGTCGACATGGAACCGAAAGTGGGCCGAGCCAGCTGGGTACCTCAACGAGCCCTGGGGCACCCCGACGCCGGCTGCGCCATGCTCGCCATCATCTGGCGCGCCGTGGCGGCCGAAATCACAGCCGGGGGTGGCGCACCCGCGGGGGCCTGAGCTGCCTCAGGCCTCGCCCCGGGGTACCGTGTCCACGATCAGCACCGAGCAGTTGGCCTGGTGGGCCACGGAATTGGGGACACTGCCGAGGACGCGGCGCACGCCCTTCATGCCCTTGTTGCCCACCACGATGAGGTCGGCCTCGATGCGGTCGGCCACGCGGACTATGGCCTCGGCGGGATCGCCTTTGGCGGCGTGGTACTCGGCCCTGACCCCGGTGCTCTCGACCGCCAGCCGCAGGTCGGAAAGAAGAAGGTCGGCGGGCTCGGACAGCGTGTTGGAAAACTCGCCGGGCAGCTTGTCGGCCCGGACAGGCTCCGGCTTGTAGGCATTCACGACGTGCAGGGTGCCGCCCATCGCCTTCACCAGCTCGGCGGCCGTGCTGACGGCCCGGGCTGCCGTTTCGGAGCTGTCGGCGGCGACGAGAACGGTCTTGAACATGGCGCCCGCAGGCCCTTCAGCTGTCGCTCACGGTATCGACGATGAGTACCGAGCAGTTGGCGTGGTGGGCCACGGAATTGGGGACGCTGCCGAGGACGCGGCGCACGCCCTTCATCCCCTTGTTGCCCACCACGATGAGGTCGGCGCCGATCTGGTCGGCGACACGGACGATGGCTTCGGCGGGGTCACCGACCGCCGGGTAGTACCTGGCTTCCACCCCTTCCCGGGAGATGCTGGCGCGCAGCTGCTCGAGCAACAGGTCGGCCGGGTCGGTTATGCGGTCAAAAAACTCGTCGGGCAGCTTGTCGACGTTCGCGGGCTCAGGCTTGTAGGCGGTGATGACGTGCAGGGAGCCACCCACCGCCTTCACGAGCTCGACCGCCGTGCTCACGGCTCGTGAGGCGGTGACTGAGCTGTCAGCACCTACAAGAACGGTCTTGAACATTGCACCTCGCACTTTTCGCCTCGTGGTCAGCGAAACGTTACCTCGGGCCCCGAGGTGGTATCAATCCTTGCCGATCATGACCTCCGTGGCCTTGATGACCGCTTTGACGGCGTCGCCGTTCTCCAGGCCAAGAGATTCGGCAGATTCCTTGGTAATTGCCGCCACTACTTCTTGGCCTCCGGCGAGGCGGATTACCACGGTCGACATCACGGCGCCGTGTTCGACCCGTACGACAGTCCCATCAAGCTGGTTCCTTGCGCTCAGTCTCATGGCGAGAGGCTACCCGGGCACCGGTGGAGACAGGTACCCGCTGTGGGAACGGGTGCTAGGCGGCGACTCTCCCACAGGGGGAAACGTCGTAACCGGCGATGGCCCCGAGCTGAGCCGGGAGCTCGCTGCCGGCCAGGACATCCAAAAGGGCGCGGATCTCCGGCGTGCCCAGTAATCTCCCCGGGATCCATAGCTCACAGATCTCCTCCTGCCACGGGACAAAGCCGAGCCCATAGGCGAGCGCCGCCGGCTCGCTGGCCACGCCCACATCGGCCAAGCCGGCGGCAATGGCGGAGGTGACCAACAGGTGCGCAGTGCATGAGCTCTCGTAACCGGCCAGAGCCCGCCCGTCGGCGCCGAGCTCGCCGAGCGCCTCGTCGAGCAGTCGCCGTGCCTCCGAACCTGGCTCCCGGTTGGCGAGCCGGAGCCCCAGGGCCAGGGCGTCCGACAGGCCCCGTACCCGGCCCGCGTAGCGGGGCGTCACCACCAGCCCCTCTCTCCAGGCGGCGAAGCCCACGACCTCGTAGGAGGTCGGGCGTCTCGGAGCCTCGTCACGCGAGCGGTGCAGAGCGCTGACGTGGGCCGAGCCCGTGCCCAACAGCTCGAAGCCCGTTGAATTGCCGCAGTTCCACCAGACCAGGCCCACCGGCGGACGGTGGCGCTCCAGGGGCCCGGCCAGTAGGGCAAGGGCCGGGTCACACCCGGCGACCACGAGCGTCGGCCCGGGAGCCACGAACCGGCTCGCGTCGACGTGAGTGCCGGCCTGGCCCGCGTCGTCCCCGGCCGACTCGGCCGAGGCGGGTCGGAAGCCGGGTAGCAGTACGTGGTCGCCCTCGAGAGGGAAAGCCACCTCCTCGCCATTTATGGCCGATATAAGGAGCCGGGCCGGTTGGCGCGCCCCTACGACCAGGCGCGACTGCACCGGAGCGAATCGGGGCGCGGCCCCGAAGAGTTCCTCGACGGTCGCCCCCAGGGTGGCGGCAATAGCAAAAGCAACGTCGAGCGAAGGCGACCAGCGCCCGGATTCGATACCGGAGATGGTCTGGCGGGTGACATGGGCCTGGTCGGCCAGCGCGGCCTGCGACAGCCCCCGGCCGAGCCGGGCCAACCGGAGCCGTTCATCTATCCTGCTCGTCGAACTAACGCGCACATCCATGCCGGCTCCTCCCATGGCCGTCAGTACGAACTATGGCAGTCCGTACGAGCCGTACTTCTTGGCCGACTCGACCAGGGCGTGGACATTGTCGGCCGGGGTGGTAGGGGCCATAGCACACCCCGGGCCGAGGATGAAACCGCCGCCGGGCTTACAGATGTCGATCAGTTCATGGCAGGCGGCGTCCACCTCCGCGGGCGTGCCGAAGACGAGCAGGTTGGTGTCGATATTGCCGAGCAGGCAGGCCCGACCGGCGGTGGCGGCCTTGGCCCGCGCCGCGCCCGTCTTGTGATCGATCTCCAGTACCTGAGCCCCGGTGGCAACGAAGTCGGACGTGATCCGCTCGGTGTTCCCGCAAATGTGGAGGTGCAGGATAATCCCGTGTTCCTTCAGCTCCGCCACCATGCGCCGCTCGTGCTCCCAGGGGTACCTCCGGTAATGGCGGGGCGATATCATCGCCGGCCCTGCCATCGGCTCGCCGATGGACGTGGAACGGCCCCCGCAGTCGACGAGAGCGTAGGCATAGCGGGTGGCTACCCGCCGGGCGTAATCGAGGAGGGCGTGGACGAGGTCCTCCTCCTCCCCGGAACCCAGGTCCATCATGAACTCGTTCATGCCCCGCAGCTGCGCGGCCAGGTCCATCGGCCCCTGGTCGGCACGGGCGCAGATCCAGGCCTTGTCGCCCAGCTCGCGGGCAAGGATACGGGTCGCTTTCAAGATCTCGGACATGGGGAAGGTGACGTAGGGATCGGGCACCTCGAGCTCGGCCACCTGGGCCAGGGACCGTAGAACAGGCTGTCCCGCCACCGGGGCGCTGTCGTCGCGATAATGCACTTGCACACCGCACGCCTCGGCGTTGCAGCCGGTGCCGTTCTCCAACAAGACCATGTCGTGCCCGAATTCACGCCAGGCCGTGATCATGGCCTCAGCCAGAACGGCGCCGTCCCGGAACACCTGCGACATAGGCAGGCCCGTGGCCCGGGCCGCCAGCTGGAAGTTGTGCAGGTCCACCGGCACGCGGTCCGGTTGGCGCAGTCCGATGGCTGCCCCCACCCGGTCTATCGAGTCCATATGCCTGGCTCCGGTTGCTCCTGCGGCCCGTGCCGTCCCCGGCTCGCCGCTAAACGGCGCCCCACTTGGCGAGCAGTGGGAGATCATAGGTCAGCCAAGCTTCGTCACCTCTTTCGGTGCCGGTGCGGTCAGGGCCCCGAACACGCCCGGTCGGGCTAGTCGCAGCACAGCCAGCGCCACCGCCAGCAGCGCCCCTGCTCCGGCCGTGCTCCAGGCCAAGCCCACCTTGTCGGCCAGCGGCCCTTGGACGAGAGAACCAAGCGGGTATGCGACGCCCAGTGCCACCAGGTAAAGGCTGAGGACGCGGCCGCGAAGTTCGGTCGGCGCCCGCAACTGCACGACGGTGGACAGGCCGGAAAGGACATTGATGTACACCAGCCCGACCAGGAACAGCGCGGGTGCGGCAAAGCCCAGGGACGGGGCAAATCCGTATACGGCGAGCACGGCCGGCAGGAGGGCCAGGCTCGTCATGAGCACCCTGCCTCTCCCGAAGCGGGCGGCCAGCGGAGCCAGAGCGAGGGCGCCGGCCACGGCACCGACACCCTGAGCGGTGGTGAGCAGTCCCGTGGCCGAGGCGACCCCCCGCGCCCCGTCATGGGTCAGGTGGTGCGCCATCGCCGGGACGAGGGCGATAAACGGTGACGCAGCCAACGCCACGACCACGATCGTGCCGATGGCAGCGCGACAACCCGGCTCGGCCCAGGCCGCCTGGGCGCCCCGCCGCAACGACGCCAGCAGCCCGGTCCGCTCGGCCCGTCCGGGGGGCGCCGAGAGGTGCACGAACACCAGGGCAACGACCACCGCCAGGAAGGACGCCGCGTTGGCGAGGAACGCCACGGGGTAGCCGAAGGCGGCAATCGTCACCCCGGCGAGCGCCGGGCCGATGACGCGGCCGAGGTTGAACTGAGCCGAGTTGAGGGACACCGCGGCCAGGAACTCCGCTCGAGGCACCAGGTCGGGGAGAATGGCCTGCTCGAACGGTCCGACGATGGCGCTCACGGACCCTTGGGCGGCGACGAGCAGGGCGAGTACGCCGGGACTGTCCCAGCCCCCCGCCACCAGGAGGGCAATGGTGAGGGCGACGGCACCGGCGATGAGGTTGCCGACCATTAGGGCCGCTCGGCGGGGGACACGGTCGGCCAGAGCGCCCCCGAACGGGGAAAGGAGCCCGATGGGCAAGAACCCGGCGGCAGCAATCACGACCGCCCAGCTCGCCTTCCCGGTGTGGGCTACCACCAGGGCCCCCACGGCGACGGTCTGCATCCAGGAACCGATGACCGAGACCATCCCGCCCGACCACACCAGGAGGTAGTTCCTATGGTGGAACGGGCGGAGAGAGGAAAGACCACGCGCCGGTGCGACCACCGGGCTAACCGCGGTAGCGCCGATGGTCCCTGGGTACGGCGGCCCCCCGTCCTCGGGGGAAGGGCCCGGTGGCTCCCGTGTCGGCACTACCGGCAGGCTAGACAGCCCACCACCCTCACAATGGTCTTGACACCCTATCGCTGATAGGATAATCTCCTATCGGCAATAGGTAAACGCGGGACGTACCGAGGAGGCCGAGACGGGCACGGTGGCGAAGCGACGTGAGGCAAGAGTGGCCGGGATAGTGGCGTGTGCCTGGGAGCTGGCCCGTGAGCAGGGGATCGCCGGGGTCTCCCTGCACGGGTTGGCACGCGCCGTCGGTATCCGCCAGCCGTCGCTCTACGAGTACTTCGAATCCAAGCACGCCCTGTATGACGCCATGTTCGCCGACGGCAACCGGCAACTGATCGAGCGCCTGAACGGCATCGAGTTGTCAGGGGACCATCGGGTGGCTCTCAAGCAGACCCTGGCCGCCCTCACCGCCTTTGCGCTCGAGGACCCCGCCCGCTACGAATTGCTTTTCCAGAGGCACGTACCCGGCTTCATCCCATCACCAGAGCCGTATGCGCTGGCCGAGGAGGTCCTGAGCCGCATCGTGGCGCTCATGCGTGACGCGGGCGTTACCGAGCAAGGCGACATCGACTGCCTGGTCGCCATCACGGCCGGTCTCATGGAGGCCCAGCTCAGCAACGACCCCGGCGGCAATCGCTGGGCCCGGCACCTCGACCGGCTCATCGACCTGGTCGCCGACGACGCCATCACAAGGAGAAGCCAATGAAGCCCGATCGCATCGACCGCCCCGAAGCTCGCCGTCTGGCCGACGAAGAGTTCAGAACGCTTCGCCGAGCTGACTGCCTCCCTGTCCTGCGAGGACTGGACGAAACCGACGGACTGCACGCACTGGGATGTCCGCAAGACAACCCTCCACGTGCTCGGATCGGCCGACGCTCAGGCCTCGGTGCGCGAGTTCGCCCACCAGTTGCGCAAGGGCATCCCGCTCAACAAACAGATCGGCGCGCACCATTGGGTCGACGGCCTGAACGAACTGCAGATACGCGAACGAGACCATCTATCCGACCGCGAACTGGTCGACCAGATGGGCGCCGTCGGCCCCAAAGCGGTGAAGGGCCGATGGGGCACCCCGCCGCCTATCCGCTACCTGCCGGTCCCCTTCGGCGCGCCGGTCGGCTGGAAACCGCTCAAGTACCTCCTCGACGTTGGCTTCACCCGTGACGTTTGGTGCCACCGCATCGACATCTGCGGTGCCACCGGCCGGCCTATGGACCTCAGCGCCGATCATGACGGCCGGCTCGTGGCCGACATCGTCGCCGAATGGGCCGATATGCACGGCCAGCCCTTCACCCTGGTTCTCGAAGGCCCGGCCGGAGGGACCTTCACCCAAGGCGTCAACGGCGAACGGGTCGTGATCGACGCTATCGACTTCATCCGTACCCTGTCCGGTCGCCTCCCCGGTTCCGGCGTTCTCAGCCATCCCCTCCCCCTGTAAGGAGACACTCCATGAATATCCGTATCGACGAGATCGCCGATCGCATCTACCGTTTGTCCGCCTTCGTGCCCGCCATCGGCCCGACCGGCTTCACCTTCAACCAGTACGTCATCGACGACGACCAGCCCCTGGTCTTCCACACCGGGCACCGGGCGACCTTCACGGACCTAGCCGGGGCCATCGCCTCCATAATCCCGCTCGAGCGCCTGCGCTGGGTGACCTTCGGGCACGTCGAAGCCGACGAGTGCGGCGCCATGAACCAACTGCTTGCCGCCGCGCCTCGAAGCCCAGGTCGCCCACGGAGCACTCGGCTGCATGGTCTCCCTAAACGACCTGGCCGACCGGCCACCCGTGCCCCTCACTGACGGCCAGGTCCTCGACCTGGGGGACCACAAGGTCCGCCATATCGACACACCGCATGTCCCCCACGGCTGGGAGGCCCGCCTCCTGTACGACCAGACCACCAGAACTCTTCTCTGCGGCGACCTGTTCACCCAACTCGGCGACGGCCCGGCCCTGACAACCGACGACATCGTCGGGGCCGCCGGCCAAGCTGAGGACGTTTTCGGGGCCACCTGCCTGACGCCCAATACCGCGCCCACCATCCGCCGGCTCGCCGGGCTGGCTCCCACCACCCTCGCCGTCATGCACGGCTCCTGCTTCACTGGCGACGGAGCCCAGGCGCTACATGCCCTGGCCGACGACTACGACAACCGGCTCGCCTCCTCCCCATCGTGAGCTGCGCTCTACGGCCCCTCAGGGCGCCAGGTACACGAACTCGCGGAGCGGGAGGTCGCCGGGAAGGGACCAGTCCACCATGCCGGCTCTCGTCCAGCCGCAGTTCTCATAGAGCCTGATGGCCGCTATGTGGCCCTCGACCACGTCGAGGACGGCTCGCCGTCCCAGCCGTGCCGCCTCCTGTGTGGCCTTGTCCAGCAGTGCCCGTCCCGTTCCACGGCGACGAACCGCGGGCGCCACGAGCAACCGGGCGACGACGGCGATCCTGTCCTCCGCAACCCCGGTGGCAAGCACGGCCATGTCCATGACCTCCTTGGCGCTGCTGCGGTGCAAGGCCACATGCCCGAGTACCTCGTCGTCGTCGCCGGCGGCAACCCAGGCCCCGAGGGCGTCCTCGTTGACGATGAAGGACCTCAAATCTTCGGGCAGGTACATGGGGTACCTGTCGAGCTGGTGGGTCTCCCGAGCTATGGCCTCGAGTGCCTCCCCGTCGGACCTGGAGCGGGTGCGGATGATCACGAGCGCCGGGGGAGCCGGGCGGCAACCCCGTCCAATAGGCAACCGAGGCCGAACTCGAACCGATCGTCGCGGGTTTCGGCTGCGTCCGGGTCGATGCCTTCACTAAGTATGCGTAGTACACGTACGAACATGCCGGACCGGTCGAGCCGGTCCCACCAGGCCTGCATGCCGGCGGCAATGTCAATGTCAGTGAGCCCCGCCTTGGCCTGAGCCTGCTCGACCCGGACCTCTCGGAGCTCGTTCAGGACCGATCCGGTTACATAAGTGTCGATCGCCGTGAGGACGTACAGCTTCGCCCGAGTACCGAGGCCGGAACCGTCCAGGACCGAAAGAGACCGTTCGACCTGTAGGAGCGCGTTGGGGCCGAGGGGTGTCCTCTCGCTGATGAAATCAACCACCCAAGGGTGGCGGAGGAGCAACCGACGCTTTTGCCTGGCGATGCCGACGAGGTCTGCCCGCCAATCGCCGCTGCGCCCTTCGGCTACGTCCTCGCCCTCGACCGCGTCCAGCATGAGGTCCAGGAGCTGGTCCTTGTCAGTCACGTGCCAGTAGAGCGACATGGCGCCGACGTCGAGCTCCCTGGCGATGCGCCGCATGTTGACCGCCCCGGTGCCCTCCGCATCGGCCACGCCGACGGCCGCTTTGACGATTTCGTGCCGAGATAGGGACCGGTGCCGTCGAGCGTGTTCGGGTGGGGCCAGGTCTCTTCGCCGCGGTGCCACGGTCGATGAAGGCGGCCAGAAATCATCGAGTTCTGTCATGGTCCAGAACTATCTCTTCCCATCTCGTACATTGTATGGTACAGTACGTCGTATGACAAATATCGTACAACGTACGAGCCAGGCTACCGGGTTCGCCATAGAAGCTGTCGGCCTGGAGAAGTCCTTTGGCTCGACCCGGGCCTTGGCCGGCCTCGACTTGGAAGTCCAGCCCGGCACCATCCTCGGCCTGCTCGGCCCCAACGGTTCAGGCAAGACCACAGCGGTGCGGGCCCTGACCACGTTGCTACGGCCGGACCGGGGCACCGCCCGGGTCGCCGGCTTCGACGTCGTGGCCCAAGCGAGCAAGGTGCGGCGCCGCATAGGCCTGGCCGGCCAGTCGGCGGCTCTGGACGAGTCCCTGACCGGGCTGGCCAACCTGGTCATGATCGGTCAGCTCTTTCGCCTTTCGCGTTCCGAGTCCCAACATAGGGCGGCGGAGCTGCTGGACCGCTTCGACCTGGCCGATGCCGCCACCCGGGGGGTCAAGACCTACTCGGGGGGCATGCGCCGGCGGCTGGACCTGGCTGCCAGCCTCCTGAGCCGGCCACCGGTACTGTTCCTCGACGAACCCACCACCGGCCTCGACCCTCGCAGCCGCCTGGTGCTCTGGGACATCATTCGCGGCCTGGTGGCCGACGGCACGACCGTGCTCCTCACCACCCAGTACCTGGAGGAAGCCGACCAACTGGCCGACCGGGTCGTCGTCATCGACAGGGGCACAGTCATTGCCCAGGGCTCCTCAGACCAACTGAAAGCCCAGGTGGGCGGGGACCGCATCGGGGTGACGGTAGCTGCCGAGGGCGATCTCGCTACCGCCCGTGAGGTGCTGGCCCACTACGCCGACGGCGAAGTCCAAACCGACCCGGTCCGGCAAGTGGTCGACGCCCTGGTGCCTGCAGGCGCCAGCGCCATCCCGGCCATCGCGGCGGCCATGACCACGGCCGGCGTGGCCCTCGACCAGCTCGGCATGCTGCGCCCCTCGCTCGACGACGTCTTCCTCACCCTCACCGGCCACCTCGCCGGCCCCGCCTCACTTGCCGGCGAGAAAGTGCAGGAGCCCGCATGACGTCCACCTTGATATCGCCTGTCCCCACGCGAGTTGAGCCGCTGCTCTCTCGGGCGTGGTGGTCGGTGCGGAACACCCTCGTGCTGGCCCATCGCGGCGTCGCCCGCATCGTCCGGGAACCCTCCCAGCTCTCCGACGTCACCGTCCAGCCGATCATTTTCGTCCTGCTCTTCACATATGTCTTCGGCTCGGCCATTAAACTTCCGGGGGGCGGCAATTACCACGAGTACCTCATCGGCGGCATGTTCGGGATGGTCTTGGTCGGCACGGCCCAGGGCACCGCCGTCGGGGTTTCCACCGACATGGCCACCGGCCTCATCGACCGGTTCCGCTCACTCCCCATCGCCCGCTCTGCCGTCCTCGCCGGCCGGGTAGTGACGGACCTGCTCACCGAGGTCATCGCCGTCGCCGTCCTCGCCGTCACCGGCCTGGCCGTGGGCTGGGGGATCCACAAGGGAGCCGCCGATGCGCTGGCTGCGTTCGGCCTTTGCCTGCTGATCGCTTTCGCCATGACCTGGGTGGGGGCTTGTGCCGGCATGCTGGTGAAAAACCCAGAAGCCGCCCAGGCCGTCGGCTTCATTTTCTTCCTCCCCGTCTCGTTTGTTTCCAACACCTTCGTGCCCACCCAGGGCATGCCGGCTTGGCTGCGGGCGGTGGCGGACTGGAACCCCGTGAGCGCGGTGGCCTCGTCCTGCCGGAGCCTCTTCGGCAACCCCAACCCAGCCTCGACTATCCACGCCTGGCCCATGCAGCACCCCGAGCTGGCCACGGTCGTGTGGTCGATCGGGTTGACCGCGGTGTTCGCCCCGTTGGCCGTCCAGCTCTACCGGCGCAAGTCCTTGGGATAGGGGCGGCGCCTGGAGCACATCGGCGCCTTTGGCGTCGGACCAGCGCCCGACGACGGCGGTGTCGGCCAGGAACCGGACCGAGGCGTCGGGGGCCCAGAGGCCGACGGCCTCCTGAAGGCAATCATCGAGGAGCTGGGCCACGGTAACCGCACTCTCGGTGGGGACGTGAACGAGAAGCTCGTCGTGCAGGCAGAGCACGATCCTGGCGGCGTGGCGTGCACCACGGGCCCGCACGGTAACGGCCCAGAGCTTGAACAACTCAGCCGCGGCGCCCTGGACCAGCGCATTGCGCCCGTAACGGCCCCGCGCCGCACCAACGCCCCGGTCCTCGCCGGCACCGACATCGGCCGCGCCGACCGAGCTCATCGGGACCAAGCGCCCGCCGTAGGTCCGCAGGTCGCGCCCGGCCTGGGCCGACCTATAGGCGTCGGCCAGGTAAGCCATGGCCACCGGGTAGGCGGCTTCAAGCCGGCGCAACGCTCGGGCACCGTCGCCGGTCGTCTGGCCGTACATGGCCCCCAGAACCGCGACCTTGGCGCTCGCTCGGTCCAGGTGGAGCTGCTCGGCCACCGGCGTGTACATATCGTCTTCGAGCGTCGCCCGGGCCAGTGCCTTGTCCCCGGAGACCGCCGCCAGCACCCGGGGCTCGACCTGGCCCAAGTCGGCGCGCACGAAGAGGTGGCCGGTCTCGGCCGCCACCGCAGCTCGCATCTCGATAGGCATGTTGTGCAGCCCGGCGGAGGCGGTCATCCGTCCCGCGGCACCGTCCGACCCCGTCCAGCTACCCCGCAACCGGCCGTCCTCACCCAGGTGCTCGTCGAGCCAGGCGTAGCCGTAGGTGGTGGCCACACGCTCGGCCTTGCGCCAGGCAAGAAGGGCATCGACCAAAGGGTGCGTGCCGGCGAGCGCCCTCAGCCGCCACGCCCGCGTGTCGGGGAGGTCGATCCCGGCCCGGGCCAGCAACGAGCGCACCTGTGCCGGGCTGCGCAGGTCGACCTGGTCGGGGGCCGGGGCATGGCGCAGCACCTCGGCGTCGCGCTGAGCTCGCAGGTTGGCCACCTCGACGTCTGTGCGCGGGCGCGGCGCCCAGCGTCCGAGCAACGATCCCCAGGCCCACGGCACGGTCCATCGGCAACCCATCGGCGGACAGCTCGGCACAGAGCAACTCGGCCGTTGACTCCGAGCGGGCCAAGGCACCAGCCCGGGGCCGGTCGCTCAGCTCAGCCAGGCCCGCCTGCTGAAGACCGGCTACCTTCGACGCCAACTCGGCCCATCGCTGGGCTCGCCCGAGGGTGGCCGCCCATGCTCCCCCCGCCCACTCCGCCCGGAGATAGCCGTCGGCCCGAACGGGATCCTCATCGTCGCCGTCGTCGGCGGCGTAGCTGAACAGGTCCGGCGGCGCCATGGTCGGGACCGCCTCGAGCGGCAGGTGGTGCAACTGTGCCCACACACGGGCCGGGTCGGCCCGCCAACCGCCAAAGAGCAGACGATGTACGGCGGCGATGTCCCAACACGTCGCCACTCGCACTCCGGCATTGATGAGGGGCGCCGCCGTCTCGTTCGACCACCACACCCATCGGGGCCGCAGCGCGTCCTCGACGAGCTTGACCACCACCGAGGTGTCCTCAGCGCCGGACGACCACGAGAGGGCACCGCCAGCCGTGGCCATCCCGAGCCCCACGCCAGGAGCGAGCGTCAACGCCACGAGGTCTCCACGGCTGACGCCCCCCGCTCGAAGCCTCTCCGTCACGTCCACGTCGGTCACCAACACAACCCTGCCACCCCGCGGGCGGCGCCGCCGGTAACGTGCAGGCACTGGCAACGAGCGTGGGCGAGGTGGTCATTTTGAGCAAACCTATAAAGCCGCTGACCCTGATGGCAGTTCACGCCCACCCGGACGATGAGGCGTCAACGACGGGAGGGATCCTGGCCAAGTACTCGGCCGAAGGGTTGCGGACGGTGCTTGTTACGTGCACGAACGGGGAGCTCGGGGATTCACCGAACGGGGGGAAACCCGGCGATGACGGCCACGACGAAGGCGTTGTGGTCGATCTCCGCCGCCGGGAGCTCGAAGGACAGCTGCCGGATCCTGGGCGTCAACCATCTCAAGATGTTGGGCTACCACGACTCGGGGATGATGGGCTGGCCGAGCAACGACGCGCCGGGTGCGTTCTGGGGGGTGCCCGTCGACGAGGCGGCGCGCCCACTCACCATCCTCATGGAGCGGTACCAGCCCGATGTAGTCGTAACCTACGACGATTTCGGCTTCTATGGGCACCCGGACCACATCCAGGCCCACCGCATCACGCTCGCCGCATTGGACATGACGGGTCTACCGGCCAAGCTTTACTGCCCGACGGTGCGCAGGTCGGGGCTTCCCCTTTTCGCTGAGCGGCTGGAGCAGGCCGGCCTGGAGCCGCCGAGCTTCGACCTAGACAAGTTCGGCTCGCTCGACGAGGACGTGGCCGCGAGCATCGATTGCCGGGAGTACGCGATGGCGAAACTCGATGCCCTGGCCGCGCACGCCAGCCAGCAGGACAATATTTTCTTCCTGCGCATCCCGCGGCCCGATTTCACCGAGATGTTCGGCCGGGAGGAGTTCATACGCTTGCGCGACCCGACTGACAGCCCTACGCCTGAGGACGACCTGTTCACGGGCCTGCGAGGTACCTAAGCGCGCCGTGGCATGGGTGGCCTTTTACCTCAGCTCAACCTTGTCCAATCACGCGCCGTGAGAACCGGGGAATAAGCACTAGAGGTTGGGACGCCCCGAAGTTCGCTCTGGACGCTGCGCATTCTCCGTACCGGCCCGCCGACGCTCTGGGCGGCACAGAGGAACAGGAAGGCAGTACCCGCGGTCATAGCCTCCTTTGGCAGGTCCCCTCTTGCGTAGGTCCCGCTTGAAAGGCCGACCATCAGGGCATCAGCACCAGCATGGTGACGGATGTCATAGCCCCACTTGCCAATGGTTTCACGAAGTAGCCGAGTGGACCGGCCCTCAAATCCGTGGAGGATCGGCGCCGTATGTGACGAGCGGTTCGACCAGATCGTCCGCGCATCGCCCAGGCCGGCACCCACCGGGACCAGTGTCCAGACGGGCAAATCGGGGTGAGCGAAGTGGTCACCACGTTGTGCATAGACCCGAAGCCCGTCACCACAGTGGCTCCTGACCCTCCTAAACATCTCCACCCCAAGCCCCGACGGATCGTTGTGAGGGTCACTTGCCTGGGTAGTTATGTATTGAACGTGCGGTGTAGCCGTCGGACCGATAAGGCTTCGCCGAGCCGAGGCGATGAGCCCGCAGTCAAAGTAGAAGGTTCGCATTGGGTTTTTCGACGCCCGTGCCTCGAGCGCCTGCTGCGCCTGCTCACAGAGGCGGTCCCGGTCCTTCTTGGGGGCAGTGAGTACCTGATCACAATCGGCGAGCGTCTCTTCAACGATCGGAAGGGTTGCTCGCGCCACAAGGTCGCTCCACCGGTCGAAATACTTCACAGCCTTGCGGTCAGCAATGGTCGGCGCGCCGTCCATGAGGTCGAGAGCCAATGAGCCGATTGGGACTTCGCCAAGGAGTTGCTCCGCAACTGCGGCTCGTCGCTTAGCCGTAGCCGTCGCCGGCAGCAGGTACCCATACCGTTCGCTCGTCGAGAACAGGCCACTGGTAGTGGACTGAACAGAGAACCGGTCCGAATCGCCGATGGAACGGCGACGAGCAGTCCGCTCCCTCTCGACGATAGGGCCCCAGTAGAACCGGATCCCCGAGAGATAAAAGTGAGTGGAAGTGCGACACGGGTACGGAAATGAATCAGTCCATTTCCACTTCCGCGTCGTGATGACGCCATGAAGCATCTCCTTGATCTGGACGATGTCGGCGTCCACGTCTCGGCCGGCTCGTTGCGGCGTAGTGGTCGACCGGCGGGGCATGCTCCGGATGTGACCCGCCAACTTCTGAAGAATGTCGTGGGCCTCCTGTGTGTGCCCTCTACGTAGTGCGTAGTACGCCTCGCCTACCAACCAGCAGTAGTTGAGCCCCCGGAACGGGGATTGAGGATGAAGGTCGCTCAGGCATGAATCTGTAAAGCTGGGGAGAAAAACACGGCTTTGTTTGTACGTGACCGACATCGCGTCGATGTAGTCATCGAGGAACGTAGAGAGGCTCACTCGTTGGGTGAAGGTGTCGTCAACCAACCTCACTAGCCGATCTGCGATGCTTGCCGCATCGGACCGTCCTGCTGCGATGACGCCGAGATAGTTTTCGCAGAACCTGTCGGCATCGAGGCTGGAACGCAGCGATCGAATTGACGACTCGGAGTCGTTCAACCATTCGACCAGGGCCTCGGTTACCGGTTCAGCCTGGAGGTTCATGGCTGTCCTTTCCGCTGGTTGTTTGCCCGGCCTAGGCCGGCGCTGTCCAAACCATAGTGGCGCATGGCATGACCAGGCGCCTCAGCGAGCGGATCTTTGTTGCGGCCGGCAACCCAGCGCTACCGATCTTCGCGCTTTTGCCAGGCCACTGGCCCGGTGCCTCGCTCAGACATCTCGCCTTTAATGTCCGAGCAGGGCACCAGGTTTGAGGAGCTCAGAGCCTATATGTCGTAGTAGAGGTAGAACTCCCAAGGATGGGGACGAAGTCGGACGGGGTCGATCTCGTGGATCCGCTTGTACTCGACCCACGTCTCGATGAGGTCGTCGGTGAACACACCCCCGGCTTGCAGGAAGTCGTGGTCGGCTTCCAACGCGGCCAGGGATTCCTGTAATGAGCCCGGGACCTGCGGGACCAGGGCCAGTTCCTCGGGCGGCAGGTCGTAGAGGTCCTTGTCCACCGGGTCGGGCGGCTCGGTCTTGTTGAGGACGCCGTCGAGACCGGCCATCAAGATGGCGGAGAAGGCCAGGTAGGGGTTGCAGGCCGGGTCCGGGCAGCGGAACTCCACCCGCTTGGCCTTGGGGCTCTTGGAGTACAAGGGGATACGGCAGGCGGCCGATCGGTTTCGCTGGGAGTACACCAGGTTGACCGGCGCCTCGTAGCCGGGGACCAGACGTTTGTAGCTGTTGGTCGTGGGCGCGGCGAACGCCAGGATGGCCGGGGCGTGCTTCAACAGGCCGCCGATGTACCAGCGAGCCATGTCCGAAAGACCGGCATAGCCGACCTCGGAGTAAAAGAGTGGTTCGCCCCCGCTCCACAGCGAGCTGTGGACGTGCATACCGGACCCGTTGTCACCGAACAAGGGCTTGGGCATGAACGTGGCCGTATAGCCGTTGGCCCGGGCGACGCTTTTCACGCAGTACTTGTAGAGCATGAGCTTGTCGGCCATGGTCAGGAGCGTGTCGAAGCGCATGTCGATCTCGGCCTGGCCGGCGGTACCCACCTCGTGGTGCTGCACCTCGATCTCGATGCCCATCTTCTCCATGGTCAGGATCATCTCCGACCGCAGGTCCTGGAAATGGTCCATGGGCGGGATGGGGAAATACCCTTCTTTGTAGCGGGGCTTGAAGCCGAGGTTTGGGCCCTCGTCGCTGCCGGAGTTCCAAATACCCTCGACCGAGTCGATGTGGTAATAACCCTCGTGCGAGTTCTGGTCGAAGCGGATGTCGTCGAAAATAAAGAACTCCGCTTCGGGCCGAAATAGGCGGTGTCGGCGAGGCCGGTCGAGATCAGGTAGTCCTCAGCCTTCTTGGCCACGTAGCGCGGGTCGCGAGAGTACGACTCGCCCGTGACCGGGTCGCGGACGAAGCAGTTGAGGTTGAGGGTCTTGTGCTGGCGGAAGATATCGATGACAGCCGTGTCCGGGTCCGGCATCAAGAGCATGTCCGACTCCTGGATCTCCTGGAACCCCCGGATCGACGAGCCATCGAAGCCGAGCCCGTCCTCGAAGACACCATCGGTCAATTCGTGCGCCGGTACGGAGAAGTGTTGCATGAGCCCAGGCAAGTCGCAGAAGCGGAAGTCGATGATCTCGACACCCTCCTGCTTGACCAGCGACAGGACCTCCTCGGGCGTGCGCCTCGTGAAGGCCAAGGTAGGTTTCCCCTTTCTGTTGATGTCTAGGTGGCAACGCAGGTAGGGCCACCGCGGCAGCCCACCGTTGCAGGCTCATGTAGCCGGCACGTTGCTCCTGTGTGAACTCTGTGTGAACGTCGCGGGCGACCGGCCGGTCAGACCGGCAGGGCATCCCACTTGCGACCTATCGTGTCATAGGCAAGGGCCCCGGCGCACGAGCGGCGGCCCCGGCTGAGGAGGGCTGTGGATTCCCAAAAGGACTACGTACTGAGGACCGTGGAGGAACGCGGCATCCGCTTCGTGCAGCTGTGGTTCACCGATGTGCTCGGCATACCCAAGGCGTTCAACATCACGCCCGCCGAACTGGAGAACGCCCTGGAGGAAGGGATGACCTTCGATGGTTCGGCCATCGACGGGTTCTCCCGGGTCCAGGAGAGCGACGTCCTGGCCGTGCCGGACCCCAAGACGTTCCAGATGCTGCCCTACCTCTCGGGTGAGGCGCCGGTGGCTCGCGTCGTCTGCGACATCTTCAACCTCGACGGTGCCCCCTTCGAGGGCGACTCCCGCCAGGTCCTCCGCCGGGTACTCGATCAGGCGCGTGACCAGGGTTTTTCTTTCTTTATAGCCCCTGAGCTGGAGTACTTCTATTTTGCTCAACCGGCGGCCAATGACGGCAGCGCGCCGGTGCCGCTGGACTCGGGCTCCTACTTCGAACTGATGGGCAACAACCAGGCCACCGCTCTGCGCCGGGAGACGGTGCTGATGCTCGAGGAGATGGGCATCCCGGTCGAGTACAGCCAGCACGAGGACGCCCCCAGTCAGCACGAGATCGACCTCCGCTACACCGACGCCATGACGATGGCGGACACGGTCATGCTGGTCAGGGTGGTCGTCAAGGAAATGGCCGCTCGCAAGGGCATCCTGGCGACATTCATGCCCAAGCCGCTCGGGGGGGTGCAGGGGTCGGGGATGCACACCCACATGTCCCTTTTCGACGGTGACACCAACGCTTTCTACGACGACTCCGACGAGTACCACTTGTCGCAGGTCGCCCGGCAGTTCATAGCCGGTGTCATCCACCATGCCAGTGAGATAACCGCCATCACCAACCAGTGGGTCAACTCGTACAAGCGGCTCATCGTCTCCCAGCAGGACCAACCCCTGATCGAGGCCCCGGTCTACATTTCCTGGCGCCAAAACAACCGCTCTGCGCTCGTCAGGGTGCCTCCCATCAAGAAGGGGAAGCGCGACTCGACGCGCATCGAGTACCGTTCGCCCGACCCGGGGGCTAACCCCTACTTGGCCTGGGCCGTCATACTGGCGGCGGGGCTGGCCGGCATCCGGGGCCGGTATGAGCTGCCCAAAGAGGCTTCGGCCAACATCTACCACATGTCGGCCCAGGAGCGCTTGGCCGAGGGGATACGTCCCCTGCCGGCATCGCTGGCCGAGGCGTTGGACGCCATGGAACGTTCCGAGCTAGTGGCCGAAGCCCTCGGCGAGCACGTGTTCGAGTGGTTCCTACGTAACAAGCGAGCCGAGTGGGCCGCCTACAAGACAGAGGTCACCCCGTTCGAACTGCGCCGGTACCTGGCCGCGCTGTGACGCGAGCGGTCCCCTAAGGCAAAGGCGAAAAGAGCGTGGAGCCTCTCCTGGTTTTCCCCGATCCCCCGTCCCCGGCGCTGGCCCAGGCTTTGGGCTTGGCCAGCTACAGCTGGAAAGCCGTTGGCTCGCTGGTTGAGGTGGAGGAGACCGAACCCGACGACGGTTGGTCCGGAGGCGTGGTCTGTGCCGATGAGCAACCTGACAACGCCTTCGCCCTGTGCCGCGCCCTGCGCAAGCGAGACGTTCCTTTCTCCCCCCTGCTGCTGGTGCTCTCGCCCCAACAGCTCGGTGCGCTCGAATTGCGCGAGGACCTTTTTGACGACTTCTGCGCCACGCCCTGTGACCCCCGCGAGCTCGAAGCCCGCCTATCGCACCTGTTCTGGCGAACCGGCCGGGGCCTGCGGCCCGAGCTGGTGGAGTACGGGCCCCT
Source organism: uncultured Acidimicrobiaceae bacterium (assembly GCA_963735305.1). Taxonomy (GTDB): domain Bacteria; phylum Actinomycetota; class Acidimicrobiia; order Acidimicrobiales; family Palsa-688; genus Fen-671. The sequence continues at coordinate 1,066,049 of CAVTKK010000001.1, forward strand.
TGTGCTCAACCTGAAGACTTACCAGGCCTCCGTGGCTGGTCGGCCGCTGTCGCTCACGTTCATGGAGTACGAGCTGCTCAAGTTCCTGGCCACGCACCCGGGCAAGGTCTTCACCCGGGAAACGCTGCTGTCCCGAGTCTGGGGCTACGAGTACTACGGCGGGGCCCGCACCGTCGACGTGCACATACGCCGGCTCCGGGCCAAGCTCGGCGAGGAGCACGCCAACGTGATCTCGACCGTACGCTCGGTCGGCTACCGCTTCGGACAGAGCCGCTGGACGATCTGAGGCCGCGCTACGGTTCAGGCCGGTAGGCCCACGCCTCCACCTCGAAACACGCCCCCATGGGCAACGCCGCCACGGCCACCGCTGAGCGGGCCGGAAAACGGTCACCGAAGGCTTCGGCGTATACCTCGTTCATGGCCGCGAAGTCAGCTATGTCGGTAAGGAAGACCGTCGTCTTGGCGACGTCCGCCATGCTCGCACCATTACCGGCCAACAATGCCGCCAGGTTGGCCAGGGCCTGCTCGGCCTCGGCCCTGACGCCGCCGGGGACGAGAGTCCCTGCTCGGAGGCCGACCTGGCCGGAAACGATAAGCCAGGAGCCGGCACGCACCGCGGGCGTGTACGGCAACGGGCTCATCGGCCCTCCCGCGCCGGGCACACCCCGGCTACGAGCCCACAGGTCACCGGTGCAGGTCCGCCGGAGCGCTCAGCTGAACGACTGGCCGCAACCGCAGGTGCGGGTGGCGTTGGGGTTGTTGATCGAGAACCCGGCGCCCTGCAGCCCGTCTTTGTAGTCGAGGGAGGCCCCGACGAGCAGGGAAGCGCTAGCCGGGTCGACCACGACCTTGACACCGTTGGTGCTGGACTGCACGTCGTCGTCGGCCAGGTCCGAGTCGAAGAACATCTCGTAAGAGAAGCCCGAGCAACCTCCGGGCCGCACGGCCACACGCAGGAACAGCTCGGCGTTGCCCTCCTGTTCGAGCAGTTCGCTCACCTTGGCTGCCGCTACGTCTGTGAGGACGAAGGTCTCGGTGGGAGTGGACGTCGACATGGTGCTCACGGGGCCTCCTGCACGAACTAACGAATTTTGCACATGGTACAGGTTCGAGGGGCGTTCCTGGTGCCCGAGCTTGAGGCCCCGGCCCCGGGCGCACCGCCGGCCAGCCCTTCGGCCCGGCCCCGCAGGGGGGCGGTCCGGGCCGGGATCGGCCGTACGATGGGAGGGTGGACGAGTTCTCCCCGCTCAACGAGGCCGCCGTGCGGGCCGCTCTCCGGGGCGTGGTCGACCCGGAACTGGGCGACAACATCGTCGACCTGGGCATGGTCGACACGGTCGAGATCGGCCTCGATGGTGCGCTGACGGTCCGGGTCGCCCTCACCACCCCGTCCTGTCCGCTGCGCGGCCAGATCAAGGCGGAGGTCATGGCCCGGGCCGGGGCCGTGCCCGGGGTCAGTGCCGTCAAGGTCGTAACCAGCTCTATGGGGCCGGAGCAAAAGGCTGCCCTCATGGCCAGGGCCCGCCGCAAGGCCAGCGAACGGGCACCCAAGACAACCGTGCCCGCCCGCGCCCGGGTCCTCGCCGTCTCGTCGGGCAAGGGTGGGGTGGGCAAGTCGTCGGTCTCGGTCAACTTGGCCGCCGGCCTGGCCGCTCGGGGCTATGTGGTCGGCGTGCTCGACGCCGACATCGCCGGCTTTTCGGTCCCCCGCATGCTCGGCGTCAGCGGCCAGCTCGAAGCGACGAGGGACTCCGCCGATCCCGAGCGCAAGCTGATCCAACCTCTGGTCCGCAGGGTCGGCGGTGGTGAGCTCCGAGTGGTTTCTATGGGCTTCCTGGCCGGCGAGGACGAGGCCGTCATGTGGCGGGGACTGATGCTCAACCGTGCTGTCCAGCACTTCTTGGAGGAGGTCGCCTGGGGCGACATCGACTACCTGGTGGTCGACATGCCCCCGGGCACCGGCGACATCCAGATGGGCCTGGCCCGGATGCTCCCCAGCGCCGAGGTGCTGGTGGTCACCACCCCGGGGCAGACGGCGCAGAAGGTTGCCGCTCGCGCCGCCACCATGGCCGGTAAGAGCTACCTGCGGGTCGTAGGCGTGGTCGAGAACATGAGCGCCTTCCGTTGCGCCCACGGGGAGAGCTATGAGCTTTTCGGCCACGGGGGCGGCCGGCGCCTGGCCGACGAGATCGGTGCGCCGCTGCTGGCCAGCATCCCCCTCGAACCCGCCGTTGCCCGGGGTGGAGACACCGGTGAACCCGCCGCCCTCGACCAGCGCAGCGGGGCCGGGAAGGCGTTCGCCGGCTTGGTCGACGCCATCGTCGAGCGGTGCCCGGTGTTGCAGATGACCGGCTGCTCGGCTCGGGTGCTGGAGGCTCTGGAAGCGTTCGAGAGGGCAACCGTACCTGTGGCCCCGTCGGGCTGAGGGCGGCAGGGCGCGGTCATAGCGGTGCCCGCGTGCCGGCCGCGCGTCCATACCAATCCGTGCGTTTGCGCTGAAGGACGGGCTCATAACGCTCTGCGCGCGGTGCCAAACCCGGTCAGCACCAAGGGCGCGCGGGATCACGACAACACGTGCGGCATCGCCTCCGCGCGTGCAATTCTTAGCGGAGCCCTTAGTTGTCGAGCCGTGCCCACCCAGTGGTGGCCGCTCAGTACGGATGGGTGGAAGAAGTCGCAGGAACCCCAGCTGCAACGCACGGCAATGAACAGGAGCAGGAGGAGTGAACCCAACCCACCCGCAACAGAAGTCAGACATCTCGGTGGTGCAACTCGCCGAGGCGTTGGTCCAGGGAGACGTGCTGATAGCTCTCCAGGAACGGGGAGAGGCGGCACCAGCTTGGGGTTACCTCAACTTGCTCGCTCATAGCGACCGAGGTTCTCTTCGACGTGTCCGTGACTTCAACCAATCCCGCCGACCTCTGTCGGGTTGGGGCACCGTCGTGTTCGACCTGATCGTCGACATGCTGAATTCGGCGCCGAACGAGGAGGACCTCCAGACCCTCCAACGCAAGGCGCTCGTACCGCTCGAGCTCAAGATCTGGGGCGGGGGAGAGACCCTTTGCTCGCCCCAGGACCTCGACATCCTCGTACGCAGCGCTCTCTACCGCTATATGGGCCAGCTCTAAACGGGTACAGGCCGTCGAGCCGTCTTAGCTCCTAGGGTCGCCTCGAAGGCCCGGTACCGGCGAATGAGGTTGTTGGTAGAGCTGTCATGACCGAGCGAAGGCTCAGCCTCGCTGGTGAGCTCGGGGACGATACGCAGGGCTAGTGACTTGCCCAGTTCGACGCCCCATTGGTCAAAGCTGTTTATGCCCCAGATCACGCCCTGAGTGAACACCTTGTGCTCGTAGGACGCCACAAGCTCGCCCAGCACCCGGGGGCTGAGCTCGGGCGCCAGGATGGTGTTGGTCGGGCGGTTACCCGGGAAGGTGCGATGGGGGACGAGCGCTTCGGCCATCCCCTCCGCCCGGGCCTCCTCGGGCGTCTTGCCGAAGGCAAGCGCCTCGGTCTGAGCGAAGAAGTTGGCCATGAGAAGGTCCTGATGGCCGGCGACCCGGCGAGAAGGGCGCAAGAAGCCGATGAAATCGGCCGGAACGAGCCGTGTCCCCTGGTGGAGCAGCTGGTAGTAGGCGTGCTGGCCATTGGTGCCCGGTGTTCCCCAAACGATAGGGCCCGTCGCCATATCGACGGGCTGGCCGGCCAGGGTCACCGACTTGCCGTTGCTTTCCATGTCGAGCTGTTGGAGGTAGGCCGGGAACTTGGAGAGATAATGGCTGTACGGGAGCACCGCGTGAGTCTCGGCCCCGAAGAGGTCGTTGTACCAGATCCCTATCAGGCCCATTAGCGCCGGCAGGTTGCGCTCGTACGGCGTATAACGAAAATGCTCATCGATGGCCCGGAAACCGGCCAGCATCTCGCGGAAGTGTTCGGGGCCGATCGAGATCATGAGCGACAGGCCGATGGCCGAGTCGTACGAATAGCGTCCCCCGACCCAGTCCCAAAACTCGAACATGTTGTCGGTATCGATGCCGAACGCGGCGACCTCCTTGGCGTTGGTCGAAACGGCCACAAAATGCTTGCGTACGGCGGCGTCGTCTCCCAAAGACGACAGAAGCCATTCTCTGGCCGTCTTGGCATTACCGATGGTTTCCAGAGTGGTAAAGGTCTTGGAGCTCACAATAAAGAGGGTCTCGGCGGCGTCTATGTCCGCCGTCGCCTCCCATATGTCGGCCCCGTCCACGTTGGACACGAAGCGCAGGTGCAAAGCCCGGTCGGAAAAGGGCAGCAGGGCCTCGTAGGCCATAGCCGGTCCGAGGTCCGAGCCACCGATCCCGATGTTGACCACGTTTTTGATCCGTCTGCCGGTAAAGCCCCGCCACCTCCCGCTGCGCACGGCGTCGGCAAAGTCGGCCATCTTGGAGAGCACCCGGTGCACGCCGGGGACCACATCCTGGCCGTCTTCATCGATCTCCACGTCTTGTGGCGCCCGCAGGGCCACGTGAAGGACGGCTCTGTCCTCGGTGACGTTTATGTGCTGGCCGGTGAACATCGCCTCGGTACGTTCACGCAGCCCTGCCCTCTCCGCCACGGCGACCAGCAGCCTCACGGTTTCGGCCGTGAGCCTGTTCTTCGAGTAATCCAGCACGAGGTCGGCCGCCTCGACGGTCATCGGCCCGGCCCTGTCGGGCTCGCCGGCGAACAGGTCACGCAGGTGCACGTCGCGCAACGCGGTGAAGTGATCGGTCAGAGCCTTCCACTCCGGCGTGGCGCTGACGCGGGTTGGGGTCGTCTGCATGGTCGCAGTCTTTCACCGCCACGCTCGGGAGCGGCAAGGAACCGTGCCTCCCCGCCACCTCGGCCACCTCCTCTCGCCCTGGCCCGCCCGACCCGTTGCCATCGCTTAGTAGGCTGGGGTGTGCCCGTTCGCCGACTGCTCCTTTTCGACATAGACAGGACGCTCGTCAGTGCGGGCGAGGTCGGCGGGGCCGTGTTCGACCGTGCCATCGAGGCGGTGCTCGGCGAGGCCCCGGCCCAGAGGGTCTCGATGAGTGGCAAGACGGACCCCCAGATCGTCCGCGAGTACCTGGCCCTGCTCGACCGGGACGACCCCGCTTACCTCTCCGCCGTGCTCCAACGGCTCGAAGCCGAGCTGGCGGCCGCTTCCCGACAGCTCGCCCGGCATGGCAGCCCGTGCGCCGGCGCCCCTGAGCTCCTGCAGGCCCTGGCGGGCGACGACCGGCTTCATCTGTCGGTCCTCACCGGCAACATTGCGCCCAACGCGGTGGTCAAGCTAGCGGCGTTCGGGCTCGACAAGTGGCTAGACCTGGAAACGGGGGCGTACGGCAGCGACAAGGAGGACCGCGAGCAGCTGGTGCCGGTAGCGCTGGACCGTCTGGCGGCGATGCGAGGTGCTCGCTTGTCACCTGAGGAGACCTGGGTCATCGGCGACACGCCCCGCGACTATGAGTGCGCCCGAGCGGGAGGCGCCCACTGCCTGCTGGTGGCCACCGGACGCTTCCAGCTGGACGAGCTGGAGAGCCTGGGGGCCGATGCCGTCCTGGCCGACCTGGCCGCCACCGACGTGGTGGTCGACTTGCTCACCACCGGCCTGTAGCCCTGGCGAGACGGCGGAAGGGCCCCATTCCCCTCCCATCTCCCGCTATTTGTATCGTTGGGGGGTTATGGCCATGCCGCCCCGGCCGTTGAGACGCCGCGGTGGTTCTCAACGGTGGCTGATCATCCCCTTCGTGCTGACCATGCTGGTCCTATTGGTCGACGCCTCGATGCACGCGCGGTCGTCCGGCCCTGAGACGACCATGAACAGCCAGACCTGGGTCGACACCATCCTGCCCTACATCGCCGAGTCCACCGTGCAGGGCCGGGAGATCGCCCAGATCAGCGCAGGCCGCTTGACGGAGGGTTCGGGCGCCGCCGCCGGGCAGCTGTCGAGGATCGCCACGGCGGCGGGCTCGACGTACAGGGAAGTCGCTTCGGTGACCCCACCGGCACCGCTCGCCGCCGCCGCCGGTCTCCTGGACGCCTGCCTGGTCTCCCGGGAAAACGGGGCGACAGCGATGGCGTCGGCGGTTGAGAGCCTGCTCAGAGGGGGGCGGGCCTCGGGTGCCGTACCGCAGATGACCGCCGCTGTCTTCCAGTTCCAGGTGGGCGACACGGCCTACCGGCTCTTCGCCCGAGACATGCCGAAATTCGTTATCACGATGCCGGCTTCGCAATGGGACGACGACAGCGGCCCGTACGAGCCGCGCGCATTGGGGGGCTTCGCGCAGCGGGTCGTCGCCGCCATTTCGCGTTCGCCACGGCACCAGTTGGCCATTGATGCCATTTCGACCGACCCTCCGGCCCTGAGCACTGAAGGCAGGGTCCAGGTACTGTCACCGGCGTCTTCCGTCTCGGTCACCGTGGTCGTACAGGACGTGGGCCAGGACGGGGAAAGGGGAATACGAGTGATCGCCACCGTTAGTCCGGGGCATGGTCTGGCCCGCCAGCAGTTGAGCACGTCGCTCAACCTTTCCCGCGGCCAGGCCCGGGCGGTTCGCCTGGCTGGGCTGCGACTGGTCCCGAGCACGCCCACGGCGCTCACCGTGCAGGCCATGGAGCCGGCGGACGAAGCCGGCAGCGCGGCGAAAGCGCTGCTCATCGAGGTACCCGGGCCAGGCTTTACAGCTCCGGCGACCACAGCCCCACCGGCTACGGCCGCTAGTTCGTCCACCACGACCACGGCCCCGTCCGGGGTGCAGACGACGGCGGCCGTCACGACCGCCTCTGCCGCGGCCACGACAGCCGCGCCCACGACGACCGTCGCCACGACGGCAGTGGCAGCTACGACCGTGGCTCCGGCCACAACGGTTGCAGCGGCCACAACGGTTGCAGCGGCCACAACGGTTGCAGCGGCCACAACGGTTGCAGCGGCCACAACGGTTGCGGCCACAACTACCGCCCAGCCCACGACGACCGCCCGGCCCACGACTACCGCCCGGCCCACGACTACCGCCCGGCCCACGACTACCGCCCCGCCCACGACGACCGCCCGGCCCACGACGACCGCCCCGCCCACGACGACCCTGAGGCCCACCACGACCGCCCGGCCCACGACGACCGCCCGGCCCACGACTACTTCGCCGTTCACGACACTGGCGGCGACAACGGTGCCCGCGGCAGCGACCACGGGGGCCATCACGGCGACGTTGCCGGCGGCAACTACCACTGCAGCCGTCCCCACCACGGTGGCCACCAGGACGACGGCAGCCACCACGTCGGCCGCCGCCACCACGGTGCCGCTAACGGCCGCGGCCACGACGACCGCGGCCACTCCGGTCACGACCTTCCCCGGGGCCCCCCGGACCCCCCCACCGCGTGACCCCGCCGACCAGATGACGACGGCCTGGGTACTTCGAGGTGGAGCGAGTTTTGGGGCCGCTCAGGTGGGCATGGCACGAGCTCTCATGGAAGCCGGGCACCACCCTGACCGCCTGTACGGGACCTCGGCCGGGGCGCTCAACGCAGCCTGGTTGGCGGCCGAGCCGACCCAGGAGGGGCTGGAGGCGCTGGCCCACCTGTGGACGGTGGTGAGGAGACGTGATGTCTTCCCGCTGAGCGCTCAGGCCATCATCGCCGGGCTCGTCGGCTGGACAGACCATTTGGTCAGCTCCCGAGCTCTGGCCAAGTGGCTACGGTCGACGGTGCCGATGCGGCGCCTGGAGGACGGGGTGCTGCCTCTCACGGTGGTCACTACGGACCTGGAGACGGGAGAGGAAGTGCTGCTGGAGAGCGGGCCGACGGTCCCCGCTCTGCTGGCGTCCTCAGCCATGCCTGCTGTGTTCCCGCCGGTGCTCATAGGAGGGCGCTGGCTGGTCGACGGTAGCGTCGTTTCTGACACGCCGGTAGGCCCAGCGGTGAGAGCGGGATCGGACCGCGTCTTTGTGTTGGCCAGTGTCCCGGCAGGACCGGCACCTCGGCCCCGGTCAGCTCTCAACGTCGTACTGAGGTCGACATCGATTTCCCTGGCCCGCCACAACGTCGAACAGGTGACGGCCTGGTGCAGCCAGTGCCAGCTGTACATGGTGCCCGCTCCCCTGGTCCCGGGGGTGTCCCCGTTCAGTTTCGGCCAAAGCCCGGAGCTGATCGAAGCCGGCTACCGCCTTACGTCGAGTTGGCTCACCGGAGCGCGCCCGATCGCTCCCGGTGACCCAGCCAACGGCGCCGGGGACCTTCTCAGCGCAGCAAACCTGGAGGACCCGACGTTGGAGAGGTAATTTGTGTGCAGCCGGTAGCGAGGTCGCTGATCACACTTGTTCGGACTGAGAGGATGACCAATGGCGTCTAGGAGCCGGCGCGACCGCGATCGTGAGGGTCGTACGGGGCGACGGGACGGCGGCCAGGATTACGGGCCTAGCGCGTACCGCGGTCCGGATGGTTGGCCCGGGCCCGAAGGTTGGCCTCCACCGGGCCCGAGGGCCCCTCCGGGGTGGACGTGGGCCCCGAGACCGGCCACTGGGAGCTAGGGCCCGAAGACGACCTCGACGGCGACGGCACGGCGGCATGGGACGAGCCCATGGTGTGGCAGGACGAAGAGCAGGGCGTGGCCTGGGAGCAGGAGGATGCGCCGCAGGAAGGCTCGGGGACCTGGGAACAGGACACGCCACCGACCACGTACAGCACGTGGGGAGCGGGCCGTTCGCGGTCTGGCCCATACGGCTACGAGAGCGGTTACCCGACCGCCTACATGCCTTCCCGCGAGACAAGGGCGGGTGCTTACACAGACTACGAAGACGCCGCCCCGGGCCCGGGCTGGACCAGCGGTGGCGGCGGCGGTCGTAGGCGCCGGCGTCGTCGGGCCAACGGGCCCTGGCCGGAGCTGGTCATGATCACCGCCGTGGCCGTCATCGTCGCCGCCGTGATCCTGGCCGTGACCAGCGCCGACCGCACCAACCTGGCCAACTCGCAGACATCATCGAACTCGCTTGTCCCCAGCTCGGCGCCCCGTGCGACAAACACCACGGTTCGCCCTACCTCTTCGGCCCCACCCTCCAGCTCTTCCACCGTCCGGCGTCCTACCACGACGGCCCGATCGACCACGTCGGTGCCCGTCGCGGGCCAAAAAGCCAAGAACCTCCTGGTTACACCGGGCGTGGAAAGCTCCCTGATCAAGTCTTGGCTGGCCACCAACCCGGGCGGTGCCAACCTCGGCCCGAAGGACGTCGCCGGGACCCAGCCCGGTCAGGTTTACTATGCCGAGCAGCCGGGATCGGCAACGTACTGGGCGTTGGTGGCATTCAAACCGTCGACGACACTTCTTGAAGGAATCCTCCACGGCGGCGGGGCAGGAAAAGCTGGCGGAGTTCCAAAACAGCATCTACGCGTTCTCGTGGCAATCGGGGCCCGTCTGGACGCTCCTGGGCGAGGTCAATACCGGCAGTTGCCCAGGGGTCGTGCCGGCTCCAGTCCTCAAGGTTTGGGGAATGTGCGGGCTGTAGCGTCACGCGTCTTGGGGGAAATCCCAGGATCTTTTGAGGGCTGCCCCCTATAGATTTCCCGCCGCCCTCGCTGCACCCTGGGAGCGTGAACTTCGTACAAGGGAGCTAACGCGTGACAACCCCTTTTCCCTCCGACTGGCCGGTCTGGCCAGAACCAGGTCCGAAACAAGGCCTGCTATGGCCGCCGTCGGCGACCCCAGCCCCTGGCACCGTCCCCTCGGCCCGGCGCCGGGCCCCCCTGCGAGGTGCCTGGGCCACCGTCGCCATTGTCGTCGCCGTCTTGGTCATTTCCGCCGGGCTCGCCCTTTTGGGGCTCTATATCCTCGGTTTAGCCGCTCTAGCCTTTTCGGGGAGCATGAAATGATCCGCCAAGCCCGTCTGCTGGTCGCCCTCGCCCGGCCCGCCGTTCTCTTGCTGTTGGCAATGTTCTGCTCCGCCGGCCTGTCCGCCGGCGGCCATGGGGACCAGCTCGGCCGCCTTTTCCCGGCGCTCGTGGTGGTCATGGCCTTCCTCATCTTCTCCGTGGCCGTCAACGACCTGGCCGATGAGGCCATAGACAGGGTAAACCTTCCCGGCAACGCGGCCGGGCCCTCGTCACGGGACAGACCAACCGCAAGGCGATGACCCTCGTGGCGCTCAGCGCCGGCTCTGTCGCCCTGGCCGGCGCCACCACCCTGCGCTGGCCGATAGTCCTGGTGGTCGCGGCGGGGCTCCTGTTCAGTGCCGCCTACTCCCTACCTCCGGCACGCGTTTCGGGCCGCGGCGCACTGGCCTCTCTCCTGCTGCCCGGAGCCTATGTAGCCGTACCTTTCCTCGTGGGGGCCTATTCGGCCGGCCCGACCTTGACCCCTCGGGAACTCACCGTGATGGGGGGCCTTTACATCGGCTTTATCGGTCGGATCCTGCTAAAGGACTTCCGCGACGTCCGGGGTGATGCCCTGTTCGGGAAACGGACTTTCCTCGTCCGCCATGGCCGGCGCCCGACTTGCGCCCTCAGTCTCGTGTGCTGGCTTACCGGGTCGTTGGTGCTGGCCGCGATCGGGCCCGGGTCGCCCGCCCTGGTCATGGCGTACGGTGCCTTTGCTCTCGTCGCCGTTCTGCTCCTGCGGGCCCTTTCCTCGGCCCAGGGCGCCCGTCGGGACGAGAAGCTCATCGCCGCTCTGGCCATCGTCGGCCGTGGCACGGTGCTCGTGCTGCTGGCCGGGCTCGACATGGCCAGCGCTCATTGGCCGGCTGCGGCCGCGGCGGCGGTGTTGTCCACCTTGACGGTCCTCACCCTCGGACAAGCGCGGGCCATGCTCCTGCGCTGGCCGCTCAGCCGCTTGACCGTACCTAGCGCCTGGTCCGGTACCATCGAGGTCCGCGCCAGCCAACTGGTCGGCGGATAGCCTGAGGACCGTCGAGCGCAGCCTGCTTTCAGGGGTGGCGGCCTTCCGCTGGGCCGCCTGGGGCTGGATGGCCGTGGTCGCCTTGGTAACCAGAGGCGAGCTCCTCAGGCCCTGGCTGGCGGCCTTGTTGGTGGGCACGGCTCTGGCCTTGACGGCGGCCGCCACCCTAGCCCTCCGTCGTGACTACCATGTCCTGCTGGGACCGGCTCCGGCCCTGGTGGAACTGGTCTGCGGTCTCGCCGTTGTCGTCGCCGACGGTTGGGCGTACCGCGGCGGCCACGTGTTCGGTCCTTCACAAACCCTCGGCGTGATCTGGCCGTTGGCGGGCGTCCTCGCCGTGGGCGTGGCCATGGGGGCGCTGCCCGGGGCGGTGGCGGGAGCAATGTTCGGAGCAGCTCGTCTCGGTGACGCCCTGGCGAACGGCGTCTGCAAGCTTCGATGGCCACCGCGTGCTGTCCCTTGTGTCCACCGCCTTGGTCTACGCGTCGGCAGGTGCCGTGGTCGGTTATCTCACCCGGCTGCTGCGCCGCGCCCGAGAAGAGGTCGCGGTAGCTCAGGCGCGCCAGGAGGTGGCCCGGGCCCTGCACGACGGGGTCCTGCAGACCCTCGCCGTCATCGAACGGCGGACCGTCGGCACAGAGGTCGCCCGGATCGCTCGCCAGCAGGAGCGCGAGCTACGCGATTACCTGTTCTCCTCCACCCATGGGGCCGGGCCGAGCACGGACCTCGCCATGGCCTTGCGCGCCGCCGTGGCCCGCTTCGAGACGGGCTTCGACGCGCCGGTGGACCTTCTTCTCCCCGACGACCTGCCACCTCTCGGTGCCGAGACCGTTTCCGCCCTGGCCGGGGCCGTCAGTGAGGCCCTGGCCAACGCCGGCAAGCACGGCGGCGCCAAAGGCGTCACTGTTTATTTGGAGCCGACCGAACCCGAGGGCGTGTTCTGCTCGGTCCGCGACGACGGGACGGGCTTCGACCCAGCCGTCACCGAAGAGGGCATCGGCCTCGCCCGATCGGTACGGGCCCGGATAATGGAGGTGGGCGGCCGCGTCTTGCTGAAGAGCGCCCCGGGACAGGGTACGGAGGTCCTCATATGGGTGCGGTAAGGCCTGTTCGCGTCGTCCTGGTCGACGACCATCCCATCTGGAGGGACGGGCTGCGCGCCGACCTCGAGGAGGGGTTCACCGTCGTCGGTGAAGCTTCGACCGCAAGCGAGGCCATCGAGGTCGTACGCTTGACGCACCCCGACGTAGTGGTGTGCGACCTGAGCATGCCGGGTGGGGGCGGGCTCGCCGTCGTCAAGGCCTGCTCCGGCACGACCCGGATAGTGGTGCTCACGGTATCGGAGGCCGAGAGGGACTTGCTGGACGTCGTGGCCGCCGGGGCGGTCGGCTACCTCGTCAAGTCCACCCCCGGGCCCGAGCTCCGGGCCGCCCTGCTGCGCGCCGCGGAGGGGGATGTGGTCTTCTCGCCGGCGCTGGCGGCGTTGGTCCTGGGCGAGTTCCGGAGGTTGGCACGTGCCAGCTCCGGTGCGCAGCCTCTATCGGACCGCGAGCGCGAGGTGCTCCAGCTCGTGGCCCGAGGGCACAGCTACCGCCAGATCGGCGCCGAACTGTTCATCGCCGAAAAGACGGTCGAGAACCACGTGCGCAACATCCTGGGCAAGTTGCACCTGTCCAGGCGGCAGGAGCTCGTCCGTTATGCACTCGAGCACGGCATCGAATGACCAAAGGTCCTGGTGACCAAAGGTCCTGATGACCAGATCCTGGCGATCAGCCCGGGGAGGTCGGTCCCAGACGCACCCGGACATCGACCGCCACAGCACCCTTTTCCAGGACGAACAAGGGGTTGAGGTCCATCTCGGAGATTTCCGGGTAGTCCTCCGTTATGGCTGAAACCCCTCGGAGCACCTCGTAGAGCGCGTCGACATCGAGGCGGGCCCGCCGCGGTACCCGGTCAACAACCGGTAAGAGGCGAGCGACTGCACCATCTCCGTTATGTCCTCGTCACTGAGAGGGGCGACCCGGACAGCGACGTCACCGAGCACCTCGACTAGACGGCCACCGAGACCGACGACGACCAGCGCCCCGAGCAAGGGGTCACGGTTGACGCCGACGATCATCTCCTGACCGGCAGCGACCTGTTCCTGCACCACGAACTTGTCGGCCAGTCGGCCCATTCCGGCGGAGCGGAGGTCGGACCGGACCGCCCGTAGCGCCTGACCTGCGGCGGCGGGCGATGTCACCCCAAGCCGCACGCCGCCCACGTCGCTCTTGTGGATGGCGGCGGCGACTTTGACGACGACCGGGCCCCCGAGCTGGGCCTGGGCCGCCTCGGCTTCCCCCGGAGTGCTGACGGAGACCGACCGGGGCACGGCTATGTCGTACATGCCCAACAGGGTTTCCGCCTCGGCCATGGACAACCATCCATCGCTGGCACGCTGATGCGAATGGGCCGGGAACGGTTCCGAAGTCGCGCCCTGGACGACGGGGCTTGCCGCCGGGCGTGCGGCGGGCCTTGCCGCCGGGCGTGCGCCGAGCCCAGCCGGGGCCAGGGCGGACAGTCGGTCTCTTCTCTCGTGCCAGGCGACGCTGCGACCGAGGGCGCGGGCCGCGTTTTCCGGGAACACGAACGCCGCCATCCTCGCCACCCGCAGTGCCGCCGGCGGTCCGTCACGGTTCAAGAACACGGGCACGATCGGCATGTTGAGACCGAGATCGTTACGGGCGGTCACAAGCTCGGCGGCCACGTCTGAGGCGGTGGCCACCACCGGCGTGTTGAACACCACGATCAGGGCATCGACGTCCCCTGAAGACCCGAGTGCTCGCACCACTTCGCCGTACTGACGGGCGGTGGCGCTGGCGATCATGTCGACGGGGTTGCCCACGCTCGCCTCCGCCGGGAGCAGGGACCGCAGGGTCGTGGTGACGGCTTCGCCGAGCTCGGGGACGACGAGCCCATTGTTTTCGCAGGCGTCGGCGGCGATCACGCCGGAGCCGCCCCCGTTGGTCACGATGGCCACCCGGCGCCCCGGGAAGCGCGGCTGCGAGCCCAGCATGGTGGCGAGGTCGAGCACCTCCTCGATCGACTCTGCCCGTATCACGCCCGCCTGGTGCAGGAAAGCATCGACGGCCACGTCGCCTGAGGACAGGGCGGCCGTGTGCGAGGCCGCCCCCCGTCGACCGGCCTGGGTGCGCCCCGCTTTTAGGACGACCAGCGGCACCCTGGCGCCGACGTGCCTGGCCACCCGGATGAACGACCGGGGATCGGGGACCGACTGAAGGTAGAGCAGCACAAGGTCAGTACCAGGATCCTGGCCCCAGTACAGGAGCAGGTCGGTGACTCCGACGTCCGCGGTGTTGCCGACTGAAACGAAGCCTCCGATGCCCAGGCCGCGACCCTCCATCGCCTCCAGGACAGCCAGCCCAAAGGCCCCTGACTGGCTGAGCATGCACACCCTTCCGGCCCGAGGCACCGTGCGTCCGAAGGTGGCATTGAACCGGAGGTCTCCCGTGCCGCTCAGCAACCCCGTACAGTTCGGGCCGACGAGGTGGACCCCGCCGTCGACAGCCACTCGGACCAAGCTGTCCTGGAGAGCAGCCCCAACCGCGCCCACTTCGGCGAAACCGGCGGATATGACGCAGAACGGCCTTGATGCCTAGATCGCCGGCCTGAGCGACCACGGCGGCCACCGCGCCAGCCGGTAGACAAACGACGACCAGATCGGGGACGACCGGGCAGGAGGCGAGGTCGGGATAGGCAACCACGCCTTGGACCAGGGGGTGGTTCTTGTTGACCGGCAGCACTCTCCCGGAGAACCCGCTGCTGACCAGGTTGGCGAAGAGCATCCCCGCCAGGGTGTTGGGGTCGGTGCTGGCCCCGACTACAGCGATGCTTTGTGGGTGGAGAAAGGCGTTTAGGGCGGGGCGTACGGCTCGGGAGCGGTCCGCCAGGTCGTCGTCGAGACAGTCCGTTGCGACCTCGGAGGGTGCCGGCGGATGCTCGTCGTCCACCATCCCAGTCTCCTGCAGGCGCGTCCAGGGTTATAAGGCCCAAGGTCACTGGTTGGCGCGGGTGGTCAAAAGGCCTTTCGGCACCACCAGGGACAGACCGAAGGACCTAGGGGGCCGGGGACCGGGTGTTCGGGCGTCGAGGTAGCATCGGTGGTGACATAGTTGCAGGAGGTCGTGCCATGACCACGCTGGCCGGACGACCCAAACCCTTTGTTGTACCCGCGTATTGCAAGGGTTGCGGGAGATGCATCAGAGCGTGCGTCAAACACTGCTTCGCCCTGGGCACCGAGATAAACCCGGAGACGGGGCTTATCCCGACTGTGCTGGACCTGACCGCTTGCAACGGCTGCGCTCTGTGTATCGATGCCTGTCCGGAGCCCCATGGTCTCCACCTCCTGGACCAGGGCTTCGACGGCGTCGGCCCGGGCACGCCGCAGGGCGACCGGCCCTTCGCACCTTCCCGGCCCGAGCCCTGGCCGGACGCTCTCGTCGAGCTGGCGGAGCGAGAGCCGCTTGTCGTCAAGGGGACCTATGCCGCCGCGCTGGGCGCCCTCCTGGCTGGCTGCCGCCACGTCTTCGGTTACCCCATCACCCCGTCCACCGAGGGCGCCGAGCTGATGGCAAAGGTGCTGCCCGAGCTTGACGGCGTCTTCATCCAGGCCGTAAGCGAGGTGGCGACGGTGAACATGATGTACGGCGCCGGCGGGGCTGGAAAGCGCTGCATGACCTTCACTAGCTCGCCCGGCTTCAGCCTGATGCTCGAAGGGATCTCCTACATGATCGGCGCAGAGGTCCCCGCCGTGTTTGTAAACATCATGCGGGGCGGGCCCGGGCTGGGTAACGTCGGCCCCGAGCAGGCCGATATCAAGCTCGCCTGCCGGGGGCTAGGCCACGGCAACACTCACGCCATCGCCCTGACCCCGGCGTCTCCCCAGGAGATGCTGGACCTGACGATGCTCTCGTTCGAGCTCGCCTTCAAATACCGTAACCCGGTGGTGGTGCTCGGCGACGGCTACCTCGGCCAGATGACGGGGAAGGTGCAGCTACCACATCAGATGGTGTGGCCGGGGGTACCGGAGTGGGCCGTCTACGGCGACCGCTCCCACCGGGGCAACTTGATCTGCTCGATCCGTTTGGAGCTCGAGGAGCTCGAAGCAGCACAACCTCGACCTAAACGATAAGTACGCCCGGATCGCCGCCACCGAGCAGCGCGCCGATTTCCACCGGTGCGAAGACGCCGACGTCCTTATCGTGGCGTGCAATACGCCGTCGCAGGTGGCCAAGGGCGCCATAAGGGACCTGCGGGGCAAGGGGCTGAGGGTGGGGCTCCTGCGCCCGATAACGCTCTGGCCGTTCCCCATAGACGGCCTGTGCGGACTTCTCGATAGGGTCACGAACCTCGTCGTGGTGGAGGCGAGCAGCGGGCAGCTAGAGGACGAGATGAGGCTGGCCCTGAGCCACGCCGGCGTCCACGCCCCGCCGCCGATAAGTCACGTCCGCCGCATGGGCGGGATCCTCCCATCGCAAGGGGAGATCGTGGAACATGTGCTGGGACTGAAGGAGCTCCCCTGATGTCGACCTCGGTCTTCTACCGCACCTTCGAGCGCCACGCCCGGGGCGAAGGGGTCAACGCCCACTCGACCACGTACTGCCCAGGTTGCGGACACGGGCTGGCCCAGAAATACCTGGCTGAAGCGATCGACGAGCTAGGGGTGCAGGACCGCACCGTCCTGGTCTCTCCCGTGGGCTGCTCCGTCTTCATGTACTACTACTTCGACGTCGGCAACTCGCAGGCCGCCCACGGCCGCGCCCCGGCCGTGGCCATCGGCCACAAGACCGCCAACCCGGGCTCGATCGTCATCGCCTACCAGGGAGACGGTGATCTGGCATCGATCGGGTTGGCCGAGATCATAAGCACGGCGCAGATGGGGTTCCCTATCACGGTGATCTTCATCAACAACGCCGTGTACGGGATGACGGGCGGGCAAATGGCGCCCACGACGCTGATGGGCCAAAGGACCACGACCACACAAGACGGCCGGGCGCCCAGCACCGGCCAGCCCCTGAAGATGGCAGAACTGATATCGGGGCTCGACGGGCCCGTTTATGTGGAGCGAGTCGCCTTGTACGACAACAGGCAGCGCACTCACGCCAAGCGCGCCATCAAAAAGGCACTCGAACTGCAAGTGACCGGGAAGGGCTTCGCTTTTATCGAAGTCCTCTCCGAGTGCCCGGTCCACCTCGGGCTCGAGCCCGAGGCCGCCGAGGACTGGGTGCGGGACAATATGGTCCCCGTCTTCCCTCTCGGGGTGAAAAAGGACGCCACCGACCGGGCCAACTTCCCCGCTATCCCATCACCCACGTTCGATCCTGAGAGGACGTTGGCCGCTCTCGGCGCCAGGAGTGAACGCGAACCTCGCTTCACCAATTGTTTTCCTACGCACCTTGACGTCGATGACGTCAGCTTCAAACTGGCCGGGGCGGGAGGCGACGGCGCCCAGACAGCAGCCATGGTCATAGCCCGCTGCGGCATCAACGAGGGCTACGACTCGACGTTGATCCCCAGCTACGGCCCCGAGTCTCGAGGCGGTACTTCGTATGCTGACGTCCATGTGGCCAGGTACGAAGTGCTCTCACCGGCCGCCCCGTGGCCCCATGTGCTCGTCGCGTTCAATGCTCCCAGCCTGGTGAAGTTCGGTCCGAGCGTGCGGCCCGGCGGGACGATCGTCTACGACAACTCTGTAATCAGCGCCCTTCCCCACAACCTCCCGACCGGAGCCACGACCGTGGGGGTGCCGTTCGCCGCCGCGGCCAAGGATCTTGGCGCGCCGCTGGTAAAAAACGTCGTCGCCCTTGGCGCCGTGCAAGGGGCAACGAACGTATTCTCGAAGGGAGACGTTCCTTACCGCTATCCGGGCCGCATTGAAGACAAAACGTACGCTGGTCCCGCTAAATGAAGAGGCGTTCGGGCTTGGTGCGGACCTGGGTGCCAGTGAGGCCGGCCGGCACTAGGGCACCCTTTCGGACGCACGACCAAGGGCGTCGGCGGCCACCATGGCGTCGACCATCATGGCCGAGGACACCTCGAACGGTTCGTTGTGGGCGGTCTCGCCTTCGGCCAGGCTGCGTTCGGCGACTTTCAGCAGCACCGTCTCCTCGGGGGTACCGAGGCCTAGCTGAGACAGTGTGGCGGGCAGCCCGACCTCTCGGGCGAAGCTCAGGACCGTTCGCACCTCCTCTGAAGGTCTCCCCTCCAGCACCAACTGGACGAGCAGCCCGAATGCCACCTTCTCGCCATGGAGGTAGCGGTGCGTGCCGGGTGCGACGGTCAGCCCGTTGTGCACCGAGTGTGCTACGGCCAGACCCCCGGACTCGAAGCCAAGCCCTGACAGCAGCGTGTTGGCCTCCACCAACCGCTCGAGTGCCGGCGTGACGGCCTGTCGGCGCACGGCCTCACATGCAGCTGCTCCATCGGCCAACAGGGTGTCGTAGCAGAGACGAGCCAGAGCTCCGGCAGTAATGGTCGTCGCCCCGTGGAGCTGGTTCGCCCGGTGCGCCTCGATCACGGTCCGCGCCTCGAACCAGGTGGCCAGAGCGTCGCCCATGCCAGCAACCAGCAGTCGCACCGGCGCCCGGGCGATGACAGCGGTGTCCACGACGACCAGGTCGGGATTGCGCCGGTAGAACAGGTACCTGTCGAACGCCCCATCGTCTGCGTACAGTACCGACAGGGCGCTGCAAGGTGCGTCGCTCGACGCCGTGGTCGGGCAGTTGACCACCGGGAGGTCGAGCTTTGCCGCCCCCGCACGCGCCGCGTCGAGGACCTTGCCTCCCCCGGCGCCCACGATGACCCCGGCCTCGAGCGCCCGCGCCGCGCCCACAATCGCTTCCACCTCGCGGCGGGTGCACTCGCCGCCGAACTCGTGCACCGCGAGCTTGACACCGGCTCCGCCGAGGCTCCTTCTCCACACCGTCTTCGAGGAGCCGCCGAGGCGACGGGCTGGCCACGATCAAAGCTGGCCCCGTGAAGCCCATGGCGAGCATTTCGGGGCCGAGCTGCTCGGTGGCACCACGTCCTTGTACATAGCGGCTGGGCGAACAGAACAGACTGAGCATGGAAGTCAGAATACGGAGCGGCAGGCGACGACGGAGGGTTCCCGTCACCCCGGTTCGGCGTCCGATGTTGCGTGATTGGAGCCAGTGGTCGACCTAGGTGGCGGGGCGAGCGGGGCGAGCGGGGCGAGCGGGGCGAGCGGGGCAAGCGGGGTCGAGCCGCTCGACGCAGAAGCCCGTTCCCCGGCGACCGGACGAGCGCCTGGTCGTGCCAGGCGCCGCGGTCGGGCGCCCGGGACCGGTACGAGGCCACAAGCCCGGAAGAAATCCGCTGACCCGAGGGTTGCGCCATGGGAAGACGGGAGAAAGTACGGGGAAGAATGGCCGCACCAGGGTCATAGCGCACGTACTTAGGGATCGCGCCGCGCGTAGGCAAGACCTACGCCATGCTGGCCGAGGGGCGGCGCCGCCGGGACGCCGGTGAGCGGGTCGTGGTCGGCTGGGTCGAGGGTCACGGGAGGGTCGAGACGCGCGCCCAGCTTGGCGACCTCGAGATGATCGAACCACGAACAGCCTTGTACCGAGGGCGCACGTTCGCCGAGCTCGACGTACCGGCCGTCGTCGCGAGTGGCGCCGGGTTGGTGCTGGTGGACGAGCTGGCCCATACCGTGCCCGACAAGGACCGAGGACGTTGGCAGGACGTGGCCGAGCTCCTCGCCTCCGGGCCTGATGTCCTGACGACCGTGAACGCGGCCAACCTGCGTTCGTTGCGCGACTACGCGGCGCGCCTCACGGGGGTGGGAGCGCTCGAAGTCGGTGCCCGATGAGTTCGTACGCTCCGGTGACGTCGTCCTGGTGGACTTGGGCGCCGAGGAGATCCGCCGGCGGATCGCCTCGGACCGGGTTTACTCAACCGACCAAGTCGGTGGGGCCCTCGCGGAGTACTTCCGGACCTCCAACATTGAGGCCCTCGGCGAACTGGGCCGGGCATGGATAGCCGGAAAGGTCGAGGTCGTCGGCACTGACCTTCTCGTCCGCCGAGGATTGGCCGGGCCAGCTCGGCGCCAGTTCGTGGTGGCGGGTGCCTCGGGGTCGGAACGTTGTGAGCGCGTGGTCCGGGCGGCAGCTCGACTAGCCCGGGACAACGACGCCGACCTCGTTGTCGTCCATGTCAACCTTGACGACGCCCCACCAACTCGACGGAGCCAAGAGCTGGCCCGGTACGCAACCTTACCGTGGAACTGGGGGGGGACCTTCGACGAGGTCCAAGGGACGGGTGCGGCGCCCGCTCTCGCCGACGTCGTCCGCCCCAAGGGCGCCTCCAGAGTGGTCATCGCCCACCAGCCGGTCTCACTGGGCAACACCGGCGCGCTGGTCGGTCGGGTCACGCCTTCGACGCTTGCTTCCCGAAGCGACCGTCGACGAGGTGTACGAAGCCGACTGAACCGCCGACCTGGACCTGTTCCTGGCCATAGTGCGCGTTAGCTACTTCACGCTGTCCCCATAAAGCGTTCATCCGTAACCTCGGCCACCTCCACGGGCAGACCTTCCCTCGCCGAGCAAATGGACGCGATCGCGGCTCGCAGGTCGCCCAGACCGTCCCGACCGGTATACCTCGATGGTCGGCCACTTATCAAGGAATCTACGAATTCGTGCATGCGGTGGACGTGTGCACTGCTGTAATACGAGACCTCCGACTCCCAGATGTCGTCCTCACCCTCGTCGTCGAAGCGGAACGTCTCTGGCTCCTTGCCGCGGCGGTGAAGCACAAGGTGAACGGGTTTGCCCTTCCACGTCAGGCCTCCCCCACCTTCGCCGAGGAACTCGATGAGACCTTTCTCACCGATTACCGTCGCCGACAGGCCAGTCATGAAGTCGTACTTCCCGTTTAGGCGCTCCGCACGCATCCAGAGCCCCAGGCAAGCCGGGTCTTCATGTGCCCAGGTCATGAGCGGAAAATCACATTCCGTATTGACCTCATAGAGATCTTTGGAGTCTTCCGCGTCTCCCCTGGTTTGCGACTCCACTCCATCTCGCAGCCAAGAGTTGTCCGCCCTGAGAGAATACACCGTCTTAACCGGGGAGCCGTTCAATAGGTACCGTGCCGTGGCAAAAAAGTGAATATTGTGGTCAAACTGCCAGGGGAACCCGTTGCCTCCAGCCTTGCTGGAGTCCTCGCGCCACTTCTCAATATTGGTACCGCTACCGTAAATTGCGTCGAGCGCTCCCGGGCGGTCGAGCCATGGTCCGAAGCGCTGTCGGATCTGTTGTGGCTTGCCGATCTCGCCAGCTTCGATGAGCTCACGTGCCTTGACGATTGTTGCCATAAAGACATAAGTCTCGTCGACCGCCAGCGCAACGCCGTGGTTGTCAGCCTCGTTGCAGATGTCCTCCCCCTCTTGTAGCGTGAGGCCAAGAGGCTTCTCGCAATGGATATTCTTCCCGGCCCTGGCGGCAGCCACGGCCATCGGCCGGTGCAGGTATGTCGGGGTCATAATGTCGATAGTGTTGATTGCCGGGTCCGTGAGCATCTCGGCATAGGACGTGTAGTATTTAGGAATGCCGAACTGTTTTGCGACCCTCCGTGCCTGCGTCTCATCCAAGTCGCACACGGCGAGTACTTCCGCACCAGGGTGGGACAGGTACCCCTTGATGTGAGCGGAAGACACTAGGCCGAGGCCGACAACACCGATCTTGACCTTATGGAGCTTCACAGATCAATTCTCCTATACGTTGCAGGATGGGAGGACCACTAGCGAGCCCGGCGGAGCGCTCGGGCCACGTGCCTTCCTACCATGGCGACACACTTACACGTTTTGCTCGCGACGGTGGTGAGCTTATGCTGGCGGTTGTCTATCGTCGGGTAACCGGTCCCCGACGCCCATGGCCGGCAATGTGGCGTCGTTCAGCGACAAGTCGAGGGGGCCCGGAGGAGAGCGCCTTCTCCTTCGCGCTAGTAGCAACTTGGGGCACCCTCCTACCTGGTCTGGGCGGCGGGGTTTCGCCGGGGGCGGGCCCCGCAGTCTGAAGGCGGTCCGATCACCTAACGCCGCTATCCGGCGACGGGTGCCCGAAGCCACCCATCAGATGTTCTAACCCCCCGTGGTCCACCGGCTGGGGCCGAGCCCCGCGTAACCGTTGTCCCTCTAGACGAGCGCTGTGCTAACCTTGGTCCCTGGTCAGTTGGGGTAAAGCCGCTGGTCAGAAGCACAAAATATGCGCTCGTAGCTCAATGGACTAGAGCGTCTGACTACGGATCAGAAGGTTGGGGGTTCAAATCCCTCCGAGCGCGCTAGATAGGTGCAGGTCACAGGTCATTTGTTCTCGCGCCGCTGGGCAGGTCGCAGGAGGCATCACAGGTGCCGTGCTGCTCGCCAACGCGTTGACGTCGGTCCCCGTGGTGGGGCCGTGTTAGGCGCAGTGGTTGGAGCCACTGTAGGGAGCGAGGTCGGGCGTCGCCTGGGGAGGACCACGGTGAGCGCACGGACGGCGTTCTTCAAGACCTTCACCGCGACGTAGCCTGGCTCGGTCGCCGCCAGCGCTGCACTGGCCGAGCATCAGGTCAAAGCAAGCTGTCCTCGCCGTCGTACTCGATGAAGCGGTCCTTGGTGGCGGCGTGGTTTCGGCGTGTTCGGCCGGTGATCAATATCAGCACGAGTGTGGTGAGCCATGCTCCGAGCCCGGCGACGGACGCGATCAGGACACGGCAGCTGTCGGTTGCGATCTTGGCACGCGCGCTCCACGAGTTCGCCGCCAGGGCGAACATGGCGCTCCCGACCAAGAGCACGGTGGGAGCGAGGATGTAAAGGACGCCGCCTGGGCGACGCCCGCCTGGTCCTTAGGGCAGTGGTCGAAGTCGAGAAGTACCCGCCCATGGGGCTCGGGGCTACGGCCCAACACAAAGCAGGTCTTCAGGCCCCGGACCTGCTTGCCTCGCTTGGTGGGGCGTTCGGGCGTGCCGTCTACGGAACAGGCCTCAGGTGCAAGGCGGTCGATGGCGTTGACCAGGGGTTCAGGCGGACAGGTCCTGCTGGGGAGGATCTCGCAACACCCGGCGCAGCTCGCGGCGTGAGGACACTCCTAGTTTCGTGAACACCTTTCGGAGATGCCATTCGACCGTCCGTGAGCTGATGAAGAGCTGGTTCCCAATCTCAGGGTTGGTGTGCCCGGCCGCGGCCAACCGGGCGATCTGCGCTTCCTGAGGGGTGAGGTCGGTGAGAGTATCGTCGATGCGCATTCGCACCGTCTCGCCATTTGCGAGTAACTCTCGCCGAGCTCGCTCTGCGAAGCCTCGTATCCCCATCGTCGACAGCATGGCGTGAGCGGTCCGGAGTTGGGCTCCAGCGTCTGTCGGTCGGTTCTGCCGCCGCAGCCATTCTCCATAGACCAGATGAGTGCGGGCGAGCTGCGGCCGTATCCTCGTGTGGCTCAGCTGCTCGATCGCCTCGCGATAGAGATCCTCTGCGATGTCGTCCCCGCTGAGCAAGGCGTGGGATCGAGCCTGGATCCCGGCCGCCCAAAACGTCCCACTTGCCTGTGTCATTTCTGACAGGCGCTCCAGTGCCGCGGCACCGCGATCGATGGCTCCGGACCGAGCGGCGCCTTCAATCAGCTCGGCCACGCCTTGGGTTTGGATCGTGATGCCCTCCATGGCAAAGTTGTCGGTCGAGGTGGCGGCGACGACCGCTTCGGCGTACCGGCCCGCCGCGTTGCAGATCACGGACCGGGCGTAGTCGGCAAACGCGATGATCCCGCCCTCCCCTCGCGCCGTGGCCTCCGGGATCGCCCCGGCTATGGCGGCAAGGGCAGCCGCCTCATCTCCACGCCAGGCGGCGACGATCAAGGGACCGTAGGCCGGCACCGGCATTTCCATGGCGTTGGCGAGGGTGTGCAACTCGTGGGTCAGGTAGTCGGCCGTTCTCAAATCGCCGGCAAAGGTGTGGGCGACAACGCAAGTGGTCAGAGCGGTCGGCAGCACGGCGAGCAAACCAGACTGGCGACCGAGCTCGATATGTCGGGTCGCTAAAGCCTCGTAGGATTCGTCGTCCCACAGGGACATCGCCACGTGGGCAGCCGGCCAGAGCCAACGAAGCTGCTCCTCAACAGACACGGCGGGACCCCTAAACGCCATGGCAGCCTGCCTCAATCCCTGAGCGCCAGCTGCATATCCTTCGATCATCGAGGTCGCGAGCGCGTCGAGCAGCAGGTCTGACGCCGTCGATGGCTGGCCCGTCCGAGGCACCCGCGCCCCGGCTACGGCGGCATCCTTCAGACCAGCACCGGTCGCGAGGCGCCCCGCGAAGTGGCCTGCGATCAACGCGTCCAGGTACGTATCCCGGGCCATCCTCAGGTCCAGCGGTTCGAGGCGGGCGGCCGCCTTCAGCAGTAGCGTTGGAGCATCGCCTCCCCGCCCGAGATAAGCGATGTGGGCGCGGAGTAGGTCGCATTGGGCGAGCTGCAGCTCATCCAGGGGGCCTGTCTCCGCGGCCGCGAGCATGCGGAGAGCCGCGGCGGAGGCCCCCGCCGATTGCTTGGCCTGAGCCGCCGCTACCGCTCTCCGGCCTCTCGAGTAGGGATCGAGGGTCAGAGCCGTCGCCCGCTCCAGGAAGGCGGCCGATGCCGCCATCCCCCCACGGGCCCGGGCTCGTGCCGCAGAGCGTTCGAGTTCGACTGCCACCTCCTCGTCCGGACCGGCGGTTGCCTGGGCCAGATGCCAGGCTCGCCGGTCAGGATCGACCTTCGCGTCGGTCGCCTCTGCCAAGGCCCGATGCGCCCGCCGGCGCTCCGCCGGTGAGGATTCGTTGTAGGCGGCTGCGCGTATCAACGGGTGCCGGAACCTCAGCCGGGCCTCAATCCTAAGCAAGTCCTCGGCCTCGGCCGCGACCGCCGCCGTTAAGCCGATTCCGAGCGACTGAGCCGCCCCGAGCACCACGGAGGGATCGCCGACCGGTTCCGCCGCTGCCACCAACATCAACCCGCGCACGTCCTCGGGAAGGGCGCCGAGCCGTTCCTGGAACCTCTTCTCGATACGGGTCGAGATTGGTCCCGCGGCAGGCGTCGCGAATCCGCCCGCAATCTGGCTCGGGGAGAGGCCTCGCGGTAGCTCCAGAAGGGCTAGCGGATTACCGCCGGCTTCGGCGACCACCCGTTCGAGCACATCGTGATCGAGCACGAAGGGAACCAGCGAATTCAGCAATCGATGGGAATCCCGATCACTCAGTGCCCCGATCATCAGCTCTGGAAGCCCGGCGAAGACGTCGAGCTCCTTGCGGGTGACCAAAAGCAAGGCAACGGGGTCAGCAAGCAGTCGGCGGGCGACGAACGCCAGGGTCTGGGCTGAAACCTGGTCAAGCCATTGGGCGTCGTCAATAACGCAGACCACCGGCTGTTCAGCCCCGATCTCGGACAGAAGGCTAAGGGCGGCCAGACCGACAAGGAAGCGATCCGGCGGAGCGTCGGTGCTCAAACCAAACACCGTCGCCAATGCCACTCGTTGCGGGCCTGGTAAGCGGTCCAATCGGTCCAGAACCGGAGAACAAAGCTGCTGGAGGGCAGCAAAGGGCAGTTCCATTTCCGATTCCATGCCCACCGACCGCATGATCCGAACCCCGTGAGCGCGCGCGACGACATGGTCGATCAGTGCCGTCTTGCCAATCCCGGGTTCGCCTCGCAGGACAAGCGCTCCGCCGGTCCCAAGGCGCGCTCCGCCGATGAGGCGGCTCAGCGACTCGACTTCCCTTTCGCGGCCGAGTAACGCGCCGGCACTGTCGTCGGCAGCCATTTCAGATCGGAAGTCTATCTTGCCGAAAAAGTTCCGGGCGATCTCATGCTCCTGCGCGGTGAGGTCGAATCGGGTTTCGTCTCGGCGATTGCGACCGTCTCCCCGGTCGCCATCGGCTCACGCCTCGCCCGGCCTGCGCCGTCTTGCCTATCCCCGCCTCACGGCGTACGACTGGCGAGGCACCCTGCCCGGTCGATGCCCCAGGTCGGTGCTATCCCCCGAGGACGAAGCGGCAACCTACGTCCTCGTCGGGGAGGCCCTCACCAACGTCGAGAAACACAGCCAGGCTTCAGGGGCCCAAGTCCATGTCGAAGGAGGTGGCCGGCTCGCTGGTCGTTCATGTCCTTGACGACGGCGTAGGTGGTGCGGTGCCCTGCGGAGGCAGTGGCCTCTGCGGGCTCCGAGACCACCTGGTGGCGCTGGGCGGCACCTTCGATGTGGGTCCCGCCTTGGCGGGGGCACGGTGATCCGGGCTGCTCTGGCGCTCACGGCGGGCTTGCCCGGGGACCCCGAGCCCTCACAAGGCTGGTAGCGAGGGCAAGCCCACGACTGGGCCCCCCGCCGAGTCCCGCGGCCACACACCCAGCTGTACAGACCGTCTTTGGCGCCGGCCAAGTTGCGGGTATGTTCAGGTCGGGATCCCCTCCGTCCGGTTCTCCAAGGACCGGGAGCGTGGCGCCGCGCTGACTAGGGCAGGGACCAGGGTCTTGCCCGGGGGCGATCGCACGCCAGGGAAGGCCACAGTTGGATGCAACCAACCCGCAATCCACTGTCGTAGACCATCCCCCGAAGCCGTCAAGCACCGCCGACCGAGAAGAGAGGGAGCCGTAACTCCATGAGCCCGACATTGAGGTATCCGCAAACGCTACTTACCGTCGGCCTGCTCGGAACCTTCGGGCTGCTGATCGGGTTGGCGGTGGCTCCGACAATCGCCCACTACGTCAACGCCGACCCACACGCCCTCTGGGAGGCGGGCGGCGCCACGGCACTCGTCATCGCCGGGTTCGGAGCCGACGGGTACGCCACCAGACGACGTACCGCCGGCGCGGATTGCCTTTTTAGCCTTGTCGGCCTTGATCGTAGCCGGGATCGTGTCGGCCTTCACCGAGCTTCCGGGAAGTCCGCTCCTATGCTCGATTGTCGGTTTAGCCATCTACGCCGCGTTCACCATGTTCGACTGCCAACGGCTCCGCCGGTCTCGCGACCTGAACTCGGTACCTTGACTGGCTGCTTCAATTTTCCTCGGCGTGCTGAACGTATTCCTGTTCTTCCTGACGATCTTCTTCGAGGTCCAACGAGGTATGAGCGACGTCGATGAGATCCTCCGCGGATACAGACGCCCGCCATCCGCTCGGCAATACACCACGATCTGACCTTGAACCGAAGGAGTCGAAATGAGCAACAGTTCCAAACGATCGCAGGGAAACAGGCCGTCAGATGTACTGCGTAGCAGCGAGTCAGCCTTGTCTAACCGCAGGCACGAATACGGGACAGGAGGGATAGCAGTCCGCGGCAGTCTTGACGTCAGCAATGCCTCCGAGATGCGGACCGCCATCGTCGACAGCGTGCTTCGCCGTTGCCAACGCCTCGACCTGGATCTTAGCCAGGTGACATTCCTCGACTTCGAGCGGCCTGAGGGTCTTGGCTCGAGCCAGCAAACTCTGCAAACTAGAGGGCGTCGACCTACGTCTCGGTTCGACCGTCTGTCGCAGTCCGACGCGTTTTGGACTTAACCCTGCTGACGTCGGCGTTCAATATCGTCGAGCACATCTAGTTGCAGCACCACTATCGAAGTACGTCCGGGAGGTGGTCATGACCATAGTTCGCTGTTCCCAGGTATCCGCATGATCTCCGGCCGCCCGAAGGATCATGTGATCGTGGTGTTCGGCGCTACGGCAGACCTGGCAAAACGTGAGTTGCTGCCCGGGCTGTTTCATCTGGCCGAGGCGAGACTCCTGCCAGCGAGGTACCGGATCGTTGAGCCCGGCTCCGTCTCAGGGCGCTCCGTCCGACGCCGGTTTCAAGGAGCACGCCCGGCAAGCGGTCGCCGAGTTCGGAGCCGCCATGCCAACCTGGCTTCCGCTCGAAGCCTTGAACAACAAAGTGCACCGCGTGTTCGACGAGTCGCGGGTATTTCGCATCGATCACTTCCTCGGCAAGGAGTCGGTCGACGGCATCCTGGCCTTCCGCATCGCCAATGGCCTGTTTGAGCCGGTATGGAACCGAGAGCACATCGAGTACGTGCAGATCGACGTCCCCGAGACGCTGTCGATCGAAGGCCGGGCCGCTTTCTACGAAGGAACAGGGGCGTTTCGTGCCATGGTTGTCACCCACCTCTTCCAGGTCCTGGGTTTTGTGGCCATGGAGCCGCCGACCACCCTGTCGGCCAACGCGCTTCGAGACGAGAAGCAGAAGGTCTTCGATTCGATGAAGCCCGTCGACACCAAGCACGTGGTGCGCGGCCAGTACGACGGCTACCGGACCGAGCCTGGAGTGGCGATCGACTCAGAGACCGAGACCTTCGTGGCCCTACGGGGAGCAGTCGACAACTGGCGCTGGGCCGGCGTCCCGTTCTATCTGCGCACCGGCAAGTCCCTCGCCGCCAGCCGCCAAGTCCTCACGCTTGGGTTCCACGAACCGACCCTTCGCATGTCCCCGGTAGAGGTTAGCGCCAAGTCAGAGGGACGACGCAACGAAATCAACATCGATTTCGCCGACCCAGGCTCCATAGCCGCACGTTTTCTGGCCAAGGTGCCGGGGCCGGACATGGTCCTCGAACACGTGAGGCTCATCTTCGGCTACCGGGGCTCCTTTGGAGCCTCGAATGAACTGACCGGCTACGAGCGTCTCATCCACGACGCCCTGCTCGGGGACCAGTCGCTGTTCACCAGCGCGGAGCAGGTGGAGAGACTATGGGAGATCTCTGAGCCATTGCTCGAGCAACCGCCGCCGGTCGAGCCCTATACGCCTGGCTCGCGGGGCCCATCATCGATTGACACCGTGGTCTCGCCGCATCGTTGGCACCTCCCCGAGGCGGATTGAGATGGCATCGGGCTACGGCACGCCTCTGTACCTTCTAGCCCTTGACCATCGGTCCTCGTTCGAACGCAGCGTACGTATGCACCGCCATGACGGCCGGCGGCCAAGTGCAGAGCTCGTTCGGCCGATCGGCCAGAGGAGCCAAGCCGGTCGTCCGGGGAACACCGGCAAGGGCGGTTTTCGGCTTCGCACCCCGAAGGCGGACCAGGGTCTCCGACGGGGCTCGGCCTGTGGAGGGGCAAGCGACTATAAGGTTCATGACCACCTGCGCAAACAGAAGTACTTCGAGAGTGATCTTCTGGGGGTGCTTGTCGTCGCCAATTCCTGAGCGAGTGGGTTATGACCTTATCGGTTGAAGTCACAAATTACAGCAGGTTGTTGGTTCTTGAACTGAACTAGGAGGAGCAATGGTTGCTGCAACGTTCGGGGCTGGACAGGTTGCGTATTCAATCCTGTGGATTTCTCTGTTTTTCATCGAGATTTGGTTGATGGTTTCTATCTTCATCGACATCTTCCGCAGCCACGACCTGAAGGGCTGGATGAAAGCTTCGTGGGTGATCCTCGTGATCATCTTCCCCCTTATCGGGATACTCGCCTACTTCATCTTCAGAGGCGACAAAATGCGAGCTCACCAAGTGCAGTCGATGGCCGATCAAGACGTGATGTTCCGCCACTTCCAGCACATCACGGGCGGTCACCGGAGCAAGGTCGACGAGCTCGCTCGCCTGGCCGAGCTCCGAGACCGGGGAGACATCTCAGGCGACGAGTTCCAGCAGCTCAAGAACGAGATATTGCAACAGAAATGAACGACGTCGGATACTAGCCTCCAACTTGAAAACCATTAGCTGATGGGCCCTCCTTGGCATGAAAGCCGGGCAGCTGCACGTGCTTGTCAGTCGCCACCGCTTGTCTCCTAGCCTTTAAGTGTGCGGTACTTGCGGATCAGCGCGTTCGTCGAGGAGTCGTGTGCCAACGCTGGCTCCTGCCCCGCCTCGAGCTCGGGGGTGATGGCGACAGCCAGCACCTTGCCCAGCTCGACCCCCCACTGGTCGAACGAGTCGATCGACCACACCGTCCCCTGGGTGAACACGCTGTGCTCGTACAGCGCCACTAGCGCGCCCAAGGTGTAAGGCGTCAGCCGCTCGGTCAGGAGCACGTTGGTCGGACGGTTCCCCTGCATGACGCGGTAGGGCACCACGTTGGCGGGTGAGCCCTCGGCCCGCAACTCCTCATTGGTCTTGCCGAACGCCAGCGCCTGGGCCTGGGCAAAGACGTTGGACGAGAGGATGTCGTGGTGCTCGCCCAGCGGGTTCAGCGTTTGGCCGAAGCCGATCAGGTCAAGCGGGATGAGCCGGGTGCCCTGGTGGATGAGCTGGTAGAAGCTGTGTTGGCCGTTCGTCCCGGGTTCGCCCCAGTAGACCGGACCGGTGTCGTAGTCGACGGGCGTGCCGTCGAGCGTGACGTGCTTGCCGTTGGACTCCATCGTCAACTGCTGCAGGTAGGCCGGGAAGCGGTTAAGATACTGGTCGTAGGGCATGACCCCGATGGTCTGCACCCCGAAGAAGTTGACGTACCACACCGCCAGCAGGCCCATGAGCACGGGCAGGTTCTCGGCCAGGGGCACCGTGCGGAAGTGCTCGTCCATGGCGTGAAAGCCGGCCAGGAGATCGGCGAACTGGTCCGGGCCGATGGCGACCATGGTGGACAGCCCGATGGCCGAGTCCATGGAGTAGCGCCCCCCGACCCAGTCCCAGAATTCGAACATGTTGTCGGTGTCGATGCCGAATTGGGCCACCCGCTCGGCGTTGGCCGACACGGCCACGAAGTGCTTGGCGATGGCGGACTCGTCGCCTAGTCGGTCGAGCACCCAGGCCCGGGCCGACTCGGCGTTGGTCAGCGTCTCGAGCGTCCCGAACGTCTTAGACGACACGATAAAGAGCGTCTCGTCGGGCGAGAGGTCCCGGGTGGCCTCGGAGAAATCGGTCGAGTCAGCGTTGGAAACGAAGCGGAACACCAGGTCGCGCCGGGTGTAGTAGCGCAGCGCCTCGTACGCCATGACCGGCCCCAGGTCTGAGCCGCCGATGCCGATGTTGATCACGTTGCGGATCGGCTTGCCCGTGTGCCCCTTCCACTCGCCCGAGCGGACGCGCTCGGCGAAGGCGGCCATACGGTCGAGCACCGCGTGCACCTGCGCCACCACGTCAGTCCCGTCGACGATGAGAGTGGTGCCTCTCGGCATACGCAGGGCGACGTGGAGAACCGAGCGGTTCTCCGACACGTTGATGCGCTTCCCGGCGAACATGGCGTCGCGGTGGCGTTCGAGTTCGGACTGCTCGGCCAGCTCGACCAGCAGCTGCATCGTCTCGTCGGTCACCAAGTTCTTCGAGTAGTCGAGGTACAGCCCAACCGCCTCGGCGGTTAACCGCTCCCCCCGTTTGGGGTCCTCGTCGAAGAGCTGGCGCAGGGTCCTGCCCTCGATCGCCGCGTGGTGCGCGACGAGCGCTGCAAAAGCGGGGCGTTGTCTCAGCGGCAGCGGCAAATCCGCCACTGCTCTGCTTCCGTGGGGGCTCCGTGGCAAGGCTGTCTTGACTTGACGCGACCTCTGCGTCCGAACCCGGCCGATCAGATCGTTCCAGGCGTCGACGAAGGATGCTGCCCCGTCGTTTTGGAGCTTGGCCGCCAACGCGCCCAGGTCCACCCCGGCGTCGCGGAAGCGCCCCAGCTTGGCGTCGGCGTCGCCCCCGTCCGCCGGCAGTGGGTCACCCACCTCGCCGTGCTCGTAGAAGTCCTGGAGCGTGTCGCCGGGCATGGTGTTGACCGTGAAGGGCGCGGCCAGACCGTGCACGTACAGCGTGTCAGAGGCGGCCGGGTCCTTGGTCCTGGTGCTGGCCCAGAGCAGACGTTGCATGCGAGCGCCCTGGTTCTCAAGGACCTGGAAGCGGTCCGAGTTCATGACCTGGCGGTAGGCGCGGTACACGTCGAGCCCGACAGCCAGGCCGAGCGTGTCCACGAGGTCCGCCGGCACCTCCTTGGCCACCGCCACGTCCCAGCGCGACACAAAGATGGAGGCGACGCAACCCACGGACGGGTCGAGCCCGGCGGCCACGCGGCGTTCCACTCCGGCCAGGTAGGCCTCCGCCGCCGCCCGATATTGATCGGCCGAGAAGAGCAGCGTCACGTTGACCGGGACACCCGCCGCGATGAGTTCGGTGATGGCAGGTAGGCCCTGGGAGGTGCCCGGGATCTTGATGAAGAGGTTGGGGCGGTCGGCCTGGGTGTGCAACGACGTGGCCGCCTCGACTGTCTTGGCCGTTTCGTAGGCCAACAGGGGCGACACCTCCAGGGAGACCCATCCGTCCACTCCGTCGGTACGGTCAAAGACGGGTCGAAACAGGTCAGCCGCCCTTTGCAGGTCCTCGACGGCCAACTGGAAGAACAGCGCCTCGTCGGATAGCCCGCTTCCAGCCTTGGATGCGATGGCTTTGTCGTAGTCGCCCGATTCGATCGCCTTGTCAAAAATGGAGGGGTTCGAGGTGAGCCCCGTCACTGAGTAGTCGCTGATGAACTTCGCGATAACGCCGTTGTCCAGCATGCTGCGGGTGATGTTGTCGACCCAGAGGCTCTCACCCCGTTCGTGCAGTATCTCGGTCGCCTTCACTGGTCTCCCTTCTGTGCTGTGATCGTGCGCGGCTGGATCCCCACGCCTCAGCGACGTGCAGCAGCCACGCGCTCGCGTGCCACCTCGGCCACCCGGTCGGGCGTGAAACCGAACTTGATCAGCAACTGTTTGAGCGGCGCCGACGCACCGAACGTGTGCATGCCGATGGCGGCGCCCCCGTCGCCGATATAGCGGTCCCAACCCAGGGTCGAGGCCTGCTCCACCGACACGCGGGCACGCACCGCGGGCGGCAGCACCTCGTCGCGGTAGGACTGGGGCTGGCGTTCGAACAGGTCCCAGCACGGCATACTCACCACGCGAGTCGCGATGCCCTCCGCCTCGAGCTCGGACCGGGCGGCCATGGCCAGTTGCACCTCCGAGCCCGTGGCCAGCAGGAGCACGTCGGGCGGCCCAGCGGTGGCCTCGGCCAACACGTAGGCCCCCCGGGCCACCCCGGCCGCGGCGCCGAGCCCGGTCCGGTCGAAGGTGGGCAGCGGCTGGCGGGAAAGGACCAGTGCGGCGGGCTCGTGGCGCAAGGCCATCACGACGCGCCACGTCTCTACCACCTCGTTGGCGTCGGCCGGTCGGAACACCAGGAGCCCGGGCACCGCCCGCAGAGAGGCCAGCTGCTCCACCGGCTGGTGCGTGGGCCCGTCCTCCCCCACCCCGATGGAGTCGTGGGTAAAGACATGAAGGACCGGGATCTCCATAAGCGCAGAGAGCCGGATGGCGCCACGGGCGTAGTCGGAGAAGATGAGGAAGCCCGACCAGAACGGGCGTAGCTTGGTGACCGACATACCGTTGGACACCGCCGCCGCGGCGTGCTCGCGAATGCCATAGTGCAGGTTGCTCCCTCCGTGGGAGCCCGGTTCGAAATCGCCCGCCCCGCCGAAGGTCAACCGCGTCTTGGTGGATGGCGACAGGTCGGCCGATCCGCCGATCAGCCACGGCACCACCTCGGCCAGCGCGTTGAGCACCTGCCCCGACGAGTCGCGGCTGGCCATGCCCTTCTCGTCGGGAGCGAAGGTGGGCAGCGCGGCCTCCCACCCGTCGGGCAGCTCGCGCCGCTGCATGCGGTCGAGCTCGTCGGCCAGCTTCGAGTTGGCGGCGCGGTAGGAGGCCATGGTGGCCTCCCAGCCCTCCCGGGCGCTCCGTCCCCGGGCCTCCAGCTCGGCCGCGAAGTGCTCATAGATGCCGCCCGGCACGTAGAAGTCCTCGTCCTCGGGCATGCCCAGGAAACGCTTGGTGGCCTTGACCGCCTCGACCCCCAGGGGCTCTCCGTGCGCCTTCGGTGAGTCCTCGAGGGGCGAGCCGTAACCGATGTGACTGTGAACCAGGATCAGCGTCGGACGATCCTTCTCGGCTTGGAAGGTGTGGAAGGCCCGGGCCACGGCGTCTGTGTCGTTGGCGTCGGCCACGGTGGTCACGTTCCAGCCGTACGCGATGAAGCGCGCCGCCACGTCCTCGGTGAACGCGATGTTGGTATGGCCCTCGATGGTCACCCGGTTCGAGTCGTAGATCCAGCAGAGGTGGGACAGGCCCAGGTGCCCGGCCAGGGAGGCCGCCTCGGAGGTGACGCCCTCCATCATGCAGCCGTCACCCTCCAGCGCGTAGACGTCGAAGTCGACCACGGTGAAGCCGTCGATGTTGTAGCGCTGGGCCAACCAGTCCCGGGCGATGGCCATACCGACCGACGTGGCTCCCCCCTGGCCCAGCGGGCCGGTCGTGGTCTCCACGCCGCTGGTCAAGTGGTATTCGGGATGGCCGGGGGCATGCGAGCCGAGTTGGCGGAACGCCTTGAGATCCTCCATGGTCACCGCCGGGCGACTGGCGATCTCGTAGTCGGGGTCGACCGCCTGTACCCGGCTCAGGTGCAGCAGCGACCACAGCAGAGCCGACGCATGGCCCTCGGAGAGGACGAAGCGGTCACGGTTCGGCCAGACCGGGTCGGCCGGGTCGAAGCGCAAAAAGCGCTGCCACAACGTATAGGCGACGGGGGCGATGCCCATCGGTGTGCCCGGATGGCCCGAATTGGCCTTCTGGACCTGGTCCATGCACAGCCCGCGAATAGTGTTGATGGCGAGGGTGTCGATGTCCGTCCTCGTACCCGTGCTGCTCACATGCACCTCCCTGGTCGATGTGCCGGCGCCGGACGCCGGGTGCGGCCAGCGCGGCGCCGAAGATGCCGGCGTCGCTTACCAACGTGGCCGGGGCCACCCACGTCCGCAGCTCCATGTGATGCAGGAACTTGTCCGACTTCGTAGAGCCAGCTTCGAAGAGCATCCCCCTGGGACTTCTTGTAAGACCCGTTCGCACTTCGCCGGTGAGTTGGCCGCTTGTACTGCTATGTGGTGCAGGCCGATGTTCGTGTTCAGTCGGCGGTGCAACTGCCACCGCCCGCGTCTCGTAGAACAGGTGAACCAAGGCTTCTCCTCCTCGTGATGAAGAACCTCTACGTCGCCCCTAGCGCCAGCCAGCGGTAATGGGACTCCGCCGACGTAGCCTCACACTGTCCATCAGGCTCAGCACATTCTCCCGGCCCGTACCGTCAATGGATCTACGGCCGCCTTCGGCCGTCCTCTGAGAGTCATAATGCACTCAGTCCACATCCTTCAAGCCACGGCTCCGGTTGCGTTACCGTCCGGGTATCGAGGACAAGGGCATACGCAAGGACACTTAGGGCTTCGAGGCAGGAGATCCATAAACATTGACATGCATCTTCCACTCCTTGTTTGTCTTTACCTAACAAAACACCTCACTGGACAACTCCTGAACGTGAGACCCAGCGATCTCGTCGCGATAGCTTGCGCAGAGATATTCTCTTCCTTCGACGTAGCCAGACTCCCTACGGAGGCCCTTCTATCTTGCTCACCTGGTCATCAGGGACATACTCGCTTGTTTGCCCCGCAGGTCGAGCCCGTCGGAGACCCTGGTCCACCCCCCGGTCCCTCCTACCGGGCACAGGGCCCGCTTCTGCGCACCTGAGGATGGTCAGCCAGCCGCACCTGGTCGGGGAGGCCAGTGGGGCCCACTAGGGAGTCCCCCTGGTGCGAAGGGCTACATCGTGGCGCATCGTTTACTCAGCACAATCGAGGGAGCAGCTATGACCAACGCAGAGACCGACGTCAATCCCGCCACCGACAACGTGCCCATCAGGAACGGCGATATGAAGTTCGAGGCGGTCGTCATCCCCGTACCGGACCTTTGGAGCAGGGCGGCTCTGGGTGGAGAGCGTGGCTGTCCCACGGCTCGTCGGCCAAACATGGATCCGTTGTACCGTCCTATCGAGGCGGGCTAGCTAGCTCGTCTGGTGGAGATAGTCGGTCCGCTGAACTGCGCCCCCGCGCCCCACAAGGATGGTGGAAACCATCCCAGGTGGGAACAGGCCGTGCGAGATGACACCAGGCGTCGCCTCCAAAGTGACGGACAGGGTGACTGGGTCTCCGACTTCGCCAAAGAAATCGGCGATCAGCCCGCCATTCGGACTGGGAGGCAAATCACGACGTCGTGCCCAACGCAGCCGTGCCAGCGTTGATTCGAAACCGAAGGTGAGCAGCTCCAAAGGGACTGGGGCGTGCAGCGCCGGCACCACCTTCGTCGAGTCGGCGATCACCACGAACCGCTCGGCAGTAATCGCAACCAGCTTTTCGCGTGTGTGGGCACCGCCCCCGCCCTTCACCAGCCACCCTTCGGGGCTTATCTGGTCCGCCCCGTCGATGGCCAGATCGAGCCGGTCCATGGTGAACGGCTCCACGTGCAACCCCAGGCTCCTGGCCACCTCCTCGGTCCGGGGCGAGGTCGCAACACAACGGATGGACAACTTGCGAGCGGCCAGGGCCGGAAGCAAGTAGGCGACCGTTGTCCCAGTACCCAGCCCGACGACCATACCCTCCTCCACCAGCTCCGCCGCCGCCTGCGCCGCTATGTTCTTTTCGCTCTCGCGATCTCCGGTTAGGACCGGCTCATTATTGGAACTCATAGAGCTATCTTGGCGAGGCCGCCGCCGATTGCCCAATCAGCGCCTCGGCGGCAGCTGGACCGCCGCTCAATAGACATCATTTGAGACAATGAAATGTGCCAAGACGATCTCCTCGTTGATGGTGCTCATGCTGACCTCCGTTGTCGGAGATCGCCTCATCGTCGCGCCTTACACGGCAAATCGCGCCCGTGTGTGCCCCTGGTCCGGTGCCCGGTCGCTGCCTGGGACTGTAGTGCCAAACCGCGACGCTGATGGCGTGCAGCGAGCACCCTCAGACCGGCGGGGCCAGATCGTGCGGGCGCCCTCCGTCCGCGTGACCCCCGGGTGCCAACCAGGGTCGTGTACAGGTGCGAGAGTGGATGGAAGCGGGATAGTGGTTCTAAAAGAAGCCGACCTGGAGGTCACCATGGGCGCGAGCGACCTGAGCAGTGAAGCGGGGAACATTGCGGATGCGACATCGCGACCGCCCTCCGATCCCAGCGCAGCCCGTGTGACCGCCCCGGCCCCGGGGACGGCGGGCGCGGACCCTTCTGTCGTTGCCCCCTACATGTTCGCTCTGATGCTGCGCAACATCTCCACCGCCGGCTTTGTGCTGGCCGACCACAACGCCTCGGCGGCTGCACCGGCGCCGGGAAGTTTCTCGGCCCCAGGGTGTACCATGGCGTCGCCTTCCTGGGCGGTGGGGAACAGTTCGTACCCGGGCAACGTGGCCCGGATCGACGTAGATTACGCCTTCAACTGGACACGCGACGCGGCTATCGCGGTGTCGGCCGTCCTCAAGCAAGTTCCGGCACTGCTACCCGCGCAAGCGGCCAACCAGATGGTAGCCAACTACACTAATTTTGCTGCCGCTTGCCAGAATGGCGGCGGCGGGTTTGGGCAAGCAAAGTACACCCCCGAAGGCGGAAGCGCTGGGGGGGTGGACGAGAGCGACGGGCCGGCGTTGCGGATCCTTACCCTGCTCCAGGGCTTCGCCGGTCTAAGCGACGCCATGAAGCGGACGGCATCGGAAGTCATCAGGAACGACCTTGGTTACCTGTTGGGCAACGACCGTTACCGGAGCATTACGGTGACCTTGTGGGAGGACACCATCGGCCAGTCGATCTTCGCCCGAGCGGTGCAACTGCGCTGCCTAAACCAATTGACGTCCTTTGGCCCGGAGTTCGGTATCTCCGTCCCGTCCACGGTCGCGGCGGCGGTCAGTTACTTGACCACTCAACTTCGGGACAATCATTGGGACGGTAACAACAACCGGTACATTTCCGTTCTCGGTGCCTCCAGGCTCCGCGGTGACCCTCCCGTCGCCTACGATCCCGCCATTGACCCCATCTTCGCTTGCTTATATGGCGACGGCATCGACTGCATGGGCCCGAGGCTCCTGTCCACGGCGGCGCAGGTCCGGGCGCAGTGGACCGAGGGTGGATCGGCCTACCCGATCAACGGGGCCGATGCCAGTCTCGGAGTCGGGCCACTGCTCGGTCGGTACAACGGGGACGAGTACAGCGGGCTAAGCCTCAACAGCGCCACAGGTCATCCCTGGGCCGTATGCACCTGTGGTTTCGCCCAGCTGTACTACATGCTGGCCAGGCGCATCACCGCCGGCGCGCCCGTGCCAAGCGACCCGATGGCGTCAGTTTTCCTGAGCCAGGTCAGCGTGACCTCCACTGACCCCCCGACCAAGATTGCGGCCGCCTTACGGGCCGCCGGTGACAGCATGCTCAATGCAGTCGTCTACCACAGCAATTGCTTCGAGCTGAGCGAGCAGTTCGACCAGGCTACCGGCTATGAGCTGAGTGTCTCCAACCTGACCTGGAGCTACGCTGCCTTCCTTGGCGCCCTCGGCGTCCGGTGATGCTGGCAGGGAGCCCCCGCCGGGAGGATCACGAGAACACTCGGTGGGCGAGACATATCGCGCCTCAATAGGCCCTTCGTTAACGAGTTCACCGTGCACCGCTTCGACGTGACCGGCGGCCAGAGGGCCGGGCTTACCGGTCGTACGCGCTTGTGACGGACCAGGCGCCAATATGGGGCTATGCCAACCGGAGACACCGACCGACGCCCCTGGGGTAGTTACCTTGTCCTGGACGACGAGCCCGGTCACAAGGTCAAGCGCATCACCGTGGGCTCAGGCCGCAGGCTCAGCTACCAACGCCACGAACACCGCTCCGAGCACTGGTTCGTGGTCTCAGGTGAGGGCATCGTCGTGCTCGACGGGACCGAGCGCCATGTTGGAGCAGGTCAGGCTGTCGATGTGCCTGTTGGCACGGTGCACCGCGTGCAGAACACCGGCGACCAGGACCTTGTCTTCATAGAGGTGCAGCACGGGGACTACTTCGGCGAGGACGACATCGTCCGGCTCGACGACGACTACGGCCGTACCGGCTGAGCGGCGGCCAGTCCACCGCGACACCCCAGCGGGAACGAAGCCGCCACTACCCGGCTACAGCCTCTGCCGGCCGCACCACGGACGCCTGTGGCCAAAGTAACTGCGCCTGGGTGCCCCGTCCCATCATATAAAATGAGCGCTCACTCACTATGCGCCGACGACCGAGTTACACAGCTGCCACCATGGCCCTCCAGAGGGCGTTCGAGTCAAACCGTCCGCCAGCGACGCGCCTGTTCTGTGACCCCTACTCGGAGGCGTTCACCGCGGGTTCTCTGCGGCTTTTGGCCCGGGCATCGCGCTTGCCGGTGGTCGGGCCGCTGGCCCCCAGGTTGTTCGATCTCTTGGGCGGGCCTGGGCCTCGCCCGTCTGCCGTCGCTCGCACGCGCCTCATTGACGACATCGTCGCCAAGACTGCACCCGTGGTCGAACAAGTCGTCATCCTCGGTGCCGGCTTCGACACACGAGCGCACCGCCTTGCCACCCTCGCCGGAATGCCCGTATTCGAGGTGGACCACCCCGCCACCCAGGCGGCCAAGCGTAGGATTGTCGAGGAACTCGCCCTGTCCATGGCCACGGTAACCTATGTGGCGGTCGATTTCGAGCATCAGTCCCTGGAGCAACAACTTCGCGCCGAAGGTTTACGGGCTGGTCTGCCAACCCTTTTCATATGGGAGGGCGTCACCAATTACCTCACGGCCACGGCCGTCGACGAAACCCTTCTCACCATTGGCCGGCTGGTCCACCCAAATAGCGTCCTGGTCTTTACGTATATCGACGCCGGAGTGCTCGACGGAAGCGCCTCTTTCCCCGGGGCCCGACGGTGGCTAGGCAATGTCCGCCGAGCGGGCGAGCCGTGGATCTTCGGCCTGCACCCTTCGAATGTCGCTGACTTCCTTGGTCGGCGCGGCTTCCTGCTCGAGTCCGACGTCTCGACCAAGCAGGCCGGCGAGCGCTGGTTCCCCGCCATGGGCCGGCATGACCGAGGCTCGGCGTTGTACCACGTCGCCGTG
Source organism: uncultured Acidimicrobiaceae bacterium (assembly GCA_963735305.1). Classification (GTDB taxonomy): domain Bacteria; phylum Actinomycetota; class Acidimicrobiia; order Acidimicrobiales; family Palsa-688; genus Fen-671. Next base: position 1,105,850 of record CAVTKK010000001.1, read on the forward strand.
GCCCGGACTACCTGATGCCCAAAGTCTCTGCCGAGCACCGCGAGCAACGTCGGCACCAGAATCCTCGACGCCGCCGTTACCTGCTTCGACCGCCGTGGTCTACATGCCACAACCACCGATGACATCGTGGCCGAAGCGGGGCTGAGCACCGGCGCCATTTACCGTTACTTCGACAGCAAAGACGCGATCATCGGTGCAATAGCTAAAGAACGCCATACCCGCGAGCGTTCGCTGCTGGCCGACGCCCTGGCCGGCGACGACCCTCGGGCATCGCTGCGTTCCTTCCTTCGAGCGCTACTTCGACTGGCTGGCCGAGCCCGACGAGCAGCGTCGGCGACGAGTCAATGTGTACGTGTGGGCCGAAGCCCTGCACAACCCGTACCTGGCTGGTGTCGTCGCCTCCGGGCTCGCCCCTCTGGACGAGCCCGTCCGCGCAGTACGGGCCGCCGTGTGCTCGGGCACCTTCCCCTCAAACCTTGAGGCGGAACCGTTCGTCCGGCTCATCCTCGCCCTTCTCCAAGGCCTCGTTCTCCAGCGCTCCTGGGACCCGACCGTCGACCTCGACGGTTATCGGGCGATGGTCCTCGCCGCCGTGGACGCACTTCTCTCCGTCCCCACCGAGAAGTGATGGCCCCCGGACGATCGCTTCCTGCCGACAAGGGCTCGTGCCGGAGTGCCACCTCGCAGGGGCGAGAACCCGGGGAGGCAGACTGGGTGGTAGTCTCCGCTCCTGCGGAGGTGAGCATGGCCGAACTGAGCCGTGAGGGCGACGAACTGGTGGTGCACCTCAGCGTGGCCGAGAAGGCGGAGGCCTTGCACGGTGACATCCGAGTGCCTATGTCGTCGGTCCGCCAGGTTGAGGTCGTAGACGACGCCGTGCACACCGTCAATGCCTTCACCAAGTCCGTGGGGGCGGCGTGGCCGGGCCTGTTCGTCATCGGGACATTCCACTCCCAGGGATCGAAGGTCTTCGCCGTGGTCCACCACAGCACCCCTTCGAGGGGTAAGAGTAAGGCTGGAGGGGAGCAACTTCGACGAGCTGCTTGTGGGCTCCAACGACCCGGAGGCGGCGACCGAACGTCTCCTCCCGCGCGAGCCCGGCTCAGGGTAGGGCTCCACCGGCCGCCGGGCGGTCCGTCCTTCCCGGGGCAGCGAGCCAGGGTCCCACGCAGAGGGCAAAGTCCCGGTACCATCTGCAGATGAACGACACGGGGCCTTCATCCTCCATCACCAGGCGGTACCGCTTCTCCCGGCCGGGCGAGGTCGAGATCGAGGTCCGCGAGTTCGACGCCGTAGACGACGCCGAGGCGTACGCCCGGGAACTGTCCAAAGGGCAGGGGTCCCCGGTCATCATCGAGCATCACGACCACGTCGACTGGGAGTACGTGACCGAGGTCGACGAGCGGCCTTGACCTGACGACGAGCGGCCTTGACCTGATTGGGTACCCGTGCCCCTGCCGCCCGGCAATACTGCCAGCGACGGCGCCGCCTGTTAGCTCGTGACCAAGTGCAGGATCAGGAGGTTAGAGAGTACGGCCGTGGCGTACATGCCCAGGGTGACGAACACGGCCGCCATAACGCCGAAGCGGGGACGGTGGCGGATCACCATGACGCCCAGAACGCCGAGGATCGCAAGTTTCGCCCACAACAGGCTCGAGCTGGCCAACAGGACCGACGAGAGGGGGTTGGCCTCCTGGGCGCCGTGGGCCAGCAGGAGATGGGTAGTGACTACGTCGGCCCCGTTGAGGACGATCAGACCTCCGACACCGATCAGCGTAATAAGGCGCAACCGCTCCTGTGGAGCTGTCAGACCTCGGAAGCTGTGAAGGTAGGAGAACCGCGAGGGGCTATTTGGTGCCCCATTCGTATGAACCAGAAAATGCCTCAAATGTGCCCTCCAACTAAGGGCGTCGGCACTTCGCCCACTGCCGACGTTGTTCCTGGCACGGAGCTTGCGCAGCCACGTAACCCTTTACACCGGTGCCCCCCTGCACCTGGGCCCGTCCTTGGTTATTGGGGAGGCTAGGCGGCCCTCGTGACGGAGCCCCAGGGCCGTTAGGCCTTTTTGCCAAGAGGAAAGGACCACTCTGGTGTCCCGGGTCGTGAGGGCGTCCCAGCCTCGTACGGCATGGGGCGTGTTATCAGGATATAGCCTAAAAGCCACACTATTCTGGCAGATCCGCGATGGGTATTGGTGGATACTGCGGTCTTGCCTAAACCAGGGCGCTCACTACGTGGTCGATGCAATCGGTGAGGGCAGCCACATCAGCGGGCTCAATGGCCGGGAACATGGCGACGCGCAACTGGTTACGGCCCAGCTTGCGATAAGGCTCCGTATCGACGATGCCGTTAGCGCGCAATACCTTGGCGACGACAGCGGCGTCGACCGAGGCGTCGAAGTCGATTGTGCCGACAACGTGGGACCGCTCGTCCGGTTTGGCGACAAAGGGGGCGGTGTAGGCCGTGGACTCGGCCCAGCCGTAGAGGATCTCGGCCGAGCGGTCACAGCGGGCGGTGGAAAAATCCAGGCCACCATTTTCCAATATCCATTCGAGCTGGTCGACCGCGAGTACCAGAGTGCCGACGGCCGGGGTGTTGTACGTTTGGTCGAGCCGGCTGTTCTCCACGGCGATGGCCAGGTCCAAGAACGCGGGGACGAAGCGCGTCGACCCTGGCCCCGCCAGCTCGACGACGCGGGCGAGTGCGGCCGGGGACAGGAGCGCTATCCACAACCCACCGTCGGAGGCGAAACCCTTTTGGGGTGCAAAGTAATAGACGTCGAATTCAGCGGCGTCGACTCGCAGGCCGGCGGCCGCCGATGTAGCGTCCACGGCGACGAGCGCCCCGGGGTCAGCGCCCTCCGGTCGGCGGATCTCCATCATCACGCCGGTCGAGGTCTCGTTGTGGGTGAGCGCGTAGAGGTCGGTCCCCGGCCGCCCGAGAGCCGAGGGGTGCGTACCGGCAGGGCTGGTGACGACATCGGGTTCGTCGAGCCAAGGGGAAGCCTTGGCCGCGGCCGAGAACTTGGCGGAAAACTCGCCGAACGACAGGTGCTGGCTCCGCCGCTCGATGAGGCAGAAAGTGGCGATGTCCCAGAAAGCGGTCGCGCCCCCATTGCCGAGCACGACTTCGTAACCTTCGGGCAGCGCAAAAAGCTCGGCCAGGCCGGACCGCAGCCGGGCCACCAGGGACTTGACGGGCTTCTGGCGGTGGCTGGTGCCCAGAGGGCCCTTGGCCGCGAGGCTCAGGGAAGCGACAGCCTCGGAACGCACCTTGGAGGGCCCGCTGCCGAAGCGGCCGTCGGCCGGCAACATGCCGGCGGGGATGACGATGTCGGGAAACTCGGTTTCGGGCATACGACAAGTCTGCCAGGCAGCGCCGGCGCGGCGCGACCAGTTACCAGGGGGCTCGGCCCGTCACCGTAGGCTTCGGCCACGGGGGGCCACGGGGACGAAAACACTGGAGCCCGGGGGAGCCACAGTGCCAGCATAGGGAATGTCCCGCGTCCTGGTCACCGAAGAAATCGCCCAACCCGGCCTCGACCTGCTCGTCCAGGCCGGTCACGAGGTTGACGTCCGTCTCGGTCTGTCCGGGCCCGACCTGCTCGAGGCCGTCCCGGGCGCCGCCGCTCTGGTCATACGGTCGGCCACCAAAGTGACCGAGGAGGTCCTGGCGGCGGGACGTGACCTGGCCGTGGTGGGCCGGGCCGGTATCGGCCTCGACAACGTCGACGTCCCCGCGGCCACCAGGCGGGGCGTGATCGTGGTGAACGCTCCTCAGTCCAACATCCTCTCCGCCGCCGAGCACACCATTGCCCTGCTCCTGGCCCAGGCCCGCAACATCCCCCAGGCCCACGCAGCATTGAAAGCGGGGCGGTGGGAGCGTTCACAGTGGGAGGGCGTCGAGTTGTACGGCAAGACCCTTGGCATAATCGGCCTGGGGCGGGTGGGGACGCTGGTGGCCCAGAGGGCGCTCGCCTTCGGTATGCACCTCGTCGCCTACGACCCCTACCTGGCCCACGAACGGGCACGCCAGATAGGTGCCGAGCTCGTCCCCCTAGAGGACCTGGTACGCCAGTCCGACTTCGTCACCATCCACCTGCCCAAGACGCCCGAAACCATGGGCCTTGTGGGCGATGACCTCCTGGCCGTGGCCAAGCCCAGCCTGCGCCTGGTCAATACGGCGCGAGGTGGCATTGTCGACGAAGGGGCGCTGGCCCGGGCTATCTCGGACGGCCGGGTGGCCGGCGCCAGCCTCGACGTCTTCGCCGCCGAGCCCCCAGGCCCCTCACCGTTGTTGCAGCTCGACGAGGTGGTGGTTACCCCGCACCTGGGGGCGAGCACCCGTGAAGCCCAGGACAAAGCGGGATTGACCATCGCCGAACAGGTCGTATTGGCCCTGGCAGGTGAAATTGTCCCCTTCGCCGTCAACGTGCCCGCGGCGGAGGCCGACGAGGTCGTACGGCCCTTCGTGGCCCTGGCCGAGCGGTTGGGCCGTCTCTTCGCGTCCCTGGCCGGCGAACTGCCTGGCGTGCTCGATATCGAGTACGCCGGGCCTATCGCCGGCCACGACACCAGGCTGCTCACCCTGGCGACGCAAAAGGGCCTCTTCTCGGCGGCCAGCGAGGACCCCGTGTCCTATGTGAACGTTGCCCAACTGGCCACCGAGCGTGGCCTGGAAGTGCGAGCAACGACGGCCAGTTCCTCCCACCGGTACGTAAACCTCGTCCTGGTGCGGGGCGGAAAGCGGACCGTGGGGGGGGCCCTGTTCGGCCAGGGAGAGCCGAGGATCGTGCTCCTGGACGAGCACGAGATCGAACTGCCCTTCGCCCCCTGGCTGCTCGTGGTGCGAAACGACAACCGGGTCGGCATGGTCGCCCTGGTTACGTCCGCCCTGGCCACTGCGGGCATAAACATCAACGACCTCCACCTGGGCCGGTCGGCGGACAAGCACACGGCGATTATGGCCATCTCGTTGGACGAGCCCGTGCCCGAGGCAGTGATCAAGCAGCTACGCGCCGCGCCGGGGATCCTGGATGTCATGCCCCTGGCGGAGCTCTGAGACCCTTTCGCCCGTATGACATATGTAATGGCAAGGTTGTGAGCGGCGGCACTTACGGTCGGGCCCCCGGATGCCAATGTCTAGGACATGGTCGCTACAAATTTCTTGAACAACGACAAAGGTGCGCCGGGGGCCCGTCTCGATCATCTGAGCAAGTCGTACGGCAGGGTCCACGCCGTGCGCTCGGTGGACATCGCCATCGACGCCGGCCAGACCGTGGCGCTGCTCGGGCCGAACGGGGCCGGAAAAACCACGACGATCGACATGGTGCTGGGTCTCACCCGGCCCGACGCCGGCACCGTCTCGGTGTTCGGCATGTCCCCCGCGGTGGCGGTGCGTACCGGCGTCGTCGGTGGCATGCTCCAGACGGGGTCGCTGGTCCAAAACTTGAGCGTACGCGAGCTCATCGCCATGGTGGCCTCGCTCTACCCCCGTCCCCTCGACGTGGAGGACGTGATCAGGCTCACCGGTACCACAGAGTTCGCCGATCGCCAGACTACGAAGCTTTCGGGCGGGCAAACCCAACGGGTGCGGTTTGCCATCGCCCTCGTCGCCGGCTCGGACCTGTTGGTGCTGGACGAGCCCACAGCCGCGCTCGATGTCGAGAGCCGCCGGGACTTCTGGACGTCCATGCGCGCCGTCGCCGCCAGGGGAAAGACGGTCATCTTCGCCACCCACTACCTGGAGGAGGCCGACGCCTACGCCGACCGGATCATCCTTATGGCGCGAGGCCGGGTCGTCGCCGACGGTCCCGCCACCGAGATCAAGGCCCGGGCCGGCACCAGGACGCTCCGGGCGACCCTACCGGGCGCCAACCTGGGCACCCTGTCGGCACTACCCGGCGTTACCAGCGCCGATGCCCGGGGCGAGGCCATAGTGCTCTACTGCCGCGACTCGGACTCGGCTCTGCGGGAGCTCCTCCGCCTGTTCCCCGCCGCCCGCGACATCGAGGTGCGCGGTGCCGGCCTCGAAGAGGCGTTCCTGGAACTGACCGCAGACGAGGACGGCGAGGACGGCGAGAAAGTGGAGGTGGCCCGATGAAGCACCCGACCTACCTGCGCTACGAAGTGCTCCGCACCTTCCGCAACCGTCGTTTTCTCATCTTCTCGCTCGGGTTCCCGTTGCTCCTGTTCCTCCTCATCGGGGGTACCAACCGCAAAGCCCAACTCGACGGGATCTCGTTCCCCCTGTACTACATGACGGGCATGGCTTCCTGGGGGACGATGGTGGCCGTGATATCCAGCGGGGCGCGCATAGCCGCTGAGCGCCAGATCGGCTGGACGCGCCAGTTGCGCATCACTCCTCTGACCACGAGCGCCTACTTCCGGGCCAAGGTGCTCTGCGGGTACCTGATGGCACTGCTGAGCCTGGTGGTGCTCTATGCCGCGGGGACCTCGCTCGGCGTGCGGCTGGGCGTGGGCGAATGGCTGACCATGACCCTCCTGCTGCTGATCGGGCTCGTCCCTTTCGCAGCTCTCGGCATCCTCCTTGGCCACCTGCTCTCAGTCGACTCCATGGGCCCGGCCATGGGCGGGACCACCACTCTGTTCGCCCTGCTCGGCGGGGCCTGGGGCCCGCTGGCGACCAGGGGCGCGTTCCTCACCCTGGTGAAATGTCTCCCGTCGTACTGGCTCGTCCAGGCGGGGAAGTCAGCTCTCGGCCACAGCGGCTGGCCGCCCGTCGAGGCCTGGGTGGTGATCGCGGTGTGGACCGTGGGGTTGGCACAGCTGGCCGTGCGCGTCTACCGCCGTGACACGGCGCGGGTATGAACCCCGTGGGGGCGCCCATAACGGTCGAGCCCGGCACGGCGGGGCCCGGCACGACGGAGCCCGGTACGTTTGGCACCGTGGCCTCAGTCACGGGGCCGGCCGGTCCGGCCGAGACGGCGTGGGTGGCGAACCAGCGCAAGTGGGCACGCGGCTGGCGCCGGACCGTGTTCCCGGGGATCTTCCTCGTGTACCTCCTGCAGGTCGGTGGCGCTGTCGCCAACGACTCGAGGGGTGCCGGCGCCATCGCCGGCTACGTGATCATCGCTGCCTTCTGCCTGTGCTACCTACTTGTCCTCCCGTTGACCTGGGAGGAGCCCTCGCTGCGCTTCCGGGCCCTGTACGGGGCGCTGGTGGCGTTGTGGGTGGCCGAGCTGCCCTTCGCTCACGCTGACGCCTTCGTGATGTGCGTGTTCATCGTGGTCATCACCGTCGCTCGCCTGGGCCGCCGTTCCGCCTTGGTTGTCGTCGTCTTGACGCTCATGGCGCTGTTGCTTCCCGTGGCCGTCGCTTCGTGGCATGACAACCTGAGTACGGCCCTGGAGAACGGCACCGTCATAACCATCCCGACCGTGGCTCTGGCCATGTTCGGGTTCTTCGAGATGGTGCGCGGCAACCGGGCCCTGGCCGAGGCCCGGTCCGAACTGGCGCGCCTGGCGGCCGAGAACGAGCGCTCTCGCATCGCTCGCGACCTTCATGACCTTTTGGGCCACTCGCTCACGACGATCACGGTGAAGGCAGGCCTGGCCCGGCGTATCGCCGCCACCGACCCGGCTCGTGCCCTGGCTGAGATCGGCGAGGTCGAAGTGCTGGCGCGCCGCGCCTTGACCGACGTGCGGGCGGCGGTGGCGAACTACCGGGAGGTGACCCTGGCCGCGGAACTGGCTACAGGGAAGGAGCTCCTACGGGCGGCCGGGGTGGCCGCCGACCTCCCGAGCGCCGTCGACATCGTCGATGACCGCCATCAGGAGCTCTTTGGTTGGGTGCTCCGGGAAGGGCTGACGAACGTCGTCCGCCACGCCCATGCGACTTCTTGCACCGTCCTGCTGTCGACGTCGTCGGTCGAGATCATCGATGACGGCGTGGGAGGGGCCCCCTTGGCCGGCAACGCCCTGGCCGGCCTGCGCCAGCGGGTCGCGGCCGCGGGCGGCCGGGTCGACGCCGGGCCCCGTGACCCCGCCGGGTGGCGGCTACGGGTCTCGTTCGGGACCGAGCTCGGGGCGCCGGCGTGATCCGCCTGCTCGTGGCCGACGACCAGGAGCTCATCCGCACGGCGCTGGCGGCATTGCTTTCGCTCGAAGATGACTTCGAGGTGGTCGCCACCGTCGGTCGAGGTGATGAGGTGGTGGCCGCGGCCAAGCTCCACCGTCCCGACGTGGCCCTGCTCGATGTTCAGATGCCGGGCATCGATGGTCTGGCCGCCGCCGCCGTCCTGGCCCAGGAAGTGCCCGAATGCCGCTCGCTGGTCCTCACCACCTTCGGGCGCCCCGGTTACCTGCGCCGGGCCATGGAATCGGGGGCGTACGGGTTCGTGGTCAAGGACGCCCCCGCCGAACAGCTTTCTGACGCCATCCGGCGGGTAGCAGCCGGGGAGCGTGTAGTCGACCCGTCCTTGGCGGCCGACACTCTCGCCCACGGCGCCTCGCCGCTCACGCCCCGGGAACGGGACGTGCTCGTCGCCGCCCGTTCTGGCCGCCACCGCTTCCGAGATCGCCGAGAAGCTGTTCCTATCGGAAGGCACGGTCCGGAACTACCTGTCGGCGGCGATGGCCAAGACCGGGGGGCGCAACCGGGCCGAGGCCGTCCGGGCCGCCGACGAGCGGGGTTGGCTGTGAGGCCGGGCGGGGTTAGCGACCCCCGCCCTTTAGCGCGTCCAGCCGGGCCACGTCCTCCTTCGCCAATTCGAAACCGATGTCGAAGTTTTCCTGGATCCGTTCCCGCCGCCGCGGACTTTGGGATGACCACGAACCCGTGCTCGAGGTGCCAGCGCAGCACGATCTGCGCCGGGGACCGGCCGTAGGCGCCGGCCAGTTCCACGAGCAGGGGGTCCCGGAGGTTGCTGCGCTTGAGCGGGCTATAGCCCTCGAGGACGACTCCACGGTCGCTGAGAGCGGCCGCCGTGCCGGCGTCGTAGAGGAACGGGGACCAGGGGATCTGGTTGACGGACGGGCCCTCCCCGGTGGCCTCGATGAGCTCGTCGATCTGGGCGATGCTGTAGTTGCTCACGCCGATGGACCGGACCTTGCCGGCGTCGCGGGCTTCGATGAACTGCCGCCAGGTGGCCGGCCGGGCCTGGCCGTTCGGCGGCCAATGCACCAGCCACAGGTCGACGAAGGCCACGCCCAGGGCGCTCAGGCTCTCGTCCAACGTCTTCAGTTCATGGCCGGCCCGCTCGGGCGGGCATTTGGTCGTGACAAAGACCTCGCTGCGCTCGATACCGCTGTCTCGCAGAGCAGCGCCGACGCTGTCCTCGTTGGCGTAGCCCGTCGCCGTGTCGATGTGCCGGTACCCGATCTCCAGGGCCGCCCGCGTACCTTCGTAGGCCTCCGCCCCCTCCAGCTGCCAGGTCCCGAAACCCAACAGGGGGATGCGGCTCCCGCCTCGGAGAGGTGCCGTCAGTGCACTTGTGTCCTTCGTCATTTGACCTTCCTTCAGTCCGGGGCGTGTCCCGGACAGGTTACGCCGGCCACGGCCATCCGCCCGGTGACCCGCTAGCCTCGGCCACATGTCGCCGTCGAGGCAGCCGGGCTCGGTGCTATCCGGGGGGCGGCGACGGAGGCGGATCCCGTCGCCCGGGCGCCGGGGTAGAAGGACGGCCGGTGGACAAGGCTGAGCTAGCCCGACGAGTACAGGCGACGTGCTACCTGAGCGGCCACTTCCTCCTGCGCTCGGGGCAGGAGACGGACTTCTACTTCGACAAGTACCAGTTCGAGGCGGACCCGCTGCTCCTGCGAGCAGTGGCCGAAATGGCCGCCCCGCTGGTCCCCCCCGGTACCGAGATCCTGGCCGGCCTGGAGCTGGGGGGCGTCCCCATTTCCACGGCGCTTTCCCTGCTCACGGGACTTCCCCAGGTGCTTGTGCGCAAGCAGGCCAAGACGTACGGGACGGCGAAGCTGTCCGAAGGGCCGGACGTGGCCGGCCGGCGCGTCCTCGTCGTGGAAGACGTGATCACCACCGGCGGCCAAGTCGTCGCCTCCACCGAGGAGCTGCGCGCCCGGGGTGCGCTGGCCTCCACGGTCCTGTGCGTCATCGACCGCCGGGCCGGGCCGGCAACCGGTCCGAGCAAGCTGGAGGAGGCCGGGCTCTCGGTCTGCTCGGTCTTCGACCTGGGCGATCTCCTGGGCACCTAAGGTGCCGGCGGTGCCGGCGGACCTGCCGCGCTCGGCCGGCCCTGGGCGCAATCTATGACAGAATGTGATAGATACTGGTAACCGTACGTTAGGGTTGCCTCAGGGGGACCTCCGTCGGAAGCCAGCTGAAGTGAGGAAGACAAGCCAGCGACTCGCGGACAGCCGCGAGATCATCTATTACGACGCCGCCGATGCCGGCCCTCGGCAGGCCAAGGATCTTCGCGACATCAGCCCCGTGGCCGTTTCGTCCGAGCTCCGTCGCGACCCTCTGCTCGGCATGTGGGTCATGTACGCGTCACACCGCCAGGACCGGACCTACCTACCGGCGGTGCAGGACTGCCCGTTGTGCCCCTCCACCGACTCCCGGCTAACCGAGGTGCCGGAACACGACTACGAGGTCGTCGTGTTCGAAAACCGTTTCCCGGCCCTGGCGGGCGCCGGCCGGTGCGAGGTCGTCTGTTACACCGCCGACCACGGCGCCGCCTTCCACGAACTGAAACCCGACCGCATCGACCTAGTCCTGGACGCTCTCATCGACCGGACCCTCCAACTGGGTGCCCGCGTCGACGTGGAGCAGGTGTTCTGTTTTGAGAACCGGGGCCGCGAGATCGGGGTCACCCAGCCGCACCCGCACGGGCAGATCTACGCCTATCCCTTCATCACGCCCACCACCGAACGTGTCCTGAGCATGGTTGAGGCCCACCGGCAACGGAACGGCGGCAACCTGTTTGACGACGTACTGGCGGCCGAGCGCGCCGACGGTTCGCGTATCGTGCTGGCCACGGACAATTGGACGGCGTTCGTACCCCACGCCGCCCGCTGGCCCTACGAGCTTCACTGCTACCCCAACGAGCGCGTCCCCGACCTGCCCGCTCTACGGGGCGCGGCTCGGGCCGAGCTGCCCGAGGTCCTGCACGACCTCTTCGGCCGCTTCGCCCAACTTTTCGACAAGCCCGCTCCTTATATCTCGGGATGGCACCAGGCGCCGGTCCGGACCGGGCGAGAGGACTTCGCCCTCCACCTCGAGCTGTTCACCCTGCGGCGCGCCAACGACAAGCTCAAGTTCCTGGCCGGGTCGGAGTCGGGCATGGGAGCCTTCGCCAACGACATCGTCCCCGAGGCGGCGGCGGCACGTCTGCGGGAAATGGCAGTCTGAGCGGTGCCGAAGGGAGGCCGAGGGTGTTAGCACGCATGAGGCGTCAACAGATCCTGGAGGAGCTCCAGGCCAAGGGCGGCGTCCGTCTGACCGAGCTCAGCGAGACCTTCCTGGTCTCTGAGATGACCGTCCGCCGGGATCTCGACGCCCTCGAACGCGAGGGTTTCATCGAGAGAGTGCACGGTGGCGCCGTGCTCGCGCAACGAGGCACCGAGGAACCGGGCTTCGAGAAGAAGGCGCTGCGCGAGCAGCCTGAGAAGTCGGCCATCGCCGCCCACGCCTCCCAGCTTGTCAAGCCCGGCTCCGCCGTCGCCCTCTCGGCCGGTACGACGACCTGGGCATTGGCCCGTCAGCTTTCTCGCATCGACCAGATCACGGTGGTGACCAACTCGATGAACGTCTGGCACGAGCTGCAGCAAGGCGGCCGGATGGGGACGACGGTGATACTCACCGGCGGCGAGTTCCGCACCCCCTCCGACGCCCTCGTGGGCCCTACCGCCGACGCCGCCATCCGTTCGCTTTATTTCGACCTGCTGTTCCTCGGAGTGCATGGGATGGACCCCGTGGCCGGGCTCACAACACCGAACATCTCGGAGGCCGAGACCAACCGGGCGTTCATCTCCCGTTGTCGGAAGTTGGTCGTCGTCGCCGATCACACCAAGTGGCGGACCACCGCCCTTTGCACCATGGCCGAACTGTCCGAGGTCGACGTGCTGGTGACTGACGACGCCTTGCCAGCCGATGCCCGTCGCCTACTCGAGAGCCAGGTCAGAGAGCTGGTCATAGCCAACCGGAGCGAGTTGTGAGGCCAGGTCGTCGAGGGCTCGGGCTGTCCCGGACCGGTCACCATCGGTCCGGCGCCCGGGGCCGCCCGAATGTGGGATATTGGTCGGGTTTGTACGGATCCCCGGGGCTCCTTGCGGCCGTCGAGTGTGAGCGCTAGCCTTCCGGCGTCACATCCGGGCAGTTACCGACCGCCCCCCTGTCCACCAGCCGGGGCGAGGACGCCTGGCAACAGCGGCGCTGCCACCCAGGGTGGCGGCTAGGGGAAAGGTTAGGGAGTATGGGCACAGAACCCTTTGAAGTGGATCCGAAGAAATACGACGCATCGCGGCGGCGCTTCCTGCGCAATGCCGGGCTCGCGGCGGCAACGGTGCCGTTCATGGGCGCGTTGACCGAAGTGCTCACCGAGCGCGGCGCTAGCGCCCAGGATTTCCGGGACAGCAACATCCCGATGTTCGCCAGCCACCCGGCGTACAAGTTCACGTTCGTGAACCACGTGACGACCAACACGTTCTTCACGCCCACGATCTACGGGCTGCAGGACGCGGCGACGATCCTCGGCATACCCACACCGGCGTGGACCGGTTCTACGACCTCGCTCGCCACCGACATGGTCACCGCCATAAGCTCAGCCATCGCCGCCGGCGTCAACGGCATCGCCACCACCCTGATCGACCCCACGGCCTTCAATCAGCCGGTTGACAACGCTCTGGCCAAGGGCATCCCGGTGATCTCCTACAACGCCGACGAGCCCGGCAATAACAGGTTGGCCTATGTCGGGCAAAACAACCTCACCGCCGGTGCCGCCGCCGCCAAACGGATCGTCGCCAGCGGCCTGGTCAGCAAGGGCGACCTGGTCGCCGGTGTCATCGCCACCCCCGGTACGGGCAATATCCAGCCCCGGATCGACGGCGCCAAGCCCACCTTCGTGGCCGCAGGGTACGACTTCAAGGAAGTGGGCACCAGCGCCACCCAGGCCCAAGAAGAGCCCCTGCTCGAGCAGTGGTACTTGGGCAACAAGGACGTCAAGGCCTTCTATTGTGTCGACTCCGGTGACTCGATCGCCGCCGCCACCATCATCGGGAAGTACAACCTCGGGGGCAAGGTCGGTGGCTCGGGGTGGGACATTGGCCTCCCCGTCCTCCAGCAGGTGCAAGAGAACCATTTGCTCTTCACCATCGACCAGCAGGCCTACCTGCAAGGCTTTGTTCCCACCATCCAGTTGTTCCTCTACGCCATCTCGGGCGGGTTGATGAAGCCCTGCAACACCGACACCGGCCTCGGTTTTGTGACCAGCGCCAATGTTGGCCCCTACTTGAAGACGTCGAGCCGCTTTGAAGGCAGCACCAAGGCCCAGGTCGCCTTGAAGGCCCCGGCCAAGATCGCCTAAATCGTGGCGCAGGCGGCAGTTACTACAAGCAACAGCCCGCCTGTTCCCCCCGCCCCGCCCGTCAGGGGGGGGCGGGGGGCTACGCCTGTCTCCATTCTGAGGTGGGTCGTCCGCCAACGCGAAGCAACGGTGATCGGCATCACGATCTTGACGATCGTCTACTTCGCCCTACGCACCTCAGCTCTCTTCACTGTCGACAACACCGTCGTAACTTTGCAGTACGTAGCGCCGTTCATCGTGATCGGAGCGGGCGAAGTCCTCATGCTGGTACTGGCCGAGATCGACCTCTCGGCCGGCCAGGTGTACCTGACGGCACCGTGGTTCGTCTACTGGTTCTGGAGCGCGGGCGTGCCCGTGGGCTTCGCCATCGTCATCGCCCTGATCCTGAGTGCGGTCATCGGCTTGGCCAATGGGCTGATCACGGTTTGGCTCCGCGTGCCGTCCTTGATCGTCACATTGGCCATGACGTTCCTCCTCTACGGATTGGTGTTGGTCGGGTCCAGTTACACCCAGGAGCAGATGACCTGGACCAAGGGCACCCCGCCGGTTTCGCCCGTCCAGACTCCACCATGTCACGGCTATCCTTTGCCGGCCGCATGCTTGCACGCGCCGAGCTGGGCCCACCCTTCTCCATTCTGGTACTACAGCAATATCCTGGGCATCGGCAGTTGGGCCACCTTCCTCTGGGCCCTGCTGGTATTGGCGGTGATCTGGTTCCTCTTGAAGCACACCCGCTTGGGCGTTCATATCACGGCCACTGGTGGCAACATCCTGGCTGCGGCGGAGGCCGGCATACCCGTGGCGCGGGTCAAGATCTGGTGCTTCATGATCATCTCCACGGTGTCGGGTTTCATCGGGATCCTTGACCTGATCAGGCTCGGGAGCATGGACCCGGGCGACTACGGTCTCAACATCGTGCTGCCCCCGATAGTGGCGGCCGTCATAGGCGGCACCGCCCTCACCGGGGGGCGGGCCACAGTGCTGGGTACGTTGATAGGCGCTCTCTTCCTCGGGGTCCTCGAAGGACGGGCTCAACCTTACCGGCGTCAGCGCGAACTGGTTCTTCCTGCTCGAGGGGATTATCATCATCTTCGCCATGGTCCTCAACGGCCAGCTGGGCCGGCTGGCAATGAGGGTCCGAAGATGAGCACGGCGCCTCAAGGGCCGGCCCGGGCCGAAGGCGTCGCTGACGCGCTGGCGACCGATGGGCAGCGGACGATCTCCGATGACGTGATCCTGCGCGTCGAGGGGATTTCGAAGCACTTTGGCGCCGTGGTGGCCCTGGAGCGGGTCGACCTCGAACTGCACCGGGGCGAAGTGCTGGGCCTGGTGGGTGACAACGGTGCCGGCAAGAGCACGCTGGTGAAGATCCTGTGCGGGTTCCAGCGGCCGGACACGGGCCGCATCCTGATAGAGGGCCAGGAAGTTACCTTCCACTCCGTCAAGGAGGCTCGGGCCCACGGCATCGAGACGGTCTACCAGGACCTCGCCCTCGTGCCTCAGCTGACGGTCTACGAGAACCTGTTCCTGAACCGTGAGATGACCACCCTCGGCCGGGTCGGCATGCTCTCGCGCCGGCGCATGCGTACCCTGGCCCGGCATTACCTGGACGACATCAGGGTCAACGTCCCGGACCTGGACCAAGAGGTGGAGATGCTCTCCGGCGGTCAGCGCCAGGCGATCGCCGTGGCCCGGGCTACTCGGCTCAATGCCAAGATCCTCCTCCTGGACGAGCCCCTGGCCGCCATGGGGGCCAAGGAGTCGGCGCTCATTATGGACCTGGTGAAGGACCTCTCCGCTCGGGGGGTGTCCATGATCGTCATCGACCACAACTACGCCCACCTCTTCGCGCTGTGCGACCGGCTCAACGTGATCCAGCAGGGCAAGGTGACGGTAGACACGCGGGTGGCGGAGACGTCGATCGAGGAGCTCACCGAACTCATGGTCAGTGCGTTCCGCCGGCAGCTGGAAGCCGGTCACAGGGAGATGGCGCAGTAGCGGGACGTTCGGCACCGAGCGCCGACGCGTCATCCGGCCTGCCCCTTTCCTCCGGAGACTCGGTAATGACCCGCGGCGCGATGATGCACCACCTGGTATGGGTGGTAGGTTTGGGTTTGTCCGTTCGACTGTCTCGGTGAGGAGGTTCGGGCCGTGCTCTCAACAATCTTCTCCGGTAGCGACGATCTGATCGTGATCCTGGTGGCGGTGGTGGTGCTGTTCGGCGGCAAGCAGCTGCCGAAGCTGGCCAAAAACACAGGCGAGGCGTTGCGGGAGTTCCGCAAGGCCAAGACCGAGGCGGAAGCGGGAGGAACCCCGGCGGTGGCACCCACTCCCGCGGCGGTGCCCGCGGCGCCGGCCGCGCCCGTCCTGACGGTAGCGCCGGCTGTGAGCCAGGTGGGCGTCCCCGGGGCGGGGGCGAGCGACTCCGTGACGCTCACGCGCTCCGAGCTCGACGAGCTGTTGGCTGAGCGCGCTGCTCGTGCCCAAGCCGAGGGACCCAAGGCAGAGAGCTGACGCGGTGGACAGGCCCGATCAGCTCGGCCGCGCCTAGGTCGGGGCGCTAGCCGGTGAACCTCGACCCCGACAAGCTGGTAGTGCTATTTGTAATCGCACTTCTGGTGCTGGGCCCTAAGCGCCTGCCCGAAGTAGCCCGCACGGCCGGACGCTGGATGGCTGAAATCCGGAAGTACACCTCCGCCATTCAGGGCGAGCTCCATGGTGTCCTGGGCGAGCCCCTCAAGCAGACCTCGGCTTTGCGCGATGAGTTCCGTTCGGCCATGGCGGAGCCACGGGCTGCGCTCGAGGTGGGCGCCCGCGAGGTGAGGTCCTCCTTCGACCCTGCCCCCTTCGACCCTGCCCCCTTCGACCCTGCCCCCTTCGACCCTGCCCCCTTCGACCCCGCCCCCTTCGACCCCGCCCCGCCGGCGGTAGGCGCGGGCTCGCCAGTGGAAACGGGTAATGGTGCGGTACCGGCGGCGAGCAACGGCACCCCGCCCCTGACGGGGCGCCTGCCCACGGCCGCCGTCCCTGACGATCCCGGCTTCAACTAGGCATGCCTCCGAGCGACCAGGAGGGGCCGCAGGCAGGGTACGGGCTCGGCGGGGGGGCCGAGCAGTTGGGCGCCGTAGTGGGCGCCGACGCCCTCGGAGACAGCCCGACGGCGACGGACGTGCTCGGTGAGAGCCCGACGGCGACGGACGTGCTCGGTAACGGTGCCGGGGCGGGCCCGGCGTTAGAGGACGGGGCCCCTCCCAACCTCAACGGCCACTCTGCCGCCGGAGACACGCCCGATGAGGGCGACGGCGCCCGCATGACCTTGTTCGAGCACCTGGCGGAGCTGAGACGACGGGTCCTGTACTGCGCCATCGCCATCGTCGTGACGTCGATCGCCGGCTGGTTCCTGTACAACCCGGTGCTCCACTTCATGACCGAGCCATATCGCACCTTCTACCAGCACCATAAGCACCTGGTCACGCCCGACCTGGTCATATCGAGCCCGACAGAGGGCTTCACGACCCGCTTGAAGGTGTCCATGTACATCGGCCTGGCCCTGGCCGCGCCCGTTTGGCTCTGGCAGGCATGGCAGTTCATCACTCCCGGGCTCAAGCAAAACGAAAAACGCTACGCCATCCCCTTCGTCCTGTCTGCTCTGACGTTGTTCTCGATGGGCGTGGGCACGGCCATCCTGGTGTGGCCCAAGGCCCTCGACTGGCTGATCGGCGCCAGCGGCAATGGCGTGGCCCCGCTGTTCAGCCCGGCCGGCTACGTGAGCCTGTACGTACTTGTCTGCCTGGTGTTCGGAGGAGTCTTCCTCTACCCGATCGTGGTGGTGTTCTTGATGATCGCCCGAGTGGTGCCGTCCACCAAGTGGCGAAAGTGGAGACGACCGGCCATCGTGGTCCTGTGCGCCGTGGCCGCCGTGGTCACGCCCTCCAATGACCCCTTCACCTTCCTCGGCATGGCCGTGCCCATGGTGCTTTTCTACGAGATATCCATCATCATCGGCCGGTTGCTCAAGAGATGACGGGATAGGAGGGCTCATCTTGGGATTGGCGCGCCCCACCGACCCGTTGGTACGCGATGCCGTCCCCGAGGACGTCGGCCGCCTGATCGACCTGGTCCGCCAGCTCGCCCGCTACGAGCGTTCCGAGGGCTCGGCCCAGGCCACCGAGGAAGACTTCCGCCGGGCCCTGTTCGGTCCCCACCCGGATGTCTTCGCCCTGGTGGCTGACATAGCCGGCGAGGTAATAGGGATGGCCGTGTATTTCGTGTCGTTTTCCACCTGGACCGGTCGCCACGGGCTCTACCTCGAGGATCTCTATGTCGTGCCCGAACACCGTGCCCACGGGGTCGGCCGGGCCCTGCTCGGCGCTCTGGCTGAGCGCGCCATAGACCGGGGGTGCGCCCGGCTCGAGTGGGCCGTGCTCGACTGGAACCAGCCCGCCATCGACTTCTATCGCTCGTTCGGTGCCGTGCCCAACGACGAGTGGACGACCTTCAGGCTGGCCGGTGCCGCGCTGGCCGATCTCGTTGGGCGCCGCCGGCGCTAACAGAACTCGGCCCGGGGTTGGCCGCCGCCCGGGCCCGGGGCGGGCGGGCGCACCGGTCCGGCCCATCGAGGGCAGCCGCGGCGGTGCAGGTAGGGCGCTTGGGCGGGGCCACACCGAGCCACTACACTCCAGGGCCACAACAGCCCGTGCAATTTGGAGGTACCGATGCGCATCACAACGACCGTCCGCGCCAGGCGCGCCGTGGCCGCCGCCACTGTTGGCTCGTTCATTGCCGTAGCGCTGACCGGCGTGGCGGCGGTAACCACCAGCGCCAACGCCAGTCCGATCAAGGTCCCGGCCAAGTACGCGTCGGGCATCAAGATGGCCATGGACGCCACCTACCCCCCGGACGAGTTCGTCCAAAACGGGCACCTCGTCGGCTTCGACGCCGACTTGGGCCAGGCCCTCGGCAAGGCCATGGGGGTAAAGGTCACCCTCGTCGACGCCACCTTCGACACCATCATCCCCGGCATCCAGGATGGCAAGTTCGACGTTGGCAACTCGTCCTTCACGGACACCAAGGCCCGGGAAGCACAAGTGACGTTCATCGATTATTTCAAGGCCGGCGAAGGTTATTACGAGAAGTCCACCAGTAGCGCCAAGTTCAACGGCCTCAAAGCCCTGTGCGGCCACTCGGTGGCCGTCGAGACGGGCACCACCGAGCAGTCCGATGCCCAAACACAGGCCAAGAGCTGCCACGTCAACGTCCTGAGCTACGCCGACCAAAACCAGGCCAACCTGGCCGTGTCCGAAGGTCGGGCCGACATCGGCTTCGCCGATTCCCAGGTGGCGGCCTATATCGTCCACCTCTCGGGCGGTCAGTTCAAGCTCACGGGAACGCCCTTCGAGACGGCGCCCTACGGCTTCATAGTGGCCAAGAACAGCGGCTTGGCCCAACCGCTGCTGTCTGCCGTCAAGGCCATCATGGCCAATGGCCAGTACAAGGCGATCCTCGACCACTGGGGCGTCGAGCAGGGAGGCATCACCAATCCCGGGCTCAACGAAGCCACCAGCTAGTGGCGCAGGCGGCACCAGGGGCGCGTTGCCGTTCCCGCCGTAGCCGAAAAGGGTAACAGCAACGGCTGAACCTGCCACGGTCTCGGACCGGCGTCGTAGCGACATGCCGGTGGTCCCTGTCCGCCACCCCGGACGTTGGGTGGCGGCCCTCGTAGTCGTCGTCGTGACGGCCATGCTGGTCCATTCCCTCTTCTTCTCCCACGTCTATTTGAACGGGCAGAGGCGGGAACGCTTCGAGTGGGACGTCATCGACCACTACTTTCTTTCGAGCGAGGTGCTCAAAGGCTTGGGCTTCACGCTCGCCCTGACAGTAGTGGCCATGGCCGGGGGCATCTCGATCGGTATCGTCCTAGCCGTCATGCGGCTATCTCCCAACCCCATCGTGACGGGGAGCGCCTGGGTCTACATCTGGTTCTTTCGGGGCACCCCGGTGCTCGTGCAGCTCCTCTTCTGGTACAGCGCCTCCTACCTGTTCCCGAGCTTCACCCTGGGCATCCCTTTCGGCCCCGCCTTCGTCCATATCGACCTGAACACGTGGCTGACCCCGTTCCTGGCCGCCAGCGTCGGCCTCGCCCTCAACGAGGGCGCCTACATGTCCGAGATCGTCCGGGCCGGCTTGATCTCGGTCGACGAGGGCCAGACCGAGGCCGCCCAATCTGTTGGGATGACCCGCCTCATGACGTTGCGTCTGATAGTCATCCCCCAGGCCATGCGGGTGATCATCCCCCCCACCGGTAACGAGACCATATCGATGCTCAAAACAACGTCCTTGGCATCGGTGGTGACGGTGTGGGAGCTGACCTTCGCCGTGGAGCAGATATATGCGGCTAATTACCGGGTCATCCCCCTTTTGATGGTGGCTTCGTTCCAGTACCTCTGGGTGACGACCGTCCTCATGATCGGCCAGTACTACCTCGAGCGCCACTACGCCCGCGGCTCGGTGCGCCAGCTACCTCCGACGCCGTGGCAGAGGCTGCGCCGGGGCCTGCTCATCCGGCCGGGCCGCTCCGGCTATGGGCGTTTCGCCGATGTCGAAGGCATCCCCTTCGTCAGGGAAGCCGATGACTGACGTACCGGCAACCGATGTGATGGTCCGGGCCGAGGGTGTGCGAAAACACTTCGGCCGCCTAGAGGTCCTGCGCGGCATCGACCTCGAGGTGCACAAGGGAGAGGTCCTGTGCATAATCGGGCCGTCGGGCTCGGGCAAGTCCACTTTCCTCCGCTGCATAAACCATCTGGAAAAGGTGGACGGTGGCCGCTTGACCGTCGACGGCCAAATGGTAGGTTACCGGGAAAGCGGCGGCCGCCTTTACGAATTGCGCGATCGGGAGGTGTGCCAGCGGCGAGCCGAGGTCGGCATGGTTTTCCAGCACTTCAACCTGTTCCCCCATCTGACGGTCATTGAAAACGTGACCATAGGCCCCGTCCGGGTAAAGGGCGTGGAGAAAACGGCGGCGGCCCGGGAGGCCAACGACTTACTGGGCCGGGTGGGCCTGGCGGAGAAGTTCGATGCCTACCCGAGACAACTTTCCGGAGGTCAGCAACAACGCGTGGCCATCGCCCGCGCCCTGGCCATGCAACCCAAACTCATGCTCTTCGACGAACCCACCTCGGCCCTCGACCCCGAACTGGTGGGCGACGTCCTGGACGTCATGCGCTCCTTGGCCGAGGACGGCATGACCATGGTCGTCGTCACCCATGAGATGGGCTTCGCCCGGGAAGTGGGTGACAACCTGGTGTTCATGGACCAGGGCGTCATCGTCGAGTCCGGCCCGCCCCGGCAGGTGCTGGCCAACCCGGGCCACGAACGGACCCAGGCCTTCCTGTCCCGGATCCTCTGAAACGCCGTTAAGTTTTTTTTCACAATCTCGGCGCCGCCCTGTAAGGTCAACCAACCCCCGCCCCAAGGAGGCCCACATGCCCCGTCCGACAAATCTGCTGGCTGCGGCTGCCCTCACGCTGGTTGGCACCGTCGGCTACCTAACCACCACTACCGTCGCCTCGGCATCCACCTCGAAGGTGGCCCAGTCCTCGGCGAGTTCCCCGACCATAACCATCGGGTCGACCAACTTTCCCGAGCAGGTCATCGTGGCCAACCTGTACAGCGATGTCCTGAAGCACGCCGGTTTCACGACCAATGTCCGCGCCGACCTCGGCACCCGGACGGCGGTCGAGCCGGCGCTGGCTCACGGCTCCCTCGACCTGTACCCCGATTACGCCGGTAGCCTGCTCGTCTTCTTGGAGCCTAAAGACACGGCCCAGGCCACCCAGCTCAGCACGGACCTGCCCGCCCTGAAGGCGGCACTGGCGCCGCAGGGGGCCACTGTGCTGACCCCGGCTCCGGCCACCGACGTCAATGTGTTCGCCGTGACCAAGGCGACAGCCACCAAGTACCACCTCACGACCCTGTCGAGCCTGGCCCCCGTGGCCTCCAAGCTCGCCTTCGGGGCCCCCGCCGAGTGCCCGACCTACGCCTATTGCCTGCTCGGCCTGGAGAAGGTGTACGGCCTCCACTTCAAGTCCTTCGTCTCCACCGACGAGGCCGGGCCCATCACCGTGGCCTATCTCAAAAACGGGAAGGTCGGCGTGGCCGAGTTCTTCTCCAGCGACGGGGCCATATCCGAGAACGGGTTCGTGGAGCTCGTCGACAACAAGCACCTCCAGCCGGCTGACCATCTCATCCCGGTGATCCGAAAGTCGGTCGACACGGCGGCCGTGTCCGCCGCCCTCAATGGTCTGGATGCCAAGCTCACCGAGACCCAATTGGCCAACATGGACACCGATGTCAGCGTCGACCACGACGACCCCACCACCGTGGCCGCTCAATGGCTGAAAAGCCAGGGCCTCACTTAGCCTCAGGGCTCAGGCAGACGGGCGCGGCCGCAGGGTCGCCAAGGATGCGGTCGAACCGTGGGACCAGAACCACGAGGGGCCGCGCAAGCCCACCGGTGTCAGACCTCGTGCCGCGGCGGCCAGCACGAGGTCGACCACCAGGGCCAGGACCGCTACCAGTAGTGCCCCGCTGAACGTCTCGACGTTGTTGCGGGTATCGAGCCCGGTGAAGATGTAGGTGCCCAGGTCGCTGACTCCGACATAGGCGGCCAGGGTCGCCGTCGCCACCACCTCGACGGCGGCGGTGCGGATCCCGGCCATGACCAAAGGAAGGGCCAGGGGCAGCTCGACCTGGCGCAGGAGCTGGCCTGGGGTCATGCCCATGGCCAGGGCGGCCGAGCGCACCGCCGGATCTATGTCCCGGACGCCCACGTAGGCATTGGTGAGTATGGGCGGCACGGCCAGGGCGAACATCGTAATGACGGCGGTGATGAACCCGCCCTCCTGGAGGCGCACCACGGCGGGCTGGATGGCGATCAGGGTCAGCAAGGCGAACGAGGGTACGGCTCTGGCCGCGTTGGCCGCGTTGACCACGGCGAAGCTCCCCCGGCCGCTATGCCCGAGGAGCGACCCGGCGCCCACGCCGGCAACTATGGCGGCCAGTACCGCCACCACTGCCAGCTTGGCCTGTTCCAGGGACAGGGCCAGGATGCCGTTCGAGCCGGTCCAGTTCGACCCCGTGGTGAAGAAGGTGGCGACCTCCGACAGGAAGCTCAACGGGGAACGCCCCCTCCCGCCCGCCGCCAGGGCAGGACGAGGTGTTCGACGCCGACCAGCACGGCGTCTGCCACGCCGGCCAAGAGCACCGACAGCACCAGGCCGACGACGATCGGGGTATTGAAGTCTTCGCCGAAGCCCTGGATGATCAGCTGACCGAGCCCGCCCTGGCCGATGAAGGCGGTCACATTGACCAGTCCGACGGTCGTTACCGTGGCCACCCGCAGACCGGCCAGTACTGACGGCAGCGCCAGTGGCAGCTGGACCTTGAACAGCTCTTCCAGCTCCGTGTAGCCCATCCCCCGGGCGGCCTCGTGGGCATCGGCGGGGACCGAGCTCAGGCCGGCCACCGTGTTCCGCACCAGGATGAGCAGGGTGTAGCTGACGAGGGCGACTTCGGCGGTAGTCACGGAAAAAAAACCGGTGAACGGCGCCAGCAACGCCATCAGGGCCACCGAGGGGATGACGTAGAGCAGCCCGGTGAAACCCACCAGCGGCGTGCGCAGGGCCGGCGCCCGCCAGGCGGCCACGCCGAGCGGTAACGAGATGACCAAGCCGACGCCCACGGCGATCGCCGTGAGCTCGATGTGCTGGACGAGCAACGAGAGGATCGTCCCGGATTGCGAAGAGATCCAGCTCCACTGGAGCAGCGGGCCGGCCGAACCGACGAGCGCCATATTCTTCAGACCCTATCTGAGCTGCACCGATCTTCGGCCGCCCAAAGTTAGGCCCGGCGTTATCGGTATGCTGCAGGCCGCCGGTGGCCAAGGAGAGCCGTGACCCGCATCGAGCCATGATCCGCTTCGAAAAGGTTTCCAAGCGCTACGGCAACGGCGCTTACGCCGTGGAAAACCTGGACCTGCACATAGACGCCGGGGAGCTGTGCGTGCTCGTCGGGCCCTCGGGCGGTGGCAAGACCACCGTGCTGCGCATGGTCAACCGGCTCGTCGAACCGACCAGCGGCAGGGTGCTGGTCGACGGCCAGGACATCGCCACCCTCGATCGGGTCGAGCTACGCCGGCGCACCGGCTACGTCATCCAGCAGCCCGGTCTCTTTCCCCATCTGAAGGTCGCCGACAACGTGGCCTCCGTCCCCCGCCTGCTGGGCTGGGACCGGTCCCGGGTGCGTGCCCGGGTCGCCGAACTATTGGAGCTGGTCGGCCTCGACCCTGCCGTCTACGCCGACCGCTACCCGAGCCAGCTCTCGGGTGGGCAGGCTCAGCGGGTCGGTGTGGCTCGCGCCCTGGCCGGGGACCCGCCCGTCCTGCTCATGGACGAACCCTTCGGGGCCGTCGACCCGATCGCCCGGGAGCGGCTCCAGCAGGAGTTCCTCCGCCTTCAACAACAGCTCCACAAGACGATCATCCTGGTCACCCACGACGTCGACGAGGCGGTGACCATGGGAGACCGGATAGCCGTGCTCAGCCAGGGGGGAGTGCTCCAGCAGTACGACACGCCGGCCGAGGTGCTCGGGCACCCGGCCACGCCGTTCGTGGCCGACTTCATAGGCGCCGACCGGGGCCTGCGGCGCCTGGCGGTGACCCCGATCGAGGTGACCGACCTATACACCCCTCCCAACGTGGGACCGCGCACGACGGTCGACGAGGCCCGGGGCGCCGTCGAGGCCGGGGGCACGCGCTGGGCCGTGGTGGTCAGCGATGAAGGGCACCTGCTCGGGTGGGTGGAGCCCGGCGGCCCGCCCGAGGGCTCGCGCCCCCGGGATGGCGCCGCGCCCGTCTCCCGGTACATGCACCCCCTCAGGGCACGTGTCGGCCTCGACGCGTCCCTGAAAACGGCTTTCGCCGAAATGCTCCAACACGACGCCGCCTGGGTGGCGGTGGTCGACGGCAGCGGGCACTACTTGGGCGTCCTGACGCCGGACGCCCTGCACGCGGCATTGCGGCGCTCGGTCGGGGGCGAGCCGGTCAGTGTGTGAGGCTCCCCCCGTCAGCCTCTGACGCGCCAGACGAAGCTCGGGCTCCATTAGCCTGCGCTCGTGGACATGACCCCGCCCCTGGTCGCCCTTTCGACCTACGTCGAAACGGCGCGCTTCGGCTTCTGGGACGAACCGGCCGACCTCGTCCCCCACAGCTATGTGTCGGCCGTGACGCGTGCCGGCGGCCAACCGCTACTGCTCCCTCCGTCCCCGTGGGGCCCTGTCGCCGTCCTGGCCGTGGTGGACGCGCTCGTGCTCACCGGAGGTCCGGACGTGGCCCGGCCACGTACGGGGCTGAACCGCACGACCGGACGGACCAACCTCGCCAGGACCGTGACAGCTGGGAGCTAGCCCTCTGCCACAACGCCCTCCACCAGGGCCTTCCCTTGTTGGCTATCTGCCGGGGCCTGCAGGTCCTCAACGTGGCCTTGGGCGGGACGCTGCACCAGCACCTCCCCGACGTGGTTGGCCACGACGAGCACCGGCCCGTACTGGGCCAGACCTCGCCCAACCAGGTGACCCTGAAGGAAGGCAGCCGGGCGGGCTCCATTCTCGGCGCCCGGACACGGGGCCACTGTCATCACCACCAGGCCGTCGACCGCCTGGGTGAACGTCTCGGAAGCGGTCGGGTTCGCCGATGACGGCACGGTGGAAGCCGTCGAGATCCCGGGGCCGGGGTTCGCCCTGGGCGTGCAGTGGCACCCCGAAGACAACCCGGCCGACGACCGTCTGCTGGTTGCCCTGGTGGCCGAGGCACGGCACCGGCGCCACGCCCTGCGGTCCGGCGCCCCCGTCCCCCTGGCCCGGGAGGAGGCCTCATAGGTGGCCACGACCGTTATCAACCCGGCGACGGCTGAGGCCGTTGCGGAGGTGGCCCGCACCTCCCGGGAGGAGACGGACGCGGCCATCGACAACGCCCACCGTGCGTTCGCAGGGTGGCGGCGGGTGGCCCCGGCCGACCGTAGCCGCCTCCTGCGCCGCTTCGCCGAGGCGGTGGACGCCGAGCGCGACGAGCTGGCCCGCCTCGAGGTGCTCAATTCCGGCCACACCCTCGGTAACGCCCGCTGGGAGGCGGGCAACGTTCGGGACGTGCTCAATTACTACGCAGCGGCACCGGAAAGGCTCTTCGGCCGTCAGATACCCGTACCGGGTGGAGTCGACATTACCTTCAAGGAGCCGCTCGGGGTCGTCGGCGTTATCGTCCCCTGGAACTTCCCCATGCCAATCGCCGGTTGGGGCTTCGCTCCCGCCCTGGCCGCCGGCAACACGGTCGTGCTGAAACCGGCGGAGCTCACACCTCTCACCGCCCTCCGCCTGGCCGAGCTGGCGCGGGAGGCGGGCTTGCCCGAGCATGTCTTCACCGTCCTGCCCGGCCAGGGGCCGGTGGTCGGTGACCGCTTCGTCGCCCACCCCCACGTGCGCAAGGTCGTGTTCACGGGGTCGACCGGCGTGGGCAAGCAGATAATGGCCGGCTGCGCCGACCAGGTGAAGCGGGTGACGCTGGAGCTCGGGGGCAAGAGCGCCAACATCGTCTTCGCCGACGCCGACATCGAGCGGGCGGCGGCCACCGCCCCCATGAGCGCCTTCGACAACGCCGGCCAGGACTGCTGCGCGCGGTCCCGGATCCTGGTCGAGCGCACCGTCTACGATCGCTTCCTCGAACTTCTGGAGGTGGCCGTCAAGGCCCTCCGGGTCGAAGACCCGGCCCTGGCGTCGAGCGAAATGGGGCCTCTGATCAGCGCCCAGCACCGCCAGCGGGTGGCCTCCTACGTCCCCGAGGGGGCACCCGTGGCCTTCCGGGGTAGTTGTCCCGATGGGCCCGGGTACTGGTACCCGCCCACCGTTCTCGCCCCCATCGGCTCCGGCGACCGCGCCTTTAGGGAGGAGATCTTCGGACCGGTCGTGGCCGTGGCCGCTTTCGACGACGAAGCCGGCGCCATCCGGGCCGCCAACGATACCGAGTACGGCCTCTCGGGTTCCATCTGGACCAGAGACGTAGGCCGGGCGCTGCGCGTGGCCCGGGCCGTCGATTCCGGCAACCTGTCTGTCAACTCTCACTCGTCCGTGCGGTACTGGGCACCCTTCGGCGGGTTCAAACAGTCAGGGCTCGGGCGCGAGCTCGGCCCGGACGCGCCCGACGCGTTCACCGACGTCAAGAACGTCTTCATCGCAACGGAGGGATAAAACCGTGGAACAGCCTGTTTGTCGTCGCCTCGAGGGCAGGGTGGCGGTGGTCACCGGGGGTGCCGGCGGGATCGGCCTGGCCACGGTCCGGCGCCTGTCGTCCGAGGGCGCCACCGTAGTGGTGGCGGACGTGGACGCCGAAGCAGGCCAGTCCAGCGCCGACGACGTCGGCGGGCTCTTCATCAAGACCGACGTGAGCAACGGCACCGAGGTGGCTGGGCTCTACCGGGCCGCTCACGATGCCTACGGACGTATCGACATCGCCTTCAACAACGCCGGTATCTCACCGCCCGAGGACGACTCCATTCTCACCACCGGCATCGACGCCTGGCGGCGCGTCCAGGAGGTCAACCTGACTTCGGTGTACCTGTGCTGCCAGGCCGTGATCCCGTATATGCAGCAGGCCGGGAAGGGCTCGATAATCAACACCGCCTCGTTTGTCGCCGTGCTGGGCTCGGCCACATCGCAGATCTCCTACACGGCCTCGAAAGGCGGCGTGCTCGCCATGTCCCGGGAACTTGGGGTCCAGTTCGCCCGGGAAGGCATCAGGGTCAACGCCCTGTGCCCGGGGCCCGTCAATACGCCGCTCCTCCAGGAGCTGTTCGCCAAAGACCCCCCACGGGCGGCCCGGCGGTTGGTCCATGTCCCCATCGGACGGTTCGCCGAGCCAGAGGAGATAGCTGCGGCCGTCGCTTTCCTGGCCAGCGACGACGCTTCTTTTATGACCGCGTCGACCTTCCTGGTGGACGGCGGCATCTCCGGCGCCTACGTAACCCCGCTGTAGGCACGGCCGTGCTGGTGGCCGTCGGGGCCTACTGCAAGAGCTCTGACAACCGGGACGCCACCAGGTGCTCCCGGCTGTCGGCCACGGGTAGCCCACCCGGTGGAGAGACGTCGATGTGAGCGCCTTCGTCGGCCACGGGCAGGCCCGGGGGCGTGGCGCTCGCCCACACGACATAGGGGGTGGGGGGCCAGCCGGCCAAGGCTTCGATGGCCCTCAGTGATTCGGCAAAAGCGCCCGCTGACTGCGGCCGTTTGTCCGGGTCCTTGGCCAGGGCATTCTCCATGAGGTCGGCCAGGGCGATCGGCGCCGACGCCAATGGTGGCCGGGGGGCGGGGTCTCGCAGGATGCGCAAGATGACCGAAGCAGGGGCCTCCCCTTCGTAGGCGGCGAAGGGCCCGTGGCCCAGAAGAAGCTGGTACATGGACGAGGCCAGGCCATAGATGTCGGCCGCCGGGTGCAGAGGCTGGCCTTCGAGGGCCTCCGGGGGAGCATGCAAAGTGGTAAAACCGAACACGCCTTCGGTGGACTGCGCCGCCGCCTGCAGCGCGGCAACTCCGAAGTCGGCCAGGACAGGCTCGCCGAACTGGGACACAAGTATGTTCTGCGGTTTCATGTCCCGGTGCAGGAAACCCGAACGGTGAGCAGTTTCCAGGGCTCCGGCGATCTTTACGCCGACCTTGATCACTTCGGCCGGCGACAATGGGCCCTGCTGGCGCACCCGCTGGGCCAGCGACTCACGGCACAGTTCGAGGACGAGGACAGGACGCCCTTCGGGAGTGAAGAACGACCCGTACAGCGTCGTCACGTTGGGGTGGTTGCTAAGTAGGGCGAGAGCCCCCAGCTCCTTGTTGAACACCTCGACCATGCGGGGCGAGGTGTCGGCCACCCTTATCACCTTCAGTGCGACGGCGCGTTTTGTCCCCAGCTCCACGCCCCGGTAGACGGTGGCGAAGGTCCCGGTGGCGATCTCGACGATATTGGCGTACCCCGGGAACGTCGTGGGTGCCGAGGTGGCCGGGGCGGTCCGGCGTAACTTCATCGTGCGCCTCCGGGCCCGGGCCGGACCGGGGACGGACCTACCAGCATCAGCGACCGCGCCCTGTCGCGCTGGCCGACCGAAGACCGCATTGCCCCGTAGAGCTGGCGTTGGGTGTCCCAGGCCAGGCGGGCGCCCGCCTCGTCGACCGGCCACTCGGTGCTGTACAGGGCCTGGTCGGCCAGCTTGGCCAGCACGCCCGCAGGAGGCCCGAAGGGCTCCCCAAAACGGGAGCTGACCTCGCCGGCCACGTCTGCGCTGGTAGCCGAACCGTCCACCTGGACGCCAAGGCGGAAGAGCCCGTCGATCAGCTCGAGCCAGGCTCCGGCCGTCAGTACAGCCGGGTCGTCGGTCCGGTGCCGGGCCCGGCGGCGCAGGTACCGGCGCAGTGCGGGCAGTCCCAGAGCGCCGATGAGCAGGGCCACGACTAGCGCCGCGGGCAAACCGGCGCCCGCCACGAGCAGCCAATTGATGTTGAGGGGATGGGCCAGCTTGACGTTGACGGGCTTGGCGATGGCATGGGCGGCGCCGCCTCCAGGCAGGGCCGTCACCTGTTTGGGGACGGTAGTCGGGCTCGCCGTCACCTGTTCGGGCGGAGGCGTCACATCGGCCGTGGTCCGCACC
Source organism: uncultured Acidimicrobiaceae bacterium (assembly GCA_963735305.1). Taxonomy (GTDB): domain Bacteria; phylum Actinomycetota; class Acidimicrobiia; order Acidimicrobiales; family Palsa-688; genus Fen-671. Next base: position 1,135,096 of record CAVTKK010000001.1, read on the forward strand.
GGGGTGGGGTCGACCGCCACCCATCCGTACCCCAGCACCGGCACTTCGTCCCACGTCCAGGCGTCGCGGTTAGTCAACTGGTAGCTGCCCGGTGGCAGCAGCCCCGGCGTCGAGACGGCCGCCGGCACCCGGAAGCCGGTTACAACCCGGACGGGCACGCCGAGGTAGCGGGTGACGACGGCGAAAAAGGTGGCGAACTGCTCGGGCGTGGCGGCTCGGTCCACGGTCACGGCGTTCATGACCTGGGCCAGCGACGTGCCGGCCAAGGCGGCCGGGACCGAAGAACCACCGGTCGAAGACCCGGCCCCGGTGACGCGACGCTCCTGGGCCCGCAGGGCGGCGAAAAAGCTCTGCAGGAAAGGCAGGGAGGGCGCGGCCGGTCGTTGGGCAAGGGTGGCGGCGAAGCGCACGGCGGCGGCGATGTCAGAGGCGGAGCCGATGGGAAGGGTGGTGTATGCCGGAGCCCCTCCGCCCGGCACTTGGGACCCGAAGGCCAACCCTCCGGCCGACGAAAGTTGCCCGATCGTGCCCGGTGGCACCAGGGAGACAACGCTGTAGGTGGCGGGGACGCCAGGCGTGCCGACCAGCATCCCGGTCCCGCTGTCGGCATCGGCGGCGAGGCCGTCCACCTGCTCGGGGCGGTCCAGGGCGGGCAGGAAGGGCAACCCGATGGCGGCCTCGAGCGTGTAGTGCTGGACGAGTTGCCGGGCCAAGGGCTCGCTGGCCAACAGGGTGCCCGGAGAAGGCACCCGCCCTCCGGTCGGTTGGAAGGTGGCCGAGAAGCTCCACGAGTCCCCGTCGTACTCGTCCAGGACGGCCAGAGGTACGTAGCCGTTCCAGGCTTCGGCCACCTGGATGTCGAAAAGGTCTCGGGGCGCGGCCCGGGGGTCGGCACTACGCAGAGAGGCGAGGGCATCCAGGGGGTCGACGACGATGCCCGATAGCAACTGCGTCGGGCGGCTGACGGTGGCGGGCTTGGCCGCCAGCGCCGGGACATCGGCGACGCCGGCCGCCAGCGCCACCAATACGGCCCCGGCCATCGCCGCGCCGGCGGCCGCTCGCCGCAGGGAGCTACGTCGTCGCCCCGGCTCGGGACCGGTCGCGCTCCGACCGGTCCCGGCCTTGGCTGCCTCGGCCTCGATCAGGCCCTGACGGGCCAGTGCGCACACCGCCAGCGCGCCGAGCAGGGCGGCGCCTTCGGGCACCGTCCGCCCCGGCGGCCCGGAGGTCGTGGCCGCGTAGGCCAGAGCGAAGTAGAGCAGCGGCCCGCCTATGGCCAGCGCCGACGGACGTGACGAGCGCCCGAGCATCTCGGCGGAGACGGCACTGCACAACCAGGTCAACACGACCGGGGCGGCCAACAGCGAGCTGCCCCCGCTCAGTGGGAGCGTCTCGGTCAGCAGGTGCGCCGGCACGTGGACCAGGCCGTCCCACATACCGTAGAAGTCGAAGCCGTTGCTCACGGCCAGCAGGACGGCCAGACCGGTCGCCGACACGGCGTAGGACGTCAGCGCCGGCGCCCGGGCCAGGCGGGAGGCGACGACGCTGATGACCACGGGGAGCGCGGCGGCCAGGGCCAACAAGAGGGGGGCGCGGGCAACCTGGTAGGCCCGCAGCCAGGGCGTGGAGGCGAGGAAAGCGGAGGCCGCGCTGCCCAAAAGCAGGGCGGCAGCCAGGAGCCTGGCCACGCTGGGCTTCCAGGTCACCGGACCACCCACCCGTCCCACGCCTGGGCCAACTCGAGGGCTGTGCTGGTAACGAACACCCTCACGCCCGGGTAAGCCGGCGCCGGCGCCGGCTTAGGCACAAGCGAACTCACTATCACATGGTTGAAACGGCTCATCGAGGCGATAACCGGCAGGCTCTCAACCTCTAGTTGCCCCGTGACCACGACCAGGGCGCTGCCTCCCCGGTCGCGCCGCAAGGGCACCAATTGAGCGGAAAGGGAGCCCCCGGAAGTGGGGGCGACGTCGGTCAGGTAGTCCACCAGGGGGACGGGGTCGCGCTGGCCGGGGCCCCGACACGTTCGCCCGTGGTGGTCCGGATCTGGACCGGGGCTTTCCCCCACGACATGGAGGTGGCGACCGAGGCGGCCACGTCCATCGCCTCCTCGAACGTCTCGGGCGAGTAGACCTCGGGCCGGAGGTCGACCAGCACCACGGTGTAGGGCTGCGCCGTGTCCACGTAGTGGCGGACCACAAGCTTGCCGAGACGGGCCGTCGACGGCCAGTGCACGGTGCGCAGGTCGTCGCCGATCACGTACTCGCGCAGGCGATGAAAGGTCACGCTGCCCTGGGGGGACGTGTCGCTCGACGGGCCCTCCAGGTTTTGGGAGGTCCCGGTAGGCAGCGGTCGGAGCGCCAGCACCCGGGGGTGGACGGAAATGACCTGCGGTTCGCCCAGGGCCGTCACCCGGCGGCACAGCCCGAAAGGGTCTGCTTTGGGTATCTCCACCGGGCCCACGCTGTAGGTGCCGCGCTGGGAAGTGGGGAGACGGTACGTACGCAGGCTCGTCTGGGCCCTCCCGAGGCTCGGGAGCTCGGCGCGGAACACGGTACCCCCCAGGCGCTGCTCGATCACCAGACCGTTCAGTGCCCGCCATGACCGGTTGGTCGCCTGGACCACGGCGATGGCGGGCTGTCCCTTTTCGACCCGGGGAGGCTCGACGGCCCGCACCAACTGGAGCCGGGGAGAGCGCACGACGTACACAGCCGACCCTACGACCAGGGTGAAGAGGCCCGCGCCGAGGAGGAGCAACGGTGCCCATCGGGCGGCCACGCCCACGACGAGCAGCACCAGTCCGGCACTGCCCGCGCCCCACCCCAACCGCGTCACGGGGTGCCTAGCGGACGACCGCTCGGGGCACCGGGACGGCCTGTACGGCGCGGGCGATCACTTCGGCCGACGTCCGGCCCTGCATCTCGGCGTCGGGGCGTAGGACCACCCGATGGGCCAGGGTGGCCGACGCCATGGCCTGGACGTCGTCGGGAGTCACGAAGGGCCGGCCGGCCGTCGCCGCTACCACCCGGGCGGCCCGGAGCAGGGCCAGGCCGCCACGGGGTGAAACGCCCAGGCGGATCTCGGGCATCTCCCGGGTGCTGGCACAGATGGCCACGATGTACTGCTCTATGGCCCGCGACACCTCGACACCGCGCTTGACGAACTCGATCATGGCCAGGAGAGCGTCGCGTTCCATGACGGCAGAGAGGTGCTCGACGGTGGCTGAGTCCTTTTCCGTCCTCAGCACCTCGGCCTCGGCCTCGGCCGACGGGTAGCCGACCGAGAGGCGCATCAGGAACCGGTCGAGCTGGGCCTCCGGGAGTACGTAGGTACCTTCCAGGTCAATTGGGTTTTGCGTGGCGATGACGACGAACGGCCGGGGGACCGGGTAGACGGCGGCGTCCGTCGACACCGTCTGTTCCTGCATGACCTCGAGCAGAGCCGACTGCGTCTTCGGTGACGCCCGGTTTATCTCGTCACCGAGGACGATGTTGGCGAACACCGGCCCGGGGCGGAAGCTGAAACTTGAACTGGCCTGGTCGAACACGGTCACCCCGGTGATGTCGCTGGGCAGGAGGTCGGGCGTGAACTGGACGCGGTTCCAGGTCAGGTTGACCGACCTGCAGATGGCCCGCGCCAACGAGGTCTTGCCCACCCCGGGGACGTCCTCGATCAACAAGTGACCCTCGGCCAGTACACAGGTGAGGGCGGCGCGGACAACGCCCTCCTTGCCGTGCAGGACCTTGGTCACGTTGTTCACCAGGCTGTCGAACATCTGGACGAACACGGCCATCTCCGGGCCGCCGGCGCCGGAGTCGGGGGGGGCGGGGACCGGCGCCGTCGAGGGCCCGGTCACTGAGGTGGTCATGGTCACGTTGTTGCCTCCGTTACTCGGTGTAAGGACCGGCGGGCCCGGGCGCCAGGCCCCGGGCCCACAGGAGCGAAGCGGCGAAAGTGGCTGTCAGCAGGGCGGCCAGTACCGCCCAAAGAGCACCGGCGAGCGCCGTGGCCGGCGTCCCCGACCCGGGCCCGGGCCGCGGGCCGCTCTGGAAGCCGGGCGGGGCAACGAGGGCGGACACTGCCGGCGACGTGGACGCCGGCACCGTCGAGGCCGGGACCGTGGACGCCGGGACGGTGGACGCCGGCACCGTCGAGGCCGGGACCGTGGACGCCGGGACCGTGGACGCCGGCACCGTCGAGGCCGGGACCGTGGACGCCGGGACCGTGGACGCCGGGGCGGTGGTGGGGACCGTGGTCGGCGCCGTCGTGCTCGGTGCGGTGGTGGGCGGGGCGGTGGTGGTGGCGGCGGGGGCGGTGGTGGTGGTGGCGGCGGGGGGCGAGGTGGCCGTGGTGGTGGCGGCGGCCGGAAGGGTGGTGGACGTCACCGGTGCCGTCGTGGTCGGCTGGGTGGTGGGCGGCGAGGTCGTGGTGAGGGCGGGCGGCGGCAACGTCGTGGTCACGGCAGGAGGAAGGGTCGTCGTGGGCTTTGTGGCTTGTGGTGTGGCCGAACCCGAGGTGGGAGCAGTAGAGGTCGCTGTGGTCGGAGAAGTGGTCCGGGAGCTACCGGGCAGGGACGAAGTCGACGGTGCCGTCGACCCCACCGTCGACGGCACCGTCGAAGGCGTCGTGATCGGTGGAGTGAGCGGCGTGTTCTTCGGCGCCCCGGTCGTTGCCGGGGTCGGGCTGGTGCGCGGGTTGGTCGTCGTTGATAGGACAATCGACGGGACGAGCGTCCTGGTTGAGGAAGTCGGCGCCGTGGTCGACGCCGCCACCGCCGCGCCGGGCAGGGTGGCAACGGCGCTGCCCGCGGCACCTAGGTACAGCCACGACACGGTTACGGCGGGCGCCGGGCAGGCCGCCGGCCACCGCAGAACGACGGGGAAGTCGGCCACGGCCGCCGTGGGCGCGGTCACGGTACAGCCGCCGGTGCTGGCCGCCGCCACCTGCCAATTGCTCCCCGGGGGTTGGCCCGGCCCCTGGTAGGAAACGTCGAGCGCCAGCGTGGTGCAGTTCGGACGGCATCCCCCGCCGGTAACGGCCTTGAAGTGGTACGCGGCGGCCGTGCCGATCGAGAAGGCGGCCGTGAGCTCGGGAGACGGCAAGCCGTAAGGATCGGGCACCAGCGTGCTGTCCAGCGCCAGGGACAGGGAGCAGGCGCCGCCCATCTGGTCGAGGTCGACGCCGGAGCTGAACAGCCCGGCCGACAGGTCTCCCTTCACCGGCAATGTCTCGCTGCCGCAGATTATGTACCCCTGGGCCCGGAAGGCGCCCACGGGGAGGTCCTCGAACCGGGCCGCGACCTTGCCGCTGTTGGGATCGGTGCCCACCGTGCCGTGAACCTGCATCTGGAGCTGGCTCGGCCACGACAGGTCCCGCCCGAACTCCGGGCTGGTCACGGTCACGGCCGCCTCCGAGTGGCCGACCGGGGCGACGACGACGGTGGCCCGGTACTGCTTCGCCGGGTCGAGGCCGGTGATCTCGGCCGCCGGTGACGACGTCGGCCCGAAGCTCCGGCCACCGACCGAGTAGGTATAGGTGACCTGGTTGCCCCCATCGGCCAGGACGGGGCCGGCGCCCGAGGCCACCACGACCTTGAGGTCGGCGGTGATGGTCTGGCCCTGTGCGGCCCCCGCGGCCAGGAGCTTCAAGGCGGCACCGTCGGCCGGCTGCCACGACGACGAGCACTGGCGACCGGCCGTCGGCGCGCCGACCAGCCCGGCACTGCTCACGCCCTGGACGCTGAAGCTGAGCGAGTCGCCGAGCAGGCCGAGGTCGTCGGCCGCGTTCACAATGACGCTCGTCTGCGATCCCCGCACCTCGACCTTGGGCGCCTGGCCGATGAAGCTGGTACCGCACGAGGAGCCGATCACGGTCCAGGACGCGGCCGGGACCAGGCACTTGGGACCGGCGCAAGGCGTCCAGGAGACGACCCAGCCCCCCCGGCCATTGGCGCCGGCGCTGACCGACGCCGGAGCACCTGGCCCGACGGCCGTGGTCGTGAAGCTGACCGGCCCCGACGAGGTGGACTTCCGGCTTATGTAAGCGGTGACAACGGCCTCGTAGGCCGTCCCCGGGCGCAAGCCGGTGAACAGGAGCTGGTCCTGGCCGTCGACCAGTTGGACACGGCGCGGCGGTTGGGCCGCACCTCCCAGCGCCGTGACCGTCACCGACCACGTACTGGGCAAGCAGTCCTGCTCGGCCAGGAGGTGGTAGGTCCAGACGACCAGGGCCGACTCGTCTGAGGGGGAAATGGAACTGATCTGCGGGGCGTAAGGCTTTTCCGTCGTCGAGGCGCAATCGATCTGCTGAGTCACCGGTTGGACGACCAGAGGCTGGACCAGCGTCGTTGGCGTTGTCGTCGGTGCCGCGCCCGACCGGGGCGACTTGGGCTGGGCCTTGGGCTTTTCGTGCTTGACATTGACGTCACCGGGGCCGGCTGCGCTCACCTCGACTGCGTCCGACTTGTTGACCACGACCGGGGCCTGGCTGCCGTCGGTGAAGACCACCACCGCGAGCAAGCTTTCGGGGTTGTTGAAAATGACCCGGGGACCGTCCACCAGGACCTGGGCACCCTGAAAGCCCGCTTTTTCCGTCACGCTCTCGGCTGGGTAGACCGGGGCACCGGGGACAGCCGCCATCTCGCCCGTGCCCGGCTTTATGGTCCACAACGACGGTTGCCCAGGTTGGGCCTGGTCCAGGGTGTAAAGCAAACCGGCCGAATAGGCGGGAACGGCGGGCTCGGCCCCGGGCCAAAAGCGCTCAACGGCCGCGGGCCGCTCAGCGTCCCGGCCGTGCTCACCCCGAACACCGACCAACCCGAGGGCAACCGGGCCAGGAACCACAGGCCTCCCGATGCCCCCTGGACGGGGAGGAACTGGGACGCGTGGGCGGTTCCGGGTACGGCTACGGCGACATCGGGGCCAGTGCCTCCGAAGAGCTGGACCACGCCCGGCCGAGCTACCCCTACCGTTCCCGACGATCCTTCGAGCGCGCTTTGTGAGCAGGTCACGGGCAACAGGGACCGGCGGGTGGCCGACAAACCCTGTCCGGCCTGCTCGGACCGTGCCACCCGGACCACGGCGCACTTTCCGTCCGCGCCGGCCAGCAGCCACAGCGCGCCCCTCCCCACGGCGGCGCCACCGGCCTGGTCGACAGGCCGGTCATCGAGCCGGACAAACCCCACCGGGCGGGTGGCCCGGCGGCCGCCGGCCACCAGAGCCTGAGCGCCGAGCACCACGGTCGAGGCGTCCACCAGTGAGACGGTGCTGTGGGGAGCGAAACGGACGATGAAGGCGGCGGCGCCGTCGGCGAAGCCGGCGGCGCCGGTCTCGCCCGGTAGCGGGCCGAGCGAGATCCCGTTCGACGGAGGTCCCAGGACGTAGTTGTCCTGCCCGAGCATGTTGAAGGCGCCCGTGGCCCGGTTGACCAGCAGGGTACCGGCGCCGGTCGTCACCGCTTCCACGCCGGCGTAGGTACTGGCCCCGACCTGGGCATAAACACCTTCGAGCTGGACGGTCACGGCCCCCGTAGCCAGATCGACCACGGTCAGGGGACGGTAATCGTCGAGCACCAGCGAACCGCCGAAGATAGTCGGGTGCCGGGACGCCGGTGCCTGGCCGGTGGCCGCGGACCACAGCAACCCGCCGACGACTACGGCGCTGGCCACCACGCCGGTTACCGCACCGAGGGCGCCGAAGCTCGCTCCCCGGCGGCTGGAACTGCTGGCGAGGCCGAACATGGACCGCCGACCGGGGACCACTGGAGCGGGGGACGCAGGTGCGCGTGTCGTCGTCATCGGTTTCCTGAGGGATCTATCGGCACGTCTACCCGGCACGGTTAACCGGTCTCGAACCGCCGGGGCCAACTGGAGTCAAACCGGCAGAGCCAGGCCCCCCACCATCACGGCCGCCAGTGCGGCCAAGACTTCCAGCCATCCCGACAAGGATCCGGCCCCGGCTGAAGGGGCCATGGCCACGCCCATGACCACCACCAGGAGGGCCACGCTGGCCGCCAGCGTCCCGGCCTGCCCCCGGAAAACGCCGGTGGGGAAGGCCGACTCGGCCTGGTGTACTGCCAGCAGATAGCAGACCAGCAACACACCGAGAAACCCGGTGTGCCACGGGCGGCTCTGGTGGAGGGCCTCCAGGACCACCGCAGCGACCGCCGCGCCCGTCTCCCATTCGAGGCCGCGCAGGAGCGAACCGGCCCCGTCGACCAGGCTGGCCAGCGCTCCCGCGAACAGGCCTCGTTCCTCCCGCCCGGCGTCCTGGCGCACCAGGCGCAGGACGCCCAGGAGCACGCAGGTGACGGCCAGCACCAAGAACAGGGCCCCCGGCCAGCCCGTGCCCCGGAGGGGGATGGCGGACCACAGGATGGCGGCGGCACCGAGCAGGGCCACGGGGAGGACGGTCCTTATCACTGCCGCCTCCCCGCCCCCGGGCGGGCCCGGCGCTCGGCAGGCAAAGCGAGAACGTCCTCACCGTCCCAGGGCACCACGGTGATGCCCAGTTCGCCCAACGAGAACCGGACGGCCTGGCGTTCCATGTGCCATATCCGTTCGGCCAGGCGGTCCAGGCCCCGCCCGGCCCCGCCCCGCCCGCCCCAGCCTCGCCCGGCCCGAGCCGGCCCGGCGCCGAGCACGTCGACCACCAGGACGGGGAAGCTCCGCTGGCGCAGGTCACGCAGCGTCTCGACGAACTTGGCGTCCAGCAGGGGGCTGAAGGCGACCACGGCCGCCCCCGGGGGCAGGGCGGGGCGCGGGAGGCGGGCGATGTCATTGCCTGCCGACTAGCCGGCGCGGCCCACCACGATGGCGTCCAAAAGGCGGAAGAACTGCCTGTCGCCCAGTCCGGGGGCCAGCCACCGCATACGGGCGCCAAAAAAGACCAGGCCCACCCGGTCTCTGGCATCCAGGTAGGTGCGGGCTAGGCCGAGCGCCCCACGGAGGGAGTGGTCCACCGAACTCGAGCCCAGCTCGCCGAAATCCGACGTGGCGTCCACCAGCAACACCAGGTCCTGGGAGCGCTCGGCGGCGAAGGTGTTCACCTGCAGGCGCCCCCTACGAGTGGTGGCCGCCCAGTTGATACTGCGCTGGCGGTCCCCGGCCACGTACTGGCGCACCCCGGCGAACTCGACCCCGTCGCCGGCCGAGCGGGCCGGGTGGTCCCCGACGCGGCTGGCCAGGCGCCCCCGCACCACGGCGCCGGCATGGCGCGCCGGCAAGGGGTAGCAGTCGACCTCGGCCAGGAGGACGAAGCTGTGGCACTCGGACATCCGGACGCGGTCCCACAGGGTGACCTCCAAGCTCCCGGGCCGCCGCCGACCCCAACGAGCCACCTCGAGCGACAACGTGGCCCGGGCGGCCGCCACCCGGTCGGCCCCTCTCACCGCTCGGGACCCGTCGGCGGGATGGACCATCAGTTCAACGGTATGACCGCCCTGACCGACGACCGTCACGTCGAAGGCGATCTGCTCTCCCTCATAGGCGCGGGTGGCACTGGGCTGGACGGTCACCTCCAGGGCTTGCGGTCTGGGGCTGCGCCACACGAACAGCAGCACCAGGGCGGGGGCGGCAACGGACACCAGTTCCGGGCGCCTCGTGACGACGGCCAGGACCAGGCCGGCCAAGGCCAAGTGGAACAGGCGGCGGGCGTGCCTGGAAACGGTCCAGTCGAGTTCGAGCCGCACCGGGGGGCCGACGCCTTCGGGCCGGGCCACGGCGGCGACGGCAGCCCGGGATCTAGCCGTCACCGACGCCCCGGCGGTTCCCTCCGGCCGTTCCGGCCGCGCCGCCGGCCGAGTGGCCGGCCGCCGGATCGGTGCGCGGCGTCGGCACCGAGGCCATGAGGGCGGCGATGACATCGTCGGAGCTGACCTGGCGTACCCAGAGCTCGGGGCGCAGCACGACGCGGTGGGCCAGGGCAGGCACGGCGACCTGTTTTATGTCGTCGGGGATGGCGAAGTCACGCCGGTGCATGAGCGCTTCGCCCCGGGCCAGCTGCACCAGGGCCAGGCTGCCGCGGGGGCTGGCACCGACCTGTACCTGGGGGTGGGACCTTGTCGCGGTGACGATCGCCACGGCGTAGTCGACCAGGTCGGGGGACACCTCTATCTGCTCCAGGGAGCCGCGCATGGCCAGCAGCTCGTCGGCACCGGTCACTTGCGCCAGCTCGACGTGGTCAGCGCCCCGGTCCAGGCGGCGCCGCACCATCGCCACTTCTTCGCCGGGCTGAAGGTAGCCCAGGCGCAGCCTCATCAGGAAGCGGTCGAGCTGGGCCTCGGGCAGCTCGTATGTCCCCTCGTACTCGATGGGGTTGTCGGTGGCCAGCACCACGAACGGCTGGGGCAGTTTCCTGGTCTCACCGTCCACGCTCACCTGGCCTTCTCCCATGGCTTCCAGGAGCGCCGCCTGGGTCTTGGGCGGTGTCCGGTTGATCTCGTCGGCCAGGAGAAGGTTGGTGAAAACGGGCCCGGGCCGGAACACCATCTCGCTGGTGCGCTGGTCGTAGAGGGGGCCCCGACCACGTCGGAGGGCAGCATGTCCGGGGTGAACTGGATGCGGGCGAAATCGAGCCCTAGCACCTTGGCAAACGACCTGGCGATCAGGGTTTTGCCCAGCCCCGGGAGATCCTCGAGCAGGATGTGGCCGCCGGCCAGGATCCCGGTCAGCACCAGCTCGAGTGTGCGCCGCCTCCCCACTACCACGCGCTCGATCTCGTCCAGGACGGCCTCGCACAGCCGGGCCGTCTCCAGAGGCGTGTGCCCGGGACTGCTCACAATCGCTCCAGCCTGTCGACCAGGCGGGCGAGGATCGAGCGCGGGATGCCGGTACCTTCCCACCGGCCGGCCAGGGGCCGCCCGGGGTCGACCCAGGGCCACAGGTCGAGATCCCGGGCCCGAGGGCAGAGGAGGCTGCGGGCCCGGTCTGGCTCGTGATAGAGGCTGACCCCGTGCCGCTGCGAAAGCCGGGCCGCCAGCAGGTGCTCGAGGTCGGGCCGAGGCCCCTGTGGTAGGAGGCGATGGAGCCCATGGCGTCGGTGAGGTCGGTGCGCCAGCGCCAGTAATTGATCAACGACCCGGTGGGCCGGCGACGGCCTGTCGGGATCTCGGGCTTGGCCGGCGGGCCCGGGAGCGGTACCAGCAAGCGGTTGACCACCACCAGGGACACGGCGGCAAAGATCGTCACCACCAGCACGGTCGCCCGTCCCCCGGCCACGGCGTAAGCGGCGATGGCACAAGCGGCCAGGACGAGGGTGGCGATGGCCAGCTCGGGCCGGGCGCCGCGCCAGGAGCCGGCGCTCTGCCGGGCCGGGCCCGTCACGGCGCCACCCCGGCGGGCCTGGCCCGGGCCGCGTCGAGGTCGGAAGCAAGCTCGGCCAACGCCCTCTCGGCTGCCTCCCGGTGGGCGGGGTGAAGGAGATGGCTGGAGAACCGGGCCTCGTAAAACAGCTCGGTGAGCCGCGCCGCCGCCGCCGCGCTGATCAGGAGCGTCCGGGCCGCTCGGGCCAACAGCTCGTCCGGGGTCTCGGCGCTGGCCCTTGCCGTCCCCGCCCGGGCCAGGCTCTGCTCCATGGCCACGTAGCAGGCGATGATGGCCGCCCGGGCATCGTCGAGCTCCAGCAGGGCGCGCTGTCCCCACCAGAGCGCCTCCTGCAAGGCTTCGTCGTACTCCTGGGCCGGCACCTGGGGCTCCGCCGCCGGTACCCGGCGGCCGTGGCGCACGATCATCAACGTCGCCGCCACTATGGCCACCACCAGGATGGCGACGGCGAGCCCGTAGAGGATGGCGGACAGCGGGAAATGAGAGCTGGCCGCCGCCGGCGCCGCTGCCGGCAGGCGCCCGGGGCGGGCGGCGGGAAGCCGTGACGCCGTCCTCCCCGGTCGGGACGGGAACGGCCGGATGTTGACCACCAGGAGGACCAGGGTCACCACCAGGAGCGGTATGCCGAGACCCAGCAGGTAACCCAGCGCCGTGCGCAGCCTGGCCGCCAGCAACTCACCGGGCGGAGCGCGGCGGCTACGCGCCGATAGAGCCAGAACAAGGACGGCGCCCACGGCCAGCAGGGCCCCCACGACCTCAGCGTCGTGGACGTGTGACCGGCTGGCCCACGCCGGGGCCGGGACCTGGCCGTGAAGCCCCACCGCCACCAGCACCGTCAACAGAGCCAGCAAGACCAGGCGGGGAGCGGTGCCGGTGCGGCCGTACACTCCCGGCTCCTTCGCCCGACGAGCTTGCCCCCTCACCCACGTCCCCGTTCTGCGTCGCCGCCCGCCGACCCTTGCGGGCCGTTGGCGACGCCCGACTTGCCCGCCAGAGTATTGCACCGAGCATTCAAGTCCGAACGGCAGGCCGTACCGCACCAGCGGGCCGGCCCTGGGCTAGCGTGACCGGGACATGACCGACGGGCCGACGCTGATGGCCGGGCTTCGATAGGGCGTGCCCAGCGCCGATCCGCTGTCGGCGGCCTCCGGCGACCTCCTCGGCCGGGGTGACCTCGACGGGCTGACCCGCCACGTCAACAACCTGGTCGACGAGAGCCACTGGGACGAGCTGATGGCGCTGGCCGCCCGCTGCCGCCTGGCCTTCGAACGCGGCAAGCAGCTCTGGGCCGTGGCCGATCACATCGAGTACCGCCTGGCCTTGGAGGCTCCCGCTCCTTGGGCGGCCACGATGCTGGAGACCGGGCTCGGGCGGTTCGCGTTCGGGCCGTTGCCGGAGGTCGCCGCCTCCACGCACACGTGGGCCGAGCTCTCGCCTCACCTCCACGCCACGCCCCAGGCGGCCATGTCCGCCCACGAACGTGCGGTGCGGGGCGACGACCTCACGAGCGACCCCGTGGCGGCCACGCTACCGGAGGTCCTTGACCTCCCCCTGCGGCTCGAGCGCTGGGAGCCTCACTACGCCTTGGCCGAGTACCACCCCGACAAGATGGAGGCGCCGTCACCCCGTCTCCCGCCGTTGAGGCGGCTCCGGGCGGACCGGCCGGCCGGAGCACCGGGCGAGCCGGGCCGGCTTTCGCCCGTCGAGCCGGTGCCCGAGGGGCGGGACGAGGTGCCCGGCGCGCTGGAGGACCTGGTCAGCACGTGGACAGAGGAGTCGGACGGCCGGGCGCGGGCCGTGGCCACCGCGGGCCGCGCCCTCGATGCCATCGACCTTCTGGGCGCCGGCACGGAGGAGCTGGCCGAACTCGAGCCCGCCTCGGCGCTGGCCCTCATGGCCTGGGCCGCCGCTAGCGGGGGCGCCCACGGCCGCCGGCGCGGGGCCGCGCCTGGGCGTTTTGCGGCCTGGTGGGTGCTCGCCGCCCTGGGCGGCCTCACCTCCCAGTGGCCCCTCGCCCCCGACGACCTGGGCCAGGTGCTCCACCAGGTGCGGTGGTTCGCCTGGTCCGACGGCGGGCCGGCCACGGGCTGGGTGCTCCGCCTCGCCATCGAGACGAAGGGCGGGAGAAGTCCCGGACGGGCCTGGGCGGTCACCGCCACGGATAGCACCTAGCTCGTCCCGACTAGGGCCCGGCGGGCGGAGCTCAGCCAGTCGAGGCTGACAGCCAGTCAAGGGTCACGGCGGCGGTCCAGGACTGCTTAGCCGACCCGAGGGGCTCCCCGGTGAAGGGCTCGAAGTACTCGGGCATAGGGCTCTGGCGGAGCTGGGCGAGCACCTCGAGCCGCAGGCCCTCGGCCCGCTGATGGTGGCCCATGGCGCGCAGCGCCCACCACACGAGCCAGTCGATGATCGGCCACGTCGGCCCCGCCAGTAGGTACGCGGCTGGAAGCTGGGCTCTTGGGGGCTGGTGCTGGGCACCACCGCCCAGCGCAGCCGAGGGTGCCCCCGGAAGTACTCAGAACCCAGCTGGGCCAACACCCGGGTCTGAAGCTCGGCACCAAGACCGCCGGCCAGAAGTGGCGCTAACCCGGCAAATGTACGCACGCGGAGGGGCCGGCCGGCCCGGACGTCGTAATCGACGCACAGCTCGAAGATCGTCGTCCCAGCGTCCGGCCACGCCCCGGCGGCCGGCATCCACCCACTCCCGGACCGCCGTCAGCCCGTCGCCGGCGGCCCCGACGGCCTCCGCCAACTCCAGGAGCGCCACGTTGGCGCAAACCAGCAGGGCGCTGAAAAAGACGTCCTTCACCAGGAACGGGTGCCGGCGCTGGACCTCGGCCTCGTCGTACCTGCAGGCTTTGAGCACCTCCACGAGCCAGATATAGCGTTCGTAGTCCTTGTCCGTCGGGCGCTGCGAGGCGTCGCCGACGTGTTCGGTGTCCCGCCGGCGGAACGGGGGGAGCCCTCCGACCTCGACGTTGGCCAGCGGCTCGTCCCACCTCGGAGAATTGTCCGTGCCACTCTCCCAGGGGTGATAGATCGTGACGAGCCCGCTGCCCTCCGGGTCCCGGGCGGTGGCGAGGTAGCGGTGCCAGGCCAAGACCCGAGGGCACAGGGCCCGGAGCCGGTCCCGGACCTCGGCCAAGCCCTCCATCCCGCAGCTTTCCCGGGCCAGCTGCCAGGTACGCAACAAAGCCAGGGCATGCACGGGAGGCTGGCACAGACCGCTGGTGTGGGGCGCGCCCACGGGGGCATCGGGCGAAATGGAGCTGTCCCAGTACGTCCAGTCCGGAAAATAGCTATCGAGCGGTGCGCTCTCATTGAAAACGATGTGGGGTACCTTGCCGGTCGCCCACTGGCGGCGGAACAACAGCTCAAGTTCGCTGACGGCCCGCAGGGGGTCGATGTGCGCCCAACCAATGGCTATGAAGGCGCTGTCCCAGCTCCACTGGTGCGGGTACAGGTCCGGTGCCGCCTTCGTCCATCCACCACCATCGTTGGCCCGCAAGACGTTGACGGCGACCTGCCACAGCTCCTGGTCGTCCATGTTCATCTGGGGCGCCTTCCTCTCATGGACAGCCCTCATCGCTGACGGTGTCTCGGTAACTCCTGCTTTCAGTGGTCGGTACGGTCAGCTCTGCCCACGGTACGTCGGCTATGATGACGCCCGCCGATCGGGCCGGTGAGGTCGAGGCAGGAGAGATCCGCCATGAGCGTGGCCAACACCCAGAACTCACCCAGCAACCTGGGCCCCTCGGCGAGGATCTTGCCGCCCATTTCGACATCGTGTGCCGCGGCTTGCGGCGCGGGCGGCTAACCCCCGTTCTCGGTTCGGGGGCCAGCCTTTTCGGCCGGGCCGGGCCGGGCGGCGAGTGGAAGGGCGCCCCCAGTGCCGATGAGCTCGCCTCGCGGCTGTCGAAGGAGTTCCATTTGCCGGCGGACCTCGCCGGCTCCTACGAGCTCCTGGCCGTCGCCCAATGGATATCGGCCATGAAGGGCGGCTCGACGCCCCTCTACGAGGAACTGCACGACATTTTCGACCGCGACCTGCCGACCACGGCCCTGCACCACTTCCTGGCCGAGGTACCGGGCCGCCTGCGGGAAAAAGGACTGCTGGGCGACCCGCCATTGCTGGTCACGACCAACTACGACGACTTGCTGGAGCAGGCGCTTGACGAGCGCGGCGAGCCTTACGACCTAGTGGTCTACATGGCCGATGGAGAGCACCACGGCCATTTCTTTCACCAACCTCCGGGAGGCTCCCTGGACCTGATCGAAGAGCCCCGGGAGTACCTCAGCGCCAATCCCGAGGAGAGGACCGTGGTGTTGAAGTTGCATGGCTTCGTCAACCGTAACGATCCCAACCACGACAGCTACGTGATAACCGAAGACCACTACATCGAGTACCTGACGCATGCCGACCTCGATGCGCTCCTCCCCGCTTCGGTGCTCACCCGGCTCCTCAACTGCCATTTGTTGTTCCTCGGTTACAGCTTGCGGGACTGGAACCTCCGGGCCATCCTGTACCAGCTGCGGGAGAAGGCGAAGCCGAACGACTGGTGGGCGGTCCGGCGCGAGTTCGACCCCGTAGAGCAAAAGACGTGGGCAAAAAAGAACGTGACGATGATCGGGATGACCCTCGAGGACTACCTCGTCCAGCTCAGGAACGCCTTCGAGGCCTGGCTCGCTGATCGCTCTTGATAGACCGCGCCAACCTGAGCGGGGCCGACGTCGCCCGGGCCACGGGGCCCTACAAGGGCCTCACCCACTTCACCGAGGCTGACGCCGCCTTTTTCTTCGGTCGTGAGAGCGAGCGCGACCTCATCGTCACCAGCCTCAAATCGGCCCGGCTGACATTGGTTTACGGCCAGAGCGGGGCCGGGAAGAGCTCGCTTCTGCGAGCGGGGGTGGCCGCCAGCCTGCGCCAGGCCGCCCGGCGGGACATGGCCCGCTTCGGGACGGCCGAGTTTGTCCCCGTGGTCTTCAGCAGCTGGCGCGACGATCCCCTCGCCGGCATCGCGGCGGCCATAGAGGCCTCGGTGCAGGAGTTCGTGCCCCCGGGCCAGGCGACGTGGCCGTCTACGGCGCCCTCGGCGACGGCGGCGAGCCTCGTCGAGCTCATCGAGACGTGGGCGTCCCGTGCCCAGGCGTCGTTATTGCTGATTTTCGACCAGTTCGAGGAGTACTTCCTCTACCACGGTTCCGAACAGGGCCCGGGCTCATTTTTCGAGCAGTTCCCGCTGGCGGTGGGCCGGGAAGGTCTGCCCGCCGGCTTCCTGGTCGCCACCAGGGAGGACGCCCTGGCCCAGCTCGACCGGTTCCGAAGCCGCATCCCTAACCTGTTCGGCTCGTACCGCCGCATCAGCCCGTTGGGCAAGGAGGCGGCGAGGCAGGCCATCCGTCGCCCCATCGAGGAGTACAACCGCCAGCTGCCCCCCGAGGCGCAGGTGAGCATAGAGGCCGAGTTGGTCTCCTCCGTGGTCGACCAGGTCTCCACCGGCAAGGTGAGGCTCGAGACGGTGGGCGCCGGGACCTTGGACGGCGGGGGCGCCGATGCGGTGGAGGCGCCCTACCTGCAGCTGGTCATGACCCGCATCTGGCAGCAGGAGGCGGGGTCGGGTTCTCGTCAATTGCGCCTGTCGACCCTGGAGGAGCTGGGGGGCGCCCAGAAGATCGTGCGCAGCCACCTCGACGCCACCCTGGGCGCCTTGTCCGACGAGGACCAGGACATCGCCGCCGATGTCTTCCATCACCTGGTTACTCCCTCGGGCACCAAGATCGCCCACGCTGTGGCCGACCTGGTGGACTACACCAGCCGCGCCGAGGACCGGGTGACGGGCGTTCTGGACAGGCTGGGTGAAGGGGACACGCGCATCGTGCGCTTCGTGGAACCTCCGATGGGAGCGCCCGGCCCTCCCCGCTACGAGATCTTCCACGACGTATTGGCCCCGGCCGTGCTCGACTGGCGCGGCCGGCACGCGTCCCGCCGGCTGGAGGCACAAAAAGAGGCGGCCGAGCACAGGGCGCGCCAGCAAAGACACCGGGCACTCGTCGCCTGGGGCGCCGCCGCCCTTGCCGTCGCCCTGCTGGCCATCTTCGTGGTCGGCAACGCCGTCAGCCAGGGGGACGCCAACCGGTCCCGGGTGCTCGCCGCCGATGCCGTCGAAAACCTCGGCGGTGACCCCGAGCTGAGCGCCCTCCTGGCCCTATCGGCCATGGACAAGAGCCCCACGCCCCAGGCCGTAGACGCCTTGCGCCAGTCCTTCCCCCAGATCGAAGAGGAGCGGACGCTGGACTTCGGCAAGTCCGTAGCGGCCACCGTTTTCAGCCCGGACGGCAGGCTGGTGGCCGCCGGTACCGCCGACACCGGGGACGTGAAGATATGGGCTCTCGCGGGCACGGCGCCGGCCGTCGACCGGCGCACCGACTTTGCCTACATAAACGGTCTGGCTTTCAGCCCGAACGGCCGCTACCTGGCTGTGGTCGGCGAGGTCCAGCCGGGTTGGCGCTCGGCCCGGTGGCCCGGGGTCGAGATCCTGACCGCGGCCGGCACGGGCCCGGGCACGCCGCTTTACGTCCCCGCCGCCGCCCGTGACACGCGGCCGGCCGGGCAAATGGTCGCCTGGCAGGGCCCCGTCCACGGGCACGACCATCTCGTCGCCGTCGATTCCAACGGCTACATCTGCGAGTACCAAGTCGCCCGGCCGCTCGCCGGGCGCTGCGTGGACACCCCTTTCGACAGCCTCGGCTCCGTCAGCCTGGACGGGGCGGGGACGGAGGCGGCGGTTACCGGTGGTTCGGGAGCGACGGTGTGGTCGGTCCCCGGTTTCAAGCAGATTTTTCCCGCTAACAACACGGTTTGGGGAGTGGGCAACGTCAGTAGCGCGGCTCTGAGCCGGAACGGGCGCGAGCTGGCGACCACCAGTGTCGAGGGCATCACCCAGGTAACCGACCTGTACGGCAGTCACACGGTGGTCGCCCAGTTCAGCGCCGGAGGCGACCTTCAGACGACCACGTTCAGCCCCGACGGTTCACGCCTGGTCACGACGACCGACCTCGGCCAGACCACGGTTTGGCAACTCGAACAACAGTCACAGCTGGGCGGGATCGTGGTCGCTCAGCTCAATTGCGATTGCGGCGTGGTCTACTCGGCCGAGTTCGACCCTACTGATGTGAACGTTCTGGTGACCGGGAGCGAAGACGGGATGGTGAGGCTGTGGGACACACGCCCGCGCGAGCTGTTGTTTTCTTCGGAGGTCAGCCAATCTCTGCCCTGGGCGGGCACCAGCGACGGTGTCGGCGGCCTGACGTTCGTACCCGGCCTGGACGACGTGGTGGCTCTGACTTCGGGGGTGTCCGTCTCGGGCGAGAACGCCAGCCCGGACAAGGCGGTCGTAGTGGACCTGCGCACCGGCCGGCAGACCGCCGTCCTCGACGGCGCGCAACCGGCTGACATGCAATCGTTCGCCGCCGCCCGGGCGCTCGGGCCGGGCCGGGCGGACACCACCGTCGGGGTGGTGTCGACAGCAACCGGTGACCAGGTCAAGGCGTGGCGGGTGACCAACGACGACCGGGGGACGCCCCGGGTGCAACCGGCCCGCCTGCCTCTGCCCACCCGGTGGCCGGGCACGCCCCAGACCGTCGCCATCAGCCCGAACGGGTCCTGGATAGCCCTGATCTTCTCGGACAACAACATCGTTGAGGTCGTCGACCTGGCCAACGGCCGGGCCTTCGAGCTCCCCCGGACGGCCGGCTACGCCTATTTCGTCAACAGTATGGCCTTCGATGCCGCTGGCGACCGCGTGCTCGTCTCCTACAACGACGGGGTGGCGTGGGAATGGAGCTTGAACAGGGGACGTGACCGGGACACGAGCAGGTTCCTGGGGGCGTTCCAAAACCCGGCCAAGGACGCCGTCGTCTGGGATGCCCAGTTCAGCCCGGACGGCGCTCAGGTGGTCATGGCCGACAACGCCGGCAACGTGTCGGTCTTCGACGCCGGCACCCGAAAGGTAACGACGGAGCTCAACACGGGAGGGGGGCAGGTCAACACGGCGGTGTTCAGCCCCGACGGGTCCGAGGTGCTGACGGCGGGGGACGACGGCACCGTCCGCATCTGGAGCCTGGCCGGACGAAGCCAATTGGCCGCCTTCGGTCCCTTCGACGAGCCCTTCCCGACGGCGGTGAACACCGCCGTGTTCGGGGCCCTCGACGGTAACTCCGTCGTCATTTCGGCCAGCAACGACGGCTTCGTCCGGGTTTTGTCGGCCGAAGCGGCGACTCCCGACCTGCACGATCTGGAACAGGCGGCACGGGCGAGGGTAACCCGGGGCTACACGACAGCCGAACGGGCCGAGTACATCAACGGCTGATGAGCGGGAAATGTACGTAGACCTCCTCAGCCACCGGCCCCGGAGGCGAGGCCGGGCGGCCAATGCGGTATGGGCCAAGCACATAGTGCGGCACTGGGACCGTAACAAACCGGCCGTGGTCGCCGTTCTCGCCGGCACGGTGATCGTGCTGGCCATGATCGGCTTCTCCGAGACCAAGCCGTCCCGTCCCCCGCTCGATTCGCTTTACGAGTCCCTGCAGCTGTTCGCCCTCGACGGCAACGCCGGCCAAAACGCCAACGTCTACGTCCAGATCGCCCGTTACCTGGGCCCGCTCGTGCTTGGTTACGCCGCCGTGGGCGCCGTTCTGGCCATGTACGGGGAACAGTTCAACCGCTTCGTAGTCCGCCGGTTGCGCCGCCACGTGGTCATCGCCGGGCTGGGCGCGGCCGGTTACCGCCTGGCCAACGCTTTCGCCGCCGATGGCTGGCCGGTAGTGGCCATCGACAGCGACGCCGCCAATGTTTCCATCGCCGGGTGCCGTGAGCGTGGCATACGCGTGCTGGTGGGCGACGCCACCGATGCCAAGATGTTGCGGCAGGCCGGCGTGGACAAGGCCGAGCTCCTGGTGGCGCTGTGCGGCAGGGACCAAGTGAACATCGACGTGGCCGCGGCGGCACGCAGCGTCTCCGCCGGTGACCGCTCCCAGGTGCTCACCGCCCTGGCCGGCTTCGACGATTTCCACCTGTGGCAGGTCATGAAGGCGCCGGCCCTGGTGGACCAGGACGAGTCGGGTTTCCGGCTGGAGCTGGTAAACCTCTGGGCGGTAGCGGCCGAGCT
Organism: uncultured Acidimicrobiaceae bacterium; assembly: GCA_963735305.1. Lineage (GTDB taxonomy): Bacteria > Actinomycetota > Acidimicrobiia > Acidimicrobiales > Palsa-688 > Fen-671. Next base: position 1,155,583 of record CAVTKK010000001.1, read on the forward strand.
GCTGCTGGACGAGCACCCCCCGTTCCCGAGGCAAAACCCCGGCTCGCCCCACGTAGTGGTGGTAAGCGACGAAGGGCTGGCCGACAGCCTCCTCATCGGGATCCTGCGCCGGTGGATGGCGGCGCCGCGCCAGGCTTCGGACTTCCTGCGCCTCACCCTGGTCGGCGCGCCGCCTGAAGTGCTCGACGACTTGGCGGTGAGGAACCCGGAGCTGGAAGAGATCTCCTCCTGCCGGCTTGAGCTGTGGGCGCGGACCGCCGGCAACGGGGGCGGCGCCAGTGCGCCGGCCGACGCCAGCGCCGTTTACGTGGCCCTGGCCAGCGAGACCGCCGCTCTCACGACAGCCCTCACCCTCCGGCACCAAATGGGGCACTGGGAGGAGACCCCCATCGTGGTGGTCGTGGAGGACGACGAGGCCGGAGTGGCCCACGCCGTAAAGCGCGGTGGCCCCGCCATGAAGGGCATACACGCCTTCGGCTGGCTGAGCCGCACCCTACTCCCGGCGCCCCTTCTGGAGAGCACGGCGACCGAGGTCATCGCTCGCCTCGGCCACCTGCTCCACTGCCAGCACCAAAACGAACTGGGGCTCACCGAACGCGATGACCCCTCGCTGGTGGCCTGGGAGCAGTTGCCCGGCAGCCTGCCGCGAGTCCAACCGGCTGTGGGCCGACGGCATCGCCGCCAAGCTGGGGGCCCTGCGCTGCGTGGTGGTGCCTGCTCCCCTTCTCGACCCCGAGAGGTCGAGCTTCGGGTTCACCGAGGCGGAGGTGGCCAGTCTGGCGCCGTTCGAGCACGAACGGTGGTCAGCGGACATGAAGCGGATGGGGTACCAGGCCGGACCGCGCGATTCCCGGCATCACCCGCTCATCGACCAACCCTTCGAGCAGCTACCCGAGGAGAACAAGGAAAAGGACCGGGCCCACGTCCGGACCATCCCGCAGGTCCTGGCCCGAGCCGGGTTCCGGGTCAGGCGCCTGGACGAGGGCCCCCGGGGAATCTCGAGGGGCCCCAGGTTGTTGGAACATCTCCAGAGCCCCGGAGCAGCCGGGGCAGGAGTTCGGAGAAGTGATGGACCAAACGCGTAGAACCTTGCCGATGTTGCCCCTGACCTCGGGCGTAGTCCTGCCCGGGATGGTGTTTACCCTGGCCTTGGAGACCAACGAGGCCAAGGCCGCGGCTGACGCCGCTGGGCCGGCGGGGGGCGAGCTCGTTCTCGTGCCCCGGATCGACGGTCGTTATTCATCGGTCGGGGTGGTAGCCAAGATCGTTGACGTCGGCGAGTTGCCCGGTGGCTCGGGGGCTATAGCTGTCAGCGGCGAGCACCGCGCCCTTCTGGGCAGCGCCGTACCCGGCACCGGACAGGCCCTGTGGGTCCAGGTTGATGAGGCCGAAGAGCCCCCCGAGACCCCGGTGGTCGTAGAGCTCGCCCGGGAGTACCGGGCCGTACTGGAGAACATCCTGCTCAGCCGGGGTGCCCGGGCCATGGCGGAAACGTTGCGCCACGTGAGTGGCGCCTCCCGGATCGCGGACGTGTCCGGCTACTCGCCCGACCTGAGCCCGGCCCAGAAGCTGCAGGTACTGGAGACGGTGGACGTCGAGGCTCGGTTGCGCCTGGTGCTGGGGTGGGCGCGGGAGGTCCTGGCCGACATCACGCTGCGCCAGCAGATCAAATCGGATGTCGAAGAAGGGATGGAGAAGACCCAGCGCGAGTTCCTCCTGCGCCGCCAGCTGGAGGCCATCCGCAAGGAGCTGGGCGAGCTGGACGGCGAGGCGGCCGACGGATCGCCTCAGGGGTACCGCCAGCAGATAGACGACCGCGACCTGCCCGACGCCGTGCGCTCCGCCCTCCTGCGGGAGGTGGCCAAGCTCGAACGCACCAGCGAGCAGAGCCCCGAGCAGGGGTGGACCAGGACATGGATCGAGACCGTCCTGGAGATCCCCTGGGGCAGGACGTCAGAGGACAACCTCGACGTCGAGCTCGCCGGGAGAGTGCTGGACGAGGACCACGACGGGCTGTCCGACGTAAAAGAGCGCATCCTGGAGCACCTAGCCGTGCGTAAGCTCCGCCACGAGCGGGGCCTGGCGCCCGTTGGGGACCGGGGCGCGGGCGCCGTCCTGGCCCTGGTGGGGCCGCCCGGGGTGGGCAAGACTTCGCTGGGCGAGTCGGTGGCCCACGCCCTGGGCCGCAGTTTCGTGAGGCTGGCCCTGGGCGGGGTGCACGACGAGGCCGAGATCCGGGGTCACCGCAGGACGTACGTCGGCGCCCAGCCCGGTCGCCTGGCCCGGGCCCTGCGCGAGGCGGGCACGATGAACCCTGTCCTCGTGCTCGACGAGGTCGACAAGCTGGGAGCCGACTACCGGGGCGACCCGTCCTCGGCCTTGCTCGAAGTCCTCGACCCGGCCCAAAACCACACCTTCCGTGACCACTACCTCGAGGTCGAGCTCGACCTGTCGCAGGTGCTGTTCATCGTCACGGCCAACGTGGCCGAGACCATCCCCGGACCGCTGCTGGACCGCCTGGAGATCATCCGCCTCGACGGCTACACCGAGGACGAGAAGCTGGCCATCGCCCGCCATCACCTCCTGCCCCGCCAGTTGGAGCGTTCCGGTCTGAGAGCCGACGAGGTCGACGTGGCCGACGACGCCCTTCGGGCCGTCGCCGCCGACTACACCCGGGAAGCCGGGGTACGGAGCCTCGAACGCGAGCTCGGACGGCTCCTGCGCAAGGTGGCCACCAAACTGGCCTCGGGCAAGACCGCCGCCCCTGTCGTGGTTGGCGGCGCCGATGTGCGGTCCTGGCTGGGCCGGCCCCGGTTCTTCTTCGAAGCCGCGGACCGGACCGCCGTCCCCGGCGTGGCGACGGGCCTGGCCGTAACCGGAGCGGGCGGAGACGTGCTGTTCGTGGAGGCCTCCGCCATGACTGGCGGCGACGGGCTCACCCTCACGGGCCAGCTCGGCGACGTCATGAAGGAGTCAGCCGAGATCGCCCTTTCCTACGTGCGCTCGCACGCCCCCGAGCTCGGGGTCGACGCCTCTGACCTGACCGGCCGACGGTTCCACGTCCACGTTCCCGCTGGCGCGGTCCCCAAGGACGGGCCGTCGGCGGGGGTGACGATGACCTCGGCCCTGGTCAGCCTCCTTACCGGGCGGCCCGTGCGCCCGGTGGTGGGGATGACCGGAGAGGTCACCCTGCAGGGCCGGGTGCTACCGATCGGCGGGGTCAAACAAAAGGTCCTCGCCGCCCACCGGGCCGGGCTGACCGAGGTGGTCCTCCCCGTACGCAACGGACCGGACCTGGACGACGTGCCGGCCTCGGTGCGCGATGCGATGACGTTCCACCTGGCCGAAACGGTGGACGACGTGCTGAGGGCGGCGCTCGAGCCGTGCCGGGCGGCCGGTCAACCCACGACGGTGGCCCCGGGTGGCCCCCAAAGCCGGGTGGCGGCGTGATACCAGGCCCGGGCCGGCATGCTGCTAAGAGCCGGGCGACGACTATGGCTGGTATATCGATGGCGCCGCGACGGCAAACCGACGGCGGCAATAGGAGGCCCAAATGCCTGCTGTGAGTGTCAGTGACCTGTTGACGCTGCCGAAGGTACCGGTCCCTGACCGGGCCTTGTCCCCACAGCGCCCCGTGCGGTCGGTGACCACGGCCCCCAGCGGGCTGGAGGGAGAGGGGTTCCCGGTACGCCGGGCCTTCGCCGGGATGAGCATGCGCGACCTCGACCCCTTCGTACACATGGACCAGATGGGCGCCGTGAATTACGCTCCCGGCGAGCCCAAGGGCACCCCCTGGCACCCGCACCGCGGTTTCGAGACGGTCACCTACATGATCGACGGGACCTTCGCTCATCAGGACTCCAACGGTGGTGGAGGCCTCATCACCAACGGGGCCACGCAATGGATGACGGCCGGCGGGGGAATCCTGCACATCGAGACGCCGCCAGAGCAGCTGGTCATATCGGGCGGTTTGTTCCACGGCATCCAGCTCTGGGTGAACCTGCCGGCCAAGGACAAGATGATGGCGCCCGCTTACCAGCCGCTCGAGGCCGACCAGGTGGGCCTGCTGTCATCGGCCGACGGCGGGGCCCTGGTCCGCATCATCGCCGGGAGATTGGGCGAGCACCGCGGTCCGGGCTCGACGCATACGCCGATCGCCATGATGCACGCCACTCTGGCGCCCGGCGCCTTATTGCAGCTCCCGTGGAGCCCGGGGTTCAACGCTCTGGTCTACGTCCTGGCCGGGTCCGGCCGGGCCGGAGGCGACGGGCAGCCCGTGCGCAGCGGCCAACTGGTGACCTTCGGGCCGGGAGACTGGATGAGCATCCGGGCCGACGACAGGACCGGTGCGGACGAAGGACAGCTCGACGTGCTCCTACTCGGCGGCCAACCCATCGGGGAACCGGTCGTACACTACGGCCCGTTCGTTATGAACACCCGGGACGAGATCATGCAGGCACTGGAGGACTTCGAAGCCGGGCGGCTGGGCCGCATCCCGGCCAATGCCCTCATGCCCCACGTCCCCGATCCCGTCCCGGTGCGGGTGGAGCAGACGGGGATCTGAGCGCCCGGGTGGCGCTCAGTCCGCCGGCGACGGTAGAGGGGGCGGATCTTCGAGGAAGTCGGCCGTGGGCACGAAGAAAAGCGTCCCCGTTACCGCCCTGGAGAAGTCGAGGATCCGGTCGTAGTTGCCCGGGGGGTCCCCGAGGAACATGTGCTCCAACATCTTCTCGGTGACGCTCGGGGTACGGGAATAACCGATGAAGTAGGTGCCGAATTCCTTTTGCCCCACCGTGCCGAAGGGCATGTTGTCCCGAAGTATCTGGCGTTGGCTGCCATCCGGGCCGGTGATCGTGTTGAGGGCGACGTGGGAATTGGTCGGTTTGACGTCGTCGGGCATCTCGACGTTGGACAGCTTGGTACGACCGATGGCGCGCTCCTGCATCTCGACCGGGAGCGCGTTCCACGCCACCAGGTCGTGCAGGTACTTCTGCACGATGACATAGCTCGCGCCAACGAACCGGGGGTCTTCGGCGCCGACGGTAACGGCCTCCAGCGCGGCCCGTTCCGTGGGGTTCTCCGTACCGTCCACGAAGCCGAGCAGGTCGCGCATCTCGAAGTACTTGAAACCGTGCACCTCGTCGACGACGGTGACGACGCCGCTCAGGCGGTCCATGACCTGGGACGCCAGCTCGAAGCAGAGATCCATGGACCAGGCGCGGATATGGAACAGAAGGTCGCCCGGGGTGGCCACCGCCCGGTGCGGCCCGTTCAGCTCACGGAAGGCATGCAGCTCGGCCGGGCGGGGCTCGCCGTACAGGCGGTCCCAGGCCGACGACCCGATCCCGGCGACTACGGCGAGCCGGCCCTCCGGCACCCGGGAACCGACGGTGCGTTGCAATCCCGACAGATCGGCCAGCAGGTCGCGGACGCCGCTCTCGGCGCCGTCCTGCATCCTCATGACCAGGAAGATCGCCGACGTCGTAAGGGGGGTGAGCACGGGCTGCGGCGTCGGTGGTGTGGGGGCCGCCACCGGCCCCGGAACTGCCGTCACGCCGACGGAGCCTAGTTCCGGAGCACGTCCGGGGTCTATTGGCCGCTCGGCTATTGAACGCCTGACTTGGTCAGGCCCCCGCCACCGGTCAGCTTGGCCGCCAGGGCCACAGGCAGCACCGTCAGCGCCAGCACCACCGTAACCACGACGTTGACCTCGGGCAACTGCTGGCCCAGGCGGATCGCCCCGAAGATCCAGATGGGCAGGGTCGTCTGCGCCCCCGCCGTGAACGTCGTCACTATCACCTCGTCGAAGGAAAGACCGAAAGCCAGCAGGGCGCCGGAAATAAGGGCGGTAGCGATCGTCGGCAGGGTGATGTAACGGAAAGTCTGCAGACCGTGCGCGCCCAGGTCCATGGATGCCTCGGCCAGGGATCCGGAGGTGCGTCGGAGGCGGGCCACGACGTTGTTGTAAACGACCACGATGCAGAAGGTCGTGTGCCCCACGACGATGGTCGTGAGCGAGAGGTTGATGCCCCCGAAAGTGAAGAAGGAGCGCAGGGCCAGTCCGGTGATAATGCCCGGCAGAGCGATAGGCAGTACCAGGAACAGCGAGATGGCGTCCCTCCCGAAAAACCGGGACCGGTGGACGCCGAACGCCGCCGCCGAGCCGAGCACGAGCGCCAGCAATGTCGCTAGGACGCCGGCCTTCACCGACAGCCACAGCGCGCTGCCGACGGCGGGGTCGTTCCAGGCCACCGAGAACCAGTGCGTCGTGAAGTTCTTGATCGGCCAGCTCTGTATGTTCGACCGGTCGAAGGCGAACAGGACGATCGTGGCTATGGGTACGAAAAGGAACAGCAGTACGGCGATGACCCACGCCACCAGCGCGGCCCGAGTGGCCTGGCCCTCCATCTACATCGCCTCGAAGCCGCCGAGCGCGCGCGCCCCGAGGAGGTACGCCACCATGATGACGATCGGCACGACGGCCAGCGCGGCGGCAAAGGGAAGGTTGTTGGCCAGGCCAATGTTGTCGTAGATGACGTTGCCGATCAGGTTGGTCCCGGACCCCGACCCGATGAGCAGGGGGGTTATGTAGTCGCCCAGCGTGAGCGAGAACGTGAAGATGGACCCGGCCACGACGCCGGGCAGGGCCAACGGGAGCACGACACTGCGAAATGTCCTCGGGTTGCGGGCCCCGAGGTCGGCGGAGGCTTCGAGGAAGGAACCCGGTATCCGCTCGAGTGCCCCGTAAACGGGCAGGATCATAAAAGGTAACCAGATGTAGGAGAACACGATCCACATGGCCAGGTTCGTGTAGGCAATGTTGGGCGTGCCCAGCCCGAGGCGCTGCGTGGTCCAGTCCAGCGTCCCGTCCTTGGTGAGGATGACGATCCAGGCGTAGACGCGGGCCAGATAACTCGCCCACAAAGGTAGGAGGACGGCCACGAACAGCACGCGGCGCAACCTCGGGGTCGCCACCCGGGCCATGAAGTAGGCGAAGGGGAAGGCGACGACAGCGTCTGTCAGGGTTACCAGCGCGGCGAGGAGGACAGTCCGGCCGATGATGGCGGGGACCGGCGCCTTGAGCAGGTCGGCGAAATTGGTGAGCGAGAGCTGGTGCTGCAGGTTGTTGGTGAACGGGTTCACGGTCCAGAAGGCCGTGAGCAGCATGACCAGGAGAGAGGCCAGGTAGATGACGAGGAACCACGCCAGTGGAGGTGAGAGGGTGAGGGCGGCCCGGAGCCACGCCCTGCGCCACAGCGCAGCGGAGACCCGGGCCATCACCCTGGCCTGACGGCCCTCTCGGGCCGCGGTCGTCACCTCCACGGTGTCAGGCGGCACGGGGTCAGGCGGCTAGCCCGTGATCTGGGTCCAGGCCGTGACCCAGTCCTGGAACGGGACGCAGTTGCTCTGGCCGTTGTCACATTGGGCCAGGGGTGTCTTCCAGAACTTGATCGTCTTGAAATAGGCGTCCGGTTCGTTGGCATGCAACGAGGCGCACGAACCCTTCGACAGCTTGTCCATGAGCGGGCAGGCCAGCGAGTTGTCGGGCGTCTCGCCGTAAGACACGGCCTGTTCAGCCTGGACCTGGGGCGTGGAAATGTACGCCATCCACTTGTAGGCGCAGTTGGGATGGGGCGCCTTGGTGGCCAGCAACCAGGAGTCGGCCCATCCCGTGGCTCCTTCGCTCGGGATGGTGTCGGCCACATGGGCACCAGCAGCCTGCAGTTGGCCCGTTTGGTACGGCCACGCCGCTCCTACCACAACCTCGCCGTTTTGGAATAGTGAGATTTCGTCCGAGGCGAGGTTCCAGTACTTCTTGATGAGCGGCCGTTCCTGCTTGAGCAAGCTCACCGCCGCATTGAACTGGGGTTGGGTTAGCTCGTAGGGATCGGTGATGCCGAGGCTGGGCTGGTGCGCCGAGAGGTACAGGGCAGCGTCGGCGATCTGGATGGGGTTATTGGGGACCGTGATCTGTCCGGAGTACTTCTTGGAGTAGATCACGGACCACGACGTCGGGGCCTTGGGGAAGACCTTGGTCGAGTAAAGCAGGTCGTTAGGACCGAACTGGAGCGAGACCCCGTAATGCACCCCGTTGATCGTGTTGAAGGCGGGGCTCTGCAGGAAGGGGCGGAACTGCTTCCAGCTCGGGATGAGATTGATGTTGACCGGCTTCACCGCGCCGCCGTAAATGAGACGCAGGTCGGCGTCCCCGGAGGCGGAGACGAGGTCCCACTGGCCGCCGCCCCCGTTGGCCATGAGAGAGACCATCTCGCTCGAGGAACCGGCGTACTTGGCGTTGACCGTGCAACCGGTCTGCTTCTCGAAGGGCTTCACCCACTGCGGCTCGGTATAGCCCTCCCAGGCGATCAGGTTGAGCTCCCCCTCGCCCTTTCCGATCGATGTTTGCGGCGTCATGCCCTGCGTCGGTGGCGTCAGGCCACCGGCGGCGGTCCGGGCCGAGGCCCCTGCGGTGACGGCGGCCCCCCCGTACCATCCGGCCAACAGCGCTAGGCCGAGCGCACACGCGATTGCCGCGCGCCCCACTTTCCGGCCGGAGAACGTCCGATCGCTCATAACCCCTACCTTTCTCTCAGTCGCTTCGCTCCGTTTTCTTGACGCACCTTGTCGGGCTCACTCCCGTGGGGACGGGCACTGCTCGCCGTCCCGATCCGGAAGGCCTGGTCCGGACGCCATGCCACCCGCACCCGGCGGCCACGAGCTTCGAGCACGTCGGCTGCGGCCGTTTGGAGGTTCTGGCGCACGGCGACGAGCCGCCCGCCTCCGTCCAGCTCGACCAGGTAGCGGGTGACGACGCCGAGATAGACCACCTCGTCGACCGTCCCGCTCTCCACGTGGGTACCGGCGGGTGCGGCCTCAGCATCGTCGAACAGGAGGTGCACCTTCTCCGGCCGCACCGTGAGCCGGTGCCCGTCCCGGTCGATCAGGTTGGAAACGCCGATGAAACCGGCCACGAACTCCGTCGCCGGCTGCTCGTAGACGTCGACCGGCGTGCCCACCTGTTCGATCCGGCCGCCGCTGAAGACGGCCAGGCGGTCGCTCATGGTGAGCGCCTCCTCCTGGTCGTGGGTCACGTAGATAAAGGTGATCCCGACCTCACGCTGAATGCGCTTCAGCTCTACCTGCATCTCCTGGCGCAGCTTGAGGTCGAGCGCCCCCAGCGGTTCGTCGAGCAGCAGCACCTCCGGCTCGTTGACGATGGCCCGGGCCAGGGCTACGCGCTGGCGCTGACCGCCGGAAAGCTGAAGGGGCTTGCGGCCACCCAGGCCGGCCAGCCGCACCATGTCCAAGGCTCCCTCGGCCCGCCGCCGCCGCTCCGCCTTGGGTACGTGACGGATCTTGAGGCCGTACTCGACGTTCTCGATCACACTGAGGTGGGGGAACAGGGCATAGTCCTGGAAGACGGTGTTGACGTCGCGGGCGTAAGGGGGCTGCCTGGTCACATCGACCCCGCCGAGCTCGACCAGACCGCGGTCAGGCCGTTCGAACCCGGCGATGACCCGCAGGAGCGTCGTCTTCCCCGAGCCCGAGGGGCCGAGCATGGTGAAGAACTCGCCCTCGGCTACCTCGAGGTCCACCCCGTCAACGGCCAGGACGTGCCCATAGCTCTTATGGACAGCGACCAGGCGTACGGCCGGACGGGCCGGGCGGGCCGGCACCGACGGCCCGACCTCGGTAGCGGCCAGGGTCACGGTTCCCCTTCGATCATGAGGCCGTAGATTAGCGCCCACTTCCCGTCAGCCGGGCGAGCCTCCGGCCGATACAGAGGTAACGCCATCGGGGCAGAGCCCGGGCGTCGCCGAGTTGACGGTTGGGAGGGGCACAAGATGGGCCAGTTCATGGTGGGGCGTCAGCCGATCTTCGACGCCAAGTCGCGGGTACACGGCTATGAGCTGCTCTTCCGGGGCCCTGGCCCCGAGAGGCCGGACGGCGACTCCATGACCGCGGATGTCTTGGTGCACTCCATCCTCGACGTCGGCCTGGACGCCCTGGTCGGCGACAAGCTGGCCTTCATCAATGCCACCAAGGCCTTCCTGGTGGGCGAGCAGGAGCTCGTCCTCCCTCCCCTGCAGACCGTGGTGGAGATCCTCGAAGACGTGCCCCGCGACGCCGAGGTGCTGGCGGGCTGCCAGCGCCTGGCCGAGGAGGGCTACACGCTGGCCCTGGACAACTACCGTCCGCGGCCGGACGACGAGGCCTTCCTCGACCTGGCCTCGATCGTCAAGCTCGACGTCCTCGCTCTTTCGGCCCCCCAGCTGAGCGAAGCGTTCCGGCACTGCTCGTCCTTCGGCGTACAGATGATCGCCGAGAAGGTGGAGACCCGCGAGCAGCTCGAGGCGTGCCAGCGCCTCGGCTTCGACCTCTACCAGGGTTACCTGCTCAGCCGGCCCGAGCTCGTCGGAGGCCATGAACTCAGCTCGAGCCGGCTCACCTGCCTGCGCATCATCGACAAGCTCTGCGACCCCCGAACCTCGGCCAGCGAGGTAGAGAGCATCGTGCGGACCGACGCCGTCCTCAGTTACCAGTTCCTCCGAGCCGCCGGTGCCGGTGCCGCCTGGGGTTTCTTCCGCCGGCTGAGCTCGGTGCGGGAGGCCGTGGTACTGCTGGGCGAGCGCCGCATACGCGCCCTCGTCATGCTCATCCTTCTCAACGGCGCCCACGACGGCTGCGACGAACAGCTCAACATCGCCATGACCAGGGCGCGTATGACCGAACTGCTGGCCATGGAGACCGAGCCACGTCTGGCCGGCTCGGCGTTCACCGTCGGGCTGGTGTCGGCGCTCGACCTGTTGCTTCGGGCTCCTCTGCCCACCATCGTCGAGAGCATGTCGCTCGGGACTGACCTCGAAGAAGCCCTCCTTTGGCATACCGGCCAGCTCGGGGACTTCCTCGCCGACGTCCTGGCCTGGGAAATGGGGGCTTCGGGCTTCCAACTACGTTCCGGCGCCCATCCCGGCGAAGTCGAGCAGTGCTACCTCCAGGCCCTCGCCTGGGCCAGCAAGGTGTGCGGGGCGCTCGAGCCCGCCGCCTAACGGCCACGGGACACCCGGCGCCCCCCGCGCCAAACTCCGGCCACGATCGGCACCCCCGGGCGATAGGCCAAGTGCACAGGGGACGGCGCATCGAGCAGGACGAAATCGGCGCGCGCACCGGGGGCCAGGTGGCCGATATCGTCCCGGCGCAGAGCCAGCGCTCCGCCTCTGGTGGCCGACCACAGGCTCTCGTCCACCGTCATGTGCATCTCCCGGACGGACAGGGCGATGCAGAACGGGATATTGGTGGTGAAGCTCGACCCCGGGTTGCAGTCACTGGCCAGGGCCACCTGGACGCCGGCGTCCAGCAGCCGCCGGGCGTCCGGGTAGGGCGCACGCGTAGAGAAGTCAGCCGCCGGGAGCAGGGTGGCCACCGTGGCGCTCGAGGCCAGTAGTTCGATGTCGGTGTCGGTGAGGTGCGTGCAGTGGTCGGCGGAGGCGGCGCCGGCGGCGACGGCGACCTCGACCCCCGGCCCGGGACCGAGCTGGTTGGCATGGACCCGGGCCTGCAGGCCTCGCTCAGCCCCGGCCCGGAGCACGGCCGTCGCCTGGTCGGCGTCAAAGGCCCCCCGGTCGCAGAACACGTCCACCCATTTGGCCAGCGGGGCGCAGTGGTCGAGCATCTCTGTGCAAACGAGGTCGACGTAGTCATCGGGGCGGCCGGAGTACTCCGGAGGCACCACATGAGCACCCAGGTACGTGACCTCGGCCAACCGGCGGCGGGCAATTCGCAGGCTCCTGGCCTCGTCGTCGACGGTGAGGCCGTAGCCGGACTTGCACTCGATGGTCGTCGTGCCCGACGCCAATGCCTCCCCGGCCAGCCGATCTAGGTTTGCCTCCAGGACGGCGGCACCGGCGCTCCGAGTGGCGGCCACGGTGGAGAAAATCCCGCCCGCGCCGTAACGCTCGCCCTTCATACGGGCCACGAACTCGTCGGTGCGGTCACCGGCGAAGACGAGGTGGGCATGGCTGTCGACAAAGCCCGGTACGACGACGCGCCCACCCGCGTCGATGTGCTCGTCGGTGCCGTCGGGCGAGCTCGAGCTGGGGCCGGTCCAGACGACGGCCCCGGCTTCAGTGACCAGAGCGGCATGGCGCAGGGCCCCGGTGAGACCGTTCCCGATGGCCACGTCGTTGGTCACCAGGGTGCCGATGTTGTCGACCAGCAACGAGCTCATGGCATCACGACGGCGGAGATCGAAGACCGCAGCGCGGCCCCCACGTCTTCCACCAGGAGGTGGCGCCCTTCGTAAACCACGACTTTCCCCGAGCTCACGACGTGGTAGACATCGGCAGCGGAGGCGGAAAAAGCAGCCAGGTCGAGCAGGTGGTCGTCGGCCGCCGCCGCCAGGCGGGGAGAGCTCAGGTCTATGGTGACCAAGTCGGCCAAAGCCCCTGGGGCTATGTAGCCCGCTTCCGGCCACCCTACGGCCGCATGCGCGGACACGGTGGCGGCGGCCAGAAGTTCGTGGGCCGCCCAGTGGCCCCGTGCTCCCGTGGCCAGGCGTTCGTCATACTCCAGGCTGCGCATTTCCAGGAAGGGGTCGATGACGGCGTGGCTGTCGGAGCCAAGCGAGATGGGCGCGCCCGCCGTCGCCAGCCGGCGCGCCGGCCCGATCCCGTCACCGAGATCCTGCTCTGTGCTCGGGCACATGCAGATCCCGGTCCCCGAACGGGCCAGGAGGACCTCGTCGTGGGGCGACAGGTGGGTGGCGTGGACGGCGGTGGAACCAGGCGCCAGGGCTCCCGCCGTTCGGAGGAGCTCGGTGGGAGAAACACCATAGGCCGCCTGAGTGGTCTCGTTCTCGCCGACCTGCTCGGAAAGATGAAAATGGAACGGTAGCCCGTTGGCCCTTGAGAAGCGGGCTACGAGCTCCGCGCTCCTCGGCGGGACGGCCCGCACCGAATGGACCGCCGCCCCCAGACGGCGCCCCGTCCCGAGCTGGCGACCGGCCAGCGCTTGTACGCGCTCAGCCCAGTCCTCGGCGCTCTTATCGGCGAAGCGCACCTGGGCGCCTTGGGGGGGACGCCCCGGGGCGCTTTCGAGGTAGCAGGCGTCGATGAGCGTGATCCGTACACCGGCGTCACCGGCCGCCGCCAGCAGGGCCCCGCCCATGGCATTGGCGTCGGCGTAGGGGCCCCCTCCGGGCCGGTGATGGACGTAGTGGAACTCGCCCACCGCCGTGAACCCGGCCAGGGCCATCTCGGCGTAGGTGGCCCGAGCCAATAGGTAGTAGTTCTCCGGGGTCAGGTTCTCGGCGGCGCCGTACATCTCCTCCCGCCAGGTCCAGAACGTCCCCCGATCGGCCTGGGCCGGCCGCGCAGCGCCCTATGGAAGGCGTGCGAGTGGGCGTTGGCAAAGCCAGGGAGCGTCAGCCCCCGCAAGTGCACGGCGTCCGGGGGCCGGGCGGTCCCGGCATCGACGGCGTCTATGCGGTCACCCGATGTCGAGATGAGGACATCTGCCTGGGTAGAGCTGCCCCCCAGCCAAGCGTGGTCGCAGAAATACCGCTTCGGGCCGTCGGCGGGCAGGAGCGGGAGGCTCACGGCACCGATGACGGGGCTTCGATCACCCGGGCGAGGGCGCGGGCGCCGGCCAGGCAGGCGGCGTCCCGGCCGATACCCTCCAGTGCCGCCCACATCCGTTCCCACCGCACCCGCATGGTGGCGTCCCGAGGCCTCATTGCAGGGCGACGACCTGGTTGGCGGCCACGAGCAGCCGACCCGAGGCGATGAGCCGGTCGGCCTCCTTCGAGCTCGGGTGAGAGCCATCGGTCGGGACCGGCGCCGGGCACGCTACGGCGGAGCTCGGCAATGACAGCCGATGTGGCCGGCGCGGGCGGAAGCGGGGCACGAAGCTCCACGGCACGCGCCGCGGCCAGTAGCTCGACGGCCAGGATGCGGCGCAGGTTGACGATGGCAGTGCGCAACTTCAGCCCGGCGCTCCAGCCCATAGAGACATGATCCTCCTGCATGGCCGAGCTGGGAATGGAGTCGACGCTGGCCGGGCTGGCCAGACGCTTGTTTTCCGAGACCATGGCCGCCTGCGCGTACTGGGCGATCATCAAGCCGGAGTCGACGCCCGGGTCGGCGGCCAGGAAGGGGGGTAACCCGTGCGAGCGGGCCGGATCCAGGAGCCGGTCCGTCCGGCGTTCGGCGATCGAGCCCAGGTCGGCGGCGCAGATGGCCAGGAAATCGAGGACGTAGGCCAAGGGGGCGCCGTGAAAGTTGCCGTTGGAAGCTATCGTGCCGTCGGCCAGTACGACCGGGTTGTCGATGGCCGAGCGGAGCTCGCGCTCGGCCACCGTGCGGGCATGGGCGATGGTGTCCCGAACGGCGCCCGCCACCTGAGGGGCGCACCGCAGTGAGTAAGCGTCCTGCACCCGGGGGTCGTCGGTACGGTGGGAAGCCACGATCGCCGAGCCCTTCAGTAGCGCCAGGAGGTTGGCGGCACTAGCCGCCTGTCCGGGGTGGGGCCGCAAGTCATGCTGGAGGCCGGGGAGGAAAGCCTGGTCCGTGCCCAATAAGGCCTCGACGCTCAGGGCCGCGGTGACGTCGGCCACCTGGCACAACCGGCCCAGGTCCTCGCACGCCATGACCAGCATGGCCAGCATCCCGTCGGTCCCGTTGATGAGGGCCAGGCCTTCCTTGGCCTCCAGGGTGACGGGCCGGATCCCGAACGCGTCCAGTACCGGTCCCGTCGCCGTCGGCTGCCCGTCGGCACCTAGTACTTCCCCCTCGCCGATCAGAGCCAGGGCGCAGTGGGCCAGCGGCGCCAGGTCACCGCTGCAACCGAGAGAGCCGTGTTGGCGGACCACGGGAGTGATCCCGGCGTTCAGCAACGCGGCCAGGGTCTCGGCCACAATCGGGCGGGCGCCCGTACGGCCGGTGGCCAAGGTCCTGAGCCTGAGGAACATGAGGCCTCTGGTTATCTCGACGTCGACGACGCTGCCCATGCCGGCGGCATGTGACCGCAACAGGCTCTGCTGGAGCCGGGCTCTCGAGGCCTGGTCGATGTGCCTGGTGGCCAACGCCCCAAAGCCGGTGGACACACCGTAGACGGGCGCCGGGCCGATGGCCATGGCCTCGACGAAGCGTCGTGACTCGCCCATGGCGTCGGTCACCGCCGGGCCCAGTCGCACCGGAGCCCCGTGGCGGGCCACCGCTATCACGTCGTCGGCCGTCACTCCGCCGGTGCCGAGCTCGATGGCCGCCGCCCGGCCCCCACCGGGACCGGTGCCCTCGCCCGCCCCGCCGCTCCCCGGCCCGCTCGCCGCCCCGCCGCTCCCCGGCCCGCCGCTCACGGTCGGCCGTCCATGGGGATGCGTATAGCCCGTTCGGTGGCGACTTCCCGGGCCTTTTCGTAACCGGCGTCCACGTGGCGCAGCACACCCATCACCGGGTCGTTCGACAGCACCCGCTGCAGCTTCTGCCCGGCCAGGGCCGTACCGTCCGCCACGGTGACCTGGCCGGCGTGGATGGAGCGACCGATGCCGACACCGCCCCCGTGGTGGATGGAGACCCACGAGGCGCCGCTAGCCGTGTTGACCAGGGCATTGAGCAAGGGCCAGTCGGCGATGGCATCGGAGCCGTCGATCATGGCTTCGGTCTCCCGGTAAGGGGAGGCGACTGAGCCGCAGTCCAGGTGGTCACGGCCAATGACGACGGGAGCCTCCAGGGCGCCGGAGGCGACCATGTCGTTGAACCGTTCGCCCGCTCTCTCCCGCTCCCCGTAGCCGAGCCAGCAGATGCGGGCGGGCAGGCCCTGGAACCGGACACGCTCGCGGGCCATGGTCACCCAGCGGACCAGGCGGGCATCGTCGCCGAACATGTCCAAGACGGCATCATCGGTGAGGGCGATATCGGCCCGGTTGCCGGACAATGCCGCCCAGCGGAACGGGCCCTTTCCGTCGCAGAACAAAGGGCGTATGTAAGCCGGTATGAACCCCGGGTAATCGAAGGCGCGCCCGAACCCACCCAGGGCGGCTTCGGCCCGGAGGCTGTTGCCGTAGTCGAAGACCTCGGCGCCGCGGTCCATCAGTTCCACCATGGCGGCGCAATGGGCCGCCATCGACGCCCTTGAGCGGCGGACGTACTCGTCCGGGCCCCGTTGGCGTAGCTCGGACGCCTCGACCAGGGACATGCCCGCCGGGACATAGCTGAGCGGGTCGTGTGCCGAGGTCTGGTCGGTCGCGATGTCCACCCGCACGTTGCGGCGCACGATCTCAGGGAGGAGCTCGGCCCCGTTGCCGATCAGGCCCACCGACAGGGGCCGGCCCTGGTAGCGGGCATCTTCGGCCAGGGCCAGCGCTTCGTCCAGGTTGTGGGCCAGGGTGTCGAGGTAATTGCCCTGCAGGCGCCGCTCGACCCGTGTCGGGTCCACGTCGGCGCAGATCACCGTGCCCCCGTTCATGGTCACGGCCAGGGGCTGCGCCCCTCCCATCCCGCCGGCGCCGCAGGTGACCGTCAAGGTCCCGGCCAGCGAACCTCCGAACCGCTTGTCGGCCACGGCGGCGAAGGTCTCGTAGGTGCCCTGAAGGATGCCCTGGGTCCCGATGTAGATCCACGACCCGGCCGTCATCTGGCCGTACATGGTCAGGCCGAGCTGCTCCAGGCGGCGGAACTCGTCCCAGTTGGCCCATTCGGGGACGAGGTTGGAATTGGCGATCAGCACCCGGGGTGCCCACTCGTGCGTGCGCACGATACCGACGGGACGGCCTGATTGCACCAGTAGAGTCTCGTCACCTTCGAGATCGCGCAACGACTGTTCGATGGCGTGGAAGGACGGCCAGTCCCGGGCCGCCTTCCCCGTCCCGCCGTAGACGACCAGCTCCTCGGGGTGCTCCGCCACCTCGGGGTCCAGGTTGTTGTGCAGCATGCGCAGAGCCGCTTCCTGCGGCCAGCCCTTGCAGGACAACCGGGCCCCGTGTTCGGCCCGGACCGGCTGATAAGTCAAACGCTCGACCCCCCGTCGATACTTACGACGCTGCCAGTCATGAAAGCCGCATCGGGACTGAGTAGGAAATCCACCAGCGCGGCGAGCTCGGCCAGGTCACCGAGACGACCGGCCGGGATACGGCTCAGGAGCTGGTCCCTGGTAGCCGGGTCGTCGAGGTAGGGCGCCGTCATGCGGGTCGGGAAATAGCCGGGGCATAGGGCCGTGACCGAGGTACCGGCGGCGCTCACCTCCAGAGCCAGTGATTTGGCCATGCTCACCACCGCCGCTTTGCTGGCGTTGTAGTCCAGGAAGTTGAGCTCGGGCCGCAGGGCGTTGACCGAGGCGTTGAAGACGATCGCCCAAGGTCGGGGGAGACGCGCAAGGCCGCCCGGGCCACCAGGAAGGCCCCGATGACATTGACGTCGAGCAGGCGCCGGAAGTGGCCCACGTCGAGCTCGGCGGCCGCCAGCCCCTCCCCGTCGGTCCCGGCATTGACGAAAACGCCATCGATGCCGCCCATAGCGGCCCGGGCGCATGCGACCGCCGCTTCGACCTCGCCCTCCACCGAAACGTCGCAGACGGACGCCCCGGCCAGGGCGATGCGCTCCCGGGCCGAGGCCACGCCGTCCGCGCTCGAACCCAGAACCCAGACCGCGTCACCCCGGTTGACGAGGTGCTCGGCGCAGGCGTACCCGATCCCACTGGTGCCACCCGAGATGAGGGCCCGGCGGGGGGGATGCCCCGTCATCGGCCTACGACCAGGGTGTCGGCCTGGCGGCGCAGTTCGGGCACCGAGGTCACCCCGAGGAGCTGCAAGGTTCGGCGGAACTGCTCGACGAGCACGTCAATGGCGCGACCCACACCCGCCGCGCCGGCGGCGGCCAGGCCGTACAGGTAGGGCCGGCCCACCATGCAAATGTCTGCCCCCCGAGCCAGAGCGATGGCGATATCGGCCCCGTGACGCACGCCCGAATCGACCACGATGGCGGCTTTGTCCCCGATCGCGTCCCGAAGCGGCCGGACCAGGTCGATCGTGGCCACGGAGCGGTCCAGTTGGCGTCCGCCGTGGTTGGACAGGTGGATGGCGTCAACTCCGGCGCTCACGGCGCGCCCGGCGTCCTCGGGACCGACCGGGCCCTTTATCAGCAGTGGCCCTGTCCACCAGCCGCGCAAGCGGTCCAGGTCGTCCCAATCGAGCGACGAGTCGAACAAGGCCGACATGTCCTTCACCGTCCGCATGTCCGCCTCCGCCCGGCGCGGCGACCTTACCGGTGAGGCAATCCCGCCCTCGGGCCTGGCCACCACGTTGGCGAAGGTGAGCATCGGGCCGCGCAGCATGTTCGTCCAGTAGCCCGGGTGTCGGCCGATGTCCAGTACGGTGCGTGCGCTCAATTGCGGCGGGATCGTCAGCCCGTTGCGCACGTCCCGTACCCGGTGGCCCGGTACGGCGGTATCGACCGATATTTCGAGGGCTTCGTAACCGGCGGCCGCCGCCCTGTCCACCAGGGACCGGGTGTGGCCCCGGTCCTTCAGGACGTAGAGCTGGAACCACAAGCGGGGGTGACCGGTGGTGGCCAGGTCTTCGATCGAGGTCGTGCCCACGGTGGAGAGGCAGTAGGGCAAGCCCCGCTTCGCACTCGCCGCGGCCACGGCCGGCTCTCCGGCGGGGTGCATCATGCGGGTGTAGCCCGTAGGGGCCAGGCCCAGGGGAGCCGGCAGCCCTCGCCCGAACAGCTCGACCGACAGGTCGGGGACGGAAACGTCGCGCAGGGCCCGAGGTTGGAAGGCCCAGCGGTGGAAGGCGGCCCGGTTGGCCGAAACGGTGTCCTCGTCGTCCGCCCCGCCCTCCAGGTAATCGAACACCGCCCGCGGAAGTCGGCGGCGGGCGGCCTGGCGTAGGTCCTCCACCGAATGGCAGCGAGCCAGCACCCGCTCGACCGGGCCCAGGAGCGGCGGTCGCAGCTGGACAAGCTCCCGGACCTCGGCCAGCTTCATGGTGCGACCCGGTCCAGGAAGGACGAGAGGGCGTCGGGGCCGTTGACCGGTTCGCTCCCGGCCGCCACCGCCCGGGCCAGGCCGAGGAAGCGAACCGGCGCGGCGCGGGTGTCGGCCACCAGGTTGCTCACCAGCATTGGGCAGCAAAACAGCGCCGACCGGACTATCGCCCGCCAGTGGGCCGGGAGCAGCGAGCGTCTCCTCATCTCGGCTAGGAGAGGTGCCCAGATGAGCTCGGCGGCGCTGTCGAGAACGTCCCGGCGCAGCTGCGAGAGGGCGGCGTCGTCGGACACCACGACGACGTCACCGGCCACCGTTGCCTCGATGGTGAACCGCGCCGCCGCTTCGTCGGGATGGTACAACCAGAACGGGTGGGCCAGAGCGTTGTGGAAGGTCGCCTTCACCGGGGCCAGGAGTGCCGGTAGGTTTGTCCCGGCAAAGGCGGGGTCGAAGAGGCGAAGGCGGGGCCCGGCACCGCCGTCGGTTACCCAGACGTTGCCGTGGTGGTCGTCGCCGTGGGCCGTGACCACCGGCAAGGCGGCCAATGCAACGGGCGCCAGTAGCTCAGCGGCCTGCTCGGCCAAGGCGGAGAGGGAGGACCGGTACTCGATGCCGTTCACCCTCCAGCGTTTGGCGGCCACCGCCGTGAACGTGGGGTCGGCCAGGTAGTACCGGAGGTAGCGGCCACCCGGGAAGCCCCTCCGGACGTCGGCCAACCGGTGGTAGAAGAGCTGATGGACCGAGGCACCGGCAGAGCTTGGCACGGGCGGCTTCATCGTGCCTATCAATACGCTGGCAATGGACGCGTCGAGTTCCCGGCGAGCAGCGAGGAGCTGGGGGCCCAGCGTCGCCTCCACCCCGCCGGCGCGCTCAAGCTGGGCGCAAACATCGGCCATCCGGGGCTCCTCGTGCAGCCGGTACAGGACCATCTGAGCTCCCGGCCGGCTCGAGGTGGCCACAGGCACCTCGACGGGAAGGCCGGCGTCGCTCAGCAGCTGGGCCCGGTAGTACTCGGTGACGTTGTCCTGCTCGCCTTCCTCCTGGTGGAACTTGAAGAAATATGTCGTGCCGTCCCCGAGCCGGGCCCGACCGCTCACCGAGTTGAGGCTGTACTCGTCCTGGGTAAACCGGACGCCCTCGATGTCGAGGCCGAACATGGCCCGCAGGGCGGCGCTGACCTCCCGGGCCGCCCCCTCGGCATCACCCCTCCGGAGCAGCGCCGGGACCAGAGCCGAGCCGGCGCTCAAGGGAACCTGATGCTCACGGCAGCTTCGTGCGCAGGGAAACCCTCGTGCTGGGTGAACGCCATGATGGACCCTCGCATGCGGGCCAGGGAGCGCTGGTCGGCGCGGGCTACCGCCGTGCGCTTGCGGAAGGCCTCGGCGGTGATGCCGCTGCTCACCTTGGCGAACCCGCTCGTGGGCAGGGACGCCGGGCACCCGATTATGAAGTTGGCGGCCGACACGGGTGTCCACTGGCCGACGAGGATCTCCCCGGCGTCGGTCAGGCGGGCGAGCACCCCGTCCTCGTCGCGTACGGCGATCTGCATGTGCTCGGGCGCGTAGGCGTTGGCCACCTCGGCGGCCTGGTCCATGTCGCTGACCAGGATGGCGCCTCCGTTGGTCCCAAGGGCCAAGGCGGCGTAGCCCCGGCGGGGCTCGGGCAGCTCCACCAGTTGCCGGGCCACCTCGACCTGGGCGGCGTTGAGCAGGGCCTCGCTGTCGGTTACCAGCCAGCTGGACGAGTCCGGGCCGTGCTCGGCCTCGTTCAGCAGGTCCGCGGCCAGCAGGCGGGGGTCGGCGCTGTCGTCGGCAATGACCAGGCTCTCGCTGGGGCCGAGGAGCATGGTCGTCACCGTCCCGTAGCGCTGCACCTCGACCTGGGCGCAGGTGACCGCCGGGCTGCCCGGGCCGACCACCTTGCGCACCTTCGGCACCGTCTCGGTGCCGAAAGCCAGGGCGGCGATACCGGCTGGGCCGTTGGCCCGGAAGACGTCGCGGATGCCCAGTTCCTCGGCCACGACCAACCCGGCGGGGTCGACGACACCGCTCGAACCGGGCACGGGCGGGACGACCACGGCGATGTTCGGGACGCCGGCGACCACGGCAGGCGTGCCCAGCTGGACCATGACGGACGGGTACGAAGCCTTACCGCTGGGCACAAAAAGACCGGCGCTGGCGATGGGCGTGATCTTCTCGCCCACGGTGAGCCCCGGTTCGCTTTCGAAACTCCAGTCCCCCCTCGCCACGAGGTGCTCATTGAAGCGACGCACGTGGTCGATGCCGTCGCGGATGGCGTCCAGCAGTTCCGGCGAAATCGTTGCCCTCGCTCGGGCAAACTCTTCGTCGCTGACCCGCAAGCGCCCCGGGTCGACCTCGCAGCCATCATATTTCTTCAACGCCCGGGCTACGGCGGCGTCCCCGTTCATCCGTACGTCCTCCAACAGGGCGCAGATGTCCTGGCGCAGGGCGGCGTCGAATATCTTGTCGAGCCCTCTCGTCAAGGCCGCCTGGCGCTCGGTCCGGCTGAGTTTGTCCCAGTGCCCGATAAACCGCACAGGCCCGTTGGTCGTTGGCATTATCCTTCCCTCCTCATTGTCGGAGCACGGCGAAAAGGGCGCCGCGCAGGTCCGCCATTTGCGGGGGCCAGCCGATAGAAATGCGCGCCCAACCCGGGAGCCCGAGGTCGGCTCCGGGACGGACCACCGTCCCCGACGCGGCCAGAGCCGGGGCGAGCCGCCCCAGGTCAAGCTGCGCCGTCACGAAATTGGCCTGGCTGTCGAAATATTTTGCTCCCAGGGAGCCGAGGGCGCTCTGCAGCCTTGACCGCTCCTGGCGGACGAGGGCCACGGACATGGCCCGCCAATGCTCACTGGCGGCGCCCGCCTCTATGGCGGCCAGCGCCACGGCGTTGACGCTGAACGGCGGCCGGGCGCGTGACAGAGCTTCGATCAGCGGCACCGGTCCCAGCCCGTAACCGATCCGGAGCCCCGCCAGAGCCCAGTCCTTGGACAGGGTGCGCTGTACGAGCAGGTTGGGGTGAGCGGCCATTAATGGCATGACGTCAGGGCGCATGTCCGGGCCCATGAAGGCGCGGTAAGCCTCGTCCAGCACCACCAGGCAGTCCTCGGGCACCTCACCCAGAAAGTGGCCCAGCTGGGCCGGGTCGCACGCCACGCCCGTGGGGTTGTGGGGCGAAGGTAGCCACACCACTGAAGCGCCGACCGATGCCCTCGCCATACCTTCGAGGTCGTGCCCGCCGTCGGCGAGCAGCGGCACGCGGCGCAACGTAGCACCCGAGAGCAAAGAGGCGGTGGCGTCGATCTGGTAGCACGGGTCGCCCACCACAGCCACCCGGCCCGGTCCCAGCAGCAGGTTTGCCACCAGGTAACAGAGCTCGTCGCTCCCGTTTGTCAGTATGAGCCGGTCGGCCGCCAGGCCCACGTACCGGGCCAGTACGTCGACGGCCAGGCCCTGCTCGGGGTAGCGGTTGACCGTTGCCAGCGACGCGGCGATGGCCGCCCGGACCTCGGGCGACGGGCCCAGGGGGCTTCGTTGGAGGAGAGCTTCCCGGCCATAGGCCCCGGGCTCGGACGGCCGGCCCGGTAAGCAGCCACCTCCCTCACCCGCTCGGCGGCGCGCTCGGCTACTCCTGCCACGGCCGGACCACCACCTTCCCGGTCGACGGTGAGCGGCCCAGGGCAGCCAGGCGTTCCGGCGCTTCTTCGAGCAACAACGCCTCGCTCACCAGGGGCCGGTACCGGTCCGGCGCCGCGGCCAGGACCATGAGCGCCTCTTCCAGCTCGTCGTCGAACCCGATGGAACCGGCGATGGTGAGCACCCGCTCGGCCAACCGGCCCGGTACCAGGGGCACTGTCTCGTCCGAGAGGGCCACGACCACAACGGTGCCCCCATTGGCGGTGGCGGCGCAGGCGTCGGTCAGGGACCCCCGGTACCCGGCGGCGTCAACCACGAGGCTGAAGCCACGTCCAGCGCCGTCGCCGCCGGCTCCGCCCCCGGGGTGTTCACCGACCGGCAGGGCCCCTGGGCCAGCCCCAATCGCCGGCGGTCGCCGGCCGGCTCGGCTACGTGCACGGCCAGGCCCGGCCAGCGCCGGACCAGTTCGAGGTGCACGAGCGCACCAATGGGGCCATAGCCGATGACAAGGGCGTCGTCGGGGCGGTGGTTCAGCCGGGAGACGGCGTGCATGGCGACGGCCAGCGGCTCGGCCAGCACGGCAATGGCTGGTTCCAGGTGCGCCGGGCACCTCACCAGGCTGCGCACGGGGACCACCAGGTGGCGAGCGAAGCCACCCGGACGAGCCTCCCCCAGCCACGACATCCGGTGGCAAAGCGACGGAGCTGCCGCGCACCCGGGGCATTTCCCGCAAGGCAGGCGAGAATCGACCACGACCTCGGTCCCGACGGCCATCTCGCCTCCTGGGCACTCCTGGACAACCGCCGCCACCTCGTGGCCGAGAGTTGCCGGCCAGTACGCCACCCAGGCGCCCGTCTTGAGCACGTGGAGGTCCGACCCGCACACCCCGGCCCAGGCCACTCTGACCAGCGCCTCGCCCGGCGCCGGCGGGGGCAGCTCGCGCCTGCCCAGGGACAGCGTCAACTGCTGGTCGAGCAAAAGGGCATCCGTCTTCACCGGGCTGGGGCCCCCCGAGCACCCAAGCGGGCCGAAGCCCGGCCGGCGGCCTCGACCACGGCGTCCACCGCGGTCGCCACCGCCGGTTCACCGGCCTGGAGGTAGCTCACCCCGACGGCCCCACAGCAACCGCCGTCGTCGAACAGGGGAGCAGCCACACACCGGATGCCCATGGCCGTCTGGCCGTCGTCAACGGCATAACCGACCCGGCGCACCGTCTCCAGTTCCAGCTCGAGGCCCGAGGGAGCCGTCCGGTCCGGGCCGTCCCCGCCGGCGGGCTCCCCGCCACCGGCCTGCCCACCGGTGTCGCCCTGAGTACGGAAGGCGAGTTGTACCTTGCCTACCGCGGTTACCGCCGCCGGCAAGCGGGCACCGAGCGAGCTGGCCAGCTTCAGGCCCAAACCGGGAGGGTCGTGTTTGGCCAGGTAGATGACCTCGTCGCCTTCGAGCACGGCAAAATGGGACGTGACGCCCAACGACTCCGTGAGCCACTGGAGCTCGGGAGTAACACTCCGTACCGGGGTCATTGACCGCAGGTAGGCGGCCCCGACCTCGAAGCTGTGCAGGCCCAATGCGTAAAAGCCTTTTTCGTCGGCCACGCAGAACTCCGTCACTACCAGTGCCCTCAGCAGGGTCAGGGCGCTGCTCTTGGGTAGTTTCAGCTGCGTCGCCACTTCCGCCAGCGTCATCGGCTCAAGGCTCCGGCCCAGCAGTTCCAGGATAGAAAGGGCCCGCAGGGCGGCGCGGTTGGCCACCGGCGCCCTGGGGGCGGCTCCCCCCTTGCCAGGCGAGGTGACGGCCCTGGTGGCGGCATCGGGTGAGGTCATCGCAGGACGCGGGCAAAGCCCGTATTACGAGCCGCCTCGTCGTGGATGAGACCGCGGACGTGCTGTTTGAGCGCCAGGAACTCTCTCTCCATCTGCTGCGAGAAGTCACGCGGCCGGGGCAGGCGCACGTCGATGATCTCCCTGACCTGGCCGGGCTTGGTGGACAGAACGCAGATACGGTCAGCCAGGAAGATCGCCTCGTCGATGTCGTGGGTCACGAAGAGCACCGACAACCGGTCACGCTCCCAGATCGAGAGCAGGAGCTCCTGCATCAGGCTGCGGGTCTGGGCATCGAGGGCACCGAAAGGCTCGTCCATGAGCAAGATGCTGGGCCGTAGCGCCAGGGCCCGGGCGATGGCCACGCGCTGTTGCATACCGCCGGAAAGCTGGAACGGGTAGCTGTGGGCAAAGTCGAGGAGGCCCACGACGTCGAGGAACCGCCGGGCTTCCTCGGCGCGCTGTTTTTTCGGAAGGTGGCGCAAACCGAACTCGACATTGTCCTGCGCCGACAGCCAGGGGTACAGAGTGTACTGCTGGAAGACCATGCCCCGGTCCTTGCCTGCGGCCAGCAGGGGGGCATCGTCCAGCGTGATCTCACCGGCAGTGGCGGGCTCGAGCCCGGCGACGATACGCAGGAGAGTGGACTTGCCACACCCCGAGGCCCCCACGACGGACAGGAACTCGCCATCGTCGAGGGTCAGATTTATGTCGTGAAGGGCGTGGACCGTCCCTTTACGGCTGCGGAAAGTCTTCTCCACCCCCTTCAGCACCAGCGTGGCGGCCATGGCTACCGTGCCGCCCGGGACATGTAGGGAAAGGCTCGGGAGTAGATGGCCTTGAACGAAAAATCGAATATCAGCCCCAGCATGCCGATAATGATTATCCCCAGGATGATCTCCGGCGTGTCGAGGTAGCGCTCCGCCTGTTGTATCTGGAACCCGAGCCCGTTGTTGGCACCTACCAGTTCGACCACGACGAGATAGGTCCACCCCCAGCCCATGGATATACGCAAGGTGTCGACGATCCCGGGCAATGCCGCCCGAAATATTACCCGGCGCACGACTTTCGCTGGTGAGAGGCCGAGAGTATAGGCCATGTCTATGAACTGGGAGGGGACGTTTTTCACGTTGTCCATTACCAGGAGGACCTCCTGGAAGAAGATCGCGATAAACAAGATCACGAGTTTTTGCGTGGTGGACGTACCGAACCAGATGAGCGTCAGGGGGATGAAGGCCACAGCCGGGGTGTACCGCATGAAGTCGATCGGAGGCTCGAGCGCAGCCTCGAAGACCTTGTAGGAACCCATGAGCATCCCCACCGGTATGGCCACGACCGAACTGATGATGAACCCGAGCAGGATCCGCAGGACACTGGCCCCGATATCAGGCCACAGGATGCCCGTGCTGGACTCGGTCACGGCCGCCTGCCACACCTGGGTGGGCGTGGGTAGGAACAGGTTTTGGACCGCTCCGGCGTAGCTGAGGCCGGCCCAGGCAGCGAAGACGAGGCACAGCGAAACGATGGCCAGCGACCAGTAGGTCCGTCTCTGTACGGGCTCGTAAAGCCGGAGGCGGCGTCGCGTCAGTAGCGGCGCCTTGGGAGCGCTCGCCACCGCGGTGAGCGCTCCCATGCCTCGGTGTGTCCCCAAGCTCACTTCAGGAAGCTGAAGTTCGCAACCGAACCCAAGGTGACGGGGTGCTTGATCTGGCCCATGGCCTGGAGCGTTCTGCCTATGGCCAGGTACTCGGAGGCGAGCTTGCCCGACGAGACGAGCGATTCGTTATCGGCTACGGAGTACAGGATCACCCCGGAAAGCGTCGAAGCCAGCGAGGCCGGGGTGGCGCCGACGCCCTTAGCCATGATGGCCACCGCCTGGGCGCGGTGGGTGCCGAAGAAAGTGATGGCGTCGCTCCACGCCTCGACCAGCTCACGGGCCTGGGTGGCGTGACCGGCGAGCCAACCCTTGTTGGCCACCAGGAAGTCGCTGATAAGACCGGGAGCCTGGGCGCTGGAGAAAAAGACATGCACGTCGGATGCGCTGGGGTTGCTCGTGGCCTCACTGATGTACGGCTGGTAGGTCACCACGACCTTGTCCTTGCCGGCGATGAGCAGGGTCCCGGCGTCAGCGGCAGGCACGTTGACCGATTTCACGGAGCTGAAAGCCATGTGGTGCTCGAGGAGGAAGTAGTGCAGCAAGAGGTCACTGGTCGTCCCGTACTCGTAGGCCACCGTCTGCCCCTTCAGCTGGGCCGCGGTCGAGATCGACTTGACGGACATCATGGCGTCCGCCCCGTTCGAGTCGTCCTCCAGCATCAAGGGGACGGCGGGGTCCCCCTGGTTGGCGAACTGGATGGTCCGGCCGGTGTCGATGTTGGAGACGTTGGTGCTGCCGGCGACGAGAGCGGCGTTGCGATCGGCGTCCTCTTCGAAGTTGCCTATGTTGACCTTGAGGCCGTACTTCGTGAAGAAGCCCTCTTGCTGAGCGATGTACCAGGGCGCATAACCGATCCAGGGTTCGATGCCCATCGAGACATCGGTAAGGGACGAAGCGCTGGCTCCTGGGGTGGGCAGGAGCCCAACGGCAAGTGTTGTCATGATTGCTGTTCCCAGCGTCGAGGCTGCCAGTCTGCGCAGCTTGTTCCTCGGGGTCATTGACGCTCCTATCTACCAGGTGGGGTCTGTGCACATATGTGCACAGCGTGCCTAGTTCTGCAAGGTTGCATCTTCTACCGGCCGCGGGCCGATGTCAAGGCGCGGGACGGCCCGTCACAGGACGGCGATGGGGTTGACGGGCGAGCCCGTGCCGCCGGGCACGATCAAAGGAGCCACCATCAGAAGGAACTCGAAGGAACCGACCTGGGCACAGGCCTCGCTCAATTCCTCGAGGTCGAGGTTGTCGAGCAGGCACATGCCCATAGCGTTGATAGCCAGGGCGTGGACCGGTCCGCCCACGCCCTCGACCGGGCTGGGCCGGGCATCGCTGTCCCCGTCCCCCCCGAGAACGGCGATCTGGCGCTGGCCCAGCCACTCCATGGCCGTGACGGCCAGGCCCACCCCGGCCACGTCAGGGTCCCAGGGGCCCATCACGCGGCGCCGGCGCATCTGCCCGCTGCGTAGGAGAACAACGTCACCGCGACGGACCTCGACTCCGAGGGAGCCGGAAATGGCCTCGAGCTCACCGGCATCAATGGCGGCCGGAGGCTCCACCCAGTCCACCCCCCGGACGCGCGCGGCGTCGAGCAGGACGCCCCGGGCCACCACGCCGTGCGCCAAACGGGCGATGGGGGCGAACGACGAGCCTGTCGAGCCCACGGCATCGACAGCCGGCCTGCCGTTGTAGAGCAAGCCCTTATAGGCGATGTGGGGGAGAGCGTCGATATGGCTGGCCGACTTACCGTGGAAGTCGACTCCGATGAAGTCCATGTAGTAGGTCGGCTCGTCGGCTCTCCTGTCTCCCATGTGCGTCATGTAGTGCAGGGCTGGACGGCCGTTGTCGGGACCGGCCACAGTGTCGAGGGGACGCCCGAGCGAGACCCGCCGGCCCGTCCTCACGAGCTTGACCGCCTCCACCACCTCGGCTTCGCCCAGGAAGTTCAGAGCCCCCAGCTCGTCGTCATCTCCCCAGCGGCCCCAGTTCTTGAGCTTGTCGAACAGACGGTCAAACTCCTCATAGCTAACGCTGTAACCCTCACTTGTCAAGGCGTCACCATGCTCCAAGTATGGGGCACAACCGGCCTTTTGGGCTCAGGGGCTTCACCAGTCCGAGACGGAGCCGTCCTCGCGGTGCAGGGCTCTCATCCCCCCAGGCTGGAAGGGGAGCCCCCGGGCGGCGTCATCGTCGAGCTCGACACCGAGGCCCGGTGAGCCTCCGGAGTACAGGTTGCCCCCCTCGAGGCGCATGTCGGTACGGACAACGTTAGCGAGGACACCCGGTCGCCAGGTGAGCTCCTGGACGGCAAAAAGGGGTGTCGACAGGTCGAAATGCAGGCAGGCGGCGGTGGATACCGGTCCCAGCGGGTTGTGAGGCACCTGTTCTATGTAGTGGGTTTCGCACCAACCGGCCACCTTCCGGCCCTCGGTCAGGCCCCCGCAGATGCACAGGTCGACCCTGCAGTAGTCGATCAGGTCGCGTTCGATCAGCTCGCGCCAGTCCCATTTGCTCGCCAGCTGTTCCCCGGTGGCTATCGGCACCGGCATTTGCGAGCGAAGATAGGCAAATTCGGCCACGTTCTCTGCTCGGACGGGGTCCTCGACGAAGAACGGCCTCATCGGGGCCAGTTGGCGGGCCAGCTCCACGGCGTAGGCGGGAGTCGTGCGCTGATGGAGATCTACGCAGATATCGACCTCCGGCCCGAGGGCGTCACGCAGCGAGCCGAAGGCGTCAACCGTCCAGCGCAGCGCGTCCGGCTGCTCCAGGACACCGTGGTCCGTGAGCGCCCGGGTCTCGCCCGCCCCGAAGCGGACGTAGCGCCAGCCTCCGGCCACCTGCTGCTTCGCGTACTCGACCATCTCGTCTATCCCGGCGTGGGGGGCGCCGTGGGCGTCACCCTGCACATGGCAGTAGCAGCGGGCGTAGTCCCGGCACCGGCCTCCGAGCAGGTCGTAGACCGGCACTCCGAGGGCCTTGCCCCGAAGGTCCCATAGGGCCAGGTCGATGGCGGCCACCGCCGCCGAGTGGATATGGCCACCACGGAAGAACTGGCCGCGCCACAGCGTCTGCCAGATGTGCTCGATCCGCGACGGGTCCATCCCTACGAGGATGGGGCGGTAGGTTTCAACCAGCCCTTGCACCGCCAGTTCCTTCCAGGTTATGCCGGCCTCGCCGATCCCGGTCAGTCCTTCGTCGGTGTAGATTTTGATGAAGGTGTAGTTGCGCCCCGGGCGTTCGGCGTCATGGACGAGGAACGTTTTGACGTCGCTAATCTTCATCGTGCACCGTTATTCCTTCCCTATTGCGACCGATGCTACCGGAGGTAGCCCTATCATCCCGCCCACCCCGCCTATCCCGCCCGGGCTAAACTGCCCAGCCGCTCCCGCCGGCGGCCGATGACCGAGACCCGCAAGCCTGTCGCCGTGGTCACGGGCGCGGCCCGGGGCCTGGGACGGGTTATTGCCGTCACACTGGCGGAGGGCGGGTACGACGTGGCCCTGGTGGACATGGCTGCCCTTCACCAGGTCGTCGCCGAGGTCCAGCGAGCTGGCGCCGCCGCTTGGGCGTGGAAGGCGGATGTCGCCGTGGAGGAGGACGTGCGGGCTCTGGGGGCGGCGTTCGGGGCACGCTTCGACCGGGTTGACGTCCTGGTCAACAACGCCGGGATTTCCATGATCGGCCCGGCGGAAAACACGTCGGCCGATGCCTGGCGCAGGGTGGTCGACGTCAACCTTACGGGGCCGTTCTTGCTCTGCCGGGAGTTCGGCGCCCTTATGCTCTCCGCCGGGTCAGGTTCCATAATCAACGTGGCGTCGGTTGCCGGCCTTCGGGGTGTCTCGCACCGCGTGGCCTACAACGCTTCCAAGCATGGCCTGATCGGTCTCACCTCGACCCTGGCTGCGGAGTGGGGGGGTCGAGGGGTGCGCGTCAATGCCGTGTGCCCGGGCTGGATCAAGACCGAAATGGACGCCGAGGACCAGGGCGGCGGGGCTTACACCGACAGCGATATCACCGGGCAGGTGCCTCTAGCACGCTTCGCCGCCCCCGAAGATGTGGCCACGGTAGTGGCGTTTTTGGCCGACGGCTCGAAGAGCGGGTTCATCAACGGGGCGGCGCTCCCGGTCGATGGCGGCTGGTCTGCCGACGCCAGCTGGACGTCCCTGCGCCTGAAGACGCGACGACCGCTCCGTTAGCTGTTGGGCACAGCGCCAAAACAGGTCCCCCGTTATCGACGCTTGGGTTCAGCATAAACCCTTAAGGAATCGGCACGGAATGACGATCCTTGAACCACGGAGGGGCGGAAGGAGCCGCCTCGGGCCTTTCCATGCTCGCGCATGGGAGCCCACGCCGATCATGGAAGAGAGGACACCGTGAGGTTTAACAAGAAAGGCTTAGCGGTAGTGATAGCTGTGACCGGTCTCGCCGTAGCCGGAGGAGCGGCCTTCACCAACAGCAACATCACATCCGCCCTGACCAATGGCTACCAGGTGACCGGCTATGGCTCGTTAGCTGTGTCCGGGGCGACACTCGTCTCGATCGACTACTCCCTGGACGGCAGCGACCCGACCAATGTCACGGCCGTGACGTTCGTCACCGTCGGTGACACTTCAGCCGCAAAGGGCTACGTAGGCTTCAACGGCACCGGGTCCCTGGGCGCAGCCTGCACCGGCGTCTATGCCAGTCCCAACACGACCTACACCTGCACCGTCCCCGGGGGGGCTGAGCCCGTCAGCGTCATCACCAGCACCGACCTGACGGTGGCGCCGACCCTTTAGAGCTTGTTCAAGAAGTGAGATTTTCTAGTTATACGCAAATGTGAAAGTGTCGGCGTCAACCGGACGCCCACGCTTCCTGCGCGGGAAGGCAAACATGTCCCGACGACGACTGCTGGGGGGTATGGGGACAGTCGCCGCCGGGACCGTCGTCGCCTTGGTGGTCGCCCTCCTTACCGGTTTCCTGTCCATCGCAGCCACCCACGGTACGAGCATGCTGCCGAGGTTCCATGCCGGCGACCTGGCCGTGCTATGGGCCGCAGGAAGCTACCGCGTCGGCCAGGTCGTCGCCTACCAGAGCCCGCTCTTGCACACGACCGTCCTGCACCGCATCGTTGCCTACCACGGAGGCTTGTACACCTTCAAGGGAGACAACAACGCCTTCGTCGACCCGGTGCGGGTTTCGGCCGGCGCCATCAGAGGGTCGTTGCTGTTGCACATCCCCCGGGCCGGTGCCTGGCTGATCTGGCTGAAGGACCCTCTCCACCTGGCGCTGGTGCTGGCCGGGTTGCTGCTCCTACTGGGGATGGAAGCGCCTGCCGTGAGGTGGCGGGCCGGGCGGGGGCACGGAGCCGACCCACGTCGAAGGGCCCCACCACCGAACTGTGGCGGCCCAAGTCCTCCGACCTAGCCCTACCCCTGGCCCTGGCTCTAGCCTTCGCCGCCATCGCCGGAGTTGCCTGGTCCCGCCCCGCGCTACGCCAGTCCACCGAGGCCGCCCACTACAACGAGCAGGTGAGCTTCGCCTACGGCGCCGCCGTAGCACCGAGCATGGTCTACCCGGGCGGCGTGGTGCGCACTGGCCAACCCATCTTCTTGAACCTGGTCCGCTCCGTCAACATCACCGCCCACTTCGACTTCGCCGCCGCCGCCCCGCATACACCTATGACCGGGACGATGGCGGGAACGGTGAGGCTCGTGTACGGGACCGGCTGGAGCACCGTGCTCGAGCAGCTACCCCCCGTGCCCATACGTTCATCGCGGGCCACCACCACGGTGCCCGTCAACCTTGTCCGCGTCGGCCAGGTGCTGGCGGCCGCCAACAAGACGACGGGCGTAGAAGCCGCCGTCCCCACCCTCGTGGTCACACCGGTCATCACCTTCCGGGGCCGAGTCAGCGGGCAAGCCATCTCCGCCACCTACGCCCCTTCGCTGTCCTTTGACGTGAGCACCCTCCAGCTCAGCCTGGTCGGCGGCTCGAGCGCGGGGGACTCGGTCACCTCGCCGGAGTTGCGACAGTCGCATTCGGGCTCGGTCGACAGGCACGTCCTCCAACCGGCGACCTTGGCCGTTATGGGCCGTTCGGTCCGGGTCAGTACGGTACGCGACGTCGGGGGAGCGGGCGTGGCCGCCTCCCTGGTCCTGGCTATGGTCATGGTGGCCTGGGCGCGGCGGCGCAGCCACCAAGAAGAGGCCCGCCAGATCGAGGCCCGTTACGGTCCTGAGCTAATCGGCGTGCACACCAACCCCGAGGACGACAAGCGCGGCACCGTCGACGTGATCGGCATCTCCGCCCTGGCCAAAGTGGCCGAGGCTTACGGGTCGCTGATCCTGGACCACTACCAGGACGGCGCTCACAGCTACTACGTAGACGCGGGGACCGTCCTGTACCGGTACCGACCGGGCTTGGCCGACGCCCCCCAGGTCGAGTACGGTCCTGGGCACCACAGGGGCAGCAACGACCCGGTGGCACCGCGGCTGTTGCCGCGTGCGTCACGGCCGCCGTTCCGCGCCCTGTCACCCTCGCCCTGGCACTTTCGGGGCCGCTCTCCTGAGCACAGGACAAGACCCTGACGACGCCCGACTGACATCACGTGCCCCTCGTGAGCCGTCGGTCAGCTATGGACCACATGAGTGAGACGGCGGCCGGCAATCTTGTACGGTCTAACTGTGGGTCATCGGCGCGCACCATATCCCGTGTCGCCGGCGCCGTGTGACCCGTTCGAAGACGTCCTACCCGCCGCCACAACTACCCCCGGAGAAGGGACCATGACGACTGCAACCGAACACCACCTTGAAGTGCTCAGCTGGGAAGTCTTCGGTGTCGCCAGCCGCCAACTCGCGGTCAAGGTGGCCGAGTCCGGGTACCGCCCGGACCTCATACTGGCCATCGCCCGGGGCGGCCTTCCCGTGGGCGGGGCGTTGGGCTACGCCCTCGGCGTGAAAAACTGTGCCACGATCAACGTCGAGTTCTACACCGGTGTCGGCGAGCGGATGGAAGTACCCGTGGTGCTTCCTCCGACGCCGCCGCTCGTGGACCTGGCTGGCCTCAAGGTCCTGGTCGCCGACGATGTCGCTGATTCAGGCAAGACCCTGGCCTTGATCGGCGACCTCGTCCGACCCCATGTCAAAGAGCTACGGAGCGCCGTGCTGTACCACAAGCCGTGGTCTGTGGTGGAACCCGACTACTTTTGGGGCGGCACTGACGGCTGGATCGACTTCCCCTGGTCGTCGCAACCTCCGGTCGTCTAGGCGGACGGCACCGGCAAGCCAACCCAAGACGCGCCTAGCCACGCCACTGGGCGCCATGTGGTGGGCCAGGGAACAGGGCGTTCATGCAGCCGGGACCTTCGGCCCTATGAGCGGCGCCTCCGCCTCCGTAAACGTAGGAGACCATGATGGCAAAGCCTGGTGTCGCGGCAAGCCGCGTAGTCGATGACATGAACGGTGGTCGACCTGAGGGCCGGCCCGTCGCCGGCGCACCGGCGACCGTCCTGGACGCCATCGGCAACACCCCCCTCGTGTGCGTCGACGGGATATGGGCGAAACTCGAGTACCTCAACCCGTCGGGTTCGATCAAGGCGCGGATCGCCAAGTACATGATCGAGAGAGCAGAGCGTGACGGGCTGTTGCAACCGGGCGGCACGATCGTCGAAGCGAGCAGCGGCAACACGGGGAACGCCATGAGCATGGTCGCCGCCGCCAAAGGCTACCGGATGATAGTCATAATGCCCACAGGCGTGAGCGTCGAGAGAGCGGCCATATCGCGGGCGTTCGGCGCTGAAGTGATGACCATCGGGGACTTCCACGTCAACGACGCACTAGCCAAAGCCCGTGAGCTTGGGCGCCAACCGGGCTTTTTTGCCCCTCAGCAATTCGACTCCGAGTGGAACGTCGAAGAGAACCGCACTTGGCTCGGTCGCGAGATTTTAGCCCAGCTACCGATGGGGGCGGTTCCCGACGCCGTAGTCGGAGGCGTTGGGACGGGAGGGACGATCATTGGCGTAGGCCAGTGCTTCCGGGAGCGCAACCCGGCGTGCCGGATTGTGGCCGTTGAGCCAAATGAGTCGTGCACCCTTATGTGTGGCGAAACTGGACGCCATTTGATCGAGGGGATCGCCGACGGGTTCGTCCCCGGCATTTTCGCCCGCCACCGCGACCTTATCGATGAACTGGTCGCCGTCGATAGTGAGGCGGCCATCCATGAAATGCGCCGATTGGCGCGGGAGTTCGGCATCTTCGTCGGCCCGAGCTCGGGCGCCCACCTGATCGCCGCTCGCCGGCTCCGGGAAGAGCACCCAGAGCTGCTTAACGTGGTCACATTTTTCTGCGATGAGGGCGAGAAGTACATAAGCGATTATTTCCTCGGTCCTGCTGACAAAAACCCCTGAGCCCGGGACAGGGGCACCAGCAAGCTTTACCTAGTCCGCCCGCCAGCCTCTTTCGTCGACACCGCCAGGGATATCCGCGGTGGCGTCGTAGGGTGCCTCGTGAAGACAAAGGATGCGATGTCCAAGTGGGAGAGCGAGCCGTCGCTCCGTCGGCAGGGGACCAGGCGTTCGCCCTCGACATAACCGGATTCGCCCACATAGCCGCCGTCGTCGTCGGGCCGGAAATTGCAGTCTCGACCCGTCGGGGCCCCTCTCAGCTCCACGTACCCGTCCCGGCGCAGGTTTACGCGGTACTCCACTGGTCCCCAATACCACGTGCCGGCGAGCTGCAGCGTGCGCTCGCCTACGCCGGCGAGGCTCGGCGGATCCCGGCTCGAGGACCTCGGGGCACCGACCGGCCAGCACGTCGGACCAGCGGGCGAGGTCCTCGACCGTCGACCACAGCTGGCCGGCGGGCGCCATGGCCAAGGCATCGTGTTCGGGTTCGTGCATGACCAGGTCGACGTGGGGGTGCACGGCGAGGCCGGACCTGCTCCTCGTCCAGGCGTCCCTCCAGCTGGCGGACCAGCTCGTCACGTAATGGCGCCGGCTCCGGGCCACCCGCACATGGCGGGAGGTCATCCGACGACCGCACGCATGCCCTCCCTAGATTTTGCGGCACAATGCTCTCATCTTGCCCGGGCCGTGCCCGGCACTCAATAATTTCGGGTTGAAAGGAGGGCCGCCAACTATGACAATTTCAACGCCTCGTCCGTCCTCGGGTGGGATGCTGAGCCCGGAAGAACTCGCCCGCGAGGTCGAGTCAGGGCGAGTGGACACCGTCGTGGTGGCGATCGCCGACATGCAGGGCCGGCTGCAGGGTAAGCGTTGCGACGCGCGCTTCTTCCTGGACCATGTTCGCTCCGATGCCACCGAGGCCTGCAACTACCTTCTCGCCGTGGACGTCGAGATGGCCACCGTGGACGGCTACGCCATGTCCTCGTGGGAGCGCGGTTACGGCGATTTCGTGATGCAGCCCGACCTGGGCACCCTGCGATGGGTGCCATGGCACCCGGGTACCGTCCTGTGCCACGCCGATGTCCTCTGGGAGAGCAGGGGCCCGGTCAACCCCGCGCCGCGCCAGGTACTGCGCCGACAGACGGAGCGCCTGGCCGAGCGGGGGTGGTTCGGCTACGCCGGTACCGAGCTTCGAGTTCATGGTCTTTCGGGACACCTACGAGCAGGCCTGGTCCCAGGGCTATCGGGGGCTGACGCCGTCGACGCAGTACAACGGCGACTATTCATTGTTGGGCACGGCCCGGGTTGAGCCCCTGTTGCGGCGCATCCGGCGGGAGATGACGGCCGCGGGCATGCAGGTGGAGTCGGCCAAGGGCGAGTGCAACCTGGGCCAATTCGAGATCGCGTTCTACTACTCGGGCCTGCTCGACAAGGCCGACGAGCACTCTTTGTACAAGTTGGGGGCCAAGGAGATCGCCGCTCAAGAGGGCATGAGCCTCAGTTTCATGGCGAAGTTCGACCAGCGGGAAGGTAACTCCTGCCACGTCCATCTCTCGCTGCGCGACGAGCTGGGTAGGCCATTGTTCGTTGGGCTCGAGGCGCGGGCCATGTCCGACACCTTCGAGCACTTCCTGGCCGGCCTTCTCGCCACTACCCGGGAGCTCACGCTTTTCTACGCGCCCAACATCAATAGTTACAAGCGTTTCGCACCGGGGTCGTTCGCCCCCACCGCGGTGGCCTGGGGCCGGGACAACCGGACGTGTGCCTACCGGGTGATCGGCCACGGCTCCGGCCTGCGCGTGGAGTGCCGCATCCCGGGCGCGGACGCCAACCCTTACCTCGCTTTGGCCGCTCTAGTGGCTGGCGGCCTCCACGGCGTCGACCACAAGATCGCCCTCGGCCCGGCGTTCGAGGGCAACGCCTACGCCTCCGACCGGCTTACGCATGTCCCGAGGACGCTGGGCGAAGCGGCGGGGTTGTTCCAGGAGAGCATGGTCGCCCGTCAAGCCTTCGGCGATGACGTGGTCGACCACTATGTGAACATGGCCCGGGTCGAGATCGACGCCTTCGGAGCGGCCGTGACCGACTGGGAGCGGATCCGTGGCTTTGAACGCTTCTGAGCCGGGACCATGCCCGCCCGCTGTGGAGCAGGCACCCTGGCAGGTGGAGCAGGCACTCTGGGCCCTCAGCCATAGAGGGTGGCGTTGGCCTCCTGGCGCGTAGCCATCGCCTGCAACAGCTTTATGGCGACAGCGGGCGACGTCCCCACCAGCTTGTCGAGCTCCCGCCCGTCGAGCACGAGAAGCTCCGCCCCTCCATCGGCCACCACCGTCGCCTGACGAGGCTGCCTCTTCAACAGTGCCATCTCCCCGAAGAAGTCGCCCGTCTCGAACGTGGCCATCAGGGTCCCGTCCACGTAGCAACGGGCTTTTCCTCCAAGCAGCATGAAGAACTGGCGCCCGGGCTTGCCTTGTTCGATGACCACCTTGCCGTCGGGCACGCTCAAGGGGGCACCGAGGCCAGCGATCTGGCGGAGCTCGGCTTGAGTGCAGGCCGAGAGCAGTGGGACGCGGTGCAACATCTCGATAACGGCCTTGGGGACACCCCGTGCCATGCGTCTCGCTCCTTGACCTAGTCGGTTTTGGCGACAATCGTAGCCATGACCGACCTGTCACCGGGAGCTGAACAAGGGCACACCAGACGGTCGTTACTCGAACGGCGTCACTTGAGGACGTCCCGGGTGCGGGCAATGCGTTCGTCGACGTCAGCCAGGAAAGTGCCCAGCGCCGCCTGCTTGGCGTGGACGATCAGCCGGAGGTGCTCCAGTAGAGCCAGGCACTCCCGGGCCAGCTCGGCCCGTTCGGCGGCCCCAGTGGCCTCGTCGTGGTAGGCCTGGCGAATGTCCGCCAGACGGTCGTCGTTGGCCAGGACCTGGGCGATCTCGTCGAGGTCGAGCCCGAGAAGGGACTGGAGCTCGCGGATGCGGGAGACGCGGGCCAGGTCCGCCTCCGAGTAACGGCGCATGCCGCCGGCCGTCCGTCCACAGTTGACGAGGCCCAGCTGCTGGTAATAGCGGAGCGCCCTTTCCGAGACTCCCAGGGCCACGGCGGCCGCGCCGATACTGACCAGGTCTTGGGGACGGCGGGCTGCCGTCTCCTCTACGGCCGTGGTCACCGGGCCAGCACCCCCAGACGAGGATCTTCGCTAAGCCCAGTGGCGGCGGCGCTTTCGGCCGCCCCTTCGGCCAGCTCGTCACCTACGGGGACGGGCTGGTGCACATAGCGCCCACCGCGCAAGGCACTGGCGACCACGGCGATGAAGGTGGCGCCGGCGGCAAAGTCGAAGGCCAGGTGGAGCCCGTCGGCAAAGGAGGCCTCGATCAGCTTGGGAAAGAAGGAGCGGCCGGTGATGTAGGCAAGCTGGTGAGCGCTGAGGTGAGCCAGGGCGCCCGTGGGCCCGAGAAGTTGCTGTATGGGGTTGAGACCGAGGAAGGCTGAGAACAGGCTGCCGATGGGCGGCTCGCTGGCCACCTCCCGTGCCGGGCCAGCGGCGACGCCCGCCGCGGTAAGACCGTGGAACAGGTGAGAAGGCAGGCCTGACGCCAGGCCCAGGGTCACGATGGTGAAGAACAGGCCCATCGACAGTACGGTGGCCGAGTTTTGGAAGGTGTTGAGCATCCCGGCCCCCGCTCCCCGCTGTTCGGGGGGCAGGCTGTTCATCACCGATGCTTGATTGGGCGAGAAGAAGAGGCCCATCCCGGCCGCAAATGCGAAGATGAGCACGGCAAACCAGATGTAGCTGAAGTTCATGGGCAGCAGCTCCAAAAGGATGAACGTTGCCCCGCTGATGACCAGGCCCGCCGTCGACAGCCCGCGGGCGCCGAGGCGGTCGGACAGGACGCCGGACAACGGTCCCATGACCAGAAAACCAATAGTCAGCGGGACCATGAATATGCCCGCCCATAGGGGGGTCTGGCTAAAGCTGTAACCGTGCTGGGGCAACCAGATCCCCTGCAACCAGATGATCAACATGAGCTGCAGGCCGCCGCGGCCCAGCGCACCTAGCAGGCCGGAGACGTTACCGGCGGTGAAGGCCCGGATCTTGAACAAGCTCAGGCGGAACATCGGCTCGGCGGCGTGCATCTCGATGAAGACGAACAGGCCCAGGATGGCCAAGCCGCCGAAGACGCCGGCCAATACCCAAGGATTGGTCCACCCCGTCGGGTGGCCACCGTAGGGCAGGAGCGAGTAGACGATGCCTGTCAACAGGGCGACCAGGCCCAACGCGAAGGCGGCGTTACCGGTCCAGTCGATCTTGGCACGGGCCCGCACGCCGTTGTCCTTCAGCTTGAGATAGGCCCACACCGTGCCGAACAGCCCGAAGGGCACCGAGACAAGGAAGACGAGGTGCCACTGCACCGGGGCCAGCACTCCGCCCAGTACGAGGCCGATGAACGAGCCGCTGATGGCGGCCACACCGTTGATGCCCATGGCCTTGCCCCGTTCGTTGTACGGGAAGGCGTCGGTAAGGATAGCGCTCGAGTTGGCGAACAGGAACGCGCCGCCCACGCCCTGGAACACCCTCATGGCGATGATCCAAATGGCCCCGGCCGCCCCGGTGAGCCAGGTCACGGAAAGTAGTACTGAGAACACCGTGAACACGGCGAAGCCGAGGTTGTACATCTTGACCCGGCCGTAGATGTCGCCTACCCGGCCCAGGCTCACGACCAGCACCGCCGTCACCAGGGTGAAGCCCATGAACACCCAGAGAAAATAAGACGTGTTTGACGGGACCAAGGGGTTGAGCTTGATACCCCGGAAGATGTCGGGCAGGGAGATCAGCAGGATGGACTGGTTGATGGTCACCATCAGCACGCCCAGCGTGGTATTGGACAGAGCGATCCATTTGTAGTGGCCTTCACCCCGCCCTGCCTGCCCGCTTTCCGTACCAACTGCTGTTGCGCTCATCACGCCCCTCCTCCTCCGTCGCTCAACCGCCAGAATAACCGCCTCTTGACGTTAACGTTAGATATCCCACACAGCTGAGGTTAGGGGGCCGATGGAGCCACCTTCGGCATGCCGCCGTTGGGGACCGAGCTGTTCCCGGCGCCGGTACCTCAACCGCGCGTACGTCGAACGGATGATCGGCGTGGCCGCGAGCTACCTTCGGGCTGTGCATCGTGTTCTTACGGCCGCGCTAAGTCTCGGGGCGCTCGTGGCCGCGACAGTTTCGTTACCCGCGCCAGCCGGTTCGTCGGCCGCGCCAGCTGGTTCGTCGGCCGGGATCCGCCGGGCCTGGGCTCAGGCGGGCCCGGCGCGGTGGGCGCTACCCATGCCCGCCGGGTACTTGGATGGGGTGTCACCGGCGAGCTGGCGATGGTCGTGGACGGCCCCGACCTGTTCGCCACCAACGGCTTTTCCGTCATCTAGCTCAAGGCGGCTACGGGGGCGTTCGTGAGGACCATCTCAGGGCCGAGCTACCACTTCAGCAGCGTCCGGGCCATGGTGGCGGACGGGCCCGACCTGTTCGTGGCGAACTTCGGCCTGGTCGAGAGGGACAGCTCGGTCACCGAGTTGGACGCCGCCACCGGTGCCCTTGTCCGCGTCATCTTGGGACCGTCCTTCCACTTCGAGTACCCCGATGCGCTGGCCGTCAGCGGAAGGGACCTGTTCGTGTCGAACGACGGCGGCAACTCGGTCACCGAGGTCGACGCCAGGACGGCGAGGCTGGTGAGGGTGGTCCCGGGCCTGTCGGGTGTGATGGTGGCGCACGGGCCGGACGTGTTCGTGAGCGACGGCCCCGTAGTCGAGCTCGACGCCAAGACCGGAGCGCGGGTGTGGACGAGCGGGCCCGTTGGCGGCCTGGGCGGCTTCCCGACAGCCCTGGCACTGGACGGCGACCACCTTTTCTACGCCACCTCTGCGGCGCTGCCGATCGGTGGCTCGGTCAGCGAGTTCGACGCCTCGACAGGCCGGAAGATCAGGGTGATCACGGGCGCGGCGTACCGTTTCGGCTGGCCAGATGCCATGGCCGCGCATGGGGACGACCTGTTCGTGGCCAACTCGACCGGCCCCGCCCATAGCTCGGTCACCGAGGTTGACGCCTCTAGCGGGGCCCTGGTCAGGATCATCTCGGGCGCCCGCTTCCGCTTCAACACACCGGATGCCCTCGCCACCTACGGCGACGCCCTTTTCGTGGGCAACCGGGCCTCGGGCCCTGTGAGCGAGGTGGCAACGTCGACCGGGGCGCTGGTGAGGCTTATTACCGGATCGTCCTACGGCTTCGAGGCCCCCGGCGCCGTGGCACTGAGCGGCCCTGACCTGATCGTGGCCGACGGCGGGGACAATTCGGTGAGTGAGGTGCGACTTTCGACAGGAAAATTGCTCAGGTACATCTCCGGCCGTGCATACCGGTTCAACGGTCTGGCCTCCATGGTCGCGAAAGGCGACCGGCTGTTCGTGGACAGCTTCGAGAGTTCTACGCTTACCGAGCTCGACTCCTCCACGGGACGCCTTGTGAGGGTCATGGCCGGCCCGGCGTACCACCTACAAGGCCCTGATGAGCTGGCGTTGAGTGGCCAAGACCTGTTCGTGGCGAACGTTGGGGACAATTCGGTGAGTGAGATAAGCCTGTCGACGGGGAGGCTCGTGAGGGTCATCTCGGGCCCTTCCTACGGGTTCAGCGAGCCCGGCGCCATGGTGGCTTCGGGGCCCCATCTTTTCGTCGCCAACTGGTACAGCGCCTCTGTCACCGAAATAGACACCTTGACCGGCACATTGGTGAGGGTCATGTCGGGACGGAGCTACCGCTTCAACTTCCCCGACGCCCTGGCCGTGCGCGGGAAGGACCTGTTCGTCGCCAACTCTTATGACAATGACGGGAACTCACGTGGGAGCGGCAATTCTCTCACCGAGGTAAACGAGGGGACCGGCCGGGTCGTGAGGGTCATCTCCGGAACTCGCTACGACTTTGACTCGCCCGCAGCCATGGTGATCAGCGGTCGCGACCTGTTCGTGGCCAACTCGTACGGCGGATTTGTCACCGAGGTAAACACCTTGACCGGTACCCTCGTCCGAGTGGTCTTCGGGCCGGCATACGCTTTCGTCGACCCCCGGGCGATGGCGGTCGGCCGCGGGGCCCTCTTTGTGGCGAACACGGGTGGCGGCTCGGTCACCGAGCTGCCCATAAGTACCTAGGAGCTCCACCAACGAGCCCCGGCTCGTCACCCGCCACCGGCGGGCCCGTTTGCGCCGACCTTTAGTCCGCGGCACCGCCGGAGTAGTCTCTGCCCAGCGGACCGGACGAGGGGAGCCGATGTGGCATGAACGGGCGTGACCGAATCCTCGACCTGGCCCACGGGCGTCCGACTGATTGTCTTCCGTGCATGCCCATCACCATGATGTTCGCCAGCGCCTTCGCCGGTGCTCGCTACCTCGACTATGCGACGGACCATCGCGTTCAAGCGGCGGCGCAGTTGAAGCTGGCGGACCATTTCGACCTTGACCACGTGAGCGTGATCTCCGACCCGTGTTGCGAGGCGGCGGACTGTGGCGCCGAGGTCGTTTGGTTCGAAGACGCCCCCCCGGCTTTGAGAGAGGAAAGGTCGCTTCTCCGCCACAAGGCGTCGTTGGCGTCTCTGCGTCCCCCTGACCCGCTCCGGTCGCCTCGGATGAGCAACCGGGCCCAGGCCGTAAAGGATCTTGCCGGCGCGGTCGGGCATACTCGTCTCGTCGAGGGCTGGATCGAGGGCCCTGTGCCGAGGCGGCCGATCTTCGCGGGATCAACAGGCTGATGCTCGATTTCTACGACGATCCTGATTTCGTCCACGAGCTCATGGACTTCGTGGTCGAGCTCGAAATCTCCTTCGGCCGCGCCCAGATTGATGCCGGTGCCGAAGCGATCGGCATCGGCGATGCCGCCGCCTCGTTGATAGGGTCGGCTCTCTACGAAGAGTTTGTCTGGCCGGGCGAGCAGCGTCTGGTGAGCGCTATGCATGACGCGGGCGTAATCTGCCGCCTTCACATATGCGGGAACAATCGCCGGTTCCTTCCCAGTGCGGCCAAGCTCGGGTGCGAGATCATCGACATCGATGCACCGGTAGCGATGGGGGCGGCCAGGCAGGCCGTCGGCGTTGAGCAGGTCCTATGCGGCAATCTCGATCCCGTCCGGTCCATCCACGACGGAACTCCGGATGAGATCCGAGTAGACTTTGCGGCATGTCACGCCGATGCCGGGTCGCGCTACATCGTCGGTGGGGGCTGTGAGATCCCGCGCGGCACTTCTCTGGACAATTTCCGGGCGATCGTCGACTTCGCCCGCCTGACATCCGGAGGCTGAGCGAGGTCTAGGCGGACCGAGCGGTAGCCGGCGCCGCCACCCGGGCGGGTCAGGCCGCGTTCCGGAGACGGCACCGCCCGAGACGTCAGGCCGTGCGCCCGGTGGCCAGCCGCCGTTCGTCGTCGCCTTGGGCATGGTGGTCAGGTACTGCTGACGGGGCTATTGGCTCTTCATATCGTGCCATCTCAGGCGTACTGTCGCGTTGGCTGTCGCTCCCGGCGCCAGGGCGCCGGCTGAGCTCCCCTGGCGTGCGTCTTCCATCGTCCGGCCCGGGTTGTTCGAGAACTCGACTGCGAAGGTGTCGCTGCAACCAAACATCGGGTACCCACTCTGTCCCTGGAAGTCCTGCCATATGAGTATGTATGGGAACGTGGCCAGGTCCCAGGTCACAGTGAGCGCACGCCGGTGCTTCGGGGCGCTGAGCGTTAGTTTTCCCTCCGACGGGGTTACACACACATGGTCGTGACGAAAGTCAGGCTCGTTGGGGACGGCGGCCACGTCAATGGTCCCGCCGTCCCGGCCGACAGCATCGGGCCAACTGAAATCATGCCCGGCCAGCAGAACGGCTCGAGCGGGGTCGTAGGGCGGGGCGGGGACGCTGGCACGGGAGACGGCGAGGTCTATGCGCCCCCCGGCGAAAGTCGACCGGGAAAAACACGGATGATAGCCCCAAAGATATGGCGCACCGGCCTTCCCAACATTCACGATCG
This sequence comes from uncultured Acidimicrobiaceae bacterium, assembly GCA_963735305.1. GTDB lineage: Bacteria > Actinomycetota > Acidimicrobiia > Acidimicrobiales > Palsa-688 > Fen-671. The sequence goes on from CAVTKK010000001.1 coordinate 1,199,124, forward strand.
ATTCCTTGACTACGAGTTCGCCACCGGTAAGCTCGATCAGGCGCCTCAAGAAGAACGGAGATCGCAGGCATCGGACTTCTGCCGTTATCGATGTCGCCGTCGCGCCGACAACGGTCCAGGGTAGGCGCGTTACCTCCCCGTGGAGAAGCCGGACCGGGTCGCTCCCATCAGGGAAACCGACCATAGGGAACATTTCGAACCAGCCACCGACGAACAGGTCGAGGAAGGTCGCCTCCGAAGCGCTCCCCCCCGAACCCAGCAAGCGGCTCGGTGTGGCGGCGCAAAACGGTCGCCGTTGCCACAAGGCATCTGCCCCCGTCAAAAGGTCGGTGACAGACAGTACGGTGAAACCATAAGCCGGCAGTACCACGACAGATAGGTCGGTGTCAGAAATCGAGACCGAACCGTCCGCTACCATCTCATCGTGGCTCACAGGTGCCCGAACCGGCGATGTCCTGACATGATCGACACCTAGTTACTTTGCTCCGCGGCGGCAATCCCGGATGCCAGGGCCACCAGCCGCTCGTCCGAGGCGCTCTCTATGGGAAGAATGCCGGCCACTTTACCTTCGTGCATGACCATCACCCGGTCGGCGATGGTCAGGACTTCACGCACATCGGACGATACCAAGACCACCGCGGCACCGTCCTCGGCCGTCGTACGTACGAGCCGGTGAACCTCTGTCTTGGCGCCGACGTCTACTCCTGCGGTCGGCTCGTCAAGCATCAGGACCTTCGGATCGGTCGCCAACCAACGAGCGATCATCACCTTTTGTTGGTTGCCTCCCGACAGCGAAGCCGCTGAGATCTCAATATTGTCGGGATGAATCTGCAGCTCATGCTGGAACCGCCTACTCATTTGCCGGTCCTTCGACTTCTCCACGATACCGACCCGGGTAACCCGCCCGAGGGCGGCAAGGGAAACGTTCTCTCGCACCGTCATTGTCCCGAGCAAGCCCTGTCGCTTCCGGTCCTCGGGAACCATACCCAACCCGGCCCTGATGGCATCGGCGACGCTATGGAGCCGGAGTTGTTTCCCAGCCACCAAAACCTGACCTCCGGTGGCGGGGTCCACACCGAACACCGTCCGCAGGAGCTCGCTCCGGCCCGATCCGACCAACCCGAAGATGCCGAGCACCTCTCCTCTTCGCACAGAGAAGCTGACGTCCGAAAAGCCCGCCCCGGACAGCGATCGGATTTCGAAGCACGGTCGCGTCCTCGTCCCGCCGGGCCCGGTTACCGGAGTACGGAGCCTCCGTCGCTCGACCTACCATCTGGCGGACCAGATCCTCCTCGCTGGTGTCGGAGGTCTCCCAGGAGCCGACCGTCTCGCCATCGCGAAAGACCGTGACACGGTCGGCCAGCTCTATGACCTCATGGAGGCGGTGGGTAATAAAGATCGTCGCCACACCCTCGGTGCTGAGCTGACGTAAGAGGTCGAACAGTCGTCCTGCTTCGGCCGGAGTTAGCGCTGACGTGGGCTCATCGAGGATGAGTACACGCAACGCTCGGAAGGATGCGGCGCGGGCGATCTGAAGCAGCTGTTGCTCCGCCGTCGACAGCTCGCGTGCCCGAGCACGGGGGTCCAGGGATACTTGGAGGCTCCTGATAACCTCGTTACAGCGGCGCTCCATCTCCCCGAAAGCCACTCGGCCGCCCCGGGTCGGGTACCTGCCGAGGAGGATGTTCTCAGCGACGGTAAGTTGGGGCACGATCTGGGCGTCTTGGTACACCGTCCCAATGCCCGCCTCCAGCACCTCGCCGGGCCCCGAGGCGCGAAGGGGCGCCCCGTCCAGGAATATGCTCCCACTGTCGGCAGGGATCGCCCCGCTGACTATCTTGATAAACGTGCTCTTCCCCGCGCCGTTCTCCCCGACCAGCCCATGGATCTCGCCCGGGCGCAACTCGAACTGTGCGCCCCGCAGGACGGGGACTTCGAGAATAAGTCTTCCAGACGTTCTCCGCCCGAAGGACGGGGTCAACGCTCATGACCGCCGGCGTCCCGACCGGTCCCACTGGTCCAAGAGGATGGCAGTGAGGATCACTCCGCCTTGCACGATGTACGCAACAAATGCATTGACGCCGAGAAGGTTGATGCCGTCATTGATCAGGCCGAGGATGAGGACACCGGCGATGGTCTTCCCGACCGAGCCTACGCCGCCATTGACGCTTGCACCACCGATCAGCACGGCCCCCACGGCGTAAAGCTCGTCCCCAACACCGACTATCGGCTGAGCTGAGGCGACTTGACCAAGCAAGATCAGGCCTGCGGTGGCTGACAAGAGAGCGGAAATGATAAATGCCAGCTGGATCCGTCGCTTAACCGGGATGCCCGCCAGGCGGGATGCCTCCGGGTTACCTCCCACGGCATAGAACTCACGACCGACACGGCTCTGCGACAAGAACCCAGAAACGATGGCGGCCGCACCCAAGAACAAGAAGATGGAAAACGGGATACCCCAGACTTCGGTCCCACCGCACCAGACCAGGGCATTGCTCAGGCCCACGACCGGTTGGCCGTTCTGACGCCAGGAGCGAAATACCTTCAATGATCGTCAACATGGAGAGCGTGACGATGATCGAGAGGTTCCGGCCCCGTGTAGATAGGTAGCCAACGACGAGCCCGCTGAGGACAGCCACAGCGAAGCCTGCGAGGATGCCGAGGGTTACCGAGCCATGCGTATCGATCTCAGCCATCACGACGCCTACAAGCGACAGGAGAGCCCCGACGGTGAGGTCTATGTTGCCGGTGACGATGACGACGAGCATGCCGAGAGAGATGAGCCCCAGGACCGAGGACTGCTGGACCACGTTGAGCAGGTTTGCGACGGTGAGAAAGTGAGTGCTTGCCGCGGTCAGCCCTACACAGAAGGCGGCCAGGATGACGTAGATCCTGTAGCGGGCCAATTGAGACCAGATGGTGGCCGACAGCTGCGGCGCTACGGTCGTAGCCCCTACGCCGGGGACCGAAGGTGGTCCCTTGTCCTCTACAGGAACATTTCCATCAGCCTTGGTCAGCATGGTTACCTCTTCTTGGGTACCTAAAAGGATTGCTCAGTTGGGCGCGGCGCAGGCGGCTGTTCGTCACCCACGCCGCGCCCGTTTTGTCCAGAAAACGAAGCATCGTGTTGCAGGAGGTTACTTAACCACTCCGACGTCCGGGTCCCCTGAGAATTGCACGACATTTGCCTTCGTCACGAAGATCAGGGGAACGTTCACCTGTGCGGGAACCTTCTTGCCGGCCCAATACGACAAAACGGTTTGGGCGGCGATCTGACCGGTCTGCAGCGGCTGCATGTACCACGAAGCCGTCATGAGACCGGCGGCAATGGCCTGAGGGCCTCCGCCGTACATGCCCATCCCGATGGTCGTCACTTTGCCCGTCAGGTGGGCGTGCGCCACGGCTTGGGCGGCGCCAAGACCGATGGCATCTGCGTGCGTCCAGACGCAGGCAATATTCGGATGAGCGGACAGAAGGTCCTCGGTGTCAGCGAAGGCAGTGGCGGTGTTCCAGTTGGTGTACTCGTCGTAGACCATCTTCAGCCCGGGGTACTCCTTGAGGCCGGCAACCCAACCAGCGTTACGGTCAATGACGTTCTGCGCCCCGGGCTCGCCCTGAAGTTCGGCGACTTCGCCCTTACCACCGTGTACCTTGGCGCAATACTGGGCGGCTCCGAAGCCAGCGGCGTAGTTATTTGTATGGATAGCAGCCACCACTGTGCCGCCATCAGCTTGGTTGTCAACTGTGAAGACCGCTATGCCCTTGGCGTTGGCCTGCTTGATCACAGGCACGATCGCGGCACCGCCGTTGGGGTCGATGATCAGCACATTGACCCCGTCAGCTATAAGGTCTTGGACATCCTGGTTCTGCTTCTGATTGGCGTTCTGCGCGTTTGTGATGGTGCATTTTCCACCGGCGGATACAATGGCTGCGCAGGCCGCGTGGCCCACGTCCGCTGTAGCCCGTCAATAAGCCCCGGCGAAGAAAACCCGACGACGAGATCCTTTGGGCTCCTCGCCCCCGATGCCGTCGCAGAGGAGGTGCCTGTGACGACCGGGAACATGGTCATTAGCGCGACCGCGACAGCAACCGCGCCCATCTTGGTAGGTTTCATTGGGTACTCCTAAGCTTCGAGATGATTGATTGTTGTAGAAGTGCTTAGCGGCGTGTTGCGCTCTTTGAACCATGGCGCCCCCTCACGGCCGTACTAACCCCCCTTTCACCTGGCGAAGGGTTCCGTCTAAACGTTTACGGGAACGTTTAGACGCTACTGTAACCAGACTCTATAGACCTGTCAAGGGGCGCCGATGGCCGGTCCGGGCGGGCCCCGCCATGCCTCCAGTGGGCCATGGATTACGGCTTCTAGCTGCGACTATGGGCTTGGTTCCCGGCCTTCGGGAAACCTATGTCGCGCCCCGGTGGGCGGCGTCACTCAGGAAGGATGGGTACAAGGTCCCAAAACGGATGGGTACAAGGTCCCATATACGGACGGATGTGCGCCGGGTGCGGAGCGCCTCCCGGGCGACTGTCCCCCACACTTACATAACGGGCACCTCGCTGGTCACAAGCCTATTCTCTAGATCCAGGAACGATCTGGCGCCGAGGTGTCATCGGCCGCTCACTTACGGGCCCGAGCTCTTGACACTGACCTGCCGGCGTCTGTACCGTAGAGAACGATTAGCTAAACGGTTACGGACGAGCCGGCGTTGGTGCAGGGCCCTGTAGCCAGTAAGGGTAGAAAGGAAGCGGCAAGGCAATGTCCATGACGACGAGGAAGGCGCTGCTGGAAGTGTGCGCCCTGGTGTACGAGCGCGCTCTTACGAACGCGGCGGGGGCCAATTTGAGCGGTCGGGCCTCCGAGTCCACGGTCTACCTGACACCTACTGGCAACTCGAAGCGCACCCGTCTTCGCATGAGCCCGGATGACCTGCTCCTAGTGAACTTCGACGACCAGATCCTCGATGGAGCGGGCATGCTGAGCACCAGCTGGCCCACGCACAAGCGCATCCTTCAGGAATTCGATTACGTCGGGGCGGTGGTACACGCTCACCCGAAGATGGCGACGGTCCTCGCCTGCGGGCCGGAGCCGATGCCACCTTTGCTCGATGCGATGAAGAAATATGGCCCGATACCCCTCGTGCCCCGTGAGCTCAAGGTGGACGGGCCCGAGTTCGGCCAGGCGATCGTCGACATCTTCAGGGCCACCGAGACAAGTTTTCGCAAGCACGGACATGGCGTGCTCTACCCCTACCACGGTGTCCTGGTGGCGGCCCCGACCCTGGACGACGCCTTCGACTTGCTGGAGCGCATGGAGTTCAACGCCACGGCCGTGCTCCTGCAACGTCTGATGGGCTCCTAAACCTCCGAGAGAGGTAGATGGTCATGGCCCCGAAATGGGATATGGTTGTTGTCGCTCCGAACGGGGCGGTGGACTCGTACTATGTGCTCCCGCGCCTCCAGCATGGGGCTATCAACCGTGCCGAGCGGGTAGTACATACCGCGGGAGGAAAGGGCCACAACCTGGCGCGTGCGGCGACGCTTCTTGGTGGACGGCCCCTCAGCGTGGGTATTGCTGGCGGTGAGACCGGAAAGCTCATGCAGGTCGACTTGGAGCGTGAAGGCATCGCGCACGACCTCGTGTGGGCCGACAGTGCCTCGCGGGTCACCGTCTCGGTGGTAGCCGCACTGCCGCCAAGCACCACCGTCATCTTGGATCCCGGCCCGAGTTTGCCGAAGAGGCACGCGCCGAGCTCACTCGCCGCGTCCTGGCTCATGCTCTTCACACACCCATCGTCGTGCTGACCGGCAGCCAGCCGGTGGGGTTCCCCGACCACTTTTACGCCGACCTGATCACGGAAGTCAAGAAGAGCGGCGTTACAACCTGGGTCGACACGTCGGGTGCGGCATTGCGGCTGGCCGTCGAAGCCGGAGTGTCGAGCCTGAAGGTCAACCGCGGAGAGTTCGAATCCGCTCTGAGCGACGGACGGCCCTGCGATGCAGCCGTCCTCAAGAGGACGTTCGACCGCTTTTCCCGGGACGGCCTAAAGTCACTCATCGTCACCGACGGCCCCAACGGAGCCCTCGTCGTCGGCGACCAGATCGGGCCCTTCCGGGTCAGCACGTGTCCTAGGCAAATCGTGAACCCGGTCGGCGCCGGTGACACGTTCCTTGCTGGCCTGTTAGTCGCTCAGGCACGCCAGCAGCCGTTGGTGGAGGCCGCACGTTATGCATCGGCGGCGGCGGCCGCCAACGTCGAGTACGTGCAGTGTGGCTATGCCAAGGTTGCCGACGTCGACGAGCTGTTGGAGCGAACCGAGGTCATAGACCTACGCTCCGAGGTGGGCATGCATGTCCATTAAATACCGCCTGCCGCGACAGTCCGTCATCATCGCCATCGACATCGGCGGGACAACCATCAAGGCCGGTCTCTTCAGCTCAGAGGGTGGTCTTTTGGCCACGCGCCGTTCCTCGACGCCCGTGAAGGCTGCTCCCGAGGCCATCGCTCGCCATATCAGTGACCTTATCGGGGATCTCCGGACGGAGCCTCAAACGGATGTGATCGCAGGCATCGGTATTTCCCTTGCCGGGTTCATTGACGACGACGGTGTCGTTACGGCCACAGCTCATCTGTCGCCCGCCTGGGTTGGTTACAACCTGCGTACCCGGCTGCAGCGCGACCTTGACGTGCCCTATTACTTTGCGTTGGACACGCCCGCGCCGACGTGGGGCGAGGCGTACTTTGGCGCCGGACGCGGGATCAACTACTTCGCCTACGTAACAATATCAACGGGCATCGGCGCCGGGATCATGCGGGACGGGAAGTACCTGGGCGGCCACAACGGTTGCGCCGGTGGCGTGGGCCACACAATTATTGCCGAGGGCAGTGACCGCGTATGCGAGGGTTGCGGCAACGCCGGCTGCGTCGAGACCTTGGTCGCCCGCGACGGGATTACCCGCACCGCTCGGGAGCTTCTCAATGAATATCCCGGCAGCCAGATCCTGGAGCTGTGCGATGGACAACTCGACCGCATCACGCCCGAGATCGTCAACCAAGCGGCCCGGCGAGGTGACGCTGCTGCGAACATGGTATTTGCCCATGCCGGTCACGCTCTAGGGATCGCCTTGACCAACCTGGTCGACATTGTGGACCCCGAGAGAGTCATCCTGGGCGGAGGGATAGCACAGGCCGGCGACTTGCTCCTGGAGCCCGCACGTGCCGTTGTCCGGGAGAGGGCATTTCCACCGGCACTGAGAAAGGTGGAAATCGTTCAGGCTGAGCTGGGCGACCTGTCGAGCGTGTACGGCGCGGCGGCGATGGTCATCTATGACTTGCACGTTCCAACCACCGGCCGGACTTAAGAGGAAGGAGAAGGCCGATGTTCCAACGCCTAGACAGGTACACGGGGTTTGGCGCCAGCTTTGACGCCGATACGCTGACCCTGGAAACCTTTGATGGGATGAAGTTCCAGGCTACGAGCCGCACCGCCGGCGAGCTAAGCGAGGTCCTGCTGGAAGCCGAGGCGGCTGGCCCCGACCGTGAGGTGTACAGGAACTACAGACTTGTTGAATTACCACCGAATGCAGCCGAGGCGCTGGCCCGGTTCGCCCTCACCTACAGTCTTGTCATGATCCCTCCGTCGCGCATCGGCAAGGAGTACGCCAAGACGGCAGGTCATTACCACCCGGCCGTGCCGAGTACAACGCTCGCTTTCCCTGAGGTCTACACGCAGCTGTTCGGTCGCCTCGACCTCCTCCTTCAGCGGCGCCACCCCGAGGATCCCGAACAGCTTGACGACTGTGTCCATGTCGAAATGGTCCCCGGCTACCTCGTCACGCTGCCGCCCGGCTATGCCCACGTTCTGGTCAACACGACCGAGCAACCGGCGCTGATGGCCGGTCTCTATGGGGCGAGCTTTAAGCCGGATTACGGCCCTGTCCGCCAACGGCGCGGTATGGCGTACTACCTCCTCAGTCCTGAGCGCGGCGGCGTACCCGTGATCATGCGCAACCCGCATTACCCTGACGCCGCGGTGCCGCCGCTGCGCAGGCTGACAGAGCTGACCGGCACGCCGTTCGCGCCGCCTGAGCGGGACGTCCCCCTGTGGCAGTCTTTTCTTCGCGAGCCTAAGGAGTACGAGTTCCTGGCGCAGGCTGACGCCCTTGTCGCCCATTTCACGGGGAACGGTCACGGTGCCGTCAGTCAGGGATAGCTTCGTGGCCGCCCTTGGCCCAGATCTCGTATCTTCCGAGGCGGTCACGCTGCTCGCCTACTCACATGATGCGTTCCCTCTGGCTCTCAAGGTGGCCGGGCAAGGTAGAGCTGTCTATCTCCCCGAACTTGTTGTCTTCCCGCGTCACGTCGGCCATGTAGTTCAAGCGGTGCGGTTGGCCCAGGATATGGGCGTCCCGGTTGTGCCCTATGGGGGAGGTTCGGGAATTGTCGGCGGCGCCCTCGCTCTTCGCGGCGGGGTCGTCATAGACCTCAAGGGACTGGACGGTGTGGGCGAGATCGACACCATATCGCGACTGGTCACTGTTGGCGCAGGTGTTGTCGGCCAGAGGCTGGAGGACCACCTCAACGAACGTGGTTACACCACAGGTCACTACCCGCAATCGTTGCGGAGCTCGACTGTGGGCGGCTGGATCGCGCACCGGGCAACGGGAACGGCGTCAACGCGCTACGGCGGCATTGAATCCCTGGTGGCGGGCATGGAGGTGGTTCTCCCGACCGGGGATGTGCTACGGCTACGGACGTCGCCGCGGTCAGCGACCGGGCCGGACTTGAAGCAGCTTTTTCTCGGTGGTGAAGGCACTCTTGGGATCGTGACCGAGGCAACGCTACGGCTTTGGCCGGTGCCAGGTGCTCGCCGATGGCTTTGTTACACCTTTTCGCTGTTCGACCAGGCCCTCGACGTCGTGCGTCGGATCGTGCAAGCTGGTCTGCGCCCGGCGGTGGTCAGGCTCTACGACGCCACCGAATCGGACTTGGTCAACGCCAGCGGGCACACAAAAGGACGCTGCTTGCTCTTCCTGAGCTGCGAAGGGAGTCACGACGCAGTTGAGTGGGAGTGCGCGCAGATCGAAGCGATGATCCCAAGTACGGCCGTGACGCTGGGGCCGGCGCCGGCGGAGCACTGGTGGTCTGGCCGGTTCAATACGCCGGCTCTTTTGCAGACGCTCCAGCGGTCAACCGGGATCGCCGATGCACTTGAGGTTTCCGCACCGTGGAGCAGGCTGGCAGAGGTCTATACGAGCATGCGGGGCGCGATGCTCGAGGCCCTCCACGTTGGCAATCGATCGGGGACCGTCTACGGGCACGTGTCTCATACCTATGTCGATGGAGCGAACTTGTACATGATTTTCCACGGCGATGCAGAAGGCTCGGAACAGGTGGCAGCACTATACGCGCAGGTGCTGAAGGCGGCCTTCGTTGCCTGCACGCGGGAGGGTGGCAGCCTCTCGCACCATCATGGCATCGGTCTCGGGAAGGCGAAGTGGCTCGCTCTGGAGTACGGCAGAGAAGGGGTGGGTGTCCTGCAGGCGCTTCAGCGTGCCCTTGACCCGGCCGCGGTGTTCAATCCCGGGAAGCTTGGGAGCTGCGATGTTGCTTGAACCCTACAGTTCGGACTTGCTCAGTTGCTCTGCCTGTCACGACCAATGCCTTTTCGCCACGCCAGAGGTATTTGCCCGGCGCAGGCAGACGTACGCGACTTCACGCAAGGCCCTTCTTCTCCAGGCCGTCCGCAACGACCGGCTCACCTTGGACAAGACGGTGGTGGACGTGCTGTATAGCGCCCTCAGCAGCGGCCTTCAGCACGAGGTTTGCGTGCACCGTTCTGCATCCGGCGTCTGGCCTGACGAAACGCTTTACGTCCGCGCCGCGCGGGCTGAGGTGGTCCGGGCCAGGATGGCACCGGACTGGGCCGTCACCCTGCGTGACCGCTGGAAAGCCAGTGGGAACCCATATGGCCTGACTGATGACGAGCCAACACGCCCAGGCACCGTCGTCTTCGTGCTCGACGCCGCCACGCGAGCGCTCCAGCCACACGTCAGGACAGATCTCGTCGCGATCGCGGACCACTTCAACTGCAACTGGGGAATGGCTGCCGCCGGGAGCTCAGGGTTCGAGCTATTCGACCTGGGTTTCATTGACGAGGCGCGGTCCGCGGGCTCTGCGCTCCACGCACGAATTGCCCGACTGCGGCCTCAGGTACTGGTGAGCGACTCACCCGAGGCTGTCTACACTATGAGCGCAATATGGCCGCAGTGGGACTTGAACCTCGATGTGCCCATAGTGCACTCGAAGCCATTGGCTCGCAGGGCTGCTTGAAGGGTGCCCATGGTGTCGCCGCTGCCCAGGGCCCGCGGCTAGCCTTCCAGGACCCCTCTTGTCTTGCTCGCTATTTGCGAGAGATCACAGCACCCCGGCGCGTGTTACGCAAACTTGGCCTTGACGCGGTGGAAATGCTTAGGCACGGGTACGAAGCGCCACCAACAGGTTCTTACTATGGCACTAACGCCGGAGATTGGGTTGCGGTAATCGCCTCGGACCGTCGGGCATCAGCTGAGATTGTGGGTGCCAAGGCGATGGTTACCGCGTCGCCTTTTGACTACCACAACTTGCGCCCTGGTGGTTTGACCTGGGATTTGAACGAGCTGGCGGCCAAGGTCCTATCATCTGAGCGCTTTTGATAGGTTGTTCCCGATGGGCAACAACTCCGGGTACTGCTGAGCACGGGTCCCTAACTATATGTGGGTCACGCGCTTGGGGCGACTGGGCTCAGCACGCTTTCGCGCCGGGGTAGACGGGCTCTCTTGCCCCCCAAGGTCCGCGGAACCTAAGGATGGGCGCGCCGCGCACGAGGAGCGTACAACCAGTTTGCACTCCAACATGACGCGACGACCCTCTCCTGCGAATGCGCCGGTGACCCGCTCAATCAGAAGGTCGACGGCCTGGCGGCCGGCCTCGGCCTTGGGGATCGCAACCGTAGTCAATGGGGGATCGGTGTACGCGGCGAGAGGGATGTCGTCTACTCCTACAACACTCACGTCCTCTGGGACACGCAACCCTGCTTCACGCAGAGCGGCAATGGCCCCCATGGCCATCAGATCGTTGGTGGCGAACACGGCCGAGAACGCACGACGACTACTAAGGATGCGCCGCATGGCCTCTTTGCCACCGCCCATGTGGTTGTCACCCCACTGGACGAGCTCCTCGTCCCAGGTCAGTCTTCGCTCGGCCAGAGCCTGCTTGTAGCCGTCCACGCGCCGGGCGCTCGGCGTCTCCAAGGCGGCCGGCCCCACGCACGCGATCTGCGCGTGGCCCAACTCGGTCAGGTAGCGAGTGCCGAGGTAGCCGACACGGTAATTATCTACCTGAAAGCTGTCGACGCTTGAGTAATCAATCTCACGGTTGAAGACGACTAATGGCATCTCGTTGCCCACAAGAGGGCGCAGATGATCAGTACCCGACGAGCTCCCGAAATAGATGATGCCGTCAACGCGGCGCCCTATCAGGTTCTCCAGAAGGCGCTTCTCGCGCTTCAGAGCAAGCCGTTGGAGTTGCATATGATAACGCTGTAACCAGCGTCGAAGCCCTCGTTTTCGACGCCCTTCGCGATCTCGGCGAAAAAAGGGTTACAGTTGTCGGGGACCACCAGGCCGATGGTGGCAGTGTAGCGCTGGCGCAGGCTACGCGCGATGCCGTTGGGCCTGTAGCCGACTTCCGCCACCGCTTCCCATACTCTTTTGGACAGCTCATCGCTAACACGGCGGCTATGGTTAACGACGGCAGAGACAGTGGCCGTGGAAACTCGCGCACGAGCTGCGACGTGCCTGATTGTGGTCTCTCCGGGCATCGCTTCCTCTGGCAGGGTTCTAGCTCTAGAAACGATTCGCTAATCGTTCTCCAGAAGCATAGAATACTCTCTACCTCCGGTTTTGTCAAGGGGAACCAAAGGGAGAACGGGCCGGTGCACCGATAGGCTTTGCGTTGCGGCTCGGGGGAGGGGGACGAGTGTGCAGGAACTCGGCCGGTACCAGGCTATTCGTCGTACGTCGGTCGCTGGGACGTTGGGGAGAACGTTTCGCTAAACGTTTAGAAACTGGTGCCAGGTGGCCGTGGCCACGACTAGCAGGCGGCGCCCCGCCGGGTACCTTGGCAGAGACAGCCGGCCCGAAGTTGGGAGAAAGTCATGTTGGTACTACGTGTTAGATCTTGCCCGGCGGCAGAACTCTTACCTACACGATGACTCACCCCACCGAGTACAGGACCGAGATCAGGGACATCCAAGCGAGTGCAGGCTTCACCCTAAACCTGTCACCTATCCCCGGGGCGTTGAGGACATTGGACGTGACCGCCACCGGGGAGACCCCCTCTTGAGCCGGCGACACGGGTGTTCCCGAAACCGATGATGCAACCTCTACCAGGTGGGAGAAGGCCACGGGCCCCGTCGCCGTCCAAACCGAGATGAGACCTCCCACTTTCCTGTCGGACCTGCTTAGCACCTCGGTCCACCGCAGGCCCCTTCCAGTGACGTCGACGCGGGCACCGGCGCGAGCGACAACCGACGCAATCAGGAGATCGCCGGGCGAACGCGGCGTGATCGTTGCCGGCGTCGAGGCTACCGGGCCAGCCGTGGCGGCCGTCCTCTCCAAGCGCGCCCACGTCGATCACACGCCCGACCGCCTTGACGAAACCAATAAGTGAGCCCAGCCTTAGCAAGATAATGTGGTCGTCCTAAACACACCTCGGCATCACCGGCGGCGGCACACAACTTCACTTGGTCACGGTGCTGTGCCAACGTGGTTGGCGCAGGCGCACCACTCAACCTGACCGGCAGTCGTCCGACGTTATTGACATGTTCTCTCCGACGCGCTCCCCGCACTTGGCCAAGGTGCTTATCCGAGTCGCATTCGCCACCGCCCTCCTAACGGGCTGTGGTGGGCCAGACGCGACGCGCAGGGCCCGCCGGGACCCTCGCCTTCAGCCGCACCCCTAAGGACCGGTGGGCCGGTAGGAGCTACCACACGACCGAGGGCCACCGGACCGGTGCCAGCCAGCCAAGCAACATCAACCGCTATAGGCGCCTACGAGACGGCCGAGCACAACGCCATCAACGCTACGACGGCGGAGATCGCCTATTTCTCCACGAGCGGGGGCTTCACCCAGGAGTACGAGGATCTGGGCTCTACGGTCCCATGGTCTCCGCATCTGCAGAGGGGCGTCGTCACCGTTCGGGTCGGTTGCGACTCCCGGACCGGAGACCCCAAGACCTTTGTCGCCGGTACGACCTGCCAGGGTGGCACGCCGCAGGCCGTCGTCGTGCAATCCGAAGCCAGTGACGGCAACCATTGTTACAGCGTGATCGTGGACGAGAGCGTCGACTCGACGGACCGGCTGTGGTTCAACTCCCAAACCTCCTGCCCCACACGTTGGCCGAGCGGAGCACCCGAAACCGGCGGCGCCCCAGTAATAGGCGTGTCGAGCGGATGGTACGAGAGCATCGGCAGTACGACATCGAAACCTCCTGCTTCATGGTGGGTCGACGCCACGTTCATCTCAAACCCCCGACCGCGTGCCGTTTCGTGCCCCAGTGCCAAGGTCTGCACAGTATTGGCACCATCGGTTATTTTGACGACCACAGATGGCGGGGCTACATGGGACCAAGACCCCGCCCCCGAGATGTCGCAAGAGTCCGGCGGTGGCGTTTCGTGTTCTTCCGTCATCCATTGCGTGGTTGTCGCTGGGGGATCGATCATGGCCAGCTCCGACGGTGGGTCGAAATGGGCCGTAAACACCCTGCCGCCGGCGTACGCCAACCTCATGGCCGTTTCCTGTCCCACCGCGTCCGTGTGCTTTGCCGTGAGTGGTGAAGCGGGCAACCCGTCAACCTTGCTATTGACCTCACGGGACGGCGGGGACAGCTGGACGGCCAGGTTCGCTGATGTCGGGCTCGGGAATGTCAGCGACTTGACGTGCCCCTCAGTCCAGGTTTGCTTCCTGACCGGGGCTCTCGGGACCGAGGCCGCCATCGTCTCTACTACCGACGGCGGCGCTAGTTGGTCCCGCGCCCAAAGGCTGGGGGAGAATTTCCAGTTCACAGGAGTATCATGCTTCGAGCGCGGCGGACTGCGTCGCCGTCGGCACGGTCCAGGGCACATCTGCATTCAATCCCACGGTCATCGCCAGGACGACCGACGGGGGAAGGATTTGGACGTCGCGACCCGGCCCCCCGGGCATTGCCAACGGCTCGTCGGTGTCATGCTCAACCAACGGTCATTGCGTGCTCGCGGGGATATCGTCGAGCCCAGTCCTAAACTCGGGGGCACTTGCCTTCTCGGACGACCGCGGCGCAACCTGGCACCTGTCCTCCTTCTTGGTACGCAATTCGGCCGCCCTCGAGGACGTGTCCTGCTCTTCGGGCCGGTATTGCCTGGCTGTGGGCTCGAGCCAGTTCCAAGGCTGGATGGTGGCAACTGACAACGGCGGCGGTGCCTGGAGGCAGCTGGTCGAGCCAGGGATTTCTGAGCTCGGTCCCATTTCATGTGCATCGGCCCGCCATTGCGTCACGGTCGAGCCCGGCAATGCCCTCGTTACCAATAACTCGGGTGCAACTTGGCAGACCGAGCGTTTGCCGAACGGGACGGAACACCCCGGTGGTCTGGCATGCCCATCGGTTTCCGAGTGCGTCGCCGTCGGTGCCATAAGGAGCACGGGCCCGGCGTCGCTCCTGGTTTCATCGGACGGTGGTCGCACCTGGGCCAACCGCCCTGTTCCCGCCTCAGTCAGCGCGCTTACGGGGGTGTCCTGTCCCACGCCGTCGGTTTGCGTCGCGGTCGGGACAGCCCGGAAGAGTAGGACCACAGGGGTGGTCCTGGCGACCGACAACGGGGGCCGGTCATGGGTGCAGGAGGCACTGCCGCCCAGCCCTCCGAGGTCGGGGGCGCAGGAGGAAACATCGCTTGCCGCTTCCAGCCCTGCCGCCATCTCTTGCGGCGATGCCCAAGACTGCATAGTCGTGAACGGGAACGGCACAGTGGCGGCCACCGTGGACGGCGGCGTGGTTTGGTCCGCCGAGACTAGCCCCCCAGCCGTGACCGAGCTAAGGGCTGTCGACTGCCCGCGTGCCGGGGATTGCTATGCCGTGGGCGAGGGTATGGCCGCCACGGTCTTTGGTGCCGTACTGGAAACTAACAACAACGGCATCACTTGGCGTCTGACAAAGGTGCCAACAGGCACGGACTACCTGGAGGGCGTGTCGTGCTCGGCCGCATCCAGCTGTGTCGCCGTCTCGGATGGCACCTACCCGATCATCTCGACCTCGGATGGGCGGACGTGGATGGCGCCAGGCACTCCTACGCCCGTGAGCGTCCAGGAGTTCGGCCTTTTCGGTGTGTCTTGTACCTCGACAACGTCTTGCCTGGCCGTCGGCACCGACGACGACGGCGGGGTGGTCATGGCTCTGTCACGTGGTGGCGGAGGAGTGATTATGGCCACCGCTATCACGAACATAACGTCGACCCCAAGCAGCACTATCTCGCCCGAACCGGGCACTCGTGCGACGGCGCCGACGGTCCCAGTCATCGAGCCCGGCACCAAACCCCACGACGTGCCCCTCTCTGCCGCCTGCGCCCAAGCCATCGTCCCGGCCGAGGAACTCATCCACTCGATGCATAGCGGTGGCATCCTCGACCCTGACCAGGACAGAACGCTCAACGCCGTCCTGCGGACTGCACCATCTGTGTGTTCAGCCTATGAGTACCGGAACTGGCAGTACCAGGACCTGTTGCCGTGGATGCGCATGCCCGTGGGGACGAGCCCAACGTAGCCCTCGGGCGCCGCTCGATGGTCGCCGTCGGCAACCACGCCGCCGGTCGTGGGGACGACGCTCGCCGGGGATATAAACCTGGACGGGACTACTTCAGAGATCGGCACGCCCACTGTGGTACACAAGATCATCCGGGTTACTGTGGTCGATAACTGACGGCCCCGCCTAGCGCGGTTGGATGGCATTAAGTACCGTCTCGAGCCGTCGACGGGTGAGGCACCGGTGGGACGAGCCGATAGAGCCGGTCGCGCCTTAGATCGTCGACGGCATCGGCGTAGGCCTGTTCGACCCCCGGAAGCAGCCCCAGGTTCTCGACAATGCTCCTCTCTGCCTCCGGCCAGTACCGCTCAGCGGCAGCCGCGGTTCGCTCGTTCACTGACCTCACATCGACCGTCTTGCATTCTCCGTTCTCGACGACGAGCTCCCCCTCCACGAACACGTGCTTCACGTCGCGGGTACGCACGGAGAAGACGGTCTGCGCGGCAGCGTCATTCCGCGGGACGAGGGCGAAACTTGTGGGGTCTATCAGGACGATGTCGGCGCGCTGGCCCGGCGCAATGCGCCCTACGGTGTCGAAGAGGTTCGCCCTCGCACCGGCCAGGCTGCCCATGGTTAGCACTTCCCTGGGCGTCAACCACGATTCTGGGTCAGTGCTGGCGATGCAACTCAACATCGCCGCGGACTTCGCCACTTCGAACGGGTCGAGCGCGTCGTTGCAGGTCAAACCGTCGGTGCCAAGGCTCACGTTCACTCCCGCCCCAAGCAGTTCGCGGACTTCGAAGCAACGCCCGAGCCGAGCTTCATGTTGCTCACCGGGTTGTGGACGACGCTCGCTCCAGAGTCGGCGATCCGAAGTAGGTCGTCATCGTCTATCCACACGGCGTGAGCGATCGTGGTCTCAGGGCCCAGCAGTTCCTCGTCGGCCATGAAAGCAACCATGCTCCGACCAGCAAAGAGCTTCGGTCCAGCCAGGTACTGGGAGAAGGTCTCTTGAATATGCACGTGGAAGGGAAGCCCGTAGCTGCGAGCCATGAGCACGAGCTCCCGCAGAAATGACGGGCTGCAACGCTGGGGGGCTGAGGGAGACACCATCAGCCCGACGCGGGAGCCCGAACCCCACCGTTCCGCGAGCGCTCGGTAGGCACGGAGTGCTTCTCTCGGGTCGCTTTTCACCGCGTCCAGCAACCGAACATCCTGTGTCCCAGCATCGGAGTAGGGGATGCTCCGGCGCCACGGCGAGTCCTCGACGACGATGCTGACGCGAGCCCGCATGCCGCTGACGCGATAGGCCGTCAGAACTGCTTCGATGTCTTCCTGCGCCAAGCTCACGTGGGCGTAGTCGTCGGCCACGCCAGTGAAGCCATTGCGTAGCATCTCAGCACAGGTCGCCAGCGTCCTGAGATAGATGTCCTCGGGCGTGAGGCCCTGGCGGGAGGGACTGCGCGGGGACACGTGGAGGATGTAAGGCTTCAAGCGGCATGCCATATAGGCGGCCCTTAAGGTAAAGCTCGTGATTGTGGGCATGGGCATTGAAAAAACCCGCTACGGCAAGAGCCCCGGCCGCATCGAGGGTCACGTCGGCCGCCGGCGGCTCGTGCTCGGCCGGCAGGACCGCTTCGATGCCCCCATTGCTGATGACGACGTATTGCTCCTTCGGCCATGGCTCGTCTCCCAGTACCCGCGCTCTTGCTATGACTGTGCGCACCTTTACCACCCTCTCTCGTTCCGACTGTCCGTTTCCTCACGCCGATTGTTCCCCCGGGACCACTAAATACCTCGTAGCTGCCCACCGCTAACGTTCAGCACGGCGCCGCTGACCCAATCACCTGACTCGCCCAACAAGTAGCACGCTGCCTCGGAGATCGGCCGTGGCCCGACCAGGCCAAGAGGGAACTGCTCTAGCAGCACTGCGCGCTCGTCTTCCTCCATCGGCGTGCCAGTGGTCCCCGTCGCACCAGGTGTGATGGCGTTGACGAGGATCCCGTAGGGCTTCGAAGTTGCGCCGCCATTCCGACTGTGAGCCCGAGTAACCCTGCCTTCGCCGCGGCATAGGCCGGCGAGTACCGACGGCTTCCGAGCCTTGCTGCTAGAGAGCTGATGAAGACGATCTTCCCGCTCCGTTGTGCGCGCATCGGTGCTAACACCGCCTCCGCACACCACCACGCTCCGCTCAGGTTCACGTCGATCAGTGTCCGCCAGTGGTCAGCGTCCATCTCCCACACCGTGACGGGTGGCGCATCGATGGCGGCATTGCTGACGAGCCCATCGACCCGGCCAAAGATGTCGAGGGTCCGTGCCACAAGCCTTGCCACCGACCCTCGGTCGCTGATCTCAACATGGGCCGCTTCGGCGTGCCCCGTGGTACCGTCGCTCAGGAAGGCCGCCTGTTCTCTTACCTTCGCCTCTTGTCGGTCGCACATCATCACCGAGGCACCGCGGCACAGTAGTGCTTCGGCGATGTCGGCACCGATGCCCTGCGCCGCGCCGGTAACGATGACCACCATTTCATCGATCTTCCTATGAGCCACTTCTCTTCCGCTCCGATCTCTTGTTTTCAAAGACGCAGCCTCGGATCTGCCGCGGCCTGCAAGATATCTACGAAGGTGTTGGTGATCACGTAGCCGGCGCCGAGGAGCATGGTCACGGCCGATATGGCGGGATAGTCATTAGCTGGAATGCTTTCCGCTAGGTAGGACCCAAGCCCGGGCCACGCAAAGATCTGCTCGACGACAACGACGCTGGCGAACATAATGCCGAGCTGCACGCCGCAGATCGACAGCGCCGGCCCGACCGAGTTCCTAAAAGCGTGGCGCGTGAGGACCTCGCGGCGCGAGAGGCCTTTGGACATTGCAGTCCTGCAGTAGTCAGCGCCTAGGTTATCGATCAGGCTACTGCGCAGCACCCGGCCGATCGACACCGCAGAGATGAGCGAGACGCACAACGCCGGCATGACCAGATGACGGACGGCGTCCCAAAACACCGCCAAGTCGCCGTGGAGCAGGGCATCAACGGTGAGCAGGCCGGTCGGCCCCGTCGGCGCGTTCGCAAACGAGCTCTCGCCGGTACCGGGGAACCATCCGAGTTTGTTCGCCACGATAAGGATGCAAAGCAAGCCGAGCAAGAACGGCGGTACGGAGGCGAGTGCCAGCATGCCGCCGCGCAAAATCCCCGAGCCGGGCCAGCGGGCAGCGCTCATTAGGCCGAGGATGAGAGCGAGCAACAGCGAGATCACGATAGCGCAGGCCATCAGTTCTGCCGTAGCGGGAAGCACGCTGCGCATGTCAGAAGAGATCTCATTTCCGGTGCGCACTGAGATGCCGAAATTCCCGTGCAACACGCCGACGATGTAGCGGACGTACTGGATATAGAGCGGCCTGTTAAGGCCCAATTTTCGCTCGGCGGCCAGGAGGGCGGACGGAGGAGCATCGGGCCCAGGAGCACCTTAGCCGGGTTGACCGGGCTGAGCTTTTGCAGCGTGAACTCAATGGCGACCAGAGCGAGCACGGTCCCGATCAAGCCGGTCACCCGTCTTACTATGAAGGCAGTCATCGCTGGCTCCCGTGCCTCGTCTGCACCCAGTCCCTGAGCGCGTCCCCGCAGAGATTGGCGCCATATGCGATGAGGAACACCATCGCCGCCGGCATCACCGGGATCCACCATGCCGTGAGGAGGTTTGGCAGACCCTGCGCTGCCATACCCCCGAGTTCAGGAGCGGGCTCTGGCGACCCGAGGCCAAGGAACGAGAGCGCCGCCAAGGTCAACACAACGAGCCCAACGTCGAGGCTGGCGGCCACGAGGACCGGCGGGAGGCTGCCCGGCAGGACATGGCGCACGAGCAGGGACCGGCTTCGCCCACCTGCCAGCCGCGCCGCGTCGACGTGTGGGCGAGCCAGGATCGAACGGACTTCGCCCCGTACAACGCGTGCGTAGAGAGGCCACCAGACGACGGCCACGGAGATCAGTGTGATACCGAACCCACGACCGAAGGCGCCCGCCACGGCAATCGCAAGAACGGGCGCCGGCAGCGCCAGAAAGACATCGGTGACCCTCATAAGGATAGAGTCCACCCAGCCGCCGAGGTACCCCGCGACAGTGCCGACAAGGCTTCCGAGCGCTATACCCGATCCGATTACTGCTCCCGCGGCTATAAGGCTGAGGCGGGCGCCTACTAGAACCCGCGAGAAAATGTCGAGCCCGACTGCGTCGGTCCCGGCCCAATGGCTGACGCTCGGCGGTCCAAAAGGTAGCCCGGAGGGGACCGTCGTGCTGTGCGGGGGGATAAACGAGTACACCACAACGCCAATCACGAGGCCGCTGAAGACGGCCATGGTCACCGTGTCGCCGGTGATGTTACGGCGAAGCAGTTGCGCTCTGCCAACCTTCTCCGATGGGCGCGAACCGAGCTCTCCCGCCGGCACGTTCTGGCGCAGTACTCATGGTCGCGCTTGCAGTCTCACTCGCTTGAGTCATGGCGGACCTAGGCCGAGCCGTTGATCGAGGCGTAAGAAGAACTCCCCGGGATGGCCTTGACCAACGCTTTCGTATAGGAATGTGAGGGGCTCAGGATGACCTCGTCGGGCGGGCCCTGTTCGACCACCTCGCCGTGCAGCATCACGATGACGCGGTCGGCGACTAGCCTGGCCACGGCCAGGTCATGGGTCACGAATACCATGCTGTAACCGAGGCGCCGGCGAAGGCTGCCCAAAAGATTGAGCACCGTGGCTGCGACAGAGACGTCCAGCGCGCTCGTGGGCTCGTCTGCCAGGAGGACCTTGGGCGGCACGGCGATCGCTCTGGCGATTGCGACGCGCTGCGCCTGGCCGCCAGAGAGCTGTCGCGGCCTCGCCTTGGCGATCTCAGGCCGCAGCCCGACCAGGGCAAGGGCAGTGGCGACGCTCCCGTCGAGGTCGCGGCGAGAAACGCCGGTTGCCTGCAGGCGCTCACCGATCAGGGAGCGGACTGACAACCACGGAGTGAGCGAGGAGGCCGCGTCCTGAAAGACCATCTGCACCTCACCGCGTGCGGCGCTGCTTACGGTCCCGCTGTCGGGGGTGGCGAGCCCGGCCACGATCCGGAGCAGGGTGGATTTTCCCGACCCGCTCTCGCCTACGACGGCGACGGCTTCTCCGGCCGCCACCTGCAGATCGACCCCGGCCAGGGCCTGCGTGGTCAGGCCGCGGTGCCCCGAGCGTTGCCGAAAAGCCTTTGTCACGGAGCGGAGGGAAATACGGGGGGGCTCGCTGTCCGCCGAGGGTCGGCTCACCTCCCACGTTGGCTGGTCGTCCCCACTACGGGTAAGTCGCGCCTCGACTTCCGCCGATCGAAAGCAGGCGACCCTCCGGCCGCCTGGCGCCGGGGTGAGAGGAGGCGGCGTGAGGTCGCAGGTCTCGACGTGTAGCGGACAACGGGATGCGAAGAGGCAACCTACAAACTGCTCGTCGCCGCTCGGCACACTGCCCGAAAGCGTGGGCAACGGGCGGCTCCGGTCCGTGGAGAGACTGAGGCGGGAACTGAGGAGCGCGGCCGTGTAGGGGTGTCGCGGCGAGCTCATGATCTGTTGGGTCGTCCCTGTTTCGACGAAGCGGCCGGCGTACATGACGACGACCCGGTCAGCTAGCTCAGCGGCCACACCAAGGTCGTGGGTGATAAACAAAAAGGAACAGCCGACATCCCTGCGCAGCTCACGGATGAGCTCGAGGATCTGCGCCTGCACCGTAACGTCCAAGGCGGTCGTCGGCTCGTCGGCGACTACTAGTGCCGGTCGACGGGCGATGGCGATGGCGATCATGACCCGCTGCCGCTGACCACCCGAGAGCTCGTGCGGATACGCGTGGGCCCGCTCCCGGGGACGGTCCAGCCCCACGCGCTCGAGCAGCGCGGCGGCGTCTTGACCCGGCGCCGCCTCAAGGATCTGCCGCCCGATGCGCATCGAGGGATTGAGGGAGGACATAGGGTCCTGAAAGATCGCTCCGAGGGATCTGCGGCGGACCTGTCGCTTTTGTGCCTCGGAAGCGCTCAGCATGTCGGTGCCCAGGATCCGCACCGACCCGCCAACGAGCGGAGCCGGTTGACTGGGAAGCAGCCCGAGGGCCGTTAGCCCCATCACTGTCTTGCCAGAACCCGATTCCCCGACGAGCGCGACTACCTCGCCGTTGCCGATCTTCGAGCGATACTCCGCGCACGGCGCGGATCTGCCTCCCGTTGCGACGGAAGATGACCTCCAGGTTCTCGATGATGGCCAGTTGACCGGCCACGGCCCTCGGCTCGGAAGGCGCGCCGCTGGGGCCGCTCTGCGTCATCCGAGTAGTTCCGGGACCATGCTCGGTGGTTCGCAACAAGGTTGTGCGGGCGCAGGCGGGGGGCCTGGGGACCAACCTTCCAAGAAGTCAGCACCGGATGCCAGGCACCCCGCCGTTCGCGCCGAGCGAGACAGGGAGCGCACCGCGGGCCTGTCAGCTCTTGCTGTACAGGGTCCCGAGCAGGATGCCATAGACCGAGTTGAAGCAGTGTTCGACGCCGGCGATGCCAGCTCGGGTCACGATCACCTCTGGGCGGTCGCACAGCGGGATGGTGTAGCCCGACTCTGCGTAGAGCAACGCGGCCTGCTGGTCGAGTTTGATCACCTTGGCGGGGTCGGTCTGGCGGAGACCCTCTTGAATAAGCGCATCAGCAGCCGGGACATAGGCGTTGAAGTAGTTCAAGGGACCGCTCTTGGCAAGGAAGAGGTTCGCGAACGGAGCTGCCGCGGCGGCATCGGAGGCTATGCCGTCGTTGACGAGTATGTCCGGCAGGCCTGAGTGCTCGCTCGGGTAGTTGAACGTCTCAGGTTGGTTGACAGCCCGGGCTGTCGCCTTCAGGCCCGCCGCTTGCAGCTCGACCAGCAGCAGCTGGGCAATCTCCAAGTTCTCGCCCAAATCGTTGAGGTAAGCAACGTCGAGGGGCGTGTCTCGCACCTTCGACGGCAGCCGGGAGGCGAACTGCTGCAAGACTGAGGGGTCGTACTTCGGGTCGTAGGAGACGTCGCTAGCAGGCATGATCCCACCTGGGTATACCTGCGTCGCCACCGTCGCGTACTTACCAAACGCAGCCGTGACGATGAGGTCCCGGTTGATCGCGCTCGCCAGCGCCTGGCGGCCCTGCTGCGTTCGGAGCATGGGGTGCCCGTTGGGGTTTACGAACAGCATGTCCCGGTTGAAACCCGGGATAGCCCAGACCGTAAAGCCCTTCGCCTCGAGCATCGGGAGGTCGCGGAAAGGCACGCCATGGATCATGAGGTCGAGTTGGCCCTCCTCCAGTTCGAGGACCTGCGTCGTGAAGTCGGGGATTACCGTCAAGATGGCAGTACCGAAGTACGGCTTTTGCCCCCAGTACCCTTCGAATGCCTTCAGGGTGTACTGGTTCGGAGTGACGGCATTGAGAGTATAAGGGCCGCTGCCGGCATCGTGAGTCCGTAGCCAGCTCTGGCCGAGGTCACCGTTAACCTGGTGAGCCTTGACCGTGGCCGGGCTTACGGCCTTGATGCCATAGCCCGACGCGATGAATGCCAGAAAGTCGCTCACGGGGTGGGCAAGGTGGAACACGACGGTCTCGGGATTGGGGGCGTCGACAGCTGCGACACCAACCATGGCCTCGATCGGGCCCTGATTGATCTTGATCGTCCGCTCGGCGGTGAACTTCCACGCCTCGGCGTTGACCGGTGTCCCGTCATGGAAGCGTACCCCAGGACGCAGCTTGAACGCGTACGTGAGGCCATCCGGCGAGATGGTCCAGCTCGTAGCCAACCACGGCTGGTACTCGGGCTTCGGGGCATTGGGCGTATAACGGACGAGGTTCTCGTAGCAGGCCTCCTCGATCGTGAAGCCCTCGTTCTGGAAGAAGATCGCCGGGTCTGGGGATTGCGGCGTGAAGCTGAGCGCCGTTCTGACCGTGGCCGAACTGACTGTCCCGGGCGCGGCTCGGCTAACGGATGCAAAGTCACGGGACAGCGCCCCGAAGGCGGACCTGGCGAACGGCAACGAAATCCCAGCGGCTGCAGCATATTGAAGTAACTCGCGACGCGACATCGCCTTCGCGGGAACATCTTGTAGACGGGTTGGTTGTTCCATCGCTGTCGTACCTCCTGGCTCGATCGGTGATAGGGTTCTCGCTCGATTAATCCCGGTATTGTTATTCACGTAGTCCTGGTGTTAGCGCACTTGCCGGCTAGTCACCTTCCACTTACTTCTGGCGCAACAAGGTGACGGCTCGCTCAGTTCGTGTCTGGGTGGTTGGCGCGCCAGTGGCGTGCGATGTCGATTCGACGGGCCACCCAGACGTCATCGGCAGCCGCGACATGGTCGAGGAAACGGACGAGATCAGCAGCCCGACCTGGGCGCCCGACGATGCGGCAGTGTAGGCCGATGCTCATCATCTTCGGCTGAGCTGCTCCCTCCTTCCGGAGGAGCTCGAAGCCGTTCCTGAGGTAGGAAGAGAAGTTCTCGGAGTTGTACCCGTAGGGGTTGAGGTACCTAATGTCATTGTTGTCGAGCGTGTAGGGAATTACTAAGTGGCTCTTTTCGTCCACCTGGGCCCAGTACGGAAGGTCGTCGGCGAAGGAGTCCGAGTCATAGAGCAGCCCACCGGCACGGACGAGCAGGCGGCGGGTCTGTGGGCTCATCCGACCTGTGTACCAACCAAGAGGACGTTCCCCAGTGGCGGACGTGTGCAGAGTAAAGGCCTCTGCGATTTGGCGCTCTTCTTCCTCTTCCGGCATCTCCGAGTAGCTGATCCATTTCAGCCCGTGGCAGGCGATCTCCCATTTAGCTTCGCGCATCGCGGCCACGGCGTCGGGGTTCCGAGCAAGCGCGGTAGAGATCCCAAAAATGGTGACTGGTAACCCTCTCTCTGTGAAGAGGCGGTGCAGCCGCCAGAAGCCTGCTCTACTCCCGTACTCGTACTGCGACTCGGCGCTCACGTCCCGCATGTTCAAAAGCTCGCGGGACGGCTCCTCCGTCAGAAAGGACTCGGAGGTACGATCACCATGAAGAACTGACCGTTCGCCACCCTCCTCGTAATTGAGGACAAACTGGACGGCGAGCCGATTTCCGTGCGGCCACTGCGGATCAATAGGTATGCGGCCGTAACCAAGCAGATCTCGCGGGTACACTCTGGTCACACCTCCATATCTGAGCTAACAATCGGGCGAGGGCCCGCTCAGGCGCCTCGGCGTGAGCGAAACGGTCGCCTCGTCGACCCCGGAAAAGGCCTGGAGTGGCGCCACGAGACGGCCGCCCTGGTAAACACCGAGAACCCGCCAGACCGCTGAGACATCCTTGGTGGCGTCACCCCTAACCAATAGGAGGTCGGCAACTTTGCCGGTGCTGACGGCACCAACGTCTTCCTCAATGCCGCAGACGCGGGCCGCAGTATGAGTCGCGGAGCGAATTGCCTGGAGTGGGCTCATCCCCGCAGTCACCGCAAGCTCGAGGCCGTGCTGTAGACCGCCGAAGGAGACGTCAAAGGGCCCGGCGTCGCTACTGATGGCGAGGTAGGGAAGCATCCCGTCGCGGAGCAACGAGGACAGGATCTCGAGTTTCATGTCGAAGTAGGCGGCAATACCTGAGTATCTCGTTTCTTCCTCGGGTGTAAGGCCCTCGCGCCCGAGCTTAGCGCGAAGTCTTAGGAGCGTCTCGTGACCACCGGCCTGGGCAGTGAAGCTAACGAAACGACCTGCTTTTAGGATCTGTTCAGTGACCTTTGGGTCGTAGGACATCAGTCCCGTGGCCGCCACGCCACCGCCAAAATGCGTCATGCCTCCCGCTGGGACTAGGAATTCCGCGTGCTCAATGCAGTCGAGGCCCGCCTCCAACGCGTTCGTCATCGAGGCCGAAGCTCGGCAGTGTGCTGTGGTAGGGCGACCCAGGTCGTGGGCCGTGCCGACCGCGGTACGTAACTCCTCGATTGTATAGGAGGGATAGTAAGGTAGGTTTCCCGCCGTGCCCCCGCCGGAGGCCATGATCTTGATGTGGTCCGCCCCTTCGGCCACCAGGCCCCGGACGACGGCCCTGATCTGGTCGTGACCGTCGGCCACCCCGTTACACCAGTGGAAGTGCCCGTGCGAATGAGTAACGGGTCGTCCAGAAAGCAGCATCCGTGGGCCGGCGATGTAGCCTCGCTCGACGGCTTCTCGCACGACAAAGACCACTCGGTTGCGTCCACCATTGTCGCGAATGGTAGTGACGCCACTCGCGAGGTGACGCAAT
Source organism: uncultured Acidimicrobiaceae bacterium (assembly GCA_963735305.1). GTDB lineage: Bacteria > Actinomycetota > Acidimicrobiia > Acidimicrobiales > Palsa-688 > Fen-671. Next base: position 1,225,195 of record CAVTKK010000001.1, read on the forward strand.
AGGTTATTTACTGCGACCAAGGACATCATCTCGTCAGGGTCAAGGACCTGCTGTTCGTAGGTGCTGCCGTCTCCCGTGAGGGTCATGTGACAGTGGGCGTCGATAAGCCCAGGCATTAGCGTGGCGTCGCCGTAGTCGACAACCCTGGTGCCGCTGGCAAACTCTTCTGTGAATTGCTCAGAGGATGCTACCCGCCCAATGCGTTGACCGACTACCTCGACACACCCATCAACGATCACATTGTCCGAGGAGGCAACGACAACACGGTCGGCGCGGAGGAAGTACCGCTCATTGTCTATGGGCGCCACGTGATGACCCCTTTCTGAACTCGCGGGGCATGTGGTCGTGTCTTCTCGTTCTCGGCATCAGATCACTCTCATCGTGGGCAGGATGTCACTTGTCGAGAAGAGGCTTGCGTCAAGATGCTCGAAGATGTTCCCGCATCGAAAGTTCCGAGGCCTGGCGGTCGCCGCTCGAGACGGCCTCAAAGATCGCCCGATGCTCATCGACTTGGCGCTGACGAGCTACGGGGTTCCTCATGAAGCTGCGGTTAACCAGTATCCAAAGGGGGTGCTGGCCGACCGATACCAAGGCATCGACGGTGTGGAACAGGAACTGGTTGCCACAATGGCGCGCCAGGGCCTTATGGAAGTCGAGGCCACACGAGATGAACTCGTCGGCGTCACTTGGTGACTCGCTTAGGGCGACACACCGGGCTAGCGACGCCTCTATTTCGATGATCGCCTCACTGTTACGGCGGAGGCTCACAAGAGCGGCGACACGCGGCTCTATTGCGACACGCGCCTCGACAAGCTCCCGAGGATGCGTGTCGAGACCAATGCTTTCGATAGCGGACGGCTCGGCTCCGGTTGTGATGTACACCCCGTCTCCGGGAAGGATCTTCACCACTCCGAGAAGTTCCAGGGCCAGGAGTGCTTCGCGCACCACTGGCCGGCTGACCTGCGTTTCCTGCGCCAGCTCTCGGTCACTAGGCAGGGGGTCTCCAGGCGCAAACCTCCCGTCCGCCAAAGCCGTGAGTACCTGCTCGGCGACGTCGAGGTAGCGACGGCGTCGATTGACGACTGGCCGGAAGGTCCCCTGGCTGATCTGGTCAGACTGGTAGATGTCAGGAGGTTAGACCAGTAGCCCGAGGGCGTCAACCCCTGGTTTCGGACTTTCGATCGGCCGCGGCCTGAGATTTGAAGGGCCCAAACCACCCACCATGAGATTGACCAGCTCGAACGCGCTGGTCGTGCCGCCGGACCAGTAGCGGTGGGCTCCGACGCCTCCCCTCCATTTGGCACCCCGCTTCGGTGTCGCTGGACGATCGTGACCGCAACGATCTGGCCCCCGAAGCCACAGGGTCGGCCCAGCGGTACCGTCGCGCTGCATGAGTTCGATCTGGGTTGAGAGCCTTGGCCGCAACTTCGAGTGCGCCCTTGGCCTGCTCGAAGCGGCGATCCGGGACTGCCCGGACGAGCTGTGGGAGGCAAGTATGTGGGAGGTCCCCGAACGAGACCCCGACGCGGAACTGGCTGGCCCCGACGGCGCGCTTGTCACCGAGCGCGTCGCTCGGCATGCGCTTGTCCAGCGGCACTCGACACCGTGGAGCATGGCGTGGCACGCCCTCGAAGTCCTCGACTACGACCTCGCCGGCGAGTTCGGCCCATGGGCTCCACCACCTCCGTTCAACGGGAAGACCCATTGGCGGGACCTGACGACGTTGTCCTCAGCGTGGTCGCCATCCGAGATGCTCGGCTACGTCGACTATTGCCGCCAGCGGGTGCGAGAGACCTTGTCAAACATGACCGATGAGAAGGCGGCCGCACTCCTGCCGCCACCCCACCGCTACCACGGCAGGCCGTTCGCGTGGGAACTTACGGCGCTCCCTCTCCACACCGTCGAGCACGCTTCCCAGATCCGGCAGTTCATCACCGCCGTAGACGTGGCGCCGGGGGACGACGTCTAGAGAGCCGAATGTTCTGTCCCGATCGACCTTCGAGCCCTCCGCCGACTGTGCCGGACGCGCCCGAGCTGGCGTTCGCGCCACGACGTCGCCGTTGGCAGACGGTACGGCCACTAGGCCGGCGGGCGCACCCCCAACGGGATTCGAACCCGTGCCGCCGCCTTGAAAGGGCGGTGTCCTAGGCCGCTAGACGATGGGGGCGGGAGGCACAAATCTTAGGCGCGCCGGCGGGGCCGGGCCGGGAGCCCCGGGGGGGCCGGGCCGGGAGCCCCGGTGAAGAGCCTCAGTCCCGGGGGCCAGGCAGAAGCTCCCAGTCCGTACCGGCCGGGGAGTCACGCACCTCTACCTCTAGGGCGACTAATGCATCGCGGATACGGTCGGCATCGGCGAAGCGCCGAGCACGTCGGGCCTCGACCCGCTCAGCCAGTAGAGCCTCGACCCAGGGTGCCGCTACGTCCCGCGGGTGGCGCAAGCCCGGGGCGGCGAGTTCGCCCAGTCGTAGCACCATGCGGCGCAGCGCGGCGCGGGCACGGTCGACCTCATCTGACTGGAACGTGTCGGCCGACCAGGCATGGAGTGCGCCCTCCAGCTCCAGGGCGGCGATGGTCGCCGCCTCTGCGTCCCGGCGGGCGAGGGCGGTGTCGAACACCACCGTCAACTGGTTGACTTCGTCGGTCAGCGACCGCCTGACCGCTCCGGGGACGCCTTGGCCGGGCCCGGCGGCCGCCGTCACGTACGTCTCCGACGCCGCCGTCACCGCCTCGGCGCCCTGGGCCACACGAGCCAGTTCGCTGATGGCCAGGCTTTCACCCGAGCGCACGAGTACCGAGGTGCCCTGCTGGCGCACGGTGACGGCACCGAGCCCGGCCACTGTAACCTTCCCCGCCTCGAGGTCGAACACACAAACCGTGTGCTCGTCCACCCCCAGCACCCACCCGCCCTCTGGCAACTGGGCCTCCAGGGCGCGCAGGCGCGTTTCGCCCAGGTAGCAGTAACGGGTGTCATGCGTGCCACCCTCGGCATTGTCGTAATGGGGGATGACGGCGACGTCCGGCCCGAGGGGCGCCAGCAGGTCCAGGCCCTCCTCCCATACCGGGTCAGCACCCACTTTGTAGATCTCGTATACAGGCACCGTCCAGCGCCCGAGGGTAAGGGCGGCGGCCGAGGAGAACACCAGACAACCACCGTCGGCGAGCTTGTCTGCCAACAATCGTGGCAGCACAGTGGGCCGCCACTGGCGGAGGGCGTAGGTAGGGCTGCCCGGCCCGGCAAAGACCCAGCGCGCCTCACCGACCCGCGCCAGTGCCGCTTCAATGGCCAGAGGACTGGCGCCCTCGGCCCGCAACAGCGAGGCGACCTCCACCTTCCGGCCCACGCTCTCGCGGAAATAAGCGACGGCCCGGGCGGAAATCTCGTGGGCATTGGCTTGGAAACCATAAGGAGTGTCGACCAGGACGGCGGGCACGGGCCCCGAGCCGAGGCGGTCGAAAAGATCACGGTGGACCTTCGCCATGGTCGGCGTCGTCTCGCCCGATCCCATTATGACCAGCAGACGGACCGGACCGCTCACCGCGGCCACCAACCCATGACTCGCGCCAGCCCTGTAACTCGTTAGCCGGCCAGGTCGGGCCCGGCGTTATCGGGCTGGACAGCGACGATCACGCGGCTCTGGGCGACCATGTCGCGCTCGTATTCTTCCCAATCGGGATGATCACCCGAGATTTGTGAATAGTAGAACCGCAGCAAGGGCATCGCCCCAGGCAGGTCGATAATGGCCGCCGTGCCGTCGATTTGGGCCCACGGCCCGAAAAAGGCATCGCTGATGGCACAGATCGATACCCGAGGATCTCGGCCGATGTTACGGACCTTTATGGCCCTCGACCGCGTCGAGATGAGGATGCGGCCGTCGGTCCCGACGGCGTGGACCACCGGAGAAAGCTGGGGACGGCCGTCGCGCCGGCGCGTTGCCAACACTGACCTGTGGTTCTGCCTGAAGTGTTGCAATGCCAGATCGATGTCCATCAGTCTTCTCCCGATAGGACGGACACGACGAGTTCCTGCCACGCCGTGAGCAAGTAGTAGAGCAGGTGGGCCGGATCCTCGGGCCCTCATCCGGTTCGTCTTCCTTGATGTCCAGCAGCGTACCGAGCCACAGCCGGATGTAGTTGAGCGCCCGCAGCCAGGCGTCGAGCTCCTCCTCCGAAAGCTCGGTGGCATCGGCTGTCTTGGCCAACGTGTCGAGGGCCAGGGCTCTCGTCTCGTCCAGGTCGAGCCGGACCATCATGCGGTACTCCTCCTCGGCGTCGGCATCATTGGCGTATGCCGGAGGGAAAAGGCGCCTGAAAACGGCGTCGTCCGGCTTGGCGGCAACAGCCGCGCCCAGCTGCACGGGCAGTGCCCGCAGGACCTCGCGGTCCTCGGCGCCGAACGCCACCGCGTAACGGCCGGGACCGGACCTCCGCAGGGGCGCCCTCCGCCTGGCCGCGCTCAGCTGTCTTGCTCCATGGTCGCCCACAGGCCGTGCTCGTGCAGCCTGAAAACGTCCAGCTCGGATTTCTCACGCGGCCCGCTGGCCACCACGGCTTTGCCTTTGGTGTGGACGTCCATCATGAGCTTGTTGGCCTTTTCCTTGCTATAACCGAAGAGTTTCTGAAAAACGAAGGCCACATAGCTCATAAGGTTGATGGGGTCGTTCCAGACGATGACCTTCCATGGCCGGGCCAGGCCGGTCACCTCCCTCACCTCCGGTTCCTTCACTTCCAGCGGAGCAGGAGCCGCCATACGTACCTCCGCTAAGTCCAGGCCGGTCCCGGGGCGCCAGGCCGGCCCCCGGGCATTGTCCCCACTGCCGGCACCCCGTCGCGCGTAAACAGGCCCAGGTTGAAAAATACCATGGCTATCACGACCGAGGTCGCCCCGGCCAGGTGAGCCCCCACGAGGAGCACGGGGTCGCCGCTCAGGTACTGGCTGTAGCCGACGGCGGCCTGGGCCACGAGCACCACCAGTAACACTTCCCCCCGGCGGAGCACGGCCGGCGCCACCCGGGCGCGGTGCATAGACCACAGGGTGGCCACCGTGAGGGCCAGCAGCAGCTCGACGGAGGTCCCATGGAGCTGGGCCACGGTATGCAGGGAGAAGTCGAAACGGGGCACGCCGGGAGCGCCGGCATGCGGACCGGTGGAGGTGACGACCGTCCCCAGCACCACCACGACGAAGGTCAGCACCAGCATGCTGCGGCTGGCCCACAGCTGGCCGGGCCTGACCAGGCACCTGGCCGGTACAGGGCGGACCCCGCGGGCGGTGCCCGGGCCCGGGCCACCGTCCGGTTGAGCGGCCCGGTGGTAAAGGAGCAGGGCGTCGACCAGCAGGACCACTGCCAACAGGAAATGGGCCATCACGAACTGGGGCGCCAACTTGTGGAGCACGGTCTCGCCCCCCAGGACGATCTCGGCCACTATGCCCGCGACAAGTCCCAGGGACAGGGCGACCAGGTCGCCCCGGCGGGGCGAGCGCCGTAGCGTCGCCGCCACGGCCAGGAATATCCCCAGGCTGATGACCACGTTGACCAGGCGGTTCCCAAACTCGACCCAGGCGTGGAACTGCAAGGGGGCGACAACGCTGGTCGCCGTGCAGCTTGGCCAGTCGTGGCAGCCCAGCCCCGACCCCGTCAAGCGCACGGCTCCGCCGCTGACGATGCCGATCGCCAGGGCAACGACCCCCACGGCGGCGCTGCGCCGGCAGAAGCTCGGTTTGGCGAGCAGCGCCCACAGGCGCCGGAGCGCTCGTCGGGACGCAGGCATAAAACGATGCTACGACCGCCGCCAGGCGTCGTCGACCGGCCCGCCCTAGCCCCTCAGCCCCTCATGGGCCGCTAACCTTTCGCAAGTGGTCAGCAACGCCGGCACCCTCTCGGCAGGCTCCGTTCGCCCCGGTCCCGGACCTATGGCGCGTTTGGGAGCCTATGTCGCCCTCACCAAGCCGCGGATCATCGAACTGCTGCTGGTCACCACCGTGCCCACCATGTTCGTTGCCGCCCGGGGATGGCCCTCGCCCGGGCTGGTGCTGGCCACCCTGGTGGGCGGCACGTTGTCTGCCGGCAGCGCCAACGCCGCCAATATGTACCTGGACCGCGATATCGACGCCCTGATGCGCAGGACCTCACGACGCCCGCTCGTCACCGGCATCGTGAGCGCCCCCGCCGCCCTGGCCTTCGCCGTCGCCCTCCAAGTGGCTGCCTTCGCCACCTTATGGCTGGCTGTCAACCGTCTGTCGGCCGTACTAGCGCTTTCAGCGGCGCTCTTCTATGTGTTCGTCTATACCGCCCTGCTCAAGCGCACGTCCCCGCAGAACATCGTGATAGGCGGCGCCGCCGGTGCCGTGCCGGTGCTGGTGGGCTGGGCCGCAGTCACAGGCTCTCTCGGCTGGGCGCCGTTCCTGCTCTTCAGCCTGGTCGTCCTGTGGACGCCGCCGCACTTCTGGGCGCTGGCCATCCGCTACCGCGACGACTACGCCAACGCCCGGGTGCCCATGATGCCCGTCGTCCAGAGCCTCGGGCACACCACCTGGCAGATCCTCGCCTACGCCGTCGCCACCGTGGCCGCCTCGGCTGGTTTCGGCGTCGTGGCTCACATGCAGTGGGTCTACTGGACGGTGGCGGCGCTGGCCGGTGCCGGCCTTTTGGGGCTGTGCGCCCGGCTACTGGTAACCAGGACGGCGGCGGCGGCCATGAAGGTGTTCCACTGGTCGATCACCTACCTGAGCCTGCTCTTCGTCGCCATGGCTGTGGACGTGCTCGTCCGCTAGCGCCTGACCGTTCGGCGCCGCCGGTCCCACCTGTTAGTTTCGGACCGATGATCGACGTCCGCCGCCTGCGCACGGACCTGGAAGCCACTGTGGTGGCCCTGGCCCGCAAGCGGGTCCCAGCCGACGAGGTCCGGCGGGCCGCCGCCCTGGACAGTGAGCACCGCCGGCTGGCGGCGAAGTCCGAGGATTTGCGGTCCCGGGTCAAGGCTCTTTCCAAACAGGTCGGCGATGCCCTGCGCGCTGGCTACACCACTCAGGCCGAGTCGGCCCGCGAGGAGAGCAAGCAGGCCGGTGAGGAGTTGGCCGTGCTCGAACAGCAGAGCTCGGCGGTCGAGGCACAATTGCGGGACGCCCTGCTCAGGCTCCCGAACCTTCCGTCCGAGGACGCGCCGGACGGTGCCTCCGAAAAGGACAACGTGGTCGTTCGGACCGTGGGCTATGACCCCGCTCGCTACCGTCCACACCAGCGGTCCCCACACTGGGAAATCGGCGCGGAACTGCAAATACTGGACCTCGAGCGAGCCGCCAAAATCTCGGGCTCCATGTTCCCCCTGTACCGCGGGCAGGGCGCCACCCTCGTGCGCGCCCTATGTCAACTCGCTCTCGACCGTAATGCGGACACGTTCACAGAAGTGCGTCCGCCCACACTGGTCCGTACGCCGGTGATGGAGGCGGTCGGTCAGCTCCCGAAGTTCGCCGACGATGCCTATCACCTTGAGCGGGACGACCTGTGGGCCATACCGACGGCCGAGGTGCCTCTGACCTCGATGAGGGCCAACGAGATCATCCCGGAAGAAGAGCTGCCCGTCCGCCTCATGGCCTACACCCCCTGCTACCGGCGCGAGGCAGGCGCGGCGGGGAGGGACACTCGGGGGCTGTTGCGCGTGCACGAGTTCGACAAGGTCGAGATACTCGCTATCTGCCGGCGTGACCAGGCCGCTGAGCTCCACGCCGAGCTTTTGGACCGAGCCATCGGGGCCGTGGTCGCGCTCGGCCTGCCGTACCGCGTCCTCGATATTTGCACAGGAGATCTGGGGCAGTCCCACGCCCGCCAGTTCGACATCGAGGTTTATGCACCGGGTTGCGACATGTGGCTCGAGGTGTCGTCCGTATCCTGGTTCAGCGACTACCAGGCGCGGCGCGCCGCCATCCGCTACCGGCCGAAAGGAGGCGGGGCCGTCCAGATCTGCGATACGTTAAACGGGTCCGCTCTGGCCGTGCCCAGGATTTGGGCGGCACTGGTAGAGACCTACCGACAGAGCGACGGGAGCATCGAGTTGCCCACCTGCCTGCACCCTTACTTCCGCGGCAGTACTTCGATCACCGGTAGTCTTCGGTCTTAGGGACTGCGAAAGGCGGACGGTGATCCGGGTCTCCCACCTCACGAAGCGTTTTGGGCCGCAACTTGCCGTCGACGACTTGAGCTTCGAAGTTCAGCCGGGCGTGGTCACCGGTTTTCTTGGCCCCAACGGCGCCGGCAAAACGACCACGATGCGCCTGATATTGGGGCTGGCGAGGTCGGACCACGGTACGGCCACCATAAACGGGACCTCCTATCAGCAGCTACGTGCGCCCATGCGGGAGGTGGGGGCACTCCTCGACGCCAAGTCCTACCACCCCGGACGCAAGGCCCGCGACCACCTCCTGGCACTGGCGCAGGCCGGGCGCATCCCTTCCCGGCGGGTGGGAGAAGTGCTCGACCTCGTGGGCCTCACGGACGTAGCCGGGCGCAAGGCAGGGACTTTCTCGCTCGGCATGGCCCAGCGCTTGGGGATCGCCGCCACACTTCTCGGTGACCCCCCGATACTGATCTTCGACGAGCCCGTCAATGGGCTCGACCCCGAAGGTATCGTCTGGGCGCGCACCCTCATGCAGACGTTGGCTCGTCAGGGGCGCACCGTCTTCGTGTCCAGCCACCTGATGAGCGAGATGGCACTCACGGCATCGCGCGTAATCGTGATCGGCAAGGGCCACCTCATTGCCGATTCCACAGTTGACGCTCTGGTCAAGGGCGCGGCCAGCGTCGTGCGGCTGCGTACCCCCATGGCCGAGGCCGTCTCCCCCCGGCTCCAGGCCGCCGGCGGGTCCGTCCAGACCAGCGACGACGGCGCGCTGATGGTGACGGGCCTCGAACCATCAGCGATCGGCGACATCGCCTTTTACGCCCAGGCCCCCGTGCACGAGCTGTCCTTGTTGCAGGCTTCGCTCGAGGAGGCCTTCATGGAGCTCACCCGGGACGATGTGGAGTACCACGCTCATGGCGGCGCCGGCGATCGAGGGACGGAGGCCCACGACGACAACCGGTCGCCCCTAGCCGGCTGGCCCACGGGCCCGGTGACCCCTATGGGGCCGGTCGCCAGATGACCCCGGCGACACCGATGAACCCGACCTTTCCGGTAACCCCGCCCCGGCCGCGCCGCCCGGAGGCGCCCCGTCCCCTCGACACCCTGCGTGGGGAGTGGACCAAGCTACGAAGCGTGCGCTCGACACCGGTCACCCTGGCCGTCATCGCCGTGCTGGTCATTGGCCTGTCAGGCCTCATCACCTTGGCCGTGGTCTCCAATCACCGCCACGGCCAGCGCGTCGTGACCGACCCCGTGGGCATCCTCCAGTCAGCCTGGTTCCTGGGCCTGCTCGCCTATATGGTGCTCGGGGTCCTGGTCATGACCAGCGAGTACTTCGAGCGGGCTGATAGGCCCGACCCTGCTCGCCACGCCCAAGCGACTGCGGGTGCTGTCCGCCAAGGCGTCCGTGTTCGCCGTCACCGCCCTGGTTACCGGGGAGGTCGTGAGCTTCCTCAACTTCTTTGTCAGCCAGGCCATCGGTTCGGGCTATGTCCTGTTCCCCGACCCCGCCATCGGGGACCACAACGTGTTGCGGGCCGTCATTGGCATGGGCCTCGACGCCGCCCTGGCCGGCTTGATGGGGCTGGCCCTGGGCGCGCTGCTACGCAGTACCGCCTGGAGCATCACCGCCGCGGTAGCCATAACCTTCGTCCTGCCGCTCATTTTCAACTTCTTGCCTTCGTCGTGGAGCAACCCCCTCCTGGAGTACTGGCCGACGCAGGCTGGGTCCCAGCTCAAGGAGGTCAGCCGGCAGGCCAATGCCCTGACCGCTTGGTGGGGCACCGGCGACCTGGCCCTGTTCGTGTTCCTGCTCCTGGCCGCCGGGGGGTACTTCCTCGTCAAGCGGGATGCCTGAAGCTGCGGGGCTGTGGCTGGTCCGGCACGGGGAGACGGAGTGGAGCGCTTCGGGCCGTCACACCAGCCACACCGACGTGCCCCTGACCGAGCGTGGGGAGCGGGAGGCCCGGGATTTGTCCGCGGCCCTGGGCGGCCGCTCTTACGAGCTGGTCCTGTCCAGTCCGCGCCGTCGGGCCCGGCGCACGGCTGAGGTGGCCGGGTTCCGGCCCGAAATCGACGAGGACCTGGTGGAGTGGGACTATGGAGACCTGGAGGGGCTCACCATCGACCAAATAAGGGCTCACTACCCGGGTTGGACCATCTGGACCGGCCCCTGGCCGGGGGGCGAACGGCCCGCCGAGGTGGTGGCGCGGCGCAGATCGCGTCGTACAGCGGGTGCTGGGCCTGACCGGTGGCGCTCCGGCCCTGGCCTTCGCCCACGGGCACGTCCTACGGGTCCTGGCCGCCCGGTGGCTCGGGCTCCCCGGCACGCAGGGCAGACTGTTCGGCCTGGGCACCGCCGCCGTGAGCGAGCTCGGGTGGGAGCACGGCCAGCCTTCTGTCCAGCGCTGGAACATGCCGTCAGCGGTCCCGGCCGCGGGCTCGTTCTAGCCCGCTTTCATGGCCGACCGAAGCGGGGGCGAAGCCGAGTTCCATTGGCCCGTGGCCGGACCGCCAGGGCCGCCGGCGCCGCCCGGCCCCACCGCCCCCGTCAGCCCGTCGGCATCCGGGGCCGCTCCCGGCCCGGGCTCACCGCCGGAGCCTTTCGGCCTGGGGCCCAACACCCGTTGCTACGAGCACTCCGACCGCTTGGCCGGGGCGGTCTGCCGTTCGTGCAACAGGCCCATCTGTGCCGATTGCATGGTGCAAGCACCGGTCGGCTGGCATTGCCAGCAGTGTGTGCGGCGCAGCGCCCGCCAGTCGCCCCCGGTCCGGTACCGGCCCCGTCCCGGCGGCGTCCCCAACGCCCGCCAGGCTCCCGTGACCATGGCCCTGATCGCCATCAACTTCGTGCTGTTCCTGGCCGCATCGAGCTCGGCCCGCCTGACGTTCGACAGCTACAACATCCCCCTTTTCATGTCGCATTTTGGCCAGTCCTACCGGCTTTTTGCATCGTTCTTCGTCACCAACAACCTTCTCGATGTAGCACTGAACATGTGGTGCCTCTTTATCATTGGCCGGCTGGTCGAGCCGATAATGGGAAAGTGGCGGTACGTGGGTTTGTACCTACTCTCCGGCCTCGGCGGGTCCGTCGCCTATTACCTCTTCGGTACCGTCAACAGCCCGGCGGCAGGGGCTTCGGGCGCCATTTTTGGGCTTTTTGGGGCCTATTTCATCCTGGCGCGGCGTGCTGCCGCCAATACTTCGAGCATCGTCGCCCTGATAGGCATAAACCTGGTTTTCAGCTTTACCATCCCCAACATCGCCTGGCAGGCCCATATCGGTGGGCTGATAACAGGGTTGGTCGTCGCCGCCGGCCTGGGCCTGGCCCGCCACCGCCGCCCACGGCAGCGGGTGGTGGCCGACGTCAGCGTGCTAGCGGCGACGTGCGTCGGGCTCGGGCTGCTCTTGCTCCTGTCGCCCGGGGCCGTCAATCTAGGATAAGGGGCAACTGAGCGCTCCGGTGGCGCCCGGGGGCGTAGGTCAGTGGAAGACCGGCAGACTTTTAATCTGCGCGCCGGGAGTTCGATCCTCCCCGCCCCCACCTATGACGGTGGCCCTGACAAGGGTCTTTGCGCCGCGGTACGGGACGGTGGACAGCCCGCTACAGCGTCTCGGTAAGTACCTTCGCCAGCGGGCCGAGCACCTTCGGTGAGGACTGCGGGAACCGCCCTGAGGTGAGCCCTATGTAGGCGACATAGGTCTTCCAAGCGATGTGGACAGCCACAACCATGTCTCCCTTGGCCTCGTAAGCGGGGCCGCCCAGGTGCTTGACCGGGGTGGGGGGGCCGGGAAGTCCCTGGTCCAGGTTCTGGATGGCTAGCTTCAGCAGTCCTTTGTCCGTGTACCTGGCGATTGTCACCTCGAGCGAAGTTTGCGGCCCGGTCCCCGTCTTTCCCGACTTGGCCGTCTCGGGACGGTCCGTCCAGGTGCCGACGTAATCGGTCGACCCGGGAGCGACCTCGGGCGGCGTGTCAGTGCAGTACGATCCCACGCCCGGAACGGCCAGTACCACCTTGGCTGGCACCGTCTTGCAGACGTCGATCGCAGCCCCCTGCTTGTGCACCGGACCGTCCGTCAGTTTCATAGGAACGGCGGGCAAGGCCAGTAATGCCAAAGCGGCGACTGCGTAGCTTGACCGCATTTCGCTCCCCTCTGTGCGGTGCCAAGGCTCGACGAGGAATCGGGCGCCCCTAAGATTACCGTTGGTGGCAACGAAGCGATAGGGCTTTCCTCTGCCGAATTGCCGCGACATCATCCTCGAGGATGAGCCAATTCAGACCTGACGCCGATGCGCAACGGGCTCGAGCGGGACACCATGGTACCTAGGTCGCGAACGCGGCTCACAGACAAGGAGGTGCGTGGATGATCGAAGTGCGCAACCTTACCAAGCGCTTCGGCACGACCGTGGCGGTGGACGACCTATCGTTCGACGTGAGCGCGGGGATGGTCACGGGGTTCTTGGGGCCGAACGGTGCCGGGAAGAGCACCACGATGCGGGCCATCATCGGCCTCGACCGGCCCAGTGCCGGGCACATAACGGTGAACGGGCGGGCCTACCTTGACCTGCCGGCGCCGCTGCGCGAAGTCGGCGCCCTCTTAGACGCCGGGGCGCTGCATGGTGGTCGGCGCGCCTATTTCCACCTGCTCTGCCTGGCCCAGAGCAACGGCATCCCCGGCCGGCGCGTCGACGAAGTCCTCGACATGGTGGGCCTCACCGACGTGGCCGGCAAACGGGCCGGCGGGTTCTCGCTCGGCATGAGCCAACGCCTCGGCATAGCCGCGGCGTTGCTGGGAGACCCCCCGGTGCTGATGTTCGACGAGCCCGTGAACGGCCTCGACCCCGAGGGGATCCGCTGGATCAGGACCCTCATGCGGGCCCTGGCCGCCCAGGGCCGCACCATCCTCGTGTCCAGCCACCTCATGAGCGAGATGGCCCTCACTGCCGACCACCTGATCGTGATCGGCAAAGGGCGCCTCATCGCTGACTCCAGCGTCGACGACGTCATAAAGGCCAGTTCCGGGCGGGCCGTGCTCGTGCGCACACCTGATGGCGCCCTCCTGCGGGCCCGGCTGGAAAGCGCCGGGGCCTCGGTAGAGGCCCGCCCCGACGGGTCCATGATGGTCCAAGGGCTGGAAGCCCCGTCCATCGGCCAGCTTGCGGCAGATGCAGGAACGGTGCTCCACGAGTTGACGCCCCAGGAGGTATCCCTGGAGGAGGCCTTCATGGAACTGACACAGGACAGCGTCGAGTTCCACGCCGGCGCCGGTACCGCTGACCCGGTGCCGTCGGGCGTGGGGGGGAAGTAGGACCATGGCTTCGACGATGCTGCGGTCACCGACAAGCCTTAACGGTCCCCCACTGGCGGCCGACTACCGGCCTGCTACCTTCTGGCACGCTCTTCTCTCCGAGTGGACCAAGATCAGGACCTTGCGCTCGACATTCTTCACCCTCGCCGCCACTGTGGCCTTCGTGGTAGGGCTGGGAGCCCTCATCTCCTACGAGTCATCGGTCCACTACGGGCTCGGTAACGGGCCGTGGGACCCGACCTCGATCAGCCTGTCGGGGCTCGTGATCGGCCAACTCACCATCGCCGTTCTCGGGGTGATGGCCATAACCGGCGAGTACAGCACTGGTATGGTCCGCACCAGTCTGGCCGCCGTGCCCCGCCGGGGCCGCTTTCTGGCGGCCAAGGCGTCCGTGTTCGGCGGCGTGGCCGTGGTGACCGGTGAGCTGGTGAGCTGGGTGGCCTTCTTCATCGGCCAGCTCCTGATCAGCGGCCACCAGCAAACGGCCTCTCTAAACCAGCCCGACGTGGCCCGAGCTGTGATCGGCGGCGGTCTGTACATCGCCGTCATAGGGCTCATGGCCATTGCCGCCGGCACCATCTTGCGTTACACGGCGGCGGCCATTACCGCCGTGATCGCCGTGCTGTTCGTGCTCCCCGGGGTGCTCGAGGCGCTACCCAGCTCTTGGCGGCTGCCGGTGGAGAAGTACTGGCCCACCCGGGCGGGCGAACAAATCCTCCAGGTCACCAGGGACGCCAACACCTTGCCCGCCTGGCTCGGGTTCGGGGAACTGGCGCTGTTCGTAGCCGTGCTGTTGGCGATCGGCTACTTGGTGCTCCAGCGCCGGGACGCCGGAGGGAAGTGAGATAGCCACGGCTGGGGGCGCCAACAGGCCCGGCCCCTCGGCTCCGGGCTGGGGCGGGGGCCTGCCGGACACGGTCCGGCTCCCCACCCCTGTCTGGCGTGCCATCAAGTGGAGCGCCGCCGCCTGTTACGCCTTTGTGCTGCTGGGAAGTACCGCCCACCAACTGCACGTCCGCGTTATCGGCTGGGGGGCGCCTGTCTCCGTCACGGTCGCCCTGGGGGTGGCGGCGCTGGTCGCTCTGCTTTGGCGAGCGACACACCCCGAGGCCACGGTCATATTCGTGACGGGCGTACTTGTGGCCTGGGACGTTGTCAGCGGTCCCGGCACAAACCTCCAGTTCACCCTGCTCACCCTGGCCACGTATTCGCTGGTGGTGCGGCGCCCCCCGGGCCGGGCGCTCGCCATGGCCGCGGCGGCGTGGGCAGTCGTGTCGGCTGCCGGGTTACTGGCCGGAGGAGCGTTGGTCACCCCCCTGGCCCCCAACCTGGTGTTCCTGGTGGCGGCGATAGCCTGCGCCTTGGTCATCAGTTCCCAGCGCGCCCTGTTGGCTGCGGCCCAGGAACGGGCCGAGCAGGCCGAGCGCGAGCGCAACTACCACGCCACGCGGGCCGTGGCGGAAGAACGGGTTCGCATCGCCCGGGAGCTGCACGACGTCGTCGCCCACCACGTCAGCCTCCTGGTCGTGCAGGCGGGCGCCGTGCGCGAGACCCTTCCCGCGAGCCATGAGGCCCGTGAAGTGCTCGACTCCATGATCCAGGGAGGCCGCCAGGCAATGGCCGAGCTGCGCGCCATGTTGGGTGCCTTACGGGAAGCAGGGCGTGAGAGTGACAGCCTCCCGCCTGCAGCTGGCGTCCCGTCCCAGGGGGCGGCGGCGGCCGCTGCCGCGCTGGCCCGGGCGGGTGCGACCGGAGGGGCGCCGCGGGCCCCTCAGCCCACCCTGCAGGACGTGGGTGCCCTCGTCGAAGGGGCGGGGCTGGCAGGGCTGCCGGTGACCCTCGAGCTCAGCGGGCAGAGCGCCGGCCTTCCTCCCGCCCTGGTCTTGGCCGCATACCGGGTCACCCAGGAAGCCCTCACCAATGTCGTCAAGCACGCCCCGGGGGCAGAGACGGTCGTAGCCATCGACTGCAGGACCGACGGGGTCTCGGTGCGGGTACGGAACGGACGCCCATTGGTCCCGGTGGCCGCCGTCCCCGGTCACCAAGGCCAAGGCTTGGTGGGCATGGCCGAGCGGGCCGCTCATTGCCACGGTTGGGTGAAGGCCGCACCCGAGGGTGAGGGCTTCGCGGTGGAGGCATGGCTGCCGGTGGCCGCGCCGTGAGCGAGCCCACCCACGGCGCTGTCCGAGTCTTCATTGCCGACGACCAGCCCCTGATGCGCCAGGGGTTCAGGATGATCCTTTCAAGCCAGCCCGGCATCGAAGTCGTGGGCGAAGCCGCCGACGGCTTGGCCGCCCTCGAGGGGGTCGAGCGTACGCGCCCGGACGTGGTGCTCATGGACATCCGAATGCCACGCCTGGACGGGATCGAGGCAACCAGGCAAATCCGAGAGGCACGGGTGCTCATCCTCACCACGTTTGGCCACGACGAGTACGTGGTCGAGGCGCTGATGGCGGGCGCCAGCGGTTTCCTCCTGAAAGACGCCACTCCCGAAGAACTCGTGCATGCCGTGCGTGTCGTAGCCGACGGCGAGAGCTTGCTGGCCCCTGCGGTGACAACAACCTTGCTGGCCCGCGTCCTGCCTGCACTGGGCCACGCCCGCGGCGGCGGGACGGGGGTGCGGAACGGGCGCCGGCCAGGACGTGCTGGGACAGCTCACCGACAGGGAGCTGGAGGTGCTCAAGCTGGTAGCCAAGGGCCGGAGCAATGCCGAGATAGCGGCGGACCTGTACATATCGGAGGCGACGGTAAAGACTCATGTCTCCCACCTCCTGGGCAAGCTCGGGCTTCGCGACCGCGTACAAGCCGTGGTGCTGGCTTTCGAAGCAGCTCTGGTCAAACCCACGGGACCGTGACCGCTCCAACAACTCGCTGTCGCCATGGCGAGCACCTTCCCGGTCAGAGGGGGCTGTTGCCGTGCCTGCGGGACACGAGGCGCTCTCGCTTGGTCTCGAGGGCGGCGAAGCAGCGTGCCACTGTCTGGCGGGTCTCGGCCGGGTCTATGACCATGTCCACGAACCCGCGCTCGGCTGCCACATAGGGGTTTAGGTACCGGTCCCGGTACTCTTCGACCAGGCTCGCCCGGGCCGCCTCGTCCACCCGCCGATGGACGATGCGCACCGCCCCCTCGGCGCCCATGACCGCCAGCTCGGCACTGGGCCAGGCGATACAGAGGTCGTTGCCCATCGCTTTCGAGTCCATGACTATGTAGGCGCCCCCGTAGGCCTTGCGGAGCACGAGGCAGACCCGCGGCACGGTGGCTTCGGCGTAGGCGAACACAAGCTCGGCGCCGTGGCGGATCATCCCTCGCCACTCGAGGTCACGGCCGGGCATAAAGCCGGGTGTGTCCACCATCGTCAGCAGGCCCAGATTGAACGAGTCGCAGAACCCGACAAAACGGGCCCCCTTCTGCGAGGCGGCAATGTCGAGGGTGCCGGCCATGGCCTGGGGCTGGTTGGCCAGGACCCCGACGGCCCGGCCGCCGATGTGTACCAGGGCGGTCACCAGCTGAGGTGCCCAAGCCGGCCGCAGCTCGAGGACCTCGCCATCGTCAGCCACCGCGGCGACGACCTTGCGGACGTCGTAGCTCCCGGTGGCGGTAGCCGGGACGACCCGGCGCAACTCGGGCGTGGGCCGGGACACGGCGTCTGCGGACGGCAGGTCCGGCGGGAGCTCGTCACAGTGGGCGGGGAGGAAGCCGAGGAGGTTACTGGCGAGGTCCAGAGCCCCGGCGGCGTCGCCGGCCACGAGGGTGGCCAGACCGGACCGGCTGGCATGAACCGAGGCCCCTCCCAGCTGCGCCGGCTGCACGGGGACGCCGGTCAGCTCGGCTACCGCGGCCGGGCCGGAGACGTAGGACAGCGCTCGTGACGTCATGACCACGGCGTCGGCCAGGCCCAACAACAGGGACGGCCCCGACAGCAGAGGCCCGTCGACGAGGACCGCGACGGGCACCGCGCCCGAGCAGTCGACCAGGGCGTGCGCCACCCGGCCCCATCCGTCGAGCGCAGCAGCGCCTTCGCCCACGTCCGAGCCCGACGAGGTCAGGGAAAGCACCAGGGGCAGGCGGCGCCGGCGGGCCAGCTCGGCCGCCCCGGCCAGGGCACTCGCCGCCTCGGCACTGAGTATGCGACCGCGCTCGGCTTGTTGCACCAACGCCATCACGACCGGTCTTTCCCCCGGGAACAACGGGCCGGCCTTCACCGCCACCTCGCGACCTTTCCCGGCCTCGCCCTGGCGCGCCGTCGCGGCGCCGCGACGACCGGCTGGCGCTAGGAGACCTTCGGTCACCAGGCTGCGACGCGCTGACACGTCCCAATTGGTGGGAGCCGGAGGACGTCCTCTCATGGCCCTCCCACAAGGTCGGCTTCAGGCTCTTCATCGGGGTCTTCCACACCCCGGGCAATAAGGAAACCCCTGGCCCGCTCCATCAGCGGGTACCGGTCGACCAGGTCCCAGAAGGCTTTGCCATGTCCTCTCACATGGAGATGGGCCAGCTCGTGCACGATCACGTAATCGAGCACCCAGGACGGCTCCTTGGCCAACCTCGACGAGATGCGGACCGTCCCGTCGCCGGGCGTGCAGCTCCCCCACCGGAACCGCTGGTTGTCGACCCAGCGGATCTCCTTGGGCAGCGCCAGAGCGAACTTGGCCGAAAGCACCCGCGCCCGCTCGATCAGGTCGATCAAGCCCCGGGACTGGCGCACCTGCACCCGACGCAGCATCTCGCTGACCCACATTTCCTCTTCCGAGCGACTGAGCGTGGCGGGCACGCTCACCTGCAGCACGTCCCCAACCTGGCGGGCCTGGACCGTTTTACGGCGCCGCCAGCTCCGGACCACCTCGACCTTCATCGTCGGCTCGACCATCTTGGGCTCGACCATCTTTGGCTCGACCTTCATCATTGGGCGAGAGGCTAGGCGGGGCCGGTGACGGTTTCGGGCTGCGGTGCCAAGAGGTCGACCTTGCGAACTGCCACTAATTCGAGGTCAGGAAGCTGACCTTGGCTTTCGACCCACCAGCCGCCGAGGTGCGGATGACTGTTGCCGTCCCTCCAGACACCCAGAGCGCGCTCCAGGGCAATGATGACGCCGCCGTGGGCGACGACCACCGTTTCGTCGGCACCGGTGGTGGCGAGGCGCCGAAGTCCGCCCAGGCACCGGGCCACGAACACCGTAGCCTCCTCACCACCAGGGACCTCGCCCAACCGCCCGGCGCGCCGGGCATCGAGCTGCAAGGGCCACACGGAGGCGATCTCGTCATTGGTCAGGCCGTTCCACTGGCCGAGGTCCTGCTCGCGCAGGTCAGGGTCGGCGGTGATGGGCCCGCCGTAACCCACCTCGGCGGCTATCAGCGCGGCCGTCGTCCGGGCCCGGGCGAGGTCGGAGCTGGCCATGGCGCCCGGCATCGTCCCCGCTGTAGCCAGAGCCCGGCCGGCCTGCCTGGCCTGCTCTTGGCCCAGCTCGGACAGGGGGGCGTCGGACCAGCCCTGCCACCGACCGGCCGCGTTCCAGACGGACTGAGCATGGCGGACAACAAGGAGATGGGCCACCCGGCCATCTTCGCAGAGTCCGGCGCGGGTAACTTCGACCTATGGGACCAGACACGCCGAGCGACGCCGGCCGGCGTCCGGAAATCGAAGAAAACCCAGCAGTAACAGTGCTTTTCTTCGCGGCCGCCAGGGAGGCTTCGGGGGCGACGCGGGCTGTCCTCCCGGCCGCCGGCGGCACGGTGGCACAACTACTCGTGGCTCTGGTCGCCACCTACGGTGACCAGCTGGAAAGGGTGCTCCCGAGCTGTTCGGTATGGGTCAACCGTTCGCCGGCCGCCGGCGACCTGGTCCTGGGTCGGGGCGACGAAGTCGCCCTGATGCCTCCCGTGTCAGGAGGCTGAGCTGCGGTACCCTCGCGTCGATGGCCGACTTGGATCTCATCGATGCCCTGAGTCCCGACTACCTCGTAGGCCTCGAGCGTTTGTCCCTCAGCGGCCTGCGGGCCAAACGGGATGCGTGCGCCGAGCTCGAGACGGAGCTTTCCTATCTGAGGCGCCTGGCGCAAGCCCGGATCGACCTCATCCTGGCCGAGTCCGAGCGGCGCCACCTCGGTCTGGACGACCCGGGCCCCGAGGCCCTCGTCGGGCTGCTGCCGCAGATCCTCTCCGAGCACAGCCGGGGGGCGGGAGCCGGGCGCCTGCCCACGTTCTTCGCGCCCACCCAGAGCATGCAGCTGCACCTGGCCTCCCGGGTCGAGCAGCTTCTGCCGTCCGACCAGCTCGGTTCGCTGCCGGCCTTGACGGCAACGGAGCTGAGCGAGCGGCTTAGCGCCCTCTCCGACCTCGAGCGCGACGTCTCTGCCGACCGGCGTGCGTTGCATGACATACAGGACCGCTTGCAGGAGGAACTCGTCCGGCGCTACCGCAGCGGCGAGGCAAACGTCGACGCTCTCCTGCGTTAGGACATCACCGTCCCGGCGCCGCCGGGCCCAGGACGGCCCCGGCCCGGGACCGGGGTACCGCACTAGGATCGCCGGTGCCGTAGCCCGTGGGTCGCCCGTCAATTTCGTTCGGGGAAGTGCGAAGTTCCGGGTCTCGCGGGCTGCGGCTCGCGCCCTCTATGGTTTGCGCTATGGCCGAAGAGCGAGATCTGCTGGTCGTCGGGGGCGGGAAGATGGGCGAGGCGCTCGTCGGCGGGCTCTTGGGCGCCGGCTGGCGCCGGCCCGACCAGGTCGTCGTCACCGAGGTCTCGCCGGGCCGCCGGGCCGAGCTCAGCGGGCCCGGCGGCCTGACCAGTCTCTACCCCGGGCTCCGACTGCTCGACGGGCGGCTGCCCCGGGCGGACAGCGCCATCCTCGCCGTCAAGCCCGGCGATGCCCAAGGCGTCTGCCGCCGGCTGGGAGAAGCCGGCGTGAGGAGGGTGCTCTCGATCGCCGCCGGGGTGACCCTCGAAGGCTCTCGAGTCTTGGTGCCCCGCCGGTTGCGCGGTGATCAGGGCGATGCCCAACATGGCGGCCCTCGTCCGGGCGGCCGCCACCGCCATCGCCGCCGGGAGCTCGGCCGGCCCCGCCGACGCCGAATGGGCGACAGGCATCCTGAGATCCGTCGGGACGGTGGTGGAGGTGCCCGAACGATTGCTCGATGCCGTCACCGGGTTGTCCGGATCCGGACCGGCGTACCTCTTCCTGGTGGCGGAGGCCATGACCGACGCCGGGGTCCTGTCGGGCTTATCCCGGCCCGTCGCCGCCGATCTGGTCATGCACACGCTCCTGGGCTCAGCCCGGCTGCTGACCGAGACGGGCCGAGGCGCCGAGGCCCTAAGGGCGGCGGTCACGTCGCCCGCGGGCACAACGGCCGCCGGGTTGCGCCAGTTGGAGGCCCGCGGCGTGCGGTCGGCATTCATCGAGGCCGTCGCCGCCGCCGTCGAGCGCAGCCGCGACCTGGGGTTAACCGGACCGAGCCCGGCGAGCTGAACCCGGCCGAGCCCGGTCACCAGTGCACCGCTTGCGCACCGAGCCCGCCCTCCCCGCGCCGTCCCGGCGCGGACGCCGACCGCTTCCCGCCGCCCACTCGGCCCGCGGTTCGACGCCAGGTCGGGCCGGGCGCTGGGAGGTCTTGGCCGTGTTCGCCCTGTGCCTTCTCCTGGGCCTAGCGCTGTTCCATCGGGCCTGGGCCTGGCCCTCCAGCACGCTGGTCGGCAGCGCTGGGGACTCTGACGAGTACTCCTGGTTCCTGTCCTGGGCCCCGTTCACCCTCGGCCACGGTCTCGACCCGCTCATCAGCCGCTTCGTTGACTTCCCGGGCGGGGCCAACCTCATGTGGAACACTTCGGTGCTCCTGCCCGGCTTCGTGATGGCGCCGGTGACAGTGGTCTTCGGGGCCGCCTTGTCCTACAACGTCCTGGTCACCGCGGCACCGGTGCTCTCCGCCACCTTCGCCCACGTGGCGTTCCGGCGCTGGGCCGGCCCTTTGCCCGCTCTGGGAGGCGCCCTGGTGTTCGGGTTCTCCCCTTACGTCGTCTCCCAATCCGTTGGCCACCTGTCTCAGACGCTGATCATGAGCGCACCCTTGATGCTGCTGCTCTTGGACCGGCTCCTGGTTGTCCAGGCCGGACGGCCCTGGTTGGACGGCTTGCTCCTCGGGTTGCTGGCTTGGGCACAACTGCTGACCGGCGAGGAGGTACTGGCCATAGAGGCGGTGACGGCGGCCATCGCCGTGACCGCTCTGGGGGCGATCGCCCGGCGGGAATTGAGGCCGTACCTGACCTATGCGCGGCGAGGCCTGACAGTGGCCGCGGGGGTTTTCGTCGTGCTTGGCGCGCCGTTCCTCGCCGTCCAGTACTTCGGCCCGTACCGGGTCCAGAACGCCCACCCGGCCAACCGGTACGTGAGCGACCTGCTGAACTTCGTCGTGCCCACGCGGAGCACCCAACTGGCGCCGGCGGCCGCCTTGCGTGTCAGCTCGCATTTCAGCGGTAACGGATCCGAGCACGGCGCTTACCTCGGCGTCCCCCTGGTGCTATTCGTCGTCCTGGCCCTGGTCCTGGCCCGCCGCCGCCGTACGACCTGGGTGGCAGTGGCCGTGGCGGCCGGGGCCGCCCTCCTGTCGATGGGTCCCACCATGCACGTCAAGGGCCACATAACCCGCATCTACCTGCCCGACTTCGTTCTCCAGAAGCTGCCTCTCTTCCACAACCTCCTGCCCGACCGGTTCGCGTCCATGACCTCACTCGGAGTAGGCCTGCTGGTGGCTCTGGGCCTCAACGAGCTCAAGCGCCTGACGCGCCCGGCTCTGGTCGGTGGGTGGGCCCTGGCCGGGGCGGGATTGGCAGCCATCGTCCCCACCGCCCATTTCGCCGCCTCCGCCAGCCCCCTTTTTTCGGCCTTCTACTCCGGTTTCTCGTGCCCTTCGGGCTCAGCAGGCGCTTCGCCGGCCCATCCTCCGGTGGCCTTGGTCCTTCCCGTCGTGAACGAACTGGACCTGCGCTGGCAGGCGGAGTCCAAGTTCTGCTTCGTCATGCCCAGCGCCACGGGCATGACGGGCACCAGCCGGGCCAAGGGCCAGGGGCATGGGATCCTGTTCAAGGCCGGGAGCCCGTCGATGCCCAGGCCGCCCATGACGCCGGCGGCACGCCAGGAGGCGGCGCAGGAAATCCGGGACCTCGACGTCAAAGAGATCGTGGTGACCCCCCAATCCCCCGCCCAGCCCTTGTGGAGCTACCAGGACCAGGCCCAGCTGGTGGACTGGGTCGAGTGGCTCGTCGGCCAGGCCCCGAGGCGAAGCCACGAGATCTACGTCACCTACGTGTGGGCCAACCTCCCCCCGGCCAACGACATCGCTGCCGGCCACGTCGGCCGGCCGTCAGCTTAAGGCTCCCGGCGTCGTACCATTGTGCGGTGCCAGTAGCCGCCGGGCCGGGGGCCACGGCCGCCGCTGCTTCCCGGTCGTTGCCCGAAGCCACCGTGAAGCGCCTCCCGCTGTACCTCCAGGCCCTGGTGGACGCCAACGACGACCGTCTGGTCACCATCTCGTCCGAGGAGCTAGCCGGCCGCGCCGGTGTCAACGCCCCCCAGGTACGCAAGGACCTCTCCTACATGGGGTCCTACGGGACCCGGGGGGTCGGTTACAACACCGAACTGCTCCGCCAGCAGATCAACCGCCAGCTCGGCCTCAACCAGGAGTTCAACGTGGCCCTGGTCGGTGCCGGCAACCTGGGCCAGGCCCTCGGTCACTACCGTGGCTTCGCCCAGCGTGGCTTTCACGTCGTAGCCGCCTTCGACACCGACCCGTCCAAGGTGGGCGGACGATTGGGGAACGCCGAGGTCCACCCCTTGTCCGACCTGACGGGCATCGTGCGCCAGGAGCGCATCACCATGGCGCTAATCGCCACCCCGGCGACGGTTGCCCAGGATGTCCTGGACAGGCTGGTCGAGGCCGGCATCACGTCCGTGCTCAACTTCGCCCCCACCGTGCTCAACGTGCCGGCCCACGTCTACCTGCGCAAGGTCGACCTCGCCGTGGAGCTGCAGATCCTCGGCTACTACGAGCATTTGCGCACGGCGCGCCTGGCCGAAGCCGCCGACCAGGCACATAGCGCGGCCGCCCGCTGAGCGCGAGACCTGCCTTGCCCGTGGACACCGCCGTCTACCCGGTGGCCCTCGTCCTGAGCGGACGGCGCTGCCTGGTCGTAGGCGGGGGCCACGTCGCCCGGCGCAAGGCCCTCGGGCTTGTCGACGCCGGGGCCCGCGTCGACCTCGTGGCGAAGGAGATCCTGGCGCCCGTGCGCGACATGGCCGGGCTCGAGAGGGTGGAAGAACGCCCGTACCGGCGCGGGGAAGTCGCCGGCTATCGGCTCGCCGTGGCCGCCACCGGGGACCCGGCCGTGAACCGGGCCGTCTTCGAAGACGGGGAGAGGGCCGGCGTCTGGGTCAATTCCGCCGACGATCCCGCCTCGTGCTCGTTCATCCTCCCGGCCATCGCCCGCCAGGGACCGGTGAGCGTGGCCATATCCACCTCGGGTTTCAGCCCTGCCCTGGCCTCCTGGTTGAAGCAGCACGTGGTTGAACACCTGGGCCCGGAAGTGGCCGAATTAGCCGTGATGCTGGCCGAGGCGCGCGCCCGGTTGAAAGCCGACGGGCGCAGCACCGAGGAGGTTGACTGGCGGCAGGGCATTGATTGGGCCATGCTCGACCTCATCCGCTCGGGACGCCGGGCCGAAGCAAAGGAGCGCCTCGAGGCGTGTCTGTCGCAGTAGTCGGGATAAACCACCGGACGGTCCCGCTCCCGGAGCTCGAGCCACTGATCGTTCCTATCGGCTCCGTGCCCAAGGCCCTGGCCGACTTGTCCTCTCGCCCTCACTTGGACGAGGTCGTCGTCTTGTCCACCTGCATGCGCACCGAGGTCTACGCCCTCGTCAACCGGTTCCACGGGGCGATGGCCGATATCCGGGAGTTCTTCGCCACTTGGAGCGGCAAGCCACCTGAGGAGTTCTCGGGCAACCTGTACTCCTACTTCGACGAGGCCGCCATAGGTCATCTGTTCCGGGTCTCTGCTGGCCTGGACTCGGTGTCGGTGGGCGAGGGCGAGGTCCTCGGCCAGGTGCGCCAAGCCTGGGAGGTGGCGCGCAGCGAGGGCTCGTGCGGGCCCGCCCTGAGCGCCGCCTTCCGCCACGCCCTCCAGGTCGGCAAGCGCGCCCGGTCCGAGACCGACATTTCGCGGGGCACGACATCGCTGGCCTACGCCGCCGTCGAGATGGCGACCGGGGCGCTGGGCCACCTCGAGGGCAAGCAGGCCCTCGTGGTCGGGCTGGGTGAAGTCGGCGAGATGGCGGCGCGAGCCTTTTCCGGCGTGGCCGGCATGCTCCCGGTCGTGGTCATCAACCGCAACCGGGCCCGGGCCGAGCAGGTCGCCGAGGCTGTCGGAGGCCAGGCGGCGGCGTGGGAGGACCTGGTGGGTGCCCTGGCCGGCGCCGACGTGGTGGCCTGCTCCACCTCCGGCCCGGACCATCTCCTGGGCGCCGGGACCGTCGGCCTGGCGCTGGCGTCGCGGCCGCCGCGGCCCCTCTTGCTCGTCGACATGGCCGTGCCCCGGGATATTGACCCCGCCGTCGCGGACCTGGCCGGGGTCAGCCTCATGAACATGGACGACATCGGCCGTTTCGTGGGCGCCCGGGCCGCCGAGCGCCGGGCCGAGGTCCCGGCCGTCGAACTTATCGTGGCGCAGGAGGTGGACCGCTTCAACGGCACCCTGGCCGCCAGGTCCGTCGCTCCCCTGGTGACAGCGCTGCATGAACGGGCGGAGGCGGTCCGCCGATCCGAGGTCGAGCGCCTGGCCCGCCGAGCCCACGACTTGACCCCCGAACAGCTCGAAGCCGTGGAGGCGGTGACCAGGCGGGTGGTGGCCAAAGTGCTGCACGAGCCGACGGTCAACTTGAAGGACGCCGCCGGTACGGCCCGGGGCGACGTACTGGCCGACGCCTTCAGGGACCTCTTCGGCCTCGGACCTTAGTGCCCGTACGCCTGGCCACCCGGGGCAGCCCGCTGGCGTTGTGGCAAGCGAGCCACATCGCCACCCTGCTGACGGCGGCCCATCGGGGCCTGAAGGTCGAGCTGGTGACCGTGACCACGACCGGTGACCGCCGCCCCGACGTCCCCGTATGGGAAATCGGCGGCCGGGGTGTGTTCGCCGGCGAGGTGCAAGCTGCCGTTCTCGCCGGCCATGCCGACGCCGCCGTCCATTCCGCCAAGGATCTCCAGCCCGTCGACCACCCCGGCCTGTGCCTGGCGGCGGTGCCTCTTCGGGGCGACCCCCGTGATGTCCTGGTCGGCGCCACACTGGCCGAGCTGGGGCCGGGCGCCACTATTGCCACCGGGAGCCTACGTCGGCGCGCCCAACTAGCTTTTCTGCGGCCCGACCTAAACTTCGCGAGCCTGCGGGGGAACATCTCCACCCGGCTGGCCCGGGTGCCTCCAGGCGGGGCTGTGGTCGTGGCCATGGCGGCCCTGAGCCGGCTCGGACTGGCCCCCACCCCTATAGACGTTCTCGGCGTGGACGTCATGGTCCCCCAGGTGGCCCAGGGGGCACTGGCCGTCGAGTGCCGGACCGACGACACAACCACCCGAGACCTCCTCAAAACCCTCGACGAGCCCTCGACCAGGCGCTGCGTCGATGCCGAGCGCTCCTTCCTGGCTGCCATCGGAGGTGCCTGTGACCTTCCCGTGGCCGGCCATGCCACCATGTCGTCGCAGGGCCTATTGAGCCTCGAAGGCCTGCTGGCCGCCCCCGACGGGAGCGTCGTGGTCCGCCGGAGGGCCACCGGGGCGCCGACGGAAGGCGCCTGGCTCGGTACCGAGGTCGCTGAAATGGTCCTCGGCGCCGGTGGACGCCATCTGCTGGCGGCCCGAGGAGACGGTCGTTGAGCTCCGGTCGCGGGTGTTGAACGCCGGTTGCCGGCCTTGACCGGTACCGTCTACCTGGTCGGGGCCGGCCCCGGCGATCCCGGCCTGCTCACCCGACGGGGAGCGGACCTCCTCGCCACCGCCGACGTGGTCGTCCACGACCGCCTCACCGACCCCGCCCTGCTATCGCTCGCCCCACCCCGGGCCGAGAAGCTCGACGTAGGAAAGCAGCCCGACGACCGCGGCGACCAGGATGCCATCAACGAGCTGCTCGTGTCCCGGGCCCGGGACGGCCTGCGCGTCGTGCGCCTCAAGGGCGGCGACCCGTTTGTCTTCGGGCGGGGAGGGGAGGAGGCCATGGCCCTCCAGGCGGCCGGCATAGCCTTTGAGGTAGTGCCCGGCGTGAGCGCGGCTATAGCCGCCCCCGCCAGCGCCGGCGTGCCCGTAACCCACCGGGGCCTGGTCACTTCGTTCACCGTCGTCGCCGGTCACACCCGGTCCGTCGACGTGGCGCCCGGCGCGGGGGGGACCAACTGGGAGGCCCTGGCCCGGACCGGAGGCACGATCGTGGTCGTCATGGGCGCCGCCCATCGCGCCCGCATCGCCGAGCGCCTGATAGCGGGAGGGATGAGCCCATCGACGCCGGTGCTGGCTGTCCAGTGGGGCACCGGGAAGCGCCAGGCGTCCGTCCGCTCGACACTGGCCGGGCTGCCCTCCGTCGCCCTGGGCCCCCCTCTGACCATCGTCATCGGCGAGGTGGCCGACCTCGACCTGCGCTCGCCCCTTGAACTGCCACTCTCGGGAAAGACGGTCGCCGTGACCAGGGCCACCCATCAGGCCTCCCCCTTGGCCCACAGGCTGCGCCAGGTGGGGGCCGAGGTCCTGGAGGTACCCACGATCGCTCTCGCCCCGCCGGCCGACGGGGGCCAGGCGCTGGTGGCGTCGCTCGAGGTGTTGGCCCGAGGTGGCTACCCGTGGGTGGTGTTCACCTCGGCCAACGCCGTCGAACGTTTCTTCGAGCGCGTCCCGGACACGCGCCTGCTCGGGGGGACGAGGGTGGCTGCGGTCGGCCCGGGTACGGCGGCCGCGTTGCGGGCCTACCGCGTGGTGGCCGACCTGGTCCCCGCTGATTTCCGGGCCGAGGGCCTGGCGGCCTCGTTCCCGCCTGCCCCCCCGCCTCCTGCGCCCGGGAGGTTGTTACTGCCCCAGGCCGCCGGCGCCCGACCCGACCTGCAAGCCGAACTGGTCCGGCGGGGCTGGGAGGTAGACGCCATCGAGGCCTACCGGACCGTGCCCCAGGAGCTCGCTCCCGAGCTGTTGACGGCGGCGGGCGACGCCGATGCCATCTGCTTCTTCTCTTCCTCCGCCGTCAACAGCTACCTCGACCAGGCCGGGACCGTCCCGCTCCCTCCCGTGGTCGCCTGTATCGGGCCGGTCACGGCGGCGACGGCTCGTGCCCGCGGCCTTCAGGTGGACGCCGAGGCCTCGGAGCCGACTCTCGAAGGCCTGGTCGCCGCCTTGATCAGTGGCCTCTCCGGCCGCCCCGGCTGACGCCGGCCACCCGGCCGCCGTCCAGGGCCACCACGGTGTCGACGTACGCGGAAACGGCAGGGTCATGCGTCACGACCAGGGCCGACGCCTCCCCGGCAGCGTCGAGCAACTGCCCCAGGACCTGGCCCGCGGTGACCGGGTCAAGGTGAGCCGTCGGTTCGTCGAGCAGCAGTAGCCGAGGCCCGGCCAGGAGCACCCGGGCCAGGCCCAGGCGCTGGCGTTCACCCGCGCTCACAGGGAGGCCACCGGCGCCCAGCGGGGTGGCCAGTCCACGAGGCAAGCCGTCCGACCAACGGCGGAGCCCCACCCGGTCCAGCACGGCGAGGCACTCGGGCTCAGTGGCCGCCGGATCGCCCAGGCGCAGGTTGTCGGCCACATTGGCGGCAAAGACATGGGTGTTGTCCGGCAGCCATCCGGCCAGGGCGGCGATGCCCTCCCTGGTCATAGTCGACACCTCGACACCGCCGAGGCGGGCGTGGCCGCCCGAACACGCCACAAAATGGACCAGGGCGTAGACCGCGCTGGTCTTGCCCGCGCCGCTCGGGCCCACCAGCGCCACGCGCTCGCCATCCCCGACCCCCAACGACACGCCCTTCAAGATCCGGTCGCCGCCGGGCGTGGTCGTCTCGGCCTCGACGAGGTCAGCCGAGCCTGGATTGGCACCGGCGCTGTGGTCGAGCTCCGGTTCCTCTACGGCGGGCGCCAGTCGTCCCAGGTCCCGGAGGCGGGCCGACGCCGCCCGCGCCGCATGGTTGCCGGCGAAGACGGCCGGCAGGCTTGTGCACTGGTCCATCACGGCCAGGGCGGCGAAACTGACCACGGCCAGGGTCACCCCCGAGAGGCGATGAGCACCGGCAGCGGCCAACCCGGTGCCGACAACCCCAACGACGGCTCCACCGGCGGCCAGGATGGTGCCGGACCGGGCGAGCCCGCTGGCCCAGGCACGCCGGGCCGAGAGGGCGGCGGCTTGCCGACGCACCCGCTCCAGGGCGTCCTCGACCAGGTCCTGGCGCCCGTAGGCCACCAGCTCGGGTGCGGAACGCACGGCGGCGACGACGGCACCCGCCAGCTCGACGCGCTCAGCCGCCGCCCGGCGCTCGACCGGGCCGCCCCATCGGGCCGACGTCGCCGCCACTACGACGACCGCCAATGATGCCCCCAACAAGACCACGCCTACGACAGGATCGAGGAGGGCGGCGACAACCGCCCCCAGGACCACGCTGGCGCTCACCTCGATGGCGGCCGTTGTCGCCCTGGCGTAGCCTTCGGCCACCAGTTCCGTGCCCGAGACAAAGCTGCTGAGCACGCCGGCCGTTCCATCGCCGCCCACCGTGCCCGGGACCAGGGGCACCGCCACGTCGAACAGGCGCAGCCGTAGCTGGCCGAGCCGACGCAGACTGAGACGGTGGACGCCGATGCGTTCCACGTAGCGAGCCAGGCCCCGCCCCAAAGAAAACGCCTGGACGGCACCGATGGCGATGCTCAGCGACAGCACAGGGGGCCGTTGCGACGCACGGGTGATCAACCAACCCGAAGTGCTCAGCAGTCCGATCCCGCACGCCGACGTCAGTGCCCCGGCTCCGACTACGGGCCACAGGCTCCGCCCGCGTGTGAGGCCAGTCCCGCTCATACCGGCACCTCGGTCAGGAAGTCGGCCCCGGCCTCCACCACCCGGCCCCCCCGGATGACCAGGGCCCGGTCGGCCAGGCCCAAAACGGCGGGCCGGTGCGAGACGATGAGGGCGCTCCTGCCCTCCAGGGCCTGGCGCAGGCCCTCCAGCACGTGAGCCTCGGCGGCCTCGTCGAGGTGGACCGTCGGCTCGTCCAGGAGGTAGAGCGGGCGCGGGCGTAGGAACACCCGGGCCAGGGCGATCCGCTGCCGTTCGCCGGCCGAGACGGGCCGGCCGCCGTCGCCCAGCCTGGTCGACCAACCGTCGGCCAGCGCGGCTACCAGCCCCGACGCACCCGCCTGAGCCATCGCCCTCACCAGGTCGTCGTCGGTCGCCTCCGGGTTGGCCAGGCGCAGGTTATCGGCCAGGCTGGCCGATAGCAGCGTGGGCCGCTCGGGGAGGTAGGTGATGAGCCGGCGCCAAGCGGCCGGGTCGATGCCGTCGAGATCTTCTCCTCCCACGGTCACCTGGCCGGAACCGGGGGTTGCGAAGGCAAGGAGCAGGGACATGACGGTGGACTTTCCGGCCCCGCTGGGCCCCACCAGGACCACCGTCTCGCCCGGCCCAATGGTGAGGTCGACCTCGCTCAACAACGGGACGTCCCGACCGGGGAGCTCAACGGTCACCGAGCGCATCTCGACGGCCGCCCCGACCAGGCCCTGGGGCACGTCCTCGTAGACGGGACGGGCGGGTTGGCCCCGAGGGGACGGCGCCGAGCCGATTATCTCCAGCGCCCGAGCCGAGGCAGCCAGGCCCTCGGTGCTCTCGTGGAACTCGGCACTGGCTCGGCGCAACGGCAGGAACACCTCGGGGGCGACGATCAGTACGGCCAGGGCGGCACTCAGGCGCACCTCCCCGGCCACGAGACGCAACCCCAACGGTACGGCGATGAGGGCAACCGAGACCGAACCCAGCGTGTCCAGGACCAGGGCCGACAGGAAGGCGACCCGCAGCACCCTGGTGCTCGATTGGCTCAGGGCCTCGTTGGTCCTCGCCATCCGGGCCCGATGTTCCGCCGTCCGGCCGAACGCACGCAGTACGGCCAGGCCGTCGAACAAGTCGACGATCTGGCGGCCCAGGTGCTCGACCTGACGCCAGCGGTCGGCCGCCATGGACATGCTGGTGCGTCCGATCAGCGCCCCAAACACGGGGAAGAGTGCCACGACAACGGCCATGGTCAACGCCGACAGCCAGTCGAGCGAACCGACCGCCACCAGCAAGGCCAGGGGGGCAGCCGCCGCCAGCACCAGGTCGGGAAGGCATCGGCCGATGTAGACGTCAAGTGCGTCAAGGCCCCGGCCGGCGACCGCGGCTATGTCGCCCGGGCCGCCCGTCCCCCGGCCAGGTGAGGGCGCCTGGTGGAGCGCGGCGGTGACCAACCGGGAGCGCAGGGCGGCGATGGCGCGCGAAGCCGAGGCGCCGGCCAGGATCTCGCCCAGCAACGCCACGACGGCCCGCACGCAGGCGCCGGCACCGAACAGCACCAACCACCGGGCCCGGTCCCCGGCCACAGCGCCGGGCATGGCGCTGGCGAGCAGGTGGGCCAGAGCCACGGCCTGGACAACAATCGACGCCGTGGCCAGTAACCCGACGGCCACCGACATGGCCACGCTCGCCTTCAGGCCAGGCAGCACCTTGACGAGCCGCCTATCGATCGGCCCCGAACGGGGGGCCGTGCCCGAGCTGGCCCCCTCAGGCACTGCCGGCGGCCGGCTGGGCCGTCGTCGCGCCGGGCACCGAGGCCGCCGGCACCTTGGGGGGGAAGCCCCCCGGGCCTGGTGTCGGCGCCGTCACCGGCCGGGTCAAGCGCTGGCGGAAGACCCAGTAGGTCCAGCCCTGGTAGGCGAGCACGAAGGGAGTGAAGATGGCGGCGACCACCGTCATGACCAGCAAGGTGTTGTGCTGGGAGGCGGCGGAGGCGATGGTCAGGCCGTTAGCAGCCCGGTTGCTGGCCGGCAGGACGGCCGGGAACATCCGGGCGAACACCGCTCCCATTACGGCCAGGATGGCCGCGCCGGTGGCTAGGAAGGACCACCCGTCGCGTCCCCGGGCGATGAGCAGCGTGGACAACACAACCCCCGCTATGGCGATGACCGCCAGGACCAGAGGCAGCGCGCCCGGCACGGAGCCGGCAACGGCCGGCCTCCCGGCGGCCGCCACCCAGATGACTGCCGCCGTCACCAGAGCACTGGCCGCGGTACCGGCGACTACGGCGGCTCGCCGGGCGCGGGCGGCGAGGGCGCCGGTGGTTTTCAAGCTCAAGAAAACCGAGCCGTGCAACACGAACAGGGCCAGGCTGGCCACACCGCCCACCAGGGCGATGGGGTGCAGCAGCCCGAGCAGGCCCCCGTAATAGCGGCCGTCAGGGCTGAGGGGGACGCCGTGCACCAGATCGGTGAAAGCCGCTCCCCAGACGATGGCCGGGACCACGCTGCCGCCGAAGTTGGCCCACTCCCAGGCCCGCCGCCACCTGGGGTCATCGATTTTGGCCCTGAACTCGAACGATACGCCCCTCACGATCAACGCCAGCAGGATTAGGAAAAGAGCCAGGTAAAACCCATTGAACAGCCGCGCGTACCACAGGGGGAAGGCGGCGAAGGTGGCCCCGCCCGCCGTCAGCAGCCATACCTCATTGCCGTCCCAGACGGGGCCTATAGCATTTAGGCACATCCGTCGCTCGGTTTCGTCGGCGGCTACGAACGGCGCCACCACGGACACCCCGAAGTCGAACCCCTCGAGGAACAGGTAGCCCGCCCACAACAAGCCGATCAGAGCGAACCAAGTCGTATTGAGGTCAGCAAAGGGTGCCATCGTCGTCCTTCATGTCAACAGGCCGGGAAATGTGGGCCCGGGCGGCATTCAATACACCAGCCCCGCCAGTTCGGCGCCTTCGACTTCGTCGCCGGCGTGGTCGAGACCGAGGCGCGCCGCTCGCACCAGGAGCCAGGCGTCGATCACCCCGATCACCGTGTACACCACCACGAAGACGACGAAGGTGAGCGCGATGTCGGCCGTGGTGACGGTGGACACCCCTTTGGCCGTGGTCATCAGCCCGTAGACGATCCAGGGCTGCCGCCCGACCTCAGTGAAGATCCAGCCGGTGCTGTTGGCGATGAACGGCAAGGCGATACCCCACAGCGCGGCCCGGCGGAACCAAATGCTCCCGCCCAGGCGCTCGAGGTGGTCGCCCCGGGCCAGCCACACCCCCCAGGCGGAAAGCAGGATCAACAAGATCCCGGCGCCCACCATGGCCCGGAAGGACCAGTACGTCAGTGGGATCACGGGAATGTAGCTGCCAGGGCCGTGTTTGGCCACGTCGGCGGCCTGGATATTGTTTATGCCCTGGACCTGGCCGTTCCACGACAGGTCGGCGATGAGCGACAACAGGTGGGGGATCCGGATCTGGAAAATCGGCTTTTGCTTTAGGTTCCCTATGGTGAGGACCGAGAAGCTGGCGCGGGACGAGGTGTTGTAGAGGGCCTCGGCCGCCGCCATCTTCATGGGCTGGTAGACGTCCATCAGGCGCGCTTGGACATCGCCTGAGATGGCGACCAGGATGGTCGCTATCCCGGTGAAAAGGGCTGAGAAACGGCTGGCCCGCAAGAACGACGTGCGGTGCTGGCTGTCACGGGGCTCGCGGTGCGCTCGCCACGTGCTGATCCCGAGCACTACGGCGCCGGCCGTGGCGAGGGCGCTGAAGATGGTGTGGGCGAACGAGCCCCACAACATCGGGTTGCCGAGAAGTAGCCAGAAGTTGGTCAGCACCGCCTGGCCGTGTACCACCTTGTAGCCGACGGGGTGCTGCATCCAGGAATTGGCGGCCAGGATGAACAGCGCCGATAAGGCCGTGCCCAGGCTCACCATCCAGATGGTGGCCAGGTGCAGACGCGGGGAAAGGCGGCCGCGGCCGAATATCCACAAGCCGATGAACGTGGATTCCAGGAAAAAGGCAAGCAGCGCTTCGATGGCCAGCGGGGCGCCGAAAATATTGCCCACGAAGACGGAGTACGCCGACCAGTTGAGCCCGAACTGGAATTCGAGGACAATGCCCGTCACTATGCCCACGGCCATCTCGATAAGGAACAGGCGGCCGAAATAGCGGCTCAGGCGGTCCCAGCCGTCGTCATGTCGCTTGTAGGCCAGTGTCTGCATCAGGGCCACCAAGAACGCCAGCCCGATCGTGAGCGGGACGAAAAAGAAATGGAACACCGTTACGACGCTGAACTCCCAGCGCGCCAGGAGCAGTTGCATCAGGGCTCCGATCGCCGGCAAACAAACATAGAGGCCTCCGCAAAGAAATCGAGCAGTAACAAACCGTAAGCGCCGGCCGGCGGGAGCGGCTAGGGGCGAAGGTCCCAAAGCGGCACGCCCCGGACCAGGCCGTTTGGGCCCGGTACGCCGGAGCCGTGGGGTCGCCATTTGCGGAGCAGAAGATAACGTGGGGCTATGGCCTTCCCCCAAACAAGGATGCGCCGCCTACGACGTTCCTCCGCCTTGCGGGAGATGGTGGCCGAGACCTCGATCGGGGTGAAGGATTCTGGTGGCCCCGGTCTTCGTCCGCGATGGCATCGACCGCGCCCGGCCGGTGCCGTCCATGCCCGGGGTCGTCCAGCACACGGTGGGTTCGCTGGTGAAGGAGGCCAGGCGGCTTTGTCAGCTGGGAGTACCTGCTCTGCTCCTGTTCGGGGTCCCCCGAGACAAGGACGGCGAGGGCAGCCAGGCCTGGGCACGGGACGGGATCGTGCAGGTGGCGCTGGCATCCCTCCGTGACGAGCTGGGCTCCGAGATGGTCCTCATTGCTGACCTCTGCCTGGACGAGTACACGGACCACGGCCACTGCGGAGTGCTCGACGACGATGGCGAGGTCGCCAACGACCCGACGATCGCCCTCTACGGGCGGGTGGCCCGGGCCCAGGCCGCCGCCGGCGCCGACATCGTGGCCCCTTCAGGGATGATGGACGGTCAGGTGGCCGCCATCCGGGAGGCACTTGACGGCGATGGTCGCACCGATGTGGGGATCCTCGCCTATGCCGCCAAGTTCGCCTCGGCCCTGTACGGGCCGTTCCGGGATGCCGTCGACGTGACCATCGCCGGCGGTGGCAACCGGCGCGGTTACCAGCAGGATCCCCGCAACTCCCGGGAGGCCGTGCGCGAGGCCGAGCTCGACGTGGCCGAGGGAGCGGACATGGTGATGGTCAAGCCCGCCCTGGCCTACCTCGACATCATCGCCGCCGTCCGCCAGGCCGTACGCGTGCCTGTGGCCGCCTACCACGTGAGCGGTGAGTACGCCATGGTCAAGGCGGCCGCCGAGCGGGGCTGGCTGGACGGCGCCGCCGTGGCCCTGGAGCACCTGGGGGCCATCAAGCGGGCCGGCGCAGACATGGTCCTCACCTACTTCGCGGCCGAAGTCGCCGAGGTCCTGTCCCGATGACGGGGACCAACCGGTCCCTTTTCGAGCGGGCCTCCCGCGTCTCGCCCGGGGGGGTCAACTCCCCGGTGCGAGCCTTCCGGGCGGTCGGCGGCACGCCCTACTTCGTGGCCCGGGGCGAGGGTGCCTACGTCTGGGACGTCGAGGGCCGCCGGTACGTCGACTACGTGCAGTCCTACGGCGCCTCGATCCTCGGCCACGCCCATCCCAGGGTCGTCGAAGCCATCAGGCGGGCGGCCGG
Organism: uncultured Acidimicrobiaceae bacterium; assembly: GCA_963735305.1. Taxonomy (GTDB): domain Bacteria; phylum Actinomycetota; class Acidimicrobiia; order Acidimicrobiales; family Palsa-688; genus Fen-671. Next base: position 1,260,393 of record CAVTKK010000001.1, read on the forward strand.
CCTAGGGACCAGCTTCGGGGCGCCCACCGAGGGCGAGGTGCTTTTGGCCGAGGCGATCAGTGAGCGGGTTCCCGGCTGTCAAATGGTCAGGCTCGTCAGCAGCGGTACCGAGGCGGCCATGTCCGCCGTCAGGCTGGCCCGAGCCGCCACCGGCCGCGACCGGGTGGTCCTGTTCTCGGGCTGCTACCACGGCCACAGCGACGCCCTTCTGGCCGGAGGCGGCAGCGGCGTCGCCACCCTGGGGCTACCGACGTCGGCCGGCGTGCCCCGCGGCTCGGTGGCCGAAACCTTGGTGACGCCCTATAACCGCGTGCCCGAGATCGGGCGTGACGTGGCCGCCGTGATCGTCGAACCCGTGGCCGCCAACATGGGGCTCGTGCCGCCGGTGCCCGGGTTCCTCGAGGGCCTGCGCCAGGCCTGCACCCGGGCCGGGGCCCTGCTCATCTTCGATGAGGTCATAACCGGCTTCCGGCTCGGCCCGGGTGGTGCCTCGCGCCTCTTGGGGGTGACCCCCGACCTGTGGTGCTTCGGCAAGGTGATCGGCGGAGGTCTGCCCCTGGCTGCTTTCGGCGGCCGGGCTGACGTCATGGAACAGCTGGCGCCCCTGGGCCCGGTGTACCAGGCGGGGACGCTGTCGGGCAACCCGGTGGCGACGGCGGCCGGCCTCGCCGCGCTCTCGCTCCTGGAGGACGCCGCCTACCGGGACCTGGCCGCGTGGGCCGGCCGTTTCGGGGCGCGGCTGGCGGCGGCGGCACAGGGAGCGGGCCTGGATGTGCAGGTCCCGGTCGCAGGTCCGCTGGTCGGCGTCTTCTTCGGGACCAGCCCCGTCACCGACTACGAAGGTGCCCGAGGCTCAGCGGCCACCGGGCTCTACCCGCCCCTGATGCACGGCCTGCTCCAACGGGGAGTGGCTATCGCCCCCGGCGCCTACGAGGTGCTGTTCCCGAGCCTGGCCCACAGCGACATCGACCTCGAGCGCACGGTCGCCGTTTTCGCCGAGGCGGCCCTCCAGGTCGCTGCCGGCGCGCCCTGAAAGGGCCGCGGCGCCACCCTGAAGGGAGACTTCAGTGGGCGGGCTTGGCCCGGGCCAGGGCGGCGACCGCCTTGTAGGCGGCCTCGGCCGGCCCGATCTCGTCCGGCCGCAGCATGTTGGACATGATGCGCAGCAGCCACTCCATCAGGGACCGGCTATGCATCCCGCTGAGGGTGCACGCCCGCATCACCGGGGGCCTGCTGATGGCCCGCACGAAGGCTCGGGCCACCCGGTAGTACAAGCCGTACTCGGCCTGAAGGCGTTGCTCGTAGAGCCGGAGCTCACCGGGGTCATTACTGACGAGCGCCTGGCCCAGGACCAGGGCCGCCAACCGCCCGGTCTCGTACCCGTAGGCGATGCCCTCGCCGTTGAACGGGTTGATCATGCCGCTGGCATCACCCACGACGAGGTGGGTGGGGCCCGATCGGGGGCCGACGGACAGGCCCATCGGGAGCCGGCCCCCGGTGGCCGGGCCCAGGCACGTCGCCGGGTTGATCCCCCACGATTCAGGCACGAAGTGGCAAAAAGCGTCCAGCATCTGCGTCGTGTTGGCACCCTTCCATTTCGCCGAAGTCGTCAACAAGCCGACGCCGACGTTGACCCGCCCATCGCCCAGGGGGAAGATCCAGCCGTAGCCGGGCATGGCATTGCCGGCCTCGTCTCGCAGGTCGAGCCAGGAGTCGATCCACGGTTCGTCGTGGCGCGGCGAGGTCCAATAGCCCCGCAGGGCCATGCCCTGGGGGTAGGTGCGGTTGCGCTGGTTACCGATCGACCAGCCGAAGCGGGAGTTGGCGCCGTCCGCCACTACCACGTACCGGGCCGTCACCCGGCCGCTATGGCCGTCATCGCCCTTGGCCGCCAGGCGCGCCCCCCGCAACGTCCCGCCGTCCATGATCGCCTCCACCGCCTCTGTGTGCTCCCACAGCATGGCTCCGGCTTTGGCGGCATGGTCGGCGACCATGGCATCGAGATCCTTACGGGTCACGACGTAGCCATAGCGAGGTAGACCGGGGACCGCCGGCCAGGGAAGTTCGAGGCTACGACCGAACCCGTGCGAGCGCAGGCCCTCGTAACGGTGACATGCGGCCAGTTCCTGGGCTAGGCCCATGTCCTGGAGCTGGCGCACCGAGCGGGGCGTGAGCCCGTCCCCGCACGTCTTCTCCCGGGGGAAGGCCTTGCGCTCTACCACGACGACGTCGTGCCCCGCCTTGGCCAGCCAGTAGGCGCACGACGAACCCGAGGGCCCGGCGCCGATGACAAGGACATCACACTCGTGGTCTGCTGCGGGGTTGGTGGGGTTCATCTGCCTCGGAGCGTTCGTCAGCCGGCCTTGGGCGGCGCGGCGAGCGGCTGGTGCGATGCTAGTCGTCTACCGCCCCATCGGCGGCTGGCGGCGGCCTGAAGGTGAGATGAGGCCGCACGGACGCTAGCCTGGCCACTCGATGGACCAGTACCTCCCGATCCTGCTCCTCGTGGTCCTGTCCCTGCTGTTCGCCATCGGCTCGTTCGTAGCCTCTCGCACTCTGGGGCCGAACGGCCGGCTCAACCCGGCCAAGGTCGGCCCCTACGAGTCGGGGATCGCCCCCTCCCGGGAGCTTTCCGCCCGTTTCCCGGTGCGGTTTTACCTGGTGGCAATGATCTTTGTCATCTTCGACATCGAGATCATCTTCCTCTACCCGTTTGCCGTCATATTCCGTCAGTTGGCCCTTTTCGGGCTGGTCGAGTTCGCCTCCTTCGCCCTCGTGGTCTTTATCGCCTTCGCTTACCTCGTTTCCGAGGGCGCTCTCGACTGGGGCCCGGTCAAGCGTCTCGGTGACCGTAGCGGCGTCCCCGTCGGCCGCGCTCTCAATGCCACCGTGCGCCGGGTCGGCCGGCCCGGAGCCCCGGCGGCCCGCCCCCACGTGCCCGCCGGCGTAGCCACCGCGACAGGCCCCCCCGCTACGAGCGCCGGCCCGGCCAAGGTGGACGACTGATGGGCCTGGAAGACCTCCGGCACAACTTTTTCACCGGGACCCTAGAGGGTGTGGTCAAGTGGGCGCGCGCCTCCAGTTCTTGGGGCGCCAACTTCGGTCTGGCCTGCTGCGCCATGGAAATGATGGCGAGCGGCGCCGCCAACTACGACCTGGCCCGCTTCGGGATGGAGGTGTTCCGGGCCTCGCCGCGCCAGGCCGACCTGATGATCGTGGCCGGCCGGCTGAGCCAGAAGATGGCGCCCGTCCTCCGCCAGGTCTACGACCAGATGATGGAGCCCAAGTGGGTCATCTCCATGGGCGTGTGCGCCTCGACGGGCGGCATGTTCAACAACTACGCCCTCGTCCAGGGTGTCGACCAGGTCGTCCCGGTGGACGTGTACACGCCGGGATGCCCGCCCGGCCCGAGACCCTCATCCACTCCATCCTTACGCTGCACGAGCAAATCCGCCGGGGCGAGATAACCCGCAGGCGGGCCGTGACCGGTGCCGGGGCCGGCATCCACCTGGAGGAGGCCCGGCCTCTGCAGCTCAGCTCGACCAGCGCCAGCCCGGCCGGCCGTCCCGACCAGGCGGTGGGCGGGTGAGCGAAGACCAAGCAGCCCAGCCGGCGCCGGAGCCACCGGCCCCCGGCGACGAAGGTACACCCCTGCTGCATGGTTGCCCGGTTACTGAGGCTCTGGGCCAGCGCACCGTACACACCGACCGAGCCCGCTACCTCGCCCTCATGGAGGCCCTCTTCCGCGACGGGTTCGAGTCCTGCATGGGCGTGAGCGGCGTGGACTACCTCACCCATCCCGGACGGGCCCTGCCCGACGGGGTCACGGCCGAGCGTTTCGAGGTGGTCGTCGAACTCGTCTCGTTCTCGCGCCGAGAGCGCCTCCGGGCCCGGTGCCAGGTGCCCGCCACCGACCCGGTGGTGCCCAGCCTGTTCGATCTGTGGCCCGGCAGCGAGGCGCACGAACGGGAGACCTTCGACATGTTCGGCATCAGGTTCACCGACCACCCCGACCTCACCCGCATCCTGATGCCCGAAGACTGGGAAGGCCACCCGTTGCGCAAGGACTATGCCACCGGCCACGTGCCCGTGCAGTTCAAGGAAGCACCCAAATGACCACTCCCTCCCTGGTCGAGCTGCTGAAGGCCAAAACCTCCGAAGGGGCTCAGGAACTACTGGCGCTCGAGCAGACGAGCGTCCGGGAGCTGCGGTCCGAGGTGGGCGGCGTCCTGCGCCTGCCCGAGGGCGTCACCCTCGACCGGGACGACATCAGCTATGAGGCCCCCGACGACGAGACGATGATCCTGAACCTCGGGCCCTCGCACCCGTCCACTCACGGGGTCCTGAGGGTGATGGTCGAGATCCGGGGCGAACAGGTGTTGCGCACCAAGCCCGTCATCGGTTACCTGCACACCGGGATGGAGAAGACGGGCGAGGAGCTGATGTACCACCAGGGTGCCACCAACGTGACCCGCATGGACTACCTGGCGCCGTTCTTCAACGAGCTGGCTTTCTGCCTCTCGGTCGAAAAACTGGCGGGCGTCGAGGTGCCCGCGCGTGCCCAGTGGATCCGCATGTTGATGTGCGAGCTCAACCGCATCTCCTCTCACCTGCTATGGCTCGCCACCAATGGTGCCGACCTGGGCGCCCTCAACATGCTTGTCTACGGCTGGCGGGACCGGGAGCTGGTCCTGGCCTTTTTCGAGAAGGTGACCGGCCTGCGGATGAACCACAACTACATCCGTCCCGGAGGGGTCGCCGCCGACCTGCCCGACGGCTGGCGCGACGACGTCCTCGCCATTTGCGACACCGTCATAAAGCGCATGGACGAGTACGACAACTTGCTGACGGGCCAGCCCCTGCTGCAAAACCGCATGGACGGCGTGGGCGCTCTCGACGCCGCCACCGCCGTGGGCCTCGGTCTGACCGGGCCCGTGCTGCGCTCTACCGGAGTGACCTACGACGTCCGCCGGGACTTCCCGTACCTGTTTTACGAGCAGGTCGACTTCGACGTGATAGTGGGTACCGCGGGAGACTGCTGGGACCGCTTCGCCATACGCTCCAACGAGATCCGCGAATCGGTCCGCATTCTACGCCAGGTGGCCAAGGCCATGCCCGGCGGCGATTACCGGGCCCAGGACAAGAAGTTCACCCCACCGCCCCGTAATCGGATCGACGAGTCGATGGAGGCCTTGATCCACCACTTCAAATTGTTCACCGAGGGGGCCCGGGTCGCCCCGGGCGATGCTTACGTCCCCGTCGAGTCGCCCCGCGGCGAGCTCGGTTGCTACGTGGTTTCGGACGGCACCTCACGGCCCTATCGCGTCCACGTACGGGCGCCTTCGTTCGCCAACTTGCAGGCGCTGGCACCCATGGTCCGAGGTGGGTTTATCCCCGACGTGATCGCGTGCATATCCAGCATCGACCCGGTACTGGGGGACGTCGACCGTTGAGCCCGACGTCAACGGGGCCCGATTGGCCCAAAGCCGGCATCTCGGTAAAGATCGATGGACATGGGCCTGAGCCAGGACAACCTCGTCCGTGCGCGACAACTCATCGGTCTGTACCCGCACAAACGTTCGGCGCTCATCCCCGTACTCCACGTGCTCCAGGAGCAGGACGGGTACCTCAGCCCGGAGGGGATCGAGGACGTCGCCGCCCTCTTCGAGCTCACCCCGGCCGAGGTGCGGGGCACGGCCAGCTTCTATGACATGTTCCACCTCGAGCCCATTGGCCGGTACCTGGTCGCCGTGTGCACCAATATCGCCTGCATGCTCGACGGGGCCTACGAACTGCTCGGCCACATCGAGGAAGGGTTGGGGGTCCACCCGGGGGGGACGACCCCCGACGGCTCTTTCACTCTGGAGGACGCCGAGTGCCTGGCGCTGTGCGGCAACGCCCCTTGTCTCACGGTCAACTGGCGGTTTTTCGGGAATATGACCCCGGAGCGCTGGGACACGCTGGTCGAAGACCTGCGGGCCGGCCGGCTCGACGCCGAGGTTCCCCCGCACGGGACGCTGTGCCGGGTCCGGCGATCAGTGGGCCTTCCGGCCACTGCCCCCGGGACGGACGCCCCCGGGACCGATGCGCCCGCGGCCCGACCTCCGGGCCAGCCGCGCCAGGCCGTCAACAAGGCCGGCGCCACCCCGCCTCCCCCAGCCGCAGCCGCCCAGGACGCTTCCGGGCGGCCGGTGGCGCTGGGGACGTGGCGCACGACCCCGGCCGTGGCCAGCACCCTGCTCGCCGAAGGCCCGCCGGCCCCAGAGGGGACCGGACGGTGAGCGCAATCGAGGCGTCCGGGCCCAAGACTGCACCGAAGATCGTAACTTCCCGGTTCAGGTTCCCTGACAGCTGGACACTGCCGTCGTACCTCGACCACGGCGGGTACGAGGGGCTGCGCCGGGCCCTGGCCATGACCCCCGAAGAGGTGCACCAGGCCACCCTGGGCTCGAGCATCCTCGGCCGCGGAGGGGCGGGCTTCGACGCCGGCCGTAAGTGGGGAATGCTGCGCAAGGCCGAGCCGGTCTACCTCGTCGTCAACGGTGACGAGAGCGAACCGGCCACGTTCAAGGACCATGCCCTGATCGAGGGTGATCCTCACCAACTGATCGAAGGCAGCCTCATCTGCGCCTACGCCATAGGCGCCGCTCAGGTGTTCATCTTCGTGCGGGGGGAGATGGCCTTGGCCCAGGAACGCCTTCAGGCCGCGCTCAACGAGGCCTACGAGTACGGAGCGGTCGGGGCCAACATCCTGGGTACGGCGTTTTCCGTCGACATCGTCATCCACCCCGGTGCCGGTGCCTACATCTGTGGCGAGGAAACCGCGCTGCTGGAAAGCCTGGAGGGCAAGCGGGGCTTCCCCCGGATCAAGCCTCCTTATTACCCCGCCGCCATCGGGCTTTACGGCGCGCCCACCGTTGTCAACAACGTGGAGACCCTCTCCAACCTCCCCTGGATAATGTGCAACGGGGACGCCGCCTTCTCCGCCCTGGGGGACGGGCGCTCCCGGGGCACGAAGATCCTGGCCCTTTCGGGCCACGTGCGCCGGCCTGGTAACTACGAGATAGAGTTCGCCAAGGTGAGCTTTCGTGAGCTCATCTATGACCCTGCCCTGGGCGGTGGGGTGCGTCACGACCGAGACCTAAAGGCGTTCATCCCCGGAGGGGTCTCCGCACCGTGGTTCGGCCCCCAGCACCTGGACATCGCCCTGGCCAACGAAGCGATCGCCCAGGCCGGGTCGATGGCCGGCTCCGGCTCCGTCACGGTGATGGACGAGGCGACGTGCATAGTGCGGGCGGTCTGGAGGATAACCCGCTTCTTTCATAGGGAATCGTGCGGCCAGTGCACGCCCTGCCGCGAGGGTTCGGGCTGGATCGAGAAGGTGATGCGCCGCATTGAGGACGGCCAGGGCCGGGAGGCTGACCTTCAGTTGCTCATGGACGTCTGCGACAACATCGTCCCCGGCGTCAGCTGGCCTCCGGCGCAGACGACGATCTGTGTCCTGGGCCCGTCGATACCGAGCTCGGTGGCGTCGGGGATCCGCATGTTCCGGGACGAGTTCGTGGAGCACATCCGGCTCGGGCACTGCCCGTTCCCGCCAGACCGGTCTCGAGAGAGCCCCGCATATGCCTGAGGAAGTCTCCATAAACCTCGACGGCCGCCAGGTAACGGCCAAAAAAGGCGAGATGCTCATTGCCGCCGCCGAGCGGGTGGGCACGTACATCCCCCGCTTCTGCTACCACCCGCGTATGAAACCGGTGGGCATGTGCCGCATGTGCCTCGTCGAGGTGAAGGGCCCCCGGGGCTTCAGCCTCAGCCCTGCTTGTTATGTGCCCGTCGCCGAGGGCATGGAGGTGGTGACCGACAGCGCCCCGGTTAGAAAGGCGCAGGACGGCGTGCTCGAGTTCCTGCTCGTCAACCATCCCCTGGACTGCCCGGTGTGCGACAAAGGCGGCGAATGCCCGCTCCAGGACCAGACGATGGCCTACGGCCCGGGCGAGACCCGGTTCGTCGAGGAAAAGCGCCACTGGGACAAGCCCATGCCTCTGTCCCCGCTCGTTCTCATCGACCGGGAGCGCTGCATCCAGTGCGCCCGGTGCACTCGGTTCGCCGAGGAGGTGGCCGGGGACGCGGGGATTGATTTCGCCTCCCGCAGCGACTCGACCGAGGTCGCCATTTACCCGGGCCAACCTTTCGTTTCCAATTTCAGCGGTAATATAGTGCAAATTTGCCCGGTTGGGGCGCTGCTGGCCAAGCCCTACCGGTTCAAGGCCCGGCCCTGGGACCTCGAACAGGTGGAGAGCACCTGCACCTACTGCGCCGTGGGGTGCCGGGTGGCGGTGCAGTCCAGCTCCGAACAGGTGGTGCGCTTCATCGGGGTCGACAGTGACCCGGTCAACTGGGGATGGCTGTGCGACAAGGGCCGGTTCGGCTTCGAAGCGCTCAACAGTCCCGAACGGCTGGCTCGCCCCCTCGTACGCCGGTCGGCCCCCGAGGCCGATGGCCTGGTACAGGCCAGCTGGGCCGAGGCCTTAACCGAGATCGCCGGCCGGGTCTCCGGCGTCCCCGGCGAGAGGATCGGCGTCCTGGGCGGGTCCCGTCTGGCGAACGAGGACGCCTACGCCTGGGCCAAGTTCGCCCGCACCGTCCTGCGCACTGACAACGTCGACGCCCAGCTCGGGGACGGGCTGCCCGGGGACCTGGTCGCCGGGCTGCCGCGGGTCACGATCGACCAGGTTTGCGACGCTTCGCTGATCATCACCATGGCCCCCGACATCAAGGAAGAGCTTCCCGTCCTCTACTTGCGGTTGCGCCACGCCGCCGTCGAGAGGGGGATCCCGGTCATCGAGATAAGCCCGGGGCCGACCGGCCTTTCCTCCCGGGCCACGGAGCGCTTGCACTACCGCCCGGGCGAGCTGACAAGCCTGGTGCGGGCGCTGTGTGGGGGCGCTCCCGTCACCGATGACGTCGCCGGCATCGCCGCCGGCCAGGTGGAGCGCGCCCGGACAGCCATCGCCCTCGCCTCCGGGAACCACGCCGGCCACCGCTCGGATGGGGCCGGCGCGGTCGGTGCTCGGCCGGCTCCCCGGGTCGCCGTCGTCGTCGGCCGGGCCTCACTGGCCGAGCCGTCCATCGCCACAACCGAGGCGGCGCGGCTCCTGGCCGGCCTGCCGGGCACCTCCTTCTTGCCCGCGTTGCGCCGCTCCAACGTGCACGGGGCGATAGACCTCGGGCTTTCCCCGGGGCTTTTGCCGGGGCGGGTGGACCTCGAAGGAAGGCCGCCAATGGTACGAGCACCACTGGGGCTCACCCCTGCCGGCGGCGGCCGGGCTGGACGCCCTGGGCATGCTCGCCCGAGCCGCCGCCGGCCACCTCGACGTGCTCTTCCTCCTGGGCGCAGACCCCCTGTCGGACTGCCCGGACACGCAGCTGGCGGCGGACGCTCTGGAAGGTGCCCGGTTCGTCGTGGCCATCGACGCTTTCAGCACGCCGAGCGTCTCGCGCGCCGACGTCGTGCTCCCGGCCGCCATTTACACGGAACGACGCGGCAGCTTCACCAACCTGGAGGGCCGCATCACCTGGCTCGGTCAAAAGGTCACCCCCCCGGGGTCGGCCCGGCCGGACTGGATGATCGCGGCGGAGCTGGCGTCCCGACTCGGTTCGTCTCTCGGCGCCAGTTCCCTGGAGGAGCTCTGGGCCGAGATCCAGGCCGTGTCGCCGCTGCACCGGGGCGTGCCCCAGGCGCTCCTCGTCTCTGGCCAGGGGCGGAACGGGGTAGTCGTCCCCGTCGGCCTCGAGACCCGGGCTCCGGGGCTCACGGACGTGCCGCCGCCGCTTGACCCCATGGCCGACCCCGGCATCGCTTCGGCCGAGCTGCACCCCGCTCCCCCGGCGTCGCTGTCGGTCGCCGCCGCCGGCCCCGGCGCGCCGGGAGACGCGCCTCGCCCTGGCGGCCTGGCTCCACCGGGCCGGCTAGGCCCGGGCCCGGCCGGCCCCGGAGCAGGCTCCCCTGCCTCCCCGGCGCCGCCGGCCCCCGCCGCCGAGCTGGGCCCGGGAGGGGACGGCTCAGCCCTGCGCCTCGTCGCCAGCCGCCCGATGTGGGACGGAGGGGTGCTCGTGCAGCGCTCCCCCTCCCTGGCCGCCCTGCACCCGCCGCTCGCCCTCCGCCTCAACCCGGCCGACCTGGCCCGCCTGGGCCACGGGCCCGTGGGCGACGTCAAGGTGAGCACGCGGCGAGGGAGCGTCGTCGTGGCCGTCGTGGCCGATGCCCGGGTCGCCCCCGGCTCCGCCGTCCTGCCGTTCAACCTCCCGGGAGGTGGTGCCGGTACCCTCATCGATGCCTCGGCGGCCTACCACGAGCTCACGGTGGAAGCGGTGAGCGGGCCATGATGACGGCCGCGGCCTACGTCGGGGACCCGGTCTTCGCCAAAGGGATCGACCTGATCGTCTGGGCGTTCGTCCTGGTCAAGCTGGTCATCGTCTTCGCCCTGCTCATGCTCTCCGTCCTGTTCATGATCATGTTCGAGCGCAAGGTGGTCGCTCGCCTCGGGAACCGGTGGGGCCCCAACCGGGCCGGCCCATGGGGTGGTTGCAGTCGCTCGCCGATGGCATAAAGCTGTTCTTCAAGGAGGCCATCCTCCCGGCTGGGGCCGACAAGGTCGTGTACCGGATCGCGCCGGTGGTTGCCCTGGTGCCGGCGTTCGTTGCCTTCTCGATCGTGCCCGTGGGGGGGACGATCACGATCGGCAGCTACACCACCAGGCTGCAGTTGGCCGACCCGCCGTGGGGGATCCTGGTCATGCTCATGGCGTCGAGCATCAGCGTCTACGGCGTGATGCTGGCGGGCTGGGCCTCGGGCTCGAAGTACCCCCTTATGGGCTCGGTGCGGGCCAGCGCCCAGATGATCTCGTACGAGGCCGCCCTCGGCCTCAGCGTCGCCACCGTCGTACTACTGAGCGGTTCTCTCCACACCAGCGCCATAGTCGCCGCCCAGCACGGTGGGTTCCTTTACCACTGGAATATCCTGCGGGCCTTCGGGGCGCCCGCCGCCATCTTCTTCATCGCCATCACGGCCGAGATGACGCGGCCCCCGTTCGACCTCGTCGAGGCGGAGGAGGAGCTGTCGGGCGGTTTCAACCTCGAAGTACTCCTCGATTGCTTTCGCGTTGTTTTACCTAGCCGAGTACATGGCGCTGGTCACCAACTCCGCTATCTTCACGACACTTTTCCTGGGCGGCCCCGACGGCCCCCGCATCGCCGGTAACTCGATCGGCCCGGTGTGGTTCGTCATAAAGGTGCTCGTCCTGCTCTACGTCTATGTGTGGATCCGGGCCACCCTGCCCCGCCTGCGCTACGACCAGCTCATGGATCTCGGCTGGAAGCGCCTCATCCCCGGCTCGCTGGCGCTCCTGCTCATCGTGGCCGGGGCCGCGTCGGCTGGCGCTACGGGCTGCTGGCCCTCTCCGGCAGCCTGATCGCGTTCGTCGTCCTCGAAGCGCGCCATCGAGGTCGGCCAACAGCACCAGGACAGCGCCGTCTCCGAGCTGGAGGCCCCATGAGCTTCTGGGACCAAAACAGGGTCGTCTCTTTTTTCAAGGGTTTCATCGTCACCGGCAAGCAGCCGTGGAAGCCGAAGGTGACCATCCAGTACCCAGAGGAAAAGCGGGCCAAGCCCGAGCGCGCCCATGGCCGGCACGTGCTCAACCGTTACGAAGACGGCATGGAGAAGTGCATCGGTTGCGAGCTGTGCGCCGGGGTCTGCCCCGCCCGATGCATATATGTGCGAGGCGCCGATAACCCACCCGATGCGCCGGTCTCGCCCGGGGAGCGCTACGGGTTCGTGTACGAGATCAACTTCTTGCGCTGCATCCACTGCGACCTCTGCGTCGAAGCGTGCCCGACGGAGGCGATAACCGAGTCGAAGATGTTCGAGTTCTCCTTCACCAATCGCGACGACGCCATTTACACCAAGACCGAGCTCGTCGTCGACGATTCGGGCCGGCCGAAAACGCTGCCCTGGGAGGACTGGAAACCGGCCGACGACCTCAACACTTCGGGCTGGCTCCGGGCGACGTCGCCTTCGGGACGGGCCGATCTCGAAGGGGTGCCCTTGTGGTCCGCCGAGCTCGGCTACGGGACCCGGCCGCCCCAGGCCGGTCAGTCCGATCCGGAGGCCGCCGACGTGACCGCCGACTTCGACGTCTCCCTGCGCGACGTCGCCGCCGCCGAGCTGAAGGGCGCGGGCGTAAGCACGGTCAGACCGGTGAGGCGGCCGGGCGCGGCCGGACCGGCAGGTAGCCGGTGACCATCCTGGCCGTGACCCACCTGGCCAGCGCCTCGGCTTGGGCCGTTTACGCCGTCGGTGCCCTTATGGCCCTGGCCGGAGCGGCCGGAGTCGTGCTCCAGCGCAACCCCGTCCACTGCGCCCTGGCCCTGGTCACCACCATTTTCGGGATCGCCCTGCTCTTCATCGACCAGGGTGCCGATTTCCTGGCCGCCGTCCAGATAATCGTCTACGCCGGTGCCATCGTGATCCTCTTCCTGTTCGTGATCATGTTGCTGGGCGTCGACCGCAAGGAACCCCGCACCCAGGACAAGCTGAAGGGCCTCACGCCGGTGGCCATACTCGTCGGGGTGGTGGCCCTGGCCGAGCTCCTGGTACTGGTGCGGGTCCACTACTGGGCTACCGGCACCAAGGCCGGCGCGGGGGCGCTCAACGGGCCGGGCGAGAACGTCCAGAAGCTCGGTCAGAGCATCTTCACGGCCTACCTTCTACCGTTCGAAATGACCTCCGCCTTGCTGGTGATCGCCGTCGTAGCCGCCGTCGTACTGGTGCGGCGGGCGGCACCGGCACCGGGGACCGAGCGCAAGGCGGCGGGGACGGGACGGGAGCCGGGCCGGCGCGGCTCAGGGCAGACGGGGAGGACGGGCTGATGACCGTTCCCGGTCCCTGGTACCTCGTGCTGGCCGCCGGCCTGTTCGGCATCGGCGCCGTCGGGCTCCTGGTCAGGCGCAACATCCTGGTTATGTACATGTGTATCGAGCTCATGCTCAATGCCGTCAATTTGACGTTCGTGACGTTTTCCCGCATGCTCAACGACCTTGGTGGACAAGATGCCGTCTTTTTCGTCCTCGTGGTGGCGGCCGCTGAGGTCGTCGTGGGCCTGGGCATCATCGTGGCTATCTACCGGCGGCGCAGCGGCGCCACGGCCGACGACATCAGCTCTTTGAAAGGCTGACGAGCTATGGTCAACGCCGCCTACGCCATCGTCGCTTTCCCGTTGCTGGGCTTCGTCATCAACCTGGTCGGGGGCCGGCGCCTCGGTGAGCCGACGGCCGGATGGGTAGGCACCCTGGCCGCCGGGGGCTCTTTCGTTTCCACGCTCGTCGTGTGGGTGACCATGCTCGGTCGGCCTGCCGCCGACCGCGTCTCCGACCTCACGATATTCACCTGGTTCCCCGTGGCCGGCCTGCACGTCAATGCCGGGATCCTGGTCGACCCGTTGTCGATGACCATGGCCCTGTTCGTAACGGGGGTCTCGACCGCCATCCACATGTACTCCATCGGGTACATGCACCGGGACCCCGGGTTCGACCGGTTTTTCGTCTACCTCAACCTGTTCCTCTTTTCGATGGTCGTGCTCGTCCTGGCCGATAACTTCCTGTTTTCGTTCCTGGGCTGGGAAGGCGTAGGCTTCTGCTCCTACGGTCTGGTCGGCTTCTGGTTCCAGCGCCAGACGGCGGCGGTAGCGGCCAAGAAGGCCTTCGTGACCAACCGCGTCGGCGACGTCGGCTTCCTGCTGGCCATGTTCCTGATGTTCGCCCACTTCAGTTCCTTGAACTACTCATCGGTGCTCGGGACGCTGTCCCACGGCCATGCCACCGGGCTGTTGGCCGCCGGCCCCGGGGCCATAAGAGGCAGCACCGCTACGGCCATAACACTGCTCCTCTTCCTGGGCGCCGTCGGGAAGTCGGCGCAGATACCGCTGTACATCTGGCTGCCCGACGCCATGGAGGGCCCGACGCCGATATCGGCCCTAATCCATGCCGCCACCATGGTCACGGCCGGCGTGTACCTCATGGCTCGCGTCGCCCCCATGCTCCACTATGCCCACGCCACGTCCTGGGTCGTGGCCTGCGTCGGCGCCGGCACCGCCCTGCTGGCGGCGACGATCGCCTGCGGGCAGGACGACATCAAGAAAGCCCTGGCGTACTCCACGATTTCCCAGCTTGGGTACATGTTCCTGGCTGTGGGGGCCGGAGATTACGTCGATGGCGTCTTTCACATGCTCACGCACGCCTTCTTCAAGGCCCTCCTTTTCCTGGCCGCCGGGTCGGTGATCCACGCCCTGGCCAACCGTCAGGACATGAAAGAAATGGGTGGGCTGCGAAAGTACCTGCCCATCACCACCGTCACCTTCGGGGTGGGCTGGTTGGCCATCTCCGGCATACCACCACTCGCCGGTTTCTGGTCCAAGGATGCCGTCTTATCCTCTGCGTGGCAGATGAACAAGGTCCTCTGGGCCGTAGGCGTCCTCACCGCCGGCCTCACCGCCTACTACATGAGCCGTCAGTTCGCCCTCGTCTTCACCGGTCAGGCCCGCTGGGACGAAGCGCGTCCGGCCTCGGTGCCCAGCCACGAAGACCACGAGAGCGACCAGGCGGTCGACGGCCATGAGGGCACCGGTCCCGGGCTGCCGGCTCCGGTCCATGCCGGGGGCCGCCCCCGGGATCCCACCTGGACCATGTCCGTCCCCCTGGTGGTCCTCGCCATTGCCGCCGTGTTGGGCGGCGGCATCAACTTCCCCGCCTGGCACATGGACTTCTTGTCTCGCTTCCTGGGCCCGCTCTTCCCCACGGCCACCGCCGTCACCATCAGTACCGGGACCAAATGGGCGCTGTCAGTGCTGACCACGGCGGTGGCATTGACCGGCCTGGGCTTGGGCCTCACCACCTGGAAGACGGCTGAACACCCCAGGCTGGAACCCAATTTCCTGCGCCGGGCATGGTATTTCGACGACCTCGTGTCGGCTACGGTCTCCGGGCCGCTGCGCCTGGCCGCGTCCGGGCTCGCCTTCGTGATGGACCGGCGGGTGGTCGATGGTGTCGTCAACGGCACTGCCCGCGCTCTGGGGGCCTCGGGCCGGGTGCTACGCCGGGCCCAGAGCGGGTACCTCCGCAGTTACGCTCTGGGGATAGGCGTCGGACTGGTCATCCTTCTCGCCTATCTCACGTTCCGGGTCGGGAACTAGAGCCATGGGCTTCCCCATCCTCGACCTGATAGTGTTCCTGCCCCTGGGCGCCGCCGTCGCCGTGGCCCTGCTCCCCGGGACGGCGCCCAGCTCCGTGCTCAGGGCTCTCGGCGTCGGCGCGGCGGTGCTCGAGCTGGCCGTGGTGCTGTGGATGGTCATCGACTTCCAGACCGGGGACGCGCACGCCGGCTTCCAGTTCACCAGCCACCAATCGTGGTTCAGCCCGATCGGCATTTCCTGGTACCTGGGGGTCGACGGTATATCACTGTTCCTGGTGGCCATGACCGCCCTGCTGTTCCCGATCGCCATGGCCAGCCCACCCGGAGAGCGTTCGTCGAAGGCCTACCTGGGCTGGATGCTCCTGCTCGAATCGGCCTGCATGACGACGTTCCTCTCCCTGGACGCCTTCCTGTTCTTCGTCGCCTTCGAGGTCACCCTCGTACCGGGCTACTTCCTGATCGTAAACGGCGGCGGCCCGCGGCGCGGGTATGCCGCCACCAAGTTCTTCCTCTACACGTTCGCCGGTTCGGCCTTCCTGTTCGTCGGGATCCTGGCCACCTACGTGCTCGCCTCCGCCCACGAGCCTTCCGGCACCAAAGCCTCTTTTGACATCATCTCCCTCGCCCGGGCCACGGTGCACCTGCCGATTGCCGACCAGGAACTGCTCCTGCTCGCCTTCGGCGTGGCCTTCGCCGTCAAAATGCCATTGGTCCCGTTCCATACCTGGATGCCGGACGCGTACACCCAGGCCCCCACGGGCGGTTCGATGGTGCTGGCCGGCATCCTGTTCAAACTGGGCGCCTACGGCATCCTGCGCTGGGGCATCTTCCTGTTCCCCCAGGCCGCCGTCAACCTGGCTCCCCTGGCCCTGACGCTGGCCGCCATCGGCATCATCTGGGGTTCGGTCGTGGCCGCCATGCAACGAGACCTGAAGCGTCTGGTCGCCTACGGGACGGTGGCCGGGGTCGGCTTCATCGTCATCGGCCTGTTCGGTTTCACCAGCGAGGGGATCACGGGTGGGATCGTCGAAATGGTCAACCACGGCCTGTCGACGGGGGCCCTGTTCCTGTTGGTCGGGATGGTCTGGGAGCGCCGGCGGACCTACAGCTTCTCCCATCTCGGCGGCCTGCAGACCGCCGCTCCCATACTGGGCTGGGTTTTCATGGCCGTCATCATGAGTGACATCGGGCTGCCCGGGCTCAACGGCTTCATCGGCGAACTGCTCGTGCTCCTGGGCACCTTCATAACCCACCGCTGGTGGGCGGTGGTGGCGACGACGGGCGTGGTATTGGGGGCGGTCTACCTGTTGTGGGCGTACCAGCGGGTCTTCCACGGCCCGGCCCAGGCCATAAACCAAGGCGTCAAGGACATGAGCTGGGCCGAGCGAGCGGCGGTGGCGCCGCTATTGGCGGGCATCATCTTCATCGGGGTTTACCCGCAGCCCGTCTTGAGCCGGATCGAGCCCGCCGTCGACCACCTGGTCGCCCACATCGAGTTCGCCGACCCGAGCTTCAAGATCCCGTCCCCGGGAGTCGGCCACGGGATTTTCGCCGTGCCCGCCGACCAGGTCGTCGACTTGCCGGCAGCAACGACCAAGGCCGCCGCCGGCCCCGGGGGTAAACCATGATCGCCGGCCTCCCGTTGGCCGCCGGGGCGGGTTGCACCATCGACTCCGTCACCGCCAAGGTCGTCGGGCTGTGTACGGGCAAGGGGTCCATCACTCTGGCCGTCAGTTACGGGTCCATAATGCCCTTGCTGGTGCTCGTCGGCGGCGCCCTGGTCATCCTGCTGGCCGCCGCCGTCATGCCCAAGCGACGCTACCCCGGCCTGTGGGCGGCGCTCACCTTCCTCATCGGCGCGGGGACGGCCATCGACGGGCTGGTCCAATGGCACTACCTCAACACTTTCACGGGTGTGCCCCTGACTCTCGGCGACCAGATCTTCTACGACCACTTCAGCGCCTTCTTCGTCATATTGTTCGGGTGCGCCACCGCTATCGGGGCTGCCATCTCGGACAGCTATTTGGTACGGGAAAATCTCGACGGCCCGGAACCTTACATCTTCATGCTGCTGTGCTCGGCCGGAGCCGTCTTGATGGCGCAAGCGGCCGGTTTCATAAGCCTTTTCCTCGGCCTGGAGATCCTGTCCATATCCCTGTACACGATGTCCGCCTACCACAACCGCCGGACGGCGTCGGGGGAAGCCGGCCTCAAGTACTTCATCCTGGGCTCCTTCAGTTCGGCGATATTCATTTACGGCGCCGCCCTCATTTACGGCGCCACCGGGTCGACGCAGTACGTGGAGATATTCGGCTTCCTCAGCGGCGCGGACGGGAACATCCTGGTGCACAGCGGGGTCCTGCTGGCCGGCATGGGCCTGGTGATCGTGGGCTTGGGCTTCAAGGTCGCCGCCGTGCCTTTCCACTTCTGGTCCCCCGACGTCTACCAGGGGGCGCCGACGCCGTTCGTGGGCTACATGGCCGCCGTGGCCAAGGCCGGCGGCTTCGCCGCCCTGGTCCGGGTGCTCATGTTGGCACTGCCCACGGAGGCCGCCAACTGGCGGCCCGTCGTCTGGGCCCTGGCCACGGCGTCCGTGCTCGTCGGCTCGGTGCTCGCCCTGGTCCAGTCCGACCTGAAGCGCATGCTGGCTTATTCGTCAGTGAGCCAGGCCGGCTATGTGCTCATCGCCCTTCAGGCGGGCACCACCCAGGGCATGACGGCAGTCTGCTTCTACCTTTTCACCTACACCTTCATGGTCATCGGGACGTTCGCCGTCGTCGGCGTCGTCCAGGGCCGGGGCGAGGCACGCAACGACCTGAGCTCCGTGCGCGGGCTGGCGTCGCGCAGCCCATGGCTGGCGGGCGCCATGCTCGTCCTGCTCCTGGGACAGGCCGGGATCCCCCTCACGAGTGGCTTTCTCGGCAAGTGGGTCGTTATATCGGCCGCCATCGCCAAGGGCCAGTACGCCCTGGGCTTGATCGGGATGCTGGGCGCCGCCATCGCCGCCTTCTTCTACCTGCGGGTCGCCCTGCTGATGTACATGCCGGCGGGGGCACGCAACACCGCGGTCCTTGAAGCCGGCCCCGAGCCGGAGGAGGAGGAGGAGGGCGCCTATGGCGCCTCCGACCTCTCGGCCATCGCCTCGGCCGGCCTGTCAGGCCGTGACTCGGCGCTGGCTCTGCGGGCGCCCCCTGCTGCCCGGCTACGGGTGCCGGGGACCACGAGCGCCGTGCTGGCCATTTGCGTAGCCTTTACGATCTTTGCCGGTGTGTCGACGCCCGTCTTGTCGCTGGCCCACACGATCACCCTCCCCTGGGCGCCTTGACCAAGGGGCCTCAGCCCGCGGCTGAGGACGGGTCGCTCACCTGAGCCTCGAAGATGACCGTGCCGGTGGCGTTGTCCCGGACCAGGAAAAGGAACGGGTGGTCGAAGACGATGGTGACGGGCGGCGGGGCGGGCATGGCTGTGGGCGTCAGCCCCCCTCCGGTGGCCGCCGACGCCTCGGTCCCCTTCTCGTTCACGTTCATCTGGGCGTCGTGGACCACGAACGACAGCTCCAGTGGCCGGGGTGAGAGGGGGGCGAAGTCAGCCTCCGGGCTGAAGGCCTGGCCGATCCCCAGGCCGCTCAGCACCTGGTTGAGCTGGAGGGAGGTCTCGAAGCTTGAACCTCGGCAGCTTGATATCGGCGCGTTGGGGGTGCAGAGAAGAGATGGCCTGGCGGAGCCCGGAGGGGCTCAATTGACTTTCGAAGGTGCCCAGCTGCCCAAGCGGGGGCATGAGGACCACCGCTGACAGGTCGTCGCCCCGGTAGGGCAGTTCTGCCGCGTCCAGGGCGGCCGTGACCGACACGGGCACGTCCAGGGGCTGCGAAGTCGACATCATGGGGACATTCGTGACGGTCCCCGAAGGCGCATGGAAGGGGGCGGGCAGGGTGCGAGAAGGATCGAAAGGTGTCTGCCAGGGAGCGTTCATGTAGACGGCATCGACCATCACGGCGATTACGTCCCGTAGTTGCGACGGCGTTAACAGGTTGGTGATGTGACCTCCGGTACGGGAAGCCACCCACGTGTCGATGGCGCGAGCCGATCCCTCCGGGTCCCCGTCCAGATCCCGCTCTTTCACCCCGGCGGCGAAATCCCCGGCCAGTAGGGCCAGATAGGAGGAACGCACCGGGAACCCCTCCTCGAGCCACAGTTCGTTGGCCGTGTCGAGGGCGACATGGTCGTGACCGGCTTGGCGGACCAGGGCGGCGTTCAGCGCATGCCAGGCCACAGCTTGTTGTTGGGGTGACATGTCCCCCGAACCAAGGGCTTGGGCTATGCCGGCTTCGGTCGGACCGCTCGCCCCCGGCTCCAGCATGGCCAGCAGGGTGGCAATGCTCGAAGGAGAAAGCACCAGGTTGGGCGACCCCGGTGCCAGCCGGTGCAGAAGGTCGAGTGCGAACGTCTGCTCGGCGCCACTGAGAGCGAGCACGGTGCCCGTGCCCGGAGCGGCGGTGGCCGGGATGCCCGGTGCGGCGGCGGCCGGGCTGCTCAGGGCGGCCACCGTCACCGCCGCCAGCACCGCTCCAGCACCTCGGTGACCGGCCCGGCGACGGTCCCTCCGAGCGGCCCGGCGGGAGGTCGACGAGCTGCGCATCGCCCGAAGCCTAGGTGGCAAAACCGTCTACGGGCCCGGCCTCGCCGCCAACTGCGCGAAGTTCGTATATGCCCACTTCGTGAAGTTCGTATATACCGTCTAACTGGCCGCCCGCCCGGTGCCGGCCGCCTCTTCCTGGCGCTGAGCCGAGGGGACGAGGAAGCGACCGATGAGAGGTAGCTCCCAGATCGACTCGGCCCTGGCTACGGCGAGCGCGGTGGGCAATGCGTGCTCAGGAGAATCGTAGACCGCATAACGGGGTTGCCAGTCGGGGTCGAACTTGGCGTTGAAACGCCACAGCGACTCGATCTGCATCGAGCCGCCCATGCGGCGCACCAACCACGCCTGGGCCCGCTGAGGCAGGCCGTCCCCGGCTTCTCCCGCCAGGACCGCCCTCATGGTGGCAAAGTTCAGGCCCAGGCCCTTGTAACCCCGCTCACCCAGGTAGCCGATGGTCTCGACGATGGCGAAATCGATGAGGCCGTTGGGGTGGTCCCCGTTGTCGCGCCGCATGAGGTCGAGGGAAAAGCCTTGTACCGCCGGCGCCGGCACGTACTGGCAAAAAGCTACCGCCGGGCCGGGCCCGCCCTCGTCGTCGCCCACCGGCCCGTGGACCACGGCCAGGAGCAAGCCTTCGTCACGGGGGTCGAATATGCGCCCCAGGGTCATCGAGAACCCGCGCTCGACCCCGCCCCGGCGGCTCTTGGTCATCACCTCCTCCAACTGGCCGGCCAGGTCCGGGCCTATATGAGCCGGGTCGTGGAAACTGATGGTGTAGCCGTTGCGGGCTACTCGCTTTACCGCCTGGCGCAAACCCTTGAACCTGCCCCCTCCGAGCGAAAACCGCTCGGTGCCGACGACCGCCTCGTCGCCCACGTAGAGGTCGTGCATCCCTGTCGCCCGGTAGATGGGCAACCAGTCTTCCGACGCCCCGATGAGACCGAGGCTCCAGCCTCGGGAATCGGCGAACTCCCGGAAGCTTCGCCAGGCACCCTCACGTTCTGCCGGCGGGCCCACGGGGTCGGGCGACACCAGGCAGACGCCGCTGTACACGGCGTAGGCCACGACCGTCCCGCCCCAGAAAAAGAACTCTTTGTCGGACCGCAACGTGAAGTAATCGAGGGTCCCCGCCCCGTACCGCCTGACCACCTCCCGGGCCCGTTCGAGACCTCCGCCGCCATGACGGGGCCAGCGGGCCACCACCGGCCGGAACACCATCCAGGCGGCCACCAGGACCAAGCCGGCCGTGACCGAGAACATGGCGGGCGAGAAAAAATCGTCGAGACGGTCGGGCAAGGCGATGTGCTTCACCCCGATCATGCGTTCGGTGGTGGCCTGAAAGGCTTGGCCCAGCCGATCCGGGCCGACCGGCGATGATGGACCGTCGTGGTGACCCACGACGTGCCCTCGAGGGCCAACGTCCCGGCGACCACGGCAGCCAGGGCGAGAGCGCCCAGGCGGGCGAGGGCCTGTCTGACCGGAGGGACGTCGCTGGCGGCCCGGAACGAGGCGCGTCGCAGCCACAGGAAACCGGCGACAACCAGAGCGATGATGGCCCCAATCACGTTCCCTGCTCCCAACAGGTGCAGCGTGGCGACGGCCACCAGCGTGGCCTGGCACACCAAATAGGCCCGGCGCTGCCCGCGCCGGATCCCACGGGCCAGGACGAGCAGGGCCAACCCCCCCAGTGCGGCCAAGGCGCCGGCGGCCTGCGGCACGGCCAGGGGCAGGAACTGGCGTAAGACGTTGAGGTGGTGAGCGACCGGTGCCGACAGGTCCGACACCAGGGAAAGGAAACCGGCGGCAGCGACGACGAGCGACGCCATCCGCCGGGAGCGTCGGTGCGGCACAGTACGCCCAGGAACGGCGGGCCAGGGCTTTCCGTGGGGGAAACTGGCGACGACCACCGGTCGTGGGAGCACCGGAGCTCGGGTCAGGAGCCGCTCGGCCACGGTTGCCCCCGGCAGGAGGACCTGGGCGTAAAGAAGTCGAGCGTGAAGTTCGTTACCCGTCTCCAGTTCGATCCAGGCCAGTTGGCGGGCGGCCAGGAAGGCCGACGGTAGGCCGAGGCTGGCGCCGCGAGGCGCGTACTCGCTCACGACGTCCCCGCAGCAACCGGCGTTGGCGTAGAAGCCGGTGCCCACCGTGCTTAGCTCCGCCCGACCGGTGGCACCGGTCACCAGACCGGCCCAGCCCGCGCTGGCCAACTGGCGGCCAGCCGCCCGGGCCGCCTCGTTCAAGTCACGCCGTCCGCCGGGCCGACCCGAGAAGGCCAACCATATCTGGCGCAACGAGACGACGGCGAGGGCCACCAGGACCACCGACTCGACGGCGGCGGCGCCCAGCGTCGTGGCTAGAAGGATGCCGGAGATATGGCGGGCCGGGCGCAACAACGCCACCGGCAGGCGCAGCAAAAGGGCCAGCACGACGGGGACGGCAAGTAACCAAGCGCGGCGGCCCAGCTGGCGGTAGACAAGGCGGGAGGCGACGAAACGGTTGGTGGCACTGGGATCGTCCAGCTGGCTGAGCCCGGCCAACCAACCACTGGTGCTGCCCCTCCACAGCCCGGGGAAGACGTCGGCCAGACGCTGGTGGCCAGGCTCCGGCGGCCCGCTGGGCCCGGGGGCGGCCGGAGAGGCGCGCAGGCGGTCCCCCGGCTCGATCCGGGCCCGGCGCACGCCGCCGGCTGTGAGCAGTTCGGCTACCACCGCCGGGGCCACCTCGGCCCCGACCCGCGCCCTCAGGACGGCGCTGACGCCCGGATCGGCCAGCCACGGGTCGCATCTTCCGGGCAGCACCACGACTCTGCGCCCGGGAGCGGCGGAAAACTCTCTCAGGGCGTCGCCGAGGGTACCGTGCGCATCCAGGGCACCGGGCACGTCGACCTGGTCGTCGGCGAAGTCAAAGGTCCCCCCCGCCAGTACCACAGCTCCTGGCCCACTCCAAGTGCCGATGGTCCGGGCGATCTCAAACGCAGCCCGACTGGAGGCGGCGGTCGGAGCTGACGAGAGGTGCAGATTGGCGAACACGAGCACCCGAGCACCCACAGGCAGCGAGAACACCAGGTCGTCTGCCATCCACCTATTCTGACGCCATGGAACGGCCCCCAGCCGGTAGCCGAGCGCTCCCAGCCACCGAGGAGGTCGGCCGCGCCTACTGGACCTGGCACAACGGGCCTAAAGAAGGTGCCGCGGTTATCTTCGACCTTGACGGCGTGCTCTCCAACGCCGCCGCTCGCCAGCACTTCATAAAGGCACCACGCCCGGACTGGGAGTCATTTTTCTCGGCCTCGGCTGACGATCCCCTCGTCGATGAGGTGGCAGCCCTCCTCGGCGTGCTGGCGCCCGGGTTGGCCGTGATATTGCTCACTGCCCGGCCGGCCCATGTCGGGCCGCTCACCGTGGGCTGGCTGGCCCGCCACGATCTGCGCTGGGACCTGCTGGTGATGCGACGGGACGGGGACTACCGCCCGGCACGGCACTTCAAGCAGGACGCGCTTAGGGATATACGCAGTCGCCGGTTCGACCTCAGGCTCTGCCTCGAGGACGACCGGCGAAATGTAGAGATGTTCCGGTCCGAGGGTGTCCCCTGTCTATATATCCACTCCGGCTACTACGACTGAACAACCAGGAAGGCCTTTAGCGTCATTTCAGGTCCACTCGGTACATTGGTCCACACAGAGGTGTGAACATGAACCGGAACAACTTCAAGACCGCCATCCTCCTGGCCCTCCTGGGGGGCTTGTGCCTTGGCATTGGCGCCTTCTGGGGCCAGCAAGGCCTCATTATCGGCCTGGTGATCGGCCTCGTTTTCGTCGGAGGCTCCTACTGGTTCTCTGACACGATCGCCATCAAGGCCGCCCGGGCCGTGCCCGTCTCGGAAGCTCAGATGCCCCAGTACTACGAGATCGTGCGGGACCTGACGACGCGGGCCAAACTGCCCATGCCGAAGCTTTACGTCTCGCCGGCGGCGCAGCCCAATGCCTTCGCCACGGGCCGCAACCCTAAGCACGCCGCCGTCGCCGTCACCCAGGGCATCCTGCAGATCTGTACGTGGGCGGAGCTGCGGGGCGTCCTCGCCCACGAGATCAGCCACGTGCGCAACCGCGACATCCTGACGTCTTCGGTGGCCGCCTCGATCGCCATGGGCATCACTTTTCTGGCCCGGTTGGCCGCGTGGAGCAGCTTCTTCATGGGCGGCCTGGGCGGCGGAGGACGGCGCAACAACGACGAAAATATCTTCGGCTTCCTGGCCATGATCATCCTGGCGCCCCTGGCCGCGACGATGTTGCAGCTGGCCCTGTCCCGGAGCCGGGAGTACGAAGCTGACAGGGACGGCGCCCGCCTCATCGGCGACGGCGAGCCCCTCGCCTCGGCCCTGGAAAAATTGGACACCGCGTCCCGGCGGGTGCCGATGAACGTCCCCCGGGAGATGGCCGCCATGTACATCGTCAACCCGTTGGCCGGCCGGCGCGTCAGCTTCGCCAACTGGTTCAGCGACCACCCGCCGACAGCTCAGCGGATCGCCCGCCTGCGGTCGCACGAGTGGGCCCACCGCTTCTAGGCGCTTCTGTCTCTGGGCGCCGGCCCGGGGGGGCCGTTGCGGGCGTTCCCCTCAGTCCCTGAAGTTCTCGAACTGGAGAGGGATGCCGAAGTCGTGCTCCTTCAGGGCGGCTATCGTCGCCTGTAGGTCGTCGCGCTTCTTGGCTGTCACCCGTACCTGGTCGCCCTGATTGGAGGAGGACACGCCTTTGGGGGCGTTGTCCTTGATGAACTTGTTGATGGCTCGCGACTGTTCGGCATTGATACCCGCTTTCAGGGTCACCATCTGGCGGACCGTGCCTTTGGCTGCCTCTTCGATCTTCCCGTAGTCGAGGGCCTTCAGCGATACCTTCCGGCGCACGAGCTTCTCTTCCAGCACCTGAAGGACAGCCCTCAGCCGGTCTTCGGTGGCAGAACGCAGCGTGAGGTCGTGCCCGGACAGTTCGATGCTCGAGCCCGTTGCCCGGAAGTCGAAGCGGGTCTCCACTTCCCGCGCCGCCTGGTCCACGGCATTACGGACCTCCTGCATGTCGACCTGCGAGACAACGTCAAACGTAGGCATGGGCAACACGCTAGCCTTGCCTGTCTTGAGGGCCTCACATCCCTTCAAGGGTCGGTGCCCGAGCGGACAATGGGAGCAGACTGTAAATCTGCCGGCTGACGCCTACGGGGGTTCAAATCCCTCCCGGCCCACCAATCACCACGGCGGGTGGTGCGCGCCCGATCTCGGAGGTCGGCGGCGCCGCGGCCTCAGCGCATCGAGTCCCAGGACTGCGGCCCCCGCGAGCCGGGCCCCGGGCCCCTGGCCCCACCCCGTCTGACCGCCTACAGGCGCCCGGGCGCCGCCGCCGTACGCCTCCCAGCCGTACGGCCCCATCTGGCCCCCAGACTGGCGGCTGCGCTCGGCCGCTTCCAACCGGACTTGTACCGGCCACCGCGAGAAGGCAAAGACAAGGAACATGACAAAGTTGACGATGGGGACCAGGGTTATAAGGATCCACCAGCCCGAATAGCCGGCCTTGGCAATGACGTTCACACCGGCGACGATGCTGAGCACGAAGATGCCTAACTCGATGACCAGGAAGACCATCAGCACGAGGTACCCCATCTACTTCCTCCCCTGTCCGGGCCGCTATAGCCGGTATCGTCAGGTACGAGTGACCGCTTGACCAGGTCTTGAGGCCGCCGGCGTGCCGTCACCCTTCTTAGTTGAGAGGATCCCGCGGATGGCCGTGCTTGTTCCTGCTGCGATGGTCGGGGCCGCCGCCGAACGGATCGCCGGGCGAGCCCGCCGGACAAACCCGCCCGGAGCGAACGCGTGGGTATCATCATCTGCGGTGCCAACGCCGACCCCTGCGACCTGGTAACCAGGAAAAGCCCTAGCGGCATTGGCTCGCCCTAGCGGCATTGGTTCGTTAGCTTTGGGTACTCTCGGGTGTGTCCAAGGTTCTCGGCTCTCTCCCCGTCGGCGAACGCGTCGGCATTGCCTTCTCGGGTGGTCTCGACACGTCCGTGGCAGTGGCGTGGATGCGGCAACACGGTGCTGTTCCCTGCGCCTACACGGCTGACCTCGGACAGTACGACGAGCCGGACATCGCGTCGGTCCCGGGCCGGGCCCTCGACTACGGCGCCGACCTCGCCCGCCTGGTCGACTGCCGCCGGCAGCTGGTCGAAGAGGGCTTGGCTGCCATCGCCTGCGGCGCGTTCCACATCCGCTCCGGCGGTCGCACATATTTCAACACCACCCCGCTCGGCCGGGCCGTCGCCGGCACACTGCTCGTCCGGGCCATGCATAAGGACGGCGTGTCGATCTGGGGCGACGGATCGACCTACAAGGGCAACGACATCGAGCGCTTCTACCGCTACGGCCTGCTGGCGAACCCTTCGTTAAGGATCTACAAACCCTGGCTCGATGCCGACTTCGTCGCCGAGCTCGGCGGCCGCAAGGAGATGTCCGAGTGGCTGATCGCCCGGGGACTGCCCTATCGGGACAGCACCGAAAAGGCATACTCGACCGACGCCAACATCCTCGGGGCCACACACGAGGCCAAGACGCTCGAGTACCTCGACTGCTCCCTCGAGGCCGTCGAGCCCATCATGGGCGTCGCCCACTGGAGGCCCGAGCTGACCATCGAGCCCGAGGACGTGACCGTGGCCTTCGAGGGGGGCCGCCCCACGACCATCAACGGCCGCGGTTACGACGACGTCGTCGAGCTCTTCCGCGAGGCCAACGCCATCGGCGGGCGTCACGGGCTCGGGATGTCCGACCAGATCGAGAACCGCATCATCGAGGCAAAATCGCGCGGCGTCTATGAGGCGCCGGGTATGGCGCTGTTGTTCGCCGTGTACGAGCGGTTGGTCAACGCCATCCACAACGAGGCCACCATTGCCACCTACCACGAGGAAGGACGACGTCTGGGCCGCTTCCTCTACGAGGGCCGTTGGTTCGACCCCCAGTCGATGATGATCCGCGAGTCCCTCCTGCGCTGGCTGGCCTCCGTAGTGACGGGCGAGGTCACCCTGCGCCTGCGGCGGGGCGAGGACTACTCGATCCTACGGACCCACGGCCCCGCCTTCTCGTACGACCCGGGGAGGCTGTCCATGGAGCGCACCGAAGGCGAGGCCTTCGGCCCGACGGACCGGATAGGCCAGCTGACGGTGCGCAACCTCGACATCGCCGACACCCGCGCCAAGCTCGAGCTGTACGCCAACCTCGGCACCCTCGCCGTAGGCGGTTCGGGCCTGGTCGGCGAGCTCCGGCCCGGCCGGGGCGGGGCCGGTCCCACCGGCCCCGAGGCCGGCACCGACCAAAACTCCTGAGCCAAGCCGCCGGGGGTCGGCTTCGTACGATGGCGGCGATGAGCGGGGACGCCGGAGAGCAGCAGCCCGGACGTCCCCGGTTCGAGGCGGGTACAACCGCGGTTGTTGACCGGCGGGCCCTGTTGCGCTGGCGGAAGGCGATCATGGCCGCCTTCGGCCTCGGTGGGATCACCACTGCTGCCTGGGGCCCCGGCTCCCCACCGTCAAAGCAGAGCTCGGCATCAGCACCGCCACCATCGGTCTGCTCATAGCCGGCGTGACCATCGGGGCCATCGCCGGCCTTGTCGTTTCGACCCCGGCCCTCCACTGGCTCGGGAGCCGAGGGGCCGTGACCGCGTCGCTCCTGGTCATCGCCGCCTCGATGGCGGCCATGGGCGTGGCCATAACGCTGCGGTCGGTCCCCCTGGTGAGCGTCGCCTTCCTGGTTACGGGTTTCGGGATCGGCACCCTCGACGTGCTGATCAACGTGGAAGGGTCGGCGATCGAAAGGACCGCCGGCCGCACCCTCATGCCCCTTATGCACGGAGCGTGGTCGATCGGTGCTGCGCTGGGGTCGGGGATCGGTGCCGCCTGTGCCGCACTGGGGGTCACGCCCTCGCTGCAGTTCGTCGGCGAGGCGGTCATCATCGTGGCCGTGGCTGTGGCCATGGCCCCGGCCATCCCTACCGCGGGCCCAACACGGGACGCACGGGGTGGCGCGACGCGCACGGCCAAGGTACGCCAATGGCTGCGCGGCTGGGCGGACTGGCGCCTTCTGCTGATCGGCGTGGTCATGCTCGGTGTCGAGCTGGGTGAGGGATCGGCGAACAACTGGCTCACCCTCGCGGTGCACAACGACCACCACCAGACCGCCGCCATCGCCGCCCTCTTCTTCACCGCCTTCGCCGCCGGAGAAGCCCTGGCCCGGATCTTCGCCGGACCGGTCGTCGACCGGCTCGGGCGCGTCCACACCATTCGCTACACCACCGCCCTGGGCATGGTAGGAGTAATGCTCTTCATCCTGGGCGACAACGTGTGGACCGTCCTCGCCGGTGTGCTGTTGTGGGCGGTCGGGGTCTCGATGGGCTTCCCGCTCGGCATGTCGGCGGCCGCCGAGAGCGGGCCGGCGCCGGCCGCCCGCGTCAGTGTCGTCGCCTCTATCGGCTATTTCGCCAACCTCGCCGGGCCACCAGCCATCGGCCTGCTCGCCCAAGCTGCCGGGCTCCTCAACGCCCTTTGGCTCGTCGTGGCTCTCTTCGTCGCCGCGTTCGCCGTCGCCGGCTCACTGCGGCAACCGGCCCAACGTCTGAGTCGGGAAGGGGGGATTTGAACCCCCGGCCTCAGCGTCCCGAACGCTGCGCGGCGACCCTCGTCAGCGGAGTAAACCCTCGTTTACCTGGCCTTTTGTGGCCAGACCGTGCCACTTCGAGCCACGATGCCACGCTCCGTTATGGCACGGATCTGGCACGACTTGGACTGGCGACCCTGGGACATGAGCGGCGTGGCGAGATAGAGCCCACCGCCTCACGTCCATCACGACGTTCCCTTGTTTGTCGGTTTCGGCGGACGCTTGCGCCCAGACGCCTTCGAAGTGTTTTTTTGCCGACTTCGCCCCCCGCCTACGCCGCCGTCTCCCGGCGCCTGCGCTCCGCCCACCTGCCCAGCGCGGCCACGCTCGAGGGCTTCGACTTCTCCTATAACCCGAAGTTGCCCACGGCCCAGATCCGTGACCTGGCCCGCCTGGAGTTCGTCGCCACCGGGGAGGGGTTGTGCATCTACGGGCCCGTGGGGGTGGGCAAGACGCACGTGGCCGTGGCCCTGGCCCACCAGGCATGCCGGCGGGGCTATGACGCCCTGTTCGTCACGGCCAGCCGCATGCTGGCCGAGCTCGCCGGCGGCCACGCCGACCGCAGCTTTGCTGCCCGGCTCAAGGCCCTGGCCAAACCGGCCCTGCTCGTGGTGGACGATTTCGCCATGAGAGATTTCTCCGTCTCTGCCGCCGACGACTTCTATGAGCTCGTGTGCGACAGAGTGGGCAAGCCCGGCCACAGCTTGGTGCTTACCTCTAACCGCTCCCCGGCGGACTGGTACCCGCTGTTCCCCAACGCCGTGGTCGGCGAGTCGGTCCTCGACCGGGTCATCAATTCCAGCCACCATTTGCTCATGGACGGCAAGAGCTACCGGCCCAACCGCCGTCCCGGTGTTAAGGATCACGTGAACATGTAGGAGGTCGATCACTGAAAATGTAGGTACCTGAGTGCCTTGGTGGGCTGAGAAGGAGAAGGGTCCACCAACCGGCCAGTGGGCCCCTCCCATGCTTTGGGTGTCTGTCCCTGGAGCAATGGAAGGAGCCCGATGGCCATGATCACACAAGGAGAAGACGTGGAGATCAGTGCACTCAGGAAAAGAGGTTGGTCGTACGTAGCCATCGGCCACCACATCGGAAGAGACTGGCGGACAGTCAAGGTTTACCTGGAAGGCAAGAGGGAGCCCGGTGTTCGCCGGCGGGCCGAGCCGGGTGCCCTCGAGCGGTTCGTGCCCTACCTGGCCGCCCGTTTTGTCGACGACCCGCACGTGTGGGCGAGCACGCTTTTCGACGAGGTGACCGAGCTCGGCTACTCGTGCTCGTACCCCTCCTTCGCCCGCCAGCTCCGACTGGGCGGGCTGCGGCCACACTGCGAGGCGTGCTCGGGGGTGAAGGGCCGCGACACCATCGACATCGACCACCCCGCCGGCGAAGAAATTCAGTGGGACTGGTTCGAGCGGCGCAAGTCCCCCTGGGGCGGGACTGGCTACGTGCTGCTCGGGACGTTGCCCCACTCGGGGCGCAGTCGAGGCGTCATCTGTCCCGCCACCGACCAGGCCCACCTGGTCGAGGCCATGGACGGCGTGCTGCGGCGCCTGGGCGGCACCGCCCGGTACTGGAGAGTCGACCGTATGTCCACCGTCGTGGTGCCCGCCACCGGCGACGTCCAGGCCAGCTTCGCCCCGGTGGCGAAATATTACGGTGCGGCCGTGGCCGTGTGCCCTCCCCGGCGGGGGAACCGAAAAGGCGCCGTCGAGGCAGCGGTGCGCTTTGCCACCGGGCGGTGGTGGCGGGCGCTTTCGGCCGAGAGCCCAGACGCCGCCCAGGTGAGCCTGGACCGGTTCTGGGCCACTAAGGGCGACGCCCGCCTGCGCAGCCCCAGGGACATCGAAGAGCCGTCCGAGGACCGGGCCCGCTGGCCGAGGGTCGGGGAACTGGCCGACGCCGAGCCGCTCCTGGGGCTACCGCCCTTGCCCTACCCAGCCACCATCGAGGTCCAAGCCCCCGTCGACCACCGCGCCAGCGTGGCGTTCAGGGGGAACCGGTACTCGGTCGCCCCCGGCCTGCAAGGTGCCACGATGTCCCTGCGGCACCGGCTGGGCACCAACGCCCTGGAGATCTACAGCCGTTCGGGGGCCCTCCTGGTCACTCATCGCCTGGCCCCGGCCGGCTCCGGTGAAATGGTCCGCACCCCCGAGCACCGCGAGGCCCTCGAAAAGGTGGTGCTCGGCCAGTTCAGTTCCAAAAAGCCCTGTGACCGCAAGGAGAACCGGCCCCCGGGGGCGGACGCGTTGGCTGAGCGGGCACGGCTGGCCGGCCCCGGTGGTGCCGATCCCAAAGTTGACTTGGAGGAGATGGCCCGGGTCATCTACGCCGCCTTCCCCGGGGCAACCGAGGTGACGGCATGACCGAGGCATCTGTCTACCAGTCCCTGCGGGGCCACCTCGCCCACCTGCACCTAGGCGCGGCGGCCGAGGCGCTGCCGGGGCTCTTGGAGCAGGCCAAGGCCGAACGCTGGAGCACCACCGCTCTGTTGGAGCGGCTCTTCGCCCTCGAAGTGGCCGCCGCCGACGCCCGACGGCTCGCCACCTTGTCCCGCCTGGCCTGCCTGCCTGCCCCCTGGAGGATCTCCGACTTCGACTTCGAAGCCCAGCCCTCGGTGGACAAAAAGCTCGTGCTGGAGCTGGAGAGCCTGAGGTTTTTGGACGACGCCACCAACATCTTGTTCATCGGGCCACCCGGAGTGGGCAAGACGATGTTGTCCATCGGCCTCGGCTGGGCCGTCGTCGACGCCGGCTACAAGGTCCACTACACCACCGCCGCCGACCTGGCGGCGCGCTGTCACCGCGCCGCACTGGAGGGGCGCTGGGCGAACATGATGAGGTTCTACTCCTCCCCGAGGCTGCTCATAGTTGACGAGCTCGGCTACTTGCCGTTGCCCGGTGAGGCAGCAGCGGCTCTGTTCCAGGTCGTCACCCAGCGTTACCTGAAAGCCAGCACGGTCATCACGACCAACCTCGGCATCGCCAGCTGGGCCAAGGTGACCGGGGACGCAGTCGCCGCCTCGGCCATGTTGGACCGTTTGTTGCACCGAAGCGTGGTGCTCAACATCGAGGGCCAGTCCTACCGGATGCGGGCCCACCGGGCGCGCGCCGAGGCGACCAGGAAGGCGGTGGCCGGTAATGGCCGATGAACCGGCCGACGTCGAAGCCCCGTCGCGTGACGGTCCTGTGACGACTGTGACGGTCACGTGCCCGGTCTGCCAGAAGGGCTTTGCCCGCCAAGGCAAGCGTCAGTGGTGCTCCCCTGCATGCAAGACCGAAGCCTGGAGACGGCGCCACCAGGCCGACCGCCCCGCCGCCGCCGTCCCGCCCAGCCGTCCTCGCCGGCCCATAACCGTCTACAAGTGCGACGGTTGTGGCGCCCGAGAGGTCGGTCACCAACGGTGCGAAGAATGCGGCATTTTCATGCGCAAGATCGGCCTTGGCGGCCCATGTCCCCACTGCGATACGCCCGTTTCGGTGACAGAACTGCTCGACCAGGAGGTGGTGCCGAGGAACTGACCTATCATCGCGGACGACGCCATCAAGGGCTCAGGCCGAACCTACATTTTCACTGATCGCGAACCTACATTTTCCGTGATCCGCGACACCGGGCGTAACCCCAAGCCCGAGCGCTGACCAAGTGCCACACCCTACGCCCGGCGTCAAGGGCCTCCGCTACGCTGCGGTCCCTCCGGGACGGGCTACGCCCGCCCTTGACCCCGGGCTACGGGTGTGGCTAATGCGCGCCCAACGAGGCGATGGCGGCCCATCGCCTCGGCGACCCGAGACGCACAGTTCAGCTTGACAACAGGAGCCGCCTATCGCACCATGACACCCAGGACCGGGTGCGGAATAACGTGATCGACCCCCTGGGGAATTAGCTGATCGTTAGCAAAGACCCTGATATTGCCAGCTCGCGACAGGGTTACTTGGCTCGCGCTGTCAGAGGTCCTGACGTCCCCTCACCCCGGCGAAATAGTCGCGGGCGGCCCTCCAGCCGCCGCTGATGCCAGGCGCCTCTAGATGAGATCAGCAACGAGAATCCTCGAAGGATCAGTTCCTCGTGGACGGCCCAGCCGGACCGGGCCATCGCTGGCGCCAGATCGGCATCCCACACCGCTTCGACACGGGCGCCCGCCAACGCCGGCAGCTCCACCATTCGGGCCCCAGCCGCAACTAGGGCCGCTTCGTAGTCGACCGTCCGCATGCGCCAAGGCTCCGCTCCGTAGCCGCCGATAATCCGGTTGGCGATGGCGAGACCGGCCCAGTCAAAGTCGCCCCGGTAGCACAGGCGGGCACTGTCTGCCGCCAGCCGATCGAGCAGCATGGTCACCGCCACCACGGGGTTGCCAGCGGTACAAACCATCACCTCCCGGGTGCCGGCGTCCATCGCCGCCTCGAGGATGCGAGGGTTCTCGCACACCCACACCACCGTGGCGGCTGAAACCAGGCGATCGAGGCGGCGCAGGTCTCGCAAGGTCAAGTGGCTCTCACATCCAGCGTCGCTGCGGGCCCGGACCGCCCGAGCCACCGCCGTACCGCCCGGAGGTCTTAGACCAAGGGTGAGCACCGTCGTAGACACCTCATCCGGCTGCACGCCCGCCTCTTCCCAGAGCCGGCGCCGCTCTGTCGCGGTGGTTGACGGAGCGACGTCGAGCGCGGCGGCGATGCCGCGCAGGATCAGGGCCGCGAGCACGCTGCCGTCGTCGAGAGCATGGCTGCTCCCGCCGAGCGCGGAAGCCAGCTCCGTCCGGCCGATCGGCTGGCCCGAAGACCACGGCAGCCGAGCCAGACCCCGGGCCGCCGCCCGGACCACGGCCTCGGCTCGGGTGGGCACCACCCGGCCGACGACGGGCCGCACAGCCTCCAGCCACGCTTCGAGCCAAGGCTCGCCTCCTAGACCTTGGGTGATGAGCTCCTCCCGGGCAGCCGCCCATACCGCCACTCGCCGCTGGACGGCCGCGGCCCTCTCACCCTTGCGGTCGACCAGCGGTCCCCTCCGGGCCTCGACGGCAGCCACTAATCCGGGAGCTGACCCGGTCGAGCGCAGCCGCTCGTCGAGCAACGACATGTCGATCCGGGCCCGCTCGGTCGCTACCGGACGGCCGAGCAGCCCCGACAGGGCGTGGCGCTCGTCGCGTTCGAGGCCGCCGAGGGTGATGACGCCCGCCGGCCGCATCCCGTTGCGTTGCAACCTCTCCGCGGCGGCGTCCCACAGCCGAGCCAGGGCAGGGACGTCGAGGACAGACATGTCCTACAGCCCTACGAGGTGGCGCTCGTGGCCGTCCCAGCGGAAGTGGGCCAGCGCCACCCCCGGGACGGACGGCTCACGCAGTGCCTCGTAGATCTCCAGGCTGGGCACCTCCCGGAAACAGCCCCACATGCGCTCGCTGGTGATGAGGAAGTCGAGGTCGAGGTCCACCAACAGCTTGAGCAGGCGGCCGTGGGTCGGTTCGTCCACCTTGGCGAAGGCGTCGTCGAGAAGCAGCAGCCGGGGGCAGCCGGGCCGATGCCCTCGTAGTACGCGGCGGCGGCGGCGAAAAGGGCGAGATAGGACACCACCCGCTGCTCGCCTTGGGAAAGCCCGAGGCGGGAGTGGAGGGCCCGGCGGGTACCGGGCTTGGTGTCATCGACGACTTGGACCGCGAAGCGGTGCCAGCGCCGGTAGTCCAGCGCGGCGCGGAGGTGGTCCAGGTAGCCGAGCGCCGGGTCCTGTTCTCGCTGGGAGCGGATCATCTCCATGAGCGCGTCTCGGAGCCCGAGGTCCTCCTCGGGCGTGCGCGGCCGTTTGACGAGGATCTCTGCTGCGACCCGGGCGATCGGCGCCGCTTCGGGGTCGATCTTCCACTCGAGATGGGCGCCGATCCCGTGGGAGGTCCGCTGCCCCGACAGCGCCTGGTTGGCGGACGTGACCAGATCGTGCACTTCGAGCAGCCGCTCCCGCAGTTCCTCGCCAAGTTCACCGAGGAGGAACTTCTGGATCACCTCCTGTTCGCTGACGTCGAGGCGCTTTGCCGCGGCGGCGGCCTCATCGGCCACCCGGGCGGCGACGCTGGGCAAAGGCTGGCGGCCGGTGTCGTCGACCACGTGGAGGTACGTGTTTTGCGAATGACGAGACGGCATTATTCGTAAATGACTCGTTAAGAGGGCATATTCGTCGCTTTGAAGTCCACGACAATACTCTGAGGGGCGGTGAGGTGTGGGCTGAGGTTAAGGGAACAGGAGAAGGCGTACCTGATGGGATGAAGATTGACAGCACGGGTAATGTTTACTGCTGTGGACCCGGCGGCGTCCACGTCTTCGACAGTGAGGGTAACTCTCTCGGCGTGATACTTGTGCCCGAACCGACCGCAAATTTCAACTGGGGCGATCGGGATCTAAAAACGTTGTATATCTGTGCTTCCACAGGGCTGTATAGTTGCCGGGTACTTGTGCCCGGACAGTCCCGTAGCGGGTAGGCCGGTCGTGAGTGGTGGGCCGTTTCCAAAGGAGCCGTCGTCATGCGCGCTGCCGCCGTGACCGCGCCGATCTTCACGGGCACCAGCGCGCATGCAGCTGGGGCCATTGGTATAACTGGGATCGAAGAGCGGATCGTGGACTTGGAAGAGGTGGTCAGTGAAGGAGCACTGGGTATCTCCCGGAGCCTCGGTGCGCCCATTGCCGCAGATGACCACCGCTCCTATCGGACGCCAGGTCCGCAGCAGTGATGCCCGGTCCGTCTAGCCGGAGACTCGAAGGTGCCTGACCTTCCGTTTCTTTGGGAACCGACCGTTGAGCGCAAGACGGGATCACAGTTAGCGCGGTGGCTACGGGCGCTCGGCCACAGTTCCTATCAGTCAGCCTGGGAATGGTCTGTTGGTCCTAGGACCAGGGCTGCCTTCTGGCAGTCGATTGCTGAGCTTGCCGGTGTGAGATGGCACCAACAACCCTCGGCTGTGCTCGAACGCGACGCTGGACGGGTTCCCGGGTGGCGTTGGTTCCCCGACGGTAGGCTTAATTATGCTGAGAGCGCTTTCGCTGCGCTCAAGGGCAATGCAAAAGGCATCGCCGTCCTGAGCGTCTCCGACACCCGGGGCGCTAAAGAGTTCACTTGGGCCGACTTGGCGGGCTTGGTGAGGAACGCCCGCGCTGGGCTGGCCCAAGCCGGGGTGAGCGCTGGCGACAGGGTCGCTGGCTATATGCCCAACATCCCAGAAGCCCTGGCGATAATGCTCGCCTGCGCCAGCCTTGGGTGTATTTGGGCTTGCTGCCCACCTGAGATGGGGTCTTCGGGCGCGCTCGACCGTCTCGCACAAATCGAGCCGACCGTGCTGATCAGCGTAGACGGGTACTGTTATGGGGCCCTCAAGGTCGACTGCGCTGAGCGCGCTCAGGCCGTGAAAGAAGGGCTCCCGACGGTTAGAGCCGCAGTGTGGCTGCCGTACCTGAACGAAACCAGGGCGGCGCCCAGAGGGTGGCTTGAGTGGGCTGATTTCAGCGCTTCGGAGACGTCGCTCGACTTCTTGCCAGTCGACTTTGACTTCCCCCTCTACGTCCTGTACTCCTCAGGGACGACCGGCAGACCCAAGGCCATCGTTCACAGCCACGGTGGGATCCTCCTCGAGCACACTAAGGCCCTCCGTTTGCACTTCGACCTCGATAACGGAGACCGCTTCTTCTGGTTCACGACGACCGGCTGGATGATGTGGAACTTCTGCGTCTCGGCCTTATTGGTCGGCTCCGCCGTGGTCCTGTTCGACGGTGACCCCACGTTCGGGGGGCTGGGCCGGCTATGGGAGCTCATCGCCCGTACCCGGTCAACGTGCGCCGGGGTCGGCGCAAGCTACTTGGTAGCCTGCGTGAAGGCGGGCCTGGTCCCCCTCGAGGCGAACGATTTTCAGGCGCTGAGAACGCTTGGTGCCACTGGTTCACCGCTTCCGACCTCCGCGGGCCAGTGGGTTTACCAAAACGTCAAGTCCGACCTCATGCTGGCGTCCTACAGCGGAGGGACGGATGTCTGTACGGGGTTCGTTGGTCCTAGCCCGTTGCACGCCGTGTGGGCAGGCGAGAATCTCCTGTCGGTGCCTGGGAGCGAGCGTGGAGGTCTTCGACGAAAATGGGCAGTCGGTGGTCGGCCGGGACGGCGAGCTGGTGCTCACCGCGCCACTCCCTTCCATGCCGGTGGGATTCTGGGGGGACGCGGACGGGACGCTTTACCGGGCCACCTACTACGACAAGTACCCCGGAGTGTGGGCGCACGGCGACCACGCTCGGTTGACCGAGCGTGGTTCGGTGGTGATCTCAGGGCGCTCGGACGGCACCTTGAAAAGGGGCGGGGTAAGGATGGGCACGGCCGACTTCTACTCGCTGGTAGAAGCCCTGCCCGAAGTGGCCGATAGCCTGGTGGTGCACGTCGAGGACCCAGCGGGTGGGCCGGGGGAGCTGTGGCTTTTCGTGGTATTGGCCGCCGGAGCGGCAGAAGGTCGCTGGGACTGGGTGGAAGGGAACATAAAGGGTGTGTTGCGCAAAGAGTTGTCCCCCCGCCACGTCCCTGACCACGTAATGGTCGTGCCGACTGTGCCCCGCACCTTGTCGGGCAAGAAGATGGAAGTGCCCGTCAAGCGGTTACTGATGGGGGCGTCGACCGCCGACGTCCTGACCATGACGGCGGTGGCCGACGCCAATAGCCTGGACCCGTTCGTCTCCCTGGCTTCGGGGCTGCGGAGAAGACCGGGGACGCGAGGGCCGGAGGGCTCGAAGTGACGGAGGGCACGTGCCTGGTTCGTTGATAATTTCGGGGGCTCGCACCCCGATTGGCAAGTTGGGCGGCGCTCTTTCCACCGTCCCCGCCGTGCAGCTGGGGGCAGTGGCAATCGCCGAGGCTCTCCGCCGGGCAGGCCTTGACCCCGAGTCCGTGGGCTATGTGGTGATGGGCCAAGTGCTCATGGCCGGTCAGGGGCAAAACCCCGCGCGGCAAGCCGCGGCCCGGGCCGGCGTACCCCTGCGCGTGCCCAGCATGACGGTCAACAAGGTCTGCCTTTCTGGGCTGCAAGCGCTCCACCTCGCTGATCTCATGATCGCCGCCGGGGAGGCTGATGTCGTGGTGGCAGGAGGAATGGAGTCTATGTCGGGCGCCCCCTACCTGTTGGAGGGCGCCCGAGTCGGCCTGCGCTTCGGCAATAGCACCACGAGGGACGTGATCATGGCGGACGGTTTAGTGTGCGCCTTCGAAGACGTGACGATGGGCCTGGCCACGGACCGATTTGCGGCGGAACACGGAGTGGGGCGGCAAGCCCAGGACGCCGTGGCCCACCGTTCGCACGAGCGGGCAGCTAGAGCGGCCAAATCGGGGCGATCGGCGCAGGAGACGGTGGCCACGGCGGTGCCCCAGACCCGAGGTGATGCCATCGTGGTGACCGCGGACGAAGGGGTGCATCCGGAGACGACGGCCGAGCGGTTGGCCGCCCTGCGCCCGGCCTTCCGGCCCGAAGGCACGGTTACCGCGGGTAATTCCAGCCAAGTTTCCGATGGCGCCGCTGCCCTGGTAGTGGCGGCAAAGGCCGCGGCCGAGCGCCTGAGCCTTCAGCCTCTGGCCGAAATTGTCGCCTATGGGCAAGTGGCCGGGCCTGACTGCTCGCTGCTGTACCAGCCCTCGGCCGCCATCAACGAAGCTCTCCGGCTCGCGGGGTTGAGTGTGGGGCAAATGGGAGTCATCGAGGTCAACGAGGCCTTCGCTGCGGTGGTCGAGGCCTCGGCCCGCGCCCTCTCCGTCCCGGCCGACGTGGTCAACCCAAATGGGGGGTCAATCGCCTTGGGGCATCCGATAGGTGCTTCCGGCGCCCGGCTGGCGCTCACTCTGGCTTATGAACTTCAGGCCCACCCGGGCTACGGGGTGGCCGCTCTGTGCGGCGGCGGCGGCCAAGGGGACAGTGTGATCCTGCGGTCTGTCGGCTAGCTCAGCTTTTGTGGCGTTTGGCCGGCGCCAACAAGCCGAGCTGGTGCCGATGACGGGTCCGTTGCAGGCTCGACCCTCCGGTCCCTACCTCCAGCCGTCACAGGGCCGACGTACGATCTTGTGGGTGCGCGCCACTACGCTGGCGCCTGGTTCGCGGAGGGAGGCTGCATTTACCACCTCGGTCGACCGCCGATGACGATGGCAGCCCGGCACCGCCAGTCCGGCAGCGGCTGAAGAGTGGACCGCCGGGGCGGTAGTACGCGGTCGAGGCCTTAGCCGGTCACGACGTGCAGCTATCGTGAAAGCCGCGCACGGGGCTGCGGTGCGGGTTGGGAGCTGACCGGCCGACGGCGTGGCAACTCCTCCAACGGTCCGCCCGGGAACACCGAGCCAAATGCGATCAGGTGGGTGGGCGACGGCGGGCTCCGTTGTTGAGGCCGTGGTAGCCGCCTCCTACAGCCTGAGTCCCATCCTGTCCACAGCGACCGAGACGCCGCCTTTTCCTGCCCTGAAGGGACTGAGTCGAGACGAAGGAGCCGAGGACACGATGCTCTGCGTGCAAAGCAGGGGCGGCGGTGCTGGTCAGCCCATCTTGTACCCATGACCTGCACGTTTGCGGCCGCCCGCTGCCGCCATCTGACTGCTGTTGCCGCCCACTTATGGCACGGATGTGGCACGAGGTCACGGCGCGTGACGGCCCCGGCTTGAGGGCCACGCCGGAACGGCCATCTTGACCGGTTGGTATCGAGGGGGAGCAGCTAGCCATTGGGGGGTCGGCAGACCCCTCTGGAGTTGCCGTGCTGGAGGCTTCGTCGTCGTGCAAGACTGTCTCGAGCAGCGGCCGTCCAGTCAGGACCTGGAGCGCGATACGAGACGGTAGGCGTCAGCTTCGCTCTCGGCCAGGCGCCGACCGAGATCGGTGATCTCGTAGCGCTGTTGGCGATGGTGGCGTCCTTAGCCGCCAGCTCGGCCCGATGAGCGCGCTCAGTTATACTGCGGTATTCGGCTAGCTCCATCTCGTGGGCGATGCGAGTGGACTCCAGTGACTCGCCTTCACTTGTGGGGCCTCGTGGCCAACGGATCAACCGACGAGCCTCGTCGAACGCGCCGCGGGCAGCGGCAAGATCGTCGGCCGAACGACCGGCGGTGTCGCGTCGAGCGCGGCAGGTGTTTCGCCGGAGCAACGCACCCGGCGACCGGCTCTTGGGTCTACCCTGCCAAGGTAACCAGGTAGGCCACGCCACTTTTTGGAAAGCACAATTACGACGGGCTGAACCAGCTCCCATTTCCCGTCACCGGCGTCGGCTGAGGTACTCGACGACGCGCAGGACGAAGTGGACCACGACGGCGCCAAGCACGAGCACGAGGGACACCACGGTGGAGGCGAGCACCCAGTACCATGCGGGGCTGTTGAAGCCCTCCAACACCATGCCGGCGAGCCCGAGGAGGAAGAACGCGGCGATGAAAGGGTGGCTCTCCCTGGGCTCGGTGGTGGTCGTGCCGTCCGGGTGGCGCGTCCTGGGTCGTCGTTGTCTTGTAGTCCTGGGCGCCAAAGAGAAGGTCCGCGGAACGGGAGCCGCGGCTGCGGGTGCCGCTGCGCTCGGTGACGGTGACCCATGTGCCGTCGTGCTGGCGATAGCGCCGGGTGACGCTGCTGTTGACAGGCATCACGCCCTCACCTCGGGGACGGGGAACCCCGCCCGCATGCGGACCCGAGCCGGCGAGTGCCGATCAATCTCGACTACACCAGCCGCCTCGAGCAGACAAGCCACCCAACCAGCGGTGGCCCGGTAGACGAAGCGCTTCATGTACCCGTCAAGCGTGGCTGGGTCAGCCGCCTTGTCAAAGACGCTTCCTATCACTGACCAAGCCCGGGTGGAGAGAAAGCCGGGCACTCCTTCCAAGGCCATCCAGGGGATAAGCGTTCTCGCCTCTTTCTCACCCAGCAGAAGAACGGGACCTTTACTGCCGATCTCAGCGACGGTAAAGCGACCGCGCCCGGTTGGAGTTGACAGGACGGCTCCCTTGCTCACTCGATCACGGATGGCTTTCTCGACCGGGCCCATTTGTAATCCGGTGTTGGCGGGAGACGGGGGGGCAGGGGTGAAGGTGGGTGCGCCACGAGACGGGCCCGTAGAGGTCCGGCCGAGGCCGGCGGCTTGAGCGCCAAAGTTCGGTTCCCGGTTGGGGCCAGACTGAGCCATCTTGCGGTCGTACAAAGTCGCGTACCAGTCGAGCAAGTACGAGTACCTTGCCGGAATGTCGCTACGTGCCGGCACCGTCTTGCCGCCTCTGCGGTAGGGGTGTGACTCGTCCGTTTGGCGGTAGAGGCGCCGCTGACCTCTGCCGGTCTCGTACAGCATGCAATAGTTGCCGGGGTTTGGTCGCTTGTTGGCGACGCAGTGCTGCGAAACGTGGATCTGCACGCCCGGGCGTAGAGGCAGGTGTAATCCCTCCTGGAACACCCGGTCAACGATTTCTGCGGTAGAGAACGACTCTCGATCTGGCTGCTCCAAGTGGAGCAACGCTGTCCCAATCCAGACCTCGTCGGCTACCTTGATCTGCTCCATTCGACCTCCTAAGGGCCTATCTAGTGATTCCAGTTACTTACAACTAAAACTTACATACCTAGGAGACGATCGTCAAGTGGGAACTCTTGTCGTGTATTTGACGTATATCCGTCGTAGATATATCGTTGCTTGTGGAAGCTAGGTGGATGTTCGACAGACAGGAGCCGACAATGCAACCGGCAGAGGATGGCGGAGGAGAGGAAGACGAGGTTGTCATGGTGCCCGTACCGAAGAGGCATCTACAGGTGGTCTTCGCCGCCCTCGCCTCAGCGATGGCCAAACCGAACGCCTCCGACGTCCCCCGAGTGGACGACGCAAGCGAGGCAGTGAAGGTAGGGGGGGCTCGACCTG
Organism: uncultured Acidimicrobiaceae bacterium; assembly: GCA_963735305.1. Taxonomy (GTDB): domain Bacteria; phylum Actinomycetota; class Acidimicrobiia; order Acidimicrobiales; family Palsa-688; genus Fen-671. Next base: position 1,301,826 of record CAVTKK010000001.1, read on the forward strand.
CGGGACGTTGGTCTGAGCTGAAAGTGCAAGCGCTAGAGGCTGAACTGAACCCCAAGACCTTCCCCGGTGCCCGCACGCTTTTCACCATGTGCGCCGAGCGGTCACCTCGACCGGTCACGTTCGCCGATGCGAGCCGGCGAGCAGGGCTGGGGGACAAGCAGCTCCGAGGAGAGCTTGGAGCGTTAACAAAGGTGGCCAAGCGAGTCTTCCACGGGGACCTGAGCTGGCCGATTGCCGTACGGTACGGCGACGCTGGGGAGGCGCACTACTCGATGGACCCGATCATCGCCACCTGGTGGCTCGCTGCGAGCAAAGGCCAACATTTAATCTGAACCCCGCGGCGTTTTGTCACCCGGGGGTCCTCGCAACAATAAGGATGGGTGGGCGGGCGAGGCTCACTGCCTCGCTCGCCTGCCATCGTAGGGGATTATTTCTTCTTCCCGCGGGTCGGCCCGGCACCGAGCAGGTTCTGGAGGACCAAAGACCAGGCGCGAGCCGCGTCTAGCAACGTGGCGTTCGGCCTGGCCCGAAGAAGCAACCAGAGCGCCATTACGCTCATGGCCACGGCCACCAGGACAAAGACGGCCGCCGCCCAGCCGAGGCTGTTCGAGCCGACAGTGGCCACAAGGGCGAGACCGCCCGCAGCTCGTAAAATGGCATTAATCATAGGAAATCACCCCCCTTCACAGGAGCCGACCAGTGCCTCTGGCCGGTCCTCAATACTCACGCACGCAGCCCAACCGGCCGCGGACAATCGGTCATCGTTGGCTCCGCCAGGAAACCCCTGCCGGGATGTCCGCTGCCCAGGGTTGCCGGTCTGGTACGCGCACTCTTCACTCACATCTCTAATATCGACCAATACCCGGGGGATATCTAAATACGGCCTCTATTAGGGCCTTCGTCGCCGTGCGATATCTAGGAAAAACTGGTCACTACCTGTCCTACATCATGGTAAATACCGACGCCGACAGTACGGGCCAACCGACCACGCTTTCTGACCAGGGACTCGTCGATCACAGAACGGCCTACGGGAGGAAGGAATGATCGTCATCACATCTTGGGGCCAGGGAACATCTCGGCGCCGCCGGTCGGCCCATCTGCACTAGGTGTCTCATCAGTCAGCGACGGAGAGCTCGGCTCTTCAACGGAGCTGTTCTGGACAAACCCGGTCGACCTGACACGGTATACCTCCGGTTGAACGCCAAAACGAGCACAGCCGCCGGCTCATCGGGGCCATTCGCCCGGCGTTGGGGTGGCTGAGTAATAGCGCGAGCGTAGCCTTGGACTCGTCGTACGATCGGTGCGTGCTGACCTCCGAGATGACCGCCACTGCCAAATGGTGCCGGCTAGCCAGGTGGTCAGAACGCGGGCGGCTTCGGTTTCAATTCGGAGCTGCGGCTTGCTCAAGCCCCTACGCTCAAGAGGTGTGAGTATGTCGACTTTGCCAGGCGACATCCGGTCGCTGCGGCGATGGTCCGACCTGTCACGGTTTGCGATCAGCTCCAACGCGGGGGAGTTGCGCTCAGCGTCTTCAATTGGGCTCTTCAAGCGACAGCCCACTTCTACGGCGATGAGTGGTTCGAGACGATGGCAGACAAGAAACGGCTCCCGTTCTGCTCGGTCTGGGAGAAGCCGCTCACGAACGAGATCGCGACCACAATCGTCGTGGAGCGGGTTGTCCGCATCGCCCTGCTACCGCCGGCCCTTCGCGACGACCTCGTCGCCGAAGTTCGAACGCGGCACGACTCGGACTTCTTCGACCACCTTGACATCGAGCTGGAGGTAGCAGGGCTTGCCCTTCGAGACGGCTGGGACCCCAGCGCCTGTCCCGTGCTGGAAAGCGGGCGTCAACCGGACCTCCGCCTGACGCGCCCCGAGATGCAGTTCACCCTTGAGGTCACCGGTTTCCCGGCTGCGGGGGTGACGACCTCACCCGGCGCGCACGGTCCGCCGGGTACTCCCTGGCACTGCGACCCTTCGATCGGTCCCCAGACCTCGCTGCCGTTCCAGAAGAGGCGTTATGGCCTCCGATCAGGCTGCGGTAGCTTCGGTTGGTGCGGTTGAATTCCATCGGCATCGGACGGCCCGCCCACTGACAGCTACGATTGTCCGCGACGACGGAGCCTGGTGAGCTTCATGGCTCGACAGTCGATGAAGTGGCAACCCCGAGCGTATCCAATCTACGGAGAGGATCGGATGGAATACCCGAGAGAACTTGGCAGCATTCAGGGCAGCCTCGCCTTGCGCGCCGGTCTGCTCTACCTGCAGTACCCCAACCTCGTCAGACAACAGAGTATCCCGGAAGAGAAGCAATATGACCACACGCTCGCAGTCTGTGTCCTTCAGACTTTACTGACGAACTGCACCGAACTCCTGAAGGTTGTCTGCGATACCAATGCGTCCCAATTTCTGGCGCCTATCTATGAGGATAATGGCGACTGGATGTCTCCCGACTCCGTGAAGCTAGATGACATTGAGCGAACCTGCACCCTTAAATGTGCACTCGACCACATTCGCAACGCGCTTAGCCATCCGACGCCCGCCAGTGCGACTGGCGACCACCCGGTGACGGGTTACACCACGGTACCGGACGGCTCAGATCGAATCGGCCTCTTCCGATTCGTCGACTCACCGTGGGTTAAGGGGAAGGAAATATTCTGGAGGTACTCGAGTCGCGATCGAAAAACAGTCGAAAAAGCAACAGATGATTTTGCTAGAAACCATGGCTGGCCCGATGGGACGTTCTCGGTCAGGTACGGCGAGAACGGCAAGTACTCCGTGTTTAAAGAGGATGAGCCGTTCTTGGCGGTGTGCCGGATCGAACTCTCCATCCCGGACATGAGCCGACTGATCCTCACGCTGGCCACGTACCTCGCCCAGGCGACTAAGGCCGACTGGGATTGGGATTGGCAGACGATCGTGCCCTTGGAAGCTTTGAGCCTGCCAGCCTTCACCTGATTGTAGAATCCTCAAGCAACCTGGCCCAGGTGCGACATCCCGAACGTTCTTTGTCGTGCTCGCCGTTGGCGTCCTGAGTAGGAGCTTCGACAGCGCATACTCGCCAGAGCATCGTTATGCGTTCGATAATGCCTTTTCGAAAGCCACATAACGCTCGCTCATAATGAGGTTGTCGCTGACGGTCACGCAACGTGTGTTAGACGCTGGCGTCATGTTTCATAAGCGGGCAAGCGCTGGGACTCTGTCCCGGACGGCGTGTTCGGTTCTCAACGAGAGACCTCGACGCCTTTATCTCAGCGAGACGAGTGCGAGCGCTGCGATGACTTCCTCGCCAGTCACGTCCTCCCGCTAAAAACGGCCTGATGCCTCAAGAGGCTCAAGACTCGTGCCGGAGAAAAATGAGGAGGTGCCGGTGGCTTATTCGGGCAACTAGGCGCGATTCCAGCGCGGGCCATTCGTAAAGGTTAGGGAGCACCGAAAAAGCGCTGGCCAAGCCGCTCAGCGGCCACTCGGTCGCCCTCCGTCGTCGCTTGCGCGTACACAGCGAGAGTGAGACGCGGATCGCTGTGACCCAAGCGGGTCTGGGCAGTCTTAAGATCCACCCCATCCAGGACCAGGGCCGTGGCATTGGCCCTCCGAAGGTCGTGGAAGCTGACTTGCGGCAGGTCCGCGGTCCTGATTGCAGGTAACCAGCCACGCTGTCGCCAATGGGAGTAGTCCAACGGGGTTCCGTCCGAGGACGTAAAGACCAGGGACTCACCATTCGCCGCGGTCAGACCGCAAGCCGTCAGGTGCGCTGCCAACATAGCGACCAAAGGCCTCGGGAGCGAGAGCGTCCGTCGCCCCGACATGGACTTTGGCGGTCCGAGCCGTCGGTCGCGACCAAGTTGCTCGGTTACGGTCAAGGTTCCTCGCAGCAGGTCCAAGGCTCCGACCGTGAGCCCAGCCACCTCGCCCCACCGAAGGCCGAGCACGGCACCCAACCAAACCATCGGGATGTAACGCGGCTCTATGGCCCCAGCGATCTTTGCCACGTCATCGGGGTTCAACGGGGGACGACGCAACTCGTTCACACGCGGGAGGTCGATAGCCCGGCATGGCGAACGCGGGAGCCAGTCAGAAGCAACGCCGTAGGCGAACAGCGCCCGGATGACGTCGTACTGCCGACGGGTAGTCCGCGGGGCTTGCCGCTTGGCCCAACCATTGACGAGCTTCTGGACATCGGGAGGTGTGACCTCTCTTATAGATGTCCCGCCAAGTTGGGGCAAGACATGCAGGCGCAAGATTGCCTCGTCGCGCGCCATGGTGCTTGCCCGCTTAGAAGGATCGTGATCGAGCCAACGCTCGGCAAGCTCGGCCACCGTCAGTTGGCCACCGGCCGGGTCAACCCAGGCGCCGCGGTGAATGTCAGTCTCGACGCCGGCGAGCCAGGCGAGAGCGTCGGCCTTGGCGGTGAACGTCGTTGGCCCCGGGTGGTCGGCCCCGGCGTGCGAGTAGCGGGCTTGGTAACGGCCCGAGGGGAGCTTCCTTACGCTGCCGAAGCGGTTGCGACGGGCTTTTGGCACGTGCGCACTCTACAACCTCCTCTGGCACATATCTGGCACGGTTGAAACCGATTGACCTCCGGTTCCACCAGCTCCTGCCTCTACGACCAGCTCTTTTACTGGTCGGGAAGGGGGGATTTGAACCCCCGGCCTCAGCGTCCCGAACGCTGCGCGCTAACCAAGCTGCGCTACTTCCCGTTAGGCCTCATCGTACTCAACTGGCCGCCCCGAGGCCGGGCGAGCTCAGGCGGGCAGCACGTCGGCCGGCACCGGGGCGAGGGTGGCGTCGTAAAAGGTCCCACCCGCCAGGAGCGCCTGGACGGCGGCGCGGGTGCGCAGGGGGTCAAGGGGCTTGACCAGCCAGCCGGCTACACCCGTACGCTTGGACAGGAAAACGTCGGCCCGCCGGTCGACCAGGACCAGGACCGGGGCCCTGGGGAGCCGGCCGGCGCCCACTTCCAGAGCCAGGTCCATGGCGATGGCAAAACCGCCCATCGACCCGATCTGGAGGTCGGTGACCACCAAGTCGGCCGGGCGGTCCATTAAACCAGGTACGACCGCACGCCCCGAGCGGGCCCAGCGCACCACTATGCCAGGCTCCTCTACGGCAGAAGATACTTCCTCGAAGATGGTGGGCGAGTCTGTGGCGATGAGCAGCTCGGGCATCATCCGAGGCTAGCTCGCGGCTGCAACGGGTAGCATCTTGCGGACATCCCTTTTCAGCAGTGGCGCGTGACTTGGGTGCCGGACCGTTCCTTGGGAGGTGTCGTGCTCAACATCGAACAAGAACAGACCGCCGACGGCTACACCATCTGCCGTCCCGTCGGCGAGTTGGACGCGTTCACTGTAAGCCAGTTCCGCCAGTCCCTGGCCGAGCTGGCCGCCAGCCCGCAGCTCATCATTGACATGAGCGGAGTGCCTTTCGTCGACTCGGCCGGCCTCGGGGCCCTGATCGGGGGGATCCGCCGTACGCGGGAGCTGGGGGGCAATGTCGTCGTCGTCTGCAACCGCGCCAGCCTGGTGAGGACCCTGCGGACCACCGGTTTCGACCGCATCGTGGTCATGACCGAGACCGTCGATGAGGCCAAGAAGACGTTCGAGAAGGTCGGAGAAGAAGGCGGTAGGCCGGGCGCCTGGTTAAAGCCGGCCAGATGGTCCGCTACCTCCGCCAGCCCGTCGAGGTCGTACACGTCGCGCGCCATGAAGGGGACGCGGTGCAGCACGGCATCGGGGAGAGCAGCGATGATGCGCACGAGCTGGTCGTTCTCCGTCGCCGCCACCGTCCTCAGCTCCTCCAGGTTGGCCAGCAAGGGTGCCAACGGGGTCCCAGCCAGAGCGGCAACGGCCGTCGGGGCCACCTGGGGGTAAAGCGGGTAGCAGCGGTTCACTACCACCGTGCTCGGCCGGGCACCGGAGGCGGCCAGCTGGGACACCAGGTACAAGGCTTCCTCCATGCTGTCCCGGCGGGGCGAGCACACCAGGGCGAACGAGGTCAGCTCCGAACGCAGCAGCCGTTCGGCGCGGGCCGCCCGCTCCCTGAAACCCTCCTCCATGCCCTCGAACTGCGTGAAGAACTGAATGGTGTCGGCCACCACCTGCCCGCCGGCGATCTTCGAGATGGTGCGCAACATGAGCTGAGCGCCCAGCTCCAGCGCCCGTAACCCGGCACGCGTCGGGGTCATGAGCAACCTGAAGACCCGGTTGTCGAGCAAGCGCGCCAGGTGACTGGGCGCCTCCAGAAAGTCGAGAGCGTGCTGGGCCGGAGGGGTGTCCACCACGATCAGGTCATAGGCCCCGCTCTCTTGAAGTTCGTACAGCTTCTCGACCGCCATGTACTCCTGCGTCCCTGACAGTGCGGCCGAGATGTTGCGGTACACGGGGTTGCTCAGGATCGCCTGGGCCTGCCCGGGGCCGGTGGCGTAGCGGCCCACGAGGTCGTCGAAGGTGGTCTGGGCATCCAGCATCACGGCCCACAGCTCGCCCGGCCAGCTCCCGCCGGGAGCGGGTACGAAGTGCGGTTCGTTGCCCACTCCGCTCACTCCCAGGGCGTCCGCCAAGCGGCGGGCCGGGTCGATGGTGACGACACACGCCCGCTGTCCGGCGCGGGCTGCCCGCAGGGCGAGGGCCGCTGCCGTGGTGGTCTTGCCGACGCCGCCCGGCCCGACGCACACGACAACCGACGTGACCGTCGGACTGGCCCCGCTCACGGGACCACCGTTGGCCCTAGCTGGGCGACGGCGGCGCTCAGGGCGTTGGTCAGCGTCGTCAACTGCGGCGGGCGAAGGTCCGCATCGAAGCAGAAAGGCAGTTCCAGTTGCGGCAGGGCCAACTCGCGGCTCAGACGGGCCACCTGGGCAGCCTGCACCTCTTGGCGGTCCAGGCGCAGCCGGCCGGCCGCCACCAACGCCTTGAGTTCCTCAGGCGTCAGCCTGACCGCTAACCCTCCCGCCATTTGGCCCAGGCGGTCGGGTTCGAGCGCAGGAGGCAGGGATAGCACCGGCAACCTGCCGTTCACCACCACGGCAAGCAGCCTGACACCGGCCCGTTCCTGGAGCAGGTGAGCGGTCTCCACCGTCTCGCTGACGGGAGTCTCCTCAGGAGTGGTCACCAGCACGACCTGGCAGCGCTGGGGGTCCGAGAGCATCTGCACGACTTCCTCGGCCTGTGCCCGGACCGGCCCACCTGCCGTTGCCTCCAGCAGACCTCGCGGGCTCTGCAGAAAGCGGACGGCGTGACCGGCGGCGGGCGCGTCGAGCAGCACGACGTCCGGGGCGTCCGCCTGACCGGCGGCGGCCGCTCTCTCCATCTGTTTGAGCTTGCCCAGGACGAGCATGTCAGGCATACCAGGGACCGCGGTGGCCACCACGTCGAGGGCGCCGCTGCTGACCAGGCGCCGGGACAGGCGCCGCATCCCGTGCAGATGGAGGTACTCGACCAGAGCCGTGTCCGGCGTTACCGCCCGGGCGTTGACGCTCCCACCACCGGCACTGGACTTGAGGACGGACGCCTCGTAGCCAAGCACCTCGTCAGAGCCGAAAAGCCGCGCCAATTGCGCGGTCCCGGGCTCATAGCGCGCCCCCGGGGCACCGATCTGGAAGACCATGGCCCTCAGGCCTTCGTCCGCGGCCAAGTTGGCCAGGACACCGCTCACCGTGGTCTTTCCCGTCCCACCTTTGCCGGTCACAATTAGTACGCGCGCCTGTGAGAAAAAGGTCGTCGGGCTCAAGGTTGCTCCCCTGGAAAGGCGCTCACGCAAAATGCGAAGGTTAGCCCGGAAAGGGCATGGGCTGCGCCCTCAGCCACGGCTTTCGCGCCTACTAGGGAACATTGCCTATTGTCAAGGTCCCTGCTCAGGAGTACCTTCGGGGTAGAGGGAACACGAGTGACAGCCTTACCCGCACCCGAGGATTGGCAAGCTGGCGCCGCCTGTCGCGGCCAGTCGGCGGTCATCTTTTTTGCACCAACCCACTTCGAGCGCAAAGAGGCGAGGGCAGCGCGCGAGAGACAGGCCAAGGCCGTCTGTGCCACTTGCCCGGTGCGCAAAGACTGCCTCAGTTTTGCCCTGCGGATCCGGGAGCCGCACGGCATCTGGGGAGGCCTGAACGAGGTAGAGCGCCGCGCCATCACCGGCTGATCCTGGCGCCAGTCCTGGTCCAACGTGGTCGAACGGGGCGCGGCTACTGGTTGGTTGTCGAACTGTCTTTGGCAACGTCGTCGTCGTGGCCAATTCGGCGGACAGGGCTGGGGCCGACGGGGGGGCCGTGTAGGTGGCGTGGCGGGCCGCTTCTGATGCCGCTCGCAGGGCCTCCATGACCTTCGCGTCAGGTAGGCGAACAGGGCGGTCCGCCTCGAGACGGGACGCGACCCGGTCCGAGCCTCGTGCGGCCACTAGCCGCCCCACCGGGCTCGAACCGAGGCGGGCCACGACGGGCACCAGCAACCACGAGCCCAACGGCCATAGCACGACGGCCAGGACGGCGCCCAGTGCTGCTCCGGCCCCGGCGTCCGAGGGATAGTCGACACCTACGTACACGCCGGCGAAGAGCAACAACAACGCCGCCAGGGTGGCCAGCACGGATAGTCGCCAACGGTGCGCTATCAACAAGCCAAGGACGACGGCCCCGGCCAGGGCGGAACGGGGATCCGGGAAGGCATAGCCGGAAGCGCGGGTGACCAGGACCTCGGCCCCCTTTATGGCGGCATACGGGGGCCGCTCGGCCAGGACCTGGAGCAGCACTTCTCCTACACCGAAGGCGACCAGCCCGGCCAGGGCGGCCCAGATCACCGCGGCCATGTGCTGAGGACGGTGCCGGGCGCTCCACCACGCAGCCAGCACAAGCAGAGCTAGAACGGCCAGCCCGGCGCCGACCGGAGAGGCGAGGCGCTCGTAATACGCCTTCATGAACCCGTGCGCCCATCGGGTGGACCGGGCGAACCGGTTGACGTCCAAGTACCAGCGCCTGTCCAAGGACCACCTCCGTCCTGGAGGAGCTTAACCCCCTGCCCGGATGTCTCGCGCCAACTACGGTTAGCCCTGATGACCATCGTCCCGCGCCCTCCTCCCGGGCCGGCGCGGGGTGTCACCACCTGGCCGGCGGGGGACGGTCCCCGCGGTCGTCTGGCCCTTCTGCACGGCGTCACCTCGTCCCGCGTCACGTGGTGGCGGGTGGGGCCGGCGCTCGCCGCGGCCGGCTGGGACGTCACCGCCGTTGACCTGGCGGGCCACGGCGAAGGCCCCCGCTTGCCGGCCGAGCAGGCGGACTTGGGCACGCTAGTGGAGGCCGCGGTCCCGTTGCTACCGGCCGGTCTGACGATGCTGGTCGGCCACAGCTTGGGCGCCATAGTCGCTCTCTCTATCGCCGCCCGCCATCCCGACGTTGCCGGGGGCCTCGTCCTCGAGGAACCTCCCGGGACGGCCGGAGGTGATGCGGTACAGGTCGCCGACAGCATCGAGGGCGGCGCCCTGGCCGTGCGCGCCGACCGGGAATCCTTCTGGCAGCACGTGCGCCAAGCCAACCCGGGCTGGGCCGACGCCGACGTCGAAGGGTCGGTGGCCGCCCTGGAGGCCACCGACACAGCCACGATCGCCAGGGCGCTCCGGGCCGGTCTGAGCTGGGACTTGGCCGCCCTGGTCGGGGCGGTCCAGCTGCCGGTGCTGGTGGTGGCGGCCCGGGCGCCCGAGGGCGTCCCTGCCGTCGGTGGAGGCTCGGCCCTCGTCGGGCCGGACCGTCAGGCCGTCCGCCTGCTGGTGCCAGCAGATCGCTTCGTGGAACTGGATGGCGGCCACTCCCTTCACCGGGCGCAGCCCGATCGGATGGTCGAGATCATCTCCGACTTTGGAGCGTCGCTGCTGAGCTCAGGTTGACGCCACTGTCCGTTGCATGAGGCGCCATAGGCCTTCGACGTCGGCCCACTCCGTGGTCTCCGAGCCGATCGAGATCCTCACGGTCCAGCGTTCGTCCACCAGTGCGGGAGTGAGGTGGGCCGCCCCTGACGCGTTGACGGCCTCGCACCAGGCGAGGGTGTGAGCGTCGAGGCTCGCCCCCTCCAGAGCGGGGGGGACATGCAGGACGCAGACGGTTTGCAGCTTTACGGGCGCGACCACGCGCCAGGCCGGCGCTTCCTCGACCAGCGAAGCCAGCCGTTGGGCGTTGGCCAGGTCACGGCGCAGCCGTGACCGGATGGTCTCCGCGCCTTCCAGGCGCAACAGGGCCCACAACCGTAAGGCCCGGAAGCGGCGGCCCAATGGCAGTCCCCAGTCCCGGTACTGGACCACTGACCCGTCCTGGGCCGATCGCAGGTAGCTCGGGTCGGTGGCCATGACCGAGACCAGCGGCTCAGGGTCTTTTACGTAGAAGAGAGACGTCTCCAGCAAGGAGCCGAGCCATTTGTGGGGGTTCCAGCTGAGGGAACTGGCGCCCTCGACGCCATCAAAGAGGCTCCTGCACTCGGGGAGGAACAGGGCCGAGCCCGCCATGGCCGCGTCCACGTGCACGCGGGCGCCTTGGCCTTCAGCCACCTCGCAAATGTCAGCCAGGGGGTCGAAGGCGGTCGTTGCCGTGGTGCCGGCGGTGGCCACTACGGCGGCCGGACGGCGGCCGGCGTTGACGTCGGCGGTCATGAGGGCGCGCAGGGCGCCAACGTCCATCGCCCGCCCCGGGCGCCGGACCGGTACGGAGCGCAGGTTGTCGGCGCCATACCCGGCCAGAAGGACGGCCTTGGTCACAGAAGAATGCGCCTCGGCCGAACAGTAGACGGTGAGGGGAGCCGCCTCGGCCTGCAACCCGCCCCGGCGCTGGCAGCCGTCCGTGGCCAGTTCACGGGCCACGAGCAACGCCACGAGGCAAGCCGTCGAGGCGCCATCGGTGATGGTCCCTCTCCAGTCGTCCGAGAGCCCGCAGAGCTGGCGCGCCCAGTCGCAGACGACCTGTTCCAACTCGGTGAGGGCAGGCGCCGACTGCCAGCTGAGGCCCAGCGCCCCCAGGCCCCCGGCCACGAGGTCGCCCAGTACCGACGAAAGCGCGGCATTGGAAGGGAACCAGGCGAAGTTGCCGGGGTGCTGGGTATGGGTCAAGCCGGGCACGATGACTCGGTCGAGATCGGCGACGAGGGCGGCCAGGGGCTCGGGCGCTTCCGGCGGGTTGGCCGCCAGAGCGGACAGCACCTCTCCCGGTACCACCTGTGAGCGGACCGGCAAGTCCCCTACTCGCAGCCGGTAGTCAGCGACCCAGTCAACCAGCTCGTGGCCGGCACGTCGGAACTCCTCGGGGCCCACGCAGGGAGTCTGCCGCTTCCAGGCCGGGCTCGGCCACTTCAGCTTCGAGCCGACCCGCGCCGCACCGACGGCAGCCACCAGCACTCCGCGGGGCCACAGGAGGTCTAGGTTCACCTGGGGGCTTCGCCGGGAGACGTGATGCACAAAGCGAAAAAACGGCAATGGGGCGTCGGCCATCGCCTCCTACCAGGGCACGGACTCCCTGGTGCGCTTGGGCTGAAGGAAATAGGTTCCCAGCTCAAAACGGGTGGGCGAGGGGGGACTTGAACCCCCACGTCCTTGCGGACACAGGAACCTGAATCCTGCGCGTCTGCCAAATTCCGCCACTCGCCCGAGTGGTCACCTAAGGGTACATGAACCGAGCCTCAACCAGCTCAACGCCGGATGCTCAGGGCGGCCCGGAGGTACAGGACGGCTCAGCCTGTCCAGGGCTGCGCTCCGGCGAAGTCGGAGCGGACAGTCGCGGCCACGCTGTCGACCAGGTCCGCCTGGGCCGGCCCCAGGTCGAGACCGAGCTCCCGGTTGTACTGGAGACTGGCCCAGGAGAAGTTCTGTGAGCCGATTTCCAGTTGTTGGTCGGGACGGCCGGCGTCGACGTCTATGACCTTGGCGTGGATGTAGAGGCGGGCATCCGGCGAGTAAGTGCGGACGTGGGCCCCGGCCGCGGCCAGTTTGTCCAGATTTGACCGCCAGGAGGACTGGTAGGTCATCACCACCTCGACGTCGACTCCTCGCTTGGCTGCCGTGGCCAGGGCGTCGACGATGGTGTACTCGCTCATCTCCTCGTTTTCCACGTACAGCGTGTGCTGGGCGGACCCGATGATACCCACCAGCCGCACGTCGGCCCCCGGGCTCCAGATGAGGTCTGACCCGCCAGGTTCGGGCGAGGACGAGGCACCAGAGAAATCCTCGGCGAACACGGCTTCTATGGCGTTCACGTCGGCCGCGTCCCGGTCGATGACGGCGAAATCGCGGCTCGTCGCGTAGTACTCGCTCATCAGGTTGAGCGTCATGATGACCGAAACGTCCCCGTCCACGGTGATCGTCTTCTGGTGAGTGACGTCGTACGTCCTCGGCGCCCAGTGCACGGTGACGCCGTGGGATTCTAGGAAGGCGTAGGCGGGCAGGTTGTAGGCCCTGGCGAGGTTCTGGTCGAGCACCACCTCCACCTTCACGCCCCGCTCGGCGTCCCGCACCAGGTCGGCCTCGGCGGTGGCGTCCCTCAACTCGTACATCGTCATCTCGACCGTCCGCCTAGCCGATTTGATGATCTCGTAGATCGGGGCGAGGCCGGCGGCCGGCTCGGTGACCAGTGCGTAACGCGGCGCGACGTCGGCGTCCGGCGCGGCCGCGGCGGCCAGGGTGACCGGCGGGCCGCACAGCGCCACTGCCGCCGCCAATAGCGTCATCGCCACTGACGCCATCGCTCCTCTCCGGTACCGCCGCCGACGTGGGCGGCCCAAGTGCCCAAAAAAGGCGCGACCGCTCTGCGGACGGCCACTGAGCCTCACAGAAGAACCGTGCCCATACGGGGGCGAGCGTAATGCCTCTGACGGTGGCGGCCGGCCGCCTAGATTGAGGAGGAAGACCAGTACAGGGGCGCGGCCGGGCCGGGCAACCGCAGGCTGGGCCCCCGGTGAGGGTACTATGCGCCGACAATGGGCTTGCAAAGGTTCGAGAGACGCCTCGAACGCTTCGTTGAGGGGGCTTTCGCACGGGTGTTCCGCAGCGGGCTACAGCCTGTAGAGATAGGTAGGCGCCTGACGCGCGAGATGGACCTACGTCGAGCCGTCGCGCCCCGGGGGGTCCTGGCCTCCAACAGCTTCAAGGTCGCACTATCGACCGCCGACCGGGCTAAGTTCCAATCCTTCGAAGAAGAGCTGGTCAAGGAACTGGTCGAAGTGGCCAAGGACCATGCCAAACAGGAGGATTACATTTTCCTGGGCCCGGTCACCGTGGCCATAGAGACCGACAGTGCGCTCCGGCCGGGGACACTCTTGGTGGCCGGCGATGTCGTCCCCGGACAGGGCACGGCGACGCTCACCCTGCCCGACGGGCGGCGGGTGGTCCTCGACCAGGACAAGGTGACCCTCGGCCGCCTGCCCGAGTGCGAACTGGCCGTAGCCGACGCCGGCGTGAGCCGGCGCCACGCCGAGGTGCGCCGGGAAGCCGACAGCACCTGGGTCGTCTCTGACCTGGGCAGCACCAACGGGACCAAAGTGAACGGCCTGCGCATCAGCGCCCCTCACCAGCTCGAAGACGGGGACGAGATCACAGTTGGGTCGACCAGCGTCCGCTTCGAAGCGGCGGCCTCTGCCACCGGGACGACCTGAGTGCCCAGCCCGGCCCTTAGGTTCCTCGAGTACGTATTCCTAGCGCTTCTGTACCTGTTCCTTCTCCGGGTGGTCCGAGCTGTTTGGGTCGAGCTGCGCGAGCCCCGGCTGGTGCCCATGACGCCGGCCCCAACCTCCGTTGCCAGCGCGCCGGCACCGGTCGCCACCAGTGCCACCAGTGCGACCGGCGGGAGGGCGCGCTCCAGCCCGCGGAGATTGGTTGTGGTGGAGCCCGATGACGCCCGGGGCACCTCCTTCCCGCTGGACGGCGAGCTCACCATCGGACGGGCCCAGGGTTGTGCGGTGGCGCTGCCCTCGGACACGTTCGTCTCCCAGATGCACGCCCGTGTGTTCCTCCGGGGCGACGACTACTGGGTCCAGGACCTCGGCTCCACCAACGGCACCCTGGTCAACGGGCGCAAGGTCGATGGTGCCGTCCCTCTGCGCCGAGGTGACCGCGTGCAGGTGGGCCGGAGCGTGCTGGAGCTGAAGAGGTGAGCAAGCTCCTCGTTGGCTCGGCGACCGACGTGGGCCTTGTCCGCTCCAACAACCAGGACCAGTTCCTTGTGTCACCCGGTTTGTACGCCGTGGCCGACGGAATGGGTGGCCACGCCGCCGGCGAGGTCGCCTCCTCGACTGCCATCAAGGCTCTCCAGGCTGCATTCGCCGCTAGCGGCGAGCACTCGGCAGAAGCATTGGAAAGTGCCGCCAAGGCAGCCAATCGAGCCGTTTGGGAACAGGCGCGCACCAACCGGGGGATGCTCGGGATGGGTACCACATTGGTGGCACTGGCGGTCGTCGAGCACGGCGACGGCACCAACGCGCTGGCGGTGGCCCATATCGGCGATTCCCGCCTCTACCTCCTTCGGGAGGAGGCCCTGCAGCAGCTCACGGTCGACCACAGCCTGGTGCAGGAGCTTGTCGATGACGGCCGGATAAGCCCGGCGCAGGCAGCCGTACATCCTCAACGCCACGTCCTGACGCGCGCCCTCGGCGTGGAGCCGACGGTGCAAGTCGATCTCATCGACGTGACCCCCAGGCATGGGGACCGCTACCTGTTGTGCAGTGACGGCCTGCCCCGGGAAGCTACAGACGAACAGGTAGCGGCCGTGCTGACCCGCTTCACCGACCCCAGCGAGGCAGCCAAGGAGCTGGTCACGCTGGCCAACGATCGGGGCGGTAGTGACAACATCACCGCCGTGGTGGTCGACGTACTGGCCAACGAAGACAGCCCCGAGACGCTCATTGTGGTGCCCGGCCCGGCCACGTCCTCCGCCACGCCCAGGCGGCGGCCCTCGTCCGAGGGCCCTCCCCAAGATGGTACAGGGCCTCCGGCACGCCCTAGCCCGCCCCCCGGTCCGACCGAGCGGGCCGTACCCGTGCCCAAGCGGGTGACGGGCCGGGTCGTCGCCTTCGCCTTGGCCCTGTGCATCGTCATCGTCGGCGCCATCGCCTGTCTTGGTTGGTACGCCCGGTCGGCCTACTTCGTGACACTTTCGAAGGGGCGGATCACCATCTTCCAGGGGCGGCCGGGAGGCGTGCTCTGGTTCCAGCCAACTCTGGTCGAACGCACGCCCTACGGGCCCTCCGCCGTGCTCGCCTACAACCTCCAGCCCCTGGCCGCGGGGGTGATGGAGGCGTCACTGGCAGACGCCCGCTCCTACGTGGACCAGAAGCTCATCGAGAAACGGGAGTCGGAGGGGGTCACGCCCAAGGCGGCGCGGGGCGCACCCCGGCCCAAGCACCACCAGCACAAGACATCGGCGACCAGCGTCCCCGCCACCTCGTCCCCCACGACGTCTCGTTCCAAGACCTCCTCGACGTCACGTTCCAAGGGCCACACCACGGTCACCGAGATTTCCACGACCGCTCCGTCCACCTCGCATACCTTGACGCACAAGGCCGCGAAAAAGGCTCCGTCATGACAGGGGGACGATGAGGCCGGCGCAATGGCAACGGCCGGCCCGCCGGCGCACCGAGCTCGGCATGATCATCCTGGTCCTTTTCCTCACGGGTGGGCTTTACTCGCTGGCCAGCTTCGGCTCGGGGAAGTCCGTCCCCACCGGGATCATCCCGTTCCTGGTCCTCGTCTTCGCGTTGATGCTGACGGCGCACTTGAGCCTCCGCCGACTGGCGCCCCAGGCTGACCCCGTACTGCTGCCCCTGGCGGCATTGTTGAACGGGACGGGTTACGTCTTCATCGCCGGGCTGGACAAGGCGCAAGCCTCAGCCCAGGCGACCTGGACCGCGGTCGGCGTCATCGCCTTCATCGCCACCCTGGTCCTGTTCCCCCGAGCCATCGACCTCGAGCGTTACCGGTACATGATCGCCCTGGCCGGCGTGGCGCTCCTCCTGCTGCCCCTCGTTCCCCATATCGGCGAAGACGTCAACGGGGCGCGATTATGGGTGCGCGCCGGCCCCCTGAGCTTCCAACCCGAGGAGTTCGCCAAACTGGCCCTGGCTATCTTCTTTGCTTCGGTCCTGGCCGAACGGGCCGACCTCCTGGCCACCGGCACACGACGGATCGGCCGTTGGCTGGTACTTGAGCCACGGTACCTGGCCCCCCTGCTGGCGGCCTGGGGCATGTCTTTACTGGTGCTCCTGGCCGAGAACGACCTGGGATCGTCGTTCCTGTTCTTCGCCCTGTTCGTCGGATTGCTGTGGGTGGCCACGGGAAGGGCCGCCTACCTGGCCCTCGGGGCGGGCCTGTTCTCGGCTGGGGCCGTGTTCGCCCTGGACGTCGTACACCACGCCCAGACGAGAGTCCAGGCGTGGTTGGACCCGTGGGCACATTTCGCCACATCGGGCTATCAAATCATCGAGGGGTGGTTTGCCCTGGCGTCCGGCGGGATGTGGGGCCTGGGGCCGGGCCAGGGCAACGCCGGGGTCATCCCCGAGGCCACTTCGGACTTCATATTCGCCTCGATCGGAGAAGAGATCGGTTTGGTCGGGGTCACCGCCCTTCTGATCGCCTACCTGCTTATTACCGGGTCTGGGTTGCGTGTCGCCGTGCGTTCGCAGCGGTCGTTCAGCAAGCTCTTGGCCACGGCCCTGTCGCTTCTGCTGGCCGTCCAGGTCTTTGTCGTAGTAGGCGGCATAACCAGGCTCATCCCGGTTACCGGGATCACGCTCCCATTCGTTTCGTACGGCGGCTCTTCCCTTGTCTCCAATTACATCCTGCTCGCCATTCTTCTCAGGATCTCAAACGACAATGCCATCGAGCAGGCCTTGGCTGAAGAAGCGTTCGTGCACAGTCCGCCGGGCGTGGTCGACGCCGGGCGGTTGCAGGTCGAAGCGGCCGAGCCTCAGGCCGTCGCCCCGTGAGGAACATCAATTTCCGGGTCCGCATGGTCGGTGCTGGAGCGACGGTCCTGGTCCTGATCGTCTTTGTCCAACTCAATTACCTCCAAATCTTCCACGCCGGGGCGCTGAACGACAACAAGCTCAATACGCGAGGCGTACTTTCCCAGTTCCAGCAGCTCCGGGGGGCCATCATCTCCGCTGACGGCGAGACCCTGGCCCAGTCCGTCCCCAGCGATGACGAGTTCCGGTACAAGCGCCAGTACCCGCAGGGAGCCCTGTTCGGACAGATAACAGGGTATTTCTCGTTCACCTATGGAACGGATGGGCTCGAACGTGAGTACAACTCATTGTTGACGCAGACCAGCGGGTCGGTTACGGTGCCGTTCAACCTCCACGAGCTCAAGAGGTTTTTTACCGCCGAGCCCACCCCGGACAACTTGCACATAACGGTGCTTTCTAGCCTCCAGAGACTGGCGGCCAGCCTCCTCCACGGTCGTGCCGGCGCCGTGGTCGCCATTTCCCCTCGGACCGGGTCCGTCCTCGCCATGTACTCCGACCCGAGCTACGACCCCAACGCGCTCGCCAGCCACGACCAGGCAACCGAGCAGGGAGCGTGGGAGGCGCTCAATAACAGTCCGGGCAAACCGTTGCTGGCCGCGGCATACCGACAGCGTTTCTTCCCTGGCTCGACCTTCAAGGTCATCACATCGGCAGCCGTGTTCGACCACAAGCCGGCGCTGGAGACCAAAGCGTTCCCGGTTTCCTCAGGCTTTGTCTTGCCGGGCACATCCGACCAGGTACTGCACAATTTTGCCGGAGAGGCGTGCGGCGGCCGGCTCCTCGAAGCTGTTCACCGTTTCCTGTGACACCGGTTTTGCCCAATTGGGCCTGGAGGTGGGCGCATCAAACCTGGCTGACGAGGCCAAGGCATTCGGTTGGGACCAGCCCACACCGCTCGACTTGCCCGGTGTCGCCGAGTCGTTCTTTCCCGCGGCGTCGACTTTCGGGCGCGACCAGGCGGCGTTAGCCAAGTCCGCCATCGGCCAGGAAAGCGTGCAGGCCGTCCCGTTGACCCTGGCCCTCGACGCAGCCGGGGTCGCCAACGGGGGCGTGATAATGACACCGCATTTGCTCGACTATGCAACCGGTTCACAAGGCCAGAAGGTATTGTCCTATGAACCACGACCATGGCTCAAAGCAACTTCGTCTTCCACGGCGGCCAAGCTGACCGGTCTGATGCTTTCGGTGGTCAACAGCCCCCATGGTACCGGGGTGGAGGCGCGCATCCCGGGGGTGCAGGTCGCAGGCAAGACAGGGACGGCTCAGACTGCCGGGCCGGGTATCGAAACGTGGTTTGTCGCCTTCGCGCCCGTGCCTGACCCGTCTATCGCCGTAGCCGTACTGGTCGAGGACCAACCACCGGCTGACGAGTACCAAGGGGGCACAATTGCGGCTCCGATCGCCAAGGCAATTGTCCAGGCTTACCTTCAACCTCCCGGAGGGGCGACACCGTGACGGTAACAATTGATCTGATGCGCCGTCGTCGCCCGTGCCCTCCGCCAGCCCTAGGCTGTGGCCGACATGGCATCTGAGGTCTTCAGCGAGCGCTACGAACTCGTGCGCCACATTGCCCGGGGGGGCATGGCCCAGGTCTACCTGGCCCAGGATCTGCTTTTGGACCGACCGGTCGCCATCAAGGTGCTATTCCCGGAGCTGTCTTCTGACCCGTCCTTTGTCGAGCGCTTCCGCAGAGAGGCGCAGGCCGCCGCCAACCTCTCCCATGCGAACATCGTCTCGATCTACGACTGGGGCCAAGGTGAGCACACTTACTTCATCGTCATGGAGTTCATCGACGGCCAGACGTTGTCATCGCTCATCCGCCAGGGACCTCTCACGCCCGGACGCGCCGCCGCCATCGGGGCAGACATTGCCGGAGCCCTCGATTTTGCTCACAGAAGAGGCGTCATCCATCGTGACGTCAAGCCCGGCAATGTACTCATAGACCGCAACGGACAGGTTAAGGTCGCTGATTTCGGCATCGCCAGGGCCGTGAGCCACGCCAGTGAAGGCCTGACCCAGACGGGCGCCGTCATGGGCACGGCCACCTATTTCTCGCCCGAGCAGGCGCAAGGCCAACCAGTGGACGCCCGCAGCGACGTTTACTCGCTCGGGGTCGTGCTGTACGAAATGGTCACGGGTCGCCCGCCATTTTCGGGTGATAGCCCGGTAGCCATCGCCTATAAGCATGTCCGCGAATACCCGGTGCTTCCCTCGACCATCAACGAATCGGTCCCCGCGGAGTACGAGGCGATCGTCATGGCCGCCATGGCCAAGGACCCCGAAGACCGGTACCAAAGCGCCGCCGAACTGCGCGACGACTTGGCTCGCTTCCATCACGGCCAACCCGTGCTGGCGCCTGCCCCCATTTCCGGGGGGCCGACCAGGGCGATGGGCGGCCCACCCCCGTACTACGGCGGCTACGACCGCACGTACGCCAACCAAGAAACGCGGGCGCTGGGCGAAATGGAGACGGCCTACCAGGGCCGGTCCGCCGGGGGCGAGCCCCCCGAAGGTGGGCGCCGGTCCCGGGCCGGCTGGTGGGCCTCCCTGTTCGTGGTGCTCCTGGCCGTTCTGGCCGTGCTCGTGTTCTTCATCGGGCGGAACGCCGATTGGTGGGGCACGCCTACCGACATCAAGGTGCCCGCGGTCAAGGGTGACAACGTGGCTCAGGCCAAGGCCGCGCTCAGCCAGCAGGGTTTTCACAACATCACCGAACAGGACCAGCCGAGCACCACATACCAGGAAGGGCTGGTTATCGGCACGTCGCCCGCAGCCGGTGCCCTTGTCCCACCGAGCCGCTCCATTTCCCTCGAGGTAAGCACCGGGGCGCCGCTGGCTCTTGTCCCCGCCCTCGGCGGACAGCGTTGTGCCAATGCCGAAACCGCGCTTAAATCAAAGAACTTCGGCTATAAGAACATCGACCAGAACAGCAGTACGGTCAAGTCAGGATTGGTCGTCTCCACAAAGCCGGCGGGCGGGCAAAAGGCCTCTGAGGGAAGTACGGTCACGGTTTACTGCTCGGTGGGCCTGGCCACCACGGTCGTGCCCAACCTTCAGGGGCTGAACCCTGCCCAGGCCGGCGCCAAGCTACAGGCCGACCATCTCAGGGTGGGCGACAAGATAATCACCGTTCCCAGTGCCACCGTCAAGGCCGGGCTGGTGGCCTACAGCTCACCGTCCGGTGGTAACCCTGAACCTTGGAACACCGTGGTCACGCTTTACGTTTCGGACGGTCAACAGATGACTACCGTACCCGCCGACCTGATCGGCGAGACGGCCTCTCAGGCTCAAAGAGAACTGGCGAACGTCAACCTGGAACCAGAGGAAGTGTTCGAGCCTGTGGCCAACCCGGCCCAGGACGGCCACGTCATCTCCACCAACCCGTCGCCGGGAACGGCCATCCGCCAAGGATCTGCGGTGACCCTCAACGTAGGGGCGTACACCGGGCCCACGACAACCAAAGCGTCCGCGCCGACCACGACCCTTCCCGCGCCGACCACGACGGCGCCAACCACGACGGCGCCAACCACGACGGCGCCAACCACGACGGCGCCGACCACGACGGCGCCGACCACGACGGCGCCGACCACGACGGCGCCGACCACGACGGCGCCGACCACGACCGCGAGCACGGCGCCCGCGACGACGGCGCCGGCGGCGACCACCACGGCGGACGCGGGCACCACGACCGCGCCGGCAACAACCACACCCGCCGCCACTACGGGGGCGGCGGCGACCACGACGTCACCCCCCGGGCCGTTTAGGGGTAGCCGCCACCATGGAGGGCATGGAGGGCACTGACGGCTGGCACGGCGCTCAGGGCGTTCTCAACGCCGCACGAGGCGAGCCAGTTGGCCAGCAGGCGGTGACCGCCCTCGGTGAGCACGGCTTCAGGATGGAACTGGACCCCATCGATCCTGAGCCGCGCCTCCCTTATGCCCATCACGGTGCCGTCCTCGGCCCAGGCGCTGACCTCCAGGGCGTCCCCGAGGGTGTCGCGTTCGACCACCAAGGAGTGGTAACGGGTGGCCGTCAACGGGTGAGGCAAGCCGGCGAAAATGCCCCGGCCGTCGTGGTGGACCGGTGACGTTTTGCCATGTAGCAACTGTGCCGCCCGGACCACGTCGGCGCCGAAAGCATGACCTATGCACTGGTGCCCGAGGCACACTCCGAGGATCGGGCAAAGGCCACCGAGGCTCTGGACCAGGGGCACACTGATGCCGGCGTCCTCAGGACGGCCGGGCCCGGGCGAGATCACTATCCCCGCCGGAGCGAGGTCTCGTACGTCATCGAGGCTCAGCGCATCATTGCGGCGGACAACAGGCTCGCTGCCGAGCTGACCTAGGTACTGGACGAGGTTGTACACGAACGAGTCGTAGTTGTCGACTACCAGAACGATGGGGCGCACTCGGGTGACGCTAGCGGCGGGTGCTCTCATCGAGAGCCGTTTCCCTATCTCCTCGCCCTGACGGCTCCGTGCTCCTGGGTGCGTCCGAGGGTGCGCTGGGAGATGGGGGCGTCCTTCCCCTATTGTCTAGCTATGCCCCGACGCACCAAAGAAGCCCCGGGAAGGGTCACCCCCAAGGCCGATACCCGCAGGCAAGTGACTGCGGGGACCACCGTAAGCGGGCGGTACACGGCCCCGGTGCCCATGGACTACCGGCACAGCCCCTGGTGGGTGCCGGCGTCAATGCTGACCTTCTTCGCCATTGGCCTGCTGATGATCGTGCTCAACTACATGAGCCTGTTACCGAGCTCCCCTACCAACTGGTACCTCCTGGGCGGGCTCGGGTTCATCGTCTGCGGCTTCGCCATTTCGACTCAGTACCGCTAGTCAGCTAAGTACCGGTGGCAATAGGCCCAGGCACGGGCCCGGCTGGCAACAGGTAGGCCACCACGTCGCCTGCCGTATAACTGTCTCGGCCGGGATGCAGCAGCTTGGGGACGAAGGACAGATCCTGCCCCAGGGTCACTATGGGCGGCTCCAGGGAGCCGCCTGGTCGTCTCTGGCCTAGGCCTATCGCCGCGATCAGGCCATTGCAGAGGCAGCACCGACCGACCGTTTCAGCCAGTTCGCCCCCTTTGCGCAAGTACGTGGGGACCGGCTCGGCTGGGCATCGGTAGCCGACGTCGAGGCTCCCCTTGCGGTATGCGGACCTCAGGTAGCCGGCGTCGCAGACCCGGACGCGTCTCTCGTAAACCTGGGCCTCGGCGACCGTACCGGGCAGGTCGGCCACTTTGAACGGGAAGCCGGTGGGCGACGACCGCGGGTCGGCCCGTACTGCCAGGTCAGCGGCGAGTGCATGCTCGATGGCGGCGTGCTTTATGTCCCCGAGAAGACCGGACTCTTCGCACAGGGCAAAGGCGGAACCGACCTGGACGCCGGCCGCCCCCGCTCGGCAGGACGCCGTCACCATCTCCGGGCTGGCGTAACCTCCGGCCAGCCAGAAGGGCAACCCCAGCGCCGCCACCTTATCGAGGTCCACGGCGTCGCGAAGGCCGTAAACGGGCTCACCCTCCTGGTCCAGGACAAGGGGGCCGCGCGGGGGCGCGCTGTGGCCACCCGCCATAGGCCCCTCGACCACAAAGCCTTCAGGGCGAGTTGTGGGGTCTCGGGCAAGGTAGGAGGCCAGGACGTGGGAGGCGACGATGGCGAGGAGCCGGGGGCGCAGCAGTTCGCCCCTGGTCCCTATCACGGCCTCGGGCCGCAGGGCCACGGCCGCCGGTACCGCACCCGCGCCGAGCACGTCGACCGAGACCTGGCCGGGCCGTCCGGCCGCCAAGGCGTCGAGCAGGGCCGGGAACTCGACCGGGATCCCGGCACCGACCAGGACGTAATCGACGCCGGCAAGCATGGCGCCGTAGGTCGCGGCCAAGGTCGACATTTGCAGCTTCTCCATCAAGTTGACCCCGACAAGGCCCTCGTGGCCCTCCTTGGCCAGGAAGACCTCCACAAAGTTGGCGGCGACCACCAGGTTCCGGGCTCGCTCGCTCGGACGTAGCGTGGGTGGGGGCACGGCCCGGAAGGGCTCCTCGGGGCCGATGCCACCGGAGACGAAATACTGGTCAAGGATCTGCTCCGCCACTTCGGCCCGGGGGAAGTGGCCGAGCGCCCGGGTGATGTGGCCTCCCGCGTCACCGAGCTGGAGGCGGCGAGCCATAAGGGTGTCCAGGCCCACTCCCGAGACCACCCCGAGCTGACCCGTCACGGCCACGGCCCGCGCCAGCCGCCAACCCGAAACACCGACTCCCATGCCTCCCTGGATGACCAGGGGCCACCGGTCGCGCTTCGGTGGCGTACGTCCCGGGCCGGGAAGGCTCTGGTCGACGGGGCTAACCGGGCACCCGGCCGTGGGTGCCGTGACAAGCATCAGGTACTCGCAGGACCGCTGCCCGGAGGGTTCTTCCGGTACCAGTTGCGCCAGATGAGGCGATGAACGGGGACCAGGCGGGGAACGTCACGCAGCCCGGGGATGAAAGGTATGGCCAGGAGCATTATCGTAGCCACCCCGGTCAGGTATATGGCGATGAGGTCGACGTTGGCGGAGTGGTCAAAGCCCGGGACCTGGTACCACAGCGTGTAGAGCCAGAGCCACGGCTGGCCGGGATAGCCGCCCGTCTCGTTCATGACACCCCATTGGGCGCCGCTCAGGTGGTCGGCGGTAGCGATGTTGCTGAAGTACTGGCCATCCTTCGAGGAAAAGCAGCGGCTTGGTGGAGTTGGTGCCGTAGAACCCTTGGCCGGAGATGAGATCGGCGTCGAGAGCTCCGCTGCGGGCCAAGCTCAGCTCGGTCGCGACCAGCACCGGCACCGGCCCGTCGGCCGCGGGGGGGACAACGGCGGCGCCGGCGTCGAAGCGGACCTTGGTGACCACGTTGGCGTAGGCGGTGGCCCAGGACACCTGGACCTTGGCCGGGGCCGCCTGGTAACGCCCGAGCGCTCGGGCCAGGACGGGGTCCGTGGGAGCTTCGGTCTCCAGGGGGGCGAGGACGAAGGTCTGGGCGGGGTTGATGGGTTGGCGAGTGCCCGGGATCTTCGCCGGGGAGAACAGAAGGCTCTGCAGGCTCCCGCTCTGGTTGTTGTACGGGGGGCCGTACGTGGCGGTCTCGCTCGTCCCGGCCAACTCGCTGGCGGCGGTGGCGACGAAATCGGCGGGGGCCACCTTGGCCCAGGTGGCGATGGTCACGGGCGGCGTGTCGGGCGAGGAGAGCAGGCCGGCCAGGGCGACGACCAGGATGGCGGCCACGAGGCTGGCCACGGTGGCCTCTTTGACGATGTCGTAGCGCCGGGTCGGGCCCCTCCACTCGGCCCGGTCGGCGGCGGCGGCGGCCTGCACGGCGGCCCGGCCCCGGTCGCGCCGGGCCGGCAGCGGGTGCGCCACCCCCCGTACCCGCACAGCGAGCACATGGGCACCGACAATGGTGACGAGCGCCAGCGGGACCAGCACGATGTGCCACATCAACATCTGGCCGAAGTTCATGACATTGAAGAAGGCACCCAAACCCACTTCATTGAAGGCGTCCTTGCCGCTGGTGGAAATCCACTGCGAGTCGAAGTTCTGCTGGGAGACGTAGCCGGTGAAGCACTCCACGACCGAAGCCATGAACGCCACCACACCGGTGACCCAGGTCACCGCCCGCCGGCCCCGCCAGGCCGCCATCCAGAACTTGCCCCATAGGTGAATAACCATGAAAGCCATGAAGGCTTCGACGCTCCAGAGATGGAGGCTATTGAAGAAATGGCCCACGGGGTCGGTGTGCCACCAGTCGGGGCCACCCAGGGCCAGGGCGAAGCCGGAAACGATGACAATGCCCAGAGTGGCCAGGCTGGCTACGCCGAACACATAGATCCACGAGGCTACGTAGGCAGGCTGGCGGTCCGGCAACAACTTGCCGGGTGGGACGGCGCGCAGTGCCCACCGGCGCAGCCGCGAGGTCCACATGGCGGCATCGACGTCGTCACCGAGGTCGGAACGCTCGAGCCCGGGGGGAACGGGCGAGGTCTCTGTCGCCGGCGGGGCGGACGTCGCCTCCGCCTCTTCGCCGGCCGGTCCCTGCGGGTTGCCCGCCTTGTGCTCGGGGAAGCGCAAGAGCAGGGCAGCACCGAAAAGCACCACCATCACCGCGATAAGGACCAGGTTGGCTTCCGAGACGGTGAAGATCGACCAGTTCAGGTAGCGACCAGGCCCGTTCAGGTTGACCGCCGAAGCGAGCAGCAGCGGACCAGTGTGCACAGCCAGCACCCCCTGCGTCAGTTTTTCGAAAAGACGCTATTGGGCCAGCCAGCAGAATGGATAGGGCCGTTGGTCACGGAAAACAAAGGGTGCCTTAACCTCAGGGGTGCGGTGCGCCGAACAGCGGGGCGTGGGGCCGGGCGGCGTGACCCATTGAGCCACGCACGGGCTCGTGCCGCCGATCATGCTATGACTGCCACGTGAGGCACACGCCGGCTCGTGCGCAGAGTGAGCTCGGTGACCGGGCGGGCACGATCGCCCGGGTTCGCGCTGCCGTCCGCCAGGTCGTCGTCGGAAACGGCGAAGCGCTGGACCAGCTGCTCGTCGCCTTGTTGTGCCGAGGCCATGCCCTGGTCGAGGACGTGCCCGGGGTCGGCAAGACGCTGCTGGCCCGCTCGCTGGCCAGGGTGCTCGGCTGCGAGTTCCGTAGAGTGCAGCTCACCCCCGACGTCCTGCCGTCGGACATCACTGGCTCCAACGTCTTCAACCAGAGAACCTCTGAGTTCGAGTTCCGGCCCGGGCCGGTCTTCACCCAGGTCCTCCTGGCCGACGAGATCAACCGGGCCACGCCCCGCAGCCAGTCAGCCTTGCTCGAGGCGATGGAGGAACACCAGGTCACCGTCGATGGTGAGACGCGCTCGTTGGCGGAGCCGTTCCTCGTGCTCGCGACCCAGAACCCCGTCGAACTAGAAGGGACGTTCCCACTTCCTGAAGCCCAGCTCGACCGCTTCGTGCTCCGGGTCACGCTCGGTTACCCGAGCCTCGACCAAGAACATGAGATCCTTCTCCGCTTCGAGCACGACCAGGTACCGGACCTCATCCCCGTGACCGGCCCCGATGAGGTCGTCGACCTGCAGCGCACCCGGGGCGCCATAGTCGTCAATAACGACATCCGCTCGTACCTGGTCGACCTTGTCCGCTCAACGCGCCAGGACGACCGTCTCTCGCTCGGAGCGAGCCCACGGGCGGCCCTCGCCCTGCACCGTGCCGTGCAGGCCCGAGCGCTGTTACGGGGTCGCGCTTACGCCCTTCCCGACGATGTAAAGGCACTGGCGTCGCCCGTCCTGGCCCACCGCCTGGTGCTGAGCCCGGCGGCTCGCCTGCGCGGCGCGACACCCGGGGGGATCATCGGCGAGATCCTGGCCCGGCTAGCCGTGCCCGTCGAGGACGAGGGCGATGAGGAGGCGGGCAAGGGATGAGGGCCGGTCGCCACGTCGATGCCGAGCTCTATGTCGCCCTTGCTTGGCTCGCCCCGGCGGTGGCCGGCTGGTGGCTCGGCTCAAGACCGCTCGCCATCATCGGCGTGCTCGGGGCATTGACGACGGGCGCAATGTACCTATGGCAACGCGAGTGCCTGGTCGGGGTCACCTACCGTCACCGTTTGAGCCAGACTTCGAAGCGACCTTCGACGAGCAGGTCACGCTCGAGATCGAGATCGTCAATGACAAACTTCTCCCGCTTTCCTGGCTTCGAGCCGAAGAAGATGTCCCCTCGGCGCTCACCATCGAGGGAGGAGACATCATCTCGGGGCGCAATTATGTCAATACCCTTGTGCACGTACTGCCGATGCTCCCCTACCAAAGGGCCCGGCGCCGGCTCACAGTGGTGTGCGACCGCCGCGGTGAGTACACCTTCGGTCCCACCGTCCTTTCGTCGGGCGACCCGATCGGCCTGAGAACACGTTCAGGGCTCGTCTCTGACCGGCAGTACCTACTGGTTTACCCGAAGGTTTTCGCGCTCGCTCCGGCTGGCGTCGTGTCGCGGGTGCTGATCGGCGAAGCGCGGTCGCGCTTCGAGCTCATCGAGGATCCGAGCCGGGCCGCTGGCGTCCGCGAGTACCGCTCCGGCGACCCCCTGCGCAACGTCGACTGGCGCGCCACGGCACGGCGCACGGCACTGCTCGTCCGCCAGTTCGAGCCGTCGGTGACCTTGCGCGTCGCCCTCTTCGTCGACTTCCGAGCGACGCACCTACGCACCTGGTCCTTCGAAACCCCCGAGCTTGAGTTCACTGTCGCCGTAGCGGCCTCGGTCATCTCCGAGCTGACCCAGCGCAAGGCGGCCACCGGGCTCTTCTCGTCCGGGACGATCTCCGGAAAGCCTCTGGCCTATCTGCCGAGCTCGTCTCCCGCGGCCATGGCGACGATGCTCGAAGCGCTGGCGCGTGCTTATGATGGCGGCAAGGTGCACTTCGGGGAAGTGCTGAGCGCAGGATCAGGGAGGCTGCAACGAGGCACGAGCGTTGTGGCCATGGCGACGGATTTTCCCGAGGCCACGTTGCTCGCCATTGCCGAGCTACGGCGCCGCCATGCCGTGACGGCAGTCTGGGTCGGGACCGGGCGGGGGTCACCCCCACCGCTCGATCGTGTCGACGCCCTCCTCAGCGTTAGGTACTCCGATGATTGGCAGCGAAGAGAAGTCCTGGAGCTCGTTTCATAACGTCGTCGTCCCCACGCTCATCGCATGGACCGAGGCCAGCTGGGTGTCGCCCTGGGTGAGCGCGCTGGCGGACACAGGGCCGCGCACGCCCGCCGACGTACCGTTCCTGGCCTTGGCCATACCCGCCGTCTTGGCCGCTGTGCTCTCGGGCTGGAGCGCCCGGCTGGCGTGGCCGCGTTGGTGCCGGCCCATCGTCGTCGCCGCCGGCGTCCTCGTCGGCACCGCATTGGCGGCCGGTACCATCGGGGCGCTCTTTCTCCACGGCTCTTTCGGTGCCATCACCACCCACCCGTGGACGCTGACCGGGAGGATGCCCAGGGCCGAGGCAAGCCTGGCCTGGTTCGTGGCGGCCCTGGCGTTGACCCGCGGGACATGGCTCGGGTGGGCAGAGCCGAGCGTCACTCATGCGCTGGGATCGGTGGCGGTTTCCACGCTCGCCTTCACGGTCCTGTTTGTGACCGGGGCGCTCCACCACGGCGATGTTTCGTTCCACCCTCAAGTGGCTCTGGCCACGGTGCTGCTCCTGGTGTCTTTCCCGGGCGCCATGGCCGTGGTTGCCATCGTGGTCGAACTGGACCTAGAACAGCAGCTCGAACGCACGTTGCGAGGTCACAGGCGGGCCTCCCCCAAGCTCGCCGGGGTCGGCGCCGTCGCCGTACCATTGGCCGGCGTCGCCGTGGTCGGGGTCGTCCTCGCCGTCGGCATCGGTTTCGTCGCCCCCTTTGTCGGCCGGCTGTTCCGCGCCGTAGCGCTGTGGGTGGCGGCCGTGATCGGCGATCTCGCCCGCTGGCTGGCGCACTTCTTCCCTGCCACCAAACGGGTGCCGGGCCACATCGTGGGCTCGTCGGGTGCACTCGCTGGCCCGCGCCAGCTCGTGGTCCATATCCCGCTCTGGGTATGGTTCGCGGCCGCCGCCATCGGCGCCGTCGGTACGGCGGTCCTGGCCTCCTTTGTCCTGCGCTGGCTGGTACGGGTGCTCCGGTACAAAGGGCCTCAGTTAGAGAGGCCGGGAAGGAAGTTGGCGGCCCCGCTCGACGCCGAGCGGGAATCGGTGTTCAGCTGGGGACATCTGCTCGACCAGGTCTTGGGACTGGTCCGCAGCCTGCTCGGGCGGTTGCGAGGCCGCGCTGGTGGCGGCGGCCCCATGACCGCGCCGGCGCACACAACCTTGGCCAGCACCGGTTCCGTTCGGCACCACTACCGGCGGGTCCTGGTTACCGCTCGGGCCACCGGCCATGGACGGGAGGTATGGGAGACGCCTTTGGAGTTCCAGGAGCGCCTCTCCCCGGTCATGGGCGCCGGTACTCAATTCGCTTTGCGGGAGATGACTGCCGTGTACCAAGGGGTTCGTTACGGCGCAGGGCCTGACAGCCACGAGCGGGCCGGCCGCGATGCCGACGTGCTCGTCGCCGACTTACTCGACACCTCGGTGCAAGGCCCGTGAGCCGGCTTTAGCCCAGTGCGTCTTGTGGGCTATCCTCCTTTCCCCGCCCGGCCCTGGGCGAGCGGCTCGAGCCGGTTGCTCTTGACACGAGGATGTCGTAGCTGACGAGCGACCGCGCCGGCAGGGTCGCGGTGAAGGCGCCGTTGGTCACCGTGACCGGGGCCTGGGCCGAGAGGCCGTGGGATGTGTCGGTCAGGTAGGGCGTGACTTGCGCCCCGGTGAGCCCCCGCAGCGAGAAGGTCGCCACCTGGGGGCTGTGGGCGTTGTTCAGGACGACTGCCACCATCGACCCGTCGCTGTTGCGGAAGGCGCTTACCTCGAGGCCGGCGTCGCTCGTCGTTGTCCCGATGCGTTCCGCGCCCGGGCGGACAAAGCGGCTGTAACTGGCGAACGCCCACAGTCGGCCGGAGGTGGCGACGGTGTTGGCTTTGACGTAGACGAGCCCCGTGTTGGGGCCGGTCAGCGACGTCATGCTGGCGCCCCACAAGTAGAGGAAGGCGCCCAGGTCCGCAGCGGTCAGGCCGGTATAGATGTCCTGTGCCCAGCTGAACCCGGACGAAGCTGAGCCGTCGTCCCAGGCCGGGTCCCACGGCTGGAAGCCGAACGGCGCCCACTCGGTCTCCCAGACCGGTTTGGACCAGCCGCGCAGCGGCGAGCCGGGCGCCACGAAGTAGCCGTGGCTCGTGAACAGCGCCGTGGCCGCGTTGGCGGACTTGTCGGCCTCGATGGCGGCGGCGTACTGCTGGGCGTAGTCCCAGCCGACACTGGCGCAGCACTCGGCGCGCGTCGAAAGCCCGGACCGGGTCAAAGTTGCGCCCAGGACCTCCATGAACTTGGCCGTCTGCACCGGGCTCATGATCATGCTGTCTTGGCCGACGCTGAAGTTCGCCTCGTTCTCCGGGCCGACGTAGCTGAGCGGTACGCCCGCCGCGGCGTAGTCCTTCGCGTACTGCACGAGGTAGTCGGCGTAGGCCTGGCGCCAATCACCGCTCTTGCAGGTCGCCCCCGGCTCTCCGCACACCGTGCCACCGTCGATCGCCGAGCCGTTGGTTTTCATGAACCCCGGAGCGCTCCAGGCGTCGGCGAACACGTCGCTCACGCCATAGGCGGCCTTGATCTGCTTTGCGAACCACAGCTGGCCTTGGTCCTGGCCGACCTCGCCGAGGCTCAGGTAGGAAGGCTTCGCGGCCGGCCTGATCGGTGCCCTGGGTTCGATGGTAAAGCCGGCGTCGGCGCTGATCTCGTTGCGCAAGATGGTCAGGCCCGCCCCATGCGCCGGGCTGTAGAGCAGGCGCAGCACCTGCACCTGGACGGAGGTTGGCGCGCTCATCAGCGCCTTGGCCTGCCCGAACCCCTCCGACACACCAAACCCGGCGATGCGCTGGTAGTGCTGGGCAGGATTGACCGTGACCCTGACCGTGACCGTGGCCGCAGCCGTCGCGCCGGCCGCGCTAGCAACGGCGCCCAACGAAATGGCGAGCGCGAGCTCGGCCACGGCCACCACCGATGTCCGTAGCAGTCTCATCGTCGTCTACTCGACCTCCTTCGCATTGTGATCAGGAACGGCATAGGCAGTATCCTCTCACCCTCGCTAGGGCGTTCTTAAGGTCAGGCGACCTCGCGTTCTCGTTGGCTCAAAGCCCCGGACGAGCATGCACCCCCGGTCGCCTCGTGCTAACACCCGCCCGGGCAACCGGGTAGCAACCTTCCCCCCATGCGCTCGCTTGGTCAGGCTGTGAGCGTCGCGGGCACGATGCGAGATGATTGCCCACCCACCGCGCAGGCCACACAACCCGCAGTCTTGGTGTGCACAACGGAGGAGCACGGCTACATCGCACTGATGCCCGTCAGCGTCACCCGGGCCGAGATCCTGGCCCTCGTCGTCGACGATTCGTGCGCTAATGGCCAGGCATGGCCCTACGGGCCCGTGTATGACTACAGCAGGAGGATTGAGGCGGACGTCGTCCACCTCACAGCGGGTCGCTTCAGCTGGGTCGCGGCGGGGCTCTACTACGGCGGCGTCCTGACCATCGCCGGCCAGATCAGCGGGGCGCACGCCTCTGGCACAGTCTCCGTGACTAGCGGGCCCACGAGCGGCCTGACAGCCGCCACGCCCGGGGTGCACCAGTGCTCCGGCGCCCGCTACTCGTGGACGGCCACTTGGGACGGCTCGGCCATGCCGGCGCTGCCGTGACGTCGAGGGGAACGGCGGCGGCCAAGACGGTGGTTGGATTGATGCATGGGATTTGGCTTGGAGAAGCGCAGGCTCGGGACGGGCGGGCTGGAGGTCTCGGTGCTCGGGCTCGGGTGCATGGGTATCAGCTACCACCGCAGCACCACGATGGAGCGTGGCGCGGCGATCAACCTGGTCCGCCAGGCGGTCGACCTCGGTGTGACGTTCTTCGACACGGCGCAGGTCTACGGGCCGTTCACCAACGAACAGGTGGTGGGGGAGGCGCTGGCGCCCGTTCGTGACCAGGTCGTCATGGCCACGAAGTTCGGCCAGGTTGACGCCAGCGGACAGTATGTCTCGTCAAGCCGGCCCGAGCTGATCAAACAAACGACGGAAGGCTCACTGGCCCGCCTCGGCGTCGAGACGATCGACCTGCTCTACCAGCACCGGGTCGACCCCGAGGTGCCCATTGAGGACGTGGCGGGCGCGGTCAAAGAGCTGATCGAGCAAGGCAAAGTCAGGTACTTCGGCCTGTCCGAGGCCAGCGCCCAGACTATCCGTCGAGCCCATGCCGTCCACCCGGTGGCTGCCGTCCAGAGCGAGTACTCGATGTGGTGGCGACGCCCCGAGGAAGAGGTGCTCCCGGTCTGCGAACAGCTGGGCATCGGGTTCGTGCCCTACAGCCCCTTGGGGCGTGGGTTCCTCACCGGAGCGATCGACGAGCGCACCAACTTCGACAGCGCCGACAACCGCATCTCTTTGCCACGCTTCACGGTGGAGGCCCGCAAGGCCAACCGGGGCATCGTCGACTTGCTCCGTAGCGTGGGGGAGCGCGAAGGTGCCACCCCGGCCCAGGTCGCCCTGGCTTGGCTCCTGGCCCAACGGTCGTGGATAGTGCCGATCCCGGGGACCACCAAGCTGCACCGGCTGCAGGAGAACCTTGGCGCCGTCGCCGTCCGGCTCAGCGCCGGGGACCTCGCCGAGCTTCGAAGCGCTCAACGTCCGCGCTCAACATCGTGGGCGACCGGTACCCAGGGGAAGTCGAAGAGATGACGAACCGCTGACCCTCCCGGGCGCGGGCGTTCGACACAACCCCGGTGACAGGTCCAGTGGCGTCTGGTGACAATTACGGTCACAAGTTCAGGGGCGAAGTGACATCTTCAGTGAACCCCGACAAGACCTCGCTGCGAGCGCCGGGAAGATTTACGCAGAGTTACAGCAGTGTGACACTCCCCAATCTCGTCCACAGCTGTGGACGGTCACGCGCGCTCGAGCACGCACGCCGTTGCCACCCCTCCCTCGCCCGCGCAACACACCAGCGCGTACCTCGCCTCCCCCGAGGCCAGGCCGGCTACGGCAGCTACGAACAACCCGGCGCCGGCAGCTCCGAGAGGGGCGGTCGTGGCCAACGCCCCCCCGTCCGGGTTGACGCGTTCGGGTCGCACACCCATTTCGGCCATCCAGGCCAGCACGGCGGCCGCGCTGCTCTCGTGCACCTCGAAACGGTCCACCTCTCCCGGGCTCAACCCGGCTCGGCGCAGTGCCTCCGACGTGGCCGCCACGGTGGCGACGGGCCAGACCTCGGGGCACCCGCCAACCACGGCGAACGAGACCAGGGCGGCCTTGGCCGTCAGGCCCAGGTCGCGAGCCCGGCGAGACCCGGCGATCAACAAGGCGGCCGCCCCATCTCCCTCTGCGGCCATGTTGGCCGCGGTAATGGCCCCGCCGTCGACGTACAGGGGCGCTAGCGCTCTCAGATCGGCCAGCGAACGCGGCGGAGACAGGGCTTCGTCGCGGACCAAGACCTTTGCCACGGCCGCGCCCTGCGAGATCGGCCGGGCCGTCACCCCGACCAAATGGGCCGATCGGCTGCGCTGGGCTCGGCGCGCTCTAGCCAGGCTGGAAAAGGCCCAGGAATCAAGGTCAGCCCGTGGCAACGACCAGCGCTCGGCGACCTCCTCGGCCACCAGTCCGGGTGGCAGAAGCCCGCCAGCCTCCCGGTAACGCTCCTGCAAGCGAAGGCCATAGGGTTTCCCGACGGCCGGCACAGCCAGGGCCGCCCCCAGCGGGACGGCCGTCATCACTTCGACCCCTCCGCCGACCACCACGTCCTGCGCGCCGGAAATGACGGCTTGGGCCGCCCAGTGGACGGCCTGAGCCGACGACGCCGCCTGCCGGTCGACCGTGGCGCCCGGGACGCTCTCGGGCCACCCTGCCGCCAGGACCGCTCGGCGGGCAATGTTGCAAGCCTGGGCTCCCACCTGTGACGTGCAGCCCAGCACCACGTCGTCCACGAGCGTGGCGTCAAGACCGTTCCGGTCGACGAGCTGGGACAGGAGCTCAGCGGCGAGGTCGACGGGGTGCCATCCCGCCAGCGCTCCGCCTCGCCGGCCGAAGGGTGTCCGTACCGCGTCCACCACGACGGCGGCGTCGCTCCGGGGGCGTTCTACCGCCCTCCCCCGTTTCAGCGACATAGCCCGCTCGGGGCCATCATCGTTGCCGAGCCGGAGGCACCCGCGCTGGGTGCCCAGCACCGGCGGGTGACGGCTTCAATGGGCGACGCTGACGCCGACAACTCGCCCGACCAGGTAGGTAACGCCAGCTGCGAGCATACTGACAACGATTTGGCGCAAAGCGCTGCGCAGGGGCGAGCGGCCCGTGGCCTGCGACAGCAGCAGCCCGATCAGCAGCGACGACAGCGCCACGGCGACGACCGAGACGGCAACCGCAAGGCCGCCGGTCAAAAAGAACCAAGGAACGAGGGGCACGGCCGCACCCACGGCGAAGCTAGCCAGGGAGGAGGCGGCGGCCGGGTAGGGCGAGCCGATCACCGAAGGGTCGATGCCGATCTCTTCGCGGGCGTGCGCGGCCAGGGCCAGCTCGGGCGTCCTCATCATCATCTCGGCCAGGTAGGACGCGGCCTCGGCGGTTAGTCCCCGGTCCTCGTAAATCTGAGCCAGCTCCTCCCGTTCGGCTTCAGGGGCGAGGTTCAGGGCGCGCCGTTCGACTTCCAGTTCCCGGCCCAAAAGTTCCTGCTGGGCCGACATCGATACGTACTCCCCGGCGGCCATGGAGAAGGCCCCGGCCAACAGGCCGGCAAATCCGGCCAAGCGTACGTAGCTGGGCGCCGTCTGGGCTCCCGCCACACCGAGGATCAGCGAAACGTTGGTCACCAGACCATCGCTCACCCCGAATACCGCCGCCCGAGCCGCTCCCCCATGGACATTGCGGTGATGATGCTCCGCCTCGGGGTGAAGCTCGGCGGCCGGGCCCGGTGCCGCTTCCTCGACCGGGTAGGGCGCACCCTCAGCGGGGACGGATTGCCTCTGGCGCGACCTGCCGAGCCCTCTCATACGACCAACGCCACCGCCAGCAGGTTGAACAGGCAGTGTGCGACCATCCCCGCGCCCAGACGGCCCGTCAATTTCGCCGTGTAACCGAGCACGGCCCCCACTGCGAACATGGCCAGCACCACCGATACATTTCCGAGCGCCGTCGCCGACTCGCCAAAGTGGGCCAGCCCGAAAAAACCAGCTTGTACCCACACCGCCCCGTGGCCGCCAAAGCGATGCTGCAGGCTGGTACGCAGGAAACCTCTGAAGAAGAGCTCCTCGAAGAAGGGCGCGCCCAGAGCGACCAGCAAGGCGACGATTACGAGGCCTAGTTCGTGGCCCTTCTGCTGGGTGATGATCTCGTCGTTGCTGCCGGCGAACTTGGTGCCCGAAAAGACACCGAGCACCACCTGGACCACGACCAAGGCGCCGGTCAGAGCGACCACGCCCCAGACCAGGTCTTTGGGTCTGACGGCCAGGCG
The DNA here is from genome assembly GCA_963735305.1 of uncultured Acidimicrobiaceae bacterium. Taxonomy (GTDB): domain Bacteria; phylum Actinomycetota; class Acidimicrobiia; order Acidimicrobiales; family Palsa-688; genus Fen-671. Next base: position 1,336,900 of record CAVTKK010000001.1, read on the forward strand.
GTAGTCACGGGCCAGGCTGCCACTGCCATAGCGGCGCGATACAAATACAGCCGTAGCGAGCATGGCCACCCAGAGCCCGGCTTCACCGAGCAAGTCCGAGGCTGCGCTCGTCTTACTGTTGGTCAGGCCGTAGCCGATGCTCGCTCCCAGCCCGGCCAGGACAAGGCCCAGCACCGCGCCGGGGACCGCCCACCACACAACTCCGGCGGGGAAGGGCGTCCCGTCACCAGCGCTGCCTGCCGAAGGCTCTTTCGCCGAAGACTTTTTCGCCGAAGCGGCAGCACCGAGGGCCGGAGCGGGTAGGCCCTCCGCTGGCCACGGCATGCCCGGCCACTCACCTCCGGGAGCGCGCGGATCCTCGACGGGCGCCAGCTCGGGGGGCCGTGGTCTCTGCCAGCTGGGGAGGCTCGAAGCGGGCATGTTCCGAACGTACTGCCTGCGCCCCGGCTACAGGTGCTCGGCCACCAGTGCCTCCCTGCTGGCGCTGGGCGCCGCCGTCCCCTACTCTGGAGGTCACGCCGAAGGCCGGTTTGGTCAACGTGTGCCAGCTTCGACCGTTTGTGGCGACGTGGGCCCTATGTCTTTCGCGGCGTGAGGGTCGGACGACGGCGCCCTGAGCCCAGTCTCACCGAGGAGGCAATGAGTGAAACGTCCGTTCCAACCACACAACCGCCGACGCGCCCGGCGTCACGGGTTCCGACATCGCATGGCGACCAGAGCCGGGCGGGCAGTCCTAAAGGCGCGCCGCTTGAAGGGCCGGAACCGCCTGGCAGTTTGACGTGGAGGGCCAGCGGTCGCTACACGTTCGAAAGCCTCCGCCGGGGTGTCACTGTCAGGTCCGGTCCCTTCACGGTTTCCTGGGCTCAGGCCCCCCTGGACGGGAGCCCTCCCGCCCTCGCCTTTTCCATCGGCAAAAGAGTGGGCAATGCCGTGACGCGCAACCGTCTCAGGCGCCGCCTGCGCGAAGCGGCTCGGCATTTGGGGTCACTGCCCAGCGGTCTCTACCTCGTTCGGGCCAAGCCGGCCGCTGCTGGTCTCGACTTTCACGAAATATCGGACCACCTGCGGCAAGCCGTAAGCTTGCTGATGAGCCGGCAGAGGACGGCCGGTCTCGCTGGACCAGGGGTCGGGCGGAAAATAGAGCAGGACGGCATGTGATAATTGAAAATAACCAGCAGCCGACACGGACTGTAACGACGTCAACGCTTAAAGCGTTGATCGCCATCTACCAGGCGTTCACCGTCAACAGTCGTCCCGCCTGCCGCTTTGTGCCTTCATGTTCGCAGTACGCCATTGAGGCGCTCGACCAGTTTGGTCCCCGCAAAGGGCTACCGCTGGTGCTGAGGCGGCTGGCCAGGTGCCGGCCCCGCGGACCGTTCGGCTTCGACCCGGTCCCGGCCGTCCCCGGCGGGAGGCGCGAGCAGTGACAAGCCTGGAGAAACTGGTCGCCTGGGTCCTGGCCGGCTTCTATTCCGTGGTCCCCAACTACGCCGCGGCCATCGTTCTGCTGGGTCTGAGCTTCATGGTCCTCGTGGTGCCTCTCACCTTGAAGTCCACCCGTTCGATGCTGGCCATGCAGAAGCTTCAACCGAAGATGAAGCAGCTCCAACAGCAGCACAAGAACGACCGGCTGGCGCTCAACCAGGCCCTGACCGAACTGTACAAGAAGGAGGGCGTCAGCCCCTTCGGCAGTTGCCTACCGGCCATCCTGCCCCTGCCTCTTTTCTATGTCCTCTACCGGGTGATCAACGGCCTGGGGGCCAAGGTGCGCGATGGCGCAGGCTATAAAGCCCACCCGCTGTACCTGAGCACAAAAACCAGGATGTACAACGACCTGGTCGCCAGCGCCCCGAAAGGGCAAGGGGCTCAGATCCACTCGTTGGGGATAAACCTGGCCACCAGCGCCTGGACGGCGATCACCAAGACTCACGGCATCGGCGAGGTGATCGGTTCGTGCCTGCTTCTCCTCATCATGATCGGGGCGAACTACTACCAGCAGGTCCAGATCACCAACCTCAACCCGATGGTGCGCCAGAACCAGCAGATGAACTCGCAGATGCAACTGATGCGGTTCTTCCCCCTCCTCTTCGGGCTGATCTGCATCCGCCTGCCATCTGGCTTGATCCTCTACTACGCCGTTTCCGCTTTGTTCCGGGTCGGGCAGCAGTGGATGATGTACCGGTACGACCCCAAGGTGAAGGCTTTGGTCGCCCGGGACGACAAGGACATCGAGGTTGTGGAAGCACGACTGGAGGAGATCGAGGGAAAGGGCCCCGGCAAGCTCTCCCGAGATCCTCGCCGCCCAGGCGGCCACCCCCACCCAAACAACTCCCCACCGGGGACGGGGCGCGCAATGGCAAGGTGAGCGGTCAGCAGGTTGGCCGTAACCTGGGCCCCAGCGCCAACCAGCGTGCCCGCAACCGTAGACGCAAGGGCCGATAGACGAATGGAATGGGTAGAGACAACCGGTCGTACAGTCGAAGAGGCGAAGAAGTCCGCGCTCGAGCAGTTAGGAGTGGCGGAAAACGAAGCCGAGTTCGAGATCATTTCCGAACCCAAGATTGGGCTCTTCGGTCGCCTCAAAGAGGAGGCACGGGTCCGGGCGCGAATCCAGCCGAGGTACCCTCGCCCTAAGGGTGACAGGAGGGACCGGAGGCGCAACCGCCCGCACGCCGCCCACGAAGCGACTTCCAGGTCGGCCTCGGGCGAAACAGGGGATAACTCGACCGGCTCAGACCAGGAGGGTGCCGGCCCCGTTAGCCAGGCGCCCGGTGAGACTGGCGACAGCCCGCCGGGCCGAGCCGACCGTGGCGCGCCCGGAGCTCGCCGGCGCCGGCCGCGAGCACAGAAGGGCGGCGACGGCACGGCACCGGAAGGCACTAGTTTCGACCAGGTGACAACCGCTTCGATCGACGAACAAGTCCGGCTGGCGGAGGGCTTCCTCCAGGGCCTTCTGAAAGAGCTGGGCGCTCAGGCCACTATCACCAGCAGCGAACTGTCTGACGAGCTGGTGGAGTTGCGTATCGAGGGAGAAGGGCTGGGGACCTTGATAGGTCCCAAAGGGGCGACCTTGCTCGCCCTTCAGGAGCTGACCCGGACTGTGCTCCAGCGTCAGACGCCACCTACAGACTGCCGGCTTGTCATCGACGTCAACGGGTACAGAAGGCGTCGGCAGGAGGCTCTTGCCCGCTTCGCTCAGCAGGTCGCGGCCGAGGTCCGGGCCAGCAACGTCAAGCGGGCCCTTGAGCCAATGCCTCCTTCCGACCGGAAAGTCGTCCACGACGCCGTCAACGGCGTCGAGGGAGTGGGGACGATCTCCGAAGGCGAAGAGCCTTACCGTCGCGTTGTCCTCATACCGCTGAGCAACGAGACAGCACCCGAGGTAGGGCTGCTGTCCGCACCGGCCGACGCCGCCGTGGCTGGAGACGAAAGTCCCGGTTCCTAGGTTCTTCGACCGCCCACCGACCTCTTGCTCCACCGGTCCAGGGGCCACAGTGTGACGGAGTTCGCCGCACTTCCTCCCTCGAGCCACCAACCGACTGCGCTCGAAGTGATCCTGACCGAAGCCCGCGACTTCGGCTTTCTGGGCCCCGGCCCGGTAGCGGCCCAGATAGAGCGGAGCCTTGCCTTCACCAGAATCGTCACCGATGTCCCGCCGTTTGCCGCCGACCTGGGTAGCGGCGGGGGACTGCCCGGGTTGGTCCTGTCATCGGCCTGGCCCAACACCCGCTGGCTCCTCATCGAGAGCAACCAGAGAAGAGCGGCTTGGCTCGAAGGCGCCGTTCAGAGACTGGGCGCGGCGAACCGCATCTCTGTCCTGTGCGACCGAGCTGAAAACGCCGGCCGGAGCGCGCTACGGGGCACCTTCGACCTGGTCACTGCCCGCAGCTTCGCCCCCCCGGGGCCAACGGCCGAGTGTGCGGCACCGTTGCTTAGACCGGGCTCTCGGCTCGTAGTGGCTGACCCTCCGGATAACCGATCTTCGCGGTGGCCAGCAGAAGGCCTGGCGAAACTTGGTTTGAGGTTAGAGAGGGCCCAGGTCCTGGGAACTGCTGCAGGTCCCGTCTCGCTTAGTTGCTTCGTTGCCGTTTCGGCATGCCCTCGGCGCTATCCCCGACGCGTAGGGATCCCGCTCAAGCGCCCGCTCTTTTAGCCTGGGCGCCATCGAGCAAATTTGTTCCACGTGAAACATGAGCACCGGGGGCGTGGCATGGTTGCGGAGGAGAGCCCGACGCGTCACAGTGCTTGCCGTGGTCGTCGTGGCGAGACAGGATAGTGAGACGATGAGAGACGACGAGCGGAGAGGTGAACACACACCCTCTGCCTCGAGTCGAGCGAGTTCTGAGGGCAGCCACCCAACGGCTCACCGGCCAAGCCGAAGTCACGGCGGTGAGCGGGAAGACACCCATGCACCTGGCCTGGCTGTCGATGGCACCCGGTCCACAGAGCGGTCTGCACCTCCTGAAATCGTCGGTAAACCAGCGGGAAAGCCACCCCTGCCTCGCATCATGGCCGTAGCCAACCAGAAGGGTGGAGTGGGTAAGACAACCACCACCGTCAACTTGGGCGCCGCCCTGGCTGAGATGGGTTACCGGGCCTTGGTCATAGACCTGGACCCGCAGGGCAACGCTACGACGGGTCTAGGCGTAAACGCCCGCAACCTCGATACGTCCATCTACGACGTCATCCTGCACGATGTCCCCATCGAGGACTGCATTGAGCCGACCAACCTGCGCAATCTGTTCCTCGTACCGGCCACGATCGATCTGGCCGGAGCGGAAATCGAACTCGTCCCGACCTTCAGCCGTGAGCTCCGGCTCAAAAGGGCAATTGCCCCCGTCCTCGACGAATTCGACTTCGTCCTCATCGATTGCCCACCGTCGCTCGGCTTACTGACGATAAACGCCCTGGCGGCAGCCAACGAAGTGGCAGTACCGATCCAATGCGAGTACTACGCCCTCGAGGGCCTCGGGCAACTGCTCAGCAACATCGAGCGAGTGCGAGCCAACCTCAATCCGGGCTTAAGCGTCACAACCATCATCATGACGATGTTCGATGCCCGGACGAGGCTGGGCGAACAAGTCGTCGATGAAGTCCGACGGCACTTCGGGGACAGGGTTTGCCGAAGCGTGGTACCGCGTACGGTGCGGTTGTCGGAGGCACCTTCCTACGGTCAACCGATCATTGTCTTCGACCCGACTTGCAGGGGCGCAACGGCATACCGTGAGTTAGCCAAGGAGGTAAGCGGTGGTACGCCGCAGCGGGTTGGGTAGAGGGCTGGGAGCCTTGATCCCAACGGAGGTTCTCAAAGACAGGGGTGCGCTGGCCGAACTAGCCATTACTGCTGTTCGGCCCAATCCTCGTCAGCCTCGGGCTCACTTCGACGAAGAAGGGCTGGCTGCGCTCACGGCATCGGTCCGGGAGATCGGGATCCTCCAGCCCATCCTGGTCCGGCTCGCTTCGGACGACCACTATGAGCTCATCGCCGGAGAGAGGCGATGGCGGGCGGCGCGGCGCGCTGGCCTGGCGACCATCCCGGCCATCATCCGCGTCGCTTCCGACAGCGAGAGCCTGGAACAGGCGCTTATTGAGAACCTGAACCGGGAAGAGCTCAACCCTTTGGAGGAGGCGGCTGGCTATCAGCAGCTCATCGAGGATTTCGACCTAACCCATGAGCAGCTCTCCAACCGGGTCGGTAAAAGCCGCGTCGCCATAACGAACGCCCTTCGGCTGTTTCAGTTACCGCCCTCGGTACAGCGGCTGGTTGCCGAAGGCCGGCTGAGCGCTGGCCATGCCCGGGCTTTGCTGGGCACCCCGGACCGCGCCTTCCTGGAAGCCCTGGCCCGCAGAGCGGCCAACGAGCAACTTTCCGTACGTGAAGTCGAAGAAGCCGTCCGGCAACGAAACCAGAGGTCCGTGCCCGACGGCGACTCCCTGCCCGGAAAATCGGGCGGACGCCTTCGCCCGCCCGGGATCCTCGAACTGGAAGAGCTCCTGGCTGACCACTTGAACACCAAGGTGCGGGTCGACATGGGTGCCAATCGCGGGAAGGTCGTCATCGAGTTCGCGACTCTCGAGGACCTAGAACGCATCTACAAGGCCATGACGGAGCCTGACGACGAGCCTTGAGCGACAAAAACCCAGGTCAGGCGTTTACCTGCACTTTAGGATCGGTCACCTCGACCTCATCCACAACTGTGCACAGCCTTGTGGATTCCCTAACATTCCGGGTGTTCTCAGCCTCAGGGGACCCGTTCCGCCTCATGGCGAGGGACCGACGACAACAGCTGGGAAGCCATCAAGCCCTCTAGAGGTAACGGTTGAGCTCTTGGAGAAGCTGCGCCTTTCCCTTGGCACCCACTAGGCGCAACTGGGGTTCGCCGTCCTTGAACAGGATCAACGTCGGAATGCTCATAACGTCGAAGCGCCGGACGGTTTCGAGGTTGTCGTCTGCATTGACCTTTCCGACCCGCAGGCGGCCCTGGTTTTCCTGGGCGATCTCCTCAAGGACGGGCTCTATCAACTTGCACGGTCCGCACCACTCCGCCCAGAAATCGACTAGGAGAGGCTCGGTGGCGGACCCAACCTCTTCATCAAAGGTGGCATCCGTTAGTGACGTGGTCAAGGCTGACATTTGATGACCTTTATGCCCTTTCTGTGGCTCTGAGCAAACACCCCATCGATGGACTGCTCCAATGAGGTGCTCCTACATCAACCCTCTCAGACCGTCGCTAATTCCTTATCCGGCTCGCCGGGCGCCAGGTCAGCGGTCTTCCAGCCAACGCTCGACGTCAAGGGCGGCCATACATCCGCTCCCTGCGGCGGTGACGGCCTGGCGGTAGCGGCGGTCAGAAAGGTCGCCGGCGGCGAACACACCGTCGACGCTGGTGGCCGTGGTCCCGCCCTGGGTCAGGACATAGCCTTCCGGGTCGAGGAGGACCTGGTCGCGGACGATGTCGCTGTTCGGGGAATGCCCTATAGCAATAAAGACGCCGGTCACAGGCAGCACGCTCTCGTGTCCGCTGCGAACATCGCGGAGCCTGAGGCCGTCAACCTTCCGCTGGCCCAACACTTCAGTCACCACAGAGTGCCAGGCAAACTTCACCTTCGGGTTGGCCAGGGCCCGGTCCTGCATGATCTTCGAAGCTCGCAGGTCGCCGCGGCGGTGCACGACGGTGACCGACTCCGCGAAACGGCTGAGGAACACGGCCTCTTCCAGCGCGGAGTCACCACCGCCGATAACGGCTATGTGCTGTCCCCGGAAGAAAAAGCCGTCGCAGGTGGCGCACGTCGAAACGCCGTGGCCCAACAGGTCAGTCTCCTTGGGCAAGCCGAGCATGAGCGAGCGCGCCCCCATGGCGACAATTACCGCCTTCGCCTCGACCTCGAGCTCTTCGCCGCTCGAAGGGTCCCGGTACCAAACGGTGTGAGGGCCGCCGTTCTGTAGTTTCGCTCTGGTGGCTTTAGACGCCACCAACTGGCCCCGAAACGCTCCGCCTGTGCCCTTATCTGAGCCATTAGCACCGGGCCCATCACGCCCTCGGGGAAACCGGGATAATTCTCTACCTCCGTCGTGAGCATCAACTGGCCTCCGGGCTGGTCGCCAGTGGAGGAGAGCTCACCCTCGAGCACCAAGGGAGCGAGGTTGGCCCGAGCGCAATAAACGGCCGCTGTCAGACCCGCCGGACCAGATCCGATGATAACTACGTCCCTGACTTCTCGCTTCAGTTCGTTTTCGATCTCCACGCCCATGCTCAACTCTGGTCCGTCCCCCGGTATTCCAACCACGAGGCCTCTTCGGGCCGGCTCCGCCTAAGGGTCACCTCGAAGGTCATCTCCGCGCCGTCCGGCGACGTCCGAGCAAGGCAGCCCCTCCGAGGAAGAGAAGTGCCCCCAGTACCACGTAACCTAACCAAACGCGCCGGCCTACCGGGGCCAGGGGAAGGTAGGCGTCCCAGAGGCGCACCAGGCCCAGGACGATAAGCACCAGGGCCGTAACCAGGGCTACGGCCACAACTAGCCCGTACACGACAATTCGTAGCAGCGTCACCACTTTTAGCGTGGTGCGAGCCTTGACCTTCCCGACCAGGTCGATAATGTGCTCGCTGGCGGCGTCGGCCACATTGACCGCTTGAGGGCTCCGGACCGAGGCGGCGGCGGCGTCACCCGGGATATGGGGGGCCGAGCCAGGGACCTCACGGCTTTCAGACATGCCCGGCAGAATACTCCGCACCGAGCCCTAGGTCACCGAAAGCCGGCGCACCACAGCTTGGCGGGAGGGGCCGGGATCGATCATCCAGAACAGCACCCAGCTCGCCGTCTCGCCACCAAGGGAGAACACGGCGTCACCGTTGATGAAGGACCGCTGCGCTACAGCACGGCCCCATCCGCTGAGGGTGCCGGCGTCGGAACCGAGACGTGAAGACCTCAGCGCTCCAGCCTTGCATGGGCGTGATCACGCTCAACTGGTGCAGTAGATGCCGACCGTTTAGCTCCATCACGATGCCGAAACCGCCGGAGCCGCCGAACTCCGCGCTCTTGTAGATGTCGCTCTGCCAGTACTTGCCCGGGTTGTTGCCGATCACGTTGGGCAGTTCGTTGAGGTTGTCATTGGGCAAGATCCCGTCCTGGGTGAGCTCGCGGACGGAAACGACGCTGAGGACGGGAAATGAGCCCGAGCCTGACCGGCCCCCCGCACCCCCGGCGCCACCGAGGCGACTGGTCCCCGGCCCCGGGAGGTGGACGAGGACGGCAGCCAAGGTCAAGCCGGCGACGAGGAGGGCGGCGACGACAGTACTGGTCCACCGTCCCGGCCGCCGCCGGCGGTGCCGCGCTCGGCGCGTCCGACGCGTCCTTGCGGGGCGTCCGGCCGGCTCCCCGACGGCCACGGCGGCGGAGACGGGCACGCTCGGAAACCGCGGCCTGGTCGACCAGGGTCAGACCGCTGGCGCCGTCCACCACGGTCGAGGCTTCGCGTGCCTCTTCGTCCAGGGTGGTGGTCCCACTTTCGCTGGCCGGCCCACCGTGGCCGGCTCCCGCTCCGGAGGTGCCGGGTGGGTACGGTAATGGCCCGGTGTGGAGGTTGGCGCCAGGGTCGTGGAGGGCGTCCAGCCCCCCCAGGCTGCGACGTACGCGGGCCAGATCGCTCCCCAGGACGAGGGCGGAAGGGACCCGACGGGCCGGGTCCTTGACCAATAAGGCGTTCACAAGTTCGGTAAGCGGCTCTGGCAGGCCCGGCACCAGTTCGCCGAGGGGGGGGACCGCCTTTTGGACCTGCGCCAACGCCGTCGCCATATCCGTGTTCTCCTGGAACGGCGGCCGACCAGCCAACATCTCGAACAAGACCACGCCCAGCGAATAAAGGTCGGCCCGGGCATCCGGTTCCTTGCCCTGTACCTGCTCGGGCGCCAAATACTTGGGCGTGCCCAGCACCGTCCCGCTGGCCGTCAAGTCTCCACCCGCCGTCGCGGCCGCTTTGGCGATCCCGAAGTCGGCCACCTTGACACGCACCACGTCGGGACCTTCGTCCCGCAACAGGACGTTGGCGGGCTTGATATCGCGGTGGACCAGCCCCTGGGCGTGGGCGTAGGCCAACGCGTCGGCCACCTGGGCGGCAATGGCGGTGGCTAACCGCGGGGACAGCGGAGCGGCCCGTGCGATCAGGTCGCGAAGCGTCTCACCGGGGACCAGCTCCATCACGATGAATGCGGTGCTGCGCTGATCAGGCGCTACGCTCTCCGGCCGGGCGGCCTCGTCCCGGGGCCAGCCCACAGACAGTAACGCCTCCGGTCCCGCTCCCTGCTCACCCACGACCTCTACACCGGCATCGAAGATGGCGACGATCCCCGGATGGACGAGGCGTGCCGCCGTAACCGCCTCCCGTCGAAAACGTTCCTGCAGGTAGGGGTCGGCCGCCAGATGGGCCAACAGCATCTTGATGGCAACCGGCCGGTTGAGGACTTCGTCGCGCCCTTCCCAGACCTCGGCCATACCACCCTTGGCCAAGAGCCGGACGAGCCGGTAACGCCCGGCAAGAGCTCGCGGTAAACCGGGCGCAAGACCTGGCACGACCACCAAGGCTACTGCCTCGCCCACCTTCTCGGCCCCCAACTCCCCCTGGCGGCCCGGCGCCCGACCTGACAGGCACGGTCCTCAAGAACGCTCCGTCACCCAGGCCACGCCGATGGTGCCCGGGCCGGCGTGGGTGCCTATGACAGGACCGATCTCACCGACCAGCCTCGGCCTGGTCGAACGAACGTCGGCCAGCAGCCCGAGGAACTCGCTGAAGTCGGGAGCCTGGGCGTTGACCACGGCCAATCGCTCCAAGGGACCAGCAGCGCGTACCTTCTGCGCCAAGTAATTGAGGGACTTGGCCCGGGTGCGTTGCTTCGACTCCTGCTCGACAACGCCCCCGCGCACCTCGATGACGGGCTTGATGGACAGCAGGGTGCCAAGAGCAGCGGCGGCGCCACCGATCCGGCCCCCCCGGCGTAGGTTTTCGAGCGTGTCGATGACACCACAGACGGTCAGGCGCCCCCGCGTCGACTCGGCCGCGGCCACAGCTCCGTCGATGCCTGCTCCCTCGGTGGCCGCCTCGGCTGCCGCCATGGCCACGAGACCCTGGCCCATGGTCACGCTGAACGAGTCCAAGACGGTGACGGCGGCCGGGCCGTCGATGGCCCGGGCCGCCTGGGAGGCGGCTTCGTTGGTGGCCGAAAGCTTGGACGACAGCGTCACACAGACCACTCCATCGGCGCCCTGGCCGAGGAGAGCGTCGAAGGCCGCCTTAAAGGCGCCCGGCGAGGGTGCGGACGTCTCGGGCAGGTCGACCGAAGCGGCACAGCGCGTCCAGAACTGCGCCACGCTGAGCTGCTCGCGGTCCACCAGCTCGTCGGCGCCAAAGCGTACGTGAAGAGGGACGACGACGATGCCGAGCGCCTCCGCCACATCCTGAGGGAGATCGGAGGCACTGTCCGTAACTATGCGTACCGCCACATCGCTCCTATCTCCTTGACCGGCCGATTATCGTGCCAACGAACGATAGCGCGCCGCCAACCCATTGAACTCGGAAATACCTAGGGCGCGGGCAGCCACTATAAAGCTTACCGCTCCAACCGTGGCGATGAATAAGACGCGTGCCGCGGACAATGCCACGCTGCTGGGAGCAGCGAGAAGACCCAAAAGCCCAGCCACCACACCGGCCATTACCACCGTAGCGACGCTTACCCGCAAGAGCCAGCCGAGCGGTACCATGATGGGCACAGCCTGTCGCAGCCGGCGCCACGCAAATGGGACAGACAAGCTGTACGCCCCGATCCAAGCCACTACTAACCCGGCCGCGCCGACGAGCGGGTATAGGACCAAGGCGGCCACAATCGTGAGGGCATTTTCGGCCACGTAAAGCCAAAACATCGAGCGAGTGTCCTGCTTGGACTGGAAGGCCCTCATCAGTAGGAGGTACGCGCTGAAGCCAGGGAGCCCCAAGGCGAAGATCGCAAGCATCGTCGAGGTAAGGCCGGCATCAGTCGTCGTGAAGTTGCCGTGGACCAGAGCGAGGACAACAATAGGGTGAGCCAGTAAGGCGTAGCCGATGCCACCTGGTAACAGCAGTGCGACGGTGAGACGCAATGCGTAACCAACCCGCTGAGCGAACTCTTTATGGGCTCGTTGCGTCCATAATTGCGCCAAGTCGGGGGCCACCGCGTACGAAATGGAGACGGCCACTACGGCGTACGGCAACTGCATAAACGTATAAGAATAAATGAAGGCAGAAAGCTGGCCCTTTTTCGAGTTAGCCAAAATAGAAATCAACGTAAAGGACAGTTGGTTCGTGACCACGGCACCGATCGTCCAGCCGGAGAGCCTGCCTATGGTGCGTAACGCGGGATGCGAAGGGTGCCAGGATAGCCATAACGGTATGCCGGCGCGCAACAAAGCCGGCAGTTGAGCGAGCAATTGCACCAGGTAGCCCGCCGTCGTCCCGATCCCCACCACGGCCAGCGCGGCAGTGTCGGTCCGGTAGGCGCTGATCGATGCGTGCTTCACCATGTGGTCGGCGACCACCAGGGCGATGATCGTCACCAGGTTGGCCAGGACAGGGCTGAAGGCGACGGAGCCGAAGCGGCGGCGGGCGTTCAGCAGTGCCGTAGTCAGGGTGGTGAGGCCGATGAAGAGCAGCTGAGGCGTGAACAACCGCAGCCACGTCGTAGCCAGGGCCCGTTCGCCGGCCACGTCAGCGCCTTTAGCCCGCAGTAAGAAGAAATCCACGATTACGGGCGCACAGAGCCAGAAAAGGACCGTTCCGGCCACGAGGACCGCGGCCATGAAACTCACCACCGCGGGTATGGCTCCTTCGTCACCGTCGTCGCCTTTGCGGGTCAGCGCCTCCATCAGCACAGGCAGCAGCGTGGCCGAGAGCACGCCGCCCAAAAGAAGCTCGTAAATCGTGTTGGGTACGGTGTTCGCCTGGTTATAGGCATCGGCCAGGCGGCCCTGGCCCAACACCCAGCCGACGGCGAGGAGGCGTCCGAACCCGCTCAGCCGGGACAGCGTCGTCCCCGCGGCCATGACCGCCGCATTGCGGGAAGACGACGCGTAGCGCCGGGACAGGTGCTTGTCCGGCGGCCGGCCGGAGAACGCCGGGAGGACCGTCAGGCAGGGCCCGGTCCGTACCGCCATCGGGCCCGGAGGTCCACTGGCGCCGGTCACCGAGACGCCCGGGTCACCGAGAGGCCCCGGTCACGGTCGGGCCGGTCCCGACGGCGTCCGCACGGGCGTCGGCATCATTGCTCTCATCGTCGCCGGGACGAGGTACCAGCCGGCGTGCCCGGCGCCCATGCCGGGCGTTACGCGCCCACCAGAACGGCAAGGAAAAGCGCCGCGCTCACCATTAGGACCAGGCCGAAATCGGATATGGCGGTCGAGCGGACGGTGTCGGTGCCCGACGCTATTTCCTCTGAACCCGATGGCGTCGCCAGCTGTAGCGCCAAGGGGAAGGCGCCGCTCGTCCTCACCACGACGGGCACTTGCAACGTCGTGGTGGAACCGCTGAGAGTGAGCTGGCAGTCCTCGGAGCCGGGGTTTACGGGCTGGCACGAGCCGACGCTCCCGAACTTGGCATCGACGAAGCTCAGCTGCTCGCTGGTGAGCATGAGAAGCACTTTTACCGGGGTACCCGCGCTCGACAGCAGGGTCAGGGGAAGGCGTCCCTGTCGCGAGGTAAGGGTGATGGAGATCGATGGCGGCAGCCGTACCTTCGACAGGTCGGACTCGGCCGCCCGCAGAGCGGCACCGATCATGGCCGCTCGTTGCGAAGACGAGAACGCGGCTGACAGGCTGACGCCCAGCGCTTTGTCCAGCACCCCTACCAGAACGGGAGCGGTACCCGTACAGTTCGCCATCGGCGGAGACGGTTGCCCGTGCCGTCGCCAGCAGCTCGGTCCCGCCTAGGGGTGCCACGCCCTGACCCTCCAGTTGGCGCACCAAGGGACGCCCGTTCTCCCGGGTGGCCAGCGACAGATCCCGGAACATCCGGGCCAGGGTCACGGCGTTCAGCAGGGGGTTGTTGTGCAGCCCGGCTAGGACGACAGACAGAAAGCCAGGGCTCAGCAGGGCGCCGGGGGGAGGGGCCACGACAATACCTCGGAGGTGGCCGGGCGCCTCGAGGTCGACCATCGCCAGCTCGGCCAGGACCTGATTGGCCACTAGGGCGGTCTGCCCTGGCACCGACGCCTGGGCCGCACGCGCCGACAGCTCGCCGTCGGCGCCCATCACCCGCAGGGACCTACCCGGCACGGCCAACTCGGTGGGCAGCGAAAAGGTGAGGTTGACGGCCGCCGGGGGCAGCGCTGACAAGTCGCCGTCGGGTACCGCCACTTGCGTGGCGCCCATGTCGGCCAGGACAGTCATGGTGGCCGTGCTAACCCCTCCGGAAAAGGCCCACGTGCTCAGCGAGGGGGTTTGTCCCAGGAGCCTTCCCAATGAGGAAGCGCCGGCCGACAGCTCATCGTGCAGGTCTCCGATCAGACCGGCACTGACCACAGCGGCGAGATCGAGGGGCAGCTGCGTCGTCGGGAGTAGTTCGTCGCCTGATGCCAGCGCCTCCCGCAGCTCGCCGACGGCATCTTTGGCCGCCGCGTCACCTGTGGCCAGTGAAGCAACTGTGGCCGGCTGAGCCCTGATGACCGCGGGGACGTGCCAGAGGTAGAGCTCCGCCACGTCGGCCTCCAGTGCGCGCACCGCCCCCGCCGGTACCGGCCCGGGGGCGCCCGTCTGGCTTATCGGCACCTTGGACGCCAGCGGCACGACCAGGACGGTGTCCAGCCGGCGCAGGGTGCTGGCGTCCTTGCCGACGTAAACGATAAACGTCGTGAGAGGTTGCCCGGCCCTGACCCCGTTGTCTTCCAGGAAGGCCTGGACCGGGTAGACCCCCGTGGTCGTAAAGGACAGGCCGCCGCTCGGGGCGTTTACGGGAATGTCGACGTCGACCCCTCCCGCCGGGTCGGCTACGAGGTCGTCCAGCGGGACCGGGGTATAGCCGGCACCGGGCCCGTAGTAATAGGGGCCGTACACGTTGCCGCTCACCGCGGCCTGGAACTGAGAACGGGCGAACAGCTTGCCGTAGACGATCACGGCCAGGCTTTCCTGGGCTTGGTCGCTCGCCGTCACCGCCAGGTGTAACTGGAACTGTCCCGGCCCCGGTCCCACCCAGGCGCTTTGGGAGATCAGAGTGAGGCGGTCCGGGCCGGTGGGAACGTTGTGGCGCCGGACCACGGGCGGGGCCGTCGACGTAGGGGCCGTCGACGTAGGGGCCGTCGACGTAGGGCCTGTCGACGTAGGGCCTGTCGACGTAGGGCCTGTCGACGTAGGGCCTGTCGACGTAGGGCCTGTCGACGTAGGGCCTGTCGACGTAGGGCTTGTCGACGTAGGGCTTGTCGACGTAGGGGCTGTCGACGTAGGGGCTGTCGACGTAGGTTGCGATGGTGCAGGACGGCGAGCGGCGGCCCCGGCCGGGACCGCTGAAGGCCCCATTAGCAGCGTGCTACCCAACAACAGCGCGGCCAGGACGCCCCAGGCCAGAGGAGGGCGTCGCTCAGGGGCGCGAGCGGACTGGGTGGTAGCCCCTGGCAATCTTCAGCTCACCTCCGACGCGTCCCGGACGTTGAGCCTGGCCGACAGGACGGCCAGGCCGTCGGGGTCGTCCCGAAAGCCTACGCTCCGGTAGAGGGCCAGGGCGGTGCCGTTGCCGACCTGAGTGTTGACGGCGATCTCCTGCGCACCAGAGGCGCGGAGCCAGTGGAGCCCGTCCAGGAGCAAGGCCTTGCCGATGCCCCTTCCCTGGGCCGCGGGCGCTACCGCCAGGCGTTGGACAAATCCGCGTCCTCCGGACGTCCCACAGATGGCGTAGCCGACCACGGCCCGCCGATCACCCAGGACCACCCGGAGACGGTGCTGGCGGGTCGCCTTCACCGCCTCCCGCAGTCCGGCGCGGTCCAGGCGCCAGAAAGGAGCGAAGGCGGCGCCATCGACCTTCAACAGGCCGCCTGTGCGCAGGGCCCGGCCCGACGCCGCGGCGGCGTGGCCGGCAGTGACGGGAGCTGGGCCCCTCGGCGCAGGAGCAGCAAGTGCAGGTGCTCGTGCACTTCGAAGCCCGCTTGGAGCAGGCCCGCCTGCTCCCTGGGTGACACCGCACCGGTGATAACACGATGGAAACCCTGGTCCGTCAGTACTCTCAGGCAGCGGAGGGCGAACTCGGCCGAAGCGGGTGTACCGTCAGGGATGGGGACGAAGAACGCAACCGAGCCGTCAGCCCGCCAGCGCCCGACCCGGGCCGATTCGGTACCCCAGCGGATGACGTTGCCAAAAGAGGGCATCTGTGGTCTTGGCAAGGGCTTTCAGCAGCTCATTGTGGGCGCTTGAAGCCTAGCCGTCAGTCCCAGCTTGGCAGAACTTGTCCGGGTGGGGCAGCCGGGCTCAGGCTGGGGCCCAAATCTGCCGATACGCGTTCGTGGTGATTGACCTTCCCGCCGTCTTGCGCCATGTGGTAGAGCAAGGTGCCTCCGACCTGCACATCAAGGTCGGATCCGCGCCGAGGGTGCGCGTCAACGGAGACCTGCGCATGACGCCCTTTTCGGTGATCGGCCCGGAGGAGTGCGAGGAACTCGTCCAGGTCGTCCTTCCTCCCGAACGCCTCGAGGAGTTCAAGGCCACGGGCGAGGCGGACTTCTCGCTCTCGGTCAGCGGCCTGGGCCGTTTTCGCTGCAACGCCTTCCGCCAGAGAGGTACCGCGGGACTGGTCCTGCGCCGAGTGCTCCCCAGCGCACTGTCCGCCACAGATTTGGGCTTGCCCCCCGTCGTCACCCGCTTGGCCGAAGAACATCGGGGGCTCGTCCTCGTCACCGGGCCTACGGGCTCGGGCAAGACGACCACTCTGGCCGCGATGATCGACCACATCAACAACAACCGATCGGCCAACATCATCACCATCGAAGACCCCATCGAGGTGCTCCATCGGGACAAGATGTCCATCATCAGCCAGCGGGAGATCGGCACTGACACCCGGGACTGGTCACAGGCCATGAGGCGGGTCTTGCGCCAGGACCCCGATGTGATCCTGATCGGTGAGATGCGCGACCCCGAGACGATCCAGGCGGCCCTGTCGGCCGGTGAGACGGGCCACCTCGTACTGTCCACCCTCCACACGACCAATGCCACCGAGACGATAAACCGGATCGTCGACTTCTTCCCCCCCTTCCAGCAGCGCCAGGTGCGCATAAGCCTGGCCGCGGTGTTGCGGGGCGTCGTCAGCCAGAGGCTCGTGGCCAGGGCGGACGGCGTTGGCCGCGTCGTCGCCGTCGAGGCCATGGTGATGACCGGACGCATCTCGGACCGCATCCTCGACCCGAACGGCGGGTCGGGCGAGACCATCGAAGACGTGATCGCCGACGGCGAGTACCACGGCATGGTGACGTTCGACCAGAGCTTGTTCAACCTGTTCAAGGCAGGTGAGATCTCGCTTCGGGCCGCTTTGCAGGCGGCGACGAACCCCCACGACTTCCGTGTGGCACTGCAGACGGCCGGCCTGCTCCCGTCGGTTTAGGGCTCGCATCGCCGTGCCCTCTACCTAGGCTCGCGGCTGTGGTACCCGAAAGGCTTCGGCCGATCCTAGATGTAGCCAACGAGTTGGCCCTGCTCTTCGAGGCCGCCGGGGCGCGTCTCTACCTGGTCGGCGGCGTGGTGCGCGACCTCCTCGCCGACCGCCTGAGCGGCGGCGGGGACCTCGACTTCACGACGGATGCCATGCCCTCGCTCACCGAGCAAATCCTGGCGGGCTGGGGGGACAGCGTCTGGACGCAGGGCAAACGCTTCGGGACCATCGGCGCCGCCAAGGGCACTACGCGGGTGGAGGTCACGACCCACCGCGCCGAGCAGTACGGGACCTCGTCGCGCAAGCCCGAGGTCGTCTTCTCGACCGCTCTGGAGTCCGACCTGGCCCGGCGCGACTTCACCGTCAACGCCATGGCCCTCTCCCTGCCCGACCAGAAGCTGGTCGACCCGTTCGATGGTGTGGGCGACCTGGCCGAGAAGAGGCTGCGGACGCCGCTGGCGCCCGAGGTGTCCTTCACCGACGACCCGCTGCGAATGCTGCGAGCGGCGCGGTTTATCGCCGGGTACGGCTTACAACCGACGTCGGAGCTGGTCGAGGCCGTCACTGCCCTGCGCGGGCGTCTGGACATCGTGTCCGACGAACGGGTGCGCGACGAGCTCGACAAGCTCATCGTCGTCACGGACCCTTCCGAAGGCCTGTGGTTCCTCATCAAGACGGGATTGGCCGAGGAGTTCCTCCCTGAACTGCCCGCCTTGGCCCTCGAACAAGACCCGGTCCATCGCCACAAGGACGTTCTCGCCCACACCGTTGCCGTGGTACAGAGGGCACGGCCTGATCGGACGGTGCGCCTGGCCGCGCTCCTCCACGACGTCGGCAAACCCAAGACGCGTTCTTTCGGCCCGGGCGGCACCGTGAGCTTCCACCATCACGAAGTGGTCGGCGCCAGGATGGCCCGGGACCGCATGCGTGCCCTGCGCTACCCGGCGGACGACATCGACAAGGTCAGCCGGCTAGTGGAGCTCCACCTCAGGTTCCACACCTACGGCATGGGCTGGACAGACAGCGCTGTCCGTCGTTACGTGCGCGATGCCGGTGACCTCCTGGAGGAACTCAACGAACTGACGCGCTCCGACTGTACGACGCGTAACCCGGGGCGGCCGAGCCCTGGCCCAGCGCATGGAAGAGCTCGAGGCCCGCATTGCCGAACTGCGCGAGAAGGAAGAGCTCGCAGCCATCCGCCCGGACCTCGACGGTCGTGAGATCATGGCCCATCTCGGGGTGCGGCCCGGCCCCGTGGTCGGGCGGGCCTTCGCCTACCTTCTTCGAGGCCCGCCTGGAGGATGGGCCCCACTCCCAGGCCGAGGCCCTGGTCCTCCTCGACCAGTGGTGGGCGGACCAGCCTGAGGCCCGGGAGAGGTCCTGAACGCCTGAGCGCGGGCCAACGTCGTGGCGCGATAAACGGCGAACGCCAGGAGATGGCCCGCCGACCAGGTACCCTGTGGCCTGTGGTAGCAGTATGGCGATGACGTACTTGCCAAAGGCAGCCGTCAAGGGCTCTTCGTCGTTGCGGGTCCTCGGCAATGTCGACTACCGGTTGGCGCGGAACGTCGTGGTGAGCGAGTACCGCAAGGGTCACCTGTCTCGCCTGGACATATGCGACGCCCACCCCGAGTTGCTCCGGGCCGCCCTCGACGCCGGGGAGGACTCCCAGGAGGACTGCCCGATCTGTGAAGACGTCAAGCTGCGGCTGGTCTCGTACGTGTTCGGGCACCGGCTGCCACCCTCCGGCCGCTGTGTAGCCTCCAAGAAGGAGCTGACCAAACTGGCCCACCCGGGCCGGGACCTGGCGTGCTATGTGATCGAGGTTTGCCTCTCGTGCTCGTGGAACCACCTGGCGCAGGCGTTCTCGCTCACCGCTAAGAGCTCCAACTAGGACTGCTGGCCCCAGCCCGGCCAGGCGGCTCCGGGCCCTGGGCGGTAGGATCAAGGTGCGGCCGGTAGCCCGGAGCGGCACTGGACCGCTGGAGGCTGATATGACGACAGTACAGAAGTCGCCCCGGCTGGGTGCACCCGGGGTCCGGGCCCGCAAGGGCGAAGGCCAGCCGCTTGTCATGGTTACCGCGTATGACGCCGCCACGGCGCGGGCGGCGGCCGCCAGCGGGGTGGACGTGATCTTGGTGGGCGACTCCCTCGGCATGGTCGTGCTGGGCTTCGATGACACGTTGCACGTCACGATCGACGACATGGTGCGCCACACCGGAGCCGTGGCCCGGTCGCAACCATCCCAGCTGGTGGTGGCCGACCTTCCGTGGGCCAGCTACCACACTGGGCCCAAGCGGGCGGTCGACAGCGCCGTCCGCCTAGTACGGGCGGGAGCCGGGGCCGTCAAGCTCGAGGGGGGCGCCAAGCGCCTCAAGGTCATCAACGCCATCCTGGACGCGGAGATCCCGGTCATGGGCCACATCGGCCTCACTCCCCAGTCTTTCCACGCCATGGGCGGCCACCGCGTCCAGGGCCGTTCCCCGAGCCAAGCGAAGCTCCTGATCGAGGACGCCATCGCCATAAGCGACGCCGGTTGCTTCGCGCTCGTCGTCGAGGGTGTCCCCGACGACCTGGCGGCCGAGATCACCCGGTCCGTCCCCGTGCCCACCTTCGGGATCGGCGCCGGGAGGTCATGCGACGGGCAAGTTCTGGTGTTCCACGACATCGTGGGGCTCAGTGGTCCGCGCCTGCCTCGTTTCGTCCGCCGCTACGCCCAGCTCGAGGACCTGGCAACAGAGGCGGTGGCGTCGTGGGCATCCGATGTCCGGGCCGGGCGGTTCCCCGCCGCGGGGGAAAGCTACAGCCCCCTGAGATAGCCACGGCTACCGAGATAACGGTCACCGGCCCGTGGGAGGATTCGTGCTTGATGGAGGATCGCAGGCGTCAGGTACGATGGTCGGGCACGATCAGTAGGACCCTGCTCCGGAGCGACCGGAGCCCAGGACGGCGGCTTGCCGCCCGCCTGGCCCACAGGGAAAGGTAGGTGAGCCGCTTATGCGGCCCTATGAAGTCATGGTCATCTTCGACGCCAGCCTGGAAGAGGAGGCCGTCCGGGCCCTCGTTGACCGCTTCACCAAGCAGCTCACCGCTGCCGGGGCGAAGTCTGTCAAGGCGGACAGCTGGGGAAAACGCCGCTTGGCGTACCCGGTCCGTCACCGCAACGAGGGATATTACGTGGTTATGGAAGCCAACGCCGAGCCTGCGGCGCTATCCGACCTCGACCGCCAACTCAGCCTCGCCGACGAAGTAATCAGGCACAAGGTGCTGAGGCTCCCCGAACCTGCCGCGGGCCGATCTCGCCCGGCGGCACCCCCGGAGGCGACCACTGCGGTGGCCGCCAACACGAAAGAAGCATAACGATGGCACAAGACAACACAGTCAGCATCGTCGGAAACCTCACCCGGGAGCCTGAGCTCCGCTTCACTCCCAGTGGTCAGGCCACAGCGACGTTTGGTATCGCCGTCAACCGGAGCTGGACGGACCGCCAGAGCCAGGAGAGGCGCGAGTCGACCTCGTTCTTCGACGTGGTCTGCTGGGGTAACCTGGCCGAAAACGCCGCCACCTCATTGAGCCGCGGCTCTCGAGTCGTCGTGACCGGCCGTCTCGACCAGCGGTCCTGGGAGACCCAGGACGGCGAGAAACGCTCAAAGGTCGAGATCACGGCCGATGAGATCGCTCCGAGCCTGCGCTGGGCGACGGTGCAGGTCACCAAAAACGAGCGGCGAAGCCCTGAAGGTTCCAATGGCGATCCCCACGTCGTTCCCGAGCCGGCTTACCAACGGCCCGTAGCCGATCCCGCGCCCGTGAGCTACGGATCGGGCCACGAGGACGAGGAGCCTTTCTAGGCGATGGCACGCACAAACGACAGGGACCGCAACCCCAAGCGCGCCCCCAAAGAAACGCGTCCGCGCGGTAAGAGAAAGGTTTGCGTCTTCTGCAAGGAGCATTCCGGGTGGGTGGATTATAAGGACGTCGGCCTCCTCAGACGGTTCATGAGCGAGAGAGGCAAGATCCGTTCCCGGCGAGTGACGGGCAACTGTACGCAGCATCAGCGCGAAGTTCAGGTGGCTATCAAGACTGCTCGAAGAGCTTGCCCTACTTCCCTACGTCCAAAGGACGGCGAGCGAGCGAGGGCCCGGACGACCGCGGACTGCCCCAGGTCGAGAAGATACGGCTGAGCTAGAAGGAGCCCTGGAGCCACAAGAGCCCCTGAGCTTCGACCCGGAGGCCGAAATTGAGCCCGACCTGGCAGAGGTCGAGCCATGATACGCGTTGTGCTCCGCTCCGATGTCCCCAACCTCGGGAAGAGGGGCGACATGTGTGAGGTGGCCGATGGCTACGCGCGCAACTTCTTGTTCCCCAAAGGCCAGGCGATCCCCGCCAACTCTGGGATCGCCAACCAGGCGGCCAAGATGCGCAGGGCACGCGAGACCAAAGATGCCCACGACCGCCAAGCCGCCGAAACGGTAGCTCGCAGTTTGGTGCAGCAGGTCATCCGCATCCCGATGCGGGCCGGGCCCGAAGGGAAGCTCTTTGGTTCCGTGACAACGGCCAACATCGCAGACGCCATTGCCGAACAAGCGGGTTTGGAAGTCGACCGCTACCGGCTCCATCTCCCTGACCCGATCAAAACGCTCGGAACCCACGAGGTGCCGGTAAGGCTCCACGCCGAGGTCGAGTTCCCGGTAACAGTGGAAGTCGTGAGGTCCTAAAGGCTGAACGCATCTTGAGAGGCATTTGAGGGCAGGTGGCGACCACGGCCGCCTGCCCTCTTTGCGCTTTCAAGAACCTTCATCACACCCTGGCCATGTTGGCGAAACGGGTGAAATGATCCAGGAAAGCAAGCTGGCTCATGCCAGTCGGCCCGTTCCGGTGCTTCGCAATGATTATCTCGGCCGCCCCCTTGTCGGCGGAATCCTTGTTATACACCTCGTCGCGGTAGATGAACAGGACGACGTCGGCGTCCTGTTCGAGGCTGCCCGACTCCCTGAGGTCGGCTAGGACCGGGCGTTTGTCGGCCCGGGCCTCGAGGTTGCGGGAGAGTTGGGAGAGTGCCACTACGGGGACGGTCAGTTCCCGAGCCAGGATCTTGAGGCCCCGGCTTATTTCCGATACCTCTACTTGGCGGCTTTCGCTCGGCCCGTGGCTCGACATGAGCTGCAGGTAGTCGACGACAATGAGGCCCAGGCCCTCCCGGCTCTTCAGGCGTCGCGCCTTAGCTCTTATCTCCATCACCGTCAGGTTCGGGTTGTCGTCTATGAACAGGGGGGCCTCTCCCAATTTGCCGATGGCGTTGACGACTTTCGGCCAATCCGACTCGTGCAACTTACCGTTCCTCATGCGGGACGAGTCAACGCGCGCCTCTGAGCACAGCAGTCGCTGGGTGAGCTCCAGATGGCTCATCTCCAAGGAAAAGAACAATACCGGCAACCTCTTCTCGATGGCGGCGTAGGCGGCCGCCCCCAAGGCGAACGACGTCTTGCCCATCGATGGGCGGGCTCCGACTATGACGAGGGCGCTCGGTTGCAGGCCTGATAGACGTTCGTCCAGGTCGGTGTAGCCCGTGGGCACTCCCGTGATGGCGTCTCCTCGGTTGTACAGAGCCTCCAGATGGTCCAGGCTGGCCGCCAGCAGTTCCCGCAACGGCTTGAGCGAGTCGGTGACCCGGCGCTCCACGATCTCGAACACCATCGCCTCGGCCCGGTCCAGGGTGGCCACGACGTCCTCGGGGAGGGAGTAGCCCATTTCGGCTATTTCGCCCGCGACACCGATCAGCCGGCGCAGCAAGGCGTGCTCTTCGACGATACGGGCGTAGCGAGCCGCGTTGGCGATGGCGGGGGTATTGGCCTGGAGGGCGACCAAGTTGCCCACGCCCCCCGACCCCTTCGAGTAGGTCGGCCCGCTTCAGCTCGTCACCGACGGTGACGGGGTCGGCCGGCTCGCCCTGCGCATAGAGTGAACAGATCGCTTCAAAAATGTGACCATGTGACGGGCGGTAGAAGTCCCCGGCCTTACAGCTCTCGACGGCCGCGGCTATGGCATCACGCGACAGCAACATCGCCCCCAACAGGGACTCCTCCGCTTGGAGGTCATGGGGCGGCACTCGGTCGGCCCGGGACCGGCCGCTCTGCACGCGCTCACGGATGTCAGCGATCGATTGAGCCACAGCTGTCTAGCTTCTCAGTCCCGGCCTGTGCTTCACTAGGGGCAAAGCCTGTGCTTCACTAGGGGCAAAGGTGTTGATTTCCCGTGGATTATCACAAGCGCCCTGGGGACCGGGCCGTCGAGTACAGGTCACGACCTTCCATGATAGCGAACTTGTGTTCGATAGATCTCACATCTTGCCCTACCTCCCGAAGTGCTAGCGTCGACTGCCTACAACCCGCCGCGACGGGTGCAGGTGATCCAAGTAGCAAGCAACTCAAAGAGGTCGGCCCCTTCCCCCCGGCCCCGGGGAAAACCGCTGGTAACAGCGGCAAAGAATCCAATCTCCACAAGTTTGTCAACAGGATTGTGGGCAATTATGACACTACCGGCCGTGACTGGACGATGACCGACACCGACGACATCTGGTCCACGTGCTTGGCCCACCTACGCCGCCAGGTACCGGAGCCGACCTTCAACGCCTGGATCGCCCCGCTGTCGCTGGTCGAGGCGTGCTCTCCCAGGTTCGTGGTGGCAGCACCCAACACCATGGTCCTCCAGCTCGTGACCACACGTTTCTACACCTTGATACAGGAGGTGCTGTCGGATGTCACCGACATCGCCTCGCCTGACGTCGAACTGGTGGTCCAGGCCCCGGTGGTGAGCGACGAGCCGGCTGACGATGTCGACGTCGATGTTTTGGCCACGGCCGGCGCCACCCGCCGCGGCCAAACCTCGGCTACGAACGGGACGGTGTTACAGACCGGCTCGTCAACCGCTCCTGCGGGCGGGGGCGTTCCTCCCCGTAACGACCGTCGCCCCCTTACCGCGCTCAACCCGCGTTACACCTTCGAAGCCTTCGTCATCGGTGCGTCCAATCGCTTCGCCCATGCGGCTGCTCAACGCGTCGCGGAAGAGCCGGCCAAGTCCTACAACCCCCTGTTCATCTATGGCGCCTCGGGGCTGGGCAAGACCCACATGCTCCACGCCATCGGGCACTACGTCTATCAGAACTTCACCAATCTCAACGTTTGTTATGTTTCGACTGAAACATTCCTCAACGAGTTCATCGACTCGATCCGGACGCGTGGTCAAACCGCCTTCAAACGTCGCTATCGCGCCTACGACATCCTTCTGGTAGACGACATCCAGTTGTTGGAAGGTAAGAAGGAAACGCAGGAGGAATTCTTCTACACCTTCAACTCCTTCTATGAGACCGACAAACAGATCGTCATATCGTCCGACCGTCACCCACGAGCCATTGCCACTCTGGAAGACAGGTTGAGAAGCCGCTTCGAGTCGGGCCTTATCACTGACGTTCAGCCCCCGGAACTCGAAACTCGTCTTGCCATTCTTCGCAAAAAAGCGGAGGGTGAAAGAGCCATGGTTCCAGAGGACGTCCTGGAGCTGATTGCGACACACGTCAAGGACAACATAAGGGAACTTCAAGGGAGCCTTGATCCGGCTCTCTGCCTTCGCCAGCATTCATCGGGTACCCGTTACCGTCCAACTGGCGTCGGAGGTCCTGTCTGATGTCATTGCCGCCAGTGCGCCCCGCCAGGTAACGGCGAAACAAATCCTGGAAGCAACCGCCAAAGCCTACGACCTCAGTATCGAGGAAATGTGCGGCCCGAGCCGCCGGCGACCATTGGTAGCTGCTCGCCAAACCGCTATGTACCTGTTCCGGGAGCTCACCGAGTACAGTTACCCGGCCATCGCCCGTGAGTTCGGCGACCGGGACCACACGACTGTGATGCACGCGCAAAAGAAGGTAGCACGGCTCATGGGCGAGAAGCGCCAAGTCTACGAGCAAGTGACCGACCTGATCCACAAGATCAAGGCCAGCGACTGACCTCGCCGGAGCTCACGTGAAGATCTTGTGCCGGGACGATGTAATTCGGGGGAGCAACAGGCAGCCTGTCCACAGGTGCCGGCCTCGGGCCACCACGGACGTCTTTTGGCATCCACATGGCCTCCCGGCTCCACGTACCTCTCCAGCAGGCCGGACGCGGCTCCGTCCACAATCCACAGCACTACTACAACTACAACCCTTTAACTCTTTAATCTTTTAGTAGAGGAGCGGGTAACCAGTGAAGTTGCGATGCGAGCGAGACAACCTCCTCGACGCCCTGGCCACTGCCGGCCGAGCCGGGGCCGGCCGGTCAGGAGGAGCAGGGGCGTTGCCGGGAACCCGGCTGAGCCTGACCGGGGACAGGTTGGAAGTAACCGGGACGGACCAGGACTTGACCATCTCGACCGAAGTGGTGGTGGCCGGCCAATCCGATGGGGTGGTCGTAGCCCCGGGGCGGTTGTTGACCGACATCGTCCGGGCCTTGGAGCCCGGGGCCGTGGTCGTCCAGGGCGATGACGAGGAGCTCCAGGTGTCCGCTGGACGTTCGCAGTTCATGCTGCGCCCTTACCGTTTGGGTGACTTCCCTCAGCTCCCGACGTCAGGTGGCGAGACGGTATCGCTATCGACGGCCGGCCTGGCTGAAGCCTTGCGCCAGGTTGTGAGGGCCGCTTCTTCAGAGGACACCCGTCCCGTGCTTACCGGGGTGCTTATGGCCGCTGAGGCCGAAGGCATCCGCCTCGTGGCTACGGACTCGTACCGTCTGGCCGTCAAGGACCTCCCGGGAGCGAAGGGGGTGCTGTCGGAGGGTCAAAAGGTCTTGGTACCCTCCCGGGCTCTGAGTGAGCTGCAACGCCTCCTCAGTACCGGCACGGAGGCCGTTGAGATACACCTGGGTACCCACGATGCGAAGTTTTCCGTCGGGCACGTGAAGCTCACGACGCGGCTCATCGAGGGGGAGTTCCCGCCTTACCGCCAGCTCATACCGTTCAATTATCCCAACCGGTTGGTGATCGGCCGGGAAGCGTTCGTCGACGCCATCCGGCGTGTTCGTCTGGTCGCCCGCGACGCCACCACGCCGGCCCGGATTTCTCTGCGCTCAGGGACGGTGCAGCTCAGCGTGATCACGAATGACTGGGGGCAGGCGGTTGAGGAAGTGGACGCCAAGTACGAGGGCGCGGAGATGACGATCGCCTTCAACCCTCAGTACCTGGCCGAAGGGGTGGAAGCCGTTGTCGGGGACGAGGTCGTCCTGGAGACGATCGATGCCCTGAAACCCGCCACTTTGAAACCGACGGACAAGAGTGACTACGTCTACCTGCTCATGCCGGTGCGAGTGGCCTAAACGGGGCCTCCCCTCGTAACCATCCCGTCGTGTACGTAGAGCAGGTATCGCTTATCGATTTCCGCAATTACGTCTCGGCGGAACTTCAGCCCGCCCGCGAAGGCGTTACGTTGCTTCAGGGGGAAAACGGCTCAGGTAAGACCAACCTGTTGGAAGCGGTGGCCTACTTTGCCACCCTGCGCAGCTTCAGGGGTGCGCCGGCGGGGCTACTGGTGAGGAGCGGTCAACAGCAAGCCGTCCTGCGAGCCCGCGCTGAGCGCACCGGGCGTAGCCTTCTGGTCGAGGCCGAGCTCAATGTGGTGGGGCGGGACAGGTTCCGGCTCAATCGACAGCCGCTGCGGCGCAATGACGATGTCCTGGGGTCCGTCCTGGTCACCGTTTTTTCCCCCGACGACATCGAAGTGGTCAAGGGTGGTCCCCAGCTGCGGCGCGAGTACCTCGATGACCTGCTTGTCCCGCTTCGTCCCAAACACCATGCCGCGTGTGCCGAACTGGAACGGGTACTGAAGCAACGCAACGCCCTCCTAAGGTCCAGCAACGGTGTGCTGCGGCCCAACGCCGCGGGTGTCCTCGACGTATGGGACGCGAAGCTCGCCAGTGCCGGGGAGGTGGTGGCGCAGGAACGCGAAACCTTGGTCACCAATCTCCGACCTGAAGTCGACCACGCCTATTCCCGGCTCAGCACCAGCCGGGTGGGGACAGCTGGGGTCGTCGACCTTGTCTACGAGCGCAGCTGGGCCGGCCCCCTCGTGGACGCACTGCATGCCAGCCGGGCCGAGGACTTGAGGCGGGGCGTCACGTCTGTGGGCCCTCGAACGCGATGACCTCGTTATCTCGGTCCACGGCCTGGCCGCCCGCACCCAGGCCTCTCAGGGCGAGCAGCGCAGCGTTGCCCTCGCCCTCCGGCTCGGTGGCCATGCCCTGGTCACCGAGCGCCAGGGCACGAGCCCTGTGCTCTTGCTCGACGATGTGTTCTCCGAGCTCGACCCGGGCCGTTGCGCAGCTCTGGCATCCTGCCTGCCTCAAGGGCAGACGCTGGTGACGGCGGCCGGTCCCGTTCCCGAGGCACTGCCGGTGGTCAAACGGGCACACGTCTGTGCCGGGGTCGTCTACGCCGCCGGGGACCCCTCGTAACCGCGGCGCGAACGGCGTAGGTTGGGAACTGGTGAACACTGAAGGCGCAGGCTGGCGGCCCCCCGGACACGGTAGGGCAGGGCGCAGAGCCGGCGAACCAAAGAGGGTGGGGGCGTCCTTGAGCGCCGCCGCCTCGATCCTCGGGGCCGAGGGTGCCGTGGAACTGGCGTCGCTGGGCCGCCAATGGGCCGGCCTGGTTGGTGCCGACGTGGCCGCCCACTCCTGGCCCGCCTCCTTGAAGGGCGGGGCCCTTACTCTGGGTACGGACCATCATGCTTGGGCCAGCGAGCTGCGGCTCCTGTCGGGGGACCTCCTAGGACGGCTTCGGGACGCCGGTTTCAACGTCATTTCGCTGACCGTCCAGGTCAGCCCGTGGGAAGGCCGGGGCTGGTAGACTGGTTACCTGGTTGTGGGGCGGGAGACCAGCCTGCAGCCCTCGGGTTAAAAACCTGCAACCACCTTGCGGCGCGCCCACGCGACGCCGTGTTTTGACACACCCAACGAGAGAACCGAAGGCTGATTATGACCAAGGTCGAGGAGGAGCTGAACGCCTTGGAAGATAGGTATTCCGCCAAGGACATGGCGGTGCTTGAGGGCCTCGAGCCTGTCCGCAAGCGCCCGGGCATGTACATCGGCTCGACGGGGCCGACTGGTCTGCACCACCTGGTCTGGGAGGTCGTGGACAACTCGGTTGACGAGGCGATGGCCGGGTACTGCACTCGGATCGACGTGGTGCTGCTGGCCGACGGCGGCTGCCGGGTCAGTGACAACGGGCGGGGCATACCTACTGACGTCAACCCTCAGTACAACCTCTCCGGGGTGGAAATAGCCCTCACCAAGCTTCATGGCGGGGGCAAGTTCGGGGGCACTGGGTACAAGGTGTCGGGGGGCCTCCATGGGGTCGGGGTTTCAGTCGTCAATGCACTGTCGCGACGCCTCATCGTCGAGGTCGACCGCGATGGCCAGCACCACCGGATGGAGTTTGCCAACGGGGGTACGCCGGTAGGGAAATTGGAAGTCGTCGGTCCCTCTCCCCGCAACCACAATGGGACGACCGTCACGTTCTGGCCGGATCCCTCGATCTTCGAAGAAGTGATCTTCAGGGGTCAAACCGTGGTCGAACGTCTCCAGATGTACGCGTTCCTGAACGCCGGCCTCGAAGATCAATTTCCGGGATGAGCGGGAGGGTGGCACGGCCCCTGTCACCTACTGTTACCAGGGCGGGATCATCGACTTCGTCACGTACCTCAACTCGACCAAGGACCCGCTTTTCAAGCGCGTGGCATACTTCAAGGTCACCGAAAGCGATGGTGAAGTCGAGGTCGCACTGCAGTGGAACACCGGGTACAACGAGGGACTGCACGGTTTTGCCAATGGGATAGCCACCATCGAGGGCGGCACTCACGTGGAGGGGCTCAAGAAGGGCCTCACCAATGTCATCAACAAGTACGCCCGCACACGCGGGCTACTCAAGGAAAAGGAAGAGAACCTTCTCGGCGAGGACATCCGGGAGGGGATGTGCGCCATCGTCTCGGTCAAGTTGCGTGATCCTCAGTTTGAGGGGCAGACCAAGGCCAAGCTCGGCAACACCTCGATACGCTCATTGGTCGAGCGGGCCACCAACGAGAAGCTGGCTGAGTGGCTCGAGGAGAACCCACCCGGGGCCCGGCTCATCGTGGCCAAGGCAATTCAAGCCTCCCGGGCCAGAGTGGCGGCCCGTGACGCCCGCGAGGCAACGCGCCGCAAGTCGCCTTTGGAAGGCGCGGGTATGCCCGGCAAGCTCACGGACTGCCGGACCCGGGACCCGGGCGCGGCGGAGCTGTTCATCGTCGAAGGTGACTCCGCCGGTGGGTCGGCGGTGCGGGCCCGCAACCCCGAAAACCAAGCCATCCTGCCGATCCGAGGCAAGATCCTCAATGTCGAGCGCGCCCGGATCGACAAAATGCTCAAGAACAACGAGATCCAGGCCTTGGTGGCCGCTATCGGTGCCAGTGTGGGCGAAGACTTCGATGTGTCCAAGATCAGGTACCACAAGGTGATCATCCTGGCTGACGCCGACGTAGACGGTAGCCACATCCGCACGCTCCTGTTGACGTTCTTCTTCCGCCAGATGACGCCACTGGTAGAAGAGGGCCACGTCTACTGCGCCCAGCCGCCCCTGTTCTCGACCACCATCGGCAAGGAGAAGATTCTATCTGAAGGACGAAGCCGCCCGCCAGCGGTTCCTAACCGAACGGCAAAACCACAAGTCGGAGTTCAACCGGCTCAAGGGCCTGGGCGAGATGGACTGGCACGAGCTGGGGAGCACCACGATGGACCCGACGTACCGGACGCTGCTGCAGGTGGAGATCGAACAGGCCGCCATAGCCGACGACCGGTGCAGCGTCCTCATGGGCGACGACGTCGAGCAACGCAAGAAGTTCATCGCCGATAATGCCGGCGACGTCAGGTTCCTGGACATCTAATGACGGGCACACCCTTCCCTGACGCTGATGGCGTCAACGGTAACGACGACGGCGGCGACGGCGGCGACGGCGGCGACGGCACGGTAACCGGCGTGCAGCCGATCGAGATCAACGTGGAGATGGAGCGCTCCTTCCTGGAGTACGCCATGTCCGTGATCGTCTCACGAGCGCTTCCTGACGCCCGTGACGGTCTGAAGCCGGTCCATCGTCGGATCCTCTACACGATGCACGTGCAGAACTACCGGGGCGACCGGCCGCACGTGAAGTGTGCCAAGGTCGTGGGCGAGACGATGGCCCGGTTCCATCCCCACGGGGACATGGCCATCTACGATGCCCTGGTCCGGATGGCCCAGCCGTTTAGTTTGCGCGACCCGCTTATCGATTTTCACGGCAACTACGGGTCTCCCGATTTCCCGGCCGCCGCCGCCCGCTACACGGAGTGCCGCCTGGCGCCGTTGGCCATGCACATCCTGGAGAGCATCGACGAAGAAACCGTCGATATGGGGCGCAACTACATCAACGAAGAGGACGAACCGACCGTCCTGCCCGCCCGCTTTCCCAACTTGCTGGTCAACGGCAGCCAAGGTATAGCCGTTGGCATGGCTACCAACATCCCGCCCCACAACCTGGGCGAGGTAATCGATGCCACGAACTACCTGATCGACCATCCCGACGCCAGCACGGATGATCTCATGAGGTTTGTCAAGGGCCCCGATTTCCCTACGGGAGCGCTCATATTGGGCCGACAGGGGATAATCGACGCCTACCGTACGGGCCGTGGCTCCGTCCGGATGCGGGCCCGGGCCACTATCGAAGAGACGCGGAGCGGCGAGCAGATCGTGGTTACCGAACTCCCGTACCAGGCGAGCTTCGAGGGCCATCCAGGAGCGCATCGCCGAGTTGGTCAATAGCCGAGAACTCGAGGGCATCCGGGACATCCAAGACCTGTCGGCGGGCAACGACACGAAGATCGTGATCCCTCTCAAGCGGGACGCCAACGCCAACGTCGTGCTGAACAACCTGTTCAAACTGACGCCGCTGCAGACGAGTTTCGGCGTCAACATGGTGGCCCTGGTAAGCGGGGTCCCCCGCACCCTCACGCTGAAATCCGCCCTGGAGGCGTACGTCGCCCACCAGGTGGACGTCGTCCGCCGGCGCAGCGAGTACCGCCTCCGGCGGGCCGGGCCGGCCCATATCGTCGAGGGGCTCATCAAGGCCCTCGACATGATCGATGCCATCATCACGGCGATCCGCGAGTCCGACAGCCGCGCCGACGCCAGGGACAAGCTGATGGCTGCCCCCTTTGAGTTCTCGGACGTGCAGGCGGAGCACATCCTGGACATGCAACTGGCCCGTCTGACCCGGCTGGGCCGGTCCGACCTGGAAGAAGAGATGGCCAAGCTGCGCCAGACGATCGGCGAGCTTCGAGGCCCTCCTGAGGGACCAGGTCCTCATGAACGGTGTCATCAAGACGGAGCTGGGCGAGATAAAGGCCCGCTTTGCTACGCCCCGCTTGGCCCAAATCACCATCGACCCTGGCGAAATGGCCCCCGAGGACCTCATCGAAGACGGTGAACTGGTGATCACCATGAGCCGGGCGGGCTACATAAAGGCGGTACCGGCGTCGACCTACCGGACCCAGGGTCGCGGGACCCGCGGCATGCGGGGGACAAACCTACGCGAAGCCGACATCGTGGCCAAGGTCATACACACAACGGCTCACGCCCACCTGCTCTTCTTTTCCAACCTGGGCCGGGTCTACCGCCTACGAGCGTACGAAGTGCCGCTGCAGGAGCGGACTGCCCGCGGCTCGGCCATCGTCAACCTGCTCCCCCTCGGCCCCGGAGAACGGATCCAGGCCCTCATTGATACGCGCGAGTTCCATTCGGACAGGTACCTTGTGTTTGCCACCAAGCAAGGACAGGTGAAGAAGACCGCTTTCGCCGAATACGACCGGAGCCGCCGGGACGGCCTGATCGCCCTCAACCTGCGCGAGGGTGATGAACTGGTGTCGGTGATCGTAACGACCGGGCAGGACGACATATTCATGGTGAGCCGAGCAGGCATGACGATCAGGTTCTCAGAGACCGACGTGCGGGCCATGGGCCGTGATGCCGCGGGCGTGCGGGGCATGGCCATGCGCGCCGGCGACGAGGTGGTCGCCGCCGATATAGCGCGCGACGAGACCAGTATCCTTATGGTGACGAGCGCCGGCTATGGCAAACGCACCCAACTGCATCACTTCAACCCTCAGGGGCGGGGCGGGTTTGGCGTTCGCGGGATCAGGCTGACAAGCAAAAGGGGCGGAGTGGTCTCGGCCTTCACGGTCGGGCTCGACGATGAGATCCTCGTCATCTCCTCTTCCGGGGTCGTCGTCCGCCTGGCTGCGCGCGAGATCTTCGAGCCAGGGCCGCGACGCAACTGGTGTCAGGGTGGTGAGCGTCGACCCAGGTCAGGAGGTTGCTTCTGTGGCCCCGGTCCTCGCTGTCGAGGAAGACTGATGGCCGATCCCATACCTCGACAGCCAGGTCGGCCCATCACCGGTAGACAGCCGCCGACGGGTGCGGGCCGGCCGGCGGGGCCGCCCCCGGCGGGTTGGGGGCAACCCCAGCCCGGGATGCCCCGCTACGGCGGTCCCCCGGGAGGTGGGAGCTATTACCCCCCCGGCCAGTCCGGCCCGCCGCCGGGCCGGACCACCCGGGGCCGGCCGGGACCGCCAACCCAAGCCGTCGGCCTGCAGCGGCCGCGGCCGCCGGCGGGGCCGATGGCGCCGGCGGGAGCGGCGCCTCCTGCTCGCCGGGCACCCTATGGGCCGCCCGTACCTGTAGAAGGCAACGGCAGGCTTCAGGATGCCCGCGTTGCGGCTAGGCGCCAGGTGGTCAGGCGGGTGAGCGTCTGGAGTGTCTTCAAGGTCTCCCTCATCTTCTACATCCTGGTCCTTGCCGTCTTCCTGATCACCGGCGTAGCCATCTGGAACGTAGCCAGCGACTTCGGGGTGATCAACAGCCTGGACAAGCTGGTCCGGTCCCTGTTCGCCCTCAGCTCGTTCAAGATCCACCCATTGAGCGCCCTGGCCTGGGGAAGTGCCGCTGGTGCCGCGCTGTGTTTTTTGGGCGTCCTGATCAACGTCATTTCCGCGCTGCTCTACAACTTGATCAGCGACGTTGTGGGCGGGATCAGGGTCACCCTGACCGCGGACAGGGAGGTATGACTGCTCCGCCGGAGGTGGCGCCTGCCTCTTGGGCCGGCCAGCGGCCGCATTGAAGTTGGCCTGGCCAGAGCCGGCCGGTACGCTTGTGGCGCCGGTCGGCCAGCCGGCGGTAAGGGGCTATAGCTCAGCCGGTTAGAGCGCAGCACTGATAATGCTGAGGTCCTCAGTTCGATTCTGAGTAGCCCCACCCCTTAGGAGCAGCGGCCCCAGCCATGGGGGCCGGGCTCATTCGGAGCGCCCTTTGCCTCGAGCCACCTTGCTGTACCCTCTGTTATGGCGCTCATCGGCAAAAAAACGGGAACTGTCCCGAGCGGCATCTCGCTGGTGATGGGCAAGGTAAACCCGCTGTCAGATCCCAAGATGCGGATGTTCGTAAGATCGGCGGTGGCGGGCGACTACGGGGCCGTTCTGGATGCTCACGCCCTGGCCGAGAGCCTGCTACCGCCCTCCTCGGAGCTGTGGTCCTGGTGGCTCGACGGGGTAGAGAACCTGGCCCGGTGTAGCGACCAGGACCTCGAACTGTTCGTCAGGTTCACCCGCGACGTCGCCGGCATCGGCCCTTGGGGCAATCTCCCGGAGACGGCCCGGCCGCGGCTGGATGCCCTGACCAGCTCAACTCGGCTGTAACTGTTCTGTGGGGCGATAACACCCCACGGCTTGGAGCCCTCAGGGCCGGGCGTCTGCCTTCGGCCGCCCCGACTAGGGCTGAAGGGTCGGTGACGTCCAGCGGATGCTGTTGGCGATGGCATCCAGGTCACCATTGATGGCCAGGTCCAGGTCTATGAAGCTGGGGTGGGCCAAAAAGGGGAGCGACTGGAACGACGGGTCATCCGGCCCGTACGCCATCATCACGATGGCGACCCCGCTTTGAACGGCGGCGATCACCGCCACCCGCAAGTCCAATTGCGAACCGTCTGAACTGTTGACATTGTCGTCATAGACGCCGCCATAGCCGGGGACGGTGCCCACCACGGCATCGGGGAGCTCGTAGGCCAGGCTGGCCGATGGCATATCGCTGGAGGCGATGCTTTGCACGACCTGTTGGGCGCTGGCACCACCCAGGGCGCTCCCGCTGAAGTCAGCCACCTCCATGGTGCCTCCGCCGAGGTTGACGGTGGTGCTCCCGACCCGGACGGAAACGGGGGCGAAGGTGAGGGCCAACTTGGACGCGGTCTGGGCCACTTTGGGTTTGCCGAAGATCACGGGGATGAAGAGGCCCATGCTGAAGAGCCCGTCCGCGCTGCGGAAGGTCCCGTAAGGAGGCGGCTCGGCCGTGCCCGAGGCCGCGGAGCCGGTCAAGCCCGGGAGCCCCGGGCAACCGCCGAGGTGGCACCGGGGGACCGGGGTCGTGTCGGGCTCTTTGGTAACAGCCGTGAGCACCAGGGCCACCGTTATGGCGACCAGACCGGCCCCGAACAGGCTGAGCAGCCAGGTGTGGTGGGCGCGCTGAACGCGCACCGACTGGCCCCGGCCAAGGGGAACCCGTGCCAGGCGGGGATGGGGCCCCGGGGCTGAGGACAGGCCAACTTCCGCTCGGGCCTCCCGGCGCCGCTCCCTCGTCGGGCGGTGCCCCGACCGGCGGCGCGCCGCCAGCACCAATGGCACCCGGCCGCGGGCGATGGCGTTTGCTGGTGGCGGCCAGTGCCACCCCGCAAGAGGGGCAGAAGGGCATCAGAGGGACGATGTGATGGCAGTGGGAACAAGTGGTGCTGGGGCCGATGGCCACGTCGTGGCTCTCGTGCAGAAGGATGTGGTGGAGCCCGACCCGCAGAGCCACCAGGACCACGGCGGTGCCGACCAGGTGGACCACGAGCAGGGCGATGTCGGAAAGGCGTCCTTGATCGGCGAACCCCAGCCCAACCTGGACGGCGACCACGCAACCGAGCACGAGAAGGGGATTGGCCAGCCACCGCCCCCCGGCGGCCACCGACCCTTTCTCTGATTTCCTGACCCAGATGGAGGCGCCGATCAAACCAGTGGCCGCCGCCGCCAGCACCGGGTTGGTGATGCCCCGGATAAGCGCCTCGGCGAGGATATTGGTGAAGGGCCGGCTTGGGGCCAGCCCGGCCGAGAGGCGGGAGGCGAGGTCGGTGATCACGGCGGCAAAGCTGAAGCCCAGAGCGGAGGCAGCACCGAGGGTAAACCCGTCGAGAGACTCCCGGCGTCCGCCAAAGCCGGGGACGAGGGCCAGCACGAGCAGGAGGGGCACGAGCATCAGGGCCTGGCCGACTATGGGGACGAACACGGCGGCCTTCACGACGCCCCACGTGGCCAGGGTGGCGCCGAAGGTCGGCTGAAGGGCTTTGGAGACGATCGGCCCTCCGAGCAGAGCCCAGCCCACGCCCAGGCCGGCGCCGATCAAGAGAGTCTCGGCCGTCAATAGGACGTGGCCGTCCTCGTACACGTCGACCTCGTAGATGTAGAGCTGGAACAGCAGGGGCACGCCCATGGCGGCCAAGGCGATGACCGGGGCCTCCAGGCCGGTGGCGGAGAAAATGACCAGCAGCGCAGCCAACAGGGCGAAACCGGCTCGGAACGGGACGCTGGAGCGGTGGGAGAGGTGAGGGAAGAGGGTGCTCACGACGGACAGGCGCAGGACCGACTCGTCGGGGTTGGCCGAGTACGAGTGCGGGCGGCGCGCCGCCATGGTGGCTTGGTGCACCAGGTGGGCCCCGCAGGCGCCGCAGTAATCACCGGCCGGCGTGACATTGGAGCAGTGGGGGCAGGTTTGGATGGGGAGCGGAGGCAGGCTGGCCACTTCCGGCGGCGGAGGGCTCACGGCTTGGTCGGACATGGCTAGTGGGCCCCTTCGTAGGTGAGGACGTCACGGGCGAGGTTGTACACGTCGGGGCTACCCAGCCCGGTGCTCTCGTTGTAGCCGGCCCCGTTGCGCCAGACTTCGTTCCCGCCCGAGGTCACCGAGTGAAAGGGGGGGTATTGCTGGGCGTGATCGGCGAGGTAGTAGAGCGCGGGGTTGAAGAACCCGACCGGAGGCCTCCCGTGCTGGCGGAGGTACTGGTCAATGAGGGCGGT
The DNA here is from genome assembly GCA_963735305.1 of uncultured Acidimicrobiaceae bacterium. Taxonomy (GTDB): domain Bacteria; phylum Actinomycetota; class Acidimicrobiia; order Acidimicrobiales; family Palsa-688; genus Fen-671. The sequence continues at coordinate 1,373,230 of CAVTKK010000001.1, forward strand.
GAAACCGGCCCAGATCGGGGATGACAACGAGGTGCCGCCGCCGGATTCCCAACCCCCGCCGTCGTAGTCGGCATTGCCCGAGTTCGGGTCGCCGTCGGCGGCGACGTCGGGGACCAGCCTTGGCACCTTGTCGGTCGGAGTGGGCAGCCCCTGGCCCACCTGCCAGCCGGGCTGGGCAATCTCGGTGGACGAACCTCCCGAGGTCCCCTCGTTGAGGAAGGGCCAGAACCAGGTGGTCTCCCCCAGGTACAGGCCCGCGGTCGACACTGACAACAGCGTCCCCCCCACCCCGGTGACCCCGGTCAGTACGGCCGGGTTGGAGACGCCGACGTCAGCGCTCGTCGGGGCTGAGCCCCAGCTCTGATAGGGCACGCATTCCAGCCCGGCCGTGTCCCCCGACGAGGCGAACACGGTCGCCCCATGGTCCTCGGCTGCGGCTACGGCCGTGTTTTCGGCGTTGAGGTCGGCATAGGTGTTGTTTTTCTCGCATTGGCCCAGACTGAGGGTCCAAATGGCTCCCGGGTAAAGCTGCCCGACCCGGCTGAAACCACTGAGCAGCAGCTGGGAAAAGGTAGTCGCCGTTTTGTCCTGGTCCAGGTTGTAATAGACGATCTTGGCCTCCGGGGCAATCTCGCGGATTGTCTCCAGGTCCATGGTCGTCTCGCCCTCGGCTTTGGCTATAACGCCGCCATTGACGCTGAAGTTGGAGGAATTGAACGACGGGAGGCCGAACTTGGTGGTGAAGGCATTTAGGTCGGCCTGAGCGAAGCCGTCGATCTCCAAGGCCACCACCGTCTCGCCGGCCCCGTTGGCACCCTCGCTGCGCAACGGGGTGGCATCATACGCCTGCACCAGGCCCTGAGGGGTGAGGCCCCCTTCAGGCACATAATCGTCGTGGTAATCCTTGTAGTCGCTGACCCGCCCGATCCCTTGGACCTGATGGGCGAGCGCGGCCGGCACGGCGGGCTGCACCGTGGCCGAATAGAAGACCTGCCCGTCAGGGGACCGGTAGTCGTCGATGCTGACACCGAGCGCCGCTCCCAGCCGGCGCGGTCCTCCCGCCAATATTGCCACCTGGTGCCCGACGTACCACTGCAAGGCCAGGCCATGGGCTTTCGCCCATCGTTGCAGGATGGCGGGCCGGGCCTGGGCGCCCATATCGACGATGACGCTGGCGGAGCGAGCCTTGGACGCGCCAAGTCCCGGGAAGACTTCAAGAACTGCTGCCACCACGCGGCCGAGATCGTCCCGCCTAACTGCCTGGTGGTGGGGCTTCCCAGGCCGGTGGGCCCGGGCCGCAAGGGCGAAGCCGCCGTCGTACCGCAGGAAGCCACCAAGGCAATGGCGAAAAAGGTGGCGGCGCCGGCTGCTTTCGGACGCCGCCACCGGTGGGCACGAGGGCGAAGGGCGCGCGTCAACGGCATCTGAGAGAGCACCCGGCATACTATATGACCGGCTGAACACGGTAGCAATCACCAGTTGCCTCATTGGTCGTAAGGTTCGGCCATTTTGTCGGTGCCCTCCCTGGCGCGTGACCGGGCATTGGCGTCGTAGGGGACATTTCTAATCTCGTCCGCCGGGAGCGAGGACAGTCATAACTCAGGTTTACGGCAAAGCTCGCCGGATCCCGGGCCGTGCCGGTCAGCTCCAGCTATAATGTTGTGCGGGCACGATAACATCCCGAGGTGCCGGGCCGGCAGGAGCCGGCGGGGGCGTGCTCCGGACCCTGGCAACGCGAAGGTCGCAGTACCTGAGCAGGGAGAGCACAGTGGTCTCTGAGCAGTTGCCGGGACGGCCGATGGCGGGCGAGAACGAGCGGCGGGCGTGGTTGGTTAGCCTGCTGGTTGCCGGCGCGAACAATCCTTTCCGGACCAAACGGCTCTGCCAGGTCTGCGCCGAGGTCACCGCTATGGGCGGCGTCGGGATAATGCTGATGGAGGACGATCGGCCCCAACGTTCGCTGTGCACGACCAACGAGATGAGCGACCTCATAGAGCAACTTCAATACGCTCTGGACGAGGGGCCGGCTGTTGACGCCTACCGCCGAGACGGGCCGGTGACCGAGCCGGACCTCGTCGGGGCGGGCGCACGCCGCTGGCCCACCTTTGCGCCCGCGGCTGTCCGGGCCGGCGTATTGGCTGTGTTCGGCTATCCCCTGAGGGTGGGAGCGGTCCGGTTGGGGGCGCTCAGCCTCTGGCGTGACCGGCCGGGACCGCTGGACGACGGTCAGCACGCCGCCGCCCTCGTCATGGCCGACATCGGCGCCGAAGCGGCCCTTGTCCTGCAGGCCGCCGCCGCCCGCGCCAAACCGCCGCCCGAGGTAGGGGTGGGCCGCGACCTCGGAGTTGTGCGCCATGTCGCCGGCTGGGCCGGGGGCCAGTTCGACCCGCCGGCCCCGTCCGGACGCTGAGGCACCCTTCCGGGAGGTCACGGTAAATGACTGCGGTCGGCGCGGCGGCTGGTTACCGTAGGCCGATGACCATCCCGACAAGTACCGACGCCCAAGAAAAGGCCGATTTTCTGGAGGCGCTCAGGACGCACCGGTCCTTCCTCCTCCAGACGGTTAGGGGGCTGACCGACGAGCAGGCCCGTCAGCGGACCACGGTGAGCGAGCTTTGCCTGGGCGGCCTGATCAAGCACGTGACCGTGGTAGAGCGTAACTGGGACAACTTCATGGTCAACGGCCCCCGCAGCCTGGGAAAGGGAGACGAGGCGTCCATGGAGGCGCACGCCGCCGGGTTCCGAATGCTTCGAGGGGGAGACTTTGGCCGGCCTGGTGGGTGCCTACGAGGAGATCGCTCGACGGACGGATGACCTCGTGACCTCTTTGCCCTCCCTGGACGATTCCCAGCCCCTGCCCCCCGCTCCCTGGTTCAAACCCGGGGAACGCTGGTCTGCTCGCCGCACGCTGCTCCACGTCCTCGCCGAGACGGCCCAGCACGCCGGACATGCCGACATCATCCGGGAATCCCTTGACGGGGCCAAGACCATGGGTTAGCGACACCGGTCCAGAGAGGCCCTGGACCGGTCAAGGCGGTGACGGTCCTCGTGTGCCAATGTTGTTCAGCGCGTGCCCTTCCGGGCTCGCGGCGCGAACAGGGGGTGGATGGCTATGAAATGGAGGTCGCTCTTCGCCGAAGCGCTCGGTACGGCGCTCCTGGTGTTCTTCGCCGTCGGTACGGCCACGCTCAGCTTCGGCTTCAAAGTCGCCGGTGCCAGCGCGTCGGCCGGCGTGGTGGCGACGGCGCTGTCTTTCGGCCTGGTGCTGCTGGTACTCGTATATTCGATCGGCCCGGTCTCGGGGTGCCATGTCAATCCCGCCGTGACCATCGGTTTTCTCGTCGCCCGTCGGATAACCCTCGAGGACGCCGTCACCTATTGGGCCGCTCAGGTGGTGGGCGGGATCGCCGGGGCCGCCGCCCTGTTCGGTGTCTTTCACCTCTCCTCCGACTACCACGTCGGCCGCGTCGGACTGGGGGCCGACGGCTACGGGACTTCGTCGATGGTCCGTGCCAATGCCGGCGGCGCCTTCGTGACCGAGGTGGTCCTCACGTTCTTGTTCGTGTTCGTGATACTGGCGGTGACGCGCCGGGCGAGCAATGCGGCCGTTGCCGGGCTGGTTATCGGTCTCAGCCTTACCCTTGTCCACCTCATCGGGATCCCGATCGACGGGACCTCGGTAAACCCGGCCCGCAGCATCGGGCCGGCCATCTTTGTGGGTGGGTCGGCACTGCGCCAGCTGTGGGTGTTCATCGTCGCTCCCCTTGTGGGAGGGGTGCTGGCGGCGCTGGCGCACCGGGCCCTGTACCCGGCGGGCGAACAAGAGGCATCCGTGGCCCCGGCGCCCGAGGAACAGGTCCCCTAGTTGGCTGGTCGGCAATGGGCCTGTGAGGTGGCTCGGCGGAGCCGTCGAGCGGTGAAGCGTTGATTAATGGACCGCCCTCCGAAATGAGGCCTGGACCCATGTCAACGCGGTCAAAAAGGCTGCCCGCACGACGTTTTAGGGTCGGCGTGCACCACTTGAGGCGACCTCAGTAGATGAGCCCAGGCACCTTTCCGAGACGGTCCAGGTTGAGGGCGGCCATGCGCAGTTGCAGCCAGGCGTCTGCCTTGGTTACCCCGCGCCAGGGCAACTTGGAGCTGCGCGACTTGAGCTGGGCGTTCTTGCGCTCGACCTGGGCCCGGTGGCGATAGCGCTGGCGGAACTCAGGGCCCCATCGAGCTTTGCGGGCTTGGGCCAGGAGCGCCTCGTTGGGGTTGATGGTCACCACCCGCCCCCCCGAGCGCTTGGTGCAGCGGGAGGCCAGGGGGCAAACTTGGCAGGTCGAGGCGTCAAAGCGGGCTTCGCGCCGGCGGGCTTTGCCGGCGATGGTGGCAACCTGGCCCGCCGGGCAGGTGACCGTGCCGGCACCGAGGTCAATGGCGAAGGCGTCCTTGTTGAAATAACCGTTGGCGGCCGACGCCGGCGGCGCCGGGGCCACGAGGTCGATGCCCTGGGTGGCCAGGGCCTGGCGGGTCTCGGCGTCGCCGTAGTGGGTATCGGCGATGACCTCGGCCACCGCCATGGGGTCGGCTCCCAGTAGCGCCGGCAGCACGGCGGCGTCACCGGTAGTGGCCTTGGTGGCCGCCCCGGCCACGAACAGGTCGGAGGTGACGTCCACGCTCACGTGCAACTTGTAGCCGTCGTAGCGGTCCCGCCGGGAACGATGGCCGTGGCGGGCTTCGGGGTCGACCACCGAGATGACCCGCTCGGGGGCCACGCCCTTGGCGATGCGCACCCCGCCTTGCCCGTCGTCTTCGACGTCTTGGGCCGAGACCACCCTGAGCAGCTCGACCTCGACGGCCAGAGCGTCGTCGTCATTTGTGCCGCAAACCTCAGCCACTTTTTGGGCATCGGCGAACAGCTCGTTCACCAGGGCCGCCCGCTCTGTCGCTGAAGCCCAACAGATCTGCGGCTTCCCGGCCTCGTCATAATCATCTCGGGCCAGTGCCTTGGCACAGGTAGCGGCCCGGGCCGGGTCGATCTCACCCAGCCGGCCGAGGCAGCGGCGCACGGCCGAGCGCACCAAGCTCACGGTGTCCTGGGTGAGCACGCAGTCAGAAATACCTGTCGAGTCCACCACCCGGCGGTGGCCGATCACCCCAGCTTGTTTCGCCACCCTCAACATCTGTTCGTGCAACCAGGCCTCCATGCCCTCTCGCACCAGGCGCGCCCGGAACTCGACCAGGCACACATGCGGCACGCCTCGGTGCTCTAGTGGCAGTCCCAGGGCCGCCTTCCAGCCCAGGTCCAGGCGCGACCGCCGCTCGGCTTCGCGGTCAGAGACCCCGTAGAACAATTGCGCCAGCAGCAGTGCGGCCAGCAACGACGGCGGGTGCGAGGGACGGCCTTTTTTGGACGCGTAAAGGCGGTCAAAGTCCTTGTCAGTGAACAACCTCCCCCGGGCAGCACCCAAAGTGGCCAAGAACCCGTCTTCATCGAGCAGTTCGCCGCAGATGACGTCGACCTGGCTGAGCGAACCCTGAGCCGTAGCGCTGCCTCTCATAACCCAAGTCAACACGCCACGAGCCCAGGACGCGAGTATTGATCGGGCCCCTGACCAGCGACTTTCCGACCAGCCAACTAGGTCGCGGCCGAGACAATCACCCGGGTGAAGCGAACATTGGCCTTGCCGGTGTTGGCGTAGGCGTAGGGCCGGTCCGTGGGCAGCCGAAGATAGCCGCCAGAGGCCAGGCTAAACTTGTCATCTCCCACTTCGATCAGCAGTCGCCCGCTCGAGACCAGGACCATCTCCTCTCCGCCCGGAGGGTCTGGTTCGGCCTCGTACCGGGACCCGGGCACCAGTTCCCATTGCCACAGTTCGGTGGTCCCGGCGCCAGGCCTGGAGGCCAGCAACCTGGCCGTGCTGCCCGCTCCGTCCTCCCATACCGGAGCCACTTCCTCGGACGGCTTGGGCACCAGGGCCGCCACCGGTCGGGCGGCCACCAACGAGACGAAATCGGTGCCCAGGGCCTGGGCCAGTTTGTCGAGGGTCCCGAGGCTCGGGTTTACTTCGCCCGCTTCCAGCAGAGCGATCATGCGGCGGCTGACGCCGGAACGGGCGCTGAGCTCGTCCAGTGTGAGCTGGTGCTCGAGACGGAGCGCTCTTGCCCGGGTACCGACAGCCTGGAAAAGTGCCGATGGCGTGGGGCGGCTGGCACGATCGTCGGGCACGTGCACATTCTCGTCCCCGAACAGGCGCCCGCGTGGCCAGTGCAATATACTGCACTAGAGGTGAAGGGCGGGCTGTCGGGACAGTGAGGCAGTGTTGGTGAACAAATTTCGAAAGGATCCCAAGGCGCTGGCGTTCGTGCTGCTCCTGGCCGCTACCGCGGCGTGGGGGGCGACCTTCGTGATCGTCAAGGGGGCCACTGCCCACAACTCCGTCCTCGGTTTCCTGGCTTGGCGGTTCCTGGTGGCGAGCGGCCTTTTGACGGTGGTCAGGCCGCGCTCGCTGCTACGGCTGGGGCGCAGAGGTTGGGCTCAGGGCCTTGTCCTGGGGCTGACCCTAGCCGGGGGTTACGTGCTCCAGACCTTCGGCCTGCGCTACACCACGGCCGCCGTCTCGGGCTTCCTCACCGGGCTGCAGGTCGTCTTCACACCCCTGCTCGCCTGGCTGCTGTTCCGCCACCGGCCGGCGGCGCGAGCGGTGGTCGCCACCGTCCTGGCTCTCGCCGGCCTAGCCGTGATGTCCCTCCACGGGCTGTCGTTGGGCCTGGGCGAGCTTCTCACCGTGGGCGCCGCCGTCCTCTTCGCCGGTCAGATCGTAGGCCTGGGTTTTTGGTCCTCAGCGGAAGACGCGTACGGCTTGGCAACGGTGCAGTTGTTGACGGTGGCCGTTTGCTGCTGGCTGGCCACCCTGCCGGACGGCCCCCGCGCCCCGGCTCGGTTTTCCGATTGGGTGGCGATCGTGGTCACCGCCGTGGTGGCGACGGCGATCGCGTTCGTCGTCCAGAGCTGGGCTCAGTCACAGCTGTCGACCACGGGAGCGGCGGTGGTGTTGACCATGGAGCCGGTGTTCGCTGCCCTCGTCGCCTGGGGCGTGGGTGAGAAGCTGGGTTGGTCGGTGGTCCTGGGCGGCGGGCTGGTTGTCCTGGCCATGCTCGTCGTCGAGCTGGCGGGCGGGAAGCGACTGATGGGTCGGGCCCGGCGCCGGCGACGCCTGGTCCCGATGACGCCCGTCCCGATGACGCCCGTCCCGATCACGCCCGTCCCGATCACGCCCGTCCCGATCACGCCCGTCCCGGTGGCCGCGGCCTCTGTCGACCAGCCGTAGGTTTGATGGCGTGGCCTTACCCTCAGCCCGTCCGCCTCGCCAACGTCCCCGCCGGACCGGCGAGGACCGGATCCTTTCGCTACCCAATGTTGTCACCAGCGTCCGATTGGTGCTGGTGCCGTTGTTCGTTTGGCTACTGGTCCAACCCCGGCACCGCGACTGGTTCGCGGCGGCCGTGCTGCTGGCCGCTCTAGGTTCTACGGACTGGGTTGACGGCCAGCTCGCCCGCCGGCTCGACCAGGTGACCAACCTCGGGAAGATCCTCGACCCCACTGCCGACCGCGCGCTTCTGGCGACGGCCGTGATCGGGATCCTCGCCGTCGGAGCTGTGCCCACTCCCGTTGCCATATTGACCCTGTCCCGGGAAGGGCTCGTGGCTGTGGCGGCTATAGGCCTGGCCCTCGCCGGCGCCCGGCGGATAGACGTCACGCTGGTCGGCAAAGCCGGGACGTTCGGCCTCATGTGCGCCTTCCCGCTTTTCCTGGCCGCCCACTCGACGATAGGTTGGCACCGGGCCGCCTTGGTGTTGGCGTGGGTGGCGGGTACCGCCGGTATCGTCCTGGGCTGGATATCCGTCGGGTTCTACGTCCCCCTGGCCCGGGCTGCTCTCGCCCACGGACGGGCGACGCCGGTTTAGCGGCCCGCGCCCGCCGGCCCGGTGCCCGCAGCCCGGCGCCCGGCGCCGACGACCGGCGCCGACGACCGGGCGCAGCGTCAGTTCGGACGGCGGAAGTGTTTGCCCAAAGTGTCTTCCTGGCCCTGGTAGTTGGACCCGATGTCCCGGCCGTAAAGCTTGGCCGGCTCGCAGATCATCCGCTCGAACGTCAATCGGCACACTTGCTGGCCGTGCTCGATCATGAACGGGACGTCGTGGGCACGCACCTCCAGGGCGGCGCGCGACCCGCTCAGCTCTCCCGCCGGGTCGTAGCCGAAGCCGGGGTCGAAGAAACCGGCGTAATGCGTCCTCAGTTCACCGCTGGTGGGGTCGTAGGCGGTCATCTCACAGGCGAGGTCCGGGGGTACGCGTACGGCCTCCCGGGACAGCAGCAGGTAGAACCGCTCGGGCGCCAGGACGACCCGGCCTTCCTCCTCCGCCAGGACCTCCTCCCAGAAGTCCTCGGTCCGGTGGCCCCCGGGCTTGGCCATGTCGAGGGCCAGGGTGTGCTCCTTGGCCCGGTAGCCGACACGCTTTCCGGCTGTGCTGCCCAGGTCCAGGCCCAGGAAAAGGCCGCCGCTTATGGCCAGCTCGGTGTCATTGGCCGGCCGGCTGTCAATGAAGAGGAGCGGGCTCCGGTGGTGGCGGTCCCGTAGCTCGCCGTCGTCCAAGCCGGCGCGGCCGACCATCAAGCGCAACTGGTTGAGGGCCAACCCCTGGCGGACACGAACGGCGAACGAGAGCGGCACGATCTCGACGTAGAGCTGTCCCTGGTAGCCGGGAGCGACCTCGTCGAACCGGTAGCTGTAGTCGGTTATGACCCGGGTGAAGACGTCGAGCCTGCCCGTCGAGCTCTTCGGGTTGGCTTTGCCCCGGACCAAGGAGGGAAGGGCCAGAGCCTCCGCCAAGGGCACCAGGTAAGGCCGGCCCGTTTCGAGGACGGCTCCCTCCCGGCGCAGGTCGAGCTCGTCGACGACAAGGCTCTTGACCTTTTCCTCCACCTGCTTGTCGCCGGGCAGGAAACTGCACCGGATCCGGAAGGCTCGCTCTCCCAAGCGCAGATCCAGGCTGGCCGGCTGGACGTTGGCCGGCGGGATCCTCAGCTCTCCGGCGTCGATCCAGCCCGCGCCGATCGCCTCCGATAGCAGCTGGCTTGGAAGTACGCCCGGGACGGCCGAGCTCAGATCGGCGAGGCTGGTCACGGGGGCCATAGTCACGCCATGGTAGTGGGGCTGAGCTTTGGTCCTGCCGCCAGGGCGCCGGCTGGGCACCAGCGGCGCTAGGGTGCGAGCGTGCCCAACGAACAGCGCCGCGCCGGCCGGCGGGCCAACGTGACGCTTTTGAGCCGTGCCCTGTTGGCGGTAGGCATGGCCGGCCTGGTCGCCGTGATCGTCCGGCTGAGGGGCAGCGGGGGGACGCCTCCTCACCAGGGCGGCTGGCGTCAGCTGTCTGTGACCGACCTGGAGCCCATGGACCAGGCCTAGTGCGAGCCGTCCTCGTTGGCCTGGGGGCGGTAGGCGCCCGCAGCGCTCGCCAGTTGCTTTCCTCGAAATCGGTGACCGAGCTCGTCGTGCTGTCCCGCCAGCCGGGGCTGGCCGAAGCCAGGGTGGCTGCTCTGGGCGCCCGCAACATCGTCAGGCTCGAACAACTGCGTCCCGCGGCCTTCGGCCCGGCCCTGGTCGGCACCGGGGTCGTCCTCCTGGCGGCGCCGGACCCGGACGGCGACCTGGCCCGTACCAGCGTTAGGGCATCGGTGCCCGTCGTGTCGGCGTCGGACGACCCGGCCGAGGTCCGGGCCCTGCTCGACCTCGATGAGGAGGCCCGCCGTCGAGAGGTGCCCGTGGCCGCCGGCGCGGGCATGGCCCCTGGTCTTTCCTGCCTGCTGGCGGCGTGGGCGGCGGCGAGGCTGGACGAGGTGAGCGAGGTGCACGTAGCCACTCTCGGCACCGGCGGGCCCGTCTGCGCCCGCCGCCGCCATGCCGCTCTCCGGGAGATGGTCGACGAATGGCGTGATGGTAGTTGGGCCCGGCGCATGGCCGGGTCGGGCCGGGAGCTGGTCTGGTTCCCGGGCTACTCCGGGGCCGATTGCTACCGCGTAAACAGGCCGGACCCGCTGCTGTTGACGAGGGCCCTTCCTACGCTGCGCGCCGCCACGGCCCGGGCCGCCGCATCCCGCCGCGACCGCTTCACGTCGCGCCTGCCCATGCTGCGCCCTCCCCACCCCGAGGGGACGGTCGGCGCCCTACGGGTGGAAGTGCGAGGGCGGCGCCACGGCGAGGCCGAGGTCGTCACCCTGGGAGCGGTGGGCCGGGCCGCCCTTCTGGCCGGGACCGTGGCGGCCAGCGTGGCCGTGAGGGCGGGAACCGGTAGTCTCCGGCCTGGTGCCGGTGGGCTGGCCTCGGTGGTGAGCTCGCCGGGGGAGCTCCTGGCCGAACTGTCGGAGAAGGGTGTCCGGATCCTCACATTCGAGGGCGGTGGCACGCCCCCCGCCTGGTGACAGGGCCCCCGGCTGGTGAGGCGCCGAAGTGCTCAGTCCCTCAGGGCTTGCGCCGGTGCTTCCAGTTGAAGGGGTCGACCCATCCGAGGTCGGCCAGGGCCCTGTTGACCCGGCTGAGGGCCGCCGTGGCTTCGAAGTCATCGCTACGCGCCGAAATGCGCTGCACTAGCTCGGTTCGAGCCCTCTCCAGGTCTTGGCGGTCGCCCGGCGGTGCCACGTCAGTCACGGCGCCGAGATTACTAGATCAGGGCACGAGGAAAATCTGGCGCCCGGGCGCCGCCGCTAGGACCGGGTCGGCCGGCGGCGGCCGAGGAACCTGACCAGCGGGTCGTACTTCACGTCCACGACGCGCTCTTTCATCGGGATGATGGCGTTATCGGTGATCTTGATGTGCTCGGGGCAAACTTCGGTACAGCATTTGGTGATGTTGCAGTAGCCGAGGCCCTGTGACTCCTGGAGTGCCCGCTTGCGGTCGAGAGCGTCGTTGGGGTGCATGTCGAGCTCGGCATAACGGATGAAGAAGCGGGGCCCGGCGAAATGGGGCTTGTTGTCGTCGTGGTCACGTATTACGTGGCAGGTGTTCTGGCACAACCAGCACTCGATGCACTTTCGGAACTCCTGGGAACGCTCCACGTCCGGCTGGTACATGGTGAAAGGGGCTGTCGGCTGGTCCGGCGCAGGGCTGAAGGCGGGGACCTGTCGGGCCTTGTCGTAGTTGAAGGAGACGTCGGTGACGAGATCCTTGATGACCGGGAACGTGCGCAGGGGGGTGACGGTCACCGGCTCTCCAGGAGCGAAAATCGACAGCCTCGTCATGCACAGGAGACGGGGAATACCGTTGACTTCGGCCGAACAGGACCCGCATTTGCCCGCCTTGCAGTTCCAGCGCACGGCCAGGTCGTTGGCCAGGGTGGCCTGGGCGCGGTGCACGGCGTCCAGTACCACCTGGCCCTCCTCGGCGGCCACCACGTATTCTTTCAGCCCGCCGCCGCCGGCGTCCCCCCGCCAGATGCGCAGCGTCAGGTCATAACTCAATGGACGTCCTCCAAAAGCTCGGCCAACTCCGGCGGCGGCTTGGGCAGGGGTTGGCGTCGTAACGACAAGGCGCCGGCGGTCCCGCCCGGGGACGCCCCGAGCTCGACCACGACGTTTAGGTCGCCCCAGAAGGGATCGGTCATGGGATAGTCGTCGCGGGTGTGGCCACCCCGGCTCTCCTGCCGTTCGAGGGCGGCGGCGGCTACCGCCTCGGAGACCAGGAGCATGTTACGCAGGTCCAGGGCCAGGTGCCATCCCGGGTTGTACTGGCGGTTACCTTCGACGCTCACTTTGGCCGCTCGCGCCTGCAGCTCGGCCACCTTGGCGAGCGCTTCCCGCAACTCGTGCTCCACTCGGATTATCCCCACCAGGTCCTGCATCGTGTCCTGCAGTTCCTGGTAGATGGCATAGGGATTTTCCTGCGCCGGCCCGGCCTGGAACGGTCTCAGGGCGTCTTCGGCGGCATTTGCCACGTCGATTTGTGAGACCTGGGGCCGGGCCGGCCCGAGCTCGGCCACGTAGGCGGCGGCGTAGTCGCCCGCCCGCTTGCCGAACACGATCAGGTCGGAAAGCGAGTTACCCCCCAGGCGGTTGGCACCGTGCATGCCGCCCCCGACTTCACCGGCGGCAAAAAGACCGGGTACCACGGAGGCCTGGCTGTCCGGGTCAACCTCGACGCCTCCCATGGCGTAATGGCAGGTGGGCCCATCTCCATGGGTTCCTTGGTTATGTCGACGTCGGCCAGTTCCTTGAACTGGTGGTACATCGAGGGGAGCCGCCTTTGTATGAACTCGGGCGTACGTCGGCTGGCTATATCGAGGAACACGCCACCGTGAGGCGAGTTCCGTCCGGCCTTTATCTCGCTGTTGATGGCCCGGGCCACTTCGTCTCGGGGCAACAGCTCCGGCGGCCGGCGGTTGTTGGCCTTATCCGTGTACCAGCGGTCGGCCTCCTCGATATTGTCGGCCGTCTCGCCCTTGAAGAACTCAGGTATGTAATCAAACATGAACCGGCGCTTTTCCGAGTTGAGGAGCACCCCACCGTCCCCCCGGACCGATTCGGTCACCAACAAGCCCCTCACTGACAAGGGCCACACCATGCCCGTGGGATGGAACTGTACGAACTCCATGTTGAGCAGCGTGGCCCCGGCGCGAAGAGCCAGGGCGTGGCCGTCGCCCGTGCATTCCCAGGAGTTGGAGGTCACCTTCCACGACTTGCCTAGACCGCCGGTGGCCAAGATGACGGCGGGGGCGTCGAAGACCACGAAACGGCCCGATTCACGCCAATACCCGAACACTCCGGCGATCCTGCCCCCGTCTTTGAGCAAATCCGTAACGGTCAGCTCCATAAAGACGTCGATACCGACCGAGACGGCCCGCTGCTGGAGAGCGCGGATCATCTCGAGGCCCGTGCGGTCGCCCACGTGGGCCAGGCGGGCGTAACGGTGCCCGCCGAAGTCCCGTTGGCTGATCTTGCCCGCCGGCGTGCGGTCGAAGAGGGCCCCCACTGCTCGAGCTCGTACACGCGCGCCGGTGCCTCTTTGGCGTGCAGTTCGGCCATGCGCCAATGGTTCAAGAGCTTGCCGCCGCGGATGGTGTCGCGGAAATGCACCTTCCAATTGTCCTCGGGCCACAGGTTGCCCAGGGCGGCGGCGATACCGCCTTCCGCCATTACGGTGTGGGCCTTGCCGAGCAGGCTGCGGCATATGAGAGCAGTACGGGCACCCGCCTCGTGGGCGGCCACCGCGGCCCGCAGCCCGGCGCCGCCGGCACCGATCACGACGACGTCGTACGAATGGTGCTCGAATGTCTCTTCCACGGGCATTTTAGAAAAACCTCGGGTCGTGTACCCAGCCGCTGGCGACCAAGCGGACATAGAGGTCCGTGAGAGCCACGAAGACCAGGCTCACCCAGGCTATCTGCATGTGCCTGGAATTGAGCTTGGACACGAACCCCCACAGCTTGAAGCGCACCGGGTGACGGGAGAAGTGCTTCAACCGGCCGCCAACTATATGCCGGCAGGAATGGCATGAGAGCGAGTAGGTCCACAGAAAGGCGGCGTTGAGGACGAGCATGAGCGTCCCGAACCCCATATGCCCCCAGCCGTTGGGGAAATGGAAGGCTTCGACGGCATCCCAGGTGAGGATGCAGTTGAGCACCAACCCCAGGTAGAAGAACCAGCGGTGGACGTTTTGCAGTACCAGCGGGAACCGGGTCTCGCCGCTGTAACGGGCGTGAGGTTCCCTCACCGCGCACGCCGGCGGTGACTGCCATATCGCCCGGTAGTACGCCTTGCGGTAGTAGTAGCAGGTGAGGCGGAAACCGAGGGGCACCACGAGCACGATGATGGCCGGCGAGATGGCCCACCACGGCCCGACGATCCCGACCATCGGCGCGTGCACAATGGAGGCTCCGGCCCGGGCGTGGCCGCAGACAGTGGCCAGGCAGGGGGAGTAGAAGGGCGAGAGGTAGGGGCGGGCGTAGTAGTCGGCGTTCTGGAAGGCGGCCCAAGTGGAATAGATGATAAAGCTGACGAGGACGGCCCCGGTGATCGTCGGCTCTGCCCACCAACGGTCGTGCCTCAGCGTTCGCTCGCCGATGGGTGCCCGCCCCCGGGGCCGGACGTCGGGCGCCGGGGGCGCCGTAGCCGTCGTCATGCCTGCGTAGGGGTCGTGTAGGAACAAAGCATCGGACCTACGCTAACCGGAGCACGCGGCTCGGAGCACGACGCTCTACGACCGCAGGCCCGCAGCCCACGCCGAGGGCCAGCGGTTATCCTGAGGGCGTGCCAGGACGCCACCCCGTTCGTGTGCCGCGTGACGGCTGGCGCCGGCCCGGGCCATGGCACCGCCCCGGAGGGCGGCGTCGGTGGTGAGCGGCTCCACCCGTTTGTCCCCGCCCGTCGACCTCGATGTAGACCTTTCCCTGCACCTGGACGACCTCGAGCTCGATGAGTCCGATGACGAGGACGAGCCGGTCCTGCGCTGGAAGGACGGGCGCCTGGTCGACACCTGGAAGGAGGGCTACCCCTACGAGCAGCGCCTGGCCCGCCCCGAGTACGAGGCAGACAAGCGCTTCCTCCAGATCGAGTTGCTCAGGCTGCAGAACTGGGTCAAAGACGAGGGGCGGCGCATCGTCATCGTGTTCGAAGGGCGGGACGCGGCGGGCAAGGGGGGCACCATCAAGCGGTTCACGGAGCACCTGAACCCCCGGGGGTCGAGTGTGGTCGCCCTTCAAGCGGCCCGACCAGCGTGAGCTGGGCGAATGGTATTTCCAGCGGTACGTGGCCCACCTGCCCTCGGCCGGCGAGATAGTGCTGTTCGACCGGTCCTGGTACAACCGGGCCGGCGTGGAAAGGGTGATGGGTTACTGCACCGATGCCGAGTACGACCTGTTCGTGAAGCAGGCGCCCGAGTTCGAGCGCATGCTCGTCGACGCCGGCATCTCGGTGATCAAGCTCTGGTTCTCGGTGTCGCGTTCCGAGCAGCGGACACGCTTTCTGATCCGGCGGATCGACCCCGTCCGCCAATGGAAGCTGTCGGCCACCGACCTGGCGTCCCTGGGACGGTGGGATGACTACACCAGGGCCAAGGAAGCAATGTTCGAGCGGACCGACACGCTGTGGGCACCGTGGACGGTGGTCAAGAGCAACGACAAGAAGCGAGCCCGGATCGGGGCCATGAGGTATGTGCTCAGCCTTTTCGACTACCCCAACCGGAACCCGGATGTCGTCGAAGCCCCCGACCCCCTAATCGTCGGCCCCGCGTCCAAGGTGTACGAGCACGGCGAGACGCCCGGCCCCAGTACTGGCCCGTCGGTCCTAAGCCCCCCGTAGGTGGGCCTCGCCGGGCTCGGCATAGCTGGCGGCGGCGTCGAGCAGGGTGCCCTCACGAAGTCCCCATTCGCTCACTACGTAGTAGTCGATGCCCAGTTCGTCGGCGATGGCCTGGAGGATGCAGGCGCCGATAGGCAAGACCGGGGCTCTCCTGGGTGGCATTCCCGGCAGGGCCAGTCGTTGCCCAAGATCCAAATGGGCGAGCATGGCGGCGAGCTCGGCGACCTGGCCACGAGCGAGCTCGACCTGGTTCACCCGCCAGGCGGGCGTCCCCGCGCCACCAGTGGTCCTGGCGATGGCCAGCCGGGCCAGGGCGCGTGCCGTCCCGCCGCTGAGCACGACCCGGGAGGCCGCTCCTGGGAACTTATGGAGGCGGAGGTCCATCGCTTCGAACGCCTCCCGCACGCGTTCCCGTACTTCTTTGCGGTCGTCCCGGCTGAGGACCTGTCCCACGCCCAGCTCGCCCTGGAGCCGGGTGGCGCCGATAGGAGCACTGGCGACGGCATAGATCTCGAAGCGGTTGCCTATGGCCAGCTCGAAACTCCCACCGCCCAGGTCGATGCCCAGGGTCGGGCCCTCGCCCACGTACACACCCGCCCTCTGCCCGGCGAAACAGAGCCGCGCCTCTTGCGTCCCGTCCAGAGTACGGATGGGCGTACCAACAGCCTTCTCAAGGCGCGCCACCACTTCGGGCCCGTTGGCGGCGTCGCGCAAGGCGGCGGTGGCCAGCGCCACCACGACCCGGGGGTTGACCGTACCCAGGGCCCGGCGCAGGCGTTTGGCCGCGGCCACCGAGGTTCTTATGCGTTCGGGCGAGATCGAACCCCGACTGCCCACATCGAGGCCCAGGTTGAGCAACGACCGTCTTTTGAGCACCGGTCGCAGGGACTGATGGGGGCCCAGGTCGCACACCAGTACCTGGAACGAACTGCTCCCGAGGTCCCACACCGCGCCGCGAATCACCTGTCCCCGGACACTACCCGGTACGCACCGACAAGCCGCGGACCCGCCCGTCCAACGACGAGGCCTTCGACGCCGTCATCTCCGCCCTCGCGGCCCGGGCGGCGGTTGGCCTGACCGAGCTGGTCCTCGGTCAGGACCGGGGTGCCGCTCAGCGCGAAGGTTGGACAGCCGTCTCCTGCGAACGGTCCTTCGACCGCCTGCCCGTGGGTTGAGCTATACCGGGCGAATGTGTACTGATCAGGCCTCGACCGAGCGTGCACAGCCATAGGCGCAGTTCGGGTGGACTGAGCACCTCGAAGGGAAAGCCCAGCCCGATCAGGTAGCCGGCCACCCAGTGCAGCTCATCGGCCCCGATCCTCAGCACGGCATGGTCACCGGCGTCTTCCACGCTGGCTACGTTCGGTGAGACGGCCTTTTGGACGGTGGCGGCCGGGACGTCCATCCGTACCACGACCTGGTAGTTGTAAGGAGCAGCGCTGATGGCTTCGGTCACCAGGCGGGCGGCGTCGTCCAGCTTCCTCGGGGTAAACGTATGGCCGGTAAGGCGGCCCTGGCCACCCGGTCAACTCTGAACGTGCGCCAGTCATTCTTGTCCAGGTCGAAGGCCACCAGGTACCAGCGCCGCTCCGTGGCCACCAGACGGTACGGCTCCACGCGGCGCGAGGTCTTGTGCCCGTCCCTGGCGCTGTAATCGAAGTGGGCCAGCTGGCGGGACTCGCAGCCCTCGGCCAGACGAGCCAGGTTTTCGGCGGGCACCGCCTCGCGTGTGGCCAGCAGAGGGACGGTCGCCGCCCGCAGCGCCTTGACCCGCCTCTGCAGCCGAGGTGGCAGTAGGCGGTCTACGCGGGCCAGCGTCGCCAGGGTGGCGCGCTCGATCCCGGGCAGCGCCACCCCGGCGGAAGCGCCCAGCAATACGGCGACGGCCATTGCCTCCTGCTCGTCCAGCAGGAGAGGGGGCATGTCGGCACCGGTTCCCAACCTGTAGCCGCCCGCCAAACCAGCCGTGCTGGTCACCTCGTAGCCGAGGTCGCGTACTCGGCCGATGTCCCGCCGGACCGTGCGTGCGTCGACATCGAGCTGATCGGCGAGCTCGGCCGGACCAGGACGGTCGGCGCTGGAGCAGGACGAGGAGCTTGAGGAGCCGACCGGCGCTGTCTGCCACAACCTCATCTTTCCTTGTCCTTGCGGACAGGTCCTGTCCTAGTGGTCCGGGACTATACGCCTATGACATCGCCAGCAGTGGTCCAAGCCCTTGCCCAAGCTCGCCAGGAGGATCTTTTGCGGGTCGCGGAGCAGCGCCGCCGGGCGCAGTCCCTGCCGTCCCGGGCTCGGCACGTGCACTGGCCCCACTTACCGCATCGGCCACGGCGGCACTGGCTGCCGCTGCTGTGGACCGGGCGACGGGCGTAACGCACCGGAGGGGGCCCCTTCCGCTCGTGCCAACAGGCATCTACCATGACCCAGGCTGCGCTCGGTGTGGTTCGAATGCGCCGCCCAGCGCTTGAGCATGAGCACCTTGGCCCCTTTCCCGTGGAGGTTGGAATGAACGAAGTCGAACAGCTCTCTGCTCAATTGGACGAGCTGCGCCAGGCATACACGAAGCTCGCCGAGGACAACGCCGAGCTGCGACGGCACGTACTGGGCCGGGCCGGTCAGGCGCCGGCGGCCAGTCCGGCGGCCATTCCGGCGGCCAGTCCGGCGGTACCGCCCAATGGGGGCCTTATATCGAGGCGAGGGGCGCTGGGCAAGGCCCTGGGGGCGGCGGCAGTGACGGTTGTAGGCTCCGCCGCCCTGGTCGAGCGGGCGACGTCGCCCGCCGCGGCCGCCAACGGGTCAGACGTGGTGGCGGGGTCGGAGACCACCGCCGAGGGCCGGACATCCGTTCGCTACGACGGTGCCGCCAACTTCCTTGGTGTCGTGCTGCTCGGCAACGACTCCACCTACGGTGGGCAATCGGCCAACTACCCGGCGGCGCTCGGGGGTTTTGCCGGGGCCGGGGCTACCGCAGGAAAGGGCGGCGTGCCCAACGGGATATACGGTTTCACTGACAACGGGAATGGCAACGGCGTGGTCGGCTACAACAGCGGGGCGGTGGCGGGTTCCGGGGCGGCGTTGCTGGGGGTGGCGTTCGGGACGAAGAACGTCGCCGTGCAGGGGACCAACACCCAGGGGACGGCGGTTTCCGGTACCACCGACAGCACTGCCGCCAACGCCACTGCGATCATCGGCCTAGTGAACAGCACCTCCCCGGGAGGCTTCTCCGCCGCCGTGCGGGCGCAGAACAACGGCACCGGCGGCCTCGGCATCGGGCTGTGGGCCTCGCACGCCGGCTCGGGATGGGGCGTGTACGCCACCAGTGCCAGTGGGATCGGCGTGAACGCCGCCGGCGGCACGGGCACCGGGGTGAATGCCAACGGGGCCACGGCCATCGCCGCTAACGGCCAGACGACCGGGGTGCAGGCAACCGGGCCCACTGCGGTGTCGGCCCGGGGCGGCTCGGTGGGGGTCGATGCTTCCGGGGTCACCGGCGTAAGTGCCACCGGGACCACCACGGGGGCCAGTGCATCCGGCCCGACGGCAGTGGCGGCCAATGGCACCACAGTCGGGGTGGCGGCCAGCGGGCCCACCGGCGTCAGTGCCACCGGGACGGCCACCGGCGTCAGCGCCTCAGGGCCGATAGCAGTGTCGGCCACCGGCACTACGGTTGGGGTGGCGGCCACCGGCACCACGGCGGTCAGCGCCAGCGGTGACTCGACCGGGCTCAGCGCCACCGGCACCACGGCCGTCGTGGCCGGAGGGAGCCTGGTCGGGGTGAGTGCTTCGGCTGCCGTCGCCCTCGACGCCAAGGGTACCGTGGTCGCCCTTTCCGCCGTCGCTCCGACCGGCATCGAAGTCAAGGGTACGGGGGCCACAGGCCGAGCCGTCACAGCTCTCAGCGCCGGGAGCGGCCCCAGCGTCCAGGTGACCAACACGGGGACGGGACCGGCCCTGGAGGCCGTCACCCACGGCAGCCCCTCGGCGGGCACGGCGGCGGTGTTGGGCCAAAGCAAAGTGGGTACCGGGGTCCTCGGGCTCAGCAGCGATGCCGTGGCCGTGGTGGGACGGAGCGATGGTGGCCGCGGCGGGTCCTTCTCGGGAGCGTTGGCCCAGGTACGACTGGCGCCCGGCGCCCTCGCTACCCACCCGGGCACGGGCGAAACCGGCGACCTTTACTGCGACCGCAGTGGCCGGTTGTGGTTCTGCAAGAGCGGGGGCCGGCACCCCAACTGGAAACAGCTCGCCTGAAGGACGTCCGGGCCTCTGGGCTCTGCCGTGGAACTCTCATGAGGGCCGAGCTCTCGTGAAGGTGAGCGGCTCCGTACCCGGGACCGTCGTCTCGTTTCGCGTGGGTTGCCTGTGGACGAACCGCTCATCGACACCCTCCGGGCGGTGCAGTCGAGCTCGTGTCGGCTCTAGCTGAAGTCGCCGCCCGCCTTCGGGTAGGGCGCGATAGGGCGGGGGTCCCGTCCTAGTCAGGGCTCCGCTGGCGCTGGGATAAGCTCGGTGAGGACGAAGAGCGGGACCAAAACGGCCGTGAAGACCGAGTTCGGCTTGTCGTCGGGTTTTACACCCGGTTTTCCACCGAGTTGTATCGGTGCTCCCGGGGACGTGGGGGGACGTAGCTCAGTGGCTAGAGCACCTGCTTTGCACGCAGGGGGTCGTGGGTTCGAGTCCCATCGTCTCCACTCAGACGTCTTCACATTTCAGAACGTCATCATCTTCACATTTGCCGGTGACCGTTATGGCGGGACCGCGGTAGCCTTTGACGGGCGGGGAACCGGGCGCACCAGGTCAAGCCTGGCTGTGGTGGGCCTCCCTAATGACCTCAGCCCGTTCCGCTGTTCGGGCCTCAAGCACCCCCGTGGGGTACCGCGGGAACAGGGCTTAGGGCTCAGCTCCGGCGCTCACGAGCTCGGTCAGGCCGCGGCGGCGGCGTTGGCGCCGGCGGGGCCAAGACCGGCGGCGGCTCGGCGGGCCTGGTCGGCCTTTCTGGCCTCGAAGGCGTCGAGCACCCGCCAGTTGCGCACCACCAGGCAGCAGGTCACGAACATGGTGATGGCGCTGAGCCCCATGAGCCGGCACCAGCCCCGGGAGATGTCGTTGCTGGCCGGGTCCTTCATGGTCGAAAAGCTGCGCTCGACGGCGCTGCGCCGGGCATAGGACGCCCGCCAGGCGGCCGAGGGGTAATCGTACTTCTGAGCTGTCTTGGCATTGACCGAAACGGGCACGGTCAGGGTCTTTTGCCTGCAGCAGGCAGGGATATGCTCGGGTGGGCAGAGCACCGTGGGCCGATCGTGCGCCAGGGTCATGGACGCCGGCCGCCGGGGGCAGCGCAGCTTGCCCATCACCGCCGGGCAGGCCACCCGGTGGTAACCGTCTTGGTCGTCGGCGCCCAGGCGGGCCAGCTTGTAGTGGGCCAGCTCGGCCGTTTTTTGGTCGTGGGCGGCTATTTCTTGAGTATCGGCGTCCCGGGCCAGGGGCACCACTCCGAGCAGGGCCGGGGGTGCGGCCGGGCAGTACAGGTTGCCATCGGCGCAAGTGGCCCCGGCGAAGGTGCCCCGAGGCCCGCGGTCATGGGGGTGCAGGTCGGTCACGATCTGGGCGCCGGCCGCTCGTAGCGGGAGCGCCCAGTGCTCGGCCACCCGGTGGGCGTAGCCGGAGTCGGCCAGCACGTCGCCCAGGGCCACCCCCGATGCGGCCCGCCCGACCAAATCGAGATCTCGCTAACCCATGGTGAGTCAACTCGGCTTGTGCTGCAGAGCAGAACGCGCACGCATATGGTCGGCCGGGTCAGGGGTTGACGTAGTGGCCTGCGACGACGTCGAACGCAGCTTTCGCGTCGTACCGCTCTCCGGGCCAGCGCTGGGATTCGATCCCGTTGGGGAGCCCTTTGACCAGGCTCATGCCGTCCATGTCCCGGTCATAGCGCGGGTCGTTGTCATAGAAGGTGTCCGGCGTCGAGAAGGACGCAAGGAACCAGCCGGCGACAGCGGAGCCCTCGAGGATGCTGAGCGTTTCGTCCAGCTCGCGGGCCTGACCTGCCTCATCGCGGACGTAGCCGGGCTTGTTGCGTACCCGCACGAACCGCCCAAAGAGCTGGTGGAGCACGAAGCTGGCGGTGTCGGTGATCCCGAACCCGAGCGCCCCCGACGCCGAGGCTCCGGCGTAAGTGCGCATCCCGACCTCGCTCACCACCACAGGCAGACCGGTGGCGAGATGCGGTTCCAGCATCTCCAGGTAGCGGTCTTTGACCCGGTCGTCTCGGTAGTGATCGACGCCGACGATGTCGAAGGACCGCCAGTCGGGCTGCTCGAACGACAACGACGCATAGGTGAGGGGCCTCCGAAAACGGGGCGCAGTTCGGCGGCGAGCGCGCTGAGGTAGCGGGGCAGGTCGCCGCCGTGGAGCAGCGACGGGTCGGCCTTGATGTGTGCGAAGCGGTCGGTTAGACGCTTGCCGGGCACGAGCCCGCGCACGAACAAGGTCGCTTCGCTACCGGCGACGAAGGTGACCTGCCCCCCCATGCGCCTTCGGAGTGCCTCGGCGTGGCCGGCCATGGCGACTGTACGTCGGGTGGTTTCCGCCGGGTCGTAGTCAAAGACGGCCGGCGAGTACCACAGCCCGAGGCGGGCCTCAACCACCGCGGCCGCGACGGTGTCGAGGCGCCCCGGGTCGCTGGCGACGACGCGCACGTGGGTGGCGTGCAGTTCGTCTCGGATCATCTTCGAGTTCTCGGCGCATGACACGCTCGTCGAGGTGGCGGCGGGTGGGGCGCTGGCCGCGACCAAAGACCGTGCCGGCATCGTACGTCACTCCACAGAATCCGACCTGTCACCATCTCATCATCATCATCATCATCATCATCATCACCACCACCACCACCGGAAGTGATCTGGGCTAGCCAACAATACGCGAGCGCCTTGGAGCAACTCGGGCACGAGCCGGGCAGAATATCCGTTACGAAGCGGGAGTTTCCCCAGTTGCCGAAAAGCTTCGGGCGTCGCGGATCGACGGTTCACGCACCGGTGCGGGGCCGGCAGGAGCACACAGAACATCACATGCGCCAAGCCGTTGGAGGTCGCGGTCGCCTCCGCCTGCAGCCGGATGGCATCGGCCTGAGCCTTGGCCAGGGCCCGGACCTTTTCCGCCTCCGCTTCGGCCGGCCTCACAACCTCGGCCATCAGTTGCTGGCGGCGCAGTTCGGCCTGGGCGGTGGCCACCTTGGCCTGCTCGGTCAGTACGTCCTGTTGGGCTTTGGCCTGAGCCAGCGGCCGACGCCCGTCGGGTTGTGGACGACTTCCTCGAGCAGCACCGTCCGCCCTACTGACCCGTAGGCCACGAACGGCCGCGACCAAGTAGAAGCCGCCGCCACCGGAGGCCTCTCCGTCTACTGCCCCGGGGGCCCGTTCTTCTCGGCTGACTGAGAATGGCGACCTTGGACCGATGTCAGCTCTCCTCCGCTGCCTGTCGCTGCCGCACACTCGGTCACCGCCCTCGTGGAACTACAATTATGAAAGTTGGTCGACGTGATCGGGGAGGTGATGGCGGCGAGCACCACTGATATCCGGTTCGACACCCCGCTCTATACCGCTGCCGACGCGCCCAGGGCGGTGGGCGTGAGCCCGGCCACGCTGGTCAATTGGCGAGGGGCTACGTCCGCCGGCGACCCGGTAAGCCCGACGTCAAGGGGGCCCCGGTCGTCACGTCGCTCCCCCCGTCGGGCCGCACCAGCCCACTATTCCCTTTGTCGGCCTCTCCGAGGCGCTCGTGCTTGCCGCGGTGCGCCGCTCGGGCGTGCCGCTCCAGCGTGTCCGCCCCGTTCTCGAAGTCCTTTCTAAGGACCTCGGCATCGACCATGCGCTGGCGTCCGAACGCCTCTACAGCGACGGAGCTGAGATCCTCTTCGACTACGCCGAGCGCTCACTAGATCCCGATGCGCCCCTTGTCCGCCAGCTCCTGGTCGTGCGCAACCAGCAGCGTGTGTTCGCCGAGGCCGTCGAGCAGTACCTCCAGCTGATCGAGTACGCCGGCGACGGGTACGCTCGCCTCGTCCGCCTACCCGGTTACGGGGAAGCCGAGGTCGTGGCAGACCCAGTCCGGTCCTTCGGTCAGCCCATCTTCGCCCACGGGGGCGCCAAGGTCGCCGACGTGCTGGAGCGCTTCTGGGCCGGTGACGACCTCGACTCTCTCGTCGACGAGTTCGGGGTACCCAGGTCCGAGCTCGAAGACGTCGTGCGTGTCGCATCCCGCCGGGCTTGCCTGACCTCTTCATCGACCGGAGCCTGGGCCGTACCCAGGTCCCCGGCCTATTGCGGGCTGCGGGGCTGCGGCTGACCACGCTGGCCCAGCGCTACGGCAAAGACGCCAGGGTGCGCTACAACCCGGCAGAGAAACAAGCCGTCCAGGAGTACCGGGTACGAGCGTTCTGCCTCGCCCGTCAGAGCCTGACGGCATCGGCCATGGCCCAGCTGTTCCTGGACCACATCGACGCCATGGCGAGCGCCTGCCAGGAGCACAACCAAGGCCTGTTCGTGGTTACAAATGCCGGCTTGCGGCGAGTGACCCTATAAGTCCGAATAACAACAAGAATTCATCGCAAGCACTCGGTAATTCAGGAAGTTATCGCACATCTATCGCACATCCGGGGCCGTCCGAGGGGGCCCACCGGTGTCGGCACACCTGTTCTGACCTGCCATTCTGGTTCGTCAGCATCCGCACGGATCCGGTTCGTCCTGGTTTGCACGCAGGGTGCCGTGGGAGCCTCTCGGACGGGTTCCATCGCACACCCGCCGCGTCCTTAGGCGTGCTACCGGGACCGTGCAGGTGGACCTTGTTGTCGTGGCTAGCGTCGGAGAGGCGTGCCACGATCTCCACATGGAGTTCATCGACCAGGATCTCTCCGGCGCCCGGTTCGCCCGCTGCCTCCTGCCGGGCGCTGTCATTCGCGGATCGGATGTCACCGCGATGGAGATCGACGACCCCCACCTTTACGAGGGATCCCTGTGGGTCAACGGTGTTGACGTGGTCCCGCTCGTAGAGACCGAGCTCAACCGCAGCTTCCCCGGCCGCGAGCTCAAGTCCGCGACCACTCCCGACGGCCTCCGCACAGCTTGGGTCGCGGTCGAGAAGGCGTGGGCCGAGGTCGTGCCGACCGCCGCTGGGCTCGAGGACGTCTCCGTCGACGGCGAGTGGAGTTTCTCCCAGAACGCTTCGACATTTGGTGATGGCCACCGACGCCTGGCTGTGCGGCGCGATCCTCGGCCAAGAGGAGCCTTTCCACTGGATTGGCCAGCCGTTCGCCGGGTACGAGCCGGAGGGGGGCGACATGGCGATTTTCCGGGAGCCGGCCTCCTACGACGAGGTCCTCGCGGTCCGTGGTGAGCACCAGGCGATGGTCCGCAGATTACCTGGCCACCGTCACTGACGAAGTGCTCGCCGGGACCCGCCCCCATCCGTGGGCGCCCGAGCACCGGGCCCAGGTCCTCCGCTGTCTTCACGTCATCTTCAACGAAGAGTGGGAGCACCAGCGGTACGCCGTCCGCGACCTCCTCAAAGCCACCGGCGGTTAGCAACTGGCCTCAGACTGCGCTATCTGCTCGGAGCACCGTCGGTGAAACTGCCACCTCGCGTGCCGCGAGATGCTAAGCAATGTCCCGTTGGACAGTTGTGACTGCCGCAACCGCACATAGGAGCGCGGCGACGCCTGCGACCAGCGCCGTGGCGGCAACAAAGGGCAGGGGCGAGCCACCGCTTAGGCCGTGGGCGGGGCCGAAGGCGGCCCCGCCAAGCTTGATCCCGGCCAGGGTGGTCGCCGCCGTGTAGGGAAGGTAGGGGCGGAAAGAGGTGAAGAGGCCACCGATGACCGACTCGACCACCAGTCCCCACATGAAGACGGTGATGATGCCGGCGACCTGGGACCGCAGGAGCGAGCCGAGGCCGACGCCGATGGCGGCGAACAAGGCTGCACCCAGGGCGGCGCCAGCGATGTGAGCGATAAGGGTGCCAGGGCCGAGGACCACGCGATATCCGTCGCCGGTGGTAAAAGCCAGGCCGACGGCCATAGACACCAGGCCGGAGAGGAGCCCGAAAAGCGAACAGGCCAGCGCGGCGGCGACGGCCTTGGCGGCCAGGACCCGCCGGCGGTCGGGGGTGGCCAGGTAGGTCTGAGTAGCGCTGGAATGGCGGCGCTCGCCGCTCGCCACCATCACACCAAGGACGGAGGCAAAGAGCAAGGACCAGCCGGTCAAAGTGGTGACTGTCGATTGCCCAGAGGCGGTGGCGAGCGATGCCACCTCGCTGGTTGGCTTCCCCGCCCGCGACGCCTCGATGGCGCCGAACATGATGGTGAGGCCGACGGTGGCGGCCCACAAGCTGTAGCTGGCGCGGACCGTCGCCAGCTTGAACAGTTCCACTCGGGCCAGCAGGCTCATCGGGCCACCTCCCCGCTCCAGCTGGAGCCGGTCAGCTGAAGGAACACGTCCTCCAGGGTGTGGGGAACGTCTGTCCCATCGGCCGTCGCCATCAGCTCACCCAGGGTGTTGTTGGCAGCAAGGCGCCCGTGGTCGAGGATCACGACCCGGTCGACGGTCTGGGCCACCTCGGCTAGGAGGTGGCTGGAGACCAGCACGGTGTGACCTTCCCCGGCTAGGCGGCGCAGCAACTGGCGCAACCAGTGCACCCCCTCGGGGTCGAGCCCATTGGCGGGCTCGTCCAGGACCAGGACTTCGGGGTCGCACAACAGGGCCATGGCCAAGCCCAAGCGCTGGCGCATCCCGAGCGAGAACTCACCGACGCGCCGGTGCGCCGCCCCAGCCAGGCCGACGAGTTCCAGCACGGAGCCGACGCGCGACGCGTCGACCCGGCCCAGCATGGCTTGGGCCCGTAAGGCGTTGCACGCGGTGCGACCGGGGTGGATGTCCGAGGCTTCCAGTAGGGCGCCGACGACATGCAGGGGTTGGGCCAGCTCCCTGTACGCCCGACCATTGATGGTGGCCTTTCCTCCGCTCGGGCTGACGAGGCCGAGCAGCATCCGCAAGGTCGTCGTCTTGCCGGCCCCGTTCGGGCCCAGGAACCCGACCACCTGCCCGGCTTTGACCTCGAAGCTGAGATGGTCGACGGCCACCAGTTCGCCGAAGCGCTTGGTAATACCGTCGAATTCGATTACCGCCATTGGCCCACCTCTTTCCGCGTAGTTGTCATCGGGAGTTCATCGTGGTCCCTGCTCTGGCCGTCGTCGTCGGCCCCAGGACCGTTGTGGGCCCGCCGGTGGTAGGCGCGGCCGGTGGCCCGGGGTCGTCCTGGGGACGAGCGAGGATGGCTGCCTAATGCCAGCGGGGTAGGTAGGAGTGCCCGGGAGGTGACGCCGATTGGGCCGGAAAAGCCGTACCTTCGGGACAATGCCGGTCATTTCCCCTCCAGCAGTTCGCCGCCGGTGGGCGGTGGACGCGGCCGTGGCCGTTGTGGTGGCGGCCGTGCAAGTGGGGGGCGGTTACGGCGCCGCGTCGGCCCGGGGTAGCAGCCCCGTAAGCGGGTGGGACCTGCTCCTCTTGCTGGCCGGGCCATTGTCGTTAGTTGCCAGGCGCCGGTGGCCCATCGCCTCATTGGCCGTGACCAACACTGCCGCCATCGTTTATGTGTCGGCCCAGCGCCAGGGCGGTGCCATCTGGCTATCGGTCGTTGTGGCCTTCGCCACTGCCATCTACCTCCGACGGAGGGTCGCGGCCATCGCCTTCTTGGCCGTCTGCTACGTCGGCGACGTGTGGGGCCCCGAGGCCGCTGGCCGCTCGCATGGCCCCTCCGTCGTTTACGCCCTCGGTTTGGGCATCGGGCTGACGTTTATGGTGGGGGTCTCGGAATGGCTGCGCCTGGCCGGCGAGCGTACCCGGGCGCAAGCCCGTAGCCAGCAAGAGGAAGCCCGGCGCCGGGCCAGTGAGGAAAGGGTCCGCATTGCCCGGGAACTTCATGACGTCCTGGCCCATAACATCTCGGTGATAAACGTTCAGGCCAATACAGCCCTGCACTTGATGGACCGCCAGCCCGAAAGGGCGCGGACAGCGCTGTCGACGATAAATGATGTGAGCAAGCAGGCCTTGGTCGAACTTCGCTCGGTGTTAGGAGTCCTACGGGGCGACGGTACTGGCGCTCCCCTGGCCCCGGTCGCCACCCTGGCCGAGCTTCACCGCCTGGTCGAGAACACCCGGGCCGCCGGCCTCGACGTCCGCCTGGAACAGATTGGGCCCCGCCGTCCCTTGCCCGTCGAAGTCGACCTGGCCGCCTACCGCGTTGTTCAGGAGGCACTGACCAACAGCGCTCGCCACTCAGGAGGCCGGCTGGCGCTGGTACGGATTCTGCTACGGCCCCGGCGATCTGGTTGTGGAGGTGACCGACGACGGCGGGGCTCCGAGCGGCCCATCCCCCCGGGCCGGCCCGGGGAACGGGATCGCGGGCATGACCGAGCGGGTTACCGCACTGGGTGGAGTGCTGGAAGTGGGGGCTATGGCGGGTCGCGGGTTTCGGGTCCGAGCTTGCATACCGACCAATGGAGGTGGAGCCGGATGATCAGGGTCGTCCTGGCCGACGACCAGTTGCTGGTGAGATCGGGGTTCGCCGCCCTGCTCGGGGCCGAAGACGATATCGAGGTGGTGGGCGAGGCCGCCGATGGCGCCCAAGCGGTGGACCTCGCGCTACGCCGGCGCCCGGACGTGGTCCTCATGGACGTGCGCATGCCCGTGATGGACGGTATCGAGGCCACGAGGCGTATTGCCGCCGACCCTGCCCTCGGCGCCGTGAAGGTGGTGGTCCTTACGACCTTCGAGCTGGACGAGTACGTCTTCGAAGGGCTAAGGGCCGGGGCGTCGGGCTTCTTGTTAAAGGACACCGATGCCGCCGAGCTGCTCCGGGCGGTAAGGGTGGTCGCCGGAGGCGACGCCCTACTTACCCCCAAGGTGACCCGTCGCCTGATCGCTGAGTTCGCCGCCCACGCCCGGCCGGCGCCGGCCGCCTCCACGTTGGACATCTTGACCGCTCGGGAACGGGAGATCACCACCCTGGTGGCCGGGGGCCTGTCCAATGCGGAGATCGCCGCCCGGCTTTTCCTCTCCACGTCGACGGCCAAGACCCACGTGGCACGGGCCATGACCAAGCTGGGCGCCCGGGACCGGGCTCAGCTCGTGATCCTGGCCTACGAAACCGGCCTCGTGCGCCCCGGCTGGCTTGGTTAGCCCGGTCCCGGGGAACGTGACGCAGCGAGACCGCGGAGATGTGCTGCCGCGGCCACGCGATGGCGGCTCGGAGGCTGTCTCGTACGCGATTAGTTCTGGCTGGTCAAATTAGGCAACTAAGAGCATTGCTGCCAGGACGAGCATGCCGCCTGCCAGCACGGGCCAGCCGAGGGGCCCACCGGTCGCCCAGACCACGAGCGCGGTAAAAAGCGGCTCCAGCGTCAGCACAATGGCGCCTTGGGTGGCGGAGAGCTGTGACTGGGCCCACATTTGGGCGACGTTTGCTAATGCCGTCGCCACCACACCGGTGGACACGATGGCCGTCCAAGTCCAAAACCCGGTGGGTAGGCCCGGCCCGGAGGGCAATGTCGCGACCAGACAACACACGAACACGGTGAACATAAGGACCGTTGCGAGACCATAGGCGTCCTTTGTCGACGACCAGTGCGCCATTCCAACGATCTGTAAAGCAATCAGGACGGTACTGGCCAGGATCAGTACCTCGCCGAGGCCGAAGTTCACGCCTCTCAGCGAGATAACCGCAACGCCAGAGGTGGCGATCAGGATTGCGAACCATATCCGTCCGGTCGGTCGCTGACGGAGTAGGAGCCAGGCTAGCAGGGGCGTACACAGCACCACGAGGCCCGAGAGGAAACCGGAAACCGCCGCAGGAGCGTAGCGCAGACCATAGGTCTGCAAGATGTAGGCGCCGGCGAGCGCGGCGCCGATCATGCTGCCCTGGGCCCATTTGCGCGACCCGAGCTGCACCAGGCTGCGCGGCCGGAACGCGACCAGCAACCCGGTGGCGACCGCGAACCGCCAGACGAGGAAATGGAGCACCTGAGTGTGCGCCACCACGTCCTTGACCACCACGAAGGACGCCCCCCACGAAGCCGTAGCACCCAGGAGGAGAAAAAACGCCAGCGCTCTGGAGGGTTTTTCCGCTGCTTCAGCTCGTTGACTTACTCCGTCAACAGATCTCACGAGGCGCAGCTCACTCGGGCGCCATCAGCGAACGCAGCTTCCGGACCGCGATCCTCACGCCGGTCTTGACCTTGTCCTCCGTACCGCCCCACACGGGGTCCTCATGTTCTATCGACAGCGTCCCGGCAAAGCCGCCCTCGTACAGCGCGTCGATCACTCTCTGCCAGTCGACCTGGCCGAAACCGGGGATCCGGTAGCGCCACCACCCTACGTCCCAAGCGTCGCTGCGCTCCACTGCCTTGCCCGGGAACCCGTACCGGTTGCGCTGGTCTGGGAAGATCTCGATGTCCTTCGCTTGGGCGTGCAGCACGTGGTCGACGTAGGGCCGTACGGCCTCGGCCGGGTCGATGCCCAGCCAGCACAGGTGAGAGGGGTCGTAGTTGAGGTAAAGCCCGAGCGAGAACATCCACTCCCACAACTCGGGCGAGTAAGCGAGGTTACCCGGGTAGCCGTCGGGGTGCCAACCTTCCATGACACAGTTCTCTATGACGATGCGCACGCCTCGCTCGCCCCCGTGCTCGACCAGCCGCGGGAAGATCCTTTCCGCCTGGCGCAGGTTCTCCGCCACCGTCATTGTGGGGTCTCGGCCTACGAAGGTCCCCACGACGGGGCAACCGAGCAGGGCGGCGGCGTCCACGCAGGCAATTACGTGGTCGTTGACAGCTTGGCGTTCTGCTGGATCCGGGTGCAGGTTGTTGTCGTAGTAGGCGAGCCCCGAGATCGTGAGGCCCTTGGTCGCCAGCATGGCGACCGTCGCGTCGGCGTCATGCTGGCTCAGGTTTGTCGCGTCCAAGTGCGTAGCCGTGAACGGGCGCCCGCCCTCTCGGGGCCACGCCGCCAGTTCCAGCGCCTCTAGCCCGGCCTCGGCGGCGAAGTCCGAGACTTGCTCAAGAGTGAGCCCGGGCAGGCATGCCGTAAGCATCCCCAGCTTCATTGTTCCTCCCTGGTGAAGGCGGAGCCGGCATGTAGGACGTGCCCCGCCGAGATCGTGGCGACCGGTGCCCGGCCACGGTGCGTGCCTACGGTGTAGCCGGAACCCAGCCGGCCCGGTGAGCCGGTGAACCCGGCGGGCGTTGGGATGTTCCGACCCGAGCAGCCCTGTTGACACCGCACGGGAAGCGATTATATACTCACTTTGGTTTAGCAAGTCCTAATGTTAGACGATACAGTGCCGAAGTCGTGACAGGTGCCCCGCTGCGCGGGGAGATGTGGTCATGCCCATCTTGGAAGCCGAGCCCGAGAGGATGGGGTAGCCCGCTTCGCCCATCCAGGCTCGTGGACTGGTAGGTGAGCGTGCTTGGCTTGGCCTGCGTAGGAGGGAGGAGCCAGGATGAAAGTCGGTTTGTACAGCATCACGTACCTGGGGATCTGGTACCGGGGCGGAGCGCTGGGGGTGGCGGAGCTGTTCGCCAAGGCCCGGGAAATGGGGTACAGCGGCGTCGAGCTCGACGGCAAGCGCCCGCACGCCAACCCCATGGACCTAGACGCCAAGGCCCGAGCCGAGTTGAAGCGGGTCAGCCTGGGCGAGGGGACTGAGATCTGCGCAGTGGCGGCCAACAACGACTTCACCAGCCCGGTGAGCGAGCACCGGGAGTGCCAGTTGCTCATGGCCCGGGAGCTGGTGCGCCTGGCCGCCGACCTGGGGGCCCCGGTCGTGCGCCTGTTCGCCGCCTGGCCGGGGGTCACCGTGCGCGCCGACGGGTTGTCGTCGTATGACATCGGCCGGCGGCGCTTTGAGGAGATGTGGCGTGACAGCACCCGGCGCGAGGCCTGGCTGCGGGCCCAGGACACCCTGGCCGAGCTGGCCCCCATCGCCGAAGCCGAGGGCGTGACCCTGGCCCTGCAGAACCACGCGCCCGTCATCGAGACCTACCAGGACATGGTGAAGATGGTCCACCAGGTAGGCTCCCCGGCCCTTCGGGCCTGCCTGGACGCCCCCGGGCTGCCCGCCCATGACGCCGCTACCGTGCGCCAGGCCGTGCTCGACGTCGGCGACCTGCAGGCGCACTCGCACTTTGGCGGCGAGTTCCGCCGCGATGACGCCGGCCGGGTCGTGTTCGACGACCACCCCTGGCTGGCTCAGCCGGACGTGGACAACCTGGCCTTTGTCGAAGCGCTCCGGCAAGTGGGCTACGACGGGTACCTGTGCTACGAGTTCTGCCACCTCGCCATCGACCCCGAGGGCCGCGGCCCGCTGGGGCGGGCTTACGTGGACGCCCAGGCCGCCCTCGCCTGCGAGCACATGACCGACGTCCTGCGCCAGGCCGGGGCACTGGGCCCGGAGCAGGCGAGCAGAGGGTGAGAGGGCGCGTCTGTGCGCTACCCGCAAGGACGTGGCCATAAGGCGCCGAGAAGGAGTTGGGGTCCAAATGAAAGACATCAGAGAGCTCAAAGCAGGAGTGGTCGGCACTGGCTTTATCGGTGTTGTCCACGTGGAGGCCTTGCGGCGGCTTGGGGTGGAAGTAGTGGGAGTGTGCGCTGAAACACCCGAAGTTGCGCAAGAGAAGGCCTTCAGTTACCCGCTCCCACCCATTTATGACGACCTTGACGACCTGTTGGCCGATCCCCGGGTCGACGTGGTCCACATTGCCACTCCTAATGACCTGCACCACTCTCAAGTGAAGAGATCCCTGGCCGCAGGTAAACACGTAGTATGCGAGAAGCCGCTGGCCCTAACCCCCGACGAGTCGGCCGAGCTGGTCGAGCTGGCCGACCGGAGTGGCTTGGTGAACGCGACGAACTACAACGTCCGTTTCTACCCCCTGGTCCAGGAGGCACGTCACCGTGTGGCGACAGGCGAACTGGGTGAGCCTTGGGTAATCCACGGCTCATACCTCCAAGACTGGCTGCTGTACGCCACGGACTGGAACTGGAGACTGGAACACGCCAAAGGGGGCTCGCCCAGAGCCGTCGCCGACATCGGCACACATTGGCTCGACGCCGCGCAGTTCGTGGCGGGACGCCAGATTACCGCCGTCATGGCCGACCTTTTCACGGCTCATCCTGTTCGCCGGAAACCCCGGGCCCGGACGGAGACGTTCGCACCGGCGACCGGCGAGAGGGACACCGAGGAGGTTGCCATCACCACCGAGGACGTGTGCAACCTGCTCTTGCGTTTCGACGGCGGGCCGCGGGGTGCCACCGTGATCTCCCAGGTCACCGCCGGGCGCAAAAACTCGATGTCGCTCGAGGTCAGCGGGTCGGAAGGCTCACTCGCTTGGTGCTCGGAACGCAGCGACGAATTGTGGATCGGCCACCGGGACCGGCCTAACGAGATCCTTGTACGCGACCCGCAGCTGATGCATGGGCCAGTGCGCGGCTCGCTTCCCGGCGGCCACCTTGAGGGCTTCCACGATGCAGTCAAAGAGCTCCACCGAGCTGTCTACGCCGCAGTAGCGGCGGGCAAGCCGTCCGATTGTTACCCGACGTTCCGTGACGGCCACCGGCTGAGCCAGCTGGCGGCGGCAGTCCTGCGCTCCAGCCAGGAAGGCCGCTGGGTAGAAGTGAACTGAGCCGTCACGATGGGACTGGTTAGCATGTTGTAAGCAGGGCCGGCTCGAGAGGACGCCCCCGGACCGTGCCCCGGTACCTGTACCAGGGTTTCCCCAGCGCATGCCTGCTCTCCATGGCGAACGTGCGGAGCCTTTCGGGACATCAGTGTCGTAGTTTCGACGTCTCTAGCGCGAACGGCATAAGCTATGCGGCCGTAGGGCTACTCTACGCAGCACTATCAACGCATATCGTGGTGACACACCCCCGGTAGGAGAGGATGCCGTATAGGTCGTGGGCCAAGGCGAGCCGACAATTCCCCTGTTTAGGCTTGACAGTCCCAATCTAGGGTGCTACGGTCCAGAAGTGCCGCACGAGCGCCTGGGGCGCCGGGGTGAGCGTGCTTGGCTTGGCCTGCGTAGGAGGGAGGAGCCAGGATGAAAGTCGGTTTGTACAGCATCACGTACCTGGGGATCTGGTACCGGGGCGGAGCGCTGGGGGTGGCGGAGCTGTTCGCCAAGGCCCGGGAAATGGGGTACAGCGGCGTCGAGCTCGACGGCAAGCGCCCGCACGCCAACCCCATGGACCTAGACGCCAAGGCCCGAGCCGAGTTGAAGCGGGTCAGCCTGGGCGAGGGGACTGAGATCTGCGCAGTGGCGGCCAACAACGACTTCACCAGCCCGGTGAGCGAGCACCGGGAGTGCCAGTTGCTCATGGCCCGGGAGCTGGTGCGCCTGGCCGCCGACCTGGGGGCCCCGGTCGTGCGCCTGTTCGCCGCCTGGCCGGGGGTCACCGTGCGCGCCGACGGGTTGTCGTCGTATGACATCGGCCGGCGGCGCTTTGAGGAGATGTGGCGTGACAGCACCCGGCGCGAGGCCTGGCTGCGGGCCCAGGACACCCTGGCCGAGCTGGCCCCCATCGCCGAAGCCGAGGGCGTGACCCTGGCCCTGCAGAACCACGCGCCCGTCATCGAGACCTACCAGGACATGGTGAAGATGGTCCACCAGGTAGGCTCCCCGGCCCTTCGGGCCTGCCTGGACGCCCCCGGGCTGCCCGCCCATGACGCCGCTACCGTGCGCCAGGCCGTGCTCGACGTCGGCGACCTGCAGGCGCACTCGCACTTTGGCGGCGAGTTCCGCCGCGATGACGCCGGCCGGGTCGTGTTCGACGACCACCCCTGGCTGGCTCAGCCGGACGTGGACAACCTGGCCTTTGTCGAAGCGCTCCGGCAAGTGGGCTACGACGGGTACCTGTGCTACGAGTTCTGCCACCTCGCCATCGACCCCGAGGGCCGCGGCCCGCTGGGGCGGGCTTACGTGGACGCCCAGGCCGCCCTCGCCTGCGAGCACATGACCGACGTCCTGCGCCAGGCCGGGGCACTGGGCCCGGAGCAGGCGAGCAGAGCTTAAAAACAGGAACCGTAATGTAGAGACTCAACGGATAAAGGGGTTAGAATGGCAATTTCTTTAGGTATCGGCGTCATCGGGACCGGTGATGTCGCTCTCAAAATGTACCTTCCGCTGATTAAGGGTATCGATCCATCCTTAGCTTGGCTGGCAGCGTTTGCGGACGTCGACGAGGCCCGTGCCAGCCGGGCCCAGGCCGAATTCGGCGGTAAACACGTGTTCAGCGATTATCGGGATCTTCTGGCTTGTGCTGACGTCGATGTCGTCGTGAACCTGACGCGTCACAAGGTGCATGCGGAGATCAATTTCGCCGCGCTGGACGCTGGCAAGCACGTTTACAGCGAGAAGCCGATGGCGACGACATTGGAAGAGGCGGACCGGATCGTCAAGAAGGCTGCGACGGCCGGCCTTGCCCTCGCCGCCGCCCCTGCCGTCGTTCTCAACCCGCAGGTCGCCTTCACCAAGCAGCTTTACGCCGAGGGCCGTCTCGGCCGCATGTGCTTCGCTAGAGTGCACGGGTCGCACGAGGGGGGGACGCTCCATGGTCACTATTACGACTCGTCCTGGTACCACAAGCGTTCAGAAGGCGGCGGGCCGCTCTTCGACACAGGCCCCTATGCGCTGCACGCCATCACTGGCGTCCTCGGACCAGCCAAGCGTGTCGTTGCCTTCTTGAAGCCTCTGCATGCCCGAGCGTCACGTTACCAGCGTGTGGCAGGACGGTTTCAAGCCGTATGTGATCAATCCCGACGTCGACGACAATGTCCTTATCATGCTCGACTGGGGCGACGGCACGTTCGGCCAGGTCGACGCCTCGCATTGCATGCTCGCGTCGCAGGGCCCGTGGGCCGAGTTTTACGGCAGTAAGGGCGTCGTGCTTGCGGGCGTCGGGGAGGCGCCGCGTAACGAGGGCGACCCGCTTCTTCAGGTGTACCTGGAACCGATGGACTTCGGTAAGCGCGGCTGGTTTAAGCCCTACCCCGATCGCGGTGAGCGGCCCTGGCACATTGGCCACGGTGTGCCCTCCTTCATCGAGGCAATCCAGGCTGGCAAGCGACCGGCCAACAGCGGTGAACACGCTCGGCACGTCATCGAGATAATCGAAAAGGTGGTCGAGTCGGCCGCGACCGGCCAGGTCTGTGAACTCACCACGACATTCTGAGGAGGACGGCACATGAAGATAGGCGCTCACTCCTGGCTCCTTGAAGACTCGCTATCCACTGCCGCAAGCGATGGCCCAAGCACGGCGCATCGGATATGACGGCTACGAAGTGGATATTGGCAATTTCGGCGGCACCGGTCTCGGGCTGCAGATCTTGCCGGACCGCATGCAAGACGCGCAGCGTGAGGAGATCCGCCAGTCGGCAGCCGACGCGGATATCGAGATCAGTTCGCTGTGCCTGGGTGCCTTGTGGCATTACCCGTTCACGAGCGCCGACGCCACCCTCCGTAGGAGAGGAGTCGAGATCGTCCAGGCCGCCATACCGCTGGCGCGAACCCTAGGCGCACGCTGCATCCTTCTTCCGATGGACCAGCCTGCCGGCGTCAGCGACAAGGAGGCGTGGGATCTGACAGTCCGCGGCCTGGCGGAATGCCTCCCAATTGCCGAGGAAGCGGGTGTGGTCCTAGCTGTCGAAAACAACGTTAGGCCGTTCTTGGAGGTAGCTGCGCAACTGGGGCGACTCGTCGACGAGCTCGCCTCAGCGGCCTTTCGTATTTACTATGACGTCGGCAACGGTACCTGGATCGGCCTCGACCCTGCGGCCGAGATCCTCGAACTTGGTGACCGGATCACTCAGTTCCACATCAAGAACCGAAGTAGCCAGCGCGGCACGCCTGGGACGGCCGTGGTGTCGGTAGGCGATCCCGGCATCGTGCCGTACGAGCGCGTGTTCGACGCGATTCACAAGATCGGCTACGACGGGTACCTGGTCGTGGAGGTACCGACGCTCGACAAGGACGCCGACAAGGTCGCGCGCGACAACCTCTCAGCCATTCGCCAGTGGATCGAGGTTGCGTGATCACGAAGGCATTGACCGCGATATTCGAGGGTGCAAACCCAACGCACTCATTTGTCACGTTACGGTTGGTGGTTCTCATTAGAAAGGATAACTATAAATGATTCATCACATTAAAAAGAGTGATGGAAGGTCCCGACGGCTGTCGACATCGAAGATATTCGTGACGGCTGTGGCGACCTTGACATTGGCAAGCTTTGGGCCTGGGCTCGGTTCAACCCAACTAGCACAAGCGGCCGGGAAGAACGGCAACTCGGTCACCGATCTGACGTGGTGGAACATGTGGTCAGGGTCTACCCTCGCCATTACCGACAAACTGGTCAACCAGTTCAACGCCACGCACCCGAACATCCACGTGACCCAGGTAAACGTACCGGCCTCCAATGGCGACGCGAAGCTGCTCAGCTCCATAGCCGCCGGCGACCCGCCGGATGTCTTCACGGATTGGAATGCCGTCCTGGGAGACTACGCGAACAGCGGCGCCATCCTGCCGATGAACTCGTACCTGACCGGCAACTATGCCGGCTTCGAGAAATTCGAGTACAAGGCTGCAGTCCAGGCAGGCCTCTTCAACGGGAAGCTCTACGCGGTACCCATGGGCCTGAACTCCTGGGCGCTCTACTACAACAAAAGCATGCTGAAGGCTGCAGGCATTACGAGCCCTCCGACCACGTTGGCCCAACTTAACGCCGACCAAGCCAAGGAGTGGATCGTCAAGAATGGCAGGCTTGAGCAATACGGCTTCTACCCGTTCAGCTCTCAGGGTATATTCATGTACCAGTACCTCAGCTTCTTCGGGGCGGTGAACTGTCTTAAGGGCTTCACGTACGAGCTAGCGACCTGCAAGGGTGCGCTGGCAATGGCCAAATGGTATACATCGTATGCGAAGTACCCGTATTCTCTTGTTACCGGCATGCAATCCGCGTTCGGCGTTGCCGGTGGAGGAGCGGATGCCTTCAGCGAGGGGAAAGCAGGCTTCGAGATGTCAGGTCCGTATGTCGGCACCCAGTTCATGCCTTCTAACCCGGCTATGGCGAACAACTTCGGCGTCGTACCGTTCCCAGCTACAGGCGTCGTGCCCAGCGGGAGCACCATCGTCCAGGGCAACTTCAACTTCATCCCCAAGGGGTCAAAGGACCCTCAAGCGGCCTTCGAGTTCATCTCTTGGTTGGCCGGCTACAACAACGTCAACTTCATTGCCACGATCGATCCGACAGGAGGGTGGGTACCAGCCTCCCCTGCTGTTGCCGCGGCCGCGCCGTACCAGGCATATGTCGCGAAGTACCCGTGGATGGCGACGTTCGTAAAGCAGATGGCAAATCCCTACAGCGAGGCAGTCGAACTCACGCCCAACGAGGAGGCCTGGTACAACACCCTTAACACGGTGACCCAGGACCTACTGACGTCAAAGATGACGGCTATGCAGGCATTGAAGTACATCGATAGTCAGGCGAACGCGTAGAGCGCCAGGATCGTGGCCTCGGCGCAGCTACTGGTAGCTGCGCCGAGGCCGAAGGTTGGATGTATTTGTTTAGCGCATTTCGTCGTACTTGGTTACCGCATTTCGGAGGCCCGCGGGAGCGGCCGAGGGGGTGGCGGTGAGCTAAGCATGTGGCGGGTGGAGCCGAGTGGTCGGGTCTGGCCGTGGCGTGTTCAGGCGACGACCGGGAAGCGAGGATCGCTTGTCACCAGGAGTAAAATCCGGCTCGAGGATAACGGGGCTCGCTCAGCGGCAGGTGACGGTTGAGTCGAACTCGCGGGTGCCTCGAAGGCGCTCGCCGGTGCGTCGGCGTCAGTTGAGACGGGGGCTCTTGTTCGTAAGTCCGTGGCTCGTGGGCTTCTTCGTGTTCAACTTGTACCCGTTCGTTGCGACTTGGTATTACAGCTTCACCAACGACAACGGCGTAGGCGTTGCCAAGTGGGTCGGATTGGCGAACTATACGAACCTACTGCACGATTCACTGTTCCGGAGCGCCCTGTTCAACACGTTCTATTACACCGCCCTTGAAGTGCCTCTGTCGATGGTCGTCGCCCTCGGGCTGGCCATGCTGCTGAACATGAACGTCAGGGGCAAGGCGTTGTACCGAACGGTGTACTACTTGCCTTCTGTCGTCCCCCTGGTCTCCGGTTGCATGCTGTGGCTGTGGATCTTCAACCCTTCCTACGGGATCGTAAATTCGCTGTTGTCGGTGGCCCACGTGCCCGGGCCAGGGTGGATGTTCTCCACAACATGGTCGAAGCCGAGCTTCATTTTGCTTGGGTTGTGGGGACTCGGTCAACCAATGGTCATCTACCTGGCGGCCTTGCAGGGCGTCCCCCATGTGATGTACGAGGTCTCGGCCATAGAGGGCGCTGGGCCCCTTCAGCGCCTGCGGTATGTAACGTTGCCGATGATCAGCCCGATCATCCTGTTCAACACGGTTATGGCGCTGGTGACTTGCACGCAGTACTTTACGCAAGCCTACGTCATGACCAACGGTGGACCTGACAACTCAACGCTCTTCTACAGTCTGTACCTCTATCAGCAGGCTTTCCAGGATCTACATTTCGGTTATGCCTCCGCCATGGCATGGATGTTATTTGTCATCGTTGCCGTAATTACGGGGTTATTGTTTAGATGGTCATTCCGGTGGGTGTACTATGGGAATGCGGGCTAGGCCCAACCAGGAAGGGTACGCCGTGGCTATTGTAGCGGACCAGCCGACATTGTCAGGGACGGTCGCGCTTGCGAGTCGACGGCGGCCCCGACGGACGCGCCGTAGGGTCACTACTAGCATGGTCAAGCACGTTGTCCTGATCATCGTGGGGGTCATCTTTGCCTTCCCGCTGTTCTGGATGCTTTTGACATCACTGAAGCCACTGAGTGAGGCGATAGCGTTCCCGCCCGTCTGGTGGCCCCACCCGGTGCTCTTCTCGAACTACCCCAACGCGCTGACGTCACTCCCGTTCTGGCGCTTCTTCCTGAATACGCTGATGTACGCGGTTGTGACGATAGTAGGCGTCTGCGTATCGAGCAGTCTCGTTGCCTATGGTTTCTCACGACTTCACTGGCCGGGACGAGACCGGATGTTTTACGTCATGGTGTCGACGATGCTCCTGCCCTATTTGTCTACTTTGATCCCGCTGTTTATCTTGTACAAAAGACTCGGTTGGGTGGGCACTTATCTGCCATTGATGGCGCCTTGTTTTTTTGGCATTTCCGTATACAGCACGTTCCTTCTCAGGCAGTTCTTCATGACAATCCCGGAGGAGCTGTCGGACGCGGCGCGTTTGGAAGGCGCCAGCGAGTTCTACATATACCTTTACATCATCCTGCCCCTGTCGAAGCCGGCCATGGCGACAGTTGTCCTGTTTCAGTTCATCTACTGTTGGAACGACTTCCTCGGTCCGCTTATCTATCTGAACAACCCTAACTGGTACCCGTTGTCGTTGGGCCTGAACGACATCCTCGGCACGTACTCGACCAACTGGTCGTGGCTGATGGCGGCATCGGCCGCTGTTACGGTGCCCATCGTAATACTCTTCCTGCTTACGCAACGGACCTTTATTGAAGGCATCACTCTCACGGGGATAAAGGGGTGAGTGGTGGTGGAGATGGACGAGCGGCCGCGACGCAGTTCAGTTTTGGTCCCTCGAAGCGGGGACACGAGGGGTCCCGGTAGTTAGGGCCGGCTCAGGGTCAGGCAGGGCTCGCGCCGTTAGGCGGGGCGAGGACGTGTCTTTGGTCGGTCCTGTAGACATCATGAGGACGCGGGTCATGAGTGGGCTTGAGTCCGGTTTGAACTTACTGCTGCTGAACACGCTCTTGCTCATGTCGTGCGTCCTGGTGGTCACGGCCCCGCTCGCCGTCCATTGTGCGACTAGCGCCCTGGTGCGATGGCGGTCGGACGGTGAGGGGCGCGTCGTCCGGGAGTTCTTCGCTGCCCTTCGCAGGGCCAACGCGGTGAGGACAACGGTCGTAATAGGTGTGCCCTTACTGGGCGCCGGCCTGGCCGGGGAGGAGGTGCGTTATTTCACCGAGAACGACCGGACCGCCATGGGGCAAGTGTGCTTGGGCCTTGGCATTGCCGCGCTCATCATTGTGGTGATCGGCCTGGGGTACACCCTCGTGCTGGAGGCGCGCTTTCCATCGGCGGCCGCATCGGACGTGTGGTGGGCCAGTATGCAGTTTGGCCTGCGCAACCTCCTCGTCACCGGGCCGCTCTTCCTTTTTGAGATCACAATGGCGGCCGTCGTGCTGATGATGGACCCGGCATTGGTATTACTGGGCGTGCCCATCGTCCTTCTGAACGTCTTGAGAGGCACCGCGCAACGCGGGGCGCGAAGGGTTGGGCACAGTGTCTAGGGGAACGAACGTTGATCCCGTGGTAGGGGGAGATCTTGACCCAGGCGTCCCGTTGGCGGCTGGCGATAACCCATCGAGGCCGCGAACAAGAGGGTGGCGGATCTCGTAAGGACTTTCCGCCGTGATGCCGCGGTGGGCCAGGAGGCCCAGGTTGAAGGACAATCGTCGAGGGGCGGGCCGGCCCAGTGGTCCCGCGACGCGTGAGCGTGCGCCGTACCGGGCGTCGATGTCTTGTACCTTCGGCACCCGCGCCTGGCTGTGGCGGCGCTGTTAGCCCTGGAAGCGGCGGCGTTCTGTTTCGTCACCACGGAGAACTTGCCCGTAGGCCTGCTCGGGGTCATGGCCGGCAGCCTCCACTCGTCCGTGTCGGCCGTTGGCTTGCTGGTCACCGTCTACGCCGCCGTGGTCGTCATATCCTCTGCCCCCCTCACTCATCTCACCGGCAGGCTCCCGCGGCGGCCCCTGGTCTGCGGTCTGGTGGCTGTGCTCAGCTTGTCCACCCTGGCCTCGGCGACGGCCGGGAGCTACGGGTGGTTGCTGGCCACCCGCATAGTGACCGCACTAGCCCAGGCCCTGTTCTGGTCGATCGTGGCCGTGACCGCCGTCAGCCTCTTTCCCCCCGAGGTCCGGGGCAGGGCGGTGGCCGGCGTGTTCGGAGGCGTTCCCCTCGCCCTCGTCCTAGGCGTGCCCGCCGGGACCTGGCTCGGCCAACTGGGCGGGTGGCGGTTGCCCTTCTTCGTCCTGAGCGGCCTCGGTGCGGCCATCTTGGCCGCCACCGCTGTCCTGCTCCCGCGCTACCACCCAGCCGAGACCCATGCCGCTGCCGGCTCAGAGCCCAATCGCCGCCGCTATCAGCTGCAACTCTTGACCTGCGTCCTGGTCGTTACGGGCGCCTTCACCGCCTACACCTACGTGAGCACCTTTCTCACCCACGTAGCGCGGCTCCCGGCGCCCGACGTCGTCGCCGTCCTTGTGGTGGCGGGGCTTGGTTCGGCGTTGGGGGTTGCCGTCTCCGGGGCGATGTTCGACGAGCACCCGGTCCTGGTCAGCGTGGCGCCCGAGGCGCTTCTCACCTGCGCCCTGCTCGGCCTTTATCTGTTCGGGACAACGCCCGCCAGCGCCGTACCCCTGGAAGCTCTGGCGAGCGTTGCGCAAGGAAGTTTCTCCATCTCCAACCAGAACCGCATCCTGGTCCTGGCCCCCGGGCGCACCGACGTGGCGTCGGCATGGGCGTCGACGTCGTTCAACACCGGCATTGCCGGCGGCTCCCTGACCGGCGCCCTTGTGGTTTCCGCCCTGGGTGTGCGCGCCACTCCGTTAGTTGGCGGACTACTGGCCA
Source organism: uncultured Acidimicrobiaceae bacterium (assembly GCA_963735305.1). GTDB lineage: Bacteria > Actinomycetota > Acidimicrobiia > Acidimicrobiales > Palsa-688 > Fen-671. The sequence continues at coordinate 1,415,371 of CAVTKK010000001.1, forward strand.
CCTGTGCGCTCGTCGTGACACTCAGCGACTGTTTGGCCGCCCCGATCAGCGCCCAGCGCCGAGCTGGGAGAGCAATACCGTGACTTCGCCCGCTGGCCTCAGATCTGGTGAAGGATCGCTGTTGTTTGAGCTAAACGAGTGCGAGCCGGCCCGACGGCCCAGGCGAGCGCAGGAGGTTGGCCATCGGGGACGTCGCGTCTCGGGCCGAGGTCTCCAAGCTTCTGTGCCCGAGATCTGTTCGTCCAGTGCCCCGGCCGGGCGCAAGACATGCGGGCGCAAGACATAATGTGCGCTCAAAAGAGATATTATCGTTATGTGCTGCAGATCCCGGACACGGCTCTTCCGCGCCAGCCGATGCCCGCCCAGCCGGCCCTCGGGAGGCGGTACGGCAAGGTCGTGAGCTCGCCCCAGGAGGCGTACATCCTATCGTTGATCCGCCAGCTCGGCCCGGTCTCACGTCCGGACATTTCGCGCCTCACTGGCCTTAGCAAGACGGCGGTAAATGCTCGACTTTCATCCCTTGCCCGCCTCGGGCTCATAGATGAAGCCCCGGGAGGCCAGTCGCGGGGTGGACGGCCCCCGGGGCTCGTCCAGTTTGCCAAGGACGCCGGCCGCTTATTGGGCGTGGACCTCGGCGTCACAAGCGTCGACGTCGCCGTCACCAACCTCAACGCGGAACTGCTGGTCCACGTTTCGCACCCGATCGACGTACGCTCAGGGCCAAAGAAGTCATGACGGAGCTTCAAGTCCCTGATCAAGGCGGCGTTGGCGGCGGCCCCAAAAAGCGACTGCCCCCTGAAGGGTATCGGCGTCGGCCTGCCCGGCCCCGTCGAGTTCGCGGCCGGCAGGCCCGTCGCCCCGCCGATCATGCCCGGCTGGGACATGTTCCCTGTACGCGAGTACATGGAGAGCGCGTTCCGGTGCCCTATTTACGTGGACAACGACGTCAATATCATGGCCCTTGGAGAGCGATGGGCTGGCATGGGCACCCACGCGGACAACTTCATTTTCGTCAAGCTGGGCTCGGGCATCGGGTGCGGCATAGTTTGTAAGGGCGAGATTTACCGCGGTGACGACGGTGCCGCCGGCGACATCGGGCACATTGCCCTCGACGGTAACCCGGCCGTTTGCCGCTGTGGGCAAGTCGGTTGCCTGGAGACCATAGCCGGCGGGCAAGGACTTGGGCGTGTGGCGGAAGAGCTGGCCAGGTCGGGGCGCAGTGCCGAACTGCAGCGCCGGCTTAGCGCCGGGGAGACCCTCGGCGGGGCTGACCTGGCCCTGCTGCTCTCCAAGGGGGATCCCGATGCTTCCAAGGCGGTGATCAACGCTGGGAGGGCGGTCGGGCACGTTCTGGCCGGGCTGGTCAATTTCTACAACCCCTCGCTGATCGTGATTGGCGGTGGCGTGTCGATGTTGGGAGACCGGTTGATGGCCTCGATCAGAGAGGTCATATACCACCGTTCCCTACCCCTGGCAACCCGCCGAATCAGCATCCAAAAGTCGAGCCTCGGCGCAGACGCAGGCGTGATAGGAGCGGCCGCGCTCGTGCTGGGAGAGCTGTACCAGCTCTCGGCTCTTTCATTGTGACCGGCCTTGCCAGCACGACTTTACGGGCCACATCAACCTCGGTGCCTGTTCACGTACAGTCGATGTCCGAAAATGCCAGCCAGCGGTGACACTCGTTATCCCAGTGTTATCGCGCCTTTCGTATCGTGGTACCTATGGACCAACTACAGGGACGGCTTCATCGGGAACCAACACGGCGGCGACGGGGGCTCGCCCGCGGGTCGCTGCTCAGGGGCCGATCGGGAAGTCGACGGCTGGTGCCCCTCGCCTTTGCTATGGCTGGCCTTACTCTCGCCACGGCGGCTTGTGGTGGCGGCTCGGTCAAGGCCAGCGTCGCCAGGCTCGGCCCGACCACGACCACCACCGCGTCGCCGGCGGGCGCGGCGGTCACTGGCGGGCCCTCCAACGCCGACTTCGCCAGGTACGCCGCCTGCATGCGCTCACACGGCGTCTTGAACTTCCCCGACGACCCGGCCTCACCGGCCATCCGGGCCCTCAAGCAGAGCGGGGCGATGTCCGCGCCGCAGTTCCAAGCCGCCGCACAAGCCTGCGCGAAGTACGCCTACCATGGGACACCGCCCCCCCAGATCACCACCCAGGACCAGGCCGACTACCTCAAGGCGGCTCTTTGTATGCGCAACCATGGCATCGCCGGCTTCCCCGACCCGATCTTCTCGAGCACGGACGTCAACTTCCCCATCCCCCACGGCATGAACACCAACTCGGCCCCGTTCCGCCGTGCGAGGGAGATCTGCGAGATGCTCATTCCTGCAGGGCTGCCCTACAGCAAGGAGGCCGAAAATGGCCAGTAGCCGACGGGACAGGCGGTGCGGGTGTTCCGGGCCCTTGCCTGAGCCCAGCGCCGGACCAGTGGGGCGCTGGGCCTTGAGCGAGGATCGATGGCACGTGCTATGACCGGGCCGGGCCTTGCCGGCCTGACGTGCCTGGTCGGCGACGGGGCCCTGGTCCCGTGCATCGATGGCAGGCAGCGCCCGTACCTTTCATGCGACGCCGCCGCCTCGACGCCCGCCTTCCCATCTGTCCTGGTCGCCGTGGAAGAGTTCTTGCCTTGGTACTCGAGCGTGCACCGGGGTGCGGGGTACAAATCTCAGCACTCGACCGACGCCTACGAAGGGGCACGCGACACCGTCATGCGCTTCGCCCACCGCCAGGGCGGTGACGACGTGGCTATCATCTGTCGCAACACAACCGAAGCGATAAACCACCTCGCCTACCGTTTGCGGTTTTCGGCCGACGACGTCGTCGTCACCACCGTGGTAGAGCACCACGCCAATATGTTGCCCTGGTCCCGGGCCGCCCGCTGCCGCTACGTCGAGTGCAGCCGGGACGGCACCTTGGCCACCGTTGACGTCATCGCCGCCCTGGAGGCCAAGCCGGTGCCGCGGCTCCTGGCCGTCACGGGTGCTTCCAACATCACCGGGTGGGTACCGCCGTTGGACGAGCTGGTGGGCTTGGCGCATGACCGCGGCGTGCCCGTCTTGGTCGACGCCGCTCAGTTGGCCCCGCACCGGCCGCTGCCGGCCACGCCCGATTTCATTGTCTGGAGCGGGCACAAGATGTACGCCCCCTTCGGCGCCGGCGTGCTCATAGGCCCGCGCCGCGTGTTCGAGGAGGGGGACCCGTTCCTCGTTGGTGGCGGGGCCGTCGACCTGGTCGAGCTCGACCAGGTGCTCTGGACCGAGCCGCCGGACCGGGAGGAGGCCGGCTCCCCTAACGTGGTCGGTGCCGTAGCTCTGGCCGCCGCCGCCGACCAGCTCGAAGCCCTCGGCTGGCTCGCCGTCACTGAGCACGACAAGAAGCTCGCCGGTGCCCTCCGCCGGGGACTGGCGGCCATACCCGGAGTCAACCTCCTCGGCCCGGACCTCGGCACCGAGACCCTGCCGGTGGCGACATTCACCATCGATGGTCTTCCCCATTCCCTGGTGGCAGCGAGGCTCTCTTTCGAAGATGCCATCGGCGTGCGCCACGGGTGCTTCTGCGCCCACCCCTACCTGGTCCGCCTCCTCGGCCTCGGCCCGGACCAAGTCGCCCAACACCGACTGCGGGTGCGGCTTGGTGACCGTAGCCAAATGCCCGGTGCCGTGCGCGCCAGCTTAGGCGTCAACGCATCGGCCGCCGACGTAGAGCGGCTTTGTGCCGCCGTCGCTCGATTGGCGGCCCTGGGCCTGCCCCCGTCACCTACGTCCAGGACCCGGGGACGGGCGACTTCAACCCCGGCCCGGGGCCGGCCCGTGGCCAGCAACAATCAGACGGCGGGGTTCGTCCTGCTCGCCGGGCTGATCCTAGGTTTTCCGTTCCTCGTCCAGTCGGCGCCCAAGCCGCGCGTCGATCCCGCCGCAGACAGTCGGGCGGCCATCGCGAGGTTGTCCTCCAGTACTCGTCGGCGTACAGCCGGCCACCTGGGGACTGCCCGCTGAGGTCGTAGGCGCCGAACTACAACACGGCGCCGGCGATCGGGTTGACAACGTCCCGGTCCCGCAGCCGGAACAGGGTCGTCATGCCCAGCGTGGCTCCCCCCGACGCGCCACCGATGCGCGATAGAAACCAATTTGCAGGTTTCTAAGCCCCGAACGACCAGATTAGGGCGAACCCACAGGCGCTGGCGAGGACGACCATGGCATGCCAGACCTCGTGGTACCCGAACAATCTTGGCGAGGGGTTGGGCCACTTCTTCGCTTGGACAACGGTCCCCGTCGTGTACAGGCACCCCATGACCCCGAGCAACGACAGCTGTGCAACGTCGAGGCGCTGGACAGCTTCAGGGAACGTGAACAGTGCCATCCACCCCAGGGCCAGATAGGCCGTGGAAATGATGCCTCGGCTCTTCTCAAAACGGGTGACGACGGCCAACGCACCAAGGCAAGCCCCGAGCCAGAAAGATCCCAGCACGATATCCGAGAACTCGCCGGGTACGCCAAGCAGGCAGTAGGGAGTGGCGGTGGCGGCGATGAAGACGAAGATCATCTCGTGGTCGGCCCGGCCCATGCGCCGCCGCCCCGTGGGCGACCAAGCCGCCAAGTGGTAGCTTCAAGCTCACCGCGTACAACCCAACCAACCCCACGGCGTACACCACTAGGCCGCCGCCGGGACCGTGCCGCCATATCAGGGCCGCCACGGCAGGGAGTGCCAACAGGAACGCCAAGGCGTGCAGCACACCCCGCCACCGCGGTACCGCCTCGCCGTCCAAGGTGCAGCGATTATGGCCGCTCGGCCGTAGCGCCCGCGGGGGCCGACCGTCCACCACTTCATGGTTACCGATGGCAGGCCCCTGGGGCTCACAGGTTGGGTATGTGGGAAAGCGAAATTTCCCCGTGTCGTTGGGCGGCGATGTCGGCTCAGCTGGTCGAGGGTAAATCCAAAAACCCTCCGTGCCGCCGGGGAGGAATTGCCAACGTTCTCGAACCTGGAGCTACGGGCCTCGCAAAAGAGACCTCCTAGGAGCGAATAAGCGAACCCTCGGCCTGTCGCCGGCCAGTGGGCTTTTCGGGGGGCCGTCGGTCTGACCCTGGACTACCAGCGATGGCACGGCAAACCCCTGCGCCGCCGTTCCGTGCAGCATGCCGGGCGACCCCAGGGCGATCAAGGGGCAACTGCGCTAAAGATCTAGACCTCGTCCGACAACGGCCCCGCCGCCACCGCCGAGCGCGCCACGGCGACAACTTGGGCCGGGCCCATGTTGCCGCCGATGCTGTAGAGGTAGCGACCAACCGTCCAATCGACGCTCACTCCGGTGCACGAGGCGCCGCAGCTGCCGGGGCTGTACTCCGCTTTGATGTGGGCACCCAAGGAGACGACGACGTCTTTACGGGGGAAGACGAAGGCCTCCGGGGCAGGCTCGCCGGACACCCATGCCCAATTGCAGGCGTCAGCGCCGTTGCAATTGGCTACGGTCGAAATGTCCACCTCGTAAGCACCCTTTTGAACCGGTGCCAGGCTTACCTGGAGACGGGTCTTGACCATTCCGGGGAACACCGTCGGGAGGTAGATGGGTACGTGGGTTGCCAGGAGCCTCGGCACCAGCCTGACGAACACCGGGCTCACGCCCGTCGCCGCCTCGGCCCGATCGGCGGTTAGGGCGGCCGGGGCCCCGGCCGCACCGACGGATGCCACCAGGACTACCGTCACCAAGGCGCGGCGGCCGGCACCCGAGCGTGCCTGTCGTGCCCGCCGTACTCCCCTTACGGGCTGCCTCTTCAAGTTCACACGGGTACGTTAGCCGGGTCACGGCTTGGAGCCGACCTCTACCCGCCCATCTGAGCCTGACGGCGGCAGCCACAGCCCAACTATTCTGGGACCGCATGATCTTCACCCAGCATTACCTGGGATGCCTTTCTCACGCGTCTTACCTGATCGGCGACGAGACGACGGGGCGCGCGGTCGTGATCGACCCCCGTCGTGATATCGGTGTCTATCTGGCCGAGGCGGCAGCCAAGGGCCTACACATAGAGAGGGTCATAGAGACTCATCTCCACGCCGATTTCCTCTCCGGCCACCTGGAACTCGCTGAGGAGACGGGTGCCGTCATCTCGTTCGGGGAGGCGGCCGATCTCGACTTCCCAGTGGATGCACTGGTTGACGGACAACGGATCGGTTTGGGGGAGGTCACTTTAGAGATCCGGGCGACCCCGGGCCACACTCCCGAGTCCATCTGCGTGCTGGTGTTCGAGCATGCGGATGACCCTGTCCCTTACGGGGCCCTAACCGGGGACACGCTTTTCGTGGGCGATGTCGGCCGGCCCGACCTGCTCGCCTCGTCCGGGAGCAGTTTCACCGCCGACATGCTCGCCCGCCTTCTCTACCACTCGCTTCACGAACGGATCCTGGATCTGCCCGACGAGACCAGGGTCTTCCCGGCCCACGGGGCCGGCTCGGCGTGCGGCAAGCAGCTCTCGAGCGAGACCAGTTCGACTCTGGGTGAGCAGCGGCGCTCCAACTACGCCCTGGCCGCCATGACCGAGGACGAGTTTGTCGCCGTGGTAACCGAGGGGCAGCCGGTGAGGCCGCACTACTTCTCCTTTGACGCCCAACGCAACCGCCAAGCCCATAGCCTCCTCGATGAGCATTCGCCTCCGCCGTCTTTGGACCTCACGACGGTGCTGGAACGCCAGCGGTTGGGCGCCCTGGCCCTCGATACCCGGGAACCGGCGGACTTTGCCGCCGGCCACCTGCGAGGAGCGATCAACGTCGGGCTGCAGGGACGCTTTGCCGAGTGGGCCGGGGATGTCCTGGATCCAGGATCCGACATCGTGCTGGTCGGTGACCCGGCCACCGCATTGGAAAGCCGCATCCGATTGGCCCGGATCGGGTTCGACCGGGTAATCGGTTACATGAGGGATCCGGGGCAGCTCCTCATCAATCGTCCGGATCTTCTCGAGGCCAGCTCGCGGTTGACCAGCGGACAGCTGGCCGAGCTGATTGGGCTGACCGGGCTGACCGGGCTGACCGGGCTGCAACCCGATATCCAGCTGGTCGATGTCCGCGACCCGGGCGAGACATTGGCGGGCATGTTGCCCGATGCCCGCGCCGTCCCGCTCGCCGTGCTCGTCGACTCTCTCGACGGGTTGGACCCCGAGGCGCCGACGGTGGTGTATTGCGGCGGCGGGTACAGGTCGCTCGTCGCCGCCAGCGTGCTGCGCCACGCCGGCTTCGGTGACGTTTCCGACCTGCTGGGTGGTTACGGAGCCTGGGCCGAGGCCGGCCTCCCGGTCGTCACCGGCGCCGCCCGCGCCAGCGAGATCAACTGAGACGCGCCCGGTAGGCGAGGACGGCGTTCACCCGCACCCTTGCCGCCGTCCATGGCGCACACCCCCCGGCCGGCGTCGGGGGGGGACGTCGCCGGCCGGGAAGGGTAGTCCTAAGGAACTCGTAGCTCGCACTTTACAACGAGTAGTGCGGGCCCCAGTTGAAGGCGATTTGGGTGGCACCGGCTTTGCAGTCGTAGGCGTAGTAGGTGCCCGTCCAGGCTGAGGCCCATTCGGAGCCTGCGCCCTCGGCCTTGGCCGTGCACGCGAACCCATCGGCCGAGTAAGCGCCGCCTTTGGCTCTGTACGCCCCTATACCGACAGCGTCAGCCTGGGTGCAGTTCGCATCGTAGACGGCAATCTGTGCCTGAAAAGACCGGTCGACGAACTCCTGGTACTCGCACTGCCCTTCTCCGAGAGGCGACGGCAGGAGCCGGTTGCCGGGCCCGTAGTGGTCGGTGCCGCTGGAAGCGCTGCCGCCTCCGCCGCCCGATATGACGGCACTCCCCCCGCTACCGGTACTGGTCCCGCCGCCCCCGCTGCCGCCACTCCCGCTGTTGCCATAGTGCGGGCCCCAGTTGAACGCCACCTGGGCGGCCCCGGCTTTGCAGTCGTACACGTAATAGGTGCCCGTCCAGGCCGAGGCCCATTCGGAGCCTGCGCCCTCGGCCTTGGCCGTGCACGCGAACCCGTCGGCGTGGTAGGCCGCCCCCCGGGCCTGAAAGGCGCCGGTGCCCAAGGCGTCGGCCTCGGTGCAGTTCGCCTTGTAGACCGCAAGTTGCGCCTGGAATGACTGGTCGACGAACTCCTGGTACTCGCACTGCCCTTCTCCGAGAGGCGACGGCAGGAGGCGGTTGCCGGGCCCGTAGTGGTCGGTGCCGCTGGAAGCGCTGCCGCCTCCGCCGCCGGAAATGACGGGGTTGCCGGCCACGAGCACCGCGCTGCAGGTGGTACCACTCCCGGGCGCGCTGCCGGCGGCGACCGTGACCAGGCACCAGTCGGCGCTTGTCGGTACCTTGGCGTTCCAGACCTGCACGACGATCTTGTCGCCGGCATTGACAACCCAGTTCAGCTCCTCGTCCCTGACGCCTTCGCGGTACTTACCGTAGGCAGGGCCGAACGACCGGAACGTGACCGAGGTGTTCGTCCACGCGGGCACGGTGCAGGTGACGACGTTAGGGGAGTTGCCGTTGATGGCATCGGTGGTGCCGGCACAGGCGTTCCACCACGTCTGAGGTATTCTTCCCGCCTTCTTCGAGCTCGGAGATGGTTCCTCTCGGTCCGAGATCCGTCACGCGGAAGTGATCGCTGTTCCCATTTGTAAAGGCGACGCCGGTGCCGAAACAAGTGCCCGTTATCGTCACGTTGGGGATCTTCCCGGGCGGGAACTTGCTCACGTGGCTGATGTGCGGTTGACAGGGGGCGGCCAGGGCGGCGGCGGGACCGGCGGTAGAGAGGATGCCGGCCGCGGCCGCCGCCGGCACGAGGCCCGAAATGAGCGCGAGAGCGCCAAGCACGTGCTGGCTGATCCGACCGTCCTGACGCCGCCACCAGTTGCGCCCCGGTCGTGTGCGAGCGGATGAGGACTGCATGGAACGCGTTCTCCTTTCGATGGTGCCTGTTCGTAGCCATCTGGGCGGCTACGAAGTACCCGGCCGATCTGCGGCTTGCCTAAAATATGGCACGGTAGCGTCACACCAGCGTCACAAGGCGGTGCTGTCACGTCAAACCGTGCGCAATAGCGCATGGCCGGGGTGGGGCTGGCACCCTGGCGGTAGCCGAGGGTGATAGGCAAAAGTTGCCCGGTGAACTCGGTCGCGCCGCTTGGGGCCCCAGCGGAGGACGGCGCCGCTCCTTCGCCCCGTGGATGGCGAGGGCGAGGGCGGGCCGCCGAGGTCGCCGGCTACCGGTTGAAGGCGACGTTCTCGCGTCGCTGGGGCGAGTACCTCGTCCTGGCCCTGCTCATCGGTCTGGTGGGAGGGATCGCCATGGCCTCTATGGTGGCGGGGCGCCGGACCCAGTCTTCCTACCCCGACTTCCTGGCCACCACGAACGCCTCAGATCTGACCCTTTCGACCTATGGGATCGGCAACGCGTCGGCCACCAATTATTCTCCCAAGCTGGCGGCAGCGATCGCTCGTCTGCCTGGGGTGGAGCACGTCGAGAGCTGGGTCGGGGTGTTCGCCGTACCACTGACCAACGACGGGGCCCCGGAGCTGGCCCTCAGCAACGACGTGAACCTGGCGGCCAGCGAGACAGGCCTGTACTTCGACATGGACCGGGTCACACCGGTACTGGGGCGCATGGCCAACCCCGCTCGAGCCGACCAGTTCATGACCACCGCCCTGGGGGCAAAGCTGATGGGAGTGCACCTGGGCCAGGTGGTCCCCGTGGGCCTGTACACCCCGCGACAGGCGAGCCTGGCCGGCTTCGGCACTCCTCGCGTCCCCCCGGCCAGGCGCTTCGAGATGAGGCTTGTCGGGATCGTCGAGTTCAACAACGAGGTGGTCGAGGACGACACCGACCAATTGCCCACCAATCTCGTGTACACGCCGGCTTTCGCCCGTTCTGGTGCCCGACGACGCCACCCAGGGCACCTGGTACGGTATCCAGCTCGCCAAGAGTGCCCGTGGTACTGCGTCGATCGAGGAGGAGTTGCTGAGTGTCTTGCCGCCGGGCGCGGCGGGGAACTTCAACGTCACGGCCAACGCCGAGGCTAAGGTCGAGCGGGCGGTCAAGCCGGAGTCCATCGCCCTGGGGGTGTTCGGCCTCATCGCTCTGATGGCGGCGGTGGGCACGGCCCTGCCGGTGATGGCCCGACAACTGCGCTCGACCGAGGCTGACCGCCAGATCCTGCGGGCGCTCGGCGCCGGGCCCGCCACCAGCGTGTTGGACGGCTTGCTGGGGACGATGATCGCCATACTTGCCGGGTCGGTAGTGGCTTTTGCCGTGGCTGTCGGCCTTTCGCCCCTTTCGCCTCTGGGCCGGTCCGGCGCGTTTACCACCCATCGCTCCTGGTGTTCGACTGGACGGTGCTCGGCGCTGGGCTGGTGCTCTTGGTGGGTGGGCTGGGCAGCGCCGCCACCGTTCTCGCTGTCCGGGCCATGCCCCAACGCATCGCCCGGGCCGGTCATCTCGACCGGTCCCCTCCCTCCAGGCTGGTCCAGTCCTCGGCTGCCCTCGGCCTACCTCTGCCCGGGGTCCTCGGCCTGCACCTCGCTCTCGAGCCGGGTCGGGGCCGGACTGCCGTGCCGGCCCGATGGGTCATGGCCGGAGCGGTGATCGCCGTGACCACGGTCACCGCCACCCTGACCTTCAGCAGCAGCCTGAAGACGCTGGTCTCCGAGCCCCGGCTGTACGGGTGGAACTGGGACTACGCCCTCATGTCGGAAAACGGGATCCCGCCGGAAGCCCTCTTCGGTCTGGGCCATGACGCCGACGTCGCCGGCTGGTCGGGGTATGGGGACCCGAGCCTCGTCATAGACGGCCAGGTCGTCCCCGCCCTGGCGACACAGGGCTTGCCCGCGGTGGCCCCGCCGGTACTGGCCGGCCACGCCTTGAACGGAGGCCATCAGGTCCTGGTCGGGGCGGCGACTCTGGCACTCCTGCACAAGCACATAGGTGACCGGGTCTTCATCAGTTACGGCACGCCCAACATGGCGCCCCTGTACCTCCCGCCCACGCCCGCCGTGGTCGTGGGCACGGCGACCTTCCCGGCCATAGCAGGCTCCAGCACCTTTGCCGACCACACGACCATGGGCACCGGCGTGCTGGTAACCGACGAGGATCTCCCGGCCAGTTTCTTGCGGTCCACCAAATCCCCCGACCCCACGCTAAACGGGCCGGCGTTGGTCTTCGTGCGGTTGCGGGGTCACGTGAGGCCAGCCGCGGGCCTCCGCAACCTAGAAGGGATCGTGCGGGTGGCCGATAAAGCCTTCGCCGGCGACCGCAATGCGGTGGGCGACCGCGCCGATGTCGTGCCAGTGCAAAGACCGGCCGAAATAGTGAATTATCAGTCGACGGGGAGCACGCCGGTGATCTTGGCCTCCGGCTTGGCTACGGGAGCGGTGGTCGCCCTGGCCCTGGCTCTCAGCGCCACCGTCCGGGCTCGGCGGCGCGACCTGGCCCTATTGAAGACGCTGGGTTTTACCAGGCGGCAGTTGGCCGTCACGCTGGCCTGGCAGGCCAGTACCACGGCCGTAATAGGGATCCTCCTCGGTATACCGCTGGGCATAGCCGCGGGCCGGCAGTTGTGGGAGCTGTTCGCCCGCAACATCGATGTTGTCCCTCAACCGTCGGTACCGTGGTCGGTGCCTTTCGTGGCCCTGGCGGCATTGCTCCTGGCCAACCTCGTCGCCGCCGTGCCCGGCCGGGCCGCCGCGGCTACGCCGGCGGCCATCGTCCTGCGACAGGAATAATGGGGACTTTACTGAGGGACGAGGGCGGCCGACGGCAAAGCGCCGGCTGATCGCGCTACAAAGGGGAACGGGATGATCGTTCATTTCGCACGGAGGTAGCAACGTGATTAGGCGACGTAACCGGGAAAGGTGTGGATGGCGAGCCGCCGGCCGTGTTTTCACGGCGCTCTGTTTACCGGTCGCCTCGGTGCCGGTCGCCTCGGTGCCGGTCGCCCTGGTACCGGCGCTCCGGGTACCGGCGCTCCGGGTACCGGCGCTCCGGGTACCGGCATCCCCGGCGGTAGGTGCCCCGGTGCGCCCGGCGGCTACGCTCGGAGACCTCACGACCTATGGGTACGGCAATGCCCGGTCGGACGACGACACCGTCGACCCGGCTATCTCGAAGCTTTCGGCCGCGGCGGCTTGGGACGACTCTCTGGACGCCGGCGTCTACGGGCAGCCGCTCGTCTACCACGCCACCGTCTACGTCGGCACCGAAGACGACACCATCTACGCCATCGAGGCCAAGAGCGGGAAGGTGGCCTGGAAGCTCCAGGTAGGCACCCCCGTGAGCACGGCGGTGGTCGACTCGGCGCCGACGCTGTCCGACAGCTGCGGCAACATCGACCCCCTCGGTATCACCGGTACTCCCGTCATCGACCCGGGGAGCAACGAGATCTTCGCCGCCGAGGAGACCGTGGTGGGCGGCGACAGATGGCAAGATATCCAGCATTGGCTGGTAGCCGTGTCGCTTGTCACCCACAAGGCGCTTTGGCACCGCCAGATCGACCCGCCCTACGGTAACCAGGCTAGGCACTACTACATCCCCGCCGAACAGCAGCGGCCGGCCTTGACGCTCCTGGGCGGGAGGATCTACGTCGAGTTCGGCGGCCTCATCGGCGATTGCGGCCAGTACCACGGCTATGTCGTGAGCGTGGCCGCCGCGGGCACCGGTCCACTGGTCAGCTACCAGGTGCCGACCCAGCGGGAGGGTGCCATCTGGGGCACCGGGGGGGCTTTCGTCTCGTCGTCAGGGGACCTTTACGTTGCCACCGGCAACGGTAGCTCGAACTCGGTTTCGACCTACGACGAAGGCAATTCGGTCGTCGAGCTGTCTCCGACGCTGGCCCGGCTCGGCTACTGGGCGCCGAGCAACTGGGTGCAGCTCAACGACAACGACTGGGACCTCGGCTCGGCCGGTCCCGTCGCCGTACCGGGCACCACGTTGTTGTTCGTTGCCGGCAAGCCCGCCGAAAACGGCAGCTTCGGCTACCTCATGCGAGCTTCGCATCTTGGCGGGATAGGCAAGGGTGCCTTCACTGGGGCGCTGTGCCTGGGCGGCGGCGTGTTTGGTGCCGATGCCACCGACGTGATAGGCACGGGCACCCGGAGCCGCACCTACGTGTACGCGCCGTGCGGTAGCGGCACTGTGGCCGTCGAGGTGGATGCCTCGGCGATGACGTTCGAGCGCGCCTGGTCAGCTTCGACCGGGTCCCCTGACGGGCCTCCGGTCGTGGCGGGTGGGCTGGTGTGGGCCCTCAATTGGGGCTCGGGCGGTCTGTACGGGATGAACCCGTCCACGGGCCACGTCGTACTGGAGCGCTCAACCGGCGCCCTCGAGCACTTCGCCACGCCGGCGGTGGGTGATGGGACGCTCCTCGTCCCCACCCAAGACGGGGTAGAGGCGTGGGCCGCCTCGAGCTGAGAAGACACCTTTTTGGTACGGCTTGATTTCAACGGAGGGCCCGTTTACCACACGGTATAGCCGCCGTCGGCGACCACGGTCTCGCCCGTCACGAAGCTGGCCGCGTCCGAGGCCAGAAAGACCACGACGTCGGCGATCTCTTCGGGGGCGCCCAACCTGCCCAGCGGGGTACCGCCGAGCCAGTAGTCCCGCACACTGCCCTGCGCCAGGAAGCTCTCGGTTATGGCGCTGCGGATGTAGCCGGGTGCCACCGCGTTGACCCGGACGCCGAAAAGGGCCCATTCAGCCGCCAGGGACTTCGTCAACATGATCACGCCCGCCTTGGACACGTTGTAGCCGACCTGGGGCTGAGGACGGTTGACGATGAGACCGGACATGGAAGCGATGCAGACGATGCTTCCGGACCGAGCCTCGATCATCGGGGCGCCGAACACCTGGCTGCAGTAGAAGGCGCCGGACAGGTTGACGCCGAGCACCCGGCCCGATTCATCGACGGTGAGCTCCTGAGCGGGGGCGTTCGAAAAGATGCCGGCGTTGTTGACCAGCACGTCGGCCCGTCCCCAGCCTGCCTCGAGGGCCAGACGAGCGGCCCGAACGCTTTCATAAGAGGAGACATCGCATGTCTGGACCGTGACCTCGGCTCCCTCGACGTCCGTGCCAACCTGTGCCGCGGCCCGCTCCAGGGCGCCCTGCTCCAGGTCCAGGAGCGCTACGGACGCGCCCGACAGGGCGGCGGCGCGGGCAATGGCGTAGCCGATACCACGGGCGGCGCCGGTCACCACCACCTTGCGCCCGTCTAAACGGAAGTTATTGCTGTTGGCGGCCATGGCCCGTCCCTTCCCTGTCACCGGGCTGTGTCGAGCGTAGTCCGGCCGATGTACACTCACCGGCAACCCAGCAGCGCCGCGGGACCGGGGAGGGCGCGAGCGAATGTAAGGCCGGCCTAACAAAGACCGGCCCCGGATAGAGGTGCAAATGAAAAAGGTCGTGGCTCTGGGCGAGATCCTGGTGGAGATCGTGGCGGAAGACAGGGGCGACGGTTTTCGCCAGCCCGTGCACCTGCTCGGTCCGTTCCCCAGTGGTGCACCGGCGATCTTCATCGACCAGGTCGCCAAGTTGGGCCAGCCCTGCGGCATCGTGAGCTGCGTCGGGGACGACGACTTCGGCCGGGTCAACTTGAGGCGGCTCGGCGACGACGGCGTGGACCTGAGGGCGGTCGAGATCGAGCGCGCCGTACCCGACGGGGAGCGCCTTTGTGCGCTACCGGGACAACGGTGAACGCGATTTTGTCTACAACATAAAGAACAGCGCCTGCGGTCAGGTGCGCTGGACCGACGCGGTGGCAGAGTTGCTCGAAGCGTGCGGTCACCTGCACGTTTCCGGCCCGTCGTTGTTTTCGGCCCGGATAATCGAGATGACGACGAGGGCCATCGAGATGGTGAAGGGCAACGGCGGTACCGTCTCCTTCGACCCCAACATCCGCAAGGAGGTTGCCGGCGACCCCGAGGTGAGGGCGGCCCTGGGGGCCATGTTGAGGTCCTGCGACACTTTCTTGCCCAGCGGGGACGAGTTGACCCTGCTGACGGCGGCGGGCACGCCGGAGGCGGCGATCTCCGAGATCCTCGGTCTGGGCGTGACGGCCATCGTGGTGAAGAACGGCGCCGAGGGCGCCACGTACCATGACGCCGGCGGCACCGTGAGGGCCTCGGGTTACCCGGTCGAGGAGGTGGACCCGACCGGCGCCGGCGATTGCTTTGACGCCACGTTCGTCACCTGCCGGCTCCAGGGACGCAGCGTTGAGGAGAGCCTGGCCTACGCCAACGCCAGCGGCGCCCGGGCTGTGGGTACCAAGGGCCCCATGGAAGGCACCTCGACTTTGGCCGAGCTTGACGCTGTCCGCTCCCAGGGGACGGGCGCGGCCCGGCGTTTCACCTCGCTCATCTCTGGCCGCGGCGCTAGCCACGGTCCCGCGCCCGCCGGCGTCACCTCGGTCTGTTCGGCCCACCCGATGGTGGTCGAAGCGGCCATGCGCCATGGCGTGGCCGAGGGGACGACCGTGCTCATCGAGGCCACTTGCAACCAGGTCAACCATCAGGGGGGCTACACGGGCCTGACGCCGGCCGCCTTCCGTGACCAGGTCTATGGTATTGCCGACGAGGCCGGGTTCCCGCGCCGGCGGGTGGTGCTCGGCGGCGACCACCTCGGCCCCAACCCCTGGCGGCACCTGCCCGCCGAGGTGGCCCTGGCCGAAGCCGAGGCCATGGTGGCCGCCTACGTCGCTGCCGGGTACGAGAAGATCCACCTCGACACCAGCATGGGGTGCGAGGGCGAGCCAGAGCACCTCTCGGACTCCGTCACGGCTGAGCGCGCCGCCCGCTTGGCCGTGGTCGCCCAAGCGGCCGCAGCCGACGCCGCTACCGACCTCCGCTACGTCATCGGTACCGAGGTACCGGTCCCGGGCGGTTCGGTGGAGGAGATCAAGCACTTGGAGGTGACCCGGCCCGACGCCGTGGCCGCCACCCTAGAGGCGCACCGGCTGGCCTTTGCCGCGGCCGGTGCGCAGGCCGCCTTCGAGGCCGTGATCGCCGTCGTTGCCCAGCCCGGGGTCGAGTTCGATGACCGCAACGTCCTGGTCTACCAGCCCGAGCGCGCCACCGAGTTGAAGCGTTCCCTGGCCGCCATGCCCGGGCTCGTGTTCGAGGCGCACTCGACCGACTACCAGCCGCCGTGCCGCCTGGCCCGCCTGGTGGCCGACGGCTTCGCCATCCTGAAGGTCGGGCCGGGCCTCACGTTCGCCCTACGCGAGGCTCTATATGCCCTCGACAACATCGCCACCGCACTGAGCCCCGTCTGGTCCGAGCATTCATTGGTGGCGGTGATGGAGAAGCAGATGCTCGAGCACCCCGGGTACTGGCAGCCTTACTATCGCGGCACCCCGGACGAACAGCGGGTGCTCCGTCATTTCAGCTACAGCGACCGCATCCGCTACTACTGGGCCGCGCCGCGGCCCCAGGAGGCGGTCCGCCGGCTCTTGGACCACTTGGGCAAAGTCAGCATCCCGGAGCCTTTGATCAGTCAGTTCCTGCCGACGCTGTACCCCCGCGTCACCAGCGGAGCGCTGCCCGCCACGCCTAGGGCGCTGGTGCTCGAGGCCGTGCGCGACGTGCTGAGCGTCTACGCCGAGGCGTGCCGTCCCGTCCAGAAATTGGAGATGCCATGAGCAATGAACAGAACCGCAAAAGAGTCATCGTAAGTGCCCCTGACGTCGTCGAGGTTGTGACCGAGGCTGTCCCCGCCCTGGGGCCCGGCGAAGCGCTGGTCCGGATGTCGGTGTCGGGGGTGTGCGGGTCGGACAAGGCCGGCGTCCACGGTGAGCACGCCTTCATGAAACCCCCCTATTACCCCGGACACGAGGTGGTGGGCGTGGTGGTCGCCACCGCCGACGGTGTCGGGGAGGTGACCCCCGGCGACCGGGTGACGGTGGAGCCGACCCTGGTGTGCGGCCACTGCAAGCCCTGTCGTCACGGCGCCGAAAACCTTTGCGAAAACCTGCAGTTTTTTGGGTGCGGGTACCGGGAGGGCGGGATGGCGGACGTGTTCAGCGTCCCCGCTCGGCGGCTCCACACGGTCCCTTCCGGCTTCACGGACTACCAGGCCGCCCTCATCGAGCCTTTGGCTACGCCGGTGCACGCGGTCCACCTGGCCGGGGACGTGGCCGGCAAGGCGGTCGCCGTCCTCGGCGCTGGCACCATCGGGCTGCTCACGCTTACTGCCGCCCGTCAGGCGGGGGCGAAGATGGTCGTGAGCACCGACACTCTGGCGGCCAAGCGCGAGTTGGCACTGGCCCTGGGAGCTGACGCGGTGGTCGATGCCCGGGCCCCAGACCTCGCCGCCGCCGTCCGGGGCGAGTTGGGGGAAAGCGCCGACATCGTCTTCGATTGTGTGGCCCACCAGTCCACCCTGGACGCCGCCATCAAGATGGCCATCAAAGGAGGCACGGTGGTCGTGGTCGGAGGAGCCCGGGTGCCCGTCACCATTGACCTGCCTGTGGTCCAGGAGTACCAGAATCCGTCTCCAGGGGGCGGCGACCTACCGCTGGGAGGACTTCGATGCTGCCGTCGGCATCATCGGCAACGGGACGTTCGACGCCGGCCGCTTCATAACCGCTACCTTCCCCCTTCCCGAGGCACCCGCGGCCTTCGCCGCCATCGGCTCCGGCCACGAGGTCAAGATCCTCGTGGTGGCCGGCTGAGATGGCCGCCCGAAGGAGGTGTGGGGGTCGCCGGAGAGGCCACTCGCAGGCTTCCTCACCGCGCCAAGCAAACGATTACTCAGGGTGTCCGGACGGGCAGGCCCATGGCGGTCGGCCTATGAAGCGCACGACGGTCGGCCCATGAAGTTGGTCTCGGTCGACCTCGGTGCCCAAAGCGGCCGGGTGGCCGTCGGTTTGTTCGACGGCCGGCGGTTGAGCGTAAACGAGGTCCACCGCTTCCCCAACGTGGCGGTGACCGTCCACGAAAGGCTTCATTGGGACCCCCTCCGGCTGTACGACGGAGCCCTCGAGGGCCTGCGTGCCGCCGCCCGCCAAGGCGGGAGCTTCGCCTCCGTGGCCGTGGACGGGTGGGGGGTGGACTTCGCCCTGCTCGACCGGGCTGGTCGCCTTCTGCAGAACCCGGTCCACTATCGGGACAGGCGCACCGAGAGCGCGTTCGAAGAGGTCCGTCAGCTTGTGCCGGCCCGGGAGATTTTTCAGAGGACCGGGAACCAGCTCTTGCCGATCAATACGCTCTACCAGCTCTGGGCCATGGTGGCGGCCAAGGAGCCGGTCCTGGATGTGGCCGAGAAGTTGCTGATGCTGCCCGACCTCTTTCACTACTGGCTCTCGGGCGTGCCCCGGTGCGAGCTGACCGAGACGAGCACGACCCAGTGCTATGACCCTGTCGCCGGTGACTGGGCTTGGGACCTAGTGGCCCGTCTCGGCCTCCCGGGGCACCTCCTGGGCGAGGTGGTCCCCCCCGGCACCGCACTGGGCGCCCTGCGGGCCGACGTGGCTGAACAGACCGGCCTCAGCGGAGTGTCGGTCATCACGCCCGCCTCGCACGATACCGCCTCGGCCATCGCCGCCGTGCCCTTCCAGCAGCCCGGTTCCGCCTACATCAGCTCCGGGACGTGGTCGCTCGTCGGGATGGAGGTGCCCGGGCCGGTCATCGACGAGCGCGCCTACCTGGCCAACCTGACAAACGAGGCCGGCGCCGGTGGCACCTTCCAGCTCATGAGCAACGGCACCGGTCTGTGGTTGCTCCAGGAGTGCCGGCGTACCTGGGACCTCCACGGGCAGGGGTGGCAGTTCAGCGAGTTGGTGGCTATGGCCGAGGCGGCCCCCGCCCTGGGCGCGGTGGTCGACCCCAACGACCCGGTGTTCCTTGCCCCCGGGGACATGCCCCGACGCATCGCCGACTGGTGCCAGGGCCGCGGACAGAGCGTCCCCGACGGCCCGGGAGCCATGGTCCGCTGTGTGCTGGAAAGCCTGGCCCTCGCCTACCGCCAGACGATCGACCTGCTCACGTCCACCCGTGGCACCTCTCCGCCGGCGGTCCATATCGTCGGCGGCGGGGCCCGCAATGAGCTGCTGTGCCAGCTGACGGCGGACGCCACGGGCCTGCCCGTCTGGGCCGGCCCGACCGAGGCCAGCGAAGTGGGGAACCTGCTGGTGCAGGCCATGGCGCTCGGCGAGCTGAGCTCGCTCGCAGACGCGAGAGCGGTGGTGGCCGATTCGTTTTCCCCGGTGCTGTACCAACCGCGCCAGCGCGGCCAGTGGGACGATGCCTATGACCGCTTCCGCCGGCTGGGCCGGGGCGTCCCGGTGGCTGACCACGGGGACCAGGGCTAGGCGTCCGGAGGTATAGCACCCTTTCTGATAAGGACGTTCCCGTAGTAGCGCCGCTCGCCTGTCAAGACCACGGCATAGCTGTTGCGGGCGGCCTCGTAAAAGTCGAAACGGGCCAGGGTGCCGGTAGGCCAGGGCCGGCCCGCGGCGCGGTCGATGACGGCCTGTACCTCTCGCTGGGCTTCGGGGAGGTCGTCGGGGGAGTTGTCAATGGCCATCCTGCGCACGGGCGTGTCGACGAAGTCGTCCAACGGCAGCAAGGTGAGGATGGCTCTTACCGCCTCGGGCATGGAGGTGCCGGCCAGAGGCACCACCCGGCCATGGCCGCTGCGAAGAGCGACGCTGGCGGCGGGGAAGTTGGCGTCGACCACCGCCAGCTCGTCGCCGTGGCCCATGGCGGCCATGACCTGGAGCAGCTCGGGGGTCAAAAGGGGGTCGATGTTCTTCAGCATGGCAAGCTCCCTGTCAATGGTCGTATCTCGAACGGGCCGGTTTCTCGTCGGGCCCTCAGGCCCGACGGGCGGCCAGGCGACGTTTGGGCACCGAGCTCCCTCTCACGTGCAGCGTCGGTGAAAGGGTAACCATCCTGGCCGCCCCGGAATAGCCCTCGAGCCGGCTGAGCAGCAACCGGGCACTCTCGACCCCAAGGTCGTAAGCGGGTTGGGCCACAGCCGTCAGCGTAGGGCGCAGCAGGGTGGACCAGGACATGTCGTCGAAGCTGACGATGGCGATGTCGGTGGGGATGGTCAACTTCGCCTCGACGATGGCCTGGAGGGCGCCGATGGTCATCAGGTGGTTGGCTACAAATACGGCGTCAGGCCGCTCCACCTGGTCCAGCAGCTCGCCCATGGCCAGCTTGCCGCCCGCCTCGCGGAAGTCGGCGACCCGGACCAAGGTGTCGTCGGCGGTGAGGCCGCCTTCTTCGAGGGCTTTGCAATAGCCGACGTAGCGCCGCGAGCCCGTCGTGGTCCCCATGGGGCCGGTGACACAGGCTATGCGCTTGTAGCCCCCCGCCACCAGGTGACTGACCGCTTGGTAGGCACCCGAGACATTGTCGACGATGACGCTGTCCGCGTAGGGGCTGGGTAACGTCCGGTCGGCCAGCACGACCGGGACGCCGGAGTTGACCAGGGGAGAGAGGTCGGTGCGGGGGCCGGAGGGCGTCAGGATCACGCCACCGACGTTCTCGGCCACGGCGAGCTCGATGTAGGAGGCTTCCTTGGCCGCGTCCTCGTCGGTGTTGCACAGGAAGAGCGAGTAGCCGGCCCCGTAGGCTATGTCTTCGACTCCGCGCACCACGTCGGCGAAGAACGGCCCCGTGCGGACGTCGGAGATGATCAAGGCCCAGACCCGGTTCTGGCGCGTGCGCAGGGTGCGTGCCACCCGGCTCGGACGGTAGCCCAGGTCCTTTATGACCTGTAGCACGGAGGCAGCCAGTCGAGGGTCGACTTGGGGATGGTTGTTGAGGACCCTGGACACTGTGGCCGTAGAGACCCCCGCAGCGCGGGCCACGTCGACGATCGTGGTCATCGTCGCCCGATGGTAGCCGTGGCCCCCGGGAGCCCCATCAGGGCGGCGGCCCGGTGGCCCCGGTGCTCTTGAGGACCTGGCATCGGACTGCTAGTGTAGTAAACGATTACTCGGTAAGGACTCAAAAAGGTTCACTGCTGTCGGGATCGAGAGGTAACGTCCTACTGATGGCCCTAGCGCTAGGGACTAAAGTACCTATTCGCGGCGGGTTTGCATCGGGGGAGTCTATGAAGGTCCTGAGTGCGCTGTTGGTAAATCGTTTTCTTGGGAGGGAGCCGACCACATCCACGCAGTTCCCGGTGGCATGACACGAGCACTGGGGCCTGCTGCCGTTTTCCGGGGACCGACCCGGGGCGGCTCGACGCCTGACTGAGGGAGTGACATGAGCCCGACGTCGCCGACGTCCAAGGCGACTACGACACAAGCGTCACGACGGTCTCAAAACGAGTTGATGAGCGAGTGTTTCCCGGCCGCTTGGCCCGTGAGCCCGAACCAAACTTTCACAAAACTAGGGAGGGACAAATGAAAATTCAGTCAAAGAGGTGCCTTAGCTGGCTTGCCGCCGCCGGCCTGATAGTGCCTGTTGTCGCCGTGGGCGGACCGGCGGCTGCGAGCGCCAGTGCGAGGCATGCCTCCGCCTCGGCGCCCGTCACCATCGGTGTGGACCTGACCTACGACAACACCGCCTTTTGGGCCGCCTACGACACCTACGAGGGCCAGTACGCCAAGCAGCTCAACATCAAGGTACTGGGGCCGCTGCTGTCGTCCGCCAGTGCCAGCCTGCAGAACCAGCAGGTGGAGGAGCTCGTCAACGAAGGGGCCAAGGCCGTCGTAATCAACCCGGAAACGGCGACGAGCATGGGGCCGGCCCTGGCCTACGCCGCTAAGCACGGTGTCCAGGCCGTCATGACGGACACCATCATCGGTGCCGGTCACGCCTACATGATCGTGCGCGCCTCCAACCTGCTTTACGGTTGGGATGCCTGCGCGTATATCGCGTCCAGGGTGCAGTCCGGCTACGTGCTGGACCTGGAGGGAGACCTGGCCTCGTCCAACGGGGGTGACCGCACGACTGGGTTCAACGAGTGCATGGCGGCCAACGCTCCCAATGTCCACCTCCTCAAGGACCCCACGGTTTGGACCGATGCCACCGCCGTCACCGACGCCCAGGACGCTGTCAATGCCTACGGGACGCAACTGAAGGCGATCTACTCCCAGTGGAGCAGCCCGGACCTCGGCATCATCCCGTTGTTGAAGAAAAAGGGTTTCGGGCCGGTGGGCTCGGCCAAGCACGTGATCCTGATCAGCGATGACGGCGTGGCTTTCGAGATGTGCGACATCGCCAACGGTTGGGTCGACGCCTCTTCGTCGCAGCCGGCCAACCTCTACGCCTACTGGGCGCTCCAGTACGCCAAGGATGCCGCCCTGGGTGTAAAGCTCAAGGTCGGAGATCCCGGCGGCGGTGCTCCCACGTTGCAGAACGTCAGCTACGCGGGCGACGTCAACCTGGGCGACCCGGTCGTAGCCCCCTTCGTGACCAAGACCGTCCTGCACCTTTCCATCAAGCCCGCGGGGGGCTCCCCGTCCGCCATAACCACCACCCCGGTGAGCGACTCCGCCCTCTGGGGCAACGTGTACGGAAAAGCCCACGGCGGCGTTTGCTCCGGCGTGAGCTTCTGATCGGCAGTAGCTTCTCGACCTGGCGCTCCTTGCGGGCGCCAGAGTGGAACTGGTAAAAGCCGTGCCGGTGGGCTCCTGGTCGGGGCCCACCGGCATCGGCCGCTAACCCCACCGTGGCCGGCTCGGCTCGAAACCTGTGGTGGGAGTGAGGCAGGCCACATGTCAACATCAGCGGAGGACAAGAAAACGGTGGTCGAGAACCCTGAACAACCGGCCGCTGCCGAGGGCGGCGTCCCGCCTGCCGAAGCCGTCGGTATCTACAAGCAGTTCGGCAGCACACTGGCCCTGCGTGGGGTGAGCCTGGCCCTTCGCTCCGGGCGTTGCCTGGGCCTGGTGGGGCGCAACGGGGCCGGCAAGTCCACTCTCGTGTCGATCATGTCCGGGATCTATGGGGCCGACCGGGGGCAAGTGCTCTTCGAGGGCGAGCGGGCCCCGGCCTTGGGGGACGTCGAGGCCTGGCGCAACCGGGTGGCTACGGTTTTCCAGCACTCCATGGTGGTCCCTCAGCTAACCGTGGCGGAGAACGTCTTTTTGAACTGCCAGCCCGGGCGCAGGGGGATGATCGACTGGAAGACAATGCGGGCCGACACTCGCCGGGTGCTGAGCGAGTGGGGTTTTGACGACGTCGATGCCGCCGCCCCCTGTTCGAGCCTCACCGTCGAACAACGCCAGCTGGTCGAGATCGCCCGGGCGCTGGCGGCCGGGAGGCGCTGCCTGTTCCTGGACGAGCCCACGGCGGCGCTGGAGCGGGCCGAGATCCGCCGGCTGTTCGAGCGGGTGCGGGCACTGGTGGCCAGCGGGGTGGCGGTGCTGTACATTTCCCACCACCTGGAGGAAGTCTTCGAGGTTTGCGACGAAGTGGCCGTGCTCCGTGACGGCGAGTTGGTCCTCATGCAGCCGACCGCGGGCCTGTCCAATGACGAGCTGGTGGCGGCCATGGTGGGCCCGGACGTGACGGCCTCGACCGTCAAGTCCCAGCCCGGCGGTGAGGCCGCCGGCGCCGCCGCCCATCCCGACCAGGGCCGCCCCTGCCTGGTGGTGGAGCACCTCTCGGCGACCTCGGCCCGGGGCCCCTCCACGACGTTTCGCTCGAGGTGCGCGGCGGCGAGCGGGTCGGCGTGGCCGGCCTCCTCGGTGCCGGCGTGGCCACGCTGGCTCGGGCGATAGCGGGCGCCCAACCCTGGCAATCGGGCAAGGTCGAGATCGATGGTGTCCCGCTCGTCCCCGGCCGACCGGACAAGGCCCTGAAGGCGGGGATCGGCTTCGTCCCCGAGGACCGGCGCGCCGAGGGTTTCGTCCGTCTACTGGGCGTAGCGGAAAACTCGACCATGACTATCGTCGACAGGCTGGCCAACTGGTTGGGAGTGGTCACGCCCCGGGCGAAGGCGGCCGCCGCCCGTCCGCTGGCCCAGCGGCTGTCAATCGTTTCGGCTGGGTTGGCCCAGCCGGTGGGCGAGTTGTCCGGTGGAAACCAGCAGAAGGTCACAGTGGCCCGGGCGTTGGCCACCGCACCCAAGGTGGTGGTCGCCATCGCACCGACCCGAGGGGTCGACGTCGCCTCCAAGGCGGCGTTGCTCGAGGCCCTGTCCTCCCTGGCCAGCCGGGACGGGACTGCCGTCCTCCTGGCCACCGATGACCTGGACGACCTGGTCATCTGTGACCGCGTCGTGGTGCTCAGGGGCGGAGAGGTCGTGGCCGAGTTCACGGAGCCGCCTTTTGACCGGGAAGAGCTTATTGGCGCCATAGAGGGCCTGGTGACAAGCCCGGCAACAAACGGGAAGGTGACAGCATGACCCAGGTAAGCAGCGAGAAGGACGCCAGCCCGCCGGTGGCGCCGACACCCGGAGGGGAGGCCAGTGGCCGGGTCGCCGCCGAGGTTACACTCCAGCAGAGCAGCCGCCAGGCCCGGGCCGTGTCGCTGGTCAGAGAGGCCGCCCTCCTCCCGGTCGTGGTGGTGCTCATCATCGCCGGTTCCCTGGTGAGCAATGTGTTCCTGACGGTGTCCAACTTCTCCGGGATCGGCCTGCAGGCTTCGGCTCTCGGCGTGGTCGTGGTGGGGGAAAGCCTCATAATCATGATCGGGGGGATGGACCTGTCCCTGGAGGGGACCTACGGCCTGGCCCCCATGGTGGCGGCCTGGCTCATCGTGCCGGTGGCGGCTTTCGGTTCCGGCGCCAAACTCGACCCCTTTGTGGGGATCCTGATCCTGCTCCTGGTGGGCGCATTCGTCGGGCTGTTCAATGGCCTGCTCATCGTCAAGGCCCGCCTCAACGCCTTTATCGTCACCCTGGGCATGACCATCGTGCTGGCCGGCTTGCAGAACGGCATCGTGAAGGCCCAGACCCTGTTCGCCCTACCCGCGGCTTTTACCTATCTCGGCTCGGCTTACTGGGGCCAGATCCCCGTCTCGCTGGTTGCCACCGTGATCATTTTCGTGGGCGTCGGCCTGTTCCTGCGCTACCACCGCGGGGGCCGGGCGATTTATGCCGTCGGAGGTAACGCCGAGGCAGCCCGAGCGGCCGGGATCAATGTCGACCGGGTGAAGATCGGGGTCTATGTGGCCGGGAGCGTGCTCGCCGCCATAGGTGGGCTCATGGAGGCGGGCCGCGTGTCGGCCGTCACCGGGCAGCAGGGCTACGGGGAGGGCATCATCTTCACCGTCTTTGCCGCCGCGGTCATAGGCGGGGTGAGCCTCGCCGGCGGTAAGGGCAACATGGTGGGCGCGGCCACCGGAGTGGTGTTGCTTTCGCTGGTGCAGAACATCTTGGACCTGGCCAATGTGTCCAGCTACTGGATCCTGGCTATCGACGGGGGCGTGATCTTGATCGCCCTGGCCGTGGCCAGGCTCATCGGGGGCAAGACGTCCCAAGGCTGAGGTCAGGAGGCTAGTCAATGAAAATCACCAGCGTCGACCCGGCTACCGTTCCCCAGCGCCGGCTTCGCAGCGGCGCTCTGATGCCCGCCATCGGGCTGGGTACTTTCGGGTCGGACCACGTCTCGCCCGACGAGGTCGCCGAAGCCGTGAGGGGTGCCTTCGGGGTGGGCTACCGCCACTTCGACTGTGCCGCCGTCTACGGCAACGAAGACCGCATCGGCCGGGTCTTCGAGGGGATCCCCCGGGAGCAGATCTGGGTCACCTCGAAGCTGTGGAACAACAAGCATTCGCCGGGGGATGTCGTCGCTGCCTGCCAGGCATCCCTGGCCGACCTGCGCACGGGCTACCTGGACTCTTACCTGGTGCACTGGCCCTTCCCCAATTACCATCCGCCCCAAGCCGATATGACCTCCCGGAGCCCCGACGCCCGGCCGTACGTCCACAAAGAGTTCATGGAGACCTGGGCCCAGATGGAGCGATTGGTCGATATGGGACTGGTGCGCCATATCGGCACCTCCAATATGACGGCCGCCAAACTCAAGCTCGTCCTGCGGGACGCGCGCATCCCCCCCGCAGTCAATGAAATGGAGCTGCACCCTCATTTTCAACAACCCGAGCTCTTCTCCTACGTGCGTAGCCGGGGTATAGAGCCGGTCGGCTTCTGCCCCATCGGCTCCCCGGCCCGGCCCGCTCGGGACCGGTCCCCCGAAGACACGGTGGATATCGAGGATCCCGTCCTGGTCGGCATAGCCAGGGACCACGGGGTGCACCCGGCGGTGATCTGCGTGAAGTGGGCTGTGCAAAGGGGCCAGGTCCCCATCCCCTTCTCGACCAAAGCCAGTCACTACAGCGCCAACCTCCAGGCCGTGGTGAGCGACCCGCTGACCGAAGACGAGATGGCCGCCATCGCCGGGACGGACAGGGGCAACCGGCTGGTCAAAGGCCATGTCTTCCTCTGGAGGCAGGGCCAGTCCTGGGAGGACCTCTGGGACGTCGACGGCAGGATCGCCAGCTAACGGCGCCGCTGCTCGGCTGCGCTGTCATCGTACGGCTCCTCCGCCAAGGCCAACCGGGGCCGGTTCCAAAGGGTTTTACTAGCCGTCCTCGTCGAGTAGCCAGCGGGGCCCGGCCCCTCGGCCCGGGCCACGTCGTTGGGGTTGAGCAGGCGGCAAACGCCCAGCGAAAGGCAACCGCAGCCTATGCAGGTGTCCAGCCTGTCCCTGACCCGCTCTAGTTCGGCGATGCGCCGGTCCAGGAGGGGCCGCCACGTACGCGACAGACGGCGCCAGTCGCTGGTGGTAGGCGTCCGGCTCTCCGGCAGTGCCCTGAGAGCTTCTTTGACCTCTTCGAGCGTCAATCCGACCCTCTGCGCGGCGCGGACGAAGGCGATGCGGCGGAGGACTTCACGATGGTACCGTCGCTGCCCGCCGTCTGTCCGTACCGACGAGATGAGCCCCTCCTTCTCATAAAAACGCAGGGCCGACGTCGCCACGTTCGCTCTCTCGGCCGTCTCTCCGATGGTGAGCATGTGGCCTATATTAGGCCTTGACTTAAAGTTAACTTCAAGTTCTAACGTGGGGAACGTGGGTAAAACTGCGATCATTACCGGCGGGTCCAAGGGCTTGGGCCGGGCCCTGGCCGCCGACCTGGTGCGGACCGGATGGGATGTCATCATCGATGGCCGGCACGGAGGCGAAGTGCGCCGGACGGCGGCCCAGATAGGGGCCATCCCGGTTGGTGGCGACGTAACCGCGCCCGGCCACCGCCGCGAGCTCATCGACGCGGCGCGGCGCACAGGGCGCCTGGATGTGCTCGTCAACAACGCCAGCGCCCTGGGCCCCACCCCGCTGCCGGCGCTGCGGGCCTACGACCTGGGTGACCTCCGCTTGGTTTTCGAGACAAACGTGGTTGCCCCTTTGGCCCTCGTGCAACTGGCCCTCCCCCTGCTGGCCGAATACGAGGGGGCGGTTGTCAACGTCACGTCGGACGCCGCCGTCGAGGCGTACGAGGGATGGGGCGGCTACGGGATGTCCAAGGCGGCCCTCGAGCAGTTGAGCAACGTGCTCATGGTCGAAGAGGCAGTCACCCGGGTGTGGTGGTTCGACCCCGGCGACATGCGAACCGATATGCACCAACGGGCCTTCCCGGGCCAGGACATATCTGACCGGCCGGGACCGGGCACGGTGGCGCCGCTGCTCCGGCGCCTGATCGAGCAGCGCCCGCCCAGTGGTCGGGTGCGCGCCTCCGACCTTCTTCAAGCGCCAGGCGCCGTGAGCGACCGGCTCAGTTTCACGCTGCCGGCCAAGCTCCGGGCCGCCCAGCCGCCTGAGGCCCGAGGCCTCGGGCGCGACGGGGTGAGGATGATGGTGGCGCACCGGAGCGATGGGCGGCTGGTCGACTCGACGTTCGGCTTCTTTCCCTCGTTCCTCACGCCCGAGGACCTGGTGGTCATCAACACTTCGGCCACGTTGCCGGCGGCGGTGACCGGGACCGACATGGTGACCGGGACCGAGGTCGTGGTGCACCTGTCCACCTGGCTGGGTGTGGCCGGGGGCGGCTCGGAGATCTGGGCGGTCGAGCCCCGCCGGCCCGTGGGCCCTACCACCAAGCGCTGGGCGGGCGGCCCGGGCGTCCCCGCCGGCTCCCCACCCCGGCTCTTGCGCCTGGACGCCGAGGGCGCGGTGTTGGAGCTCCTGGCTCCTTACCGGGAAAGCCCTCGCTTGTGGAGGGCTCGGATCACGGTAAAGGGCCCGGTCCTGACATGGCTGTCCGAGCACGGCCGGCCCGTCCGCTATGGGTACGTGGCGCGGGCCTGGCCGCTCAGCGCGTACCAGAACGTCTACGCCAACGAGCCCGGCAGCGCCGAGATGCCCAGCGCCGGGCGGCCGTTCACTTCGGAAATGATCACACGGCTGGTCGCTGCGGGCGTTGGGGTGGCTCCCGTCGTACTGCACACCGGTGTGGCGTCTCTCGAAGCCGATGAGCTGCCCTACCCCGAGCGCGTCCGGGTGACGAGCGCCACGGCGCGGCGGGTCAATGCCACCAAGGCCGCCGGGGGCAGGGTCGTGGCCGTCGGCACCACAGTGGTGCGCGCCCTTGAAGTCGGCTTTCGGTGCCGCCAGCGGCCAGCTCGAGGCGATGGACGGCTGGACCGACCTGGTCATATCGCCGGACCATGGCGTTAATGTTGTCGACGGCCTGCTCACCGGATGGCACGAGCCCGAAGCATCGCACCTGATGATGCTGGAGGCGATCGCCGGTCGTCACCTGCTCGAGGCCGTTTACTCGGCCAGCCTCGAGCTGGGTTACCTCTGGCACGAGTTCGGCGACGTGCTCCTTGTCCTGCCGTGAGGACCGGGTCTCGTTGCCGCCCCTAGCTATAGCTAGGGGCTATCGGCTGTGCAGGAGCAACAGGGACCGGGCGTGCAAGGCGACCGTTCTGCGCCTCGTGAGCTTGGGCGTCTGCTCGACGGGCCCGGTGGTAAGGACGGCGTCCCATTTGGCCCGACCGGGCGGCACCACGAACTCGACCGGCTCGAAGTGGGCGTTCAATAGCAGCAAGAACCGGTCGCTCGTGGTTCCCCCTTCGCTGTCTTCGATCTGGCGTCCGTCCAGGGCCACGGCTAGCGCCCGGGCCGAGGGGTCCTGCCAGTCGTCGGCTGTCATGTGCCTGCCGTCGGGACGGTAGAGCACCATCTGGGCCGGCCCCCCTTCCGGGCCGCGGAGGTACTCTCGGGGCCGGAGCGCCTGGTTGTCCCGGCGCAACGCGATAGCCGTTTTGACGAAGGCCAGCAGGTCCTTGTCGATGTTGTCCCAGTCGTACCACGACAGCTCGTTGTCCTGGCAGTAGGCATTGTTGTTGCCGTTCTGCGTGCGGCCGACCTCGTCGCCGCCGAGCACCATGGGGACCCCGGCCGACAGCAGTAGCGTGCCCAGGAAGTTGCGACGTTGCCTCTCGCGCAGCTCCAGGACAGCTGGGTCGTCGGTTGGTCCCTCGACCCCGCAGTTCCAGGAGCGGTTGTTGCTCTCGCCGTCGTTGTTGTCCTCGCCGTTGCCCTCGTTGTGCTTGTCGTTGTAGGCGGTGAGGTCGGCCAGGGTGAAGCCGTCGTGGGCAGTCACGAAGTTGATGCTGGCCGTCGGTACCCTCCGGTCCGAGGCGTAGATGTCCCCACTGCCGGTGAGGCGCAGGGCCAGCTCCCCCAGGGCGCCGTCCTCACCGCGCCAGAAGTCGCGGACGCTGTCACGGTACTTGCCGTTCCACTCCGACCAGCGGGCGGGGAAGCCGCCCAGCTGGTACCCGGCGATATCCCAAGGCTCGGCGATCATCTTTACGGGGGCGAGCACGGGGTCCTGGTGCACGAGGGTCAAAAAGGCGCTGTGCCTGTCCACGTCGCCGCTCTGGCGGGTGAGGGCGGTGGCGAGGTCGAAGCGGAACCCGTCCACGTGCATCTCGGTGACCCAGTAGCGCAACGAGTCCAACACCAGGCGAAGCGCGGCCGGGTTGCCGACGTTGAGGCTGTTGCCGGTGCCGGTGGTGTCGAAGTAGTGGGCCCGGTCGTCGTCCACGAGACGGTAGTAGGCCGGGTTGTCTATACCCTTCAACGAAAGCGTGGGGCCGAGATGGTTGCCCTCGGCGGTGTGGTTGTAGACCACGTCGAGGATGACCTCGAGCCCGGCGGCGTGAAGAGCCTTCACCATCGCCTTGAACTCGTCCACCTGGTCGCCACCCGTCCCGCTCGAGCTGTACCCGCCGTGCGGGGCCAGGAAGGCAATGCTGTTGTACCCCCAGTAGTTGTGCAGCCCCCGCTCGAGGAGGTGAGCGTCGTGGACGAACTGGTGCACGGGCAGCAGCTCAACGGCGGTGACCCCCAGGTCGGTCAGGTAACCGGTCACCGCCGGGTGGGCTAGCCCGGCGTAGGTGCCCCGCAGTTGCTCGGGTACCTCCGGGTGCCGGCGGGTCAGGCCCTTGACGTGGGTCTCGTAGATTACGGTCTCGTCCAGCGGCACGGCGGGCGGAGAGTCTGCGCCCCAATCGAAGTGCCGGTCGGTGACCACGCACTTCGGCATGAACGGCGCCGAATCGGAGCTGTTGGCCTCGTCCGGCGCGTCGAAGCGGTGCCCGAACACCTCTTCGCCCCAGCGCACATGGCCGTCGACGGCGGTGGCGTGGGGGTCCAGGAGCAGTTTGGCCCCGTTGCAGCGCAACCCCTCTGCCGGCGCCCAGGGGCCGTGCACCCGCAGCCCGTAGCGCTGGCCCGGCCCGGCCCCGGCCACCAGGCCGTGCCAGATGTGCGCCGTGCGGGCCGGCAGCTCAATGTGCTCTTCGAGCCCCTCCCCGTCAAAAAAGCAAACCTCGATGGCGTCGGCGACTTCGGACGACACCGCGAAGTTGGTCCCGTCGGGGGTGAGGGTGGGCCCGAGCGGGAACGCGTGCCCCGGTCGAACGTCCATCCGCCAACCGTACCCGGGCCGGGCCCCAACGAGGCATGCCCGGTACCGATGGCTCGTATTGCGTGAGGTACCCGAGGCCCGGGGCCGGCGTTTAGGTCGGGCACCTCGGCGGGACGTGACCGGGTTGCAAGCCGGGCGGTACGTACTGGCCGTCATAGAACGAGGAGGAGCTCGGGGCGACTTCGCTGGCCGGCGTCGTCGCCAGGGCGCCGGACGGGGCGCTCAGGGCCAGGGAGCCGACCTCCAGCCAATCGGTGAGCACGGCGTTGACGGCACCGGGGGGGCCCGGCGCCCGGTGGGTGCTGACCGCCGCCGTGCCGGCGGGCGAGGCGGGCCCGGCCGTCGCCGGGGCCGGCGGAAGGCCGTAGCTCAGGAACTGCTGGACCATTTGCTGGTCGGCCGCGGGCACGGGGTCGAGGGCCCGGCGACCTCGACCGAGTTGACCGTCGGGTAGGTCCACTCCGGGATCCCGGCCGCGTTGGCGTGTCGGAGCACAGAGGCCAGGCTCAGCATCTGGGACCCGGAGAGATTGTCGTCCACGGTGAGGCTGCCGGCTATACCGGCGATGACGCTATTGAGGGCGACGGGGTTGGTGGGTGCCACCTGCTCCGCCTTTTTTATGGCCAGTTTGATGAAATCCTGTTGGCGCTGGATACGCGCCAGGTCGCTTTCGGGGACGAGCTGGTACTGCCAGGAGCCGTCCAGGTAGTACTGGTACTCGCGCGAGCGCACGAAGGCCAGGGCCTGGCTTCCTTTCAGCAGGACGCAGCCCGCTCGGGGCACGCTCAGGTCCGAGTAGAGGTCTCTGGCGGGCGTGGGGAAGTACTGGTAGACGCCCCCGATGGCGTCGGAGATCTCGGTGAACGAATAGAAATTGACCACCATGAAGTGGTTCACTTCGATCCCCAGGTCGCGCTCTACGGTACTCACCAGCAGGTCCGGGCCACTGTCGAAGGCGGCATTGATCCGCGTGGTGCCCATGCCGGCGATGGGGACCAACAGGTCCCGGGGGATGGACAGGATGGCGACGCTTCGAGGTGGCAGGCACGATGCGCACCAGCATGATCGTGTCTGAACGCTGTCCGGTGACGCTCTGCGTGCTGCCGAAAATGGAACTGGCCCCCTTACCGAGGTTGCGGGTGTCGCTGCCGACGGCGAGCACTGTGAGCGGCCCCCCCGGTTTGGGTACCGGGGCCAAACCGCTGACGGCAACCCGGTTGACCTGCCCGAGACGCCACTGCACGTACCCGTAGGCGGACACGCCCAGCGCCAGCATGGCCAATACGACGATGTTGGCCCCGATCAGCATCCTCCTCGGCCACCGCCGGTGGCGTCGGATCCGGGGGGCAGGGGCCCGGCGGGGGCCTGTGGGTCAGCCTGGCGACCGCCGTGAAGCGGCCCGCGACCGCCATTGGTGGGGTGGTCAACGGCCATGTCCCCCATGATGCTAAGGCACCCCAGGGACCAAGTCGGGCCCCGGCCCTGGGGAGGGGCCCCTAGGTCCGTGTTGCCACCTGGCCCGAGTTGGGTACGCGAACCAGGACATGGAACTCACCCAAAGCCCAGGTTTCCTGTTGTGGAGGACCACCCTGCGCTGGCAGCGGCTGATGACGGCGGCGTTGCGCCCGTTCAACCTGACCCACGTCCAGTTCGTCCTTCTGGCCAGCACCTGGTGGCTGACCCGCGTCGCCGGCGAGACACCCAATCAGCGCCGCCTGGCCGAACATGCCGGGACTGACGCCATGATGACTTCCCAGGTGGTCCGGGCCCTGGAAACCAAGAACTTGGTAACCAGGAGCCCCGACCCGAAGGATTCCCGGGCGCAGTGCGTGGCTGTAACTGACGAGGGGGCGGCGCTGGCCCGGCAGGCCATCTCCGTCGTCGAAGCGGCCGACGACCAGTTCTTCTCGCCTGCCGGCGAGCGGGAGGAGGTGCTCAGGGCACTTCTGCGGTTGTCGCGCCAGCCCCGGGCTTAGCCCGTCGGGACCGTACTCAACGAGCTGGCGCCCAGTCCAGGGAGCGCCCCACCGCCTTCTTCCAGCCCGCGTAGGCTCCACGACGAAGTTCGTCATCCCAGCGAGGGTGCCATCGTTGCCCCTCGTGCCAGTTCCGCCGTAGATCCTCCTCGCCAGACCAGAAACCGACGGCGCAGCCGGCGGCGTAGGCGGCCCCCAGAGCTGTGGTCTCGGCCACCAGGGGCTTGGAGACCGGTAGGCCCAGGATGTCGGCCTGAAGTTGCATGCAGAGCCCGTTCACCGTGATACCCCCATCGACTTTCAAGCTCTCGAGCCTGCGCCCGAGGTCCTGCTCCATGGCCAAGACAACATCGCGGGTTTGGAAACATATGGCTTCGAGGGTGGCCCGGGCCAAGTGGGCCCTGGTACTGGCACGCGTCAAGCCCACGATTGTCCCCCGGGCACCCGATTGCCAATAAGGGGCGAAGAGGCCGGAAAACGCGGGTACAAAATAGACACCTCCGGCGTCGTCGACACCGGCGGCGAGGGCCTCGATCTCTCCGGCGCTCCTTATGACCCCCAGCTGGTCCCGGAGCCACTGCACGGCTGCGCCGGTCACGGCCACCGACCCCTCGAGGGCGTAAACCGCCGGTTCGCCCTCCATCTGATAGCACACGGTACTGAGAAGACCGTTGTTCGACCTCACGATCTCGGATCCCGTGTTGACCAACAAGAAGTTGCCCGTCCCATAGGTGTTCTTGGCTTCTCCCGGGCGCAGGCAGACCTGACCGATCATGGCCGCGTGCTGG
Source organism: uncultured Acidimicrobiaceae bacterium (assembly GCA_963735305.1). Classification (GTDB taxonomy): domain Bacteria; phylum Actinomycetota; class Acidimicrobiia; order Acidimicrobiales; family Palsa-688; genus Fen-671. Next base: position 1,448,988 of record CAVTKK010000001.1, read on the forward strand.
TCGCCCAGGACGGCGGCCAAGGGGACGCCGGCTTGCCCTGTTCCCTCCAGCCGGACGTCACCGAAGACCCCGGTCGACGGGTGGATTTCGGGGAGGACCTGGTGCGGGAGGCCGAACATGGCAAGCAGTTCTTCGTCCCAGGAAAGGGTGTGCAGGTCCATGAGCATGGTCCGGCTGGCGTTGGTCACGTCGGTGACGTGGCGCCCGCCCTCCGGGCCCCCGGTGAGGTTCCACACCAGCCAGCTGTCGATGGTCCCGAAGCAGGCCCTCCCGGCGAGGGCGGCTTGCCTGGCGGCGTCGACGTTTTTCAAGATCCATTGCACCTTGGTGGCCGAGAAGTAGGTCGCCGGGGGGAGCCCGGTCTTGGCTCGGACCGTCGGCGCCCACCCCGAGCGCTCGATCTCCGAGACGGTCCCCTCAGTCCTCACGTCTTGCCAGACAATGGCGTTGCTATAGGGCAGCCCCGTGAAACGGTCCCATACGACTGTGGTCTCGCGCTGGTTGGTGATGCCGATGGCGGCGAGGTCGGCGGCTGTCAGCCCTGCGTCCCCGAGGGCGGTGCGGGTGACCGTGCGTACCCGTTCCAGGATTTCGAGGGGGTCGTGTTCGACCCATCCGGGCCGGGGCAGGACCTGACTGTGTTCCAATTGATGATGGGCCACGACCCTGGACGCGTGGTCGAAGACGAAGAACCTGGTGCTGGTCGTGCCCTGGTCGATCGCCCCCACGAATTCTGGCATTTAGGCGTTCGCTCCTCGTCCCCGGTACCGGACCACAGTACGCTCGGGCCCGGGCGCACTTGCGGACCGCCCGTGGCGGCCTTAGCCTCGCCTGCTCGGTACCGGCGGACGATATGAGCCGCCCCCCGCCATGGAGTTGGTATTGAGACAGCCGAGCAGCCTTTCCCCCGAGCGGCGCCAGGCGGACATCGCCCGCCTGACGGCCAGCCCTCTCGACCTGCTGGTCGTCGGAGGAGGGGTGACCGGCGCCGGAACGGCGTTGGACGCGGCCAGCCGCGGTCTGTCCGTAGGCCTGGTGGAAGCGCAGGACTGGGCGGCGGGGACTTCCAGCCGGTCCAGCAAACTGGTCCATGGCGGTCTCAGGTACCTCCAGATGCTGGACTTCCGTCTGGTGCGCGAGGGCCTTAGGGAGCGGTCCCTGCTCATCCGGCACCTGGCGCCCCATCTGGTGCGGCCCGTGCCCGTCCTGTACCCCCTGCGCCGCCCCTTCCTGGAGCGTCCGTACGTGGGTGCCGGGGTGGCCCTCTACGACATCCTCGGCCTTTCGACGGGCAACGGCCGCGGTCTTCCTCTGCACCGCCACCTCTCCAAGCGCCAGGCGCTCGCCTCGGCGCCGGGGCTCGACCCCCGAGCGCTCAGCGGCGCCGTGCTGTACTACGACGCTCAAGTCGACGACGCCCGCTATGTCGTGGAACTCGTGCGCACGGCGGTGTCGTACGGCGCCGTCGCCCTCAACCGGGCCCGGGTGGTCGGGTTCCGCCGCGAAAGCGACCGGGTCGCGGGCGTGACCATCGAGGATGTCGAGACGGGTGGTCACCACCAGGTGCAGGCCCGGGTAACAGTAGTGGCTACGGGCGCCTGGACGGAGGAGACAGAGGCTCTGGCCGGGGTGGAACGGACGGTGCGGATCAGGCCCTCGAAGGGTGCTCACCTTCTAGTGCCGCGGGAGAAGCTCGCTGTTACGACGGGCCTGATCCTGCGCACGGACCGGAGCGTGCTCTTCGTGCTGCCGTGGGGGGAGCACTGGTTGATAGGTACCACGGATACCGACTGGTCGTATGGCAAAGCCAGGCCCCTGGCCACCGTGGCCGACGTCGACTACCTGTTGGCCGAGCTCAACAAGGTTGTGGTCAAACCCCTGGCCCGCGGTGACGTGGAAGCCGTTTTCGCTGGTCTTCGCCCTCTGGTTGCCGGGTCGGGCGTCGTGCGGGGCCCGGGTGAGGGGTGGTCCGGGGGCGACAGGGGAGCAGCCACGACAAAGCTCTCGCGCGAGCACGCGGTGTCCCGGCCCGCCCCGGGCCTGGTGGTCGTTTCGGGGGGGAAGTACACGACCTATCGCGTCATGGCCGCGGACGCCGTCGACGCCGCCGTCGCCGATGCGCAGTTCGAGGTGGCGGCGTCGAGGACGGCGGACGTGCCCCTGCTCGGAGCGGCCGGTTTCCCGGAATTGTGGGGGGCGCGGCACCGCTTCGCCCGCCAACATGGTGTCTCGCTGGACCAGGCCGTGCACCTTCTGCGCCGTTACGGAGGCCTGGCCGCGGAGGTCGTGGGGCTGAACGCCTCCGCCCCCGACCCGGCCGGGCCCGTCACGGGGGCCCGCCACTACCTCAACGCCGAGATCGGGTACTCGGTGACCCACGAGGGGGCACTCCACCTCGAAGACGTCCTGGCCCGTCGCACCCGGATCTCGATGGAAACACCGGGCGGGGGCGTGGCCAGCGCGGCCGCCGTGGCCGGGATAATGCGGCCGCTGCTCGGCTGGGACGGCGCCCGAGAGGCGGCCGAGGTCGCGGACTACACGCGGCAGGCGCAGTTGGTGGCCGAATCGGCGCAGACCGCCCAGGACGATTCCCAAGCCGCCCGCCTGGCGGAAGCGGCGCCGACCTTCCTTGCTCTGCCTTAGGCCCCTCTCCCGTGGGCCTTGGGGCCGTCCCGACCGTATCCTGTCTGAGACGAACCAGGAGGTAGGGAATGAACGACGGCGAAATCGTGCACCGCATCAGTGAGCTAGCCGAACAGGAGCATTCGCTGGAGAGGTCGCACTCGGGTTCGGAGCTCTCGGCCGAGGAGGTCGAACGGCTCCGCCAGATCGAGGTAACGCTCGACCAGTGCTGGGACCTCCTTCGCCAGCGCCGCGCCCGGCGGGCTGCCGGCGCCGACCCCGACGAGGTGAGCGTCCGGCCCGCCGGCGTCGTCGAAGGCTACCGGCAGTAGCTAGGGTGCTTGACTCGTACCGTGAAGAAGCTCCTCGACTACGGTCGTGACGACCATCCCGCGGACGACCCCGAGCGTGCCCAGGTGGCCTGGTCCGTCGTGGCAATGGATGATTGTGAGCCATGTGCCGACCCCCGTGTCGCCCTGACGGTGGAGGAGGTCGGGCGTCCCGGGACCGGCCTCGCCGCCCACCTCTCGCCCCTAACCGCCAAAGCGGTAGTCCGGGCCCTCACGGCCGCTCTCCGGGAGATCGGCGAGACTGTGGGTGAAGTGGAGGTCCCGGGGCGATGACTGATGAGCAGGTGAACGACCGGCTCCCGCTCGAGGCTCCCCCGCCCGCGATAGGCGATGCGCTTGACCAGGTCCGAAGTGACCTTGACGACGTCGAAGCCGCTCTGCGACGTCTGGAAGAGGGGGGCTACGGGCAATGCGAAGCCTGCGGGAGGCCTATCGGTGAAGGGCGCCTGGCCGCTCTGCCCGCCGCCCGCCACTGCCTTGGTCATCAGCCGGTCTCCGGGACCGCCGGCCCTCAGCCGGAGCGGGGGCGACTATGAGGGTGGCTTTCCGCTAGACAGGGTCCCATGACGACTGACTGCCCGGCCCCCGACGGTTCCAGCCCCAAGATCCAGCACTTCGACGGGCCCCCTCCGATGTGCATCGACGTCCAGCGGCGCTACACGGCAGAAATGGTCACCTCGAAAGGCGTCATGACGATAGCGCTCGATCCCGGGGCCGCCCCGAGGACAGTCAACAATTTCGTCTTTCTGGCCCGGTACCACTACTTCGAGGGCATCTTCTTCCACCGGGTGATCCCGGGTTTCGTCCTTCAAGGCGGTGACCCCACGGGGACGGGTACGGGGGGGCCCGGTTACCGCTTTGCGGACGAGCTCCCCCGCCCCGGCCGTTACGAACTGGGCTCGTTGGCCATGGCCAATGCCGGTCCCGATACCAATGGCAGCCAGTTCTTCGTGATCAGCGGCCCCAGCGGCGTGCGTCTTCCTCCCCAGTACTCGCTGTTCGGGAAGGTGGTGAGCGGCCTCGACGTCGTAGCCACCATCGACGCCATCGGCACCGCCTCGGGAAAGCCCAAGGAGCGGGTTGCCATCGAATCCGTGACCATTACCGAAAGCGATTGAGGCTTTCGCGCCGGTTGGGGAGAGTTTAAGGGGCGGTTTAGGCCGTTCACAGCTAACGAGCCCACACTGATACCAGCAGTGATGAACAGTTCAGAGTGAGACCCGGAGGCAGCAGATGACGGACCGACCGATCTGGCCAGGCGAAGACGACGACGCGGGGCGATGGGTGGCTCCACCCTACGGGTTCCCGCCTGTGGGCCCGCCGGCGTACGGCCCGCCGGCGTACGGCCCGCCCCCTTCCGGCCCGCCGGCGTACGGCCCGCCGGCGTACGGCGTCGGCCCGTTGGGCGAGCCGCCGGCCCCTATCCCCGCCCGTCCGGCCCGCCGGGGGACGGCGTGGCGTTCGGCGGCAGCCGTGCTGGTGATCGCCGCCGCCGCCTTTGGCGGCGCCGGCATCGGCCACGCCGCTTGGCCCTCGGACCGCTCGGCCAACGTTGCCGCCCCTCAAGTCACTACGCCCAAAACCGGCGGTACCGGAGGCACGGGCACGGAGCCCGGGTTCGGCTTGTCGCCTAGTTACGGGAGCTCTCCCTTCTCGGGCGGCGGCTCCGCCGGAAGTGGTTCGGGTAACACCGAAGGAGCCGGTGCGCCCTCGGACGTCTCCGCCATCGCCGCCAAGGTCGACCAGGCCATCGTCGACGTCAACACGACCCTCAACTACCAGGACGCCGAGGGCGCGGGGACGGGCATCGTGCTCACTTCCAATGGCGAGATCCTCACCAATAACCACGTGGTCGACGGCGCCACGAAGATAAGTGTGACTGACGTTGGCAACGGCGAGACGTACGCGGCCACCGTGGTGGGCTACGACCTGGGCCACGACATAGCCGTCCTGCAGCTCCAGGGCGCTTCCGGCTTGAAAACAGCGCAGCTGGCCACGTCAAAGCCGTCCATTGGGGAGGCTGTGGTGGCCATCGGCAACGCCGGTGGGACGGGAGGCGTGCCGACCAGCGCCGGAGGGTCCATCACCGCCCTTGGGCAGTCGATCACGGCGTCCGACGAGCTGACCGGTTCCAGCGAGCAACTTTCAGGTCTCCTCGAGGTGAACGCCAACGTCGAGGCCGGCGACTCGGGAGGTCCTTTGGTCAACGCGGCCGGCCAAGTCATCGGCATGGACACGGCGGCGTCTGAGGGCTTCGCTTTCTCGGCCCAGGGCAACGCCGGTTTCGCCATCCCGATCAGCACGGCCCTCCCGGTAGCCAAGGACATCGAAGCCGGCCAGTCCAGCGCCACCGTCCACATCGGGTCGACGGCCTTCCTCGGGGTCCTGATCGGCTCGAGCGGTGGCAGCCCGTTCTCCGGCCAGTACACCGGTGGCGGTACCACCTCCGCCGGCGTCGCCGTCAGTAATGTCGTCACCGGCGGACCGGCGCAATCGGCGGGTATCGCCGCCGGGGACACGATCCTTTCATTCGATGGGAAAACCGTCACCTCGCCTTCCCAGCTGACCAGGCTGCTCGTGCCTCACCACCCGGGCCAGAAGGTGCAGTTGGGCTGGGAGGACCAGACGGGCCAGTCGCACACGACGACGGTAACCCTAGCCAGCGGCCCACCGGCCTAAAGAGCCCTACAGACGTTCACGGCCCCGAAGAGGCCGGCCTCGGCGGGGGCCGGCTTCTTCGGTCCTCGGAGGACGACGAGGGCCGCCGGTCCTCCAACACCTCCCTGACCCGCACGGCCGCCCGGGTGGCGCCGTCCCCGGTCAGCTCGTGCTCCCAGAAGCGCAGCGCCAACCAGCCGGAGCACGTCAGAAGGCGGTCGGTTTCTTCGTCCCGACGCCGGTTGCGAGCGATCTTTTCCGGCCAGTACCAGCCGTTGACGTCGTGGCGGCGCCGGCCGTGTTCGGGACATCCGTGCCAGAAACAGCCGTCGACGAAAACGGCGACCCGTCTGGCACTGAAAACGACGTCTGCTTTGCGGCGCAAAGCGGGCAGAGGTGCCCGGTGGAGGCGGTAACGAAGACCGAGGGCGTGAAGGGCCCGCCTCAGGGCCATCTCCGGCCCCGTGCCCTCTCGCCGTTGGGCGCTCATGCGTAGGCGCACGGCCTCGGTAGAGGCGAAGGGCTGGCGCCAGCGCTCCGGCACAGATAGTGACCTTACCTTCATCGGAGGTTCTGGCCTACAAATCGTCCCATTGCCGGCGAACTCGGCCGTTCCCGTCGAGACGTGATAAGCGCCGATCGAGTTAGGGCCCAAAGCTCCTATTTGGTGCGGAGAAATTGGAGTGCTAGCGAACTACAAACTGCTCGCGGCCTTGGTAATGCCGGCGCGGCCGCGTCAAGAAGTCCTCTGTGGGCCAGCGCCTACCCGGGTCTACCTGCGGCTCAAGACACCAATGGCGCCCCGGAGGGCGCCATCGGCGGAGCAGACCGAGCGGCGGATCTCAAATCCGCTCTACGGAGCAGGCGGCGGGTTCCCGCTCCGGGAATGAGAGTACACGTTTACCGAGCCTTTGCCAAGTGTGCATACGGCCTTTTGGCTGCGCTTCGCTTTGGTTGCGTCTTATGTCCCCGGTATGGGAAGTAAATAACCCTTATACGCTGTTGCACTACCACGCTCAGTGGGATCGCTGGCCGCGGGGGGGCCGGGGAGCACCGGCCCTATCGACCGCCGGACGGAGTTGGGGCTAGCATGATGGGCCGAAGCGGCAGGTCGCGCGAGCGTCGTACAGAGGCAGTACATCAGCTTCCCAAGCTGAGAACGCGGGTTCGATTCCCGTCGCTCGCTCGCTCGCTCGCTCGCTCGCTCCATTGCTCCCTCCCTCCCCTACGAGCAGGGGCGGGGTACCCCCCGGCTGGCCCTCCCAGGACCACTAGCTGTGGACCGATGGGGGCGCACACGGCTGCCACCGCTCCCCCCGGCGCTCTTGGTTGCGCCGCCTCGGCGGGTTGACTAGTCTGGGCTATACAGGTGGTGACAATGCTCTCGTCCGTGGTGCCCAACCTGGCTGGCCTCCGGTTCGATGTCAACCTTTCGACGCTCTTCACGGACCTGCCCCTGCTCGAGCGCCCGGCGGCGGCCGCTTCAGAGGGATTTGGCGCGGTGGAACTGTGGTGGCCGTTCCAAGAGCCGGTACCTCGTCCCCGCCAAGTCGAAGACCTGGTTGAGGCGATAGCTGGCAAGGGGCTGACGCTGGCCTGCTTCAACCTGTACGGCGGTGACTTCTCGGCCGGTGAACGAGGAGTCCTGTCCCTTCCGGAGGACCGAGGGTTCGGTGACAACGTGGAGGCAGTCCTCGACATCGCTCAGCGCCTTAACTGCCGGGTACTCAACGCCCTCTACGGGAACCTCCGCCCCGGGCTTCCTCACGGGTGCCAGGATGCCATTGCCGCCGAGCGACTGGCCCGGGCTGCGGTCTTAGCGGCGAAGATCGGCGCCCGCGTCGTCCTGGAGACGCTCAACCCGACCGAATTCCCGCGGTACGGCCTGCACCGGCTCGACCAGGCCGCCGCTCTGGCCGACCGCGTCAGACGGGAATGGGGAGTTGGGCCCGGTTTGCTCTTTGACGTGTACAACGTCCAGCGTGCGGAAGGCGACCTGGTCACCAGGTTCCGGTCCTACGCCCCGAGGGTCCTCCATGTCCAGATCGCCGACGTCCCCGAACGCAGGGCTCCCGGAACAGGCGAAGTCGCGTTCGACCGTTTACTGCCTGCCATCTCGGCCACAGGTTATGCGGGGTTTATAGGGCTCGAATATCTGCCTTCTCCAAACCCGGCCGACACCTTCGCCTGGCTGAGCCGCGAGCCGGGAGGTGGTGTCGGTAGCCGTACTAAGACCTGACCCCGGATCCTCAAGTGCCCAGATAGGAGGCAAGACCGTGACGCAAACTGCATACAACGCTCCCGTGTACGACTCGTTCCTGGATGTCGGCGGAGAGGACCCTCGGTTCGCTTTCATGGAGGAGCTGATCCGGCTGGCGGAGGGTGACGAGCGGATTGTGGCCCTCGATGCCGACGTATCGAGACGGACCTTGACACGAAGGTTTCGCGACCAGTTCCCTGACCGGTTCTGGGACATGGGAGTGGCCGAGCAGAACATGATGGGAGTAACGGCGGGGCTGGCGGCGTCCGGCCGGATGCCTTTTGCCTTTGCTTTCGCCGTCTTTGTCTCCTTGCGGGCCGTAGAGATGGTCCGCACCTCGATCTGCTACCCGCGGCTCAACGCCAAGCTGATCGGCGGGTACGCCGGCCTCAGCAACGGCAAGGACGGGGCCACGCACCAGTCGATCGAGGACGTCGCCGTCATGCGCAGCCTTCCCAACCTGGTTGTCCTCAGCCCCTCTGACTCCGTCCTCGCCGGAATGATGGCCAGGGCCGTCCACGCCTACGACGGCCCCGTCTACGTTCGCATCGAGTACGAGGAGACGCCGCGCATCCACCGACCGGACGAGCGGTTCGAGATCGGTCGCGGCTTCTTGCTTCGGCCGGGCCAACAGGTAACGCTTGTCTCATACGGCACTGCCGTGGCCCGAGCTCTGGAGGCCGCCCAGGTACTGTCGACGTCCGGCATCGACGTCGAGGTCCTCGACATGGCGTCTCTCAAGCCGCTCGATACCGAGCTGCTGGTGACATCGGTCCGGAAGACGGGTGCGCTGGTGACCCTCGAAGACCACAACGTGATCGGCGGCCTGGCCTCGGCAGCCTGTCAAGAGATCGTGAGCGCCGGTCTCGCGCCGCGTTTCGGGCCCTGGGTGTTCAGGACGTTTTCACGGAGTCGGGGAGCAATCGGGAATTGCGGGCCAAGTTCGGCCTTGACGTCGCCGCCGTCGTGCGCGCCGCCCAAGAGGTCGTGCGGTGATGGCGCCGGAAGGGGAGGCGCTGGCGCTCTTCTTGAAGGACTGATGACCCGAAGGAGTTGCAGAGCATCGCCTACGCCCTGCGGCGCGACGTGATCGAGATGGCGAAGATGGCGGGGAGCGGTCACGTCGGGGGTTCCCTGTCGGCCGCCGAGATGGTGGCCACCCTTTATTGGCATGTCATGCGGGTCGACCCGGGCCAACCCGGTTGGCCGGATAGAGACCGGCTGGTGCTGTCGAAGGGGCACTGCGCCCCGATCATTTACGCCGCATTGGCCCGGAGAGGCTATTACGAGCCCGCCGTGCTGGAGACGTTCCGCAGGACGGGCAGTATCCTCCAGGGCCACCCGGACTGGAGGAAGACGCCAGGGCTGGACATGACCTCGGGTTCTTTGGGCCAGGGCTTGGCCGTGGGCCTGGGCATGGCGCTGGCGGCTCGCCAGAGCAAGCGGAGCTATCAGGTTTACGTGCTCATGTCCGACGGTGAGATGCAGGAGGGGATGACCTGGGAGGCGGCCATGGCCTCCCGGCACTACGGGGTAGACAACCTGACGGTCCTCGTCGACCGCAACAACCTGCAGGTTGACGGGTTCGTGGACGAGGTGATGGGCATCGAACCGTTGTTGCAGAAGTGGCGGGCGTTTGGCTGGCAGGCCGTCGAGCTGGACGGTCATCAGATCCCCGTCCTGCTCGAGGCGTTCCGCATGCGACGGGCGGGCTCCACGGGCGCCCCCTGGGTATTCATCTGCCGGACTGTGAAAGGCAAGGGGGTGTCGTTTATGGAGAACGTAATGGAGTGGCACAGCGGAGTGCTGAACGACGAGCAGTACAGCCAGGCGCTCGCTGAGATCCGCCCACAGGCCGGCGACCACGACATTGGCAGGTGGCCCGGCCCATACGAGGAGGTCGACAATGAGTGAGAGCTACTTCCAGCGCGTGGCCGAGAGCACGCCGACGCGCTTGTGGGTCAACAACCCTACCGGACAGGAAATCGATCTTGCCCTGAGCCAGGGGGCCGTCGGTTCGACTACGAACCCGTCGTACGCCGGAGGCCTGCTGCGACGAGAACCTGACTACGTACGTGAGGTCATTAGAGAAGTTGTCATGTCCGGCGTGGACGAGGACGATGCGTTCCTGGCCGAGGCGGTCCAGCAGAAACTCGTGAAGCGGATCACTGACCGCTTTTGCGCTGTCTACGATGAGACCGGCGGAAGAGCCGGCTATGTTTCGCTGCAGGGCTCCCCATACTCGGACAACGACGCCGGGGAGATCCTACGAGAGGCCCAGGACGCCCGAAAGGTCGCTCCCAATGTCGCTCCGAAGCTCCCCGCCACCGAACCGGGTCTGGACGCTTTCGAGACGCTGGTCGCCGACGGCTCACCGTGCATCGTCACGGAGGTCTTCAGCGTGGCCCAGCTCATTGACACTTGCGAGCGCTACCTGCGTACCACCAGGACGACAGGAGTCACTCCGCCTTTCTTCATGAGCCCGATCACCGGCATCCTCGGGGACCATCTCCGCAAGATTGCCGCCCGGGATGGGACCGAAGTCAGCCCTGCGGCCCTCCGACTGGCCGGCGTGGCGCTGGCACGACGCTGCCACGCCGTGGTGACGGCCCGTCAGTACCCCGTGACCCTCCTCTTTGGGGGTGCCCGCAGCACCGACGACTTCACCGGGCTCGTCGGTGGGCCGACGGCGGCGACGATCAATTACAGCACGGTCCTGGAGATCCTCGCTTTGAGCCCTCCGGTTGAAGCAACCATCGACCGGCCGGTCCCCACGGACGTTCTCGAAGAACTGCTCGGCAAGTTCCCTGACTTCCAACGTGGTTGGGCTGAGACGGGTCTTTCGCCAGCCGAGTTCGAAGGGTTCGGGCCCGTCCAGCACTTCCGGGACACCTTCGTCGCCGCCTGGGACTCGCTCCTGATGACCATCCGTGAGGCACGGGCCGGCGCCCGGGCCCGCTGAGCGGAAGGCGGGCCATGGTCACTCTCGGCGCTTCGGACCGTTTCTCGCTGGAGGGGCGAGTCGCCCTGGTCACGGGATCGGGCGGGGGTATAGGTCGCGTGCTGGCCGAGGCGCTGAGCGAGGCGGGAGCCAGAGTCGCGCTTCACGACCAGTCGGAAGAGCAGTTGGCGGAGGCTCGTCGCCAGTTGCGGGCGCAAGGGGCACGCTTCGAAGTGTTCACGGCTGACCTCAGGATGGTGGCCAGCTGTCGAGATCTGATCTCGAAGGTGAACGCCACCTTCGGGCGCCTGGACGTCCTTGTCAACTGCGCCGCCGCGAACAGGCGCGAGCCGGTCGACGACGTCAGTGAGGGAACCTTCGACTGGCTCGTCGCCGTCAACGTCAGAGCTCCGTTCTTCTTGTCCCAGGCGGCGCGACGGCTCATGCGGGCGCAAGGCGGTGGCAAAATCATCAACGTAGCATCTCTCAACGCCCACTACGCGCTGGACACCGTGGCTGTCTACGGGCTGACGAAGGGGGCCATAAGGCAGATGACCGCGGAGATGGCCGTCGAGTTCGCTCCTGATAATATTCAGGTCAACGCCCTGACACCGGGGTTCATCGTGACGCCCATGAACGAGGAATCGCTGTGGGGGGTGCCGCGGAAGCGCTCTTGGATCCTGGACCGAGTGCCGGCGGGGCGGCCGGGGATGCCTGACGACCTGGTAGGCGCCGTGGTGTTTATGGCTTCGAACGCTTCCGATTTTATGACCGGGCAGTCGCTGGTGGTGGATGGCGGTTTTACTGCGGGTGGGTCCTGGGAGTACCAAGGGCCGGTCGCCGCCCAAACTGACCAAGGGGGCTTCGACGCCGGCCCGGCGGGAGGGCGGAAGGCCACGGCTACGAACTGAAGGGGGAACATGGTTACCCAAGAGTTGTCCGGGGAGGCCGAGAACAACCTCCTGCTGATGGACATGTTCAGGAAGATGGTGCGCATCCGCCACTTCGAACAGACCGCCTACGACCTTTATACCGCGGGACGGTTGCCGGGGTTTATGCACATCTCCATCGGTCAGGAGGCGACGGCCGTAGGGGCCTGCAGTGCGCTCCGGCGAGACGACTACATGGCCAGCACACACCGCGGCCATGGGGACACCCTGGCCAAAGGAGTACCAGTAGAGGCGGCGATGGCCGAGATCTTCGGCAAGGAGACGGGGGCCTGTCGTGGCAAAGGTGGCTCGTTGCACATCGCTGACTTCAGTCAGGGCAACCTGGGAGCGAACGGCATCGTCGCAGCCGGGATCCCTATTGCCACAGGAGCTGCGCTCTCGGCCAAGAAAAGAGGTAAAGGCCAGGTAGCTCTGGCCTTCTTTGGTGACGGCGCCATCGGCGCGGGCCCAACGCACGAAGCTCTGAATATGGCCTCCCTCTGGCACCTGCCCGCCATTTACGTCTGCGAGAACAACCAGTACGCCGAATCGACCCCTACTCGTGAATCCGTCGGCATCCCGGATATCGTGGCCTGGGCTGCCTCCTACGGCGTAGCCGCGTGCCGGGTCGACGGCAATCGGGTCACCGACGTTTACGAGGCTGCTCGAAGCCGCCGTGGCCCGGGCGCGTGCGGGAGATGGCCCCAGCTTCATCGATTGCGAGACATATCGCATCTTCGGCCACAACATCGGCGACCCCGGGTCTTGGCGGGGCACCGGGGAAATCGAGAGATGGAAGGCGAGAGATCCAGTCGCGTGGTTCAAAGCTCTGCTCATAAAGACCTATCAATTCGAGACGGCTTCTCTGGATGTCGTCGATGCCGAGGAGCGGGACCGAGCCCGGGCTGCGGTCGTCGCCGCCGAAGCGGCCGCCACTCCGGCGCGTAGCAGCGCGCTTGACCACGTTTTCAACGACGCCGAGCTGGCGGCTTCGGCGGTCCGCGGGACCAGGTCCGGCTCGTGACAAAGCAACTTCGGTACCGCGATGCGATCCGCGAGGCGCTCGACGAGGAGATGGAGCGAGACCCCACGGTGTACCTGCTGGGCGAGGACCTGCGCGATCCGTGGGGTGGCACTTACAAGGCCACAGCAGGCCTTTCCACCAAATACGGGCCCGATCGCGTCATGAACACGCCGATAGCCGAGGAGGGGATCATCGGGTGCGCGTTGGGATCCGCGCTCACCGGCTTTCGGCCTGTGGCCGAGCTCATGTACATCGACTTCCTGGGCCGAGCGATGGACGCCGTCAGCAATCAAGTGGCCAAGGTCCGTTATATGTCAGGCGGGCAGGCGACGGTACCGCTCACCATAAGGACGCAGGGCGGCGGCGGCCGGTCGTCGGGGGCTCAGCACGGCAATAGCCTCGAAGCCTGGGTGTGCCACGTCCCCGGGCTGCTGGTGGCCATGCCATCGACACCGTCCGATGCCAAGGGATTATTGAAGACGGCCATCAGGCTCGATGACCCCGTGTTCTTCATAGAGCACAAGATGCTGTACCCCTTGACAGGCGAGGTCCCTGACGGGGAGTACACCGTCCCGTTTGGTGTTGCCGACGTCAAACGCAGGGGTGATCATGTCACGATCGTGGCCACATCGAGGATGGTCCATTTCTCGCTCGAGGCCGCCGAGAGGCTGGCGTCGGATGGGATCTCGGCCGAAGTCATCGACCCTCGCACGCTGGTCCCGCTCGACGAAAACACGGTCCTGCAATCGGTCATGCGGACCAGCCGGCTCGTCGTCGTGAGCGAGGAGGTCGAGCGTTGCTCCTGGGCGGCGGAACTGGCGGCGCTCGTTCAAAAGCGGGCTTTCGGTTACCTCGAGGCTCCCATCGAGCGGGTATGTGCGCTCAACACGCCTTTGCCGTTCCAGCCCGACCTCGAGCGGTACGTGCTTCCTTCCGTCGAGGACGTCGTCAATGCCGCCCGCGCCACTCTCGGGATGCCAGCCGATGCGGGTTAATGCCGTCATGCCCCGGATGGGGCCTGACATGGACGCGGGACGCCTCCTGGGCTGGCTCAAGCGCGCCGGGGAACGAGTCAAGGTGGGCGAGGCGTACGCCGAGATCGAGACCGACAAGGCCGTGGTGCAGATGGTATCTCAGGTCGAGGGCGTCCTCGTCGAGTTGCTGGCGAGGCCCGGGACCGACGTGACCGTGGGTGAGGCGATCGCCGTGATCGAGGACGGCCGTCCCTGCTCCGAACCGGTGGGCAGTCCTCGGGCGCCGACCTCCCAGCCGCCGTCTTCCGGGTCTACGACCTCGGTGCCGAAGCCGCTGCCGGCCCGAGAGGCGTCTGGGGACGCAATACCCGTGCCCCCGGCCCAGGGCGCCGGCTCTGCCGTGCGGGCCACGCCGATGGCTCGCCAGCGTGCCCGGGATCTCGGCCTGGACGTTGGTACCGTCCGGGGAACCGGGCCCGGTGGCATCGTAACGACGGAGGACATAGACAGGGCTTCCAAGTCAGGGTGGCTCGGAAATGAACCAGATGGAGAGGGCAGGACATGAGAGGCTATTCCACCACTACGGGCGCGTCAGCGCCGGCACGGCGATGATCGAGTTCTCCCTGGCCGGACGCGTCTGCCTGGTTACCGGGGGTACGAGCGGGCTTGGCCGCACCGTCGCCGAGGAGCTAGGAGCGCTCGGCGTTCGGCTCGTCATAGGTAGTAGCAATCCGCGCAAAGTCGAAGAGGCGTGCAGGTTTCTCGGGGAGTCAGGCACCGAGGTCGTCGGTGTGACGCTCGATGTGCGGCAGCCGGAGTCGGTCGAAGGAGCAGTACAGCGGGCGCTGGACGAGTTCGGGCGGCTGGATGGCTTGGTGAACGCGGCCGGCCTTACGACCAGGGAGCCGGCCATGGCGGTGACCCCAGAACGAGTGGCGTAACGTGCTCGACACCAACCTGTTGGGGACGTTGCTGGCGAGCCGGGCTTGCCTGCGAGCATTCAAGGAAGCCGGCGCCGGGTCCATCGTCAATATCGCCAGCCTGGCGTCGTACGTCGCCTTCCCCGATATGCCGGCTTATGGCGCCTCCAAAGGCGCTCTCTTGGACCTGACCAGGAGCCTGGCCACGGAGTGGGCGCAGATGGGCATCCGAGTAAATGCGGTCGTCCCCGGTGTCTTTATCACCAATACCAACCGGGAGTTCCTCGATGGCTCGCCCCTCGGGGAGCGGATCCGCGCCCGTACGCCCATGAGGCGGTTCGGGTCGCTCTCCGAGGTGGCGGGAGCCGTGGCGTTCCTGCTCGGGCCGGCCGCCGGCTTTGTTACCGGGACGGCAATTGTGGTCGACGGGGGCTTTCTTGCCAGTGCCGTGTAATACGCAGCGCATATCCCGACAACGGTCAGTAAGGGCCAGGTCCATAAGAGGGGAATGAAGCTATGAAGGCAGCGATAACCCAGCGAATGCGACAGATAGAACTGTGCGACGTGGCCGCCCCGGCACCGGGCGTTGGGCAAGCCCTGGTCCGTGTGGAAAAGGTGGGCCTCTGTGGTTCGGACAAGCACCTCTATCTCGGGACCCATCCATATTCGCGGTACCCGCTCATCCAAGGCCACGAGTTGTCGGGGACGATCGAGTCCCTCCCGCCGGACTACGAGGGTGGGCTACGGCTCGGCGTGCGGGTCGCCATAGAGCCAGTGATCTCCTGCGGGTCCTGCTATCCGTGCCTCCACGACCAGCGCGGTGCCTGCATCGACATGCAGTGCCTGGGGGCACACTTGCCCGGAGGGCTTCAAGAGCTCACAGCCGTACCCGTTCGCCTTTTGCACCCAACGACCCTGCCTGACGAGCTGGCCGCCCTGGTGGAGCCGATGTCGATAGGCGTCCACGCCGCGGCCCGAGCCCGGATCGCTCCCGACGATGAGGTGCTCGTTTTAGGTGCCGGCCCGATCGGTCTCAGTGTGCTATTCGGTGCGCGCCAGGTGGGTGCCCGGGCCCTGCTGGTCGATCCGCTCGATAACCGGCTCGAGCTGGCTGAACGCCTCGGGGCCGACGTCCTGAAATGGTCCGGCATTTCTACAACGGTGCAGCGCGGTAGGGAGTGGGCAAGACACGGCGCACCGACGGTCGCGGTCGACGCCACCGGCTTGGCCGAGGCGGTAAGAGCGGCGTTCGATGTCGTGATCAGCGCGGGACGCGTTGTCATTGTCGGCCAGACCAAACAGGACGTGGCACTTCCGATCTCTATCTTCACCGGCAAGGAGCTAAACGTCGTCGGTGCCCAAAACAGCAGCGGCATTTTTGCTCGAACCGTATCCCTGGTCGAGCAGGACCCGACCTTCGTGGCGCAGATGATCTCGCATAGGTTCCCGTTTTGCGACGTGCGCGAGGCCTTCGAGTTTACCGTCGCCAACCCCGACAAGACGGTCAAGGTACTGATCGACCTGACAACCGTCTAGACGTGGTTTTTTCTAACTCATGAACCAGCCCCCGTTGATGTCCCAGCTGACACCGGTCACGTAGGACGAGGCCGGGCTCGCCAGCCAGAGCACCAACTCGCTCACCTCCGTGGGCTGGGCGGCCCGGCCGAGCGGGACCGCCGAGAGCACGTTCCGGACTGCGTCGGAGGCGAACGGCCCCCACAGCATTGGTGAGTCGATATTCGAAGGTAGGACGGCGTTGACAAGGACGTTATCGGGCGCCCCGAGCTTCGCAAACGATCGTGTGAGGGCCAGCAGCCCGGCCTTGGTCGCCGCATAGCAAAACACGGTTGGATAGGCCCCGCCCGTCCGGGCGGCCATCGAGGCGACATTGACGATCCGACCGCCGCCCTGGGCACGCATGGCTCGCAACGCCGCCCGCGACAGGAAGAGGGGCGCTCGGAGGTTTACCTCGACCACCTGGTCGAAGAGCTCAGCGGTAACCTCGTCGAGCGGGACACCGTCAACGACGGCGGCGTTGTTCACCAGAACGTCGATCCCGCCGAAGGTGGCGACCGCCTGGTCAACTATCGAGTCAAGAACCGAGGTGTCGCGCAGATCCGCAGCGATAGCCAGGACACGGGCGTCAGGCAGCTGGAGACGTTGGACCGTTGCGGCCAGGCCGGCCTCGTCCACATCGACAACGACGAGCCGCGCCGCCTGTGCCGCGAAGGCCTCGGCCAGCGCTTGCCCAAGGCCGCGACCGGCACCCGTGACCACAACGACGGCGTCCTTCAACCCGTCGTAACGCGCTACAACGTGACCTGTCAATCCGAACTCACCACTAGACCGTCCGGCTCCGGCGAACCGGAACGACGTACGGCAATCACCTCGCGGGCCGACGCGGCAATATCGGCAGCTGTGAGCCCGTACTTCTTCGAGGATCTGGTTGATCGAACCTGAATGGGGCCACACATCGCGGTAGCCGATCCTGCGCAGAGGGACGGGCTGGCGCTCTCCGAGCACCTCGGCGACCGCCGAGCCGAGGCCGCCGTTGATCGACGCCAGCTCTGCGGTCACAACCGCTCCGGTCCGGGCCGCCGAGGCCGAGATTAGATCTTCGTCGATCGGCTTGATCGAGCCGAGGTGCACGACCTCCGCCTCAACACCCTCGGCGGCGAGCAACCGTGCGGCCGCCAGGCACATGGTCGTCATTAGCCCCGTCCCGAAGAGCGTGACGTCACGACCCTGGCGGAGGCAATGGCCCATGCCCCACTCGAACCCGGTCCCGGGTTCCAAGACATCGGCCACGGCGAGCTTGGAGACCCGGAAATAGACCGGGCCCGGTGTCCTCACGGCCGCCTTCATCACGGCACGCAGCTCTTGGTTGTCTGCCGGGTCAGCCACTCGCATGTTGGGAAGAGACCTGAAGACCGCCAGATCCTCGATGGCGATGTGGCTCGCGCCGGCACGGCTGCCTCCGATGTAATGGCCCGGGATCTTGACGTCAAGGTTGGTGGCGGCGATCGAGATCGAGACCTGGTCGAGGGCGCAGCGTGTGGCGAAGACGGCGAACGTGGTTGGGAACGCGATCAAGCCCGAGGCGGCGAGCCCGGCCGCCGTCCCGAACAGGTTTTTCTCGGCGATGCCAATATCTATATAGCGATCGGGGAACGCAGCCCGGAACTGGTCCGATAGCGTCGTGAGCCCGACGTCGTTGTCAAGTACAACTATCCGGCTGTCGGCCGATCCGAGCTCTACTAGAGCCTGAGCAAAGGCTTGTCGCATCTCAGTCGGGCGCCCCGCTTCAGACACTGAAGGACTCCTTCTTGACTGCTTGGTTGCGTCGGCTGTACCCAAGCGGGGTACGCCCGTACATTTGGGCCAGTCCGTTGAGAAGTTGGTCGGCTGTCTCGGGGTCTGGGGCGTGAGTGTGCCACCTGTGAGAATTCTCGAAGCCGAGGAGGCCCTTGCCCTTGACTGTATGGGCGATGACCACGACTGGCCGCTCGTGGGTACCTAGGCGTGCCTCGTCGAAGGCCTCGGCAATCGCGTCCAAGTCGTGGCCGTCCACCTCGATGGGGTGCCAGTTGAAAGCGCGCCACTTGTCGACGAGGGGTTCGATGTCCATGTAGTCAGCAAGAAAGCCCTTGCTCATGATCCGGTTGTAGTCGACGATGGCGACCAGGTTGCGCAACCGGTAGTGGCCGGCGGACATTGCTGCCTCCCAAATGTTGCCTTCGTGCAGCTCGCCGTCGCCGAGTATGCACCAAACGCGCGGCTCTAGCGAACCCCTGATACGCAAGGCGAAGGCCATTCCTTGAGCAACCGAGAGGCCCATCCCGAGCAGGCCGTTGGAGCTCTCGACCCCGGGGGTGCGCGTGGCGTCAGTGTGGCCCTCGAGGATCCCGTCTATTTCACAGTAACGATAGAGCTCGTCGACCGGGAAGAAGCCACGAAGTGAGAGGGCGGCGTAAAGCCCCGGAGAAGCGTGCGCCTTGGACAGTACGACCCGGTCCCGGTCCTCCCAGTGGGGGTTCGTGGCGTCGACGCGACAGGCCCGGAAATACAGGCTCGCCATCAGTTCGGCCATTGAGACAGAGCCGGCGATGTGGCCCCACTGGCCGTAGGCGACAAGCTCGATGGTGAGCCGCCGTATCTCGTAGGCAACATCCTTCGAGGTGGGCGCGTTCGCTGGGTAGAAGGGCCGGGCTCACCTTGCCACCTGCGCCTTGGCTACGTCGAGGGCCTCGATCTTGGCGACCTTGCGGGCTGAGCCTCCACCGGCAAACTCGCCGCCCATCCAATGGTCCACGAGCAGGGCCGCCACCTCGATGCCGACTACCTTTCCGCCCAGGCAAAGCACCTTGGCATTGTTCGACTTGATCGCCCGCTCGGCCGAGTAGGGGTCAGTGACAGGCGCGGCACGGACGCCAGGCACCTTGTTGGCCACGATGGCCATACCGAGGCCCGTCCCGCAGACCAGAACGGCCCGGTCCACGCCTCCGGCGGCCACCGCCTGGGCGACGGGCACAGCCACGTCAGGATAGTCCAGGTCCTCCCCCTCAGCTACGCCGAAGTCGACAACTTCGTGGCCGAGGCGGGCGAGATGGCCCTTCAGCGCCTCTTTCATGAGATAACCGTTGCTATCGGCTCCAAGTGCGACTCGCATGGCCTCAGGCCTCCTGCTCAACGAGCGCAGGGACGCTGATCGCATGGATGCGACGTACCTTTGGGCCGTCGAGCTCGAGGAAGATTATCCGTTGGTACGTTCCGAGCACTGGTCGCCCAGCGCGAATAGGCAGCATCAGCTGCGTGCCCGCGATGCTCGATAGGAGGTGAGCGGCTGCGTTTGGGTTGTCGTTCTTCTTATGGCGAAATGGTTCGTAGGGCGCGAAGAGCTCGCTCGCCGTCCGCTCATAGTCGGCCAGCATGTCGTCGTCGCCCTCGCCGATGACGAGTGAGGCCGTTGTGTGAGGGCACGAGACCCAGAGCAACCCGTCAGGCCAGGCGCGCCCGGCCAGGAGCTCGGTCACGTCGATGGCTTCGATCTTCGAGTTGGACTGAAGTTCTAGTTCGATCATTGAAGAGCACCTCCGGTGCCGGCCAGGATGGCCTCGAGCGTCGTGAGCAGTCTGGCGGCGGAAGCGCCGTCCAGGGCGCGATGGTCCACGGAAAGGGTGAGCGACAGGGCGCGAATTGGTGACCAGCTGGCCCCGTCCCAGCGGGGTACGGTCCGGACTCGGCCCACGGCCAACGACATCGGATCCGGCGCCCGGATTATGGTGGAGAAGCTATCGACGGCGTACATCCCGAGGTTGGAGATCGTGAGGCTTCTCGAAGACAAAGTCGCCGGCCTCCAAAACGCCAGCCCGGGCGCGAGCCACCGCGCCCTCGACCGCCTCCTGCATCTTGCCCAGGTCGAGCCGATCAGCGTCCCGGATCGTCGCCAGCATGAGACCGTTGGGAGTGTCCACGAGAAGGCCCAGATCTATAGTGCTTTTCTCCACGAGCGCCTCGTCTCGCCAGGCGACGTTGCATTCGGGGTGCCGCATCAATGCGCGAGCGACGGCGACGAGGACCAGCGCCGTCGGTTTAACTCGTTGGAGCGCCTGGGTGACGTCGGCGTGGAGATCGAGGTAGAAATGTGGGACCGTACGCCAGGAACTACTGGTTAGCTCGGCCACGGCCCGGCGGGTGCGCTCGGTGCGGCCGGCGCTGGCCGTAGCGGCGGCGGATATCAGGGACGGAGCTGACGAGGCTGCGTCGCGCGCCACTATGGCGGCCTGGATGTCGCGCTCGGAAACGAGGCCTTTCGGGCCACTGCCGGTTACCTGTGCGAGCTGGATCCCGGCCTCGGCGGCGGCGCGCCGGGCGCGCGGGCTCGCCCCCACGGTGGGGTCTCCCAGGCGGGGCCTTGCCCTCCTGTCGCCTACTTCGGTGGTGGCGACCGTGGCGTTGGTGCCGACCGGGAGGGCTCCGCCAGGTTCGGACGCCGGCGAGGAAAGCGGTGGGGAGACCTCTCCGGCCTCCAAGATGCGAGCCACGACTTGGTGCGGCGACACGGGGTCCCCCTCCCGGGCCCGCACGTCGGTAAGGGTGCCATCCGCGTACGCCTCGACTTCGACGATCGACTTTTCCGTATCGAGCTCGAACAGCACGTCACCGGAACGCACGGCGTCGCCGTCGCCCTTGCGCCAGCGCACGAGGGTGATGGCCATCTCCACTTCGCCGACCTCAGGGACGATGACGTCAACGGCCATCAGTGGGCTCCGGTAAGGCGTAGCGCTTCGCCCACGATGTCATCCACCGTCGGCAGGGCCTCCGCTTCGAGGTGCGGGGCGAAGGGGATCGGTGAGTCTGGTCCCGTAAGTCGGCGGATAGGCGCGTCGAGGGCGTCGAGAGCCTCATCCGCCACCTCTGCCGCTACGGTGGCGCCCCAGCCACCACGACGGGGGCCCTCCTGGACGATAAGCAGGCGTCCCGTCCGGCGCACCGACTCGATCACTGTCGCGGTGTCGAGCGGCGCCAGCCAGCGCATATCGATCACCTCGGCTTCGATGCCGTCGGCCTCCAGGCGACCGGCAGCCTGCAGGGCGCGATGAGCCATGAGCAGTGCGGACACGATCGTTATGTCCCGGCCGGGCCGCCTGATGACGGCCTGGCCGACTGGGATCTCGTACGGTTCCTCGGGCACGTCACCGAACGCGGTGGACTCAACGGCGCGGCCCGTCGTCCCGTACAGGTGCTTGTGGCTGCACACGAGGACGGGTTCGGGATGGTGGATGGCGGCCGTCATCATCCCTTTCGCGTCGTATGGGGTGGATGGCACGCCGATGGTCAGGCCGGGGACGCCGTAGAAGAAGTTCTCGACCGAGTTGGCGTGCTGTGCGCCACGACCGGACGCGCCGGTCGGCGCATGCAGTACGAGGGGCACGTGCACCTGGCCACCCGACATGAAATGCATCTTGCAGGCCTGCTGAATTATCTGGTCAGCGGCACAAAAAAGGAAATCTCCGTATTGGAAGTCAATGACCGGCCGCAGACCGCCGATGGCAGCCCCGACTCCCAATCCGACGAAGCCCGCCTCCGCCGTCGGTGTGTCGCGCACCCTATCGGGGCCGAACCGCTTCATAAGCCCGAGCGTCAGATGGAACGATCCTCCGATCCCGATGTCCTCGCCCATCACGAAGACGCGAGGATCCTCGTCCATCTCTGCCGCTAGCGCGCTGCGCAGCGCCTCTATGATCGTGGTCATCCGGCCAACCCTGTCGCCAGCGGGCTGGCGTCGGCGAACGCCACCGCATCATCGATATCGGCCACAGCCGCCTCCTCTGCCGCCTTGGTGCTGACGCCGAGCCCGACGGCGTCGAGCGCCTGCTTCATCCGCACGATCGGGTCGCGCCGCAGCCAAGTGCGGACCTCCTCGGGCGGACGGTATGTCCCGGGATCGTCACGCTTGTGGCCTCCTTGGCGGTAGGTGAGGCACTCCACCAGCGATGGGCCTTCGCCCGCCCGGGCGCCGTCCACCGCCTGCCCGACAGCGTCCGCCACCGCCAGCACATTGTTGCCGTCCACCGTTGTCGCCGGGAGGTCGTAGGCGGCGACCCGCGTGGCTACGGAGGAGACGCGTGTCTGGCGTTCTGTCCGCGTGCTGACCGAATAGAGGTTGTTCTCGCATACGTAGACGACCGGGAGCTGCCAAAGGGCGGCGAGGTTGAAGCCCTCGTGAGCATCCCCCTCGGTCATGGCGCCGTCGCCTGTGTAACAAACGACCACTTGGTCCCCACCATGCTGACGGGCGGCGAACGCCAGTCCGGCGGCGATCGAGATCGACGCGCCGACGACACCGATGGCGGGGAGCGCGCCAACCGCCCAGTCGCCTACGTGCAGCGAGCCGCCCATGCCACGGCAGCACCCCGTCTGGCGAGCCAGGAGCTCGGCCATGAGGCTCCGGGGGGTTGTCCCCTTCGCAAGTGCCTGCCCATGCCCCCGGTGGGTCATGGTCACCCAGTCCGTCTGGCGCAGGCAAGCGGCCCCGCCGACCGCCGACGCCTCCTGCCCCTGCGAGAGATGGATCGTTCCCGGGATCCTTCCCTGCAGGAAGAGCTGGTTCACGCGCTGCTCGAACTCGCGGATAAGCACCATCCGTCCGTACAGGTCGACGGCCCGCTGACGGTCGGCGTCAACGATGTCGATCGGCCCATCCAGGTCGATTGCCGACGTCCTTGTCGCTCTCAAGCTAACCACCAACCTCTCTCCGCAGCTTCCTGTAGAGTCTCCGGTCTCACGCTCTGCACAGTGCTCATCGGCTATGTAAGAGCCCCAAGCGTTCGCGACGACAAGCATAGTCCTCGACACCTATACCTGTCTAGTGATGTATATATCCACAGCGGCGGTGTCACCAGTTCGGCGCCAACTGCCCGTCGGTGGTCACGCCGTTGTCGGCTCCGAGGCCCTGTCCGGCCCGGACCGCCCTCCGGGCAGGCTCCTGACGTCCTACCGAGGAGTCCGCGCTCCGGGTCGCAGTTACGCCGCGGCGCGGGGAAACGACCAGGTCATTGGGGTAGGCCGAGGCGGTTCCGCCGCCGTGCGGAGCACGGTTGGCCATGGTCCCCGGGATGTTTGTCGCCGCCGGGCCGGGGCGCTCGTAACCGGGGAACGTCCCCGATCGCAACCCCCAGACATGCCCTCGGGCCCCGCCTTTGTAAAGACCCAAGCAGGCAAGTCTCTACAAGACTAGACAAGACTAGTCCAAGTGGCTAACTTAGGCGGTATGCAGGGGCCGACAGGCCTAGGCCTGCATATTGAGGAGGCAAGGTGAAGAGGATCCCAACGCTCTCCGTCGTAGCCCTTACGGCTATCCTCGTCGGAGGTTCCGGCTTGATACCTGCCGGCGCCTCGGCGATGGCTTCAGCCGCGAAGGCCCCGGCGCCACAGGCGACGACGACAATGGTCGGCTGGCACCCCAGCACGACCTGCCATACAACAGACCCCGCTGTCCTTCAAGCGATCAAGGACACCGAAGCAAGTACCGTCCCGTCAGCTACGTGGTACGGCCCAAGCAGCGAACCCAAGCTAAAGCCCAACGTGAAGGTCATCTTCATCCCGACGGAGACGAACAACGCACTCTCCTATACCTGGGGTGAGGACATCCTGGCTGCGGCCAAGAAGATCGGGTGGGATGCCACCATGATCGGCACCGACGGCACCACGTCGGGTTGGACGGCGGCAATGACTCAGGCCATATCGCTCAAACCGGCCGCCATCGTCTATTCGATGGATGCCGCGACTCTCAAGGGTTACAACGTGAAGGCCGCGGCTGCCGGCATCAAGCTAATCGGCCTGCACGCCGTCGCCTTCGCCGGCCCCGGCGCCTACAACATATACGACAACGTCACCAGCAATCCTTCTCAGATCGGCAAGGCCGAGGCTGAGTACGCGATTGCCGCTTCATGCGGGACAGCCAGGGTTATCATCCAGTTCGACTCCACCTTCGCCGTCGCTCTGGCCAAGGCCGTAGCGATGAAGGCAGAGATGCTGACCTGCAAGACGTGCAAAATCCTTGCCTATGTGGATTCGCCCCTGGCCGAGCTCGAAGTCGCTCGAACCGCCGATGTGCTCGTCGTGGGTATCCAAGTACGGCACGGGTTGGTATGGGATGACCATCTACGACGGAGTGTGGGACTACTGCATACCTTCCCTCAAGTCCGCCGGCGTCAGCCCCAGTGCTGTACACCTGATCGGCTCGGATGGGACCCCGGCGTCCTACAACCGCATACGGACCGGGCAGTACCAAGTGGCCACTGTGCCTGAGCCCGCGCAGCTGCAAGCTTATATCGCGCTCAATGAAGTCAACCGCGCCGTTTCAGGCCTCAAGCCCGACTATGGCACCGGCCCCGGGATGTGGAGCCAACCGGTGTATGTTGCTTTCAGTCAGCCCGGTAGTGGCAGCAACATCAACCTGGCCGGAGGCAGCGAGAACCAGTACTTCCCGGCCAACGGCTACGTCAACCGGTTCCTTTCGCTGTGGGGCGTTGGATAAGGCAGGACCAAGGGGTAGGCAATGTCAGGCCTTGGAGGGCCTGGCACCGAGCCGGGCGGAGAAGCGAGGACGAAGGCGTGCCGGTCCGGTACGCGGCGCCAAGTCCCTGCTCTACCTGCTCGGCTTGGGCCTACCGCTACCGGCCCCGCCGCCCTTGCGGGTTGAGAAGTGATGGTGCCCTCGAAATCAACTTGTCAGTAGCGAGGTGAAGAAGTGGCGCGGTCGAGTAATTTGCCGACTGGTGGGGACATAGCAGCTGAGCCGGCGGCGCCGGCGGCGCCGAGCCCAAGACCCGAGGCTGGGACCACCGGCTCGCCCGTGGACGGTCCTCTGTTGTCGGTGAAGGGCGTGGTCAAGCAGTTTGGTGCCACCTTGGCCCTCGACCATATGGATTTCGAGATCGCGCCAGGCGAGATACATGCGCTCGTCGGTGAGAACGGGGCCGGAAAATCTACGCTCATCAAGGTCCTGGCTGGCGTCTTCCCCCCCGATGCCGGCCAGATTTTCCTCCGCGGTCGACGCTACGCCCCTGGCGCCGGCCGCGGCATCTCGTTCATCCACCAGGACCTGGGCCTATTTCCACCCATGACGGTTGCGGAAAACATTGCGATTGTTGCGGGCTTCCCCCGGTCCGGTGCCGTGATCTCTTGGCGGCAAGTGCGCGAGCACGCTCGTGACGTGCTTTTGTCGATGGGAAGCACGGTGGCGCCTGAGGACCTCATTTCGAGCCTCACCAGCGCTGACTGCTCCATCGTGGCGATTGCTCGAGCGCTGACGGTGGACGCCGAAGTCCTTGTCCTGGACGAGCCGACCGCCTCGCTCCCGGAGACCGATGTGCGCCGCCTGTTCACCATCCTCGATACCCTCAGGAGCCGAGGGATGGGGATCATCTTCGTGACTCACCGGTTGGACGAGGTTTTCCGGATCGCAGACCGGGTGACGGTGTTGCGGGACGGCCGAAAGATCGGGACGTGGCTCGTTGGCGAGACGACCCCGTCACGGCTTGTCTACGAGATCGTGGGCCGAGAGGTGTCGACTGTGTTCGCCACTCCCCCTCCACCATCTCCCCAGGTGCTGCTCGAAGTCGAAGATCTCAGGGTGGGCCCCGCCGGCCCGGTTTCCCTGAAGGTCCACGGAGGCGAGATCCTTGCGTTAGTCGGGCTGCGCGGAGCGGGTAACGACCTTGTGGGCCGCGCCGTCTTTGGCGACACAGCTCACTGGCAGTGTTCCGGGGTCATCCGTATCGGCGGTCGTGAGGCCTTGATCAAGACTCCCGGAGATGCCATGCAGGCCGGTGTCGGGTTCCTGTCCAGCAAGCGAGGTGAAGAAGGTATCGCCGGCCTGCTCACGATCCGCGAAAACGTGTACCCGCACCTGGTGGCGAGCAAGAGCGGGTTCGGCATCACCCTGCGTCGGCCCGGGTTGGAGCGCAGACGCGCCAGCGCCGCGCTCAAACAATACGACATTCGTCCGCGCGAGCCTGAGCGCGCCGTCAGTACCCTCAGTGGCGGCAATCAGCAAAAGACCATCGTGGCGCGCTGGCTCGAGGCTGGGAGCCGCGTCCTGATACTCGAGGAACCTACCTTCGGCGTGGACATTGGAGCGAAGGTGGCGATCTACTCCCTGCTCCGTAAGCACACCGCGGACGGGGACGGGATCGTCCTCGTGTCCTCAGACTTTGAGGAGGTAGCCGGACTTGCACATCGCGCCTTGGTATTCCGCGGTGGCAAGGTGGTCGGCGAGATCCTCCGGGACCAGCTCACTATAAGCCACCTCGTCGAACTTGCAACAGGCGCCGTCACACAGGAGGTCGAGAGTGAAACAAGATGAAGCCACGCAGGACGTCAGTGCGCTTACAGAAAGCCTGGCCGTCAATGGGGTGGCGCGGCGCCGACCGCGGGCCTTGCCTTGGCTCTTTCGATTCGTCGGCATCTACGGCCTCTGTATAGTACTCGTTCTCCTCTGCATCGGTTTCAGCATCGCTGAGCCTTCGACATTCCCGACAGCCCTCAACATCCGGGGACTCCTTAGCGACCAGTCCGTCGTTGCCTTGCTTGCGTTGGCCGAGATGCTACCAGTTGCCGCTAATGAGTTCGACGTCTCGGTTGGTTACGGCATCGGTTTGTACACCATCCTCAGTATCGGCTTGATCGTCAACCAGCACCTGGCGTGGCCTCTCGTGATCGTCCTGGTGCTCGCCGCCGGTGCCCTCGTCGGGTTGGTGAACGGTCTGCTGGTCACCCGGGTCGGCATCTTCTCCTTCATTGCCACACTGGGCGTCGGGACCTTTATCTACGGAGTGTCGTTCTGGTATTGCCCGGTCCAGATCATCGGCAATATCCCTTCAAAATTCGAGTCGATCGCCGGCCTCCCCTTCGGTATCCCGTTCCCGTTCATCGTCTTGATAGTGATCAGTGCCATCCTGTTCGTGGTGCTCGAGTACCGGCCGGAGGGTCGGTACCTCTACATGCTGGGAGCGAACCCCCGTGCCGCCGAACTGATGGGCATCTCGCGGAGACGCTATGTTACGTTGGCGTTCGTCGGCTCGGGCCTTATCGCTGCGATAGCGGGCGTAATCCTGGCGGCTAAGCTTCGAGACCGCTTCGACTGCTAATGGTCCCGACTATCTTCTTCCGGCCTTTGTCGGGGCCTTGTTGGGCTCAACCACGATCCGTCCCGGGCGCGCCAACGTGCTTGGCACGTTGGTTGCGGTGTTTGTCGTGGCGATAGCTGTGGCGGGCTTGCAGCAACAGGGTGCCTCGTACTTCGTAGACCCTATGTTCGACGGCGCCATGTTGGTCGGGGCCGTCGGCCTGGCGGCGATGGCGGCCCGTCGGCGAGCTAGGGCCAAGGCGGTCACCGACAGTTTGAGCCATGTTACTGCCGGTGGCGACGGGTCACTGAAGGTAATGGAGGAATAGGTGGCACAACCCAGAGCTCGAGGCCAGGGTGGTGCCCGAGGCGTTCCCCTGCTGGCTACCCATTTTTCAAGGGTGCCGCATAATTGCTCAGAAGGAAGTGGGACACTGTGGGTGCCATCGGCAGACCGGTCCTAATCACTGGCGGTTGTGGTTTTATCGGCAGTTACATAGCGCGGATCCTTCTCAGCCAGGGTCGGGAAGCGGTGGCATACGACCCGCACCCCTTGACAGGTCAGACGCGCTACGTGCTCGGTAGCGAGGCCGATCGTTACACCTATTACGAAGGAGGGGTTGAGGACTGGGGACGCCTCATGGAGGTTGTCGATCGTGTCCGACCGGAGGCAATTGTGCATGCGGCGGCGATCGTGAACACGACATGGCTGTTCAAGCACCCTATCCCTGCTTTTCAGATCAACGCCGGCGGGACGGTCAACGTGCTGGAGGTAGCGCGCCTCATGGATGTGGCCCGGGTCCTGTTCGTCTCTTCCATCGGCGTCCTGCCCTCGGTCCAATACCAGCCCATTGACGCCAATCACCCCTTGATCCTGGCGAACGAGGGCCCGGGTTCGGGCTTTTACGGTGCGGCCAAGGTCGCCGGCGAGGCGTTTGGGTTCTGCTACAAGGACGCATTCGGGGTCGATTTCCGGGTCATAAGGCCCTCGGCGCCCTATGGTTTCGCTATGGGGTGGCCGATGTTCGTGAAACCCATGGTGGAGGGAGCGGTGCGCGGCGAGCCGGTGCGGTTCGCCAGCGGCGGCCCGTTCCCGCGTTCGTACACCCACATCGAGGACGTTGCCAGTCTGGCCGTGGCGATCCTCGACGGGCCGGACGATGCCGACCGGGTGTTTTACGGAGCGCACGGTGGCGCGCTCACAACGGCGGCCGAGGTGGCGGCGCTCGTCCGGGACCTCATCCCCGGCGCCGACATCGCCATCGGGGACGAGCTCGACGAAAGCGATCGGTACGAGCTCAACTTTCGCGCTCCTCTTTCCGTAGCGAATGCCGAGCGACAGCTCGGCTGGCGGCCCCGCTACCCCATAATGCGGGACGGCATCTCGGAGTACGTCGATCAGTACCGGGGGTACATCGGAGCTCGGAGTGGAAAGCCGGCCCGGTGACGGGGGGTACGGTGACGCACTCTGATGATGTCGCCGCCGGTGGGCGGTTGGCATATGGGACGGCGAGGTGTGGCTACATCGGGGTGGACGTGGGGACGAGCGGGTGCAAGGGCGTTCTTCTAGACGGCGTCGGATGCGTACGCGGGGACACCTGGGAGACGTACGGCTCGTTCCGGGGCACCGATGGCGAAGTGACCCAGGATGCTGAAGACTGGCTCGGGGCCGCCGAGCGCAGCCTGCGGGGCCTGGCGACGGTGGCGGCGGAGGCGGGATTGAAGATCGAGGCGCTGGCGGCGACCGGACCGGCCCACACCATGGTCCTCCTAGGACAAGACTCTCGGCCCGTCGCCCGCCCCATCCTCCCTTACGACACCCGGAGCGCGGGCGTCGCCGGGCGGATCTCTTCCAACTATGGAGAAGGGCTGTTTGAGCGTACGTTCGTTCGGCTTGGTCCATCGTGGACGCTGCCCCAGTTGGTTTGGCTCCGTGAGAGCTCGCCGGAGACCTGGTCACGCGTGCGCACGGCGCTCAGCACGAAGGACTACGTCAGCTTTGCGTTGACCGGGGCCAGGTCGACCGACGCCAGCGATGCCGCCGGCACCGCGCTCTATGACCAGCGGGCGGGCTGTTGGGCGGAGGACTTGTGCACAGAAGCCGGCATCGGTGTCGGTCAGCTGCCACCGATCTTGCCGGCGACCGGCACCGTCGGCCGGATAAGCCGCGCTTGGAGTGAGCGCACCGGCATTGCCGCGGGCACCCCGGTCGCCGTCGGGGCCACGGATACGGCGTGCGAGCTTCTCTCCCTGGACATCACTCAGCCGGGAGACGGGCTGGTAAAGATCGCCAGCACGGGGACGGTTGTCGCCGTCTTGGACGAGCCTCGCCCGGACCCGAGGATCATGACGTACCCGTACCTTGACGGCCATTGGTACATGGTGGCGGCGACCAACGCCGCCGCTAGCGCCTATCAATGGCTGCGGGAGATGCTCTTTGAAACGGCCGGTGGGGAGCCCCGGGAGACCTACGCTCAGATGGACGAAGTGGCGTCGGGGGTGAAACCGGGGTCCGAGGGCATGCTCTTCCTGCCCTTCCTCACCGGGGAGCGAAGCCCGTACTGGGACAGCGAGCTCCGGGCCGCCTTCCTGGGGGTTTCGGGGGCGCACCACCGCCGGCACTTCTGCCGAGCGGTGCTCGAAGGAGTGGCTTTCTCGCTCCGTGAATGTCGCGACTTGCTGGCCGGGCTCGGCGTGACAGTACCGTACCCCTATTTCACCGGCGGAGGCGTCCAAAGCCACCTCTGGCGGAGGATACTGGCATCGGTCCTCGCTATGCCGGGAAGGGTGGCGGCGCCCCAGGGGCCGGCTATTGGAGCGGCGGTTCTGGCAGCCGCTTCCGTCCAGGCCGCCGTGCCAGTCATCAAAGAAAAGACGGTGAGGATAGAACCAGAACGTATCATGGGCCGGTACTTATGAGCGTGTTTACCGGATCTACGAGGGCGCTGCCGCCAATCTCCGCGACACCAGCCACGCGCTGGTCCGAGAATCAAGGCGTTAGAGCGTCGGCCGCGGAAGGAGGACCATGGTTCAAAACGACTTGCCCACCCCGCTCTACCTTCAGATCGAGGAGGAGCTGAGGCGCCAGATCGACTGTGGCGAGCTCAAGCCCTTATCCAAAGTGGAATCCGAGACGACCTTAGCGACCCGGTTAGGCGTTAGTCGGATGACAGCACGAAAGGCACTCGACCGATTAGTGGCGGAAGGTTTGATGTTCCGTCGTCAAGGCAAGGGGACCTTCGTCGCCCATCCCAAAATCGCCCATGGACCGTCTCAACTTCTGAGCTTCTCGTCTTCGATGGACGCACAATCGATCCGTCATACGACGCGTATCCTGGCCGCCGGCGTCGTGCCTGCCCCACGCCGGGTTATTCGCGCCCTCCGCCTATCTGCTGGCTCACCTGTCATACTTCTACGCCGGCTCCGGCTCGTCGATGATGAGCCGGCGGCGATCCACGTGTCCTGGCTCCTCAGTCGGTACAACGCCCTTTTGCAGAGCGACCTGACCGGTTCGCTGACGGAGCTAATGAAGTCGGCGGGCGGGCCGGTCGCGTTTACGAACGACGGGATCGAGGCGACCCTCGCCTTCGGGGAGATCGCCCAGCTGCTGCACCTGCCTGAGCGTTCGGCCGTCGTCTTTATTAGTGGGACGGCATTCTCGAGCGACATGGAACCGGTGCGTTACAGCGAAGCCTTCTATAGAGGGGACCTGTTCCGGTTCCGAGTCGATACGACGGGCGTCAGGAACCTGGGTCTTGACCACAGCAACCTTAGACTGGAGCACAAGGATTATGAGCCGGTGCGGGAATGAGCCGGGGGCAGCAAGGCGCCGCGGGCGCCGCGCCCAGTTAGATAGAGGAGCGTGACACCGTGAGTGATAGGGCAAGTGACCCGCGATTGGAGGGCGAGTGGCTCGGTCGATTGGAGCCAGCGCGCCTCTTTTCCCTCGAGCATAAGGTGGCGATTGTAACCGGAGGGGCGGGTGGAATTGGGAGGTGGCTTGCCGCCGGGATGGCCAAGGCCGGAGCGGCCGTTATCGTCACCGACCGCGATCCCGAGCCCACTGGGCTCACTGCGGCAGAGTTGACGAGGGCCGGGTACCAAGTGGTGCCGTGCGTCGTCGACCTCGAGGACGATGACGCCGCCCGGCGAATAGTTGGCTTCGCCATGGAGCGGTTCGGTCGCCTGGATGTTCTCGTCAACAACGCGGGGATCAACAGCCGGGTCCCTATGCTTCGAGGTTACAACGGAGTCTCTCAAGCACGTCTGGAAAGTCGACTACATAAGGTGCTACGAGCTGTCGCAGGAGACAGCCCGGGTCATGATCCCCCTCGGCGGGGGCTCGATCATCCACATCAGCTCTCTGAACAACACGGTCGGGCTCGAAGACGTCTCCATGCTGGGGCCGACCAAGGCGGCCCTGAGCCAGCTGGCCAAGGGGATGACGGTCGAGTTCGGGCATCTCGGAGTTCGGACAAATGCGCTGGCGCCAGGTTTCATGGCGACCCCTATGAATGCCAGTCATTGGACGCACGAAACCAGAGCCGCCTGGATTATGGACCGAACGCCAATGTGCCGACCTGGTCATCCAGCTGAGCTCGTCGGGGCCTGTTTGCTACTGGCCTCAGAACGCGGGCTCGTTCATCAGCGGGCAAACGCTCGTTGTGGACGGGGGGTTCAGCTCCGGCAGCCGCTGGAATGTGCCGCCGGGTACGGGTCTGAAGACGTACCAGGAGAAGTATGCGACCACGTTCCGATAGCAGTGAGGGCTACCATTAGCCGTATCAACACAGGCCATTTGGGCCGGCCGTTCGGCCGGAACCTGGCTTTGACAATATAGGAGGTGAGGTAATGACAGAGGTCGTCGCCGACCGCGGGTCAAAGCCGTCCTTGGGCCTGGACGGAAATATTGCTCAGCAACTTCTCGCCGCACTCGGTAAAGTTCAACGCGGGCACGTCTATGAGCTCGGCACCGAGTACGGGTCGGACATGCCGCAGGGGTTCCCTGAAAGCTTCTATGGCTTTCGGCTCACCCAGTACCGTACACCGAAGAGTTTGACGAGCCGCGAGTCTCCCGGGTTCGATTTTTCCATGGAGACCATTACGGGGTCGCCCCACCTGGGGACGCACATAGACGGATTGGCCCACATCCAATGTCATGGCCAGACATTCGGGGGCCATCAGGTCCACGACGTGTACACCGACTTTGGTTGGCGTGTCAATGGCATGGAGCACTCTCGTCCGATTATCGGACGGGGGGTGCTGCTCGACGTCGCCGGAGCCAAGGGTGTTGACCACCTTCCGGATCTCTACGCGGTGACACCCGAGGATCTTGACCAAGCGTTGTCCCTCCAAGGGACGGACCTGCAGCGGGGGGACGTCGTCCTGGTGAGGACCGGATGGTTCGGGGCCCATTACCGGCGCGACCCCGACTCCTACTTCCGATCTCAACCCGGAGTCGGGCCCGATGCGGCCCTCTGGCTCTACGAACGGGGTATGGCGGCGCTCGGCACCGACACGTCGGGGACAGAAGTGATCCCCATGCCGGATACGGAGCGGACGACGCACGGCCTGATGCTCGTCGAACGCGGCGTCCATTTGATCGAGATAATGGACCTTGATGAGATTGCCCGTGACCGCGTCTTCGAGTTCCTATTTATTGCCTTGCCCCTCCGGATCACAGGTGGCACGGGTTCGTGGATCCGGCCGGTGGCTCTTGTGTAGGACCGCAAGCACTCCAGCGGGTCACTGAAGCGAAGACCGGGACGGGGTGACCGGCCCGCCCGCCGGCGCTCGAGGTCTTGGTCAGGCTCTCGGGCGCAGGGGCGGCGGCGGCCTCAGCTCCGGTGGCGGCTGCGGTGGCGGCGCCGCCCGGCGCCGCGGGCGAGCTCCGGCCCCGGGTGCTCGCGGCCAGGGGTTTTTTGGTAGGTCACCCTGATGCCTGTCGCGGCGCCGGGGTCGTCGCACTCGGTCCCGCAGCCAACGGGCCCGGCGGCGGATAGTGCCGTTCCCGGGACGGGGCTCTAAGGAGCGGACTTTGGGCTCCGGCCGTGGTCGGCGCCCGCCAAGATGTAGCATCCTAGAGGTGCTTATCGACTCATATTAATCGCAAGACCGCACAAACAAGAGGTCCGCCATGCCGAACTACAAGTTACCGACGATCTCCGAGAGACCAGCTCTCGAGCCCAAGACGGTTTGGCTCGTTGCCAGTGGCGACCTGCGTCCGTCGCCGAACGCATCCGGTTGGCCCATGCAAGAGAAGCTGGAGAAGGCTCTCATGTCCGCTCTGGCCGACCTCGGGTGGTCCACGCACCGGGCCCACGGCTACGACCCGGTCAAGAAGCATGGCTTCATCGATAGCCAGAAGATGGGTATGGCGGTTTTTGCCCAGATCCCTCCCGACGCCCCCCTGGTGGTGGCCGAGACGGTCTGGCAGTACAGCCACCACGTCCTGGCCGGTCTCCGCTCTCATCGCGGGCCGGTCCTCACCGCCGCCAATTTTGATGGGACGTGGCCGGGCCTGGTGGGCATGCTCAACCTGAACGCAAGCATGGCCAAAATGGGCCGGCGGTACTCGACCATCTGGAGCACGGACTTCACAGATCAGTGGTTCCGCGACGGGATTAAACAATGGGTAGAGACGGGCCGGATCGTCCACGACGAGTCCCATGTGCGGCCACTGCCCCTCCTGCCTGTGTCCAGCCCCGAGTTCCAACTCGGCGCGGCCATAGCGGCCAAGCTCCTTGCCGACAAAGCCATCGTCGGGATTTTCGACGAGGGCTGTATGGGCATGTACAACGGCATAATCGACGACGAGCTCCTCAACGCGCTCGGGATCTACAAGGAGCGGCTCTCCCAGAGCGCGCTCTACGCCGAGATGCTGACCGTCGGCGAAGAGGAGACGGCGGGCGTGCGGGGCTGGTTGAGCGACCGGGGGATGACTTTCTGCACCGGCAAGGACGAGGCTACCGAGCTGACCGACGAGCAATTGCGCCAGCAGTTCGCCATGTACATCGCCGCCCTTAGGATAAGCGACGATTATGGTCTGGACGCGGTCGGCATCCAGTACCAGCAGGGCCTGAAGGACCTTGTCGCCGCTTCGGACATCCCCGAAGGGCTGCTCAACAACCCGGACCGTCCGCCGGTGCGTAGCCGTGACGGGTCGAGGGCCCTGTGGGAGGGCCAGGCGTTGCCCAACTTCAACGAGGTCGACGAGGGCGTGGCCGTTGACGCCCTCATCACCAACCGGGTGTGGACGGCGATGGGGCTGGATCCCTCCACCACCTTGCATGACGTCCGCTGGGGCGAAGAGTTCGACGGGCAGTTCGTCTGGGTTTTCGAGATCTCGGGCTCGGTGCCCGCCTCCCATCTGGCCGGCGGCTACGCCGGCGCCACCAGCATGCGACAGTCCCCCATCTATTTCCCGCTGGGTGGTGGTACGCTGCGTGGCGTTTCTCGACCAGGTGAGATCGTCTGGTCCCGCCTGTACGTGCTCGACGGGGCTCTGCATTACGACGTCGGGCGTGGGCGCGCCGTCGAGCTGCCGGAGGCGGAGACCGAGAGGCGGTGGCGGGCGACCAACTACGAGTGGCCCCTCATGCACGCCGTGCTCGACGGCGTGAGCCGGGACCAGTTCATGGCCCGCCACAAGGCCAATCACGTCCAGGTCGTTTATGCGCCCGATGCCGAACAGGCCGATCGCGCCCTCGTCGCCAAGGCCGCCACCTTTGCTCAGCTCGGTGTGGCTGTGCACCTGTGCGGTGACGTCAACCTCGCTAGTCAAGGAGCCTGATGCCTGAAAGCCGGCCCGGGGCTGGGCCGGCGTTCAGACCGAGACGATAGCCTTCGTGCTGCCAGCTCGTTCTCAGGCCAGGGCGAATTCGGCCGATACCCTGGTCTCACCGTGACATATCAGGCACATCCGTCCTGCTTCGCTCAGCAGGGTCACGCTGTGGTCGGTGCTGAGCGGCCCGTGGTGAGTGAGGGCGGCCGACGTAACCGGACCTCGGGCGACCTCTGTCACCGCCGCCCACACCGCGGCGTTGTTGACATGACCGAGTATGTCGAGGTCGGCCTGGCGGATGGGCCAGGGACGCGTCGTCGCCTGGCGCAACTTCGGGGCTACGGGCACCCGTCCGGGTGCCCGGCGCCCGTTCGCCGCCTCGCCGAACATGTCGTGGAACTCTTGTCCGAGCCGTAGCGGGCGGCCGGACGGGTCGAGAGGGACCCACAGGGCCACGGTTTGGACCATCACCACACCCTTGACCTCGAGATCAGTACGCCTTTCGGCCCAGGCCGGCCCGATGCCTCCGCACCATGTGGTGACGTCGACGTCGTCCCCCAGTGATGGCCACCCCCCGCCGGCTGCCACTCGCACCCGCGTACGGCGCACCACCCAAATCTCGTCGGGGCTAAGGCCGGCATCGGCCCAGTCGTCAGTGGCGGCGTCCTGAAGGTAACGTGCCAAGGCGTCGAGGCGCACAACGCCCTGCGGACCGGCGTCGCTGACCCGGACGCGGCGTGTATGCGTGTACCGTCGCCCCCGGGCGGGACGGGGGACGAAAGCGCTCATGGGCCCGCCGTCCGCCGACCGGGGCGCTTCCCCGGAGCCGTCCCCCATGGGTGGCTCTACGGCTTCTGCGGCAAAATGACACCAAGGTCTTCCATGGTGACGGGGCGGCCGGTGGATATCGACCGGTTGGCGGCCGCGCCGAGCAGGACTGCCGCCGCGCCGTCCAGGTGGGACGCCCTCCATCCCCACAGGTCGGGTGGTGGGGCAGCGCCGAACAACTGCTCGCAGCATGTACCCGTCCCCGCCGTGGGAGCCCTTGGCGGCCGGGATTTCGACCTTCACCGGAGCCTGGAACATGGGGAACAGGAGGATCTCACGTACTGGGCCCGCTTCCGTGCCGTCCGCAGGCTCCGCGCCCGTGGGCGCCTGCTCTATTACGTGGGTGCCGTGGCGTTCGTAGAGTTCGACCCTGCCTTTGTCCCCGGTGATGGCTACCCTGAGGCCCTCCCACGGCGAGTAAGCGACCAGGGAGTAGTTGAGCAGCGCCCCGCTCCGGTAGCGAGCGCTCACCACCATCGTGTCCTCGATGGAGATGCCGTCGCCGAACACATTGCGGTCTCGCAGGTAGCCCGTCTCCCGCTCGGCGTCGCGGTACAGACCGCGCAGCATCGCACTGCGGTCGAGGTCAAGAGCGAAAGGGTCGTCGGCGACAATGCCCGTGTACCTGTCGTAGGCGTAGCTCTCGCCCCGCCCCGCCGCCGCCTTGCTCCCATAGAACGCCAGTGAGCCCGAGGCGAACACCGTCTGTGGCCAGGACCCCGTCCACCAGTTGACCAGGTCGAAGTGGTGGCTGGCCTTGTGGACCAGCAAGCCGCCCGAAAGGGGCTTTTCCCGGTGCCAGCGACGAAAGTAGTCGGCACCGTGGCTGGTGTCGAGCATCCAGGAAAAGTCCACCAGGCGAGGTTCCCCGATTGCTCCCCGGGCGATGACCTGGCGCAGGCGGGTGAAACCCGGCGCGTAGCGGTAGTTGAACGTCACCGTGAGGTGGCGCTGCGTCTGCGCCACGGCCGAGAGGACGGCCGCGACCTTTTCGGCGTCGATGGTCATCGGCTTTTCCGCCACGACGTCACATCCGTGCTGCATGGCCGTGATGATATAGATGTGGTGGAACGCGTCGACCGTCGTGACGATGACGACGTCCGGGCGAGATCGCTCGAGCATGAGGGCGAAGTCGTCGGCCGAGAAGCAAGGTACCTCGTCACGTTGGTACAGCGACGCCAGGCGCTGGTTGTGATAGGCGGTCCGGACCGAGCTCGTATCGCATAGAGCGACGAGCTCGCAGTGGTCGGCGTACTGTCCACAGACGGCGTCGACGTACATCGTGGCCCGGCTCCCGGTGCCGACAATGGCGTAGCGGGCCCGGGAGGAATGACGGCGCCCCGCTCGGCGTGGACCGGTCGACACCGCCTCGGCCGTCCCCGGACCGGTGTTGAGGTGCGGATAAACCATCCTCGCCTACCCTACGCCACGCACTGTGCTGCTTGCATCATCAGCAGGAGACACCCGAGAATGCGGGCGCAAGACCGCGGTCGATGAGGTCGGTCGGCCCGGCCCCGGGGTTGACCCGGTCGGTGGCCGCTGATTGAATGTCCTGACCGGGCCCCTTCCGGGCGCTTATGATGCCCATTTTCGTGATAGTGACCACATTGGGCTCTATATGAGCACTGCGTAGCGACATGGGGGACGACATGGGGGACGACGTGCCCGAGATCTGGCGCAACCCGGACGTCCCGGCCGCCGAACGGGTCGGGGACCTGGTGGCGAAGATGACGATCGAGGAAAAGATCGGCCAACTCTATGGGGTTTGGTTGGGTGTCGATGAACAGACCGGCGAGGTGGCCCCCTACCAGGGCGACATGGGGACGAGCGCGGGCGGATGGAAGGAACTGCTGGCCCGCGGTGTGGGTCAGCTGACGAGGCCCTACGGCACGGCGCCGGTGGAGCCGGCGGCCGGGGCGCGGACGTTGGCCGATACGCAGGCCGAGATAATGCGAGTGAGCCGTTTCTCCATACCGGCGCTCGTCCACGAGGAGTGCCTGACGGGGGTCTCAGTGTGGAAAGCACCTGTGTACCCGTCGCCGCTGTGCTGGGGCGCCACCTTCGACCCCCAGCTGATCGAGCGGCTCGGTGCGGCGATCGGGCGCCTGATGACCCGCCTGGGCGTCCACCAGGGCCTGGCCCCCGTTCTCGATGTGGCCCGGGATTTCCGCTGGGGCCGGACCGAGGAAACCATCGGGGAGGACCCGTACCTCGTTGGGACCATTGGCAGTGCTTACGTCCGTGGCCTCGAGTCCGCCGGTGTCGTCGCCACGCTGAAACACTTCGTCGGCTACTCCGCTTCGCGCTCGGGCCGCAACCTGGCCCCGGTCTCGATCGGCGACCGGGAGTTGGCGGACGTGTTCCTGCCCCCCTTCGAGATGGCGTTGCGTTCCGGAGCGCGCTCAGTCATGAACTCCTACACCGACCTGGACGGGGTGCCTGTGGCTTCCGACGAGACGTTGTTGACGCAACTGCTACGCGATAGGTACGGCTTCAGCGGCACGGTGGTTTCCGACTATTTTGCCGTGGCCTTCCTGGAGAAGCTTCACGGCGTCGCCGGGAGCGCCTCGGAAGCGGCGACACTGGCGCTGAAGGCAGGGATCGACGTAGAGCTGCCGATGGCCGACTGCTACGGCCAGCCCCTGCTCGATGCCGCCGCATCCGGTCAGGTCGCTACCGATCTGGTCGATCGCGCCCTCGAGCGGGTCCTCAGGCAGAAATGCCAACTAGGGCTGCTCGACCCCGACTGGTCCCCCGAGCCGCCATTGCTCGGCGACGAGGACAAGGCGCTGGACGACGCGGCGGCCCGGGCGCTCGCCCTGGAGATAGCCAGGCGGTCGCTGGTCTTGCTGTCCAACGACGGGACATTGCCGCTCAGGTCCGGCCTTCGCCTGGCCGTGGTCGGGCCGCGGGCCGACGTCGCCGGGGCCATGCTGGGGGACTACTCCTTCCCCCTCCACGCCGGTAGGCGCTTCCCGGACGTACCCATGGGCGTGCTGGTACCGACGGTCCGGGAGGCGCTGGCCCGGGACCCCGCCGGCTACGAGCTTTCCTTCGCCCAGGGTTGCCCGGTTACGGGAGGCAGCGACGAGGAGATCGCCGAGGCGGCCGGCGTCGCGGCCCGGGCGGAGATTTGTGTGGCCGTGCTGGGCGACCATGCCAGCCTGTTCGGTGGGGGGACGTCGGGCGAGGGGTGCGACGCCCTCGACCTCCGGCTCCCGGGGCGACAAGGGGCGCTGCTGGACTCCCTCTTGGCCACGGGCACGCCTGTCGTCCTTGTCCTGTTGGTCGGGCGGCCGTACGACATCTCTGCCTATGCCGGCCGTTTGGCCGCCGCCGTCTGCGGCTTCTTTCCCGGTGAGGAAGGTGCCGCCGCCATCGCCGACGTCCTGAGCGGCCGGGTGAACCCCTCCGGTCGCCTACCGGTGAGCTTCCCCGGTCCGGGCGGTGGCCAACCCGGGACTTACCTGGGGCCGGCCCTGGCCCAGTCGAGCAGGGTGAGCTCCGCTGACCCCACGCCTCGGTTCGCTTTTGGTCATGGTTTGTCCTACGCCCC
The DNA here is from genome assembly GCA_963735305.1 of uncultured Acidimicrobiaceae bacterium. Lineage (GTDB taxonomy): Bacteria > Actinomycetota > Acidimicrobiia > Acidimicrobiales > Palsa-688 > Fen-671. The sequence goes on from CAVTKK010000001.1 coordinate 1,488,467, forward strand.
GGTTACGTGGGTCGGTGTCGAGCGACGTTCGCCCACCGTTTGGCCCGCCGACGGAAGTTGTGAGATCGCCGTCGTGCTTCGCAATGGCGGAGAAAGGTCGACCACCGAGGTCGTACAGGTGTACCTCCAGGATCCTATAGCGGAGGTGGCGCGCCCGGCCCGGCAGCTGATCGGGACGGCCCGCGTCGAACTCCCGGCCCGGACGACACGCACCGTCGTGTTTACCGTGCACGCCGACCTCACCTCGTACACCGGGCGCTCCGGGCAGCGCCAGGTCGACCCCGGCGAGGTCCGCCTCCTGGTCGGTGCCTCGAGCACGGACATCAAGGAGGCTCTGGCCTTTTCCATCAGCGGCCCGCAGCGTGAAGTTGGTTTTGAACGGGTGCGCCACCCTACGGTGGAGATCGTCTAGGGACGTGGTTCAACAAACGTGGCTGAAAAACAGCCTGAAGGAAGAAAGGTAAACGTCACGATGACCAGGGTTTTCGACGACCCGGCCGCTTTTGCCGACGATGCCCTGGCCGGGTTCGCGGCTGCCTATCCCGGGTACGTGCTGCCAGTCGACGGCGGCGTCGTGAGGACGTCGGCGAGCAAACCCGGACAGGTCGCCCTAGTGATCGGGGGCGGGTCGGGGCACTACCCGGCCTTCGCCGGCCTTGTCGGGCCCGGCCTGGCCACGGGGGCGGTCTGCGGCAAGATATTTGCTTCGCCCTCCGCCGGGCAGGCGTACCGGGTGGCCCGGGCCGTCGATAGCGGGGGAGGCGTCCTTTTCAGCTATGGCAACTATGCCGGCGACAGGATGCAGTTCGGGCAGGCGGAGCAGCGCCTGAGGGCGGAAGGCGTCGACGCTCGTACCGTGGTCGTCACCGACGACATTGCCAGTGCCCCGCTCGGTCAGATCGCCGACCGGCGCGGCATCGCCGGAGATCTGACGGTCTTCAAGGTTGCCGGCTCGGCTGCCGAGTCCGGGCTCAGCCTGGATGAGGTCGAGCGGCTCGCCCGCAAGGCCAACCTGCGGACGCGCACGCTGGGCGCGGCTTTCACCGGGTGCACCCTGCCCGGTGCCCCCGGCCCACTTTTCACAGTCCCGCCCGGGAAAATGTCGATCGGGCTCGGCATCCACGGCGAGCCGGGGATCAGTGACGTGCCTCTGCCGTCCGCCCGCGACCTGGCGGAAATCCTGGTGGCCAGGTTGCTCGAGGAGAGGCCCGACGGCCCGGCCGACCGGGCCGTCGTGCTCCTGAACGGGCTGGGGACCGTCAAGTACGAGGAACTGTTCCTCCTGTTCGGCCGGGTGGCGGCGCGCTTGTCGACCGCCGGCATCGAGGTTGTCGATGCCGAGTGTGGCGAGCTGGTCACGAGCCTGGACATGGCCGGTCTTTCGCTTACCCTGTTCTGGCCCGACGAGGAGCTCGAGGCCCTGTGGTTGGCACCGGCTGACACGCCCGCCTTCCGCAAGCCGCACCGACCTCCCGTCGAGCGTCGCCGGGTGACGGCGTTGGACGCCACGGCTACCGCCGGCGAGGCGGCATCGCCGGCCTCGTGTCGGCTGGCCCGGGTGGCGGCGCTGGCGCTGGGCACTGCCGCCGAGGTGGTCGGCGAGCACGAACTTGAGCTCGGCGACCTTGACGCCGTGGCCGGCGACGGCGACCATGGGTCCGGCATGCGCCGCGGGGCCGAGGGGGCGGCCGAGGCTGCCGGCGCCGCCGTCGGCCGGGGCGCCGGCGTGCACGAGCTGCTCATGGCGGCGGGGGACGAGTGGTCGGAGCGAGCCGGTGGCACTTCGGGGGCATTGTGGAGCGCAGGGCTGGTGGCGTTGGCTTCGAAGTTGCCCAGCCGAGGCTCCTACCGCCCGGCCGACCTGGTAGAGGCGGTGAGGGCCGCCCGCGATGCCATGGTCGCGCTGGGCCAAGCCGAGCCGGGGGACAAGACCATCATCGACGCTTTGGGCCCGTTTGTCGAGGTCCTGGGCCTGGAGGTAGCCAACGGACGTCGGCTGGTGGCGGCGCTGGCAACCTCGGCCGCGGCCGCCTCGAGTGCGGCCGCGGGCACCGCCAGCCTTCGGCCGCGTAAAGGCCGGGCCCGGCCATTGGCCGACAGGAGCGTCGGCACGCCCGACCCAGGGGCGACGTCCTTTGCGCTCATCGTGACGGCACTGGCGGCGCGGGCGGGCGCCTGGGCCGATGAGTACAACGGCGGCGGGACCGAGTAGGGCAGGCAAACCGACTAGAGAGGGAGCCGTGGAAAAAAGATGGCGGATCGTCGTCGGCAGCGATAATGCCGGCGTCGGATACAAGAACGAGTTGAGGGCGGTGCTGGAGGGCGACCCCCGGGTGGCTTCGGTGGAGGATGTCGGTGTGGAGACGCGGGCCGACGAGACGGCCTACGCGCACATCGCCGTGGCCGCGGGCCGAAAGATCGCCGCCGGCGAAGCCGACCGGGCATTGTTGTTTTGCGGCACGGGAATGGGGGTGGCCATAGCCGCCAACAAAGTCCCCGGGGTTCGTGCCGTCACGGCCCACGATAGCTACTCGGTGGAGCGTTCGGTCCTCAGTAATAACGCTCAGGTCCTGGCCATGGGCGAACGGGTCATCGGGCTCGAGCTGGCCAAGAAGCTTGTCGACCAGTGGTTGGACTACCGGTTCGACCCTGCTTCCCCCTCGGCCGCCAAAATAGAGGCCGTTACGTTGTACGACCGGAAGAGCGTGGAGGGCACATCGTGACCCATCCGGAGCGCCGGGCCGTCGACGCAAAGGTGGACGCCGCACTCGGTACCCCCGTCGAGAGCTTCGGCCGTCAGCCGGGTGCGGCGTGACGCTGGGCCCGGCACTGTTGTGCTCACTGAACTGGGCCTGGCCGTCTGGGCCGGGGAAAAGGGTGAAGCCTTCAAAAAGTTGGTGCCGTCAGGTCGGTTTGCTTATCCGCAGGAGATCGCAGCCGTCGCTCTGTTCCTGGCCAGCGATGCCGCCGCCATGATCAATGGAGCCGACATCCTGGTCGACGGCGGCTATACCGCTCGCTAGCGCGGGGCAGAGCTGGTCAGCTATTGCTCTTCGCGGGCTATTGTTCCCGTTCAGATTGGTACCTTCCCTGACGGATAAGCGGTCGACCCCAGGACCGCCTCCCCAGCCGTCCGTCCACGAGGACCTACGGCGCAACAACCTGGCCGCCCTGGTGCGCCACTTGCATTTCAGCGGCCCGCTGACCCGGTCCGAGCTGGCGGCACGGACAGGGCTCAACCGGAGCACCGTCGGTGCCCTGGTCGGCGAGCTGGCGTCGGTGAGACTGGTGTCGGAGAGCGCCCCGCAGCCGCAAGGGGCGGCCGGACGGCCATCCCTTCTCGTCAGCCTGGCGGCCGAGCGCGTCTGGGCGCTGGCGGTCGAGATTGGGCCGGCTGCCGTCGCGGTGGCCCGGGTGGGGCTTGGCGGCCATGTCCATGAGCGCCTCTCCGAGCGCCGGGACCGGGAGCGGGGCCTGACCCCGGCCTCGGCCGTGAGCACCATCGGCCGTCTGGCCCGGGAGCTGATGAGCCGGGCACCGGCAGGGTCGCAGCTGGTCGGGGTGGCCGTCGCCGTGCCCGGGATCGTTAGGCGCAGTGACGGCTTTGTCCACCTGGCGCCCAACCTGGTTTGGCACGACGTACCCTTTGGGCAGCTGTTGACGGCCCGGCTCCCCGGCCTACCGGACGTCCTGGTCGCCAATGAGGCTGATCTCGGTGCCCTGGCTGAATGCTCCCGGGGGGCGGCCATCGGCTTCCGGCACGTCATCTACATCTCGGGCAACGCCGGTGTGGGAGGCGGGATCGTGGTTGATGGGTCCCTGCTTGCCGGCCGTTCCGGCTACGCCGGCGAGGTGGGCCACATGAAGGTCAACCCTGACGGCCAGCGCTGCCGTTGCGGTGCTCGCGGCTGCTGGGAAAGCGAGATCGGCGCCGCCGCCGTCGTGCGGCGGGCCCGTCGCCGGGCGACCGACGTGCAGACGGCCGTCGCCCGAGTGCTCTCGGATGCCCGGGCGGGAGACCCGGTGGCGTCGCGCGCCGTGAAGGACACGGGCCGGTGGATCGGGTGGGGAGCCGCCAACCTCATCAATATCTTCAACCCGGACGTCCTGGTCTTCGGCGGCGCGCTCCGGAACGTGTTCCTGGCCGCCGAGCCCGTCGTTATGAAGGAGCTTCGCCGCCAGGTGCTCCCCCAAGCCGGCGCCGAAGCCGCCGTCGTCGCCGCCGGCCTCGGGGCCGGTTCAGTGCTCGTTGGCGCCGCCGAGCTGGCCTTTTCGGACTTCCTCCTCAGCCCGAAGGCGGCCGTGGCCGTGGATGTCTGATGCCGTCGCCGTCGCCGTGGCCGCGGACCACGGCGCCGGCCACGGCCTCAGCGAACGCCGAAGATGTGGTCGAGGGCGAGTTGGTCGAGCCGCTCGATGTTGACGGCGCGCTGGCCGGCGGCCTCGGCGTCGAAGTCCTCATAAGCACTACGGTCGCCGAGCAGGTCGGCCAGGGTCTCGCCCGGGGCCAAGGTCGGCCGGGACAGCTCGGGCACGCCGGCGGCGGCCAGGGCGGCCTGGACCTCGGGGTCGGCCCGCCACGTGCGGGCCTTGTCCTGAAGGATCAGGTAGGTGCGCATGCAGGCGGCAGCCGATACCCAGACCCCCTCGGTGTCCTCGGCCCGTAGGGGCTTGAAGTCGAAGTGCTTGGGGCCGTCGTAGCCGGCCGCCTCGAGCAGGTCGACCAGGAAAAAGGAGCTCTTTACGTCGGCGGCGCCGAAGCGCAGGTCCTGGTCGTACTTGAGCCCGTGCTGGCCGTTGAGGTCAATGTGGAACAACTTGCCCGACCACAGGGCCTGTGCATAGCCGTGCACTACGTTGAGCCCGGCCATGGTCTCGTGGCCCACCTCCGGGTTGAGGCCGACCATGTCGGGGTGCTCGAGCTCGTTGATGAAGGCCAGGGCGTGGCCGATGGTCGGGAGCAGGATGTCGCCGCGGGGCTCGTTGGGCTTGGGCTCGATGGCAAAACGCATGGGGTAGCCGCGGTCGAGCACGTAGGCGCACAGGGTGTCGATGGCCTCGCGCATGCGGTCCAGGGCGGCCCGCACGTCCTTGGCGGCGTCGGACTCGGCGCCTTCCCGGCCCCCCCAAGCCACGTAGGTACCGGCCCCGAGCTCGGCGGCCAGGTCGATGTTGCGCAGGGTCTTGCGCAGGGCGAAGCGGCGCACGCTGCGGTCGTTGGCGGTGAAGGCCCCTTCCTTGAAGACCGGGTGGGTGAACAGGTTGGTGGTCATCATCTCCACGATCATGCCCGTCTCGTCCAAGCCGGCCCGGAAGCGCTTGATGACTGCCTCGCGCTTGGCGTCGTCGGCGCCGAAGGGGACCAGGTCGTCATCGTGGAAGGTCACGCCCCAGGCGCCGATGTCCGCCAGGCGGTGCAGGCTGCGCACGGGGTCGAGCGGTGCCCGGGTGGCGTCGCCGAAGGGGTCCCGCCCCTGCCAGCCCACCGTCCACAACCCGAAGCTGAAATGATCGTCCCGTTTAGGTGCAAAGCGGTCGTCCACCGGATCCTCCTTTTGTCGGTACCAGCAACAAAACCTACACCTGTGCCTTCACCCCGGCAAACGGCCCGGAGCTGCGGGATTATCCCTGCAAGAGCTGAAGCCGCAGCGGCTCCCGGATGTCGCAGTTCTCCAACGCGAACGAGCCCGCCAGGGCCATGAGCTCACCGTCGTCAAGACCGCGGAAAAGCTCGGCGTACTCGTCCACCAGGGGCTGGGCGAAGGCGATGTTGAGGAGCAGGGTGCGCACCCAGTCGAACCGGCCGAAAGGATAGGGGTCGAAGGTCGGGAACTCCGAGGCGATGAGGTCTTGCACCGGCTGGGTCACACCCCGGGGGCCTTCCCCCGTGCTGCCCCACTGGTCGGCGCCCAGCCGGTCCTTTTTGGCGACGAAGGCGGAGAACCGCTGCCGGTAGACCGAGCCGGGTGCGGCACTGACCAGGCCTTGGCGGCCGAGGTCCTTGTACATCCAGATCGCCCAACCGGCTCCATGCTCACGGTAGATGTCAAGCTGATCGGCGAGGATCTGGCGGCGCTGGGCATCGACGGTCTCGTCGCCGGTGTATATGGGACCGAACTCGCCCACGTACAGGGGCGAACCGGTGCGACGAGCGTACTCCGAGCGCTGCAGGAACTTCCGTTCCACGGCGGCGCGGTCGATGTAGGTCCCGTCCGTCAGGCCGGGGTAGGGGCCGCCCCGCCCCAGGCCGGCGACGACATAATCATGGCAGGTATAGACGGTGTTGTCCCACGGTTCTCGAAAGATGTCGAACTCGGTGGCGTAGGTATTGCCGTCGACGAAGAGCGTGTGATGGGGGTCGACGGCCCGCACCGCCTGCATCAAGCGCTGGTAGAAGGGCCCGATGACTGCCCGGGACTCGTCGGCCGGCTCGTTCAGGAGGTTGTAGCCGCCCACCCACACGTTGTCCTTGTAGTGGTCGGCGATGGCCTCCCACAGGTTGACGGCACGGTCCTGGAAGTGCCGGTGCTCCCAGAACAGTGCCCGGTGGGTGGCGTTGTCGGAATGCCAATGGTGGTTTTGAGAACCCGGCACGGCGTGCAGGTCTATCACCGACACGATGCCGTGCCCGGCGCAGGCGGCAATGGCCCGGTCCAAATGGCGAAACCCGTCCTCCTTGATCACGAAGGGCCTTGCGTCGTCTTCGAGGTGCCGGTAGTTGACCGGGATCCTCACCGAGTTGAGACCGGTGGCGGCCAGGAAGGCGGCGTCCGGTTCCCCGAAGAAGCTGTTGAGCAGGCCCTCGAAGAAGAGCTCGGAGCGCTCGGGGCCGAGCACACGGCGCACGGCGGTCCGCATGAGCGACTCGTTGGCCGCATAGCCGGTGATGAAGTTTTCCATGTTGAGCCAACCGCCGATGCAGGCTCCCCGCAGGCGCAACGGCTGGCCGTGGACGTCGAGCATTTGGTCGCCGCGCGTGCGGACGTAGGTGGGATCGTTCTCGCTCATAAGCCAGCCAGACCCTAGAGCGGTGAGGTGCCGGCGTCAAGAGGGCCACCGTTCCCAATAGGATCTTGCCATACGATAAGCCGGAGGGTACGGTTTGTTGGGGTAACGGACAAAAGGGGGGATGGTGGAGGATCGGTGTTCTGGCCCGTGCTCGTCCGCACCCGGCCCCAGGGCTGAAGCGTGACCGTGGACGTCCTTTCTCCCCGGCCCCTGGGCCGCACCGGCCGGTGTGTAACGGCGCTGTGCGTCGGCACCGGTGAGATCGGGGACATGTCGGTCTACGGCGGCACCGTAGCGGAGGAGCGGGCCCTGGCCACGGCCCGGCGCGCCTTTGCCGGGCCTCTGAACTTCGTCGACACGTCCAACGGGTACGGCCGTTCCGAGCAGCGCCTCGGAGCGGTGCTGCGCCAGATGGGCGGCGTCCCCGCCGGCTTGCTGCTGGCCACCAAGGCGGACCCGGCCCCCGAGGGAGGTCCGTTCGACGGGCCGCGGGTACGGGCGTCAGTGAAAGAGAGCATGGAGCGCCTCGGCCTTGGCCACCTGCCGCTCCTCCACTTGCACGATCCCGAGCGCATCCCGTTCGCCGAGGCGATGGCGCCCAACGGGCCGGTGGCGGCGATGCGGGAACTGGTGGCCGAGGGTGTGGTCGACCACCTCGGCGTGGCCGGCGGCCCCGTCGACCTGCTCAGGCGCTTCGTGGGCACAGGCGTCTTCGACGTGGTGCTCACCCACAACCGGTGGACGCTCCTGGACCGCTCGGCCGGGCCCCTGCTGGACGACTGTGCCTCGGCGGGGGTAGCCGTGCTCAACGGGGCACCGTTCGGCGGGGGCATGCTGGCCAAAGGCCCGGCCCGGTTCCCGAAGTACCACTACCGGCCGGCGCCGCCGGCGCTGCTGAGCGCCGCCCGGGCCATGCAGGAAGTGTGCGAGCACCACGGTGTGCCGCTCGGTGCTGCCGCCCTTCAGTACTCCCTCCAGGAGCCCCGCATCACGTCCACCGTCGTAGGGATGTCCCGCCCCGAGCGCTACGACGAGGCCCTGGATCTGGCCGCTCACCCGGTACCGGACGAGCTCTGGGCCGAACTCGCCCCGCTCGTCCCCGGGCCGGAGCATTGGCTTCGATGATGTCTTCCGCCCTTACCTGATCCCTCACCGGACCCCCCAAACTTCCCTCGGATCTCTACCAGCGTTTTCCCACCCCCCAACACGTCCACTCAAAAAAGGAAGGAAAGTCATGCATCTTTCAGTTCGCCGGCCGAAGCCGCGGCTGCGGTCCTTAGTGGCCGTGGTCGCATCGGCCGCCGTCGCCGCCGTCCCCCTCGTCAGCTCGGGTGGTTCGACCGCTGTAGCCGCCCCATTGGCAAACGCAGCCGCCTCGGGTACGGTCAACTGGTGGGCGTGGAGCCCGACCAATGTAGCTACCGCAGACGCCGAGATTGCCGCGTTCAACAAGGTGTACCCGGACATAAAGGTCGTCTTCAAGTTGATCTCCATCCCCAGTTGGGTGGCCACGCTGCGGCCGGCGCTGGTATCGGGGCAAGGCCCGACATCTTCGACATGCAGCCCGGCTCCTACGTGCAGCAGTTCAACTCGTTCGCTCTGGACGCCACGCCGATGGCCGTGGCTGCCCTCGGGCCAAACTGGAAGTCCAAGGTGGCGCCCAGCGGGGTCAGCGGGCTGACCTACAACGGGAAGCTGACGGGCCTGTCGATCGGCTCGGTCTACGCCGGCACGATCTGGATCAACGAAAACCTGTTCCAGAAGTACGGCCTGACGGCCCCCACCACCCTGGCCCAGTGGGTGCACGTCTGCCAGGTGTTCAAGTCCCACAACCAAGGCTGCTTCGTGCAGGGCGCCTCACAGGAGGGCTTCGACCAGGACACGCTGCAATCGATCGCCAACTCGGTCAAGCCCGGCCTATGGACGGACGCCTCCAAGGGCACGGCCCGATGGGACGACCCGGGCATCGTCAAGACGCTCGCCATCTGGAAGGAGCTGTTCAGCAACGGCATCATGCAGCCCGGCGCCCTCGGCTACCTGCAGTACCCCGACGCCAACAACGACTTCCTCACCGGTAAGGACGCCATGGTCATGATGGGTACCTGGTACATGGTGAACGTGACGGCCAGCGGCCTGAGCTCGGGCCAGTCGGCTGCCGGCCTGTCCAGCCCCAAGCCCTTCGTGGCCGTCCCCATCCAGTTCCCGGACCTGGCCGGGAATGGCAATAAAAGCGAGATGTACGGCGACGCCGACTGGGGCCTGTCGGTTTACACCCACTCGAAGAACATCCCCGCGGCCGAGAAGTTCGTCGAGTGGCTGACTTCGTCGACGGCCGGTCAACAGTCCGTCGCCAACCAGCTGGACGACTTGCCTGCCCTCAAGTCCATCTCGCCTAACTTCAACTCGATCAAGCTCGTCGATCCCAAGATCCAGCTCCCCGCCATCCAGAGCCTCATAAAGGAAGTTGGCAACGTCACCGAACCTCGTGAGTCGCTGCTCAGCGCAAACGTCCAGAACGCCATTCTGACGGCGGCCCAATCGGTCGCCACCGGCTCGGCGACGCCCCAGAAGGCGGCGCAGGCACTACAGTCGGCGGCGGTCGCTTCAGGGGAGACGTTCAAGTAGCGGGGCTCGTGGCCAGGACGAGTTGACCGGGAAAGGGGAGCACTTGTGACCGGGCCTTCCTTAGCTGGACCAGGTACCCAGCCCCGAGGCTCCCAACCGGTAGGCGGTGGCGGCACCCGACGCCACCGCCTACCAGGCACGCGCCGCGGGGGCCGCCTATCCTCCGGCCTGCCGTGGATCCTGCCGGCGTTGGTGCTCTGCGTCGGGCTGATCTACTACTGCATCGGCGACACCGGGTATATATCCACGCTCAACTGGGACGGCATCAGCCCCAACCCCCAGCACATCGGCGCGCAGAACTTCTCCGCCATCTTCCACGACCCGATCTTTTGGGGAGCGGTCCGTCACACGGTCATCTTCTATGTCGTCACGTTCACGGTCCAGACCGCCCTAGGCCTCTTGTTTGCGGTGTTGCTCCATTCGCGGGTGAGGCTGGCCGTCATCTACAAGATCATTATCTTCGTGCCGGTGGTGCTGGCGCCGGCGATTATGGCGCCCGTGTTCCGCGAGATGTTCTCGCCGCCGGGCCAGTTCAACAGCGTGCTTTCCCACCTAGGGCTGGGGTTCCTGACGCAACCGTGGATCGGCCAGGAGAGCACGGCACTGCCGGTGATCATGGCCATTACCGTTTGGGAATGGACGGGGGTCACCTTCGTTCTTTATTACGCCGCCATCAGTCAGATCGACGCGTCGGTGCTCGAGGCGGCTCGCCTGGACGGTGCCGGCAACGCCCGCATCATACGGAGCATTATCTGGCCCAGCGTCAGCGGGACCACGGTTGCTCTGGCCACCCTCGGGGCTATCGGGGCCCTCAAGACCTTTGACGTGCCTTACCTGGTCTCGGGCGGCAGCATGGGCCCCAACAATGCCACGCAGTTCCTAGGGACGTACATCTACCAGATGACAATTACTCTTGACCACGTCGGGTACGGAGCCGCGTTGTCGATAATCCTGTTGGTCATCGCCGTGATCTTCGGGGTCGTGCTGCAGATAAGCGCGCGCAAGAGGAGGTTGGTCGACTGATGTTCGAAACACGTCGTCGGTGGCAACGGGTCGTCCTCCAGGTCGCCCTCACGCTGCTGGTCCTGCCTTATCTCTTTCCCTTGATCGTCATGGTGCAGGGATCCCTCGCCGGGCAGGGCTGGACCAACTTCAGGGACGTCCTCGACGTGCCCGGTTTTTGGCGGTTCTTTCTCAATAGCGCCGTCATCGCCGTCGGGGTCATCATCCTCGTCTACGTGGTCACCATGCTCGCCGCCTACGGCTTTTCAAAACTCAGGGTGCGTTTTAGAGAGCTGTACTTCTGGATGCTCCTGGCCTGCCTCACTCTTCCGGAGGTGGTCCTGCTGACGCCGCTGTTCATAACCGGGATCAAGCTGGGTTTCTACAACACCTACTGGGCCGTGATCCTGCCCCTCGCCGCCCTCCAGGTGCCTTTCGCGGTGCTACTCACCCGCAACTACATCAACGGCGTCCCGGACGGGCTGTTCGAGGCGATGCGCGTGGACGGGGCCAACGCCGTGGGGGTGTTCCGGTACCTGGTGATCCCCCTGACGCGGCCGATCGCCGCTGCCGTTGTGATATTCACGCTCATCGGCGCCTGGAACGACTACCTGATGCCGCTCGTGTTCCTCACCTCGCAGAGCATGCAGACGATCACCTTGGTGCCCACCTTTTTCACCGGCGAGTTCAACGACGACCAGACCAAGATCCTCGCTTCGGCGGTCATGACCGCCATCCCGGAGATCGTGGCCTACCTGTGCCTCCAGCGCCAGTTCGAACGGGGCCTCACCGCCGGCGCCATCAAGTAGGGTCGGTCCGGGGCCGGGTTGGCGCGACCGGCCAGGCCCGATTTTCGCCCCTGTGGGCGGCCCTGGCCGCCCGTGTACCCAAAGGAGCCCAACATGCCGCTCATCCAGGTAGACCTTGACCGCGATCTCTTCGACTCCCTCCATGAGGAGATGAGCCGGGCGGTCCACGATGCGCAGATCGATGCGCTCGGGGTACCCGCTGACGACCTTTTCCAAGTATTCCGCCCGCACGATGCGGGTGAGCTCAAGTTCGACCCGGGGTACAACGGCGTGGACCGTAGACGCCTTGTGCTTATACGCATAACCATGGTCCACATGTACAGCGTGGCCAGCAAGCAGAAGCTTTACCGGGCGATAGTCGACAGGCTGGGGCCGTACGGATTGCGCGCCGAGGATATCTTGATTTCGGTGGTCGAAAATGGCTTCGAAGACTGGTATGCCGGCCGATGATGGAAGGGGCCAGACCGTGACCTACAGCGACGGCGCACCGCTGCGCGTCCTCTACATCGGCGGGACGGGGACCATCAGCACGTCCTGCGTCCGCCTCTCGGTCGAGTCCGGCATGCACGTCGTCGGGCTGAACCGTGGCCGCAACACCGCTTCACGGGAACTTCCTGGCGGCGTGACGTGGCTGACGGGCGATGTCACCGACGACGGCTCGATGAGGGCCGCACTAGGCGACCGGTCTTTCGATGCCGTCGTCAACTTCCTTTCCTATGATGCCGACGACGCCCGCCGCTTGGTGACGCTTCTTAAGGGTCGGACCAAGCAGTACGTGCACATCAGCTCGGCTTCGGTGTACGGCAAGCCCGTACTCCAGACGCCGCTGGTGGAGTCGACCCCGACGCACAACCGGTTCCTGGCCTACGCCCGGGCGAAGCTACGAGCGGAGCAGGAGCTGCAACGTGCTCATGCCGACGAAGGCTTCCCCGTCACCGTGGTGCGTCCCTCGCACACCTACGACGACGCCGGCCCGCCTCTGCCCGGAGGGTGGACCGTGGTGGAGCGCATAGCCCGGGGCGCCGAGATCCCCGTCCACGGCGATGGGACGTCGTTGTGGACGCTCACCCACGCCGCCGACTTCGCCGTTGGCCTGGTCGGTCTGCTCGGGAACCCCAGGGCCATCGGTGAGACCTTCCATATCACGAGCGACGACGTCTACACCTGGGACCAGATCTACACGGTCCTCGGGGCCGCTTTGGGCGTCGACGTAAGGCTCGTGCACGTCCCGTCCGAGTTTTTCCCGGTAGTGGCGCCGGACTGGTTCTGGTCCGATCTCCTGGTCGGCGACCTCTCGCACAGCGCCGTGTTCGACAACTCGAAGATCCGCCGCTTCGTGCCCGCCTTCGCGCCCGGGCTCACCTTCCACCGCGCCGCGCTGCGCATGGCCCAGTGGCGCCAGGACCACCCCGCCCAGACGCAAGGGGACCCCGTGACCGATGCCGTCCTGGACAGAGTGGTAGCCGCCTACCATGCCGGCCGTCAAGCGTTCGCGGCGCTGGCGCCGGGTGCCTCCTGAGCCGCGGCCAGGGCGAGAGATGCCGGCCCGCCGCCGGCGTACTCGTACACGGATGGCCGCGCCACGAGAATTACGCTACCGCCAGTGGCCACGCTGAGCGAGATCGCCCGTCAGGCGGGCGTGTCCGTGTCCGTTGTCTCTCGGGTGCTCACCGGCGACCCGACGCTGCGCACCCGCGACGAGACGCGCCAACGCGTCCTGCAGGTGGCCAAGGACCTCAAGTACACGGCCAACTACGCCGGACGTGCACTACGCCTGGCTCGTTCGAAGGCGCTTGCCCTCATCACGCCCGGCGTCAGTAGCCCCCTGTTCGACGATCTTCTGTCGGGCGCGACGGACGCGGCGGAGGAGGAGGACTACACCCTTCTGATCGGGCGTTCCGACCGGATCACCCAGGGCAGCGGGACACTCCGGCGCCTGGCCGGCGAAGGCCGGGTGGACGGGTTCGTGCTGCAACGGTCCGACGACCTGAGCGACCAGGCCCTCGAAGAGCCTGGTGGCCAACGACGCCCGTTTCGTCCTGGTGACGTCGCGGACCCCGGGACGGCGGGGCTCGGTGGTCCTTGACGACGTGGCCGGGGCCAAAATGGCCACCGAGCACCTGATATCGCTCGGACATACCCGGATCGCCCTGGTGGGGGGTGTTCCCTCCAGCGATCTCGGCCGCCGACGGGAACAGGGTTACGCGCTGGCCCTGCACGAGGCGGGGCTGCGCCGCCGGGAGAACCATGTGCGGCGCCTCGGGTACTCCCCGGAAATGGCGGCGGAGGCCATCGAGAGCCTGGTCGGCACTGCCCCGCCGCCCACCGGCGTTGTGGTGGCCAATGTCAACGGCGCCATCGGCGCCCTTACCGCGCTGCGCCGCCTCGGTGTCGAGGTGCCCGGCGACATGTCCGTAGTGGCATATCACGACGAGTGGGTGGCGGAGCACACCTGGCCTGCCCTGACCACAGTGAGGATGCCCTACTACGAGGTCGGCGCCCAGGCCGTACGCTCGCTGGTCGCCCAGTTGAGAGGGAGACCTGCTCAGGACATCATTGTCCAGGACCCGGCGCCGCGGCTCGTCCTGCGCTCTTCGACGGGACCCCCACCTCCGGGCCGGAACCCGTGAAAAAACGATTGCTCAAACGGCTCCCCGTGCTAAACTGAGGCGACCGAGGAGAATTGGACCGCTGGATAACGAAGCGCGAATGGCGGCAGGGCAAGCGACGGAAGCAGGGCAAGACCGGGGCCGGGCCCCTTGGCTGATCTTCGCCATCGTGTCCATTGCCTTGTTCATGTCGTCTCTGGACGGCACCATCGTGGCTACCGGATTGCCCACTTTGCGCCACGCGTTGCACACCCGTATCAACTGGGCGAGCTGGACCATGACGGGCTATCAACTGGGGTTGGTGGTGGCTATGCCGATCGCCGGGCGGGTGGCGGACAACCTCGGCCGCAAACGGGTGTTCTTGGCCGCGGCCGTCCTGTTCACCACCAGTTCGTTGCTGTGCGGCCTGGCTGTCAACGTCGGCATGCTCATCGCCTTGCGCTTCCTCCAGGCTGCCGGTGGCGCCGCCTTCATGCCTGCGGCCAGCGGCATGGTCATGGACGCCTTCGGCCGCAACCGCAACCGCGCCCTGGGCATGTTCTCCAGCATCTTCCCTCTCGGGGCACTGGTCGGCCCCGTCGTCGGCGGCATCATCATCACCACGTGGTCCTGGCGTGGGGTGTTCCTGGTCAATGTGCCGATCGGCGTCACCTTTACCCTTCTGGCCTGGCGCTTCCTGCCCTCATCGTCCTCCAGTCGCGGCGGGCGTCCCGACCTGGCCGGTGCGCTGCTGCTGGGCGGCGGCATCGTCGGGCTGATGCTGGCGATCACCGACGTGGGCAACCGCACGGTCGATGTGACGTCGCCCGCCTGCACCGTCCCTCTGGCGGTCGCCGTCGTCTGCGGCTGGGCTTTCCTGCGCCGCTGCTCCCGAGTGGCGGATCCCCTGATCCCGGTCCACCTTCTGAGAGGCCGGGTATTTCAGGCCACGAACGGCATCAACGTGGTATGGGGAGCGTGTGCCATCGGTTTCGGATCGCTGGTACCGCTGTTCGCCGAGGACCGCTTCGGCCTCACCCCTCTGGCGTCGGGCACCCTGCTCACGGCCAGAGCCGTCGGGGAGATCGTCCTGGCCGTCTCGGCTTCGGTCCTCATCCATCGCACCGGCTACAGGTTGCCGATCATCGTGGGTATCGTCTTCATCTCCGGCGGCCTGGCCATGATCGCCACGCGTCCTGAGGTGCTCTCGCCCTATGCCTGGCTGGCCGTCGGGGCCACCCTGTGCGGGCTGGGCACGGGCATGTCGGCTCCTGCCGCCAACAACGCTTCCATCGAACTGGCACCCGATGACGTCGGCGCCATCACGGGCCTGCGGGGGGCCGCCCGGCAAGGGGGCGCCATCCTGGGCATAGCCCTGGCCACTTCGGTCGCCGCCCATACCGGCCATGAGGTCCAAACCTTGACCCAGGCCTTCTTCATCCTTTCCGCGCTGCTGGTCTGCATGGTGCCCCTGGTGTTCCTGGTCCCCGACGGGCGCCGCCGCACCGACGCCGTCCGTCTGGCGCCCCGGGCCGCGCCCGTCTGAGCGCCTCGGCGAAACCCCCGCTAAACAGGTTGGTGGCGCAGATGAGGTTGGTAGTGGAGCACCAAGTGGTGCTCGTCCAAAGCTTTGCGCAAGTCCCCCAGGAGCTCCCATTGGTGGCCGTCGTCGTCGAGGACGTGGTCATAGAACACGAACGGGTTGCTCCCGAGCTTGGCCCGGTACATGGCCACGTCGGCGCACCAGAACAGCTCCGAGCTCACGGTGGCGTCGCCCGGGGCCAGGGCGATGCCCACACTGGCGCCGACCGTCAGGCGCCGGGCGCCGATCTGGAACGGCTCGTTCAGGCAGTCGAGTAGTCTCTGCGCCACCTCGGCGGCCTGGCCGGCGTCGGCGCCCATGAGGATCACGGCGAACTCATCGCCTCCGAGCCGGACGGGGGTGTCCACCGGCCGCAGCGAGGCCCGGAACCTGGCGCCCAGGACCTTGAGCACCATGTCGCCGGCTGGGTGGCCGAAAGAGTCGTTGACCTCTTTGAAATGGTTGAGGTCCATGAACAAGAAGGCCATCTGCCGGTGCTCCGGGGCCGTACCCGGGCCGTCCTTCTCGGCGAAGAAGTCGTCCATTACCTGGAACAGATGGCGACGGTTGCCCAGCCCCGTCAGCTCGTCGGTGATGGCCTGGCGGCGGCGCTGTTCGGTGAGCGCCTGCAGCTCCAGCAGGGTCAGTCCCAGGCGCGCTCCGACGACGACAAGGGTGGCCGTGGCCAGCCCGATGGCGGCGGCGCCCGGGTGGTGCATGGTCCCGACGAAGAGGATCAGCAAGGCGGCCGTCGACGCCAGTCCGGGCAGGATGAAACCCGCCCGGTGGGCCCGGTTGGCGGCCGGTGGGGCGGGCGGGCGCACCCACACGGCCATGGACATGACCAGAATGGCCGCCGGCCAGGCCACACCGTTGAGCACGGCTCCGAGCCTGGGGACGCCGAAATCAGGCCCAAGCAGGTTGAACGTGTCCCCCAGCACGTTGATGCCCATCCCGGCGGCGATCAATGCCCACGGGCCCCTCCGGCCCTTGGGCAAAAGATTGGTGCCCCCGGCGATGAGCGCCAGCAGTAGGAGGTCCCCGACGGGGTAGGCGAGGTCCGTTGCCAATGTCAGCCTGCTCCCGCCGCCGGTCAACAGGGCCCCGTGAAAGGCATAGGTGGCACAGACGGAAGCCGCTCCGAGCCCGGCGACCAGGCCGTCGAGCCAGCTCGACCGGCTCAGGCCGCGCGCTTCGGCCTTGAGGAAGAGCACGATGGCGACGTAGGCGAGCGGGTAGAAGGCGAGGTAGAACAAGTCGGCGACCGACGGCACCGGAGGGGTCCGGCCGTGAAAGGACTCGACCGTCGTGGCCACGTCACCGAACGTCCACGACAGCAGCGAGGACCCGAGGACAAGGGCCACCGAGCGGCCCCTGGCGTGGTTGGGCCCGGTAAAGGCCCGGGCCAGGCACAGCACGCTGGCGATGACCTCGAAACCGTCGACCCCCCAGCCGTCGACGGGGACGTCGAAGCTCTGGTCATGGCGCACCAGCAGCCAGATCAGGTACACCACCAGCATGGCCCCGAGAATGGCGTAACCCGCCCACAGCTGGCGTGCCCGGCTTGGCGGCCGCCGGGCGACGTCCCCCAGGGATTGGGGCGCACTGTCCATCACCAGAGTTTCGACCCCGCCACCCCCACACTTAAGGGACGCCGAACTCCTGTGGCACATTTCGTGAAAGACCCGTGCCGGGAGGCCCTAAGGGACGGCGCCAGGAGCGCCTGCTAACGGCGTCGCCCGACCAGGACTGGTTCAGTCCCCCCGGGTAGCCGTCCCCAGTAAACGGTTGCAAGCTGGCGGTGTCTATGGGAACCTGGCACGCCATGGGCCGCCTTGCCTCCATAGACGCCAAGCTGGCGGAGTTCATGCTCTCTCAACCCGTTTTCTTCGTGGCCACGGCGCCGCTCGGTGGTGGCCACGTCAATTGCAGTCCCAAGGGCAACGACGGCGATTTTCAGGTCCTCGCCGATATGCGGGTCGCCTACCAGGACATGACGGGCAGCGGCATCGAGACCATTGCCCACCTCCGGGAAAATGGCCGCATCGTGGTCATGTTCTGCGCCTTTTCCGGGCCTCCCCGCATAGTCCGCCTGCACGGGCGGGGCCACGCCGTGCTCCCGGGGGACGGGCCTACCCGGAATTGGCAGGGCGGTTCCGTCCCGCGCTCGGCCGACGGTCGTTCATAGTGGTCGACGTCGAAAGGGTCTCGACCTCGTGCGGGTACGGTGTCCCGCTCATGACGTTCGAGGGTCACCGGGAAAATATGGCCCGCTGGGCCGAGATCAAGGGCGCCGACGGCCTGGCCGCCTACCGGGAGGAGAAAAACGCCCTCAGCCTGGACGGCTTGTCCGGCCTGGACGGCCTCGAGGTCGTCACACCCACCCCCTAGCCTGGGCCGGGTGCTGTACCTCCACCGGTCCGCCCGGGCCGACCACCTGGTCGACGCCCTGGGCGACGTGCTCATGGAGCCATTGGACGACCCGCTGGCCCGAGAGGTTGTCGCCGTGCCGACTCGAGGCGTGGAGCGTTGGCTTTCGCAGCGCCTCTCGCACCGCCTAGGTGCTCGGAAGGGTGCCTCGGACGGGGTCTGCGCCAACATCGACTTTCCCCTCCCGGCCACGCTGTTATGGGCGGCCACTGCGGCCGCCTGCGGGCTGGGCGCGGCGACGCCCACCGACGACCCGTGGGCTCCTGATCACGCCGTCTGGCCGTTGCTGCAATTGGTGGACGAGCACATCGACGATGGTTTCCTGAGCCCTTTGGCGGACCATTTGCGGGCTTCGTGCGGCCTCACGGCGACGGGCTCGCCCCGGCGGTTCGCCACCGTGCGTCACATCGCCGAGCTCTACGACCGCTACGCCGTCTTCCGGCCCCAGATGGTCATGGAGTGGCTGGAGAGCCCGGGCCCCGAGGCTTGTTCGGGCCTGGGCGCGGACGAGGCCTGGCAGGCGGCACTGTGGCTTCGGCTCCGGTGCCGGCTGGCCTCGCCGAGCCCGGCCGAGCGGTTGGCCCGGGCCGCCGGTCGGACCGGGCCCGAGGCTCAGCTGCCGGATCTTCCCCCCCGCCTCTCGGTTTTCGGCCTGACCCGCCTCCCCGCCAGCCAGCTACGGGTGCTCAAGGCCATCTCGGCCCAGCGCGACGTGCACCTTTTCTTGCTCCACCCGTCGGGTGCCCTTTGGGACAAGGTAGCGGCGGCCGCTCCCCATCCCCCGGCCGCCCTGGCTCGAGCGGAGGACACCACGGCGAAGTTGCCGGCTAACCCGTTGTTGCGTTCCTGGGGGCGCGACGCCCGGGAGATGCAGCTGGTGCTGGCGTCGGAAGGCGTAACGGGCGGCGAGCTCAGAGTGGTGACGGAGGCCCCGTCCAGCTTGCTCGGGCTCATCCAGGCCGACATCCGAGCGGACCGGCCGCCCCCGGGGCCACCTCTGCCCGGCCAAGAGGACCGGCGTCCCCTCTTGGCCGGTGACGACGACAGCCTGCGTGCCCATTGTTGCCATGGTCGGGCGCGCCAGGTCGAGATAGCCCGCGAGGCGGTGCTCCATCTGCTGGCCGGCGACCCGACGCTCGAGCCTCGCGACGTTATCGTCATGTGCCCCGACATCGAACTGTTCGCACCCCTGATCAGCGCCACTTTTGGACCGGCCGCGCTGGCCGGCGCGCCCGAGCTGCGGGCTCGGCTGGCCGACCGTTCACTGCGCCAGAGCAACCCCGTCTCGGCGGTGGCCGCCCATCTGCTGGAGCTGGCCGGGAGCCGGGTGACGGCGGCCCAGGTCATCGATTTCGTGTCCCGGGAGCCCGTGCGCCGGCGTTTCGGTCTCGACGAGAACGCCCTGTCCCAAATAGAGGCCTGGTTGGCGGCCACGGGTGTGCGCTGGGGACTGGACGGCCCCCATCGAGCCGCCTGGAAACTTGACAGCCTCGAGGCCGGCACCTGGCGGGCCGGCCTCGACCGTTTGCTGCTCGGGGTGGCCATGGCCGACCACGGCGACCTCTTCGGTGGCGTCCTCCCTTATGGCGACCTTTCCGGTGGCGAGGTCGATTTGGCCGGCCGGTTGGCCGAGTTGGTCGATCGATTGCGAGCGGCCCTCGATGAGCTGGCCGGGCCGCACAGCCCGCAGGACTGGGCCCGCGCCCTGCTGTCGGCCACCGGCAGCATGATCGCGATCTCGTCGCAGGACGCGTGGCAGACCGAGGAGTTACGCGGGGCACTGGAACACCTGGGCGACGATCCGGCGGCGGCGGGACGACCGAGCCGCGGCGCAGTTCTGCTGGACCTGCCCGAAGCCCGCGCCCTGCTCGCCGACCGGCTGCGGGGCCGCCCCACCCGGGCCAACTTCCGCACCGGGGACATGACCATTTGCACCCTGTTGCCGATGCGGTCGGTCCCCCATAGGGTTGTTTGCCTCCTAGGGCTCGACGACGGGGTTTTCCCCCGGCCCGCGGGCCAGGATGGAGACGACCTGTTACTGGCCCGGCCCGAGGTCGGCGACCGGGATCTCCCCGGAGAGGACCGCCAGCTCCTTCTGGACGCTCTGCTGGCGGCGACGGAACACCTGGTCATCACGTTCGAGGGGCGAGACCAGCACCTCAACCAGCCCCGCCCTCCTTGCGTGCCCGTGGCCGAACTGCTCGAAGTCGTCGACCGCACCGCACGTTCCACCGGAGGCGGGCCCGGTCGGGTCGACGTCGTGGTCGAACACCCTTTGCAGCCTTTCGACCCCACCAATTTCCGTCCTGGTGCCCTCTCTTCCCCGGGGCCATGGCGTTTCGACCACACCCACCTGGCGGGCGCCCAGGCTTTGATGGGGGCGCGCCGTCCCCCGTCCGCCTTCCTGCCCGGGAGGCTGCCACCGCTGCGGCGCGACCCGGTCCCGCTAACGTCGCTCGTCCGGTTCTTGGAGCACCCGGTGCGGGCTTTCCTCCGGGAACGGCTCGGCCTGTATGCCGGCGATGTACCCGAGATCTCGGTGTCGTTGCGCGTCGAGCTGAGCCCACTCGAGCGCTGGGCCCTGGGCGAACGTCTCCTTACGGCACGGCTGGCCGGGGTCGCCTGGGACCGGGCGGTGGAGGCCGAAAGGGGCCGGGGCCTGCTGCCGCCCGGCCCTCTGGGCCAGGCCGCCCTCCAAGAAGTGGCCTCTGTGGTATCAGCCTTGGTGGACAAGGTCGACAGTCTGGGGTTCGACAGGCTGGCCCGGCCGGCGGGGGCGGCCGCGGCCGAGGTCAACGTGGCTTTGCCCGGTGGTCCTGGCGTGGTCGGCACCGTCCCCGGCGCCCGCGACGGCACCGTGGTGCGCTGCACCTACTCCAAACTGGCGCCCAAGCACCGCTTGCGGGCGTGGGCGCACTTCGTCGTCCTCAGTGCGGCCTACCCCCAGATGGAGCCGGCGGCGGTGACCATCGGCCAGGCCGCCTCCAGCACCTGTGACCGCCCGCGCCTGAGTGTGAGCACCTTCAGCCCATTTGCCGGCGACGCTCCCGCACGTCGCTCCGCCGCCCTGGGAACGCTCGCCGTACTGGTGGACCTCTACCGCCGAGGTATGCGCGAACCGCTGCCCATTTACTGCGCCACGTCGGCGGCGTGGGCGGCTGCGGCCAGGCGCGGCGATGACCCCAGCCCCGAGGCCCGGGCCAGGTGGGCCTCGGCTTTTGACGACGTCGAGGGCGAGCAGGCTGACCCCGAGCACGAGCTCGTGCTGGGCACGGGCGCCTCGTTCGACGATTTGCTGGGCCTCGTCCCCGAGGACGACGAAGCCGGCCCGGGCTGGGCCACGTCGGAGCAGACCAGGCTCGGTCGCCTGGCCCAGCGCCTGTGGGGCCCGTCCTGGACCACGAACAGCTGACGGCGTCCTGATGGGCGCGGACGGCGTGGCGTCGGGCACCGCCGCCGGTGCCCGCAATTTCGACATTTGCGGCCCCCTGCCCGGGCCGGGGTCACTGTCCTCGAAGCCAGCGCCGGCACCGGCAAGACGTTCACCATCGCCGAGCTGGTGGCCCGGACGGTGGCCGAGGGGCTCGCTCCTCTCTCGCAGATCCTGGTCGTCACGTTCACCCGGATGGCCACGGGGACTTTGAGGGACCGGGTACGGGCCAGGCTCGTTTCGGCCGAGGCCGGGCTCGGTCGGATGCTGGAGGTGGGGGAAGGACTTCCCGGCGACGACGCCGTGCTGGCGCGACTGGGCGGCGACGGTCCCGGCCCGGCCGCCGAGCGCCGGGAGCGCCTGGCCGACGCTCTGGCCAATTTCGACAGCGCCACGATCACGACCACCCACGGCTTCTGTCACATGATGCTCAACGCCCTGGGTGTGTGGGGCGACGTGGCCCCGGGGGCCGTGCTCCTGGAGGACCCCGAGGACCTGGTGGAAGAAGTGGTCGACGACCTGCTGGCCCGCCACGCGCTGGTACGAGGGACCATCCCGGTGCGGCGCCGGGACGCCCTGCGGGCCGGGCTGGAAGTGGTCCGCAACCCCGGGGTGCCTTTGGGACCGGCCGCCGACAGGCGGGACGTTACACCGTCGGGCTGGCGTCGGCGGTTGGCCGAGGGCGTGCGCCTCGAGGTCGGGCGCCGCTTGCTGGACGCCAACCTCCTCACCTATGACGACCTTCTGGTACGGCTGGCCGAAGCCCTCGGCCATCCCCGGCGAGGACCGGCGGCCTGCGCCTGCCTGCGCCGGCGTTACCGGGTCGTCCTCGTCGACGAGTTCCAGGACACCGACCCGGTGCAGTGGCAGGTCGTGAAGGAGGCCTTTGCCGGGAGCGTGGCCGAGCCCTCCGGCACCAGGCTCGTGTTGGTCGGGGACCCTAAGCAAGCGGTCTACGCCTTCCGCGGTGCCGACGTGCACTCGTACCTCGACGCCGTCCGCGCCGCTGGGCCTCAGCGTCATTTCACGCTGGAACAAAACTGGCGCTCGGACGCCGCCCTGCTCGAAGCGTACGACGCTCTCTTCGACCCCCTGCACCTCGGTCACCCCGAGATCCTCTACCGCCGCGTGCGGGCTACTCCTCCGCACGGCCGCCCCGGTGTGCGCGGGGCGCCGTCTTCGGCCGCGCTGCGGGCCCGCCTGGTCAGCAGGGACGACCGCAGGCTGGTGCGGACGGCGGAGAGGCTGGTGCAAAAGGAATCGGCCCTGCGCTGGATAGCCGATGACCTGGCCGGGGACGTGGCCTCCCTGCTCAGTTCGGGAGCGGACCTGGTGACCTGGGAGGCCGACGGCGGCGTGGGGGACACGCGTCCGATCTCGCCCAGCGACGTCGGAGTGCTGGTCCGGACCAACCGTCAGGCCGTCGTAGTCCAGGGAGCGCTGCGCCGCGCCGGGGTGCCGGTGGTCGTGGCCGGTGCCCAGAGCGTGTTCTCCACCCCGGCGGCTCGCGACTGGCTGCGGCTGCTCGAAGCGCTCGAACAGCCGGCAGCCCGGTCGCGCGCCTGCGCCGCCGCCCTGACCCCTTTCGTCGGCATGACGCCACGACAAATAGCGGCCGCCGACGAAGACGACTGGGAAGCGGTCCACTCCCGGCTGTACTCGTGGGCGGCGGTGGTCCGGGGCGACGGTGTGGCCGCTCTCTTCGGCCACATCGGGGCCAGTGAGGGCCTGCCCGCCCGCGTGCTGGCTGAGACCGAAGGGGAGCGCCGTCTCACGGACCTCGGTCACGTGGCCGAGCTCCTGCACGCAGAGGCCATGCGTTCTCAGCTCGGCCTGGCGGCCTTGCGGACCTGGCTCGCCCGGCGTACCGAGGAGCACGGATCCGAAGCCACCGAAGCCGACCAGCGCAGCCGCCGGCTCGACTCGGCTGCGGACGCCGTGCACATCCTGACCGTCCACCGAGCCAAGGGCCTCGAGTTCCCCATCATCTACTGCCCGTACCTGTGGGACGGGGCGCCGTCAGAGCGCTCCGGCGCCCCCGTCATGTTCCACGACGCCGACGACGGAGGCCGCCGGAAATTGGACGTGGGAGAAAGGGGGGACGTCGTCTATCAGGGGCACCTCGGAGCCGGGCAGGAGGAAAGCCGGGGAGAGGATCTCCGCCATCTATATGTGGCCCTCACCCGAGCCCGGCACCAGACCGTCGTGTGGTGGGTGGCTGTGAGAGGCTGCCAACATTCGGCCCTGGGCCGCTTGCTTTTGGCCAAGGACAGGTACGGCGACGTCGCCCCCGAGGGCCGCCGGGGCGCGCCCAGGGACGCCGACGTCCTCGCCCGCTTCCAGGAGATATCTGCTGCCGTTCCCGGCCTGGTCAGCGTCGAGCCCGCCACGGGCGGCCCCGGCCCTCTGTGGGCCGTACACCCCTCGGCCGGGGGCCCGGAGGGGCTCGCCACCGCGCCGTTCGACCGCCACATCGACCTCCGCTGGCGGCGCAGCTCCTATTCGAGCATCACTGCGCCTGCTCATGGCACGTCCGCGCTGGTCAGTACCGAGCCCGAGGAGCCCGGGACGATTGACGAGCCCGGGACGACCGACGAGCCCGGTGAACGGGCGCCGGTCCAAGCGGCGGAGGCCGACCGGCTCTCCGAGGCGGACCTGCGAGCCGTCCCCTGTTTGTTGGCCGGCGTCCCCGCCGGTGCTGATGTCGGCACCTTTGTCCACGGTGTCATGGAGTCGGCCGACTTCTCGGCCTCCGACCTCAGGGCGGAGCTGACCGCGCTGGTGGGGGCCAGAATGGGCGCCTACCCCGGAAGGGTCGACGATGCCCCCGTGCTTGTCCAGGGCCTCGAAGCGGCCATCCTGACGCCGATGGGGGCGCTGACCGGCGGCACCTGCCTGGCCGACATCGGTCGCCCTGACCGGTTGGACGAGCTCGGGTTCGAGCTGCCTCTGGTGGGGGGGGACGAGCCCGTCGGCGAGGTCAGCACGGCGGCCATGGCGACCTTGCTCGCCCGGCACCTGGCACCGGGCCACCCGCTTGCCGGGTACGCGGCCACGCTGGCCGGGCCCGTCCTTGGCCGCCAGCCTTCGTGGTTACCTGACGGGCAGTCTGGACCTGGTTTTCCGCTTGGCCGGCCCGGGGCGTCCGGAGCGCTATTTCGTTGTCGATTACAAGACCAACTGGCTGGGCCCACCAGGCGAGGACCTCAGCGCCTGGCACTACCGTCCCGCCGCCCTCGAGGTGGAGATGTGCCTATCCCATTACGTCCTTCAGGCCACCTTCTATCTAGTGGTGCTCCACCGTTACCTGCGCGGGCGGCTCCGGGACTATGACCCCTCCGTCCATCTCGGCGGTGTGCTCTACCTTTTCCTGCGGGGCATGACCGGCCCCGTGCCGGCCGTCCACCACGACCAGCCCTGCGGTGTTTTCGCCTGGCGCCCGCCGCTGCCTCTGGTAACGGGGATGTCCGACCTGTTCGCCGGCCCGCGGGCGGCCGCCGCGGCCAGGGCGGGTACGGGCGGGCCGTGATGGGACTGGACCACCCGGCCGTCGAGCCCGGGGCGGGCACCGACCTCGTCGGAGACCGGGAAGGGGACGGCCTGCTGACGAGGTTCAACCAAGCAGGTGTGCTGGGCCCGGCGGACGTGCACGTGGCCCGGTCCCTGGCCCGTTTGGGCGGGGAAGGTGACGCCTCGGTCGTCCTCGCCGTGGCCTTGGCCGTACGGGCGCCGAGAGCCGGCCACGTGCTGGCGGAACTGTCCACGCTGCGGGGCACGGTTACCGCCGAAGCGGTCGCCGGGGCGGCCGACCAGGGCCAGGCCGAGCAGGACCTTTCATCTTTGCCGTGGCCTGAGCTCTCGGCTTGGCTGACCAGCCTCGCCCACAGCCCCCTCGTGGCCGTTGGGCCTGATGGCGGCGACGAGCGTCCTTTGCGCCTGATCGGGAGCGCCCTTTACCTGGACCGTTATTGGCGCGACGAGCGCGCCGTGGCCTCCGATCTCAAGGCCCGGGCCGGAAGGCAACTGCTGGCAGTCGACAGGACTGTCCGGGCCGAAGGGCTGGCCCGCCTCTTCCCCAGGGAGGCTGGTTCGGCCCAGCGCCAAGCGGCCGCCAATGCCCTGGGCCGTCTCTTCACTGTCATTGCCGGCGGCCCCGGGACCGGCAAGACGACCACGATTGCCCGCCTTTTGGCCCTTATCGAGGAGCAGGCCG
This sequence comes from uncultured Acidimicrobiaceae bacterium, assembly GCA_963735305.1. GTDB lineage: Bacteria > Actinomycetota > Acidimicrobiia > Acidimicrobiales > Palsa-688 > Fen-671. The sequence continues at coordinate 1,514,154 of CAVTKK010000001.1, forward strand.
ATGGCGCCGGCGGCACCCCGCCCCTGGTGGCCTTGGCCGCACCGACGGGCAAGGCGGCGGCCCGCATGGCCGAGGCCGTCCACCACGAGGCCAGTGAGCTTGACGTGGGCGCCACCGTGCGCCAGCGGCTCCTCGCCCTGGAGGCGTCCACCGTCCATCGCCTTCTCGGGCGCCACCCGGCCAGCAGCACCCGTTTCCGGCACGGTAACGAAAACCAACTTCCCCATGACGTCGTCGTGATCGACGAGGCGTCCATGATGTCCCTGCCCTTGATGGCCCGCCTGTTGGAGGCCGTCCGCGACGACGCCCGCCTGGTGCTCGTGGGAGACCATCAACAGCTGGCGTCGGTCGAAGCGGGGGCCGTCTTCGGAGACGTAGTGGGGCCAGCAGGTTCGGTGCTGGCCGCCCGGACCGGCACCGGAACCTCCTCTCCCATGGCTTCGTCCATAACCGTGCTGGGCGCGAACTACCGTTTCTCCGGGCCTTTGGCCCGGCTCGCCGCCGCTGTCCATGCCGGTGACGGGGATGGCGTTATAGAGGCTCTTGCTGATGGCCAGGGATCTCCCGCCGCCGTCCAGTGGCTGCCCCTCGACGCCGCTACCGCGGGGGAGGAGAGCCTGGCGCCGGTCCGGTCCGTGCTCGTTGGGACCGGCCGGGCGTTGGCCGACGCCGCCGTCGGCGGTGACGGCGGCCGCGCCCTCGACATCCTCGGCCGTGCGCGCCTACTGTGCGCTCACCGCGCCGGCCCGGCCGGGGTGAGCACCTGGAACTCCCGGACGGAGCAGTGGTTGGCGGCCCACCCGAGCGGCGGCTGGTACCTGGGCCGGCCCGTCGTGGTCACCGAAAACGACTACAGCCTGGACCTGTTCAACGGGGACACCGGTGTGGCTGTGGCCCGGGCCGACGGCACCCTGGTCGTCGCCTTCAGGCGTGGAGGCTCGGTGGTAACGGTCAGCCCTGCCCGCCTGGGCGCCGTCCAGACCGCCTTCGCCATGACCGCGCACCGGGCACAAGGCTCGGAGTTCGACCACGTGGTAGTACTGCTGCCTTCCCCCACCTCCCGGGTGCTTACCCGGGAGCTCCTGTTCACGGCCGTGACCCGCGCTCGCCGCCAACTCGTCCTGGTGGGGACGGAGGAATCCGTGCGGGCGGCGCTGAGGCGTCCCATCGCCAGGGCGTCCGGCCTCACCGACGCCCTGTGGGCCTGAGCGCCCGGCGCCGGCTCAGACCGCCCAACCATTTCTGGTCTCCGGCGGCCAGCCGCTACCGTGCCTTCTGTGGAGGAGCCCAAGCCTTTCCTGGAAGGGCCCAGGCCCGGCACCTGGGCCGCTGAGCGTCCGAAGCTGAGTGCCGGTTGGGCAAGATTGCGGGCGGGCACGGCTTTACGGGGCCGGGAGTGGAGCCGGGCGGCGGTGGAGCTGACCGACGCCTGGCTTAAAGACGTATTCGAAAAGGCTCTGGTGCCGCCGTCGGGTGCTGGTCCTCGGGCCGCGACCAGAAGAGCGGGGCCCTTCGGGCGCGCGGCGCGCCCGGCGGGAGACTTCGGCGGTGACCGCCGCCGGTCCGGGGTTGGCGCTCATCGCCGTGGGCAGCCTGGGCCGGGGAGACCTGGCTCCGGGCAGCGACCTGGACCTGTTGCTGGTGCATGACAGCCGACCTGATGTCAACGAGGTGGCGGACCGCCTCTGGTACCCGATCTGGGACGACCCGATGCCGCTCGACCACAGCGTCCGTACCCTGTCCCAGGTCGGCCAGGCCGCCGAGTCCGATCTCCGGGTGGCGCAGGGCCTGCTCGATGCCCGACCGGTGGCCGGCGACATGGAGCTGGGTGCCAAGTTGGTGGCTCTGGGCCGACGCCTGTGGGACAAGCGCGCCGGGGTATGGCTCCCGGCCGTCCTGGAGAGCCGGGATCGGGCCCGGCAGGCTCATGGGGACGTTGCTTTCCTGCTCGAGCCCGAGCTCCAAGAGGGCCGGGGTGGTCTGCGCGACCTGCAGCTCTTGGCCCTTCTGGCCGCGGTGACACCGGTCGTGGGGGCGGTGGTGGCGTCCGGCCCCCTGCGCCCCGCCGGTGACATGCTCCACGCCGTCCGTGTCGAGCTGCAGCGTGAGAATGGGCGGCGTAGCGAGCGCCTGATGCTCGAAGACCAGGACCGGGTGGCTGCCGCCCTGGGCCTGGACAGCCGGGAGGCACTGGCCGTGGCCGTGGGTGAGGCGGCCCGGACGGTGGCCTGGCTGGTTGAGGACGCCGAGCGCCGAGCCCGGTCCTGGTTGGCCGGCCCCCGGGGAAGGACCGGCTCTGCTGATCGCGTCCTCGGGCCGGGACTGGTGCTCCGCGACGGCGAGGTGGTCGTCCCGGGCACGGCACCGGTGGAGGAGGACCCGACGCTGGCGTTGCGGGCGGCCACGGCGTCCGCCGAGCTCGGGCTGCCCATGTCCCGGGCCACGATGTCACACCTGGCCCAGGATGCCCCCGTCCCGGTCAGCCCGTGGCCCGAAGAGGTCCTCCGGGCCTTCGTCAGGCTTCTTTCCGTGGGCCCGGCGGGCATCCACGCCATCGAGACGCTCGACCAGCTCGGGATCTGGGAGCGTTACCTGCCCGAGTGGCCGCACGTCCGCAACCGGCCCCAATTCAACCCCTACCACCGATGGAGCGTGGACCGTCACCTGCTGGAAACGGTGGCCAACGCCGCCGGCCATGCCCGTGACGTGCACCGGCCCGACCTGCTCGTGCTCGGAGCGCTGCTGCACGACATAGGGAAAGGGACGGGCGGGGACCATTCGGAAGCGGGCGCAGGTATCTCCGCCGTGACCGCCGAGCGGCTGGGCTTACCCGACGAGGACAAGCGGGTGCTGGAAAGGCTGGTCCGCTACCACCTCCTGCTACCGGAGGTGGCCACCAGGCGCGATCTCGAAGACCCGGCTACCGCCACCGCGGTGGCGGCGACGGTTGGCGACGAGGCCACCCTTGAGTTGCTGGGCGCCCTCACTGCTTCGGACGGGGAGGCCACCGGTCCGGCGGCATGGACAGCGTGGAAGGCCCGCCTCGTCGAGGACCTCGTCCACCAGGCGGGCGCCGTGCTGGGGGGCCGGCCCGTGGCCCTGGGGTCGAGCTTTCCCTCGGAAGAGCAGCGGCGGGCGATGGAAGCCGGTGGCTTGCAGGTGGTGGCCAGCCATAGCCAGCTCGTGGTCGTCGCCGCCGATCGGCCCGGCCTTCTCAGCGACGTGGCCGGAGCGCTGGCGCTGCACGGCATCGGCGTGCTCGAGGCCCGGGCCCACACTGAGGCCGGTCACGCCCTCCAGGTGTTCACCCTGGACCTGCCCGAGCACGCCGACCCGCGCTGGGACCGGGTCGAGGCCGATATAAGGGCCGTGGTCGAAAAGCGCCTCAATATCGCCGACGCGCTGGCCCGTCGCCCGCCCGACCGCCGGGCTCGCCGCCTCATGGCGCTGCCGGCTCCGGGCGTCCGCGTCATCGTCGACAACGAGGCCGGCACCAACGCCACCGTGGTCGAAGTCAGGGCGCCCGACGCCCCCGGAGCCTTGCACCGGATAACGGCGGCAATTGCCGCCCTGGGCCTGGATATCGTCTCGGCCCGGGTGGCGACGCTCGGCAACGCCGTGGTCGACAGTTTCTACGTCCGGTCGGCGGGCTCCAAGCTCGCCGGTGGCGAGGAGGCGGGCAACCTGCGCCGGGCCTTGGAAGAGGCGCTGGGCGCCCCCCCGGCCCCGGGGCACTCGTAACACGGCCGAAACATAAAAGTAGTCGCTCCGAAACAAGCGTCCTCTACGTTCTGGGGAAGCCTGCGGCCGGTCCGGTCGCGAGGTGTCTCTTATCCACCAGCAAGGAGGGCTTTTGATCCACCTTTTAGTGCACCTGCAGGCTGCCGCCGCGCCAGCGAGTTATTCAGACCAGCCCTGGCTGAACACCGGCGACAATGCCTGGCAGCTCACCGCGGCCACTTTCGTGGCCCTGATGAGCGTCCCCGGCCTGGCGGTCCTCTTCGGCGGCCTGGTCCAGAAAAAGTGGGTCGTCAACACCATGTTCATGACGTTCGCCGGTTTTGCCGCCGTGCTCGTCGTCTGGGTGCTTTGGGCATACAACATGGGGTTCGGCTCAGCCTTGTTCCATAGTGGCAACTATGCCAACTACAAATGGACGGGCGGCGACTTATCCGAGCTCTTCAATAACTTCGTGGGCAAACCGGCCACGACGTTGAGTGCCATGTCACTGGAGAGGCAGGGGAGCATCCCGCAGGTCGACCCCGGGATGCCGGCCTTCGCCATCCCCCAGGCCAGCGTCATCTACTTCCAGTTCGTCTTCGCCGCCATCACGCCCCTGTTGTTCCTGGGCAGCGTCCTGGGCCGCATAAAGTTCAAGGTCTGGGTCATTTTCGTGCCCCTTTGGACCACCTTTGCCTACGCCGTCAACGCGTTCTTGCTCTGGGGCGGCGGCTTCTGGGCCCACCAGGGCGCCGGTGACTTCTCCGGCGGCTATGTCATCCACCTGGCCGCCGGCACCAGCGGCTTCGTGGCCGCGGCGGTGGTGGGCCCCGGCTGAAAAGGGACCGGGAAAAGGCCTTGCCTCACAGCCTTCCCCTGGTGGCCATAGGGGGCGGCATCGTGTGGCTGGGCTGGAACGGCTTCAATGGTGGCGACCCCTACTTTGCCAGTGCCGACGCCGCCACCGCCGTCATCAACACCAACATGGCCACAGTGGCGGCCCTGCTCACCTGGGTCATCCTGGACATGTACCTGAGCAAGGCCAAGAAACCCACGTTCCTGGGTGCCATCAACGGCATGGTCGTGGGCCTGGTGGCCATAACGCCCTGTGCGGGTTACGTCAACGGCGCCGGTGCCTTGGGCGTGGGGGCCATCGACTCCTGCATCGTCTGGCTGGCCTGGAACTACCTGTCCCGGGTGAACTTCATGAAAAAGGTCGACGACGCCATGGGTATCGTCTACACCCACGGCATAGCCGGCCTATTCGGCGGCCTCCTGCTCGGAGTGTTCGCCGATCCGACGGTGGTCGTGTACCGGAGTGTGGGCGGCGGCGAGATATCGCTCAAAGGAGCCATTTACGGGCACCCCGGTCAAATAGGTATCCAGTTGGGGGCGGCGATCACGGTCATAATCTGGGACGGCCTGGTCACCTTCGTGATCCTGACGGTGATGAAGGCGGTCATGCCCTCGCATTCGCTGAAATACCCCGACGAGGTGCTCGAGATCGGCGACCTCGCCATCCACGACGAGGAGGGCTATCCCGACGACCGGGGCGCGACGCGTGTCCTGCCCGGCTATTCTGAGGCGGCTGTGCACACCGCAGCCGCGGCGACCGTTGCAGGAGGTAGTGCGTGATGATCCTCGTAACCGCAGTTATCAAGCCCCATGCGCTCGACGCTGTCCGCGAGGCCCTCGCCCATGTGGGTATAGCCGGCATGACCATATCGGAGGTGCAGGGCTTCGGCCGCCAGCGTGGGCACACCGAGGTTTACCGGGGCGCCGAGTACAAGGTCGAGTACGTGCCCAAGGTGAAAGTCGAGATCCTCACCACGGCCGAAATGGCCGACGACGTTGTCGAGGCGATCTCCAAGTCGGCCCGTAGCGGCAAGATCGGCGACGGGAAGATCTGGACCACGACAGTGGACAACGTGACCCGGATCCGCACCGGCGAGACCGGGCCGGGAGCCATCTAGACTTGGCTTCGATGACCCGCAGTAAGAAGCGTGCCACGAAACGTGGGACGTCCCGCCCCTCTGCCGGACTTAGCAGGGGGGCGGGTGCCCGTGGCGTCCCCCGGAGCGGTTCGTTGCCAGTGGTACCGACCTCCGAGGCCGCCGGCGGCCCGGTGGAGATGCCGGCGCTGGGGATGGCCGTGGCTTCTCCGTGGGGCTGGCGGATCATGGCCGTCGTCACCTTGGTGGCTGCCGGCCTCTGCATCACGTTCTTCCTGGACGGTCACACGACTTTCGGGGCCGTGTGGGTTGTGATCACCGCCGCCTGGGGTTTTTTCACCAACAAGTTGAGACTGCTGCACGTGGACTGGGCCCGGTCCTAGCCGGCGTGCCCTGATGGCGTCGGTAACGCCGCCCTGCTCTCCGTGGGCATGGCGGCGCCGGCGTCAAGTCAGTGGGTCGTACTGGTGGTCCCCGATGTGCCGGGGACCGACCCCGTGGGCACCGACCCCGTGGTGGGTGGCCGAGGGGCCACGACGGAGATGGAGTCGGCCGTCGGTAGGAGTTCTTCCCATGTGTTGCCGGGGGCGAGGGTGATCGTGGTGCCGCCCGTCTCGGTGAAGGTTGCCGGTTGGGCCAGCGTGGGCCGGTCCCACGTCCCCTTCAGCTCCGTGCCGTTGCGGAACACCCACGCCGGTCCCGTGCCGGTCAGTCTGAGATCTTGTTCCAGAGCGCCGGTCTCGTCCTCTACGTAAGGGGTGGGGTACTCGACCACCCGCATCACCACCACGTTGGCCGCGGAGATTTGGACGTTGTCACCCTGGATGGCGGGCCCGTTCCTACCGAGCCCTCGGCCGCCAGCTGGTTCGCCGTGTGCGAGTAGTACCGCATCCAGCGCCCCCTCTTTGCCTTCCATGTCCATGTCGTCACGTCCAGGGGGTAGTAGACGTTGACGGCGCTCACGGCCGTGCCACCGGCAGGGAGGGGCCCGTACTTGAAGATCGGGGCCGGAGGCCGGCTGGGGTAGCCGAGCGTGTCTGCCGCTTTCCATAGGTCGGTGGTGGACGTGAACAGGTTGTGGGGCTCGATGCGGGTGGGGTCGCGCTGGTAGGCGCCCGGCGCCTTGTTGGCCCCCACGTCCTCCAGAAGCGAGGTGCTGGAGTCGATGGCGTCCACCACGGGTTGGATGGCGCCGGAGTAGGCGAACAGGACATGGCCGAGGGGCTCCAGGATGGCGAGGTCCACCAGCCGGCCCGAGCGCACCGGCTCGATACGGGGCGCCACGTGGCACTGGTAGACGGCGATGAACCTGGTTATCCCGCCCTCCACCGGCTCCTCGAAAACGATGTCCGCGGCGTCGAGGCCCCACTGGGGCCGGGCTTGGGCCAGGTTCTCGACCTTGACGGCCAGGGCGGCCCGCTCGGGCACGTGCCCGTCGCGGGGCGCCAGGCCGGTGAGGGGGCAAACGGGTACGTGGCGCGGCTTGCGGGTCGTGGTCGTTGTGCGCGCCGTAGTGGTCGTCGTGGGCAACGACGAACTAGTGGTAGGCAACGATATGGCGGGCTTCTTGGAGTTGCCGCAACCGCCTACCAGAGCCAGGGCGGCCGAGGCAGCAAGGACGGCGACCACCCGGCGCCCGCCCGGTGACGCTCTCATCGCCTTCCAACCTACTGGCCGGGCGCCATCGTCCACGCGGCATCCCCGGCCCTAGGGCCTCAAGGGGCCTAGGCGCGCTGGCCCTGGCGGCGAACAGCCTCGGCGGCGGCGGCGATCGCCTCCGGGTCGCCCAGCCAGCGGCCGCCGGTATGAAGCGGCCGCAGGCCCTTGTCCAGCTCGTAGACGATGGGTACGCCGGTGGGGATCTCGAGCTTGGCGATGTCCTCACCGCTCATTTGGTCGAGGTGCTTGATAAGGGCCCGCAGGCTGTTGCCGTGGGCCGCCACCAGTACGACCTGGCCGCTGAGCAGGGCAGGGGCTATGGCGTCGTACCAGTAGGGGAGCATGCGCACCACGACGTCGGCCAGGCACTCGGTGCTGGGCACGACGCCGGGGACGTAGCGGGCGTCGGTCGCCACGTCGAAGGCGGACCCCGGCTCCAACGGGGGTGGCGGCACGTCGTAGCTGCGGCGCCACAGCCGGAACTGCTCGTCACCGTACCGTTCCCGCGTCTCCGCCTTGTCCAGGCCGGTGAGGCCCCCGTAGTGGCGCTCGTTGAGCCGCCAATGCCTGTTCACCGGCACCCACAGCCTCGCCGTCTCCTCCTGGAGGATGTTGAGGGTACGGATGGCGCGGGTAAGCACGGACGTGAAGGCGACGTCGGGCAGTAAGCCCTCGGCGGCCAGGAGGCGCCCGGCCTGGCGGGCCTCCTCCTCACCGGTGGGGGACAGGTCCACGTCCCACCACCCGGTAAAGCGGTTCTCGAGGTTCCAGAGGCTCTGGCCGTGGCGGGCCAGTATGAGAGTGGGCATGTGCTCAAGCCTACGTCCTCACGGCTGCCGCCCCTTACCTGTCATGATGGCTCCAAGTTTCTTGATACAACCATACTCAAGTTTGCTATGATGATGGACAAGGGAGCCCCGGAGACGGGGCCCCGTAAGCGTGTAACCACAACCAAGGCTGGATCCTGACCGGGCCCAGCTTGCTCCAAGGAGGCTGTATTCATGGCAAAGGCTGTCGGTATCGACCTCGGTACCACCAACTCAGTAGTCGCCGTCCTGGAAGGCGGGGAGCCCACCGTCATCGCCAATGCCGAGGGAGCCCGCACCACGCCCTCCGTCGTCGGCTTCTCGAAGTCGGGCGAGGTCCTTGTCGGCGAGGTCGCCAAACGCCAGGCCATCACCAACCCGGACCGGACCATCCGTTCCGTGAAGCGCCACATGGGTGACAACGCGTGGCATGTGAACATCGACGCCAAGGGCTATTCGCCTCAGGAGATCTCGGCCCGCATCCTGCAGAAGTTGAAGAGGGACGCCGAGAGCTACCTCGGGACCACGGTCAACCAGGCCGTTATCACCGTCCCCGCCTACTTCGACGACGCCCAGCGTACCGCCACCAAGGAAGCGGGCCAGATCGCCGGTCTCGAGGTCCTGCGGATCATCAACGAGCCGACGGCGGCGGCCCTGGCCTACGGTCTGGACAAGGAGGGCGCCGAGCAGACCATCCTCGTGTTCGACCTCGGCGGCGGCACGTTCGACGTGTCCGCCCTCGAAGATCAGCGAGGGCATCTTCCAGGTCAAGTCCACTAGCGGCAACACCCACCTGGGAGGCGACGACTGGGACCAGCGGGTGGTCGACTGGCTGGTGAAGACGTTCAAGGACACCGAGGGCGTGGACCTGGCCAAGGACCGCATGGCACTGCAGCGGCTCCAGGAAGCGGCGGAAAAGGCCAAGATCGAGCTCTCCGCCGTGCAGGAGACCAACATAAACCTCCCCTTCATAACGGCCACCAGCGAAGGCCCGAAGCACCTGGACGTGAAGCTGACGCGGGCCAAGTTCCAAGAGATGACGGCCGACCTCGTCGAGGCGTGCCGGGGGCCGTTCGACCAGGCGGTGAAGGACGCCGGGCTCTCCAAGGAGCAGATCGACCACATTGTCCTCGTCGGCGGGGCTACCCGCATGCCGGCCATCCAGGAGCTCGTACGCAGCCTCACCGGCAAGGAGCCCCATAAGGGGGTAAACCCGGACGAGGTCGTCGCCGTCGGCGCCGCCATCCAGGCCGGTGTCCTCAAGGGCGAGGTGAAGGACATCCTCCTGCTCGACGTGACCCCTCTTTCGCTCGGCATCGAGACCAAGGGCGGCGTGATGACGAAGTTGATAGAGCGCAACACGACCATCCCCACCAAGAAGAGCGAGGTCTTCACCACGGCCGAGGACATGCAGCCGTCCGTCCAGGTCCATGTCCTCCAGGGCGAGCGGGAAATGGCCATGTACAACAAGACCCTGGGCAAGTTCGAGCTCGTCGACCTGCCGCCGGCGCCGCGGGGCATACCTCAGATCGAGGTGACCTTCGACATCGACGCCAACGGCATCGTGCACGTCTCGGCCCGTGACCGCGCCACGGGCAAGGAACAGTCGATGACCATCACCGGCCAGTCGTCGTTGGCCAAGGACGAGATCGACCGCATGGTCCACGACGCCGAAGCGCATGCCGCCGACGACCGGCGCCGGCGGGAGGAAGCCGAAACCCGGAACAACGCCGATTCGCTCGTCTACCAGACCGAGAAGATGCTCCGTGACCAGGCCAGCTCGGTGAGCGGCGCGGAGAAGGAAACGGTCGAGTCGGATCTCAAAACCCTGAAGACGGCTCTCAGCGGTACCGACCTCGATGTCATCAAGACGGCCACCGAGCGGCTGGCTGTAGGGGTGCAGGAGCTGGGCAAGAAGCTCTACGAAACGGCCGCTGCGGCCTCGGCCAATGCGGGCGCCGACGGCGCCGACGGCGCCTACTCGGAGGCGGCCAACCACAACGGCGCCGCCGACGAGGAAGTCGTGGACGCCGAGATCGTCGACGAGGCAGGCCAGGCCTGATGAGGGACGACTTCGAGGAGGAGGGGGAGCTGACCGGCCCGTTGGGGCCGGACGGCGCCCCCGTCGATGTCATGGCGTCCTGGGACCAGGCACCGGAAGACCAGCTCCCGGCCGGTCCGGCCGGGATGGCCGAGGTCGTCCGCCAGCGCGACGAGTACCTCGACACGCTGCGCCGGGTGCAGGCCGATTTCGATAACTACCGCAAGCGGGTCGAGCGCCAGCAGCGGGAGATGGCTGACAATGCCGCCACCTCCCTGGTCAAGAAGCTCTTGCTGGTCCTGGACACGGCCGACCTGGCCATGGCCCACGGGGGTGGGGAGGACGTGAAACAGGTGGAGGCTGCCCTTTTCGACATCCTCTCCAAAGAAGGCCTCGAACGCATAGTGCCGGAGGGGCAGGTTTTCGACCCCGAGGTCCACGATGCCGTAGCCCACGAGCCCGTGGAGGGGGAGGGCGCGCCCACGCGGCCCGAAGTCAGCGAGGTGCTGCGAGCCGGGTACCGCTGGAAGGGCCGCGTCGTACGCCCGGCCATGGTGAAAGTCAGAGGTTGACGCGGTGGCGGTCCAGCGCGAATGGCTTGAAAAGGATTACTACAAGGTCCTGGGGGTGCCGAAGGAGGCGGCCGACAAAGACGTCGCCCGCGCCTACCGCAAGCTGGCCAAGCAGTACCACCCCGACGCCAACCCGGGGTCAGAGGAGCGCTTCAAGGAGATTCTCGGCTGCCTACGAGGTCATAGGCGACCATGCCAAGCGCAAGGAGTACGACGAAGTCCGCACCATGAGCTCGCACGGCTTCGCCGGCAACCCCTTCGCGGCGGCGGCCGGTACCGGTTCGGGCGGCGGGCCCGGGTTTTCCAACTTCCGGGTCGACGACCTGGGTGACCTTTTGGGCAACATCTTCGGGCGCGGCGGGCGGCGCCAGCGCTCGGGCGCGGCCACGGTGGGAGCGCAGAGGGGCCAGGACGTCGAGGCCGAGCTGCACCTGAGCTTCGCCGACGCCGTCAAGGGGGCTACCACGACCGTCAATGTGACCTCGGAGGTCCCATGCTCCACGTGCGGCGGCTCGGGCGCGGCCCCGGGCAGCGCGCCCGCGGTCTGCCAGGTGTGCGGCGGCCGCGGGGTGGTGAACGAGAACCAGGGCATGTTCTCCTTCAGTCACCCGTGCGTGGCCTGCGGCGGGACGGGAATGAGGATCGAGGTCCCGTGCCCGGCCTGTGCCGGGCACGGCACCGAAAAACGTGCCCGGCAGGTAAAGGTGCGCATCCCCCCCGGGGTCGAGAACGGTCAGAAGATACGGGTCCCCAACCGGGGTGGGGCGGGTCGCTTCGGAGGGCCGCCCGGCGACCTTTATGTGGTCGTCCGGATCGCCCCTCATCCGGTCTTCAGCCAGAAAGGCAAGGACCTGACGATAAAGGTCCCGGTCACCTTCGCCGAGGCCACTCTGGGCACCAGCGTCTCGGTACCCACGCTCAATGGGAAGCCGGTCACCCTCAAGGTGCCACCGGGGACGCGTTCGGGGAAGGTGTTCCGAGTCGCCGGCCAGGGTGTTCCCGGGGCCGGCAAGGCGGGCGACCTCCTGGTCAGCTTCGAGGTGGAGGTCCCGGCCAAGTTGACCGCCGACGAAAAGAGGGCAGTCGAGGCTTTGGCCAAGGCCTCGGCCAGCGAGGGCCAAAAGCTTAGGGAAAGACTGGGAGCTGAGAGGGAATGAAACGCGAAGCCACGCTCAAGGACGGTTCGATGGCCGTCTACGTGATATCGGTGGCGGCGGAGCTGGCCGGTGTCCATCCCCAGACCTTGCGCATCTACGAGCGCAGAGGGCTGCTCGGCCCGGCCCGGACGCTGGGCGGTAGCCGGCGCTACAGCGACCTCGACATCGAGTTGCTGCGGCGTATACAAGAACTGACGGCGGCCGGGCTCAACCTGGAGGGCGTCCGGCGCGTGATCGAGCTCGAGGCCGAGGTGGCGCGACTGCGCCAGGAGGTTATCGAAGCCCGGGCCGAGGCCCGGTCGGCGGTCGACCAGGTGCACCGTCAGTACCGCCGCGACCTGGTGCCGTTGGACATGAGCCCGGTGCGCTGGTTCCCGTCGCACTGACGGTCTTGTCCGGCCCCCGTGCCGCTTGTTAGTTGGGAAGTTTAGAGATAGGAGGCGAGTGCATTGGCGCTCGATGCAAACCGCTGGACCCAAAAAACCCAGGAAGCCTTCAGCTCCGCGGTGGCGGACGCACGAGGGCGTAACAACCCCGAGGTCACGCCGGACCATTTCCTTGTCGCGCTCCTCGCTCAGGAGGGGACGGCGGTGCTGCCCGTGCTGGCCCGGGTGGGCGCGGCCGACCTTCCCCTGCGCCACCGGACCGAAGAGGCGCTTTCGAAGTTGCCCCACAGCTATGGGGGAGCCGGCCCGAGCTGTCGCGGGAATCCCGGGACATGCTCGAGCAGGCCGAGCGTGAGCGGGAAGCTCTGGGCGACGAGTACCTATCGGTGGAGCACATACTGCTGGCCCTGGCGCCCCGCACCGGTGCCTCCCACGACGAGCTGTTGGCGGCCATGCGCGAGGTGCGGGGCAGCCACCGGGTCACGAGCCAGAACCCCGAGGGCACCTATCAGGCACTGGAGAAGTACGGTCGCGACCTGACCGCTGAGGCCCGGCGGGGGAAGCTCGACCCCGTGGTCGGCCGGGACGAGGAAATCCGGCGAGTAGTCCAGGTACTTTCGCGTCGGACCAAAAACAACCCGGTGCTCATCGGCGAGCCCGGCGTGGGCAAGACCGCCATCGTCGAGGGCCTAGCCCGGCGCATCGTCGAGGGCGACGTGCCCGAGAGCTTGCGCGGCAAGCGCCTGGTCGCCCTGGACCTCGGGGCCATGGTGGCGGGCGCCAAGTACCGGGGCGAGTTCGAGGAACGGTTGAAAGCGGTGTTGAAGGAGATATCCGACTCGGGCGGTGAGGTCATCACCTTCATAGACGAGCTGCACACCATCGTCGGGGCCGGGGCGGCCGAAGGCGCCATGGACGCCGGCAACATGATAAAGCCCATGCTGGCCCGGGGCGAGCTGCGCATGATCGGGGCGACGACCCTGGACGAGTACCGCAAGTACATAGAGAAGGATGCCGCCCTGGAGCGGCGTTTTCAGCCCGTGTACGTCGGCCAGCCATCCGTCGAGGACACCATCGCCATATTGCGCGGCCTCAAGGAGCGCTACGAGGTCCATCACGGTGTGCGGATCATGGACTCGGCGCTGGTGGCCGCGGCCGTCCTGTCCGACCGCTACATAACGGGCCGGTTCCTGCCCGACAAGGCCATCGATCTGGTGGACGAGGCCGCCAGCCGCTTGCGCATCGAGATCGACTCCATGCCCACCGAGATCGACGTGGTGGACCGGCGCATCCGCCAGCTCGAGATCGAGCGCGTCGCCCTGGCCAAGGAGACCGACGACGCCTCGCGCGAGCGACTAGCGCGGCTCGACGAGGAACTGGCCAACCTGCGCGAAGCGGCCGACGGTATGAAGGGCCACTGGCAGGCCGAAAAGGACGCCATCACTGCCATAAACGGGTTGAAGGAACAGCTGGAGGCGTTGCGGGGCGAAGCAGATCGTTACGAGCGTAACGGCGAACTGGCCCAGGCCTCGGAAATCCGGTACGGACGTATCCCTGAGGTGTCCCGCATGGTCGACGAAGCCACCAAGCACCTCGAGGAGCTCCAGGCCGGCCAGAAGATGCTCAAGCAGGAGGTGGACGAAGAAGACGTGGCCGAGGTGGTTGCCAAGTGGACGGGCGTACCCGTCACCCGCCTGCTCGAAGGAGAAGTGGCCAAGTTGGTCAGGATGGAGGACGTCCTGCACGAGCGCGTGGTCGGCCAGGACGAGGCCGTCAAAGCGGTGGCCAACGCCATCCGCCGGTCGCGCAGCGGGCTGTCGGACCCGGACCGGCCCGTGGGCAGCTTCCTGTTCCTGGGGCCGACGGGCGTGGGTAAGACCGAGTTGGCGAGGTCATTGGCGGACTTCTTGTTCGACGACGAGAGGGCCATGGTGCGCATCGACATGTCCGAGTACATGGAGAAGCACGCGGTGGCCCGCCTGGTGGGGGCGCCGCCGGGTTATGTGGGTTACGAGCAGGGTGGCCAGCTGACCGAGGCCGTTCGTCGCCGCCCGTACTCGGTGGTGCTCCTGGACGAGATCGAAAAGGCCCATCCGGACGTGTTCAATGTCCTCCTGCAGGTCCTCGACGATGGCCGCCTGACCGACGGGCAGGGCCGGACGGTGAATTTCACCAATACGGTGCTGATCATGACGTCCAATTACCAGGGGGACCTGCGGGATGCCTTCAAGCCCGAGTTCTTGAACCGGGTAGACGAGATCGTCGAGTTCCGGCCGTTGACCGAGGCCGACATCTCCACGATCGTGGATATCCAGCTGCGCGCCCTGGACAAGCGGCTGGCGGCACGGCGACTGACCCTGGTGGTGACCGATGCTGCCAAGTCATGGCTGGCGCACACCGGCTACGACCCCGTGTACGGGGCGCGGCCCTTGAAGCGGCTCATACAGCGGGCCATCGGGGACCCGTTGGCCCTGGCCCTACTGGAGGGCAGGTACGCCGACGGGGACACGGTCACCATCGACGCCGGCGCCGGCGTCGATGTCGCCGCACATGCGCCCGAGGCCGGCGCCGCCCCGGCCGCAGGCCTGGTCTTGAACTGATACCGCCCCCCGGGCCTTTTGGTCCTGTGGCTAGCTGGGGCCGGCTCGGCCGGTGGGCCGGGCTTGTACTCCTGGTCACATGGGCCGGGGCCATGCTCACCTGGCGCCTGGCCAATGTGGAGGAGCGCTGGGGCGGCCGCCTGAAGGCCTCGGAGGTCGAAGCGTGAGCCCCGGCGCCTGAGCTACGGTGGCGGCGTGCCCGCCACCGTACTGCTCGGTACCCAGTGGGGTGACGAGGGAAAAGGCAAGCTGACAGACCTGCTGGCCAAGGACATGCAGGTGGTCGTCCGCTACCAGGGCGGTCACAACGCCGGCCACCGGATCGTGGTCGACGGTGAAAGCTTCGCTCTCCAACTGCTCCCGAGCGGGGTCCTGTACCCCAACGTAACGCCGGTGATAGGCAACGGGGTCGTGGTGGAGCCCAAGGTGCTCCTGGACGAGATCGACGCCCTCGAAGCTCGGGGGGTCGACTGCTCGCGGCTGGTCATATCCGGCAGCGCCCACCTCGTAATGCCCTATCACCAGGAGATAGATGCTCTCACCGAGCGGTACCTGGGCAAGAACCGGCTGGGGACGACCAAGCGCGGCATCGGACCGGCCTACGCCGACAAGGCCGCCCGCATCGGCCTGCGGGCACAGGACCTGCTCGACCCCAAGATATTCCGCCAGAAGCTGGACGTCGTCCTGAAGGAGAAAAACCTCGTCCTGGCCAAAATCTACAACCGGCTGGCCCTTTCGTCCGACGAGATGGCCAAGCGTTACCTGGAGGAGTACGCTCCCCGGCTCGCTCCCCATATCGGCGACGCCGTCGGCCTCGTGCACGACACCCTGGCCGCCGGCGGCGGTGTGCTCCTGGAAGGCGCCCAGGCGACCTTCCTCGACGTCGACCACGGCACTTACCCCTTTGTCACGTCCTCCAACCCGGTCGCCGGGGGAGCGTGCACCGGGGCCGGCATCGGGCCCCGCTACATCAGCCGGGTGGTGGGGATCGCCAAGGCCTACGTTACCCGGGTGGGTGCCGGCCCGTTCCCGACCGAAGTCTCGGGCGAGGTCGCCGACACCCTTGTCCAACGGGGCAAGGAGTTTGGTACCAACACCGGTCGCAGGCGCCGGCCGGGATGGTTCGACGCCGTGATGATGCGCCACGCCGTGCGGCTCAATTCCCTGGACGAACTGGCCATAACGAAACTGGACGTCCTGGATTCGTTCGAGACGCTGAGGGTGTGCGTGGCCTACGAGGCCGCCGGCACCCGGTACGAGCACTTGCCCTGGCACCAGTCGGTGCTACACGAAGTGCGGCCCGTCTACGAGGAGCTCCCCGGCTGGCGCACCGACACGTCGAGCGTCGGCAGCCCGGAGGCCCTCCCCCGGAAGGCACGCGCTTATCTCGAAGTTCCTGTCGGCCCAATCCGGCGTGCCCATCGCTTATGTCGGCGTCGGCCCCGGACGCGAGCAGATCATACGTTTCGCCTGAGCATGGGGGAACGGGTCAATGAGGGCTGGCGGACGATGAGGGCTGGCGGACGATGAGGGCTGGCGGGACGACGAGGGCTGGCGGACGATGAGGGTATGCGTGGTAGGTAGCGGTGGCCGTGAGCATGCCCTGGCGGTGGCCTTGTCGAAGACGGCCGATGTCGTAGTGGCCCCGGGCAACCCGGGCATGGAGGGCCTGGAGCGCACCGACGTGGCCCCCGATCGCATAGACGCCGACCTGTGGGTCATCGGCCCGAGCAGCCCCTGGTCGACGGGCTGGCCGACCGCCTCCGGGGTCGGGACGGCCTGGTCTTCGGCCCGGCGCCGACGGCGCCCGCCTGGAGGGGTCCAAGGTCTGGATGAAGGAGGTCCTGGCGGCGGCGAGGGTGCCCATGGCGGAGTACCGGATCTTCGACGAGCTGGAGCCGGCCCTGCGCTACCTGCGGGCCGTGCCGGGGCCCTGGGCCATAAAGACCGACGGCCTGGCGGCCGGCAAGGGAGTCCTGGTCACCGGTTCACGGGACGAAGCGGCGGCCGACGTCGAGGCCAAGCTCTCCGGCCGTGCCTTCGGCGATGCCGGTCGGCGGATCGTAATCGAAGATGCCCTTTCCGGCCAGGAGATCTCGGTCATCGCCGTGTGCGACGGCCGGCGGGCGTACCCGCTCGACTGTGCCCAGGACTACAAACGCGTCGGCAACGGTGGCACCGGGCCAAATACCGGCGGGATGGGCGCCTATTCGCCGGTTCCTTTCGCCTCCGACGAGGTCGTCGGCCAGGTAATGGAGCGGGCCATCCTGCCGACGCTGCACGCTTTGTCCAAACGGGGCATAAATTACCGCGGCGCCCTGTACGCCGGGGTCATGCTTACCGAGGACGGCCTCAAGATCCTGGAGTTCAACGTCCGCTTTGGGGATCCGGAGACCCAGGTGCTGTTGCCCCGCTGGGACGGTGACGTCACCGCCACGCTGGCGGCGGCGGCGTCGGGCGCGCTCACCGACGACCACGCGGCCAGGTTCTCGGCTCGGGCCGCCGTATGTGTCGTATTGGCTGCCCCGGGGTACCCGGACAAACCTGAGGTGGGAGCGGCCATCGAGGGGCTCGACGAGGCCCGCGGGGTGCCCGGGGCCCATGTCTATGCCGCCGGGGTGGCGGAGGGCCCCGACCGCGCCCTGGTGACGGCGGGCGGCCGCGTGCTCAACGTCGTCGGCACCGGAGGGGACCTGGCCGTGGGGCGCCGGCTTGCGTACCAGGCCGCCGCTATGGTTCGGTGGCCGGGAATGGTCAGCCGTTCGGACATTGCCGATCTCCCCGGGAGCAGCTCATGAAGGTCGCGGTGCTGATGGGTTCAGCCAGTGACAAGGCCAAGATGGCGCCGGCGACGGAAATGTTGGCCCAACTTGGCGTCGAGGCCGTCGAGGAGGTCATGTCGGCCCACCGCACGCCCGAGGTCGTGGCCGGCTTTGCCGCCCGGGCCCGGGAAATGGGCTATGGCGTCATCATTTGCGGCGCCGGTATGGCGGCCCACCTGGCCGGGGCGGTGGCGGCGCGGACCACGTTGCCCGTGATCGGGGTGCCGTTGTCCGGTTCGGCTCTGTCGGGCGTGGACGCCCTGTACGCCACCGTTCAGATGCCGCGGGGCTTCCCCGTCGCTACTGTGGCCATCGACGGGGCCGCCAATGCCGCCTTGCTGGCGGCCGAGATCCTGGCCGTCCACGACCCCGCGGTGGCCGAGCGCCTGGGTACCTACCGGGCTGCCTTCGCCTCCCGCTGACCAACCACGTCCGACGACCTCAGGGCTCGGCCAGCAAACCTTTCTTCCGGCAGGCGGCCCGAGCCAGGCCGGCCACCTCCCCCGTCACCTTGGCTTCGGCCGCGCACCACGTGCGGGCGGCGGTCCCGCAGTGACTGACGATGGCGCCACCCGTGGAACTGGCGATGTTGATGGTGACGCAGGGGCCCTTCGGCGCCGCCCCGCCGCCGCCGGCAACCTGCCAGATGCCCAGCCCGGCACCGATCACGACCACGGCCCCGGCGACCGCCCACCCCGCCCGGCGCTCCGAACGGGCCAGGGGTAGGCCATCGTGCTGGCGGTAGTTAGGGGGCATGGCGGGAGTTTAGGGCGGGCGCCCCGACGGCCCCGGCGTCCGGTGGTGGAGCGCCGAGCGGTGCCACTACCGTGTGGCCTGGAGGAGGGCGGCGATGAAACACATCTACTCGGGCAAGGTCCGCGACGTCTACGAGGTCGACGAGGACAGGCTCCTGCTTGTCACCTCCGACCGCATCTCCGCCTTTGACGTGATCATGGACCAGCCCGTCCCGGGCAAGGGACGAGCCCTGACCGCGCTTACGGCCTTCTGGGCCGGCGAGCTGTCCAAGGTGGCACCATCGCACCTGCTCGGAGTCGGGGTGCCCGCGGGCGTGGACATCGAGGCCCTCGGCGTCGCCCCGGCCTACGCCGAGGGCCGCACCATGCTGGTACGGCGGGCGCAGATGCTGCCCCTGGAATGCATAGTGCGCGGTTACCTCTCGGGTTCGGCCTGGGCCGAGTACAAGCGGTCGGGCACGATGCACGGGACCGTTTTGCCGGAGGGGATGCTCCAGTCCCAACCGCTGCCGGGCCCCGTCTTCACCCCGTCGACGAAGGCCACGGTGGGCCACGACGAAAACATCTCTTTCGAACAGGCGTCCGCCCTGGTGGGCGTCCAGTTGGCGTCCGCGGCACGGGACATCTGTACCGAGGCTTATCGCACCGGGGCGGCTCGGGCGGCGGAAAAAGGCATCATTATCGCCGACACCAAGTTCGAGCTCGGATTGATCGACGGCGAGCTGGCTCTGTGTGACGAGTTGCTGACCCCGGACTCGTCGCGTTTCTGGCCGATGGCACAATGGCGACCGGGCGGCGCTCCGCCGTCGTTCGACAAGCAGCCGCTCCGGGACTGGCTCGAGGAGAGCGGCTGGGACAAGCGGCCGCCGCCCCCAGCCCTGCCGCCCGCGGTCGTGGAGGCTACCCGTAGCCGCTACATAGCGGCGTACGAATTGCTGACCGGGCTGAGCTTCGCCGATTGGCCGGGCGGCGAGGCCGCTCCGGGGCCCGGTGGGCGTCCGTACCCCGAGCACGGCGAGGGCGGCTGATGGCCATTTTCGAGGCCTTGGTCGAAGTACAGCTGCGACCGGGGATTTCCGACCCTCAGGGAGCCACCATCGAAAAGGCGCTGCCGGCCCTCGGTTTCGTCGGGGTAAGCGCGGTGCGAGCCGGCAAGGCGTTCCGCTTGCAGGTGGAGGCGCCCGGAGAGGGCGAAGCCCGCCGGGTGGTCGAAGAGCTGTGCTCGCGCCTTCTGGCCAACCCCGTTATCGAGGACACCACGGTCTCTATCACGGCCCCGGCACCCTGAGCCGAGAGCCCGGGCCCCGGCCCCGGCCCCGGCCCGAGGTATCGTGACCTGATGGCACAGCGAGCGGGCGTGGTCGTCTTCCCCGGTACCAACTGCGAGCACGACGTGGTCGAGGCCTTCGAGAGCCTGGGTGCCCTCGCCGACCTCGTCTGGCACGGCGCCACCACACTGACGAACTACGACGTGGTGGTGCTGCCCGGTGGTTTCGCCCACGGCGACTACCTGCGTCCCGGCGCCATAGCCCGGTTTTCCCCGGTCATGGGGGCGGTGGCCGAGTTTGCCGCCGCCGGCGGCCCGGTGCTGGGGATCTGCAACGGCTTCCAGGTCCTGACCGAGGCCCACCTCCTGCCGGGCGCTCTGCAAAAAAACCAGGGCCTCACCTTTGTTTGCCAGCCCACGGAGCTGGAGGTGACCAGTGACCGCTCGGCCCTTACCGCCGGTGTGAAGGTGGGCCGCCGCCTGCGGCTCCCTGTCAACCACTTCGAGGGCAACTACACGGCCGCGCCCGCGGTGCTCGATGCCCTGGAGGCAGAAGGGCGGGTGGTCCTGCGCTACATCACCAACCCCAATGGCTCGGCACACGATATAGCGGGAGTATGCAACGAAAACGGCAACGTGGTCGGGCTCATGCCCCACCCGGAGAGGGCGACCAGCGAGCTGCTCGGTTCGACCGACGGTTCCGTGCTCCTGGCCGCGTTGCTCGCCTCTTCCGGGTTGCCGGCCGACCTGGCCGCGGCACCGGCATAGGCCGGCCGGTCCCCTGCCCGCCCTCTCGCGCCGCCGGCCGACATGGCCGTCTACGGTTGACGATATGGACGCCAACCTGCACCGCAGCCTCGGATTGACCGACGAGGAAGCTGCTTCCATAGACAGGCTGCTGGGACGCCCGGCCAATCACCTCGAACTGGCCATGTACGCCGTCATGTGGAGCGAGCACTGCTCCTACAAGTCCTCCCGGCGACACCTGCGGCGCCTGCCCACCGAAGGTGCTGAGGTCCTGGTGGGGCCGGGAGAAAATGCCGGCGTCATCGATGCCGGGGGCGGCGTGGCCGTGGCCATCCGTATCGAGAGCCACAACCACCCGTCCGCCATCGAGCCTTACCAGGGGGCGGCCACAGGCGTCGGGGGCATAATACGTGACATTTTCACCATGGGCGCCCGGCCCGTTGCCCTCATGGACCCGCTGCGTTTCGGGCCGCCGGCCGATGCCCGCAACCGGTGGGTCGCCACCGGGGTGGTTAGCGGCATTTCGGGCTACGGCAACGCCGTCGGCGTCCCCACCGTGGGCGGAGAGCTGGAGTTCGCCGCTTGTTACGCCGGCAACCCGCTCGTAAACGTGTTGTGTTGCGGCCTATTGCCCAAGGACCGGCTGGTTTTTGGCCGCGCCGGGGGCGAAGGCAACCTGGCCGTCCTGCTCGGCTCGACGACGGGCCGGGACGGCATCGGCGGCGTCAGCGTGCTGGCATCGGCTGCCTTCAGCGACGACGTCGAGGCCGAGGCGGCCAAACGGCCCAACGTGCAGGTAGGTGACCCCTATGAGGAGAAGCGGCTTATCGAGGCGACGCTGGAGCTTCTGGACAAGCACCTCGTCCTTGGTATCCAGGATCTGGGGGGAGCCGGGCTCACCTGCGCCACCAGTGAGACCGCCTCCCGGGGGGGCGTGGGCATGGACGTCGACGTCGATGCCGTGCCCTTGCGCGAGCCCGGGCTGGAGCCTTTCGAGGTCATGACGAGCGAGAGCCAGGAGCGGATGCTGGCCATCGTGGCCCCCGACGACCTGGACGCCGTGACCGGGGTGTGCCGGCGCTGGGAGGTGCGGGCCACGGTGGTCGGGAAGGTCACGGCTACCGGCCGACTGCGCATACTGAAGGGTTGGGGCGGGGAGGTCCTGGCCGACGTGCCCGCCGCCAGCTTGCACGACGGTGCCCCCAGCTATGACCGGCCGATGCGCCGGCCGGCGTGGCTCGACGTACGAGCGGCCGACGACCCCGCCCGTCTGCCCCCTCCGGCCTCGTCATCCGACCTGGAAGACGACCTCGTCAGCTTGATGGCCGACCCCGCCTGGGCCTTCCGCCAGTACGACCACCAACTCTTCCTCAACACCGTGGTGGCGCCGGGCGCCGACGCCGCCGTACTGCGCCTCTCGGCGCCGGGCGTGCGGCCGCCGGCCGGCGCCGAACCCCGGGGTATGGCGCTGTCCACGGACGGGAACCCACGTTGGTGCGCCCTCGACCCCCGGGCGGGTACCCGGTTGGTGGTGGCCGAGTCGGCCCTCAACGTCGCCTGTGCCGGGGCACGCCCGGTGGCCCTGGTGAACTGCCTCAATTTTGGCAACCCGGAGCACCCCGAAGTGATGTGGCAGCTTTCCGAGGCCATCGACGGGATAGCCGAGGCGTGCACCGCTCTTGGTATCCCGGTGGTGGGCGGGAACGTAAGCCTTTACAACGAGAGCAACGGTACCGATATCGACCCGACCCCCGTCGTCGGGATGCTCGGGCTGATCGACCACCTGCGGCCTGGCATACCGACGCCGGCCCTGGCACCGGGCAGCCGGGTGGTCCTCCTCGGCCCGAACGGGGCGGGCGCCGTCTCGCTCGCCGGCAGCCGCTGGGCGGCTGAGCGTCGTCACCACCGGGGTGGGACCTTGCCTGCGCTCGACCTCCGATTTCACGCCCGGCTGTTGGGGCTGGTGGCGGGGCTGGTGGCCGACCGCCTCGTCGACGGTGTCCACGACTTGTCCGACGGCGGGCTCGGTCTAGCCCTGGCAGAAATGATGGTGAAAAGCGGGACCGGGTGCCGAGTGGCGGGCATATCCGGTCACGCTGAGCTTTTCGGCGAAGGCCCGTCCAGGGTGCTGGTGAGCGTGCCACCGGCCTGCTTGACGACGGTGCGGGAAAGGTGTGCGGACGCCGGTGCCCCAGCCGCCGAACTCGGCGTGGGAGGCGGCGATGCCCTCGTCATCGACGGGCTGCTCGAAGCTCGGCCTCGGCCAAGCGCTCTCGGCCTGGCGAGGTGCCCTTCCCGCCTTGTTCTCGGTCCGCTAGGCGAGCGGGCCTTTTTGCCCGCTTGAGGGGCTGGCGCCTCCGTCAGGCGAACAGGGACCGCCAATCGAAGGGGCCCGGCGGCGGGACGTCGGGGTCTCCGCGTAGCTCACCACTTATGCGCTGAGCATCAAGGGCGATGGCCGAAGCTATGGCCGCCGTTTCTGCCTGCACCTCGGGGGCCCGGGCGGCCAGGAGGGCACGGTGGTAGAGCTCGGCCGTGCCCTCGGGGAGGGTCTTCCGAGCCGTCCAGGCGTCGACCTCGTCGGCCACTCCCACCAGCAGTTGGCGAAGAGGCTCGGCCAGGCTCGGAGGCGGGCGCCAGCCTTCGGGGGCGTCAGCCAGTGCCCGGGCGATGCCTCGGGCCGGGCGCTCGACGAGGTTCAGAGCTTTGGCCGCGGCCAGTAATCTCTCCGCCTCCGGGCGGTCCCGCCGCCCGGCGGGGCGCCAGCGCAGCGCGGTGGCGGCGCCGTTGACGGCTTGGTCGGCAGCCGCTCCATCCGCGCTCAGCGCGCGGGCGGGGCCAAGATGGGCGGCCAGGTCGCGCTCCGGCGTCGCCAGGTCACCCGCCACCTGTCGCAACAGCTCGGCCAGTGCAGCGCCGAAGGCCCGCACCTTTGCCTGCGCGTCGTCGAGGCGGGTGGGTGGCACTATGACCAGGTTGACCAGTATCCCGACCCCCGCCCCGATGGCGGTGTCCACGACCCGGTCCAGCGCGTACCCGCTGGTGGTGGCGCCCAGTACCAGGACGAGCAGGGCGCTGACGGGGACCTGGACCGAACCCTGCGGGCCGAGGCGCAGGGCCTGGCCGGCCAGTATGGACACAAAGATGACCAGGGCGATGGTCCAGGCATGGATCCCGGCTAGGCGGGCGAACCCGAAGGCAACCAGGACGCCGACCACGACGCCAAGGACCCGCTGCAGGCCCCGCGACACCGATTCCCACACCGTCACCTGTACCGTTAGCAGCGCGGCCAGCGGAGCGAAGACGGGGATGCTGTTGCCGAGCAGGTCGGCGGCGAAGAACCACGACAACCCGGCGGCCAGGGCCGTCTTGCCTGCCTGCAGTACGGGATAGCCGAGCCAGCTGAGCGGCTCCCGCAGGCGTCTCCGCCACCCCCGGTCGGTCAGTCCAGGAGCCTGTCGCGCAGAGCGGCCAAGGCCCCGTCGGGCACGTGGAGGTCGCCCCGCCCCACCCCGACCCTGAGGTCCGGTTTGTAGGACCCGTGGTGGTCGGAGCCGCCCGTGATGGCCAACCCGGCATGGGCTGCCATCACCGCCAGGTCGGCCCGCTCCTCCCGGCTGTAGCGCCCGTAGATAGCCTCGACCCCGGCCAGGCCGGCGCCGGCCAGCTCACGGACCGTGCTGTCGAGCTCGCCCGGCGACAGCCCGAGGGACAGCGGGTGGGCCAGGACGGGCAGCGCCCCGGACTCGAGGGACAGCTCGATGGCGACTATCGGCTCCAGGCGCTCTTTTTCCATGTACGCCGGCCGTCCTTTGGCCAGGTAGCGGTCGAAGGCGTCTTGGACCGAGCTGGCCAGGCCCTTGCGGACCAGGATGGCGGCGACATGGGGGCGTCCGGCGCCGGCGCCCCCGGCTTCGGCGTCGAGCTCTTCCCGGCTCACCGGCAGCCCCAGCTCGGCCAGGCGCTCCACCAGGCGTTCGTTCCGGGTGTCCCGGGCCGCCTGCAGGCGGACGAGCTCGTCCTGGAGGGGGCCGTCGCCGGGCTCCAGGAAATACACCAACATGTGCATGGTCCCGGAGTGCTGGCACGAGATCTCGGCGCCGGGGACGAGCTCTATGCCGGCCGCCGCCGCCCTCTGGCGGGCGGGCAGGACCCCGTCCTGGCGGTCGTGATCGGTAAGCGCGAGAGCCGAAAGGCCGGCCTGGACGGCCAGGTCTACCAGCTCTTCGGGCGTGTCGCTGCCGTCGGAGACGGTCGAGTGGGCGTGCAGGTCGACCATTGTCCCCACGTTAATGCCGGCTGGTCCCCCATCCCGCCGATGGCCAGCTGAGGCATGCGAGAATGGACCGGTGAGCGGGCCGGTCCAACACTCGAGCCCGGGTGAAGAGTGCGGGGTGTTCGGGATCTTCGCTCCCGGGCGCACCGTTGCCCCCATCGTTTTCGACGGTCTCTATGCCCTCCAGCACCGGGGCCAGGAGTCGGCGGGCATGGCGGTGAGCGACGGCTCCACCCTGATGGTGATCAAGGACATGGGCCTGGTGACCCAAGTCTTCAACGACTACAAAGTGGCCGGGCTGGTCGGCCACCTGGCCATCGGCCACACCCGTTATTCCACGACGGGCTCGTCTTCCTGGCACAACGCCCAGCCCATGTACCGCCAGGCCGGCGGCACCGAGTTCGCCGTGGGCCACAACGGCAACCTCACCAACACCGACGAGCTGGCGGCGTCGATGGAGATGTTGCCGGGCATGGCAACCAGCGACTCCGACCTGATCGCCGAGCTTGTGGCCCGTGAGCTCGACCGTTCCGCCGGCCGGGCCTCCGGCCCGGACGCCCTGGCCGACGCCCTGACGCATGTGTTGCCGGGCATGCGGGGCGCCTTCTCCCTGGTCCTGGCCGAGCGGTCGCAGCTGGTGGGCGCCCGCGACCCCAACGGCTTCCGGCCCCTGTGCCTGGGCAAGCTCGACGATGGGTGGGTCCTGGCTTCGGAGTCCCCGGCCCTGGACATCACGGGTGCCCACTTCGTGCGGGAGGTGGAGCCGGGCGAAGTCCTGGTCATCAACGCCGACGGGTGCCGGAGCTTCCGGCCCTGGCCGCCCGAACGCATCCAGCCCACGCTGTGTTTGTTCGAGTTCGTCTACCTGGCGCGCCCGGACAGCCGGCTCTACGGCCAGGAGCTGCACGGCGCCCGGGTGCGCATGGGGGAGCTGTTGGCCGAGCAGGCGCCGGTGACAGCGGACATCGTGGTCGGCGTACCCGACTCGGGGATGCCGGCGGCCGAGGGCTACAGCCGGCGCAGCGGGATCCCCTACGGCCATGGACTGGTGAAAAACCGCTATATCGGCCGCACGTTCATAAACCCTGACCCCGGTCAGCGCGCCCTGGGCGTGCGCCGGAAGCTGAACCCGCTGAAAGAGGCGATCACGGGCAAGAGGCTCATAGTGGTCGACGACTCGATCGTGCGGGGCACGACGACGCGGGCCATGGTGGCCATGTTGCGCGAGGCGGGCGCTCGGGAAATCCACCTGCGTATTTCCTCGCCGCCCTATCGCTGGCCGTGCTTCTACGGCCTGGACACCGGGGCGCGCACCGAGCTGGTGGCGGCGGACCTCGAGGTAGGGGAAATCTGCGACTATATCGGCGCCGACAGCCTCGCCTACCTGTCCCTGGAAGCATTGAAAAGAGCCACCGGGGTCCCCGGTGCCGGCTTCTGCGACGCCTGCCTCACCGGCAACTACCCGGTGCCCGTCTCGGCCCGTCTTTCCAAGGGGGTGCTCGAGCAGCCCTCGTCGGCGGGCACGGGCGCCGGGCGTTGACGTGCCCGACCGAGCCGACCGGGTGCCGGGCGACGAGGTTGCTTCCCTCGCCCCGCTGACCTACGCGGCCGCCGGGGTCGACATCGACGCCGGCGAGCGAGCCGTGCAGTTGATGCGGCCGATGGTGGCCAGCACTTACCGGCCCGAGGTGATAGGCGGCATCGGTAGTTTTGGCGGCCTCTTCGCCCTGCCCGCCGGCTACCGGGAGCCGGTGCTGGTGGCCTCGACCGACGGAGTGGGGACGAAGCTGGCGGTGGCCATCGCCGCCGGGCGCCTCGGGACCATCGGCGTGGACCTGGTGGCCATGTGCGTCGACGACCTCGTCTGCCAGGGAGCCGAGCCCCTTTTCCTGCTGGACTACCAGCTGTGGGGCCACCTCGACCCCGAGGCCGTCGCCGAGGTCATGTCGGGGGTGGCGGACGGGTGCCGCCGAGCCGGCTGCGCCATCCTCGGCGGGGAGCTGGCCGAGCACCCGGGACAACTACCGGCCGGTGAGATGGACCTGGCCGGCTTCGCCGTCGGGGTCGTCGAGCGGGAGCGCCTGATCGGGCCGGGGGGGCCAATCCCGCCCGGGAGGGCGACGTCCTGGTCGGCATCCACTCCGGGGGGCTGCGTTGCAACGGCTATTCCCTGGTCCGGGCCGCCCTGCTGGGCCGGGGGGGACGCAGCTTGGATGATCGGGCCTGGCCCGGTGCCGCTCACAGCCTGGCCGACGAGCTGCTCCGGCCCTCGCTCATTTATGCCCCGGCCGTGCTCGCCCTGCTGCGGCGGTGCGAGCTCGGCGCGGTGGCCCACATCACCGGGGGAGGTTTGCCGGGCAACCTGCCCCGGGCTCTACCGGCCGGCCTCGACGCCGTACTGGTGCCCGGCAGCTGGCCTGTGCCCCGGATCTTCGCCGAGGTGCAAGCGGCGGCCGGAGCCGACGATGCCGAGATGCGACGGACCTTCAACATGGGCTTGGGGATGGTCGTCAGTGTCCCTCCTGACCAGGCTCAACCGGCCCTCGAGGTACTCGCCGACCACGGTTTAGAGGCCGGCGCCGTGGGTAGGGTCACTATTGGCACCGGCCTCTGTCGGTTCGCGTCCCCGTAGTCCCCAGCTCAGTCCTCCCGTTCTCCACAGGTCGTCCACAGGCGGGGGAAAACTTGTACGGGGGAAATCTAAGTACGTCGGGCGGCGAAGGATGCCGGGACCGGTCAATGCCGCCAGTGCCGGTCCAAACCCGGCACCTGTGCCCACCAACGACCACCCAAGCGCCAGGCGGCCCGGTCCGCTCCCGGGTCTGTGACGGGCCCCGAGGCGCCCCTCCCCAGGACCTGCCTGACGGCCATGGTGATGGCCTCCAGCTCGGCGGGTGAAGGCGCCGAGGCGAGCGGGGTCGACCGGAGCCGGGCCCGCGCCACCACGTCGCCACCTCGCCCGTCGCTCACGGCCGTCCTGGGTTCACAGCGGTATGTTGCCGTGTTTACGGGGAGGAGCGTCCTGGCGCTTGCTGGCCAGCATTTCGAGGGCCTGGTAAAGCACCCGGCGCGTACTGGCCGGCTCGATGACGTCGTCTATGTAGCCGCGTTCGGCGGCCAGGTACGGGCTGGCGTTGGCTTCCTTGTAGGCGTCGACCATTTCGCGCCGTCGCTCGGGCGGCGCGCCGGCAAGCTCCGAGCTGTAGAGCAAGTCCACGGCACTTTCCGGACCGACGACGGCCAGTTCGGCACCCGGCCACGCATAGGCGAGGTCGGCCCCGAGCGATTTGGAGCCCATGACCACGTAGGCGGCGCCGTAGGCCCTGCGCACGATCAACTGGACCTTGGGCACGGACGCCTCGCAGTACGCATAGACAAGCTTGGCCCCGCGCCGGGCCATGCCACCATGCTCCTGGTCCGTCCCCGGCATAAACCCGGGGACATCGACAAAAGTCACCACCGGTATATTGAAACAATCGCAGGTGCGCACGAACCGCGCTCCTTTTTCGGTGGCATCGATGTCGAGCACCCCGGCCAGCACCTGGGGCTGGTTGGCCACTACGCCGATCACCCTGCCTCCGATGCGGCCAAAGCCGCATACCAGGTTCAATGCCCACAATGCGTGGTACTCGAAAAAGTCGCCCCCATCCAGCACGGCGCGGACGAGGTCCTTCATGTCATGAGGCTCTTGCGATGAAACGGGCACCAGGTCGGCGAGGCCCGGTACAGCCCGAAGCGGGTCGTCGTCCGTCGCCACCACCGCCGGGGCGGTGACGTTGTTGGGCGGCAGATAACCAAGAAGCCGGCGGACCTGGTCGAGGCAGGACTTTTCGTCGGGCGCCACGAAACAGCACACGCCCGACTTGGAGGCGTGGGTGATGGCGCCCCCGAGCTCCTCCAGCGTCACATCCTCGCCCGTAACCGTCTTTACCACGTCGGGCCCGGTGATGAACATCTGCGACGTGCCCTGGACCATGAAAACGAAGTCGGTTATGGCCGGGCTGTACACGGCACCCCCGGCGCAGCTACCCATAATGACGCTGATCTGAGGCACCACGCCGGAAGCGGCCACATTGCGCCTGAATATCCCGCCGTAATAGTGCAGGGCCACGACGCCCTCCTGGACGCGGGCGCCGCCGCCGTCGTTTATGCCCACCAGGGGGACACCGAGAGAGGTGGCCAGATCGATGACTTTGTGGATTTTCTCTCCCGAAACCTCTCCCAAAGTCCCGCCGTTGACGGTGAAGTCTTGTGAGAAGATGCAGATCCTGGTGCCGTCCACGGTGCCAAAACCGGTGACGACGCCGTCGGTATAGGACCGCTTGTCCTCGTTGGCGCCTTCGGCCCGGCTGCGAGCCAGCATGTCAAGCTCTTGGAACGACCCCGCGTCGAGGAGGTAGTCGACCCGCTCGCGCGCCGTCATCTTGCCCCGGGAGTGCTGGCGTTCGACGGCCGCACCGCTTCCGGCGTGCAGGGCGGCCTGACGGCGGCGTTCGAGCTCCTCGAGCCGGTGCGCCATCGACTGCTCAGCCACGCCGCCCAACCCTAATGGGCCCGCTCGGCCTGCCTCGTGCATGGCAAGCCCTCCCCATCGGACCTGCACCACTGGCGCGTCGAAGCGGTGATATGCCTGGAGCGGGAAACATGAGGCTAGGAGACATAGGTGCAGATAACGGGTGCCGCGAAGGCCGGGACAACGGGGGCGGCCGCCTTAGGTGGGGCCATTGGTTTTGAAGAGCTGGCCGAGTCGGCGAGGCCGGCCTTTGTCCGGGCCGCCCTTTCGGTGACCGGGCGCCGCGAGGACGCCGAGGACGCCGTCCAGTCTTCGCTGCTAAAGGCGATGGGAGCGTGGCCGCGGGTGGCGAACCAGGAACGCTGGCGCCAGCAGGCCTATGTCCGCCAGATCGTGGTCAACACCTGCCGTTCCAGCTGGCGCAAGTGGGGCTCCCGGGTATCGGTGGGGGATGTGCCGGAGATGGCCCAGGTGCCAGCCACCGACGTGGTCGATGACCGGGAGTTGGTGCAGCAGGCGCTCGCCCGGCTACCGGCTCGCCAGCGCCAGGTCTTGTTGCTGCGCTACTACGAGGACCTGACCGAGGCCGAGATCGCCGAACGCCTCGGGTGCGCCCCGGGCACGGTGAAGAGCTCGGCGGCCCGGGCTCTGCGGGCTCTGCGGGACATGCTCCCCGAGTACTCGGCCACGCCGCCCGCCCGAGCCGGAGCCGGCAGTGGGCCTGGGTGCCCGGGCACGGCGAGCAGGGGCGCCGGCGATTGGGGCTCTGAGCGTACCGAAGCCGTCGCCGTCGGCAGTGCCGCCCCCGACGAGTCGCTGCGGTCGGCCTAACATCCCGGCGTCCCCGGCGGGAGGGCCGGGCCCGTAAGGCGGCGGTGCTTGGCAGACTGCTTGCGTGCCGCGTCCCCTCGAGCCGCCACCATCGCGCTGGCAGTTCCCGTGCACAGCCCGGGCGCAGGCGGATCTGGCGGGCCCGGGCGAGGTCGTCGGCACCGGTGCTGACCTGGAGCCGGGCACGCTCCTGGCCGCCTACCGTTGTGGGCTCTTCCCCATGCCGGTAGCCGGCACCATCGCCTGGTGGTCGCCGGGCCAGCGCGGGGTGCTCCCGCTCGATGGCCTGGTCGTGAGCCGCTCGCTGCGCCAGTCCTGCCGGCGCTACGAGGTCCGCTTCAGCACGCAGTTCGAAGAGGTAATGGCCGCTTGTGCCGATCCGGGGCGGCCGGGGGCATGGATAAACCGGCAGGTCCGAAGCGCCTACCAGCGCCTCCACGAGCTCGGCTGGGCTCACAGCGTCGAGGCGTGGGACTCCGGCAACCAGCTGGCGGGCGGGCTGTACGGAGTGGCGATAGGCGGGTTCTTCGCCGGGGAGTCGATGTTCCACCACCAGCGGGATGCGTCGAAGGTGGCCCTGGTCGCTCTCGTCGAGGCCATGCGGGCCAGCCAGGCCGCCTTGCTGGACGTCCAGTGGCTGACGCCGCACCTGGCCAGCTTGGGAGCGGTAGCCCTGAGCCGGGCCCGGTACCACCAAGCATTGGCGGCCGCCGTTCAGCTACCGCAGGTGCAATTGGGCCCCGGCTAGCGCTGAGCGGCAGCCCGGGCCGAGGCGAGGTGCTCGGCTCGCCGCTGCAGTTCCGGCGCCTCCAACCGCTGGCACATGTGGGCGAAGGCAGGCGCCGGTCCGCGCCACTCGAGGCTGTCCACGGCGCCGGCCCCGGTCGGCAGGAGGTCTCGGTCCACCACGCAAGTGGCCAGCTTCTTGAAGAGCGCGGCCTCCGCCAGGTTCTGAGCCAGTGCCGCCGCCAATGATGCCACTCGTCCCGCCGGCAGGGGTACCTTCCAGTCCGACCCGTGGGGTGGGATGGTCTCCAGGGTGGCGTAGCGCCCGAGGACGGCCGAGGCCGCTTTAGGGCCCCAACCGGGCACACCGGGGAAGCCGTCGGCGCTGTCGCCCACCAGCGCCAGCCAGTCGGGCACGGAGCCGGGACCAACGCCGAAGCGGGCGCGGACGGCGTCTTCGTCGACTATGGAGTTCTTGCGCCGGTCCAGGCACACCACTTCCCGGCCCCTCACGCACTGGCCGAGATCCTTGTCCGGCGTGCAGATCAGGACCTGTTCCGCTCGGGGGTCATCGGCTACGACGGCGGCAGCCGAAGCCAAGGCATCATCGGCTTCCAGCTCTGTCATGGCCCAGACGACCAGGCCCATCGACGCCAGGGCCTGTTCGAACAGCGGGAACTGGGCCAGGAGGTCTTCGGGGACCCCAGCCGAGCTCTTGTAGGCGGGCCAGGCCCGATTGCGCCATGACTCGATGACGTGGTCGGTGGCCACACCCATGTGCGTGGCACCGGTTTCCAACATCCCCAGAAGCGACCCCACAACGGCCCGGGTGGCGCCGACCTCCTCGTGGCCGGCGGTCAGGTGGGCCGGCGCTCCGTAGTAGTGGCGGAACAGTTCGTACGTGCCGTCGACGAGAAATACCTTCACCGCCTACCCCCTCTGAGCAGCCCGAAGTACCTATGAGCGAAATTACCCCGAAATCGGCACGCGTCGGCGGGCACAACCCGGGACGCGCCCGGGCGCAACAAGGGCGCCGCGCCGGCGGGCCCGGCCGCCCAGGGCAGTCGGTGTCCCGAGGCCAGCCGGGGCACAGCAGCCGACAGGAGCACAGGGGCCACCGCCTCCTCGCCAATCCCGGGGGGCAGGCCAGTGACCACGTCCGCTGGTGGGTGGGCGTTACCGCAGAGAGTTGGTGGGTTCTCCAGCTTCTGCAGTTGGTGGCGTTTAGCGCGCCCCGGCGCGCGGGTCGGCGGGACTGGTGGGGCTCGCTGGCCTCGGTGCTGGTGTTGGGAGCGGGCCGTGTCGGTAGGCCCCACCCTGGCGGCCCTCGCCGCCAAGGCCCCAGTTCCGCTGCCGGTGCCGCGCTCAGGCCGGCGCGCCGGGGCCGGCCCCGCAAAGACGCCTCTGGCCCAGGGCGCGGCCATGAGCCGATTCCCGCGCCCCGCCCGGGCCAGCACAGCCAACCCAAGCCTCAGCCCAGCTCAACGTCCCCGCACAACTTGGAGAAAGGAACCAAGCAAATGCCAAAAGCAAGCACAGCACGGGTGGCGCTTTACCCGCCCCTGTAAGAACTACGCGGAGGGTGTTCCCCTAGGCCCAGGCCCTCCTTGTAGTGCGGCGTCCCCGGGACCGCCATGCAGGCCCCAGCGGCGTCGCAGGTGGGGAGAAGAGTGCCGAGGTCCTCCCGGTAGGCAGCCCACCGCGGAGCGACAATGAGGTGGCCCCAGCACGTGTGCTGGGGCCGACGACGTCCGGCTCGCAGGTCCACGGGCCGCTTGCCGGACCCGGTCACCGAACCGGCGGGAGGAAGGTCCTTCCTGTCATGTGAGGGAGCATCTTGGGCGGCGCGCTCCTCCCATCGACAAGCCCTGTTCTGGGCAACGGGACGACAGGCTATCGGGTTCGCCCGGCAACGGCATGGTCAAGGTTCCCCAACGCTGGTGCGTCGTGAGCGTTCCCACTCCGCGGCTACGTGGTCGGCGACCAGCAGCTATGGGTCGCTTCGTGCAGAGGTGGTCGCCATGGGGGCCGTCCTCGCGCCACTGATCACCCGTACTTGTGCGCCAGTTTTGGCATTGACTTCGGTAATCGACCCGTAAGGCACATGGCCCGTCGTGTACCAGGCGTTGTCAACGAGGACATCGGAACCACTGAGCGCGAGGCGCACCCAGTTGCGCGGCATGTCCACGAGGTCGAAGTGCGCCTTCAACACCCAGGAGATTTTGCCGGTCAGCGTGTCGAACCCGCATACGAGACCACCAGTCGTCGCAGCTGTGGCGCTGCTCTCGGCTAGGACCAGAGTGTTGCCACTCGCGATCAGTGCGAGCGGGAACCCGGAAGGGGCTTGCAGCACTTTGACTAGCTGACCGGTAGCGATGTCGGACTCAAGGACTTGGGCGCTCCACCCGTGCGTGCCACCAGTTGCCACCGAGGCGAACAGGTATGACCCGCTCAGCGCTAAGTTCCCCACCGTGTTCGCTCCGTCGAAATGCCTGCCCAAGGCCCCCGTTGACACATTGTAGGCCTCGACTCCGCCCTGGCCGTCTGACGCATAGAGATAGGGCCATCTGACCGCCATAGGAGCGCTGAGCGGGACAGGTGGAATGAGGTCCTTGTGCTTGCCCGTCGCGATGTTGAACACACTTATGTAGGTCTCGGCGGACCCGTTGGAAACAAACAGGTCGGGGCCCCCGACCGCCAAGAACTCCGGGATCTGGCCGACTGGCAGCATCCTGACCAGCGCGCCAGTTGAAATATTGAACTCATCAATGGTAGGTCGGAGCGTCGTGTCTGCCTGAAAAAGGTCCGGCCCGGAGACCGCCATGTTGCCGCCGCCCAGTGGGTTAACATTGCGGTGCGGGGGCAGGAAGGACTTCGTGACCAGTCCCGTACCAGTGTCCAGCCGCTCGCTCAGTACCTCTATTTCCGTAGTTGCGCTGCCACTGCTTCCTGCTACCAAGACCTGGGCCTGCCCGCTCGATGCGAACAGTTCCGAGCCCCGGGCAGCAATAGCCATTGGAGGGAAGTCAAGTGCCCAGGGAGCCCGCGCACCGTTCGCTACGATCGCGATCGTCTGCACCGGTACACGATGCGAGCTTCCGGCCACCTCCACGTGCTGGGTCGTCAAGGGAACAAGCGCACAGAGGGCAAGTACCATCGACCCAGTGCCGCGGCTCCTTGCCCTGGCTGAGCGCCGCTGGCGAGCTACTGCCCACCGAAGAGGTCTGGATGACAATGTCCGAGCCGCGTCTTTCACGGCCCAATGGAACCAGCCGGGGAGCGCACCAGATAAGGTCTAAGGTCCCGAGGTGAGCACGTCTCAGCAGAAAAGAGCCAACGAGCGCACCAGGGGTCGGCGGCGCCATGGGTTCCTTGGACCGACCGCGGTCATCGATGGCCTACGAGGGTCGGATGTGGCGCCGCAACCGGTGTCGAACACCACGTCAGTGTCCCAAGCAGCCCTGTGTGAGCTTAGGGCGGGCCCCATGCGACCATGAAAACCCGTCACACCGTTTGCTCCCGCCATATCGCTGTCGTCGGGCGCCGTTGAACAGCCGGGCGAAGCGAACGGTCCCTCGACCGCTTCGATCAGCAAGAACTACGGTACCCGCATGGAATAACGATGGATGGGCCTACCCGGCTGAGCGCGACCAAGGACGGCATTCGTCATGTTGGTTTGCCACCAGTTCGCGGGCGCGTGTGTCCTGGTACTCTCAAGGACCGGTGCCACAACAGCCATCCGGGCCGTGCTGCGGGCCATAGGGGAGGCTAATGATGCTGATCTGCCACGTCAAACGTGCAGCGGTAGTGAAGGCTCTCGTCGCCGTCGCTCTCACCGGGATGGGTATCACACCAGGAACTACATCTTTTGCAGCAGCCGCCAATGCCGCAGCCCGGGCCCAAACTAGGGGCGGGAGCACACTAAGTGGTCGACCGCCTAACTCTTCGCGTGAATCAGGTGTCGGCCGACGGGAGCCGTTCGGCCCATGCCGAGGGGTCGTTCAGGTACAGGCCGCAAACGCAGTCGAGGGCTTCTTCGGGGGTGCCGGTAAAACTGCCGGTGGGCAGTATGGAATCTTCGTAGCCGTCCTTGCTCGCCAAGTAGCAGGCGACGCCCCAATGGTCGGGAGAACCCGTCCAACGCAGCCGGCACAACGACAGCGGCCCGTCGGGGTCGGTCCCGCTCACATAGGCGTAGTCGCCTCGGTAGCGGACCTTCAGGTCCGCCAGGGCGGGCCAGCGTTCACGCCGTCGTAGTTCGAGCCGCTGCTCGACCCTCCAACGGGCCGGCTCGGGTATGGCCATCGGCTCGATGGTAGCGCCAGGCCCCTACGCAGCTTGGTGAGCTTCGAGCCGGGCGAGGAACTTGTCGAGGTCGTCCCGGCCGAAACGCCAGTCGAAGGGCACAGCTATGCGGTTGTAGCGGTCCTCGAAGGCCGCCAGGCGCCTGGCGATCTCATCGGTGTCGAAGAAGTCGTTTGGGTTGACGACTTTGCGCTGCACGATGGAGAAGTAAATCTCGGCCTGGTCCAGCCAGGAGGCGTGCACCGGCAGGTGGACGAGGCGCAGGGTGGGCCAGGCACCTTCGAGGCGGTCGACCGAGGCCTGGCCGCGATGGGAGGAGCCGTTGTCCACGACCCAGAAGACCCGCTCGGCACTGGCGTAGGGCTCGGCCGTCATGACCTGTTCGACCAGGCGTCCGAAAGGCACGATGCCAGTGGTCTGCTCGCAACGGCCGAAGGCCTTGGCCCGGTGCACGTCGTAGGCAGCCATGTAGGCGACGGCCCCGCGCCGGTCGTACTCGTGCTCGACGCGCATCACCCGGGCCCGTCCCGGTGGCAGCGTCGGGTGGCAGCGGCAGCGGGCCTGGATGCTCGTTTTCTCGTCTGCACATATGACGAATTCGTTGTCGTCAAGCACTTGGCCCTCGAAGCAGCGGGCGTAAAGGTCCAGCACCACCGCCGCCTTGGCTGCGAAGTCCGGGGCACGAGGGAAGATCCATGAACGGTGGAGCCACGGCTTGATCGCGTCCTTCTTCAGGATGCGCCAGACAGTGGCCGCGGAGATGGAGCCGGCGACCTTGCGCTCAACGACCTCGCGGGCCAGCTCAGCGCAGCTCCACTTCGACAGAGGGACGCCGGTGGTGGCTGGCAGCTCGCACGCCAACGCCTTGACCTCGGCCACCACCAGAGGGGGAAAAACGCCTCGGCCGTCCCGAGCGCTTGCGGTCCGCCAGGCCGGCAATACCCTCCTCGAAGAACCGTTTGCGCCACTTGATCACCGTGTTCAGGGCTATCCCCATGTCGTCGGCAATATCCGCATTGTTCGTCCCCGCAGCCGCTGCC
Source organism: uncultured Acidimicrobiaceae bacterium (assembly GCA_963735305.1). GTDB lineage: Bacteria > Actinomycetota > Acidimicrobiia > Acidimicrobiales > Palsa-688 > Fen-671. The sequence goes on from CAVTKK010000001.1 coordinate 1,550,329, forward strand.
AACACGATCCTGGCCCGCTCGACCGTCCGAGCCTGGGCAGTGCCCTTACGGGTAAGAGCTTCCAACCGGCCCCGGTCCTCGTCGCTCAACTCGATCACGAAAGGGCTCCGGCGAGACAACAGCACCCCCAAGGTACTGGCCACCCGGCACCATGCCCCCCACCACCCAACAACTTACACGTATGTAGTTACGCCGTCAACCACTAAGCGATCCAGATGCCATGGTCGTCGTCGGCGACCGGCTGTTTGTCGCAAGCGAATTTGGGGGTTACGCAAACGGCGGTTCGGTCAGCGAACTCGACGCCTCCAGCGGCGTATTAGTGAACGAGTTCGACGGGCCACAGTACCTCTTCGAACATCCAAACGCCATGGTGGCAGAAGCGGGCCACCTCTTTGTGGCAAACAGCGGTGGAGATTCGGTCAGCGAACTCAGTGTTCCCAGCGGAGCGTTAGTAAAGGTCATTTGGGGCTCTCAGTACCATTTCGACTACCCTGACGCTCTGGCGTTGGCCGAAGGCCATCTGTTCGTCGCCAACCAAAGCGGAAACTCGGTCACCGAGCTCAATGCTTCCACGGGGCGCTTGATAAAGGTCCTCGTTTGGCAGAAGTACCAGTTCTGCCAGCCTGACGCCATCGTCGCCGCCGGCGCCAACCTGTTCGTGGCGAACGCCTCGAGCTGCGCCGGGGTAAGCATGGGCATCGGCTCGGTGACCGAGCTCAATGCGTCAAGTGGGGCGATGGTGAAGTTGATTTGGGGTGCCGCCTACCAGTTCGACATACCCGTAGCCGTAGCCGTAGGCGTAGGCGGGGGCCAGCTCTTCGTCGCGAACCAGGGTACCGGGAGGGGGTTCGTCACAGAACTTAGTGCCGAGACCGGTAGCCTGGTGAGAGTCTTCAGCGGGGCGAGGTACCACCTGGCTTTCTTGCAGGCGTTGGCGGCAAGTGGCGACCATCTCTTCGTGGCCGGGGTGCCCAGTTGCAGCGGCGGAGGCCTCTGTCGCGGTGGCGAAGTTACCGAACTCGATATACAGAGTGCCACGGTTGCCAGGGTCATGTCGGGACCGAGTTATGACTTCGACATGGTAGACGCCTTGGCGCTACGTGGCAGCACCTTGTTTGTGGCCAATGGCAACGGAAACTCCACCACGGAGGTGAGCACCGTGACAGGTTCGTTCTTGCGGCTGCTGCTTCCTGTGGGGTCGAGTGCCCGCCCACTGGCGCGCTGGTTCGCCGCTCCCAACGCCGCCGCCGTTGTCGGGGCCGACCTGTTCGTGGTCAACGGCGGCGAGGGCTACGGGCTCGGTTCGGTGACTGAGGTCGACATACCGACGGGGCACCTTGTAAGGATCCTCCAGGGTGGTGATTACCAGTTCTACGGAGCTGACGGCATAGTGGCGGACGGGGATAACCTGTTCGTTTCGAACGGGGACAGCGACTCGCTCACTGAGGTCAGTGCCTCCACGGGGGCGCTGATCAGGGTGATTGCCAACAACCATATCGATTCACCCGGCCCACTGGTGGTTATCGGGGACAACCTGTTCGTGGCCAGCCGATCCGGCGGACCTACTGGCTACGGCTCGCTTGCCGAGCTCAACGCCGCGACCGGCACACTCGTGAGGGTGATCAACAACGCAACGAGCTGCGATTTCCAGAGGCCGCAAACCTGTAGCGTGGTCCTACCCAGGGCGATGACGTCGGAAGGGAACCACTTGTTCGTAACGGGCGGTGGGGCTAACTGGGGGTTCGTTGCAGAGTTCAATCCATCCAACGGCGGACTACAGAGAGTCTTTTTCAATACCAGCCTCGCCGAAGACCCGGAAGCCGTGGCGGTAAGTGGCAACCGGCTCTTTGTTGACGCGGTAGCGGTGAGCGAGTTCAGTCTTTCCTCGGGGTCACTCAAAAGAACGACCACCCAGACCGGGTCCGACTTTCCTGTCTACATGGGGCTGGCCCAACACGAACTGTTTGTCGCTAGTCGTAGTTCGGTCACCGATTACAGCGTTATATCAGGGACCGAGGTCAGGGTGGCCTGGGGCCCTCACTACCGCTTCGACATGCCTGATGCCATGGTGGCGGCCGGCCCGGACCTGTTCGTCGTAAACGGCGGCACACCCTGGTCTTCCTTGGCTGGGGCGGGCGCCTCGGTCACTGAGATCGATGTCCACAGTGGAGCACTGGTGAGGGTTATCAGCGCCCCGGCATAGGTCATGGCGACCGGTGTTCTCTCCTGGTACACTCCTAACTGTGACTAATGAGGTTAGTGCCTTTGCGGCTATGGCCCCGAGCGTGAGGGAGCGTGGCCAACGCGCCCTTGAGCACTTGGTGGCCGCCGCCGGCCCTGGGCCCGCCGGCGGCCAGCGGGCTGTCGTCCTGCTTGAGCTGGTGGCCGACCAGGTAGCCAGCGCTGGAGCCCCGACCACACTGCCAGAACCGGAACAGATCTTGTGGGCCTCGGTCGGCGCCGACTTCTCCGACCCCGGTGCGCTCACCCGCTCCCAAGCACGTTCGACAATCGCCTTCGCTGACCTGATTTCGCGCAGTGTGGCCGGCGACGCGGCCCTAGCCGAGCTCATGGGGGTCAACCGCAGCCGGGTTAGCCAGCGCCTGGCCGAGCACAGCCTTTACGGCTTTACAGGCCCCGGAGGCGAGCGTTACTACCCAACGTGGCAGTTCGACACGGGCCCTGTCCCCAGGCCGCTGCGGGGCCTGCGCGAAGTGCTGTCGGGCCTGGACGCCAGCGTGCACCCGTTGGTGCTGGACCACTGGGCCAGGACCCCCAATGCGGACCTCGTGGTAGATGACGAGGCCCTGGCCCCTGTGCAGTGGCTAGCGACCGGGGGTAACCCCGGTCGTCTTAGCGACCTGCTCCCCCAGCCCTGAGCGGCGGGCACTTTGAGCGAGCGCCTCCCCCTGCCGGTGCCAGCACGTGTGCGCGCCACGGTGCCCCAGCCCGACGAGCTGGTGGTCTTGTCGGCGGGCACAGCGGTGGTGCGGGCCCACCCCCTCGGCGGGGCGCACCCGAGCTCGTGGGACGCCATTCGCGACTGGGGGCCCACCAAGGGCCGCTTCGACCACCACACGCCCCCGCCACGGGCCCAGCGCCGGGGGATCGCGTACCTGGCTTGGGGCCCGGACGCCCTTACCACTGCGCTGGCTGAGTATTTCCAGGACGACAGTGGCGCCGGGGTCGGCCCGTTGGACCTGGTGGCCGGCCGCCCCGCGATCACCCTGTTCGCTCTCGCCAGCGAGGTGGCGCTGCTCGACCTATCGGGTTCATGGACTACGCGGGCCGGGGGCAACCAGGCCATATGTAACGGCCCGCGGTGGCGCTCGCGGCAATGGGCCAGGGCGGTGTATGCCGCCTTTGGCAACCCGGGGACGGCGCATGCTGTCCAAGGACTGGCTTACCGCTCGTCGGTGTGGGGGCCGGGCCACTGCGCTGCCCTTTGGCAAACGGCCCGTGGTGTTTTCCCGCCGGCGCTCTTGGCGACGAGGCTGATGGACGACCCCAGTGTGCGGCCCGCACTGGCCAAGGCTGCCGAAAAGCTCGGGTCGTACATCGCCTCCCCGATGTCATGACGGCCCTGTCAGCCGACAGGAGGAAGCGGCCAATTACGGCGAAATTGAAACGCGTCAGCGGACGCAACCGGGCGGCCCGGGCGCCGGGAACGTTCGTACGTGCCGTCGACGAGATGGACCTTCATGGCCTGGCGACCGATCTGTCATGCCGCTGCTCCTCCAGGCGCTGGCCTATACGCCGGACCCGCTCCGCGTGTTGGAGCAGGCGCTCCCGGGCCTGGCAGGACCGGGCGTCCAGACCCGTCAGTTCCTCGACTTTCCAGTAGCGCAGGGTCGGTGCCAGGACCTGGTCGTGGAACACGGCAACGCTGTATATACCCTCGTCGGCTATGGACGCGGCGTGGGCCCGGTAGCCGATTATCCCCGTGCCGGGCATGGCGAAGCCCTGCACAACCCGCTCGATCTCAAGGACCACGTCGGACGGGTCAAGCTCGATAGCGGCGCTGACGAGGTCCCGATAGAAAAGGAAATGAAGGTTTTCATCGGCGGCAACGCGCTTCATGATCTCATAGCCCGCGGGGTCGTCGAGCGCCTTGGCCGTGTTGAAGTGAGCGATGCGGGTTGCCAGCTCCTGGAGCGCGACGTAGACCATGGTGCCCGTCGGCGACCAGGGCTCGGGGGCCACGCCTCCCGACACCTGGTGCATCCGTGCCCGCTCGAGCAGCACCGGGTCCACCAGGCGCGAGACGGTGACCCAATCGCGCAGCACGATGGAGTGGCGACCCTCTTCCGCCGTCCAGCGCCGCATCCACTCGCCCCAGGCGCCGGCGGACCCAAACGCTGAGGCCAGGGCGGAGGTGTAGTAGGGGAGGTTGTCTTCGGTGAGCAGGTTGACGAAGATGGCGCTGCGCACGCCCTCGGACAGGTGGGCACCGATGGGAGGTTCCCACGGCTTCCCCGGTTGGATCTGGCTGCCGCGCTCCCAGGGGACGAGCTCATGGGGGAACCATTCGCGAGCCCCGACAAGGTGCCGGTCGAGCAGGCTGCTCACCACCGGCTCGAGGTCGGCCAGGGCAGAAGGGATCACTGAGCTGCCAGTTTAGGCGTCAAGCGGACATCCTGTAGCCGGGTGAGGGAAAAGTCTGCATGGAAGGTCCTCCGGGCGGCGATCATGGAACAGTGCTTGTGACGACCAACCTGAGCGTCGAAGTCGGCGGGCGCCTGACTCTGGAGGACGCCTCCTTCAGCGTACGCGCCGGCGACAAGGTCGGTCTGGTGGGCCGCAACGGAGCCGGCAAGACGAGCCTCCTCAAGGTCCTGAGCGGGGATTTGGTGCCCGCCGCCGGCAAGGTCGAGACCGTGGGGGCCGTCGGCTTCCTCACCCAAGACCCGCGCCGGCTGGCCACCGAGGTGCAGGCCAGCGGGTTGGCGCACGTTCTGTCGGGGCGGGGCCTGGACGAAGCTGCGGTCCGGCTCGAAGAGGCTCCGGGCGGCCATGGAGGCCGAGCCCTCCGAGCGGGCCGTCCACCGTTACTTCAAGAGCCGAGGAACGCTTTGCCGCCGCCGGCGGGTACTCGGCCGAAGCCCAGGTGCGCCAGCTTGTCGCCGGCCTGGGCCTGGCCGGGGACAGGCTGGACCTCCCGGTCGGGGTGTTGTCCGGAGGGGAGCGTCGCCGCCTGGAGCTGGCCCGCATCCTCTTCGCCGGCAGCGACGTCCTTCTCCTCGACGAGCCCACCAACCACCTCGACAGCGACGCCAAGGCCTGGTTGGTGAGTTTCCTGCGGTCTTACCGAGGGGCCCTGCTGGTGGTGAGCCACGACATCAAGTTGTTGGACGAGTCGATAACCCGCGTCCTGCACCTCGATGAAGGTGCCCTGGTCGAGTACAAGGGCACCTACTCCCAGTACGTGGACGCCCGGGCCAGGGACGAGGCCCGCCTGGCCAAGGTGGCCGAACACCAGTCGGCCGAGATCAGGCGCTTGTCGACCCTGGCGGAGTCGATGCGCCACCAAACGGCCAAACGCGCCCGTGTAGCCAAGACCCTCGACAAGCGTGTCGCCCGCTTGCAGGCAGGTGGGGTAGCCGGCCCGGGCCGACGAGAGCGCCGCTACCGGATCAGCTTCCCCTCGCCGCCGCACTGCGGCCGGCTCGTTCTCGAGGCGAACGAGCTGGCCAAGGCGTACAACGGGCCGCCCGTGTTCGAGGACGTCACCTTCGCCGTCGAGCGTGGCCAGCGCCTTCTCGTGATGGGCCTCAACGGTGCGGGCAAGACCAGCCTCCTGCGTCTTCTGGCCGGCTTGAGCGAGCCCACCGCGGGTACCTGGCGGGCCGGGGTCGGCGTGTCCGTCGGTTACTACGCCCAGGAGCACGAGGGCATCGTCGGCGGTCGTACCGTCGTCGACCATCTGCGCGAGCATTCGAGCGCTCCCGAGGCCGAACTGCGGGGCCTGCTCGGTATGTTCGGCCTCATCGGAGACAAGGCCTTCCAGGATGCATCGACCCTGTCGGGCGGTGAGAAGACGAAGTTGGCCTTGGCCCAGCTCGTGGCCGGACGGCACAACTGCCTGTTGCTGGACGAGCCCACCAACAACCTCGACCCACCGTCGCGCCAAGGGATCGGCCGGGCCCTCTCCGAATGGCCGGGGGCCATGGTCGTGGTGAGCCACGACTCGGGTTTTGTCGCCGAACTGGCCCCCGACAGGGTGTTACTCATGCCCGACGGGGACGAGGACGCGTGGAGCGATGACCTCCTAGACCTCGTCAGCATGGCTTGACGGGCTCAGACTTCCCGCCTTCCCTCCAACGCTCGGCCCAGGGTCAGCTCGTCGGCGTACTCGAGGTCCCCGCCGACCGGGAGCCCGCTGGCTATGCGGGTCACCTTCACGTCAAGGTCCTTGAGCAGGCCGGCCAGGTACAACGCGGTGGCGTCGCCCTCGATGTTGGGGTTGGTGCACAGGATGACTTCCTTCACCCCTTCGGCGTCCAGGCGTCCCAGGAGCTCTCGTATGCGCAATTGCGCCGGGCCGATCCCGTCGATGGGGCTTATGGCGCCCAGGAGCACGTGGTAGCGGCCCTGGAACTCGCCCGTCTTCTCGACGGCGGCGACGTCGCGGGGTTCCTCCACGACGCATAGGACCGTGGGGTCTCGGCGGGCATCGGTGCAGATGCGACATTCGGCGCCGGGAGCGCCCTCGGCCACGTTGAAGCAGCGCCGGCACCAGGTGACCCTGGTCTTGGCCGCGTTGATCGAGGACGCCAGGCGGGCGGCGTCCTCGGCCGGGGCCTTCAGAATATAAAAAGCGATCCGCTGGGCGGACTTGGGGCCGATCCCGGGCAGGCGGCCGAGCTCGTCGATAAGTTCCTGGACCGGTGCCGCGTACACGGCCTAGGCCTCGAGGACGGAGGAGCCGGGGAACTCCAGGAGTATGCGCTGTTCGGCCGGCACCTCGGCCCGCGCCGGAGCAGCGATCATCTCGCCTATCTCGTCCAGGTCGTACGTCTCCTCGGGCCGGAGGAAGGACCGCCGGTCCGGGGACCGGCGCCGGGGTGTTTATCGAGCACCAGGCGTAGCGGCACGGGCAGGCCGAAGTGGGTGGCCAGAGCCCCTTCCGCCTCAGCCTGAAAATTGCCGGCGCGAGCCAGCAAACTCTCACCGGGCAACCCGAAAACGGCGGCTCCGTTGGCCACTTCAACAAAGCGGCCACCGGCCAGGAAGACCTTGGCCGGTCGCGAGAGCTGGTTGAGGATGGTGTCGCCCCACGCCTTGGTCAGGTCATCCCGGCTGGGCAGGGCCCGAGCCCGAGGGACATCGGGACCGGCCGGGACGGCTCGGGGCGCCGCCGACGGCGTCGATGTCGCCGGGGTCGCCGATGTCGCCGGGGTCGCCGGTGTCGCCGGTGTCGCCGGGGTCGCCGATGTCGCCGGGGGTGGGGCGCCTGCAGTAGGGGAGCCAGGGCCGGGCGGGCCAGGCCAGCCCTCGACGGAGGGCGGGGCGGTGCGGAGGTAGGCGCCGAGCGCCACCTTTGCTTGTGCGGGCCCGGCGGTGAGCGGCCTTTGTCCCTCCGGGGTCGTGTGTGGCCCGGCCCCGGCACCGGTAGGAGCCCCGGAGGGATTAGCGGGGCCCGTTGGAGCCCCGGTGGGGATAGCCGGGGCCGTTGCCGTGGCCCCGAAGGTGGCTTCGGCCGACCTCGGGGGGACCGGAGAATGGCCGACCGCCGGGCCGCCGGCAGGAGACGGCCCCGTCCTCTCGCTCAGCGCTCTTTCCAGGCGCTCGACCCTTTCCAATATCGCTCCCGGGCTCGGGTCTAGTGAGGGTGAGACCAGCCGGACCAAGGCCACTTCGAGCGTTACCCGGGGGTCGACCGAGTCCCGCATGTCGACCAGAGCCTCGCCCACTGTTTCCATGGCCCGCACCAGTAGGGGCAGGCCCATCTGGCGGGCGTTCTCCGCGAGCCGGGGTGTGGCCGTACCGGGTAACAGCACCAGAGAGGGCGCCTGAACGGACAGAAAGGCGTTGCGCAGGTGCTCCAAAAGGTCGTTGGCCAACCGGCGCGGTTCGCGGCCGGCCATCAGGGCCGTGGCCACGGCTTGCAACGTCTGCCCCACATCCCGTGCCGCCAGCGCCTCCGCCAGATCCGCGACCAGGCCGGCCCCGTCTTCGTCACTGCCCGAGGCGGCCAGCTGCTCCAGGGCCGATTCGGCGTCCCGGGCCGAGCCTCGACCTCGTTGCACGGCCAGGCGGACGATCGCGGGCGCCAGGGCCAGGCCGGCGTCCTCGTTTATCTCTGTCAGGAGGTCGGTGAGCATGGCGCCGTCCAGGAGCCGGAACTCGAAGTGCTGGGTGCGGGATAGGACGGTTGGCAGCACCTTCTGCGGGTCGGTGGTCGCCAGTACGAACACCACGTGGCTCGGAGGCTCTTCGAGTGTCTTCAGTAGGGCGCTGGCGGCGTCACCGGTGAGCTGGTGGACCTCGTCGATGATGTAGACCTTCCAGCGACCGGGGGTCCCGAGGGCTACCCGTGACAGCAGGTCCCGCATCTCTTCGAGTTTGCGGTTGGAGGCGGCGTCCAGCTCGAAGACGTCCATGGACGCCCCCGCCCGGATGGCAGTACACGAGGAGCAGGTGCCGTCGGGTTCGCCTTCCTCGGGGGCCTGGCAGTTGAGGGCCATGGCCAGGATCCGTGCCGTGGAGGTCTTACCTGTACCGCGTGGGCCACTGAAGAGATAGGCGTGCGCCACCCGGCCGTCCCGAACGGCGTTGCCCAGCGCCCGGGTGACGTGGTCCTGGCCTCTCACGTCGGCAAAGCGCTGAGGTCGGTAACGGCGGTAAAGAGCCTGGTAGGGCTGCTCCGCGGCAGGGCCACCGGTCGGTTGGGCGGGTGGCGCGGCGATGTCCGGGGCGCCCGTCAGGGCGGCCACCGCTTGGTCTGCTTGGGCATTGTCAGCCACGGGCTCAGCCTAATGGGGCCCTGTGACGTGGGCGCAGAAGCTAGCCCGGGCCCGGCTCTAAAGCCGGGAGAAGTACCCGCGAGCCGATAATGCCCGGGGCCGTCGCCAGCGCCGGGGAGGGTGGTGCCCCTCAGCCGGCGGCGCCGGGAGCTCTCCCGGCTCACGGTCCGGGGAGCCCGTCGGCGGAACCAGCGCCAGGCTGATGGCTGTGGCGGGTTCCGGCCAGACCGGGGTCGCTGGCGCCGACAGATCTCCTGCCAGCTCTGCTGCCGATACGGCGGGAGCGCGCCACTCGGGCGCGGGCAGCTGGGCCGCGGGCACGCTGGGAGCGGGCAGCTCGGCCGCGGGCACGGCGGGCGCGGGCACGTCCGGAGCGGGCAGCTGGGCCACGGGCACGGCGGACGCGGGCACGTCCGGAAGGCTCAGCGCCGCCGCACCTGGGCCAAGTGGGGCCCCAGTTGATGGCGCGCTCGAGGATGCACCAACCTCGGCCGCTCTCACACCCAGAGCTGCCCGTGACCCGAGAGAGAAGAACGGGTCGGGAGGCGCTTTCACGGTCGGCCCGGGAGCGACGGGACTGGTCGGGGCCCGGGAACTCGCCGCCGCGTCGCCTGCCGGGCTGTCGGTCTCGAAGCAGTGCCCCTCCGGCCGTCTCGGCTGCCGCCTCGGGTAAGGAAGCCGGTTGTGGCCCGTCCAGGCTGGACGACGCGGCGGCTCTGTTCGATGTCGCCGTCGGCTCGGTGTCAACCGGACGGCTTTTCGCCGGAGCGGTTCGTCTTCTCGTGGTCGCCGGCCCGGTCCAGTCTGGTTCCCAGAACGGATCCGGCACCGGCGCCAGTAGCGATGTCGCTTGGGGAGCACTGGCGGCGGCGGCGAACCGGCTCAAGAAGGCGTGGCTTGACGCCCCGCCGGACGGGTCGTACGACGGGTCGTCCTCGGGCACGACCGGCCAGGGCGCAGGCCCGTCAGCGGCGAGTGGGGTGGACGTGGTGAAGTCACGGAGGAACTCCAGCAGGGCGGCCCTTTCGTCAGCCGCCGGGGGTGTTCCCAGACCGGCGATCGGGTTTGTGGCCAGGGGCGATGCCTGGCCCATCTGGCTACCCATCTGGGTAAGAGAGCAGCTGCACGTTCCTTCGTAAGCTCCACACCTAGGGCACATCGCCGTTACCGCTTCTCCCTCCTGGACGAGCGTCTTGCTGGGTACCCCATCGGTCGAACGGGACGAGATCTTGACGAACGGAGGAAAGCGGGCACGGTCGACGAAAAGCCGGTGCCCCGTTCACGATGGCTTGGTGCCCGGCGCGACGGTCAGGTTTCCTACGGCACACGGCACGATCCGCTGAGGGCTGCTGCCGTCAGGCCCTGACCCGGTTTGCGGTGCCCCGTTGCGTAGGGCCCGACCGCCGCGCCCGGCACCAAGCTGTCTCTGCCCGTCCCGTGGTGCGGCTGGTTCAGACTAGCCTGTCTCAACGCTGGAGGGGTGCGAGAGCGGCCGAATCGGCACGATTGGAAATCGTGTGTGGGGAAACTCACCGTGGGTTCAAATCCCACCCTCTCCGCCAGATAAGTGCAGGTCAGGGTGGGTGGCATTGCCTCTGCAGGGAGTCCTGGGGCGTCGGGGCCGAGCGGCTTGGGAGCCAAGTATGGGAGCCAAGTGGCTTCGGCCTACGCATTGGGAGCCAACGTGTGCCACGGGCACGGGTGGACTTCGGCGTGGCTTGAGCCGCGAAGGCTTGGCTGAGGTGGTGCACGTTGCCGGGTTTGACGCCCCCGCTGTTCCCGACGGGCGGGGGCTACCGGTTCCCGGTCTACCGAGCAAAGCGGCGGTCATCGCCGCGGCCGCTTGACGTTTCTCCCCACCAAGCAAGTGCGAGTAGACATCAGCCGTGACGGTCACGGAGGAATGCCCGAGCACTCGCGACACGATCTCAAGCTTGGTCCCCATTGCCAACATGAGCGAGGCCGCCGTATGTCGCGCTTCGTGCACGTGCCAGCGCCCGAGCCCGGCTCGCTGGGCCATCGCTGAAAAGGCGTGGGAGAAGCTGCTCGGTTCGATGGGTGCCCCGGCCGGCGACGTGAAGATGAGCCCGCTCTCCTGCCATGCCACCCCGGCTGTGGCCCGCTCGCGGTCCTGGAGAGCGCGGTGGCTTTGCAGTAGCTCGATGACTTCGGGTGTCAGCTCCAGCGTGCGCCGCCCCTTGCTCCCGGTCTTGAGCGCAGACAGTTCGAGCACCCCGCGAGCGGTCCTTTTGCCATCTGCAGCTTGGGGCGATTTACGGATGGTCACTTGCTGACGAACGGCGAGGAGACCAGCAGAGACGTCAAGGTCGGCCCACGCCAGCCCGAGCAGTTCGGCTCGCCGTAGACCGAAGGCCAGGACCAGTACGTAGGCCGCCGCCAGGCGGTCTCCTCGAGCCGCTTCGAGAAGTGCCCGCGCCTGTTCGACCGTCAGGGTGCGCCCGTCAGGCGGCTCGATGCGCGGCGGTGTCGAAAGTGCGGCGACGTTGCGCGTGACGAGGCCGTCCCCCTCCGCGTCGTGAAGCGCCCGGCGCAGGGTCGCCCGCATCAACCTCACCGTATTGGGCTTGAGCCCACCGGCCCGCTTGGCCGCCCAGAGAGCATCGAGCTCGGCCAGAGTGAGCTTCGACTGGACCAATATCGCTGGTTCCACAATGCAGATCCGGCACACATATTATTCAAGAGCGAGGCCGACGTTCCGTGCCTCCATCGACCCAAAGCAATGTTTCGAGTTGGTTTTTGCGATCGATGCCAAATCGGCGTCCGAAGCAAAATCGGGCACCAGGTCACGAGTTAGCGTCGAATATCTGATCTGATCAAACTCTCGTCGGCTGGGGCGGCTCATCGGAGCCCGACCCACGCGGCCGGTTCCGGTCGGCTCGGCGCTGGAGGACGGTACGCTCGCCCGCGTTCGCGGTACGCGAGGCTGCCTCGGTGAACGCCTCGCGCGCCTGCGCGTGCAGCCCAGCCCGCTCGAGCAGGTCTCCGCGCACGCTCGGAACCAGCGGTGAGTCGCCCAGTGAATCGCCGTCCACCCCCTCCAGCACGGCGAGCCCGGCGCCAGGGCCGTACGCCCGCCCGTGCGCGACCGCCCGGTTCACCTCGACGACCGGGCCGGGAGCGGCGCGGGCCAGGACGTCGTACAACTTCGCGATCCGGCGCCAGTCCGTGTCCTCGGCACGTACAGCACGGGCGTGCTGCGCGGCGATCGAGGCCTGCAGGAAGTACTTCCCGACCGGGGCCCGCGGGCAGTCAGCTGTCCCGCCTTCTCCAGGGCGGCCATGCCACGCCGGATCAGCAGCTGGTCCCAGATGTTCCGGTCCTGTGCCTCTAGCAGGACCGGAGCTCCGTCCTCATCGAGCCGGGCCGGCACCCGCGAGCCTTGGATCTCGAGCAGCGCCTGCAGGCCGAGCACCTCGGGCTCGCCCGGAGCAAGGGCGGCCAGCATGCGCGCGAGCCGGATCGCCTCGTTCGCCAGGTCGGGGCGCATCCACTCTTCGCCGGCCGTGGCGGTGTAGCCCTCGTTGAAGATCAGGTAGATCACCGTCATTACGTCGTCGAGCCGCTTGGTCCGTTCCGGCCCCGCGGGAAGCTCGAACTCGGCGTGCGCCTCGGACAGGGTCTTCTTCGCTCGCGAGATCCGTTGGCCCATCGTGGACTCGGTGGCTAGGAACCCCCGGGCGATCTCGGCGGTGGTGAGCCCGCCGACCAGTCGCAGCGTGAGTGCGGCCCGGGACTCGGGCGTCAGAGTCGGGTGGCAGGACAGGAAGATGAGCCGGAGTACGTCGTCCTCGATGTAGTCGAGCTGGCTCTCGACGTCGGGCATCGTCTCCTCCTCCCCGCCTTGGGCACGTTCGAGCTCGGCGACCTTACGGCGGAGGCTGTCGGCACGCCGGAAGTGATCGATGGCGCGCCGCTTCGCGGTGGTCATCAGCCATGAGACCGGGTTGTCCGGGACGCCGGTGGCAGGCCACTGCTTGAGCGCGGCGACGAGGGCGTCCTGCGCCAAGTCCTCGGCGAGGCTCACATCGCGGGTCATTCGGGTGAGGGCACCGACCAAGCGGGCCGACTCGGCCCGCCAGGCGGCGTAGATGGCCTGGTTCGGATCACCCGGCTGGGTCCCTGCCGGCACCACGCCATCGTAGTGAGCCCGGTTCCAGGGTCAGTCGCCGGGCGCCTCGGGGCCGGTCGAAATCTGACGCAGGGTGGAGATCACCGTGATCTCGGGCCAGTACTTCGCGTGAAGCTCGGCAAACGACTGCTGGTCCGCCGCGGCCTCCTCGAGGCTGGGGTACTCCATGATGGCCCAGCCGCCGACTACCTCCTTGGCCTCGGCGTACGGCCCGTCGACGCGGGTGACCTCGCCTTGGCGGACGACGTAGTTCACGGCGTCCTCAGTCCCATACAGACCGCCCCCGTCGAGGAACACGCCCTTGGCGGCCCGCTCGCTGATGTACTCGTCCATCGCGTCGAACAGCGCCTGCGGTGGCGTTCCGACGCCCTCTTCCATCCGCACGAATCCCATGAAACGCGGCATCTCATCACTCCTTGTCGTTCCTCAGAGGTACTTTCTCGCACATACGTCGATCGAGCATGGGTTCCTTCGACATCGACCATCGAGGTTTCTCGACCATCTTGCATTGACATCGGACGATCACGGATTTGCCGCCAGCACCAGCCTTCGCTGCTTTTGGGCGGCCATCTGCGTGCGCACAGGTCGCCGACCAGCCATTTCAAATCGTGTAACCCCCGCCCGACACTTCGACCGCGACGTCGAGGCGGCCAACCACCTCGGCGATCAGGTCGCGGTTCGAGCCGCGGCCGAACGCGGCGTCGAGGTCGACCAGGTGGGCCCATCGCGCCCCACCGGCCTGCCAGGCCAGCGCGGCGTGGAGCGGCGCATCGTTCCTCGTCGGGGGCACGGCCGCACCTTGGACCAGCCGACCCGCCTGGCCGTTGGCCACGTCGACCGAGGGCAGCAGGACGAACGGAACGGGGTCGCCGGGCACTGCAACACGCTAATGTAAAGGAGCGCCGGGGCTCGGGGCGCTCTGGGGGTGGAAGAGCTCGGTACCACGGCCATCCGCGCCAGATCACCCGAATATGTATGGCCGAGAAACGCTTGAGTTCCAATGGGAACCGGTACAGAGCGAGACGGTGATGGGCTCGCCATAGGACAGTCCCGCAGGCGCCAGATTGCGCACGTCGAACGAGCTGGAACGTGCGAGCAGGACCGAATGTCCTCGTGTCAGTCAACGGTGCCGGCTGGCACCACCCATTGGCTGGCTTGCCCGGTGACTTCGGCGATGAGGTCGAAGTTTGCGTCGTAATGGAGCACGGAGATGGACAGTTCCTCGGCGGCCGCGGCCACGAGAAGGTCGGGTATCTTGCGGCCCCGCTTGCTGCGCTCGGCCAGGAGGCGCTGGACCTGGAGAGCCCTGGCCAAGTGGGCTGCAGAGGTTTCAATCCGAGCGAACGCGTCCAGCGCTGTTAGCAGCTCGTCCCACTCGGTGGCGTTGCGAGCGGAGTAGCCGACTTCGAGGTCGCAGATGCTCGGCCGACCAAGCTCTCCTCGGTCCGCCAGGGGCTCGATGGCCCCACGGACCTCGTCGTGGCGGAGGCGTTTTAGGACGCTGGTGTCGACCAGGAACCTCAGCGCCATGCTTCGGACCGGTCTTCCAGGTCGGTGCTGGCTAGGACGTCCAGGGCGGCAACCACCCGCGTGTGCCTGTTCGAGGTGGCCCGCTCGAGGGCCAAATTGACGGTGTCTCTGATCGTTGCCGTGCCAAGCTCTGCTTGGGCCCTGCTCAGCACCTCTTCGTCCAGGTCGATCAAGTGCTTTGCCACACCCTCAAGTATATATGACGTCAGGCGCGTATATACGCCGTGTGGCCAGGAACGGAGAGCGGCCTGCCCAGGCACACGCGCTGGCGGTCCTGAGACCAATGGCAGAACAACCATTACGGAGCGGAGCTGCCCTCACCACGAAGTGCCTGTTCAAAGGCCAGATCGACGGGTCGGCTCGCCATCTCGCCACCTGCTCGAGACGCCAGAACGCCGATCAGTCCGGGGCGCGACCGACGCCGAGAGGATGCGCCGAGAGCTCAGCGAGTTCTGGTGTAGCGGACCTGCCCCCCAACGGTCCCGCACCTACCGGCCCCACAAGGCGGCACAGGGGGCGAGACCAGGTTCACTCCCTCACCAAGTCGACGGTGGCGACCCTGTCTGAGGCTGGAGCGAGAGGATACTAAGAGTTGAGAGGGCGAGATCGTCAGGGCCGACGTCGGGGGCTACTCCATGGGAGGCAAGATCGCTCTCCAGTTGGCGGCGGGCCATCCCGAGTTGGTCGACCATCTGGTCCTCGCGGCCACCGCGGCCCGGCCCGCGGTGACGCGTCGGCTCTCCCGGCGCTGGTTGATGATGGACGTTGTCTCCAGGATCCCGCTGCTGCGCACGGCCGACGGTCAGCCGTCTTATGCCTTCGAGGCCCAGCGGCAGGCATCGAAGGCATACGACGGCCGCGGGCTGCTCCCCCAGGTGAAGGCCACCACGCTGGTCATCCGGGCCCGGCGCGACCGGATCGTGCCGGCGAGCGACGCCGCCGAGTTCCAGAACATCCCGGCCAGCTCGTTGGTCGACATGCCGGGCGGGCACCCCATCCTGGTGATAGTGCACGGGCAGCTGCTCGCCGAAGCGATCTCCTCGTTCTTGCGCGAGGCGTGAACCCGGGTACATGTCGAGCTCGTGTTCCCAGCGCAGATCGCGGCTCTTGTTACCTGGCAGCTCTGGATAGTGCCTCCGCAAAGACCCTTTGGCCGACCAAGCGGCCGCCGCTAGACTTGGAGGAGGCCGGGCGATAGAACGAGGAGGTGGTACCCGTGAACGCAGTATCGACGTGGGTGCTCCCCTCTGGGGTCACGGTCGGGCGATAGGTCGTCCGGGAGCGCCGTCCAGCAGCACTCCCGAAAGGCACGACCATGCAATTCACCTCCGAACAGCGCCTAGACGACGGCGTCCTTGAACGCGGATTCACCCTCGGCGAGATCCCCGGCATCCTGTGGACGCCCGGATCCGCACCCGCACCGGCGCCGCTGATCCTGCTCGGCCACCCTGGCGGGCTGCACAAGATGTACCCCCGGCTGGCGGGACGGGCCCGGCACTCCGCGGCGGAGTACGGCTTCGCCGCGGCCACGATCGAGCTCCCCGGGAGCGGTGACCGGCCCCCTTCGGCCGCCGCCGAGCAAGCGCGCGCCGACCTGCGCCGGGCGATGGCGGCCGGCTGGCCGGCCGACGAGATCGTCGACCGGCTCGTCCTCCCGCTGGTGGAAAAGGCGGTCCCGGAATGGCAGGCCACCCTGGACGCCCTCCTGCCGCGGCCCGAGATCGGCGGCCCGGTCGGGTACTCGGGGGGACTGATCGCCATCGGCATCCGGCTGGCGGTGGTCGAGCCGCGCATTGCCGCCGCCACTCTCTTCGCCGGGAGCTTCGTGCCCCGTGCCCTGTTCGAGGAGGCCCGGCAGGTCACCATCCCGCTGCAGGTCCTGCTGCAGTGGGACGACGAAGGCAACGACCGGCAATCGGCCCTGGACCTGTTCGACGCCTTCGGCTCCAACGAGAAGACGCTGCACGCCAATCTGGGCGGGCACACCGGCGTCCCGCAGTTCGAGGTGGACGACGGGGCCCGGTTCTTCGCCCGGCATCTGAGATAGCCCCCCGCCCCGCCCTCAGGCGGGCAGAAGCCCGCGGTGTCGGCCAGCATGCCGCCGTCGAGGACAGGCCCCGGCCCCCCTCGATGGCGGCGGCCAGCATATGCACAACCGACCGAGCGGGCAGTACAGGCCCGTCGGGGCCGCGCCCGGCCACCACCGCTCCATCAGCCGGGCCCGGCGCCGCGGCCGTTGTTGCCTCCATCACCGCCACGAGCGGGTTTGGGGCGCAACGCCAAATACGGCAGCCCCGTGTCACAAACTGCACCAGCCCCTGAGACCTCGCCAATGCTGGCACGCACCGGTGGCACTGGCCCGGCGACGCCGCCGGACATGCCGACCACCTCCAGCTACGCGTGGTCAGCGGCCTTGGCCGTTGCAAACGCAGAGTTATAGATATGCGCTCGCCGAGAAACCCTTATTTCTCCAGGCATATTCGGGGCCCATATCGACGGTCGCCGCGCCCGGGGCTCAACCGAGCGCCTCGACCCGCCCGAAGTCACCCTCTGTGGGTGCAAGGGCCGCCCCGTAGAGCCCTTTGTCCGCCTTGATCCGGGCTGTCGCTCGCCATCCTGCTATCACCTCGTGCGCCCTGCGCTCGACGGCAAGCTCAGCGGCGTCTCGCCCTGGCGGATGAGCCCGAGCAGGATGTGCTCGGTCCCGATGAAGTTGTGGCCGAGCAGGCACGCCTCTTCTTTGGCCAGGACGAGGACCCGTCGGGCCTGCTTGGTGTAGCGCTCGAACATCCCAGCTCCCAGGATCGCGCACAGGCGGAGCCTCTCGGGCTCGTTCTGTCAGCTCTTCGCGACCTCGGGACGAACACCAGTTCCGTCTCGTTACGAGCGGCATGTCGGCCATTGAGGAGGCTGCCTCATAGAGTGCAGATGAGACATAAGGCTGTTGTCGTGGCGGACCTGAGTTATAACGAGAAGTTGTGGATGCTCGACCTGCTCAAGGCAGTGACGTACCCTCCAAGTTGACCGAACAACTAGCCTGCCGGTGCCTGCCGGCGGGGAGGAGTACGCCAATGTTGAAGTTAGTACATGACGCCTCCGCACGCGCGGAGCAAGCACCCACAACCATCGACCTGGACGAGCTGTGCCGCATGGCCGCCCAAGAGATGCTCAAGGTGGCGCTGCTGGTCGAACGCCAGGCCTACCTGGATGCCCACGTTGACGTAGTCGACCAGACGGGCAAACGCCTGGTGGTGGGCAACGGCTACGCCAAGGAGCGCCAGGTGACGACTGGCGCCGGCATGGTTGAGGTAAAGGCGCCTCGGGTCGACGACCGTCGAGAGGGCCAGCATTACCGCTCGGTCATCCTGCCTGCCTATATGCGCAAGTCCCCCAAGGTCACCGAGGTCTTGCCCGTCCTTTACCTACGCGGCCTGTCCACGGGCGACTTCGCCCCTGCTCTGGGCGAGTTCTTCGGTTCGGGAGCGGGACTGTCGGCCTCTACCGTGAGCCGGCTCACCGAGGCCTGGCAGGACGAGCGCGAGCGCTGGGCCGGCCGGGACCTGTCCGGCACCGACTACGTGTACTGGTGGGCCGACGGGGTCCACTTCAACGTCCGCCTCGAGGAGGACCGGCTGTGCTGCCTGGTCATCGTCGGTGTCCGTCCTGACGGCACCAAGGAGCTCGTGGCCCTGGCCGACGGCTACCGGGAGTCAACGGAGTCCTGGGCCGCCCTGCTACGAAGCCTCCGCCAGCGCGGCCTGGCCGGCCCGGTGCTGGCCGTGGGCGACGGAGCCTTGGGCTTCTGGGCGGCGCTCAGAGATGTCTTCCCCTCTACTAAAGAGCAAAGGTGCTGGGTCCATAAGACCGTAAACACCATTGACGCGTTACCAAAACGCCTCCACCCACAAGCCAAATCGGCTATCCAGGCCATCTACAACGCCGGCAGCCGCACGGAGGCCCTAACCGCCGCCAAGTCCTTCGCCGACGCCTTCTCGGGCTTCCCCAAGGCGACGGCCAAGATCATGGACGAGCTCGACACCTTGCTGGCCTTCTACGACTTCCCGAAAGAGCATTGGGCTCACCTCCGCACCAGTAACCCAATCGAGTCAACGTTTTCGACTGTAAGGCTCAGGACCAGGGTTACCCGAGGCTCGGGGTCACGCAGGGCAGCCCTGGCTATGGCCTACAAGCTGCTCGACGCCGCCCAGGCCCGCTGGCACAAGATAACCGCTCCCGAGCTCGTGCCACTGGTGCGAGCGGGTGCCACCTTCATCGACGGCAAACTACAAGAGAGGAGACCAGCCGAGACCGAGCCGGAAGTCGCCGAAACCGGGTCCGTCGCCGCCTGAGCAAAGAATCCCATCCACAACTATTGACAATTGCTCGGCGGACCTTCCGAAGTTCCACAGTCCCAAGGGCACCAGGGAACTGTAACAGGGGAGACCTCATGGCTTGGCGTACATTTTGGTGCCTGCTGCACCACGCGCCGATTACCCGTTATAGAAGCGGTCATTCTTGTTTGAGTAAGAGCATCGACGCGTCGCGGGATTGTTCGCGCAAGAGCATCAACCATGGGCCTCCTAAGGCTCTTCGGCGAAGAACGCGGGCACCGAATACCGCCAGATGATACCGGCCTTCACACCAACCAACCGGATGAGGTGTGGTCTTCCCTGTCGCCCGCCCAGCGGGCTCACGGCCTCATTTTCACCGTCGACTACGGCGAAGCCGGGGCCATCAACGAGCTCGGGCGCGGCCTCGGGCTCCCGGTGGCGGTTAGCGGACAGAACAACGAGTGGTTTTGGGGGCCGGGCAACCCGAAGCCCACCACCGTCGTGGTGGTGGCCCCCGGACCGAAAGATGTGACTGGTTACGGAGCCTATCTTTTTGGCTTCTTCCGCCACGTCGTTGAGGCCGCCACACTCGACAACCACGCCGGGCTCCACAACCAGGAGTGGGGCGGTCACATCTACATCTGCACCGGCCCATTCCACCCCTGGGGAGAAATGTGGCTGCAGTTCCGTCACTACGACTGAGGCGTCCACGTGGCTTCGTGCCCGACTCACGCGTCAACCCCCGGGCCTCGCCGCGGTCACTAACCAGTGGTGGGGAAGGTCCGGGGCAGTCACGGGGATGACCGGGTACGGCCATCGACTGTAATCGGCGTCGGCAGCCCCGCATTGGCTCAAGGTGGCGCACCAACCCAGGGTCGCCAGGCACTCGACGGGGTCATCGAGGTACCCGGTCCATGGGGCGCCGGCATCGGCCTGCATCTGCACCCAGGACCGGGTGAGCGGATGCTGGAACACCGTGCTGTTTATGACGTCGAACCCAAGCGAACTTCCGACCGGCGCTAGTGCCGAGACTTGTGAAAGAAGAGCCTTGATCGTCTCAGACGGTAAGTAGAAGAGGAAACCCTCGACGAGCCAGACCATCGGAGCCGAAGGGTCAAGTCCGGCGTTGACGAGTTCCCGCTGCCAACCGTCTTGGCTCAAGTCGGTCGGCAGGCAAACGCGGCGCTCGCAGGTCGGGCGCGCTCCGGTACGGTCGAGAACCTCGTGTTTGAAGACCAGCACGTCGGCGTGGTCAAGTTCAAACACTGAGGTGCCTGGTGGCCAGGGGAGCCGCAGCGCCCGGCTGTCGAGGCCGGCGGCCAGGAGCACGACTTGCGATATCGCGCCACTGCCGGTGGCGCGCAAAAGGAAGTCATCGAAAAAGCGTGTCCGTAAGACCATGGGCAACAGACTTTCAACCGGGCGCGATCCCGCCCATCTACGGCCGTCTTCTCCCGCGAGCGCGGCTGCCCAGGGGTCATTGAACAACGGGTCCTGGCGAGCCGTTTCCACCGCCCGGGCGCCGGCTGTCCAACGTGCCGTTGCACCGAGGCCGGATGCTGGGGATGTGACGACAACGACCTCCAATCCACCTGGTCAGGCCGCGGCCGCTAGGCGGGCCGGAGCTTGACGTCAAGAGTGATCTCTGTGCCGGCCAAAGCCTTGCTGACGGGACAGCCGTCCTTGGCCCTGGTGACTATTGCGGAGAACTCCTCGGGCGAGAGACCCGGCACGATGCCTGTGACAACGATGTTGATGCCAGTAATGCCCTCTGTCGGCTCCAGTTCGACGTCGGCAAGCGTCTCGATCAGGTCGGAGGGATGACCCGCCCTTTCCAGTAAGTAGGCCACCATCCCGCAAATGCAGGACGCGTGCGCAGCCGCCAGCAGTTCCATTGGGCTGGTGCTCCCCAGTGCCCCCTCTGGCGTCACGGCGGGGGCCACCTCGAACGGGCCCAGGTGCGACGACTCAAGCGATACTTCCCCCGCGCCTGCAGAGTACGGGCCCTTCCATCGAGTGCTGGCTCGACGAGTAGTAGCCATGCGGCCGAGACTAGGACCTGTCTGGTGGTCGGCTCACCCCGGCCATGCCCTGCCACAGGAAACCAACCTTTGACCCCTGTCACGTAGGGGCTTTCGGCCCTATCGCTCCCATTTGGCGTCGCTGACAAGCTGTCAAGGATCGTTCCGACGAGCCGCCCGCGGCGTCTCGCGACACTTTCTGTCCATTGGCCCCGTCCGACCGTCGTCCCCACCCGGGTTATCTTCCAATCGGACCGGGAGTGTGACCATGCCCAGGAATGCAGGCATCGGAGAACGAGCGTTGGACAGGTCGCCGTCTACAGCCAGCCGCGCTCATCGGCTATGCGGAGCGCGTCTATCCGGTTGCGGGCCGCGGTCTTGGCGATCGCCGAGGACAGGTAGTTTCGGACCGTTCCTTCTGAGAGGTAGAGCTTGGTGGCGATCTCGGCCACGGTGGCACCTGAGCGGGCTACGGCGAGCACGTCGCGTTCCCGGGGGGTCAGGGGGGAATCGCCCGCCGCCAACGTCACGGCGGCCAGTGCGGGGTCGACAACGCGCTCCCCGGCCATGACCCTTCGGATCGCGTCCGCCAGCGCCTTCGGCCGAGCGTCTTTCACGACGAAACCGAGGGCACCCGCCTCCATCGCCCGCCGCAGGTAGCCGGCTCGGCCGAAGGTCGTAAGGACGATCACGCGGCAGGCGGGCACCTGCGCAGTCAACAGTGCCGCGGCGGCGAGCCCGTCCAAGCCAGGCATTTCGATGTCGAGGAGGGCGACGTCGGGGCGGTGCTCCTTCACCGCCGCCAGTACCTCATCCCCGCGCCCGACGTCCGCCACTACTTCAAAGTCCTCCTCCAAGGCGAGCAGGGCGCAGAGGGCACGACGCACCAGTTCCTGGTCGTCGGCGAGGAGCAGGCGTACCGTCACGCGGGGGCAGCCGTCGCCGGGCCGAACGAAACGCTTAGCCGCCAGCCCCGCGGCGAGAGCGGCCCTGCCTCCAACCGGCCCCCGGCGGCGGCAACCCGCTCTCCGAGCCCGGCCAGGCCGTTGCCATCGGAGGCGGCACTGGCGCTCCCGACGCCGTCGTCGCGGATCTCCACCTCTGAGGCTGTCAGCACGACCGTGCACCTGGTGGCGTGCGCGTGGCGAGCGACATTGGTGAGGCCCTCTCGTACGGCCCAGCCGAAGAGCTCTTGGTGAGAGACGTCCACCACGTCGGTGGCGTTCGGTAGCTCGGCCGCAACCCCCGACGCCCGGAGCAGCTCCCGGCCGCGGGCAAGTTCGCCCGCCAGCGTCACCTCCCGGTAGTTCGAAACTGCCGCCCGCACCTCGGCCAGCGCGTGGCGGGAGAGCTCCGCCACCTCGGCGATCTCTTGGGCCGCCCGGGCCGGCTCGGTCGCGCTGAGGCAGCTCGCAAGGTCCGCCTTAAGCGTGATGGTCGTGAGCGAGTGGCCGAGCAGGTCGTGCAGGTCGCGGGCAATCCGGTTTCGCTCAATGTCCGTGGCCAGGAGGGCCAGCTGGGCGCGGGCCTCGGCCAGCTCGAGGGCGTCCCGCACCCCACGGCCGACAACAAAGGTGATCAAGGAGGCGACCGGGATGGCGATGGGCGTGAAATTGCCTATGGCCGAGCTGAGGCTCTGGTGCCAGGAGGGCACGGCGGTCGGGACGAAGATGGACGCCAGGGTCAGCCCGGCGACGATCGGTATGCCCCGGGCACTGAATTTTGCGACGGCGATCATGGCCAGGTAAAGGCCCAGTACGAAGGCGGCAGCGCGGGCGAACGGCAGTTCGGCAACCAATAGCGCGGTAAGGAGGCCGTAGAGAGGCCAAAAGCGCCTCGGGTTTAACGACTCGCCACTGCGGACGAGCACGGTGAGGGCGACGTAGCCGAGGCAGAAGGCGCTGAGGATCCCGTACCCGGCCAGGGCCTGCGCCCCCCGTGAGTACTTGTGGACCGCTCCCCCCACGTAGATCAGATAGACGAGGGGGAGGAAGACCAGGACGGCCGCTCGCCACCCCCGGGCCCAGTAGCGCTGGGACGCACCCCACTCCGCTTTGGCCGTCGTGGCCGGAGCGATGTCGGCACGCACGTTTTCCCAGCGTACTGGGAGCGACTGGATCACGCCGTGCCGGTGTCGTGCCGGTAGGTGGCGACGGCGAGGGGGATGAGCGCGGCGGTCCAGCAGGCGAGCACGGTCCATGCCTCTGTCGGCCAGTTCCCGTGGAGGAGCGCGGCGGCGCCGGCATGCACGAGCCAGTAGGAGGGCAGCAGCTTGACGACGGTCAGCATCGCTCCGCTGTTGAACAGGCTCCCAAACGCGCCGCCGAAGAGGGCGAAGGAGACGACGAGCCAGCCCATGACGGGCACGAGGGCGTCCGTGGCGATCAGGTGACCCAAGATGAGGCCCATCAAGACGAACGGCACCAAGCCAGCAAGGAGCAAGCCGCTCATCTCTAACCACTGCGCCACGTTGAGGCGCACCCCAAGCGTTGCGCCGGCCAGGAAGACCAAGACGAGCGAGGGCAGGGCCACGAGGTAGGCGGCGAGCATCTTGGCGAGGTAGTCGGTGCGGGCCCGCAGTGGCGTGATCCGCAATTGGCGGGCCCAGCCCCGAGCGCGGTCGCGCGCCAGTCGGGCGCCGGGCCCGATGGCGGCGAACATCGCGCCATAGGCCGCCATCCCGGTCATGAAATAGAGAGGAAAGGAGACGCCCGCGGCGTAGACGAACGCATGACGGTTGCCCGAAGTGACCGCGTAGTAGACGACGATTGGGAGCGCCAAAGAGAGCGCCCAGGTCAGATGGTTGCGGAAGGTGCGGACGAGCTCGTAGCGCACATGCGTGACACCGCTCATTTGGCCACCCCCACAGGGCGAGGGTCGTCGTCGACCGTGAGCTCGAGGAACGCCTCCTTCGAGGCTGCCGCCGCGTGCTTCAACGTCGCGCACCTGCGGGAACTTCGCGAACAGCGCCGCCAGTACAACATCGGCGTCCGAGCAGGACAAGACCACCGTATCGCCGTGGCGTTCGGCGTTTGTCACGCCCGGCAGGGCGCCAAGCGACTGGGGGTCGACGCCCGGCAGCGTCGCCCGGACCGTTCGAGCCCCCGCCTTCGCCTTGATCTCGGTGGCCGGCCCGTCGGCGACGATGCGGCCGCTCGCCATAAGCAGGATACGGTCCGCGAAGGCGTCGGCCTCTTCGAGGTAATGGGTCGCGAACACCACGGTCTTGCCCCTGGCCGCGACGCCGCGCATGGCCTGCCAGAACTCGTGCCGGCCCTCGACGTCGATGCCTGCGGTCGGCTCGTCGAGGATCAAGAGATCGCTGTTGGAGATCAGCGCCGTGCCGAAGCGCACCCGTTGGGCTTGCCCACCAGATAGCTTCCTCGTCCAGCGTTCGGCGACATCGCCGAGCCCGGTGAGGGCCAGAACGTCGTCGACGTGAAGGGGGTGCGGGTAGTACGAGGCCACGAGGGAGAGCAGCTCGCGAACACGTAGGTAGTCGGGCAGCGAAACGATCTGGAGCATCCCACCGACCCAGCCCGACCTGACGGCCGTCGCTGGTGGGACGCCGAACACGGCGACCGCACCGGCGTCGGGGCGGGTCAGGCCCAGCACCATGTCGATCGTTGTTGTCTTGCCCGCGCCGTTCGGGCCGAGAAGTGCGACGGTCTCACCGGGCGCGATCACGAGGTCGATCCCGCGAACGGCCCGGACCGAGCCGTAGGACTTGGTCAAACCGGTGGCCCTGATCCCAGCCTTATCTCTTTCGATAACACTCATGAGGCCATGGTGACGCGGCGCGCCGTTCGCCGGTAGTGAGGTCCTTCAGGACCTTTACATAGCAAATGTCATGGACCGGTTACGATGCCGACTTCAACGTGTTCAAGCTCTACGGGGGAGACGTGAGACGCGCTTAGAACCGGTGCCTGCCCCGCCTGCATTGACATGAAGCAAACTGCTGCAGACGCTGTTGCAGCACGAGCTTGTTGACCGCTTCCGCCTGATGACGTTCCCGCTGGTGCTCGGTTCCGGTCGCCGCTTATTTAACGACGGTGTCCTCCTGGCGACGATGCGCCCTGTCGACCTCAACGTCACCGATCTTGGCATCGTCGTGGGCAGCTGTGAACTGGCCGGTCCAGTGAGCCACGGTCAGATGTAGCCGTCGGGGGATGGCCGCGCCGTTGCCAAGGCACGGTCGTAGGGGGTGGCCGCACGCCCGGCGCGAGGCAGGCTGGTGCCCTGGGCACCGCCGGGGCGAGCTCTTACAGTTTCCTTATGGGTGGCTGGAGTGCGGCGTTCCTATGGGCCAGGGGACATGCCCGCCGGCGGTGGCGCTCGCTCTTAGTGCTCGGCGTCCTGGCCGGCCTCACCTCTAGTTTCGCCATGGCGGCAGCGGCCGGAGCGCGACGAACCGAGACCGCCCTGGCCCGCTTGGAGAGCACCACTCGGTCCGCCGATGCGATCGTCTTCACGAGCCAAGTCCAGGTCCTGCACCCGAACTGGGGCGCGCTCGAAAAACGCCCGGAAGTCCTCGAACTGGCGCCCTGGGACCTTCTCTTCGGCTACGTGGAGGGGCAGCCCGGGGGCGTCCTCTTCGCGTCGGACGATGGTCGGTGGGGCACGCTGGTCGACAAACCGATCGTGCTGGAAGGCCGCATGTACAACCCCAGGGCCGATGACGAGATGGTGGTCGACGATCAAACTGCCAGCGCCATGCACGTGCGGGTGGGCGAGATCATCCCCTTCCACGCCTACGCACCCGACCAGCTGGCGACCCAAGGCACGCCGAGAGGCGCCCGCATCGGGCTGGAGGTGGTTGGTATCGTTCGCGACACCGAGGAGTTCCTGTTCACACCGGGAGGGTTGATATCGCCCGGAGTCGTGGCCCACTACCGCCACCAGATGTTGGTAGCGCCCAACGCCATGGTACGCATCCGCGCCGGCCATGGCGGCGTGGCCGCGCTTCGACGGGACGTGACATCCGTGGTTGCCGCCGGGGTCCCGGTGTTGGACTTGCTCACCGCCGGGCGAAGAGTGACCACGACGTTGACCGTCGAAGGCTTCGCCTTGTGGCTGTTGGCTGTAGCCGTCGTCCTTGCCGGCGGCCTGGTGATAGCTCAAGTGCTCAGCCGATCGGTCTCGTTGATCGGAGAGGACGCCCGGCAGCTGAGGGCACTGGGCCTCACCCGGGGCGACTTCGCCTTGGGCTCGACCCTCGCCCACGGCACCGTGTTCGTCGTCGCTACCGCCATCGGTTTGCTCGGGACGATCGCTTTCTCGCCCATGTTCCCTGTAGGCCTCGGCCGGCAGGTTGATCCGGGCCCCGGTGTCCATGCCGACTGGACGGTCTTGGGGATCGGGCTGCCGGGGGCTCTGGTCCTGCTCGCGGCGGCGACGTTGTTCATGACGATGGTCACACTGAGGCGAGAGGCCCAGCCCGTCGCCGGCGGGCGGTCCGTCATCGCAGCCTGGCTGCGGCGCACCGCACCCGTACCCGTCAGCTTGGGCGCCTCGGCGGCGTTGGAACGCACACGGGGCGCCCAGGGCACACCTGTGCGACCCGCGCTCATTGGAGCGATGGTGGGCGTTGTGGGCGTCGTGGGCGCGCTCACCATTGACAATGGGATCCATCATGCCCTGGCCAATCCCCAGCTGGCCGGCGTTACTTGGGCTGCCGCTATCACTCCGCTGCCGCAGGACCTCACGTCCACGTCGGTCTCCCCGGCCCTCTTGTATGCGGCGAAAAGGGCGGCGCCGGGTGCGTCGACGGCCGTGGTGCGCAGGGACCTCGTGGACGTCGACGGAGTCGGGGTGCCCACTTACTCAGTCATCGATGTGTCCTTTGGGGCCGGCCCGATCTCGTTCGTCCCTGTTTCGGGGCGGGCGCCGGCCGGAGCCGGCGAGGCGGCGATCGGACCGGCCACCGCCCAGCTGCTCGACGTGCACGTCGGGGACTGGGTTCGTATCGCCCACGGAGCTCGGGTCCGCATTGTGGGCGAGGCACTGTTCCCAACGGACGTGCACTCGGAGTTCGACGAGGGCCTATGGCTGGTCCCGAAAGAGTTCGACTTGGTCGTGCCCCCGAACTCGGCTGCCAGCCCCGACGAAGAAGTGGCCTTGCGGTTCCCGGCGACGGGCGGTCAAGAAGCGTCCGCCCTGCGCGCCGCGGCGGCTTACGGGGCGGGCACGGCGCCGCCACCGAGCCCCCTCGACCACTTGCTCGCCGCTTTGGGTGGTCCCAACAGCCCCCTGGGCCAGAACGCCCAACCGGCGAACATCCCCCTCGAACTCACCAACCTGGGCGACATCGCCGAGCTGCCCACGCTGCTCAGCGTCTTCCTTGCCGTGCTCGCCCTGGCGGCGCTGAGCTTGGTCCTAGTTATCTCCAGTCGCACCCGGCGCCACGAATGTGCGGTGCTGCGTGCTATCGGTCTTGGCCCTCGCGCTTCCCGCTCGATCATGTACTGGCAGGCCACCGCCATCGCCGTCGTCGGCCTGGTCGTCGGCCTGCCTTTGGGGACCGTGGTCGGCAGGTGGGTTTGGCATGAGGTGACGGTGCGCGTGCCGCTGGTGTACATAGCGCCGTTCACACTCGCGGTCGTCGCGCTTGCCATCCCGGTTACGTTGGCCCTGGCCAATGTCGTCGCCATCTGGCCAGCCAGCCGGATCTCCTCGTCGCACCCCGCCGAGGCCCTTCGTACCGAGTGACCGGTCGTAAAGGTCACATCGCTCGACGGCGACCATGGCGTCCAGCTGAGCGAGAAGCCAAATGCGTCAGCGGTGTGCGTCGTCAGCAGTGTCCGTCGTCAGCGGTGTCCGTCGCCGGCGACTTCGTCGTCAGCTACCCGTGTAACGAGCCAGTAGGGGCACGAGCTCCTCGGCGTTCGGGCTGCCCCAGCCGGTGACCGGGTTCCACCCGGGTCGCGCCCGGTACCCGACGAAGGTCTGACCCGGGAACACCACCGTGTTGGTGCCCGTGGTGACCTCGTGAAATGCCCGGTGGTAAAGAGAACTGCGGCCGATCCGGTAGAGGGCGGGGTTGACGAAGCCCAGATGGCGGCCCGCATACTGGTCAGCTAACGCGATCACGGCGGCCCAAAACGGCGCGGCCGCGCTTGTCCCATCGGCGCTCACGAGCACGTAGTTCTGGCCGCCGTCGGTGGTGGCCAGCGTCATCCCGGTGTTGGCCGCAGCGTCGGCGGCCACGTCGGGCACGCCGCGGAACTCTCCGATGCCGGGAACGCCGTCCTGGTAGGCGGGCCGTCGGAACACTTTGCTGAAGCCGCCGCCCGAAGCGCTCGAGCCGGGCCTGGCTGGTGGGTCTGGAGGGGAGTACCAGGCCGTCTCGCCTATGTAGCTCCCGGTATTGTGATTGGCCCGCAGGCTGGTGCCGCCCGTGGCGAGCGTGAGCGGGTCGGAGGCCAGCAGGTTCACCCCGGCCACCGGCGCCGAGCCGGCCGCTGCCCCCGGGCACGGTCTACTGACGACTCCGGTATCTCCCGACGAGATCACGACCGTCACGTGGCGGGCGGCGGCCGTCTGGAGCGTGGCGTTCTGGTCGGCGATCTCGGCCGGCGTAAAGCAGTGCTCGCCCTTAGCAGAGCTCACCGAGATCACCGCACCCTCGCTCACGCCAAGCCGCAGCGCGGCCATGCCGTACTTCACCGTGGCAGCCGTGCTCTGGACGTCAGCGTCGCCGACGAGGATCTCGCGGATGTCGGCAGCCGGGGCAACCGCGTGCACGATCTCGGTGTCCTCCACCTCCTCCTCATCGGCCAGCCAGGGCGACGGTGACCGGGCGAGGCTGTTCACCACCTGTAGTCGCGCCGGAGGCAGACCGAACAGGCCGTCGAACCGGGCCAGGTCTTGGCGGATGTCAGTTACTTTCGGCGGCGCCGCCTGCGTCTGTTCCTGCTCCAGCAGCACCACGGTCTCATCACGGCCGTCGATCCCGCGGTCCGCCAGCGGCGCGATGCCATACGCCACCCGGAACTGTTGCGGGGCATAGCAGGCCAGTTCCTTCAGGCAGTTGCGCAGCGCCACACCGGGAGTCGTCCGATGTTGTAACTCGACAGTCAGCACCACGGCGGCGAGCACGCTCACCAGCGCCAAACCCGGGACCACGACCCCTATCCGTCGTGACAGCCTGCGGGAAGGCGCGGCGGAGGTGCGTGACCTCCCATGAGCTTGCCGACGCGACGACGACCGTGCTGAACCAGGCTCGGACCTAGGAGACCTCCCACGGCTTTTCTTACGTGGCGCCGACCGTGACCGACCAGACATGGCGTTCCTACTCCCGCTCCTGTTAGCTCTGTTGAGAGGTCCGGGCACCTCCACCCCGACGGGCCGCTCTTTAGGTGCAGGTTAGGTGTCAGGCAGTCACGTCGATAGGGCGCCTCCTGGGGCGAGCGCCGGCCTCACCTTCATCCCATGCGCCGGCACTGGGCGAGCCCCCACATCGGGGAGCGCCCGGTGGCGCCCTTAGCGGATGCCCGCGCGATAGACCTTTCGGTATGAATGGAAAACCGAAGAAACTGCTGCTCGGATTGCTAGTAATGGTCGAGGTCGCCTCTGCCGTGCTGGCCTGGCGGGACTTGAACCGTCGGCGCGACGACCAGGTCCGTGGCCACGAGAAGGCCTGGCGGGCTGTGATGCTCTTGAACCCGGGCAACTCGGTTCTTTACTGGGTGTTCGGGCGGCGCTCGTCCCCCTAGAGGCTCAACGGTGCGGATGGAGCCCTCTTGGTGGAGCAGTCTCGTTATCATCGTTCCCGTGCCAGTCAAGCTCACCATCATCGTGGACAACCCGAACGATCCGGGCGCCTTTGAGGCCCACTACAACTCCCCGGCCTACCAGGGACCGCTGGGCAAGATCGCCGAGGTCCAGCGGGTCGAATCGGCCAAGGTCTTCCCGAAGGAGGACGGCTCCCCAACCCCCGCCTACCGGACGATCGATATCTACTTCTCCGACTATGCGACTGCGTGCGCCGCGCTCGGGTCACCCGAGGCAGGCGCGCTGGCCGGCGGACTGGCCCAGGCGGCCACGGGCGGGATCCGTTTTCTGCTCTCCGACATCGAGGACTGATCCTCTCCAATCACGGCGCTCGGGGACCTTGGTGCCGGTGGACCGGCCCGGGGTTGGGCCACCCACCGGGCCCGTATGAGGACACAGCGCCATCACCCGACGACAGACGGAGACGACATGACCACCACTTGGCACGTGCCCGGCCTGCCCTTCAGGCTCTCCCCGTCGTCCGAGGGGCCATGGAAGGTTTCCGGGACGCCCGCCATGGTGACAGCCTCGGCGCTCCCCCACAGCGACATCTTCATAGACCCGGGAGCGGGCATTCAGCTCGAGGCCGAGCCGATGCTCAACGCGGCGACGCTGCTCGGTGTCCCTCCCGACGGTGACTTCCAGTTCAGCGCCCGCGTCACCGTGGAGTTTGCCTCGACCTACGACGCCGGCGTGCTCTTGCTTTGGGCCGACGACCGCCACTGGGGCAAGCTTTGCTTCGAGTTTTCCCCCGCTGGCGAGCCGATGGTCGTCTCGGTGGTCACGCGCCGCGTTTCCGACGACGCCAACGCGTTCGTCGTCGACGGCCGGGCAGTGTGGTTGCGGGTGTCCCGGGTGGGCCCCGCCTTCGCATACCACGCCTCCCTCGACGGCAAGGCCTGGCGGATGGTGCGCTTCTTCCGCATCGACGGGACGACTAGGCCGGCGACGATCGGTTTCGAGGTACAGTCGCCGACCGGTGACGGCTGCGTCGTCAACTTCGACGACATCCGCTTCACGCCGGAACGTTTAGGCGACCTGCGGGACGGCTCGTGAGCCGAGCCCGGGAACGGCGACCGGCCTCGGAATAGCTGTCTTCCTCGATTACCGTTCAAAATCAAGGTTCCCGTGCCCACCCCATCACTGTCACCGTCAGCAATGGCGTCCCACCGGATGCCGTCCAAGACTTCATTTTGACCGTCGACCAGGCTTCTGCTCTCATGCCTTCGAGCTACAGCGTTATCGTCGCCAACAGCGGGGGCGGCGCAACTCGGCTGCTATCCCCCGGAAGCGACAAGTCTTCCGCTTATGGGCGTCGTTCTTCGGCCATGGGCCCGAGAGCCACTCCGCCAGGCGCGTGGCCGAGATTGGGGACGAGCCGGCAACCGAGCGCCTA
The DNA here is from genome assembly GCA_963735305.1 of uncultured Acidimicrobiaceae bacterium. Taxonomy (GTDB): domain Bacteria; phylum Actinomycetota; class Acidimicrobiia; order Acidimicrobiales; family Palsa-688; genus Fen-671. Next base: position 1,581,495 of record CAVTKK010000001.1, read on the forward strand.
CTCGCCGAGCCCCGGCCGGCTGGGGGCTGGGGCCGGCGTCCCTAACTTTGGCCGCGACCGGCTTTAGGACGAACTCGGCCCGGCTGCGCCGGGTGCCGCCGTCAGGGGCCCGGCGCCTGGCGACAAGGGCCAAGGCCACGGTCCCGGCCACGGCCCAGGCCCCGAGGACCAGGAGCGGCTGTGCCAAAGCATGGCTCCCCAGGTAGGAAACGCTGGTGAGGGCGGGCACGGTGACGCTGGGCGGGAGGGCAGGCTTGAGGGCGCGGAAAAAAGCGGGGACGAAATCCTGCAATCCCGGCGGGCCTCCCGTGGCGGGGATACCGAGGACGACGAAGGCAACGGCGGCCAGGGCGGCGCCGTGCGGTGCCAACCTGGCCAGCGCCGCGGTGGGAGCGGCCATCGCCATGCAGAGAAGAGCAAGTATGCCCGACGTTGCCAGGTAGTGGCCGGTCAACGCGCCCGTCAGGCCATCGGCGGTGGCGGCCGAGACAGCGCCGGTGAGGAGCGCGAAACCGGCCAGTGCCCCGATTTGGGCGAGGGCCCGGCACGACCGGGAAACGAGCGTGGTAAGCACGCCCGCCAGCAGGCTGGGGAGCAGGACACTGAGGACCAGGAAGAACACCGCAAGGCCATCGCGGTTTCCCGGCGGCAAGGGCGCCAGGTCGACCACGGTCACGGGGGCATGGTCGGCGGCACTCATCAGAGGCACCAACGCCTCAGAGACGGCCTCGGTCGGGGCACTGCCAATGGCGGCGGCGAGGAGCAACTGGGCGCCGTGGGCGCCGATCACGACGGCCCCGTCGGCGTGGCGGTCCATGATCGCGGCCTGGGCTGCTCGGGCGCTGGGGCACTGTTCCAAGACGAAGGATCCCGGGGCACGGGCGGCCAGGGCGCGACCGAGCCCGTGTTCGATCGCAGGGGTCGCGACCACGGCGACGGGCAGGTGGTGCGGGGTCGGGTCGTGAAAGGCCGCCAGGTACGACAGGGCGCAACAGAACGCAAAGACGAGGGGCGCCAACGCGGCGAGGACAAGGCGCGTGCCGGGCGAGCGCATCAGACCCCCTTTGCTGCCTTATCGAGGAGCGACGCGGCAAGGTTAGGCCCGGCGGCACTTCAGGCGCATAAGCACCATCTGGGAAGTCACATCATCCGGCTCGCCAGTGCCCCCGGCTACGACAGAGGCGACGGTCGACAGTCCGAGCCCGCCACCTCGGCCGTTGGCTACCCCCGCATCCCGCCTAGGTCGTGGTCGTGGTCGGCGCTGGTCCCGTCGTCGTCGTCGCTGCGTAAGCCGACGGCTGGAGCACCTGAGCCACGCACGACCAAGTCAGGCCGCCGGCCCCGACTGCCTTGGTCGCCCCCGGGGACGGGTTACCGGGAGGTGCCGAGGCGGTGCCGGCGGGCGCGGTGCCGGCGGGCGCGGTGCCGGCGGGCGCGGTGCCGGCGGGCGCGGTGCCGGCGGGCGCGGTGCCGGCGGGCGCGGTGCCGGCGGGCGCGGTGCCGGCGGGCGCGGTGCCGGCGGGCGCGGTGCCGGCGGGCGCGGTGCCGGCGGGCGCGGTGCCGGCGGGCGCGGTATCGGCGGGCGCGGTATCGGCGGGCGCCGGCAGGGTGGTGGCTCCGGCACCGGCGGTCGGGAGTTCGGCGCATTTCACGGCCCGGTCGACCACGCAGGTCAACGGGCGGTTGGCCGCAACCAGCCCCACGGTCACTTGGTCGGGGGAGTAACCGATGCTGATCTCGGCGTTCTTGGGGATGGCCGACGGCCTTATCAAAAAGCGGCCACCCTCGCGCTGGGGCGCCACCTGCGCACCAGCCGCACTTGAGTTGCGGGCTACGACATTTACGACGGCCTGACGCAAGCCAGACGGCGAGATGGCGGCGCCGCAGAACGCTCCTACCCGCACGACGGCGGGAACACCGGCCTGGGCCAGGACACCGGCCAGTTGAGGGGCGTCCAGGGCCTGTCTGGCGCTTAGGTCGAGCCTCACCGTCCCATCGGCGTTGCTGTCTACTGAGAAGTCGGCCAGGTTGACATGCACCGGTCCGGAGCCGAGGTGCGTTGTCGCCGAGTGCCCCGGCGCCGCCAGCACTGCCGCGGTAATGGCCACCACGGCGGCGGCCGACCCGACGGCGGCCACGCCCGAGCGGCGGCGGCGCCGGACTGCCCTCGCCTTGGCTGCGATGGCCTCGAGGGGCGGAGGTCCCGGCGTGTGTACATCGGAGAGCGCTCGTCGTAGGGCATCGAGCGCGCCGTCGTCCATGTTGTCGTGGTTCAGTTCGTCGCCGTCGTGCATTGTGTGGCCTCCATAGGGTCATCAGGGACAAGTTGAAGACGCAACGCCGCCATGGCCCGCGCCAGGTGGGCACGGACTGTCCCGGGGGCGATGCCCAGCTGCCTGGCCGTGGTCGCGGTATCCAGGTCGAGCACCAGACGGAGTACGACCACCTCACGCTCACGCATGGGGAGGTTCCTGAGGGCGTTCAAAAGGCCATCGTCGATACCGCCAGCGCCCATGTCGGTGTCGTGAGCGCGGTCCTGTCCGCCCAGCGCCATCTCATGGCGTCGGTGACGCCACCAGGACACGCCCACATTTAGGGCGGTGCGCACCACCCACGCCCGGGGCGCCGGGTGGCGGCGCACGCTCCACCATGACGCCCAGGCCCGTGCGAAGGCCTCGGACAGCTGGTCCTCAGCGGCCTGAGGGCTCGCCTGGCTGGCCAGGACGGCCTTTAGGCACGGGCCCCAGCTCGCCTCGTAGAACTCGGCGAAGTCCAACCTCTCACGGCCCATTGCCCTTATTAACGCATCACCGGTGCGGGACGCTTACTTGCACCGCAGGCCTCGGCCTGAGGGCCGAACCGGCTCCCGCCCTAGGGCTCGAGCGTCGCCTCCAGAGTGATTTCGGGGACACTCGCCAATGCCCTGCTCACGGGGCATCCAGCCTTGGCCTCCAAGGCGTGTTCGGTGAAGGCCGCCTCATCCAGGCCCGGGACCCGGCCCACAGTGACCAAGGCGATGTTGGTGATGGTCGGCGCGCCGTCGACGGCCCTCAGGGTGACGGTGGCCTCCGTGCGCACCGACAGGGGCGGGTGACCGGCCTTGGCCAGAGCGTTGGAGAGCGCCATGGAGAAACAGGCGGCATGGGCGGCGGCGATCAACTGTTCGGGATTGGACCCGGGGCCGTCCTCGAAGCGGGACTTGAAGGTGTAACCCCCGCTGATGGTGTCGCCGGCTTTAAATGTGCCGGCGCCTGTAGGCAGATCGCCCTTCCACTCCGCACTTCCCTTGGCTGGCATGGTGCCTCCCTGTTGTGGTCCTGCCGGGTCGTTGTCGACCGGTCGACACATCTTTGCAGGACCACTTTGGCCGCGCCGGACCTCGTCGCGGTCAAGAAGCGGGGACCGGGCGCGGTGCTTGACTACCGGTAGACCGGTTTGTACGATTTGGTTCTGAAATCGGTTTCGTACCGTCGCCGCGTCTTGGCCGCCCGCGCTATCCGATGACCGGCCCCCGCCCGACGCGCCCGCCGGTGGTGGCAGTGGTGGGTGGCTACGGCACGGCCGTGACGTTCGTTGCCCGCAGCCTGCCAGGTGCCGGCGAGACTCTTCTCGCTGACTCCCTCGAGATCGGTCCGGGAGGGAAAGGATCCAACCAGGCCATAGCGGCCAGCCGGCTCGGGACTGGGGCGGCGCTGCTGACGGCGGTGGGGCCCGATGCCTTCGGGGCGGCCGCCCACCGGCTTTGGCAGGAGGAGGGAATAGACGCTTCTCACGTACGGGAGGCGGACTTACCTACCATGCTCGGTGTGGTCCTGGTGGAACCGGATGGCGAAAACAGGATCGTCGTCGGCGCCGGAGCCCTGAGCGAGCTCGACCTCGGTGATGTCGAAGGTTTCCATAGCTTTATTGCTGAGGCTGATGTATGCGTTGTCTCATTAGAGATCCCGGCCCCGGTGGCGGCCCATTCGCTCACGGCGGCGAAGAAGGCCGGGACGCTGGCTGTACTCAACCCCGCCCCCCTCGTGGCCCTGCCCGAAGCCGTGGTCGGGGAGGTTGACGTGATCGTGCCCAATCGCACCGAGGCAGAGGCACTGACCGCCAGCCCACCGGGTACGGCGCCGGACGTTCTCGCCGATCGGTTGCGGTCGCGCTGTTCGGGCAGCATCGTCATAACCCTGGGCGCTGCGGGCGCTCTCATCGACGACGGAGCGGCGCGCCAGCTGGTGCCGGCCCCTCAGGCGCCCATGGTGGTAGACACGACGGGCGCGGGCGACGCCTTTACCGGCGCGCTGGCCACCGGGCTCGCCGCTGGGCTCAGCCTCCGGGATGCGACGGACGTGGCTGTCGTCGCCGCCGCCCACAGCGTGGGGACAAGAGGGGTTGTGCCGTCGTTGGCTCGGCTGGCGGACTTGCCGGACCGGGTACAGTCCTTGTTGGCGCAGCCCCGGCGGAGGGGGTGACTTCGACCGCCATGGACCTGTGGAGCGACATCGACCGCCCCCCCACCGGCGCGGCGTCCGGCGAGGCCTGGCGCCACCGGCTGGAACGCTGGCGACATGACGCCCGCGCCGCCGTCGATTACGACGGTTCGCATTACGACGCACCCGAATTGGCGTGGACCAGGTCGTGTTTCGTCTGCGGCATGCTCATGCTCTGGGACGAGGACTTGTACCGGGGGGGAGGGCCCGAGCCGCGGGCCACCGGCTTCCTAGGCCACGCGCAGGAGTGCTGGGGGGGACTGGACGCCGTCGTGCTCTGGCCCGCCTATCCACGCCTTGGTTTCGACGACAAGAACCAGTTCGACTTCTACCGCCAGCTGCCGGGCGGTCTGGGCCGGATCCGGGAACTGGTGGAGGAGTGCCACGGTCTAGGCGTCCGGACAATCCTGGCCTACTGTTCCTGGGACACCGGGACGCGGCGGGAGCCAAGGGGAGATCCGGGAACACTGGTGGACCTGGTTGCCGCCGTCGGCGCCGACGGGATCTTTCTCGACACCCTGGCCCAGGCGTCCGACGCCCTTTTGGAGCGGCTCGCCGCCGGCGCCCCTGGTGCTGCGCTGATGACAGAGGACACGGTGCCCCTGGCGCAGGTCGCCTATCACCCGATGTCCTGGGCACAATGGCCACCCCAGACCTCGTCGCCCTACGTCCTACGGAACAAATGGTTTGAACCCCGCCACGCCCAACTGCTGGTCCGTCGCTGGCACCGTGACCACAGCAACGAGCTGCACTTGGCCTGGCTCAACGGTGCCGGCATGGTGGTATGGGAGAACGTCTTCGGCACCTTCAACCCGTGGTCGGGCCGGGACGAGGCCTTGCTCCGGCAGATGCGGCCCGTCCAGCGGGTACTGGGCGCCGCATTCTCGGAGGGACGTTGGGCACCTCTGATAGAGACTTGTCGCCCGGGTGTTTACGCCAGTTACTGGGAAGCCGACGGCCTGCGCCTGTGGACCGTAGCCAATACGACGGTAAAGGCGGTGCGCGGCCCTCTACTGCCCGTCAACGCCGTTGCCGGGCAGCATTATTGGGACCTCCTGGGAGGCGTGCCGGTGGTGCCAAATGATGTGGGGGACCTTTCCGTGCTCAGCGGCGAGATCGAAGCCCACGGCATCGCCGCCTTCGCCGCGGGGACGGAGAGGCTGGCCAGGCGGCTGGCCCCACTGCTGCGGGGCCCACGGCCGGCCCGGCTCGTCGTACGCTCGCCGGGCCCGGCTACGGAGCCCACGGCCCCTGTCATCGAGCCTGATGTCGGGAACGGCAGGGAGCCACGGCGGCGGCGCGCGCACCGGTTCGAGGCCTTTACCTGTGATATGACCCTCCACTACCGCCTCCGTGAATGCGGTCTGGACGGGCCCGCTCCGCTGGCCGACGCCGTGTTCCCAGCGCTGCACCAGGTCGTCAGCGATACGCGCTACGTCACCTTGAGCCCCTATGCCATCGACCTGCGCCCTGTCACCAACGCTGAGTTCCGGCGCTTCTTGACCGACAGCGGGTACCAGCCCCGGTGCGCCGAGCGCTTCTTGCGGCACTGGCCGACGCCCGCCGGCCCGTCAGGCGCCCAGTCCGGGTCGCCTGTCGTCTTCGTGGACCTCGATGATGCCCGCGCCTATGGCCGTTGGGCCCAAAGTCGTTTGCCAACACAGTATGAGTGGCAGCACGCCATGAGCTCGGGCCACATCGGTTACGGGCGCGCCCGTGTCTGGGAATGGACCGAGAGTGAGATTTCTGACGGCCACACAAGGTCTTTGGTGCTAAAAGGTGGCGCCGCCTACCGGGCGCGCGGCTCGGAATGGTACGCCGACGGCGGCCTTTATCCCCCTGACTGGTGCGCCAAGTTCATCCGGTTGGGGCCGGCCCTGGACCGCTGCGCCACGATAGGGTTCCGGTGCGTGACGGACCTGCCTGCCGGCTCGACCACCCCGCATGACGAGTGCCCCGGCACCGGCGCCAGAAAGGCCCCATGGTGATTTCGCCCGCTTCGGACCTGGCCCGGTTCATTCAGCACACGCTCATCCAGCCGGGTGTCACCGCCAACGACATCACCAGGCACTGCCAGCAAGCCGTGCGTTACGGTTTCGACGCCGCCATGGTCCCGGCCGTCTGGGTGCCGCGAGCCCGGGAGATCGTCGCCGGTACGGGGGTCAAACTCGCTTCTGCCCTCGACTTTCCCCTGGGTTGCATGACGACCACGGGCAAAGTGGCCGAGGCCCGGGCGCTGGTGAGGGCGGGGGCCGAGCAACTGGACATCGGCGTGCATACCGGACTGCTGCGTTCGGGCTTGTACGACGAGTACCGCAACGACATCGCCGCTGTCGTAACGGCTGTCGACGTCCCCGTCAAGGTCATGCTCGAACTGCCATTGCTTGACACCGACGAGCGAGAGCGGGCCGTTGCTCTGGCCGTCGCCGCCGGCGCCGCTTGGCTCAAAAACGCCAGCAGCGGGGCCGTGGGCGTGGCCACTCCACAAGACATCGCCTTTCTGCGCCAGCGTGCCCCGGCCGGTGTCGGTGTAAAAGCATCGGGGGGGATCGGCTCTCGGGAGCAGGTCCAGGCTCTGCTCGACGCCGGGGCCGACTTGGTGGGGACGAGCGCCGGCCTGTCCATCCTGGGCGTGGACGGCGAGGCGGACTTGTCCTATTGAGACCTGCCCGCAAAACTGCCCGCCCTCGGCTACCGTCTGAGCCATGACGCTGACCGCAGAAAAATGGACCGAGCTTTTTGCCACCAAACTGGGCATCGCCCCCCCGAGCGAGGAGGAGAAGGACCGCCTTCTTCGAGCTAGCGGGGACGGCGGCGCACGCTTCGGAGCGCACGGCGGCCCCCATTTCCTGCTGGCTGGCCGCGCGCGCGGGCACCGACCCGGCCGAAGCGAGCCGCCTGGCCCAGGAGCTGGCCAGCGAGCTCGGGGCGCAGGACTGAGCTCCCGGGGCTATGGGGGGCCGAGAAGGCAGTCCGGGCACCGGTCCTCACTCGAAAGGAGGCGACGGGCGATGGCGGGGTGGGAGCCGGCCAGCTTGGCCGCCACCGCCTTGGCGATAGGGCCGGCTCCAACCGGCTCCCCGCACGACACGCACCGGTCCCCCGAGCCGACCCGGGTGACCGTCCGCCGGTCCCCGGGAAGACAGGACGAGCCGATCGCCCGGTGCAGAGAAATAGCGCCCTCCGGGCATGACGACGCGCAAGCCCCGCAAGCCGGGCAGGCCGAGGGGTCGAAGTCCAGCACCAGCGGGGCGAAACCCTGCCCTACGGGCGCAGAGATGGCGCCCGTAGGGCAGGCCGTCAGGCAAACCCCGCACGCCGAACAGCGGGCCGCGTCGATGACGACGTCGCCCAGCGGCGCCACGGGCGACGTCAACTGCCAGGGCGCCGGCAGCCCGGCTAGTGCCGACATGGCTTGGACCGTCGCCCCCGGCTCGTGAAGTTCGACGGGCGCCCCCGGCTGAGCGAGCGGGCTTGGCGCGTCGGGCTGGTCGGGTAGCGGTGCACCGGAGCCATCACGCGCCCCGGGGCCCTCACCGGGCACCACGACCAGGCTCCGGCGCCCGGGAGCGACCTTGCCGACTACCTCGCCACTGAGGCGGGCCAGCTCCAGCCCCCGGCGGTGGCAGGCTGTCTCCCCGCATCCCCGGACCGTCACGGCAAGCCCGGCGGCGACAACCTGCAGCAGCCAACCCGCCGTCACCATCTTCGAGCGACGGCACTTCCAGTGCCAGCCACAGTCCACCGAGCGTGACCTTGGTCGCCGCCGAGGAGCACACGATCGCCAATCCGAGGCCCAGCCGGCAGGCGTCCTCGACCAGGGCGCCGGCGGCGGCCTCAAAGTCGGCCATCGACGCCCCGCTCAGCGACATGGCACCCGACCGGCAGGCGGCCACACAGGCCCCGCACCCCGAGCACGAAGAGGCGTCGACGGATACGCCCGGCCCCGTCGCCGACAAGGCTCGGGACGGGCAAACCTGGGCACACAGCCGGGACGCCCCCCGGCCCTGACAACGGTCCGCTGTCCAGGCCGCGATCGGACGGCGGCCCAGGTGACCGAGGCCGAACAGGTCGCGGCGGGAGACGCGGCCCGGGCCGAGCACGGCCGCCGCTTCTGCTACCGGAGCGCCGATGTCGGCGCCGGACACCCGCGCCAGCGCCGCCCGCAACCTGGCGACGGACTGCTCGGCGACGTCCTGCGGTCGGGCCAGGACGCCGGGCAGAAGGTCGACGACCTGGGCCCCGGCCGGGTTGAGGCCGGCGTCACGCAGGAACCCCATGATCCTCTGCCGCCTCGCATGACCCCGCCGGCAACCGACGACCACCCGCCCGGCCCCCAACGCCCGCACGGTTGCGGGCAGGCCGGACAACCGCGAGCAGAGCTCGGGCACCACAAAGACCCTCACCTGTGGAGCGTGGTGGCGGAGGGCGGCGCAGATCATCTCCGCCGACAATGCCGCGGGCTGGTGTTCGACGACGTCAGAGCAGAGCAGGACAGCACCGTGACCGGGGCCGGGCGAGGTGGCCGGGCCCGCCCACGATGGTCATGAGCCCGGGTCGACGAGTAGCTCGACGTAAGTCTGGAGCGGGCCCGTCCAGGCCACCGTGGTCTCGGCCAGGTCCCGGTAGAAGTCGCTCTCCGTCTCGTGGGCCACTGCCCGGCAGAGCCGGGGGAGCCAACGCCGTAAATGGTCAGAGAAGAGCGCTCGGGCCTGTGCGTAGGTCGTCGGGGATGAGGCGGCATAGGCGAGAGCCTCGAGCTCGACGGCTACATGGTCGGGCATCTCGCCCGACGCCGGCGCCAGCTCCAGCCCGAGCGCGGCATAGAGCTGGCGCAGCTCGGCCGTACACGGGCCCATGAGGCTGCGGCGGATGTCGATGGGCACGTCCTCTCGCCAAAACGATTCATAGGGAGGGCACGGCACCGGTCCCGGGCCGACGAAGAGCCGTTCGTGCTCGTCCAGCAACCCGGCCCCGTCGCCCCGGACGGCGCTGATAAGTGGGGCGCCGTTCCCGGCGGGCATGTGGCTGCGGACTTCTGTTTCGATGTCGGCGCCGCCGGGCCAGGTGGCGACCTCGGCGGCCACGGGCCGGCTCCACCAGTGAGCGAGCAGCTCGAGGGCGGCCACGGCTGTGGCCCCGTCCAGTTCGGCACCCTCGGGCGGGCCCGTCGACGGTGCCGGCGCGGCGCGGTGGCCTGCTTGGCCGGGCTCCAGGTCGATTGTCACGGCTCTCTCCCGATCTGTTCCTTGTCGACGGCCGGCTGGCCCGCCAGCCTGAGCCTGCGGTAGCCGAAGGTGATTATGGCGGCGAACAGGGCGACCAGGCCTATGACGATCCCGTACTCGACCCAAGTGGGGGCGTAATGGCCGGCAAGCTGGAACGACGTGGTGGTCGGGTTGTAGGTGCCCACGGCGTTGCCGGGCGGGTACTGGGTGAGCGGGTTGACGAACCCGATCACGACAAGCTCGACCCGGAAAATATAGACCCCGACTATGGCCAGGAACGCGGCCAGGCCGAGCGAGCCGGGCAGCCGGCGCAGGCGGGGCAGCAGCAGGAACAGGAGCGGCACCAGGCCACCGACGGTCCATTCGCCCCAAAAGGTCCACGACCAGGCGCCACCGGGCAGCACGAGGTTGAGAGCCGAGCGGTCAGCGGGCACGTTTCCCCACAGAACCGTGATGTAGTCGCAGCCCACGAAGAAGAGGTCGATGATGAGGGCGACGGTTATGAAGCCTCGCAGCCAGCTTCTGGTCTGAGCCGGCAGGCTGAAGCCGGCCCAGCGCTCGCTGGCCAGGGCGAGGAGGGTTACCAGCGCCGTGCCGGACAGGATGGCGGAAACGACGAACAATGGCGCCATAAGGGCCGTGTTCCACCACGTCCGGGCGATCTGCAGACCGAAGATCCAAGCCGTTACCGAATGGAGCAGCACCGCCGTCGGGAGCCCCACATAGGCGAGGGCTCTCGCCGTGCGCCGGAGCTTGGTCGGCTCCGGTCCGTGCCGGTGCAGAACAGCCAGGTCTACAACGGAGAAAACGAAGTAGACGGTGATGATGAGGATGTCCCAGATCAGTGGGGAGCTCCAGTTGGGGTGCACGAAAATGTTGAGGATCCGGTCGGGCCGCCCGAGGTCGGGGATGATCATGAGCGCGGCCACGCATACGCAGGCGGCAGCCGACAGTACCCCGAGCCGGGAGAGGGGCTTCAGGGCCTTGATCCCGAACACCTCCGCGCTCGAGGCCATGATCAAGCCTCCGGCGGACAGGCCGATGAAGAAGGCGAACGTGAAGATGTACATCCCCCAGGACACGACATCACGCATGCCCGTGGAGGAAAGTCCCTTTTCGAGCTCGTAGATCCACGCCGCCAGGCCGAAGGCGGCCGCGGCCGCGAGCACGGCGTACCATAGGCGGCTCCCTAGCCCTCGGGTACCGGCGACGCCGGCCGTCATGGGAAGCGGTACAGCAGGACTGGTCATGGTCTAACCTCCTCAGCTCTCGCTCGCCACGCGCTTGCGGACCGGCATGTAGTAGACGTTCGGGTTGGTGCCGAGCTCGGGGTGCAGCTGGGCCCCGCCGCCGTCGTTCACGAGCTGGCTTACTTCGCTGTCCGGGTCGTTGAGGTCACCGAACACGCGGGCGCCCATCGGGCACACCTCGACACAGAAGGGCTCTTCACCCACGTCGATGCGCTCGACGCAGAACGTGCATTTCTCGACCACGCCCTTGGGCCGCTCGGGCTCGAACACCAGGTGCCCCTCGGTCACGTAGTCCTTCCCATAGCCCACGACGCCTCCGGGGGCGTATTGGGCGTCGCCCCAGTTGAAGATGCGCACCCCGTAGGGGCAGGCGGCCATGCAGTACCGGCAGCCGATGCAACGCTCGTAATCGACCAGGACGGTGCCGTCGTCGCGGCGGAAAGTCGCCTGCACCGGGCATACCTTCACACACGGGGCGTCGTTGCAGTGCTGGCAGGCGACGGGTAGATAAGCCAGCTCGACGTTCGGGAAAACCCCCCAGGGCACATCGATGTTCTCACTGGCCGGTTCTGCCAGCGCCGTGGACTGGTTGGGAGCGGTGGTGAGCACCCGGTTCCACCAAAAGCCCAGGGGCTCGTTGTTGACCTGCTTGCAGCCCACCGCGCAGGCCCAGCAGCCGATACACCGGCTGGTGTCGACGACCATGGCATGGTGGGGGGCCGGGGGTTGGTTTTTAGCGGCCATGACGGTCATTCCTCCACTCGTTCGACTTGGACCAAGCAGTCGTAGTAGGCCGCGTTGGAGGGGAAATTGGGGATGAGGGCCTGGGCCGGTTTAGCGATCTGGTGGGTCAGGTTGTTGGGGTGGCCCTCGATGTAGTGCTTGACCTTGATGGTGTCCCAGCCTCCCTGGTAGCAATTGACGACGCCGGGCTTCATGGACTCGGTCAGTCGGGCCCGCACCTTCATCTGGCCGCGGTTGTTGAACACCCTTACCACCTCACCATCGGCGATGCCGCGGGCGGCGCTGTCCTTGGGGTTGATCTCCAGGAAGCCCTGCCCCCCGTTGTTGACCTCTTTCAGCCACGGGAGGTTCACGTACTGCGAGTGGGTACGGAACCTGGTATGGGTGGAGAGGAACACGAGCGGGAACTTCTCGTACAGCGGGTTGGTGGGTGAGGCCTCTATCGGTTCCTTGTGCACGGCCAGTTCCTGGTCGAAGGGGACCAGCATCTCCACATAAAACTCGATCTTGCCGCTCTTGCTCGGGAACTGTTTGTTGAAGAACGGTACGTAGGGGAGGGGGTCGGTGTTGAGGTGCACCGTGTCCGTGGTGAGCTGCTCCCAGGTGAGCCCCTTTACCGTGGGGTCGGCGTCGGCCTGCCCCATGTGCATGATCTGGCGCAGGTACTCGTCCGGGGATTGGTCGAAGTACTTTCCCACGCCCATCTTCTGGGCGATCAGGCGTATGGCGTCGAGATCCGACTTTGATTCGAACAGCGGGTCAATAATCTTCGGCATGTACTGGAGGTAGAAGTTATTCGACGACAGCAGGTCGGTTTTCTTGAGATAGGTGCAGGCGGGCAGGACTACGTCGGCGATGTCGGCGGTGGCCGACAACACATAGTCGGACACCACGCAAAACTCGAGGTCGTTCATGGCCTGTACCACGCGGTTGCGGTCGGACATCTGCTGGGCGAAGTTGTCGATCATGAACCAGGCCGCCCGGACCGGGAACGGCTTGTCATGCTCGACGGCGTCACAGAAGTCCATGGGCTCGAGGACCGTGTAGGGCTTGCCCGTGGGGTTCCAGAAGTGGCCGAAGTCAAAGGCCGTCGTGGTGATGCCACCGGCAAAGGTGGTGACGCCGCCGCCGTGCACCCCTATGTTCCCGGTGATGGCCTGGAGAGTCAACAGGCCCTGCATGTGGAGGTCGCCGTGGTACCAATGGGAGAGGCCGAACCCGACGCGGACGGCCAGGGGTTTGCTGGTGCCCCAGGTCTGGGCCAGGGAGGTGATCTGGTCCACCGGCAGGTCCGTGAGCTGAGCGGTGTACTCGGGTGTGAAGGGCGCTACGGCGTCGATGAGGGCCTGTAGGGCCGTGCGTGCCTGCAGGTGGCCCGCGGTGTGGGTACCCAGCAGGGCGGGCGACTTCAGGGTGGGGTCGCTGGCCGCCTTGAGCTTGCCATCGGCCTCGTCGACCACGACGTAGTCCTCGCCGGCCTTTCCTTTGGCGCCGGCGATGACTTCCTTCGCCCGTAGCCACCCCTTCGTCCTGGGGTCGACCAGGTACGGGCCGACGGTGTAGGCCCGGATGTAGTCGGCGTCGTACAGGTCATGGCCCAGCACGTAATTGATGATCCCGTCGATGAGGGCGGTATCCGCCCCGGGACGGACCGGCAACCATTGGTCGCTGGCAGCAGAGGTCACGGTGAACCTCGGGTCGATGGATATCAACTGGGTGCCGTTTTGGTCGCGGGCGTCGACCATGACCCGCCAGTCCGGCAGCGACGTCTCGGCGACGTTGTTGGCCCAGAAAACGATGGTCTTGGCGTTGAGGAAGTCCACCGACTCGTGCCCGGTGAAAAAACCGCCGCCGTTGGCCGGGTTTTCGGGGTCGACGAGCACATAGTTCCATCCCGCCGGTGTGGCCGAGTCGCCTTCGTTGTCGCCCTCCGAGTCACCCGCCGAGGCTCCGATGACGCTGGCGAAGCGGAAACCGGCGCCCACGACGCCCTCGATCAGCGCCAGGGAACCCGTGTAAGGGGCGATCCATACGGAAGTCTTGCCGTACTTCGCCTGGATGCGGGTGAAGTTTTCGGCGATGAGAGAAGTGGCTTCGTCCCAGCTGATGCGTTCCCACTGGCCCGACCCCCGGGGGCCGACCCGCTTGTAGGGGTACTTGATCCGGTCCGGGTTGTAGGTGTTGGAGATCTGAGAGAGGCCGCGGGCGCAGATGCGTGGGTGGAACGTGGGGGCCGGGTTGCCGGAGACCGTCTTGGTGCCCCAGGCCGCCGGGCCCACCATGGTCACCCTCCCGTCGACCACGTGGACCAGGTGGCCACAGGCGCCGTCGCAGTTATTGGAATGGCCGGTCCGGTAGACAAGCTCTTTGCCCGCCACCACCGCCCCGGAAGCGCTGAGTTCGGCCGCGTCGGCGTCCACCGAAAGGGGTTGGAAGAACCGCAGGTGGTCAGCGAGCGCCAGCCCACCGACGGCGGCGGCGCTCCCGCCGAGAAACGCACGTCTCGACAAGCTCATCTTGGGACCTCTGTTCCTTGTCATCGCTGGCCGAGGGCAAATCCCTGGCGACGCCTTCGCACCGCCTCCCATCGGAGCTTCAGGGCCACTCAACCAGTCTCGGCCCGCACCTAACTAGGGCCGGACGACCCCTACAAAATGACCGGCTCGTTATTTATTGCGCGGGCGAGTAATAATGCAATCATGCCCCTGATGGACGCGATCGCCCCGGTGCCTAGCCCGGCGCCGCCAGAGCGGGCGACTTACCGGGCGCTGGCGGGTGAGAGCCGTCAGGCCATCCTGGCTGCGCTGCACCAGGTGGGCGGCCCCCTCGACGCCGCCGAGGTGGGCGCCTCGGTCGGCCTGCACCCCAACACGGCCCGGGTCCACCTCGAGGTGCTCTGTTCGGTCGGTCTGGTGGAACGGCGGACAGAGGCCCGTTCCCGGCGGGGCCGCCCCCGGGTGCTTTACAAGATGGCGGCGCCCACCCGCACCTCGCTCGGGGCCCGGCTCCCGGAGCCCGATGTCAGTTATCGCGAGCTGGCCCGCCTCCTGGCCCGGCAGCTCTCCGAGCTGCCGGACGTGCCCACCGAGGCCTTGCGGGCCGGACGTAGGTGGGCTGCGGTGCTGGGCAACGTGGCCTTGCCGACGCAGCGGCTTTCACGGGACGAGACCATGGATGTCGCCGTCGACCTGCTCACACGCCTCGGGTTCGAGCCCGAGGCGGGCCTCGGCGCCGACCGGATCATGTTGCACAACTGCCCGTTCGAGGAGGTGGCTCGCGAGAGCTGCGCCGTGGTGTGCGGCATCCACCTGGGTATGCTCAAGGCCACCGTCGAGCGTCTGGACTCCCCCGTGGACGTCGCCGGCCTGGAGCCCTTCGTGACCTACGACCCGTGCGTCTGCATCGTGCACCTGGCCACCCGGGAGTGAACGCGTCGCCCGAAGTGCCGGTCGTCCTGCGCCGGGGCGTGCCCGGCCCCGAGGCCCGCTGGGCGCCGGCCGCGATGCCCGTCCAAGGGCCGCTCGTGGACGGGTACGGACGCGTCCACGCCGACCTGCGGGTGTCGGTCACCGATCGCTGCAATTTGCGCTGTGCCTACTGCATGCCCGAGGAGGGCGTGCCCTTCCTGCCTCGGGCGGAGATCCTTTCGTTCGAAGAGATCACCCGCGTCGCCCACGTCGCTCGCGCCCTGGGGGTGACGGCGCTGCGGCTTACCGGTGGGGAGCCTCTCGTGCGCCGCGGGTTGGTCGACCTGGTGGGCCAGCTGGCCACCGTGGGCTTCGACGACCTCGCCCTCACCACGAACGGGACGGTGCTGGCACCGGTGGCCGGCGAGCTGGCCCGGGCCGGGCTGCACCGCGTCAATATCAGCTGCGACTCCCTCAAGCCGGAGCGGTTTGCCCAGATCCGCCGGCGCGGCCAACTGGCCACTGTCCTGGCCGCCATGGACGCGGCCGAAGCCGCCGGCCTGACGCCGCTCAAGGTCAACGTCGTGTTGATCTCGGGAGTAAACGACGACGAGATCCTCGATTTCGCCGCCTTCGCCCGCCGGTACGGTCGTACCGTGCGGTTCATCGAGTTCATGCCCCTGGACGCCGAAGGAGGCTGGCGACGTGACCAGGTGGTCCCGAGCGAGGACGTACTGGCGCGCATAAACGACAGCTGGCCCATCGAGCCCATACGTCCGCCCAACAGTGACCCGGCGCCGGCCGACCGCTACCGGTTCCGCGACGGTGCCGGTGAGATCGGTGTCGTGGCCAGCGTGACCCGCCCGTTTTGTGGCACCTGTAACCGGCTGCGCCTCACCGCCGACGGGGCCGTTCGCAACTGCCTTTTTTCGGACGACGAGGTCTCCGTCCGCGCTGTTCTTCGGGGCGGGGGGAGCGACGAGGACATCGCCTTGGCGCTGCGCCGCTCGGTGTGGGGGAAGCTGCCCGGCCATGGCATCAACGACCCGGGCTTCCTGCGACCGTCCCGGTCCATGTCCATGATCGGCGGGTGAGCTCCTGAAGGTACTGGTAGTCGGCGCCACCGGCCACATAGGCAGCTACCTGGTCCCCAGGCTGGTCACGGCCGGCCACGAAGTCGTGGCCATGAGCCGGGGCCATCGCCGCCCGTACTTGGAGCACCCGGCCTGGGGCCAGGTTGAACGGGTCCCGGTCGATCGCGAAGCCGAGGACGCCGCCGGGACCTTCGGCCCCCGGGTCGCCGCCCTGCGCCCCGACGCCGTGGTCGACCTCATGTGCTTCACCGTGCCCTCGGCCCGCCACCTGCTCGAGGCGCTGGCGCCGTTGGGTTCCTACCTCCTGCACTGCGGGACCATCTGGGTGCATGGGAGTGCGGTGGAAGTGCCGGCAGCCGAGCACGAGGCGCGACAGCCGTTCGGCGACTACGGGACGCAGAAGGCCGCCATCGAAGAGCTCCTGCTCGGTGCGGCCCACCAGGGCACGCTGCGCGGCACCGTCCTGCACCCGGGCCATATCGTCGGGCCCGGATGGGCCCCGTCAACCCCGCCGGCCACCTCAACATCGAGGTCTTCAACCGGTTGGCTCGGGGCGACGAGCTGGCCCTGCCCCACCTTGGTTTGGAGACCGTCCATCACGTACATGCCGATGACGTGGCCCAGGGGTTCGCCCTGGCACTGTCCGATCCCGGCGCTGCTTCCGGCCAGGCGTTCCACTGGTCTCGGCGCGTGCCCTAACCCTGCGCGGCTACGCCGAAAGCGTGGCCGCCTGGTTCGGGCACCGCGCCCGGCTGTCGTTCCAACCCTGGGAGACCTGGGCGGCCGCCCAGGAACCCCAGGATGCCCAGGCCACGTGGGACCACATCGCTCACAGCCCTTCACTGAGCATCGACAAGGCCGTCAAGATCCTGGGCTACCGCCCCCGTTACAGCTCTCTGGACGCCGTGTTCGAATCGCTGGCCTGGCTCGTCGGGCAGGGCCAGGTGGACGCGGCCGGCCGCCGGCTGCACCGTGACTGAGGGGCCCCGTCCACCCGGGGACGGCCTACCAGGCATAGTCCTCGGGCGATGTCTTATGCGGGGGAAAGATCTTGTCCAGTTCGTCCAGGGTGCTCTGTTGGAGGTTGACGTCCAGCGCCCGGAGGGCGCCGTCCAACTGCTCGGTGGTGCGAGGGCCGATGATGGGGCCGGTCAGGCCGGGCCGGCTCAAGACCCAGGCCAGGGCGACAACGGCGGGCTCTTGGCCCAGGTCCTGGCATAGCTTCTCGTAGGCTTCGACCCGGCCGTGCTCGCGCCGCAGGGTCGCCTGGGCGCGGTCATTGTCCTGGGACCGGCGGCCGGGGCCGCCCGGATGGCTGAGGATGCCTCCGAGCAGCCCGCCTTGGAGCGGCGACCAGGCGATGACGCCGACGCCGTAGTCCATGGCGGCGGGGAGCACCTCCATCTCGATCTCCCGGACAAAGAGGTTATAGAGGGACTGCTCGGACACCAGGCCCATGAACCCCCGGCGGGCCGCCACCTCCTGAGCCTTGGCTATGTGCCAGCCGGCGAAGTTGGAGGAGCCGAAGTAGAGGACCTTCCCCTGGTCACGCAGGACCTCCATGGCTTCCCAGATCTCCTCCCAGGGAGTGTCACGGTCCACATGGTGCATCTGGTACAGGTCGATGTAGTCGGTCTGCAGCCGGCGCAATGAGGCATCGGCCGACCGACGGATGTTCAAGGCCGAGAGCCGGTCCTCGTTGGGCCAGGTACTGCCCATGTTGCCGTAGACCTTGGTGGCCAGCACCGTGCGCTCCCGGCGCCCGCCGCCCTGGGCAAACCAGCGGCCGACGATCTCCTCGGTCAGACCGCCCGGTTGGTCTTGCGCGGTCCGCCCGTACACGTTGGCAGTGTCGAAAAAATTGAGGCCCTCTTCGTGCGCCCGGTCCATGATGGCAAAAGCTTGCGCCTCTTCGGTCCGGGGCCGAAGTTCATCGTCCCCAGGCACAACCGGCTGACGCGCAAGCCACTTCTTCCGAGATGAACATATTGCATGCCCGGCAACTTACCGGATGCGGGGCCGCAGTCCGAAGGGCGGACGCCCGGAAGGGTAGAGTGAGGAACTCGTTATGTGGGGCCGAAGGTTTCTCGAGTGGCTGCGCACGTTCCGCCGTTCCCGGCCTTCGCGGACGAGCCAGGCGGTGGCTTTGGTCCGGGCCGGGATGGCGCGGCCGAGCAGCCCGGAGGGTGACGCCGGCGCCCAGGAGTCGCTTTGTCGGGGCATGAGACCCACCTCGGCCTACCGCCTCCGGCCTCAGATCCTGGCCCGGGCCCGGTTTTTCGATGACCAGGTCATGGCGGCCATTTCGGCCGGGGCCCGGCAGGTGGTGGTGTGCGGCGCCGGCTACGACGACCGGGCCTTGCGCTTCCGCACCACCGGAGTGCGCTTTTTCGAGCTGGACCACCCGGCCACACAAGCCGACAAGGCCAAGCGGCTGCGGGGAACCGGGTCGGGCACCGCCGGTTTGACGCTGGCGGCCGCCGACTTCCGGTCCGACGACGTGGCTGCCGTCCTTAGTCGTTGCGGCCACGAGCCGGACCGGCCCTCGCTCTTCATCTGCGAGGGTCTTCTGGTCTACCTCGACCTGCCGACCTGTGAGCGCCTGCTGACCGGGTTGCGGTCTCAGGCCGCTCCGGGCAGCACGCTGGCCGTAAGCCTGGCCGTGCACCGGGCCGGGGTCAACTCCGAAGAAGTACTCGCCGCCGCGAACGGCCGGCGGCCGTCCGGGCGCCGCGAGCCCTGGCGCACGATCCTCCCGTTGGATGCTCACCTTGCCCTGCTCGGGCGGTCGGGGTGGGAAGTGGAGGAGGCCATCGACGCCGCCGAACTGGACGGCGAGGCGGCCCCCGGCCGGACTCGGCTCGTCACCGCCCTCCGCGCCCCTGGCGACCGACCTGCCTAGCGATTGACGTGGAGGAGACGGCCGCGGTGCGGTAGACCGTTGGTGCCATGAGGTTCGTCTTCCGTCCCCCGGCCGACGTCGCCGCGGGCTTGCTCAGCTTGCCCTGGCACCTTCCCCTGGAGGACTGGCAAGACGACCGCCTGGTCGAGATCCGCAACCGCGGCACGTCGCGCCACGTGGTGCGTTTCGTGGCCGAGATGGGGCAGCTGTACGCGCTCAAGGAAATCCAAGAGGTGTTGGCACGCCGCGAGTACCGGCTCCTGCGGCGCCTCAACGACCTCGGGATCCCGTCCGTCCAACCGCTCGGGATCGTCGTCGACCGCGACGTCTACGAAGGTGTGCCACTGGACGCCGTCCTCTGCACCTGTTACCTCGAGTACTCGACCACCTACCGCGCCCTCTACTCAGACCCCTACCGCCTCCGGCCTACGGACAGGCTCCTCGATGCCCTGGTCGAACTGCTGGTACGCCTGCACCTGGCGGGGTTCTTCTGGGGCGATTGCTCGCTGTCGAACACCTTGTTCCGGCTGGACGCCGGCGCTTTGCAGGCCATATTCGTGGACGCCGAGACGAGCGAGCTCCACCCCTCACTGACCGACGGGCAGCGCGAGTACGACGTCGAGCTGGCCTACGAACGGGTGGGAGGCGAATTACTCGACCTCGCTGCCGCCGGCCTCCTGCCCCCCGACGTCGAGCCTGTCGAGCTGGCGCTGGAGATCCCCAAGCGGTACCACCAGCTCTGGGACACTCTCTCCGAGGACGTGGTCATCCGTCCCGAGGAGCAGCGCTACAAGATCTCCGAGCGCCTGCGGCGGCTCAACGACCTCGGGTTCGATGCCGACGAAGTCGAGCTGGTCAGCGCCCCGGACGGCTACCGGCTGCGTATCCGGACACGGGTGGCCGAACCCGGTCGCCATCGGCTGAGGCTACGTACCCTCACCGGGCTCGACGCCCAGGAGAACCAGGCCCGCCGATTGCTCAACGACATCGCCAGCTTCCGAGGCCATCTCGAGAAGGACAGCGGCAAGCGGGTGCCGACCATGGTGGCGGCCAGCCGTTGGCTGCACGACGTCTACGACAAGGTAATGGCCCTCATGCCGCCCGAGCTTGCCTCGCGCCTGGCGCCGGCGGAGGTCTTCCATGAGGTGCTCGAGCATCGCTGGTTCCTGTCCGAGCAGGCGGGGCGGGATATCGGTACCACCGCCGCGGCCCGTTCCTACTTCGAGAACGTGCTCCCCTCGGCGCCCGCCCAGCTCGTCTCGCTCCCTCCGGGTGAAGCGCTGCCCCGGTTCGGTGAAGACACCGGGGCATGGAGCTTCGCCGATGAGCTCCCGACATCGCCTAGCCCTCCGGTGAGGGCGAAGACCAAGGGCCGGCGGCGCGATCGGTAAGGTGCCTCCGGCCCGGCCCCGCTAGCACCCAGTTGGTCCGCAAACTGGGTATAAGAGCAGCCCAGCGGGGGGCCTAGTGTGCGGTGTGCCCCAAGGTTGCCCAACCCTCAGGCGGGCCGGATGTGAGCTCTCTCGGTGGCATCGGCTGTGGCCACGTCCCGCAAGTAGGCGCGCCGGCTCACCAGGAGAAGGACGCCGGCGGCGAAAAGGGGCGCCAGCATGATGATGAACGTGTACTCCAGGCCGGTGCCGGTGGCGGCCATGGCCCGCTGGCTGCCCGGGTTGACCCCGGAGCCGAGGCTGGCGTGGGGCCCGCCGAGCAGGGAAGAAACGTAGCCGAAGATGAGGGGCGCGAACGCTTCGAGCAGAGCCTGGCCGAAGGTGCGGACCGCCTCGGCCCGGCCCCACAGGGCGGACGGCACCACGTCCAGCCTCGCCGCGTTCAGGGCCGGGTTCGGGCTGCTGAGCAGGCCCCCGGCCACCATGAACAGGGGCCAGGACACGAGTAGGCGCCCGCTGAGCAGCCCGGGGAGGAAAATCACCGCCGCCCCGAGGAACGAGACGCCGGCGACTATGGGGCGGGCATCGGCGGTGCCCCTTCGGACCAGCCAGTCCGCCAGGCGCCCACCGGCGAGGGTGCCG
Source organism: uncultured Acidimicrobiaceae bacterium (assembly GCA_963735305.1). Lineage (GTDB taxonomy): Bacteria > Actinomycetota > Acidimicrobiia > Acidimicrobiales > Palsa-688 > Fen-671. Next base: position 1,602,631 of record CAVTKK010000001.1, read on the forward strand.
GCCACCGCCCCGGCGCCGATGAGAAGGAACAGGAGCGAAGCGGCTCCCTGGCTGATCTCGAAGTGGCCCTCGGAGAACAGCAGGGCGAAGGAACGGACGCCGGCCAGGAAGAAGTAACCCAGGACGGAAGCGCCTATCAGCACGAGGTTGCTCCGGATGTGCAGGATGTAACGCACGGCGCCCCAGGTGGACAGCCCGGCGGGGTCCCCCCGGCGCAGGAGGTCGTCATGGGGCTCGATGTCCGGGCGCTCCCTGGCGCCCCGCCGCACCTCCGTGTCTTCTACCACCGACATGGCTGTCCCCCGCGCCGGGCCGCCAGCTTCGTCGCCCGCAGCGGTGGCGGCCGCCTCCGCCGCCACCTCGTCGGCGGGCTTTATCCGCTCGTCCCCCGGTCTCAGCCAACTCTGGCCGCCGCGCCCTGGTTCAGGCAGCAGCCGCCGCAGCGAGATGGCGAGGACGACGCTCGGGGCGGCCAGGACAAAGAACGGCGCTCGCCATCCGGCGGCGGCGCCCACGTCCGCCGACAGGATCAACCCCGCCCCCGCTCCCAGCAGTTCGCCGGTCAGCACCATCCCGTAGATCCGCGACCGTTCCATGGCCGGGAATAGGTCCCCGGTGAGAGAGGCGACGGCAGGGCCGGCGGCGGCGATCACGGCACCCAAGGCCAGGCGCGTGACGAGAAGGACGCCGTAGTCCGTGGCCAGGCCACTGGCGGCCATGCACACCGACCACAGCGAAACGGTGACGACGAGCAGGCGCACACGATTTGTGCGGTCGACGAGGACGCCCATGGGCAGCGAAGAGGCGGCGGCGACCAGGGAACTGGCCGTGATGAGCAGCCCCACCTCGGTATTGCCTATGTGGAAGGCCCTTTCGAGCTGGGGGGCGAGAGCCCCCACGGTGCCGGTGTCGGCGCTTTGCAGGCTCAGTACCCCGCCCAAGAGGAGCACGACGCGTAGGCGCGCCTTGCCGCCAACGGTGGCGTCCAACCGTCCCGTCAATCCGGACAACAAGGCATTCACCGCCTAGGCCCGCGGCATCCCAGCTGCACAAGGCCAGTTTGGGCCCGGAGCGCCGGGATGGCCTAAACGCACACTAGCGGCCGGGCTCGGCGGCTGGGCCGGTCAAAGCCGTCGCGGGCCTGGATGGCGAGCGCTAACGTTCCCTTGGTGAGCTGCTATATCGCTCCCGGCATCCTCGAGATAGACACGCTGCTCGGAGGCTGGGAAAGGGTGACGGCGGGCTACCTCATCGAAGGGCCCGCTCCCGTCCTGGTCGAAACCGGCAGCCAAAGCTCGGCCGCAGCTTTGCTGGAGGCCCTGGCCCGCCACGGTCTCGGCCCCCAGGACCTCGCCGGCGTCGCCGTGACGCACATCCACCTTGACCACGCCGGCGGTGTCGGCGACGTTGCCCGGGCGTTCCCCGATGCCGCGGTTTACGTACATCCACGAGGGCCCGCCACCTGGTCGACCCGAGCCGTCTGGTGGCGTCGGCGGCCACTGTTTACGGCGGCGCCCTCGACTCTCTCTACGGTCGGATGGCACCCACGGCGCCGGAACGGGTGCGGGCGCTGGAGGACGGTGAGGAGATCGTGATAGGCCATGGCCGCGTCCTCACGACCGTGCACTCGCCCGGGCACGCCCAACACCACCTGGCCTTACACGACAGTGCCACCGGTGTCCTCTTCGTCGGGGATGCGGTGGGGGCCCGCCTCCCGGACGCCGGTCTCCTACGCCCGGCCACCCCTCCCGCCGACTTCGACCTGGCTCAGGCGGTGGACAGCTTGGGCCGTTTCTCCGATAGACGCCCGTCGGCTCTGGCGCTGGCACACTACGGCCTGCTGGGCGACCCTCCGGCCGTGCTCGAAGAAGCGGTGGCGGCACTGCAGGAATGGGCCAGCGTGGCCCGGACGGCCTGGCGAGCGGGCGCGGACGTGGAAGAGGCCTTACGCCAACGTTTTGGCGGGGAACTGGAGGCGCTCGCACCCGAACAGCGTCAGCGCGTGGAGGCGCTCAACGGCCTGCACAGCAACGCCGAGGGCCTCAAGCTCTGGCTTTCCAAGACTGAGGCCGAGGGTGGCCTCGGCGGTGCGATCAATGGAAACAGGTCCGGATCCGCTCCCGCACCGTAAAGGCGTCGTCCACCAGCAGGACGGTCCGCCACTTGTCGAAGGCGGTGCAGGGGTGCGAGAGCCCGAAGCCGATCCGGTCCCCCGGAGCGAGGGGACGCGGCCCGGGGCTGTGAGCCGCGCTCGAGCCCGATCGGAAATAGCCGTGCTGGTCGTCCAGCGCCACCAGGGCACCGTCGGTGAAAGCCTCCACCTCTGGGCGCCCGCGCCGGGCCACGTGGAGGGGCACAGGTAGGCCGAGGTCGAACGAGGTGTCCCGTTTGCCCAGGCCGACGATGGCGAGGCCCGGTTCGGGGACGGAGAGGACCTCGGCCCAGAGCTTCGAGGGCGGCCACGAGGTGGTCCGCAGCGGCCGACGACGCCAGTGGGGAGACCGTTTCGTACATGCCATGATCGTGGGTCACATAACAGCCGGCCCGGACGATGAGGCGCACGGGGTGCCCTCCGTAGTCGCCCGCCGGGCCCAGGACCGCCGCCACGCGGTCGAAGAACTTGCTGCCACCGGCGGACACCACGGCGGTCCGGGGCTCGGCGAAGCTGCCCTGATCGGCCAGGGCCCGGACCGTACGACGGACGCCGTCCAGGTAACTGTCGACCTGGGCCAGGCCATCGACCGAACGGTCGGCGGCGATCCCTCCCTCGTAGCCCTCGACTCCGACAAGCCTCAGGTGGGCGCTGGCGCTCAGCGCCGCCACCACGTCGAAAACGTCCTGCTCGCTGCGGGCCCCCGTCCGGCCACCCCGGATGCCCAGTTCCACAAGAACGCCCAAGCGGCCGATCATGCCCGCCCGGCCCAGGTTGGCGTCCAGTAGGCGCGCCCCGTAAACCGAGTCGACCAGGCACAACAGCTCGTGGTCCCCGCCCTTGACGGCGTCCACGACCCCAGCCGCGTCAGCCGTCCCCACGATCTCGTTAGCGACCAGTACGCGGGCCGCCCCGGCGGCAAAGGCCACGCCCGCTTGAGCCATGTTGGCCACCGTTATGCCCCAGGCCCCGGCCTCGAGCTGACGGCGGAACAGCTCGGGCGCCATCGTGGTCTTGCCGTGGGGCGCCAGGTCGAAGCCGTGAGCCCGGGCGTAGGCGGCCATGACCCTCAAGTTGTTGTCCAGAGCGCTTTCCTTCAGCACCATGACCGGCAACGCCAGCTCCCCGGCGAACACGCTCGTCCCGATGGCGACGTCGGCCGCGCCCCACCCGCCCTCCGTCCCCGAGCCCACGGCTAAAGCTCCGGCTCGGGCCAGGTGCGGGCTTGGCCGGGTGTCGGTCCGTCCAGGGGCCGGTAGTTGATGCCGAGGGCGTCCAATCGTGCCATGTGGTGGCGCAGACGCGGCTCGAACTCGTCCCAATGCCGTTCGCGCCCTGACCACACCGCCTCGGCCAGGGCGCATGTCCTCGGGAAGTACATGTACTCGGCGTGCCTGACAGTAGGTACGTACTCGGTCCACAACTGGCACTGGGCGCCGATGATGCGGGGCTCCAGCTCCTCGGGTAGCCCGTCAGGTACGGGCTCGAAGCTGTAGGCGTGCTCGACGCTTAGGGCGGGGCGTATGGCGAGCGGTTCCCGAGGGTCATCAGCGTAAGCCCAGTCGAAGTAGGTCCACGTCTCGGGGGCCATGACGATATCGTGCCCGGCGGTCGCCCCCTGGACCGCCGTCCGGCGGGCGTTTTGGTGCTGCCACACGGTGATCACCGTCCCGGGCGGCGCGCCGGCGTGGAGCACCTCGTCCCAGGCGACGAGGGCCTTGCCCCGGGCCGAGACGACGTCGGCCATCTGCGTAGTGAACCAACCCTGCAGCTGGCGTGGCCCGGAAAGCCCGAGTTCCTGGCACCGCAGCCGGGCCCGATCGCTGGCTTCCCACTCGGTCGTGGGGCATTCGTCACCGCCGATGTGCACGTAGGGGCCGGGGAAAATGTCCATGACTTCTTCGAGCACTTCCCGGCAGAACCGGACGGCCGGTCCCTCCAGGTTGAGGACGTGCTCGCTGATCCCCCATTCGGTGAAGACTTCCAGTTGGCGACCTGTGTTCCCGAGTTGTGGGTACGAGGCCACTGCGGCCTGCATGTGCCCGGGCATGTCGATCTCGGGCACGACGGTGACGAAGCGCCGGGCCGCGTAAGCCACAATTTCGGCCAGGTCAGCCTTGGTGTAGAAGCCGCCGTGCGGCACGCCATCGGCCCGGCCCTCGCCCTGGTGGCCCGCCGGGGACTGGCGACGCCAGGCGCCCACCTCGGTCAGGCGCGGGTAGCGGTCGACCTGCACCCGCCAGCCCTGGTCGTCGGTCAGGTGGAGATGGAGCACGTTCAACTTGTGGAAGCTGGCGAGGTCGACCAACCTCAGGACGAAGCTCTTGGGAAAGTAATGCCGGGCTACGTCCAGGTGCACGCCCCTCCAGGCGAAGCGAGGGGCGTCGTCGATATCCACACCGTCCACGTCGACGCTGGTGACGACCTGCGCCGGCGCCGAGCGCAGCAGCACGGCCGGGAGCAGCTGGCGTAAGGTCCGGGTCCCGTAAAAGAGCCCGGCGGCCGACGGCGCCGTGACATCGACGCCACTTTCGCCGACGCGCAAACGGTAGCTTTCGGGGTCGGCGAGCGGCTCCGGCTGTACCACGAGCCGGACCACGCCGTCCGGGCCGTGCCCGTCCGGGCCGGCCCGGTGCAGGCGCCACCCGGTGCCGGCCTCCAACTCGGTGGCCAGGAGACCGGCCACCGCTTGGGCGGGACCGTCGGCGGCGATAACCAGGCCGTCCCTCAGGGTCGTGCCCGGGTGGCCGTTGCGGCTATGGGCGGGGCGGGGGATCAAGTGGCGCCTCGCTCTGGCTTGTAACTTGTGGTTTTCAGGCCGTAGAAGTAGGCCCCGCCGCCGGCGAAGTCCAGCCTCTCGAAGCCCACCCGCAGGTAGAAGCCATGGGCACGGGTGTTGGTGGGTGACACGGCTACGTGCACGCCGTCGGCCCCGGCCCGGGCCACGGCCGGCACGAAGGTCTCGATAAGGCGCCGGCCGTGCCCCCCGCCCTGGTAGGCGGGCAGGATGTCGATGTGCAGGTGGGCAGGGAAGTTGCCCAATACGGGGCTGAGCATTCGCTCGGGCTCGTACAGAGTGGCTACTAGGCCCTCGTCGGGCGTAGCGGCGACCGTTGCCGGGGGGGACAGGGGCGCCGGTCGTGTGGAGGCGAAGCGGGGTAGCCACTCCCTCCGGTACGACTCGACGAAGGCGGCCGTGCCCGCCGTCCCCAGCACGTAACCCACCGGCCTCTGGCCATCGGCCAGGACAAAGGCCAGGTCAGGCTCGAGGTGAAGGTAAGGGCCGGCGTACACGTCCGCCAGCAGCCGGCCGTCAGCGAACTTACCGGTGGCGTCGTGGCCGTCGTCCCCGGTGCGCACGCAGATGTCGTACACGGCAGCCTCGTCGCCCGGCTGGTAGCGGCGGATGGACAGGCTCACGCCCAGCTCCCCTCTCTGTTGGTGGCGCCGCGGTCGAGCACCCTCTGCCAGGCGCGGTCGATACCCAGCCGGAGCCCGCCCTCGACGGTCGCCTCTCCGCCCATGGCGCTCACCCGCACGTCCGGAGCGGTGGAGAGGAGCCGGCGGAGCTCAGCTGCCACCACCCCGGCGAACCCGGGGGCGGAGCCGATCCCGCCCCCCAGCACCACCAAATCTGGATCGGCCACCAGGCTGACGGCGGCCACCGCTCGGGCCACCAGACCTGCTTCCTCGGCTACGACGGCGCGGGCGGCTTCGTCCCCCGCGGCGGCGGCCTCGAAGACCTGCCGGGCCGAGATCCGCCTGCTCATCCCGTGCCGGCGCGCCGCCCTCACTACTCCCGCGGCCGAGGCCGCCGCTTCCAAAGTGCCCCGCCGGCGGGCGTCGCAGGCGTCCACGGGCCCCTCCCCGCCCAGGGGAAGGAAGCCGATCTCGCCGGCGGCGCCATGGACGCCCTTGTGCAAGCGGCCGGCCAGGACCAGGCCCATTCCGATGCCCGTGCCTACGGAGATGAAGGCAAACGTGTCAACGTGGCGGCCGTGGCCGTGGTCCCGCTCGGCCAACGCGGCCAGGTTGATGTCGTTCTCGAGCACCATGTTGGGCCCGAAGGCCTTGCGCAGGTCGGCGACGACGCTCGTGTGCTCCCAGCCCGGCAGGCCACCGGCCAGCGTCAGGGCGTCGCGGCCGGGATCGTAGACCCCCGGGCTCCCCACCACCACGTCGGAGATGGCGCCCCGGGAGACGCCGGCGTCCTCGACCAGCTCGGCGGCCAGGCCGATCAACTCCGACACGCGGCCGTGGCTCCGAGCGGCGTGCACGCTGCGGAGGCCCCGAGCCCGTACGGTGCCGGCGAGGTCGGCCAGCGCGCCCCGGACGTACTCCCGGCCCACGTCGACGGCCAAAACGAAGCCGGCCTCGGCGTTTACTTCGTAGACCACGGCCGAAGGGCCGCGCCCGCTGCGGCGCCGCCCGGCCAGGCGCACGAGGCCGTCCCGCTCCAGGTTGGCCAGGCCCAGGCCCACCGTCGGTTTGGACAGCCCGCAAACACGCGTGAGGTCAGCCCGCATCAGCGGACCGTGCCGCCGGAGGGCATTCACCAAGCTCTCTTCGTTCATGGCCCGCAGCAGTTGCGGCCGGCCGGCCACAACGCCGCCGGCCACTCGGTGGTCCGCCTCGACGGCCTGGTCCGCCTGGTCCGCCTGGCCCGGCCCGCCCGCCACCGCGGTCCGGGGCGGGCCAGTCAAATGGCTCCTCGTCACCCTGTCACATTAGATCTCCGGCCTGCTTTGCGGATAGGAAGCTTTCCTGTCAAAATTGGCCAGCCCGAACCAAGCGGCGCCATGGGGGTGGGGATGGAGGTAGTGCTGGGCCTGGACTTCGGGGGCACCAAGATCGCCCTCGCCGTCTGTGACCTGGCCGGGCGCTGCCTGTCCCGGCGGGTGCTGGCCACTAACCCTGATGCCGGTGGCGACGTGGTCCTGGAAAGGGGCATTTCTGCCGGCCGCGCCCTCCTGGCCATCGGCGGGGAGGCCCATGACCTCGTAGCCGTCGGCGTCTCCACCATCGGCGTCCCCAGAGAGGACAGGGTTGAACTGGCCCCAGCCATCCCGGGCTGGCAGCATGTCTGCCTGGCTCGTTCCGTCGCCGCCGCCTTTGGTGCTCCGGTCAGGGTGGCGACCGACGTAAAAGCGGCGGCGACGGCCGAAGCTCGCTGGGGGTCGCTCGCCGGGTCGGACCCCGCCATCTACCTAAACCTGGGTACGGGCCTCGGCGCAGCCATCGTGGTGGGCGGGCACGTCCTGGGCGGAGCCCACGGCGCCTCGGGGGAGATCGGCTACAACTTGGTGGCCGCCGGAGATGTTGGACTGGCCATCGGCGATCGCCCCATGCTCGAGCACACCGTGAGCGGCATGGCCCTCGCCGCCTGCGGCTCCCGGGCCCTGGGCCGCCCGGTTACGGCCGGTCAGGTCTTCGATGGCGCCGCCTCCGCTCCCGAACTGGACGCTATGGTCGGCACCTTGGTCGACGACCTCAGCGCTCACCTGGTCAACCTCGCCATCGCCGTCGACCCCGCCCGGGTTGCCGTCGGCGGCGGGATGGTGAAGATCCTGGGGACGCCTATGGGGACCGCTGGAACGGGCGCTCAACACTGGCGTACCCTTTCCCCCCGAGCTGGTCCTGGCCACTTACCCGTTCGACGCCCCGCTCGTCGGCGCGTTGGCCCTGGCCGCGGAAGCCGCCGGCGCCAGTTTGGCCGGGGGGCCTGTTTTCCCGCAAGATAAACCTGAAGCAAGGAGATCACTATGAGAAAACGTTGGTTCCGAATCTCGCTGGTGGGCCCATTGGTGCTCGCCATGGGCCTGACCGCAGTCTCGACCACGGCCAGTGCCAGCGTGCGCAACTCATCCTCGGCGTCGGGAACGCTGACCATCTCCAACGAGTCGGGGGAGCTGTGGCCCTGCTCGTTCAACCCGTACAACCCTGCCGTGTGGGGCGAGTCCGTGGGGTTCGTGTACGAGCCACTGGTCTTCGTCAACAGCCTGGAAAACGGTAAGACCACCCCCTGGCTGGCCTCCTCCTACGCCTGGAGCGACGGCAACAAGGTCCTCACCTTCACCATGCGCAAGGGCGTCAAGTTCAGCGACGGCACACCGATGACGGCCGCCGACGTCGTCTTCACCTTCAACCTGCTCAAGGCCAACCCGGCCCTGGACCTCAATGCGGTGTGGTCGGTGCTCAAGTCCGTCGTCCAGAGTGGCGACAACGTCGTGCTCACGTTCAAAACCACGGCCGTTCCCTACTTCTACTACGTCGCGGACCAGATCGACGTCCTGCCCCAGCACATCTGGGCGTCGATCAAGAACCCGGTCACGTACGCCGACGCCTCGCCCGTCGGGACCGGCCCTTACACGGTCAGCCAGTGCAGCGGCCAAAACATCGCGTACGCCGCCAACCCCAATTACTGGCAACCGGGATTGCCCAAGGTCAAGACGATCGAGTACCCCGCCTTCACCTCCAATGACCCCGCCAACGAGGAACTGGCCACGGGCGTGGCTCAGCTCGGAGCCCAGTTCATCCCCAATATCAAGGCCTTTTACACCTCCAAGAGCTCGAACTACCATTACTGGTTCCCGCCCATCGCCAACGTTTCGATGTTCATCAACCTGACGGTGGCGCCGCTCAACGACATTGCCGTGCGCGAGGCCATTGCCTATGGGGTGGACCGCGCCCGCGTCTCGGCCATCGGTGAGTACGGTTACGAGCCCCCCTCTGACCAGGCCGCCATCGTCACGCCCACCTTCAGCGCCTGGCTGGACAGCTCGCTCCTGTCCAAGTACAACTACAGCTACAACCCGGGCAAGGCTATATCGGCGCTGGAGAAGGACGGCTACAAGAAGGGCTCCGACGGTATCTTCGCCAAGAACGGCAAGGAGCTCTCCTTTTCGATCATAAATGTCGGAGGCAACTCCGACTGGGTGGCCGCGGTGCAGGTGATCGCCAGCGAGCTGGCTCAGGTGGGCATCAAGCTCTCCCCCGACAACCTGGCCTACACGGACTTCACCAACGACCTCTATACGGGTAAGTACCAGCTCGCCTACAACAACGAGGTCGGTGGCCCCAGTCCCTACTACGAGCTCCGCCAATTGCTCTACGGGCCCAACAGCGCCCCCATCGGCAAGCTGGCCTCCACCAACTGGGAGCGCTACATAAACCCCGGCACCGACAAGCTCTTCGACGAGTACGCCGCCACTACGTCCACCACCTTGCAGCACAGCATCGTCGACCAGCTCGAACGGGTGATGCTGACCGCCCTGCCGGTCATCCCGATGACCGAGGAAGTGGACTGGTACCAGTACGACACCGGGGCGTTCTCCGGCTGGGTCACCCCGCAGAACCCTTATGCCCAGCCCGCCATTTACATCCTCCCCGACGACGAACAGCTGTTGCTGCACCTGACGCCCAAATGATCCCGGGCGCTCGATCGGTCCGGAGGTAGTCAAGTGGTCCCAGGCGGCGTGGGCGCGACCTGATGCGCTATGTCCTACGCCGCCTGGGGTTTTTTGTGGCCACCCTGTGGGCCTGCCTGACCATCAATTTCGTGCTGCCCCGGTTGATGCCGGGCAATCCGGCCGTCGCCATGATGGACCGGTTCAAAGGCCGGGTCAGCGGCCAGGCCCTCGGTGCCCTCGAGATCGCTTTCGGGGTCAACAACAACCAGAGCGCCATCAGCCAGTACTTCACCTACTTCCGCAACACCTTCACCGGCCATTGGGGCCTGTCGCTGACCTTCTTCCCCGACCAGGTCTCTCATGTGGTCTTTTCCGCACTTCCCTGGACCATCGGGCTGGTAGGGGTCACCACGGTGCTGGCGTTCTTAGTGGGGACGCTGGTAGGCATGTTGTCGGCGTGGCGAAGGGGGGGTCTTCTGGACAGCGTCTTTCCTCCCCTTTTCGTGATCGTCTCCGCCTTCCCTTACTTTTTCCTGGCCTTGATGGGGCTCCTGCTCTTCAATGTCACTTTGCACTGGGTGCCGCTGGGCTTCGGGTATTCCAACACCGACACACCGGGGCTCGACTGGCACTACATCGGTGACGTGCTGTACCACGCCGTCTTGCCCGCGGCGGTGATACTTGTCACTTCGGTCGGCGGATGGGTGCTCACCATGCGCAACAACATGATCTCCACCCTGTCCGAGGATTATGTGCGCATGGCCCGCGCCAAAGGGCTGGCGCCGGCGCGGATCATGCTGGCCTATGCGGGTCGCAATGCCGTACTGCCCAACCTCACCGGCTTCGCCATGTCCCTGGGCTTCGTGGTGTCCGGCGCCATCCTGGTCGAGTACGTGTTCTCCTATCCGGGCGTCGGCTACATACTCCTGTCGGCGGTGGAGAACGAGGACTACGCCCTGATGCAGACCCTTTTCCTGTTCATCACCGTGGCGGTCCTGATCGCCATCCTGGCGATGGACTTCGTCACCATGGCGCTGGACCCCCGCGCCCGCACCCAAGCTTAGTGGTTGACGGCGTAACTACATACGTGTAAGTTGTTGGGTGGTGGGGGGCATGGTGCCGGGTGGCCAGTACGTTGGGGGTGCTGTTGTCTCGCCGGAGCCCTTTCGTGATCGAGTTGAGCGACGAGGACCGGGGCCGGTTGGAAGCTCTTACCCGTAAGGGCACTGCCCAGGCTCGGACGGTCGAGCGGGCCAGGATCGTGTTGGCAGCGGCTGCGGGGACGAACAATGCGGATATTGCCGACGACATGGGGATAGCCCTGAACACGGTGATCAAGTGGCGCAAACGGTTCTTCGAGGAGGGTATTGCCGGCCTGGCGGACCGCAAGCGCTCGGGACGGCCGAGGCGTTTTTCCCCCTCTGGTGGTGGCCGAGGTCAAGGCGTTGGCGTGCGAGCTGCCAGCCACCACCGGCGTCCCTCTGTCGAAGTGGAGCTGCGCTGAGCTGGCCCGCGAGGTCGTTGAGCGCAAGGTCGCCGGCTCCATCTCCGCGGCCACTGTCTGGCGCATCCTGAAGAAGGACGCGATCAAGCCGTGGCTCCACCGTTCATGGATCTTCCCTCGTGCCCCGGACTTCGCAGCCAAGGCGGCGGTGGTGCTGGACCTTTACGCCCGCTGCTTCGAGGGCCAAGTGCTTGACGACAACGAATTCGTCATATGTGCAGACGAGAAAACGAGCATCCAGGCCCGCTGCCGCTGCCACCCGACGCTGCCACCGGGACGGGCCCGGGTGATGCGCGTCGAGCACGAGTACGACCGGCGCGGGGCCGTCGCCTACATGGCTGCCTACGACGTGCACCGGGCCAAGGCCTTCGGCCGTTGCGAGCAGACCACTGGCATCGTGCCTTTCGGACGCCTGGTCGAACAGGTCATGACGGCCGAGCCCTACGCCAGTGCCGAGCGGGTCTTCTGGGTCGTGGACAACGGCTCCTCCCATCGCGGCCAGGCCTCGGTCGACCGCCTCGAAGGTGCCTGGCCCACCCTGCGCCTCGTCCACCTGCCGGTGCACGCCTCCTGGCTGGACCAGGCCGAGATTTACTTCTCCATCGTGCAGCGCAAAGTCGTCAACCCAAACGACTTCTTCGACACCGATGAGATCGCCAGGCGCCTGGCGGCCTTCGAGGACCGCTACAACCGCATAGCTGTGCCCTTCGACTGGCGTTTCGGCCGGGACGACCTCGACAAGTTCCTCGCCCGGCTCGAAGCTCACCAAGCTGCGTAGGGGCCTGGCGCTACCATCGAGCCGATGGCCATACCCGAGCCGGCCCGTTGGAGGGTCGAGCAGCGGCTCGAACTACGACGGCGTGAACGCTGGCCCGCCCTGGCGGACCTGAAGGTCCGCTACCGAGGCGACTACGCCTATGTGAGCGGGACCGACCCCGACGGGCCGCTGTCGTTGTGCCGGCTGCGTTGGACGGGTTCTCCCGACCATTGGGGCGTCGCCTGCTACTTGGCGAGCAAGGACGGCTACGAAGATTCCATACTGCCCACCGGCAGTTTTACCGGCACCCCCGAAGAAGCCCTCGACTGCGTCTGCGGCCTGTACCTGAACGACCCCTCGGCATGGGCCGAACGGCTCCCGTCGGCCGACACCTGATTCACGCGAAGAGTTAGGCGGTCGACCACTAAGGTGGGGCGATGAGGCCAACACGAAAAGGTGGTGGACGATGACGACGGCGTCGTTGCCCGGCCGCCGCGTCTCCGGCCCCAGGGAGGGCTGGGCGCGCTTTCGCGCTGGTCCGGTGGGAGGCCTCGTGCGCGCCATAGCCTCCAACCGCAAAGCCACCGTGGGTTTCGTCATCCTCGCCATCTTCTGTTTCCTGGCCGCGTTCCCCGGCCTTATCGCCCACGACAACCCTCAGGCCGAGGTCTACGACCCCACCCTGGCCCCCTCGGGCGCTCATCTGTTGGGCACCACCGCGTACGGCCAGGACCTGTTCGCCCAGCTGATCTATTCCACCCGGGAGTCGCTCTTCATCGCCGTGGCCGCCGGGGCGCTGGCCACCGTGCTGTCGGTAATAGTAGGGGTGACGGCCGCCTATCTCGGCGGGCTGACCGACAACCTGCTCTCCCTGGTCACCGACATTTTCCTGGTAATCCCCGCCTTCCCGTTGATCGTCGTCATCGCCGCCTATTCCAAAAACGGGGGCGACCCCATCCTCATTGCGGTGCTGGTGGTCACCGGCTGGTCCTATGGTGCCCGCCAATTGCGGGTACAGGCACTGTCGATAAGGAACCGGGACTTCCTGGTGGCGGCGCGGCTTCGGGGTGAGCGACGATGGCGGGTGATCGTGTCCGAGATGCTCCCCACGATGACGTCGCTGATAGTGGCCATTTTCCTGGGCACCACTCTGTACGCCATAGTTGCCGCCGCCGGCCTGCAGTTCGTGGGGTTGGGCAACCCCGACACGCTCAGCTGGGGGACCATGCTCTATTGGGCCCAAAACAACGAAGCCCTGCAATCGGGTTCCCCCTTATGGGCGATCATGCCCGGGGTGTGCATAGCCATGCTGGGCGCGGCATTCGCCCTTTTGAACTATGCCTTCGATGAGGTGAGCAACCCGGCCCTGCGCCCGGTACGGAAGAGGCGCCGATGACGGGCAAGGTCATCTTGGAGGTGGAAGATCTCGGCGTGGACTACGCCAGTTCGGCCGGTACGGCCAAGGCGGTGGACAAGGTGAGCTTCGAGCTCTCCGAGCGGGAGTTCCTGGCCGTAGTGGGCGAGTCCGGCTGCGGGAAGTCGACGCTGCTCTTTGCCATCGCCCGGCTCCTGACCCCTCCGGCCCGGGTCAGCGGGGGGAAGGTGCTCTTCTCCGGACAGAACATGGTGGCCATGTCGGATAAAGCCCTCAGGGCCCTGCGCTGGCGGGATCTTTCGGTGGTGATGCAGTCCGCCATGAACGCCCTCAACCCCGTAACTTCGATCGGGGCACAGTTTTCCGATGCCATGAGGGCACACGGGGAGAAGGACGCCAAGGCGGTCCGGGCCCGCTCCGAGGAGGTGCTCTCCATGGTGGGCATAGATCCCGTCCACCTGGCCAGCTACGCCCACCAGCTCTCCGGCGGGATGCGCCAGCGGGCCATGATCGCCATGGCCCTGCTCTTTTCACCCGAGCTGATCCTGATGGACGAGCCCACCTCTGCTCTGGACGTGGTGGCGCAACGTTCTCTCATGGTCCAGATAAAGCAGCTCCAGGCGGAGCTGGGCTTCGCCATCATCTTCGTCACCCACGACATGTCCCTGGTCGCCCACTTCTCGGACCGGGTGGCGGTGATGTACGCCGGGCAGGTGGTCGAGACCAGGCCGACCCGTGCCCTCTTCGGTGGCCCCTTGCACCCCTACACCCGTGGCCTGCTCGACTCCTTCCCCTCTGTGTACGGGCCGAAGCTACTCGTGGAAGGGATCCCGGGGAACCCCCCGGACCTGACCCGCCTTCCTCCGGGCTGCAACTTTGCCCCCCGCTGCCCAAAGGTCATGTCGCGCTGCGCTACCACCGCGCCCGACCAGTACGAGGTCGAGGATGCCCTGGTCAGGTGCTTGCTCTACGAGGAGCCGGCCTTACGAACAGGCGGGGCGTCGGGTGACTGAGGTGGACGCCCAATTCGAGGCGGCGAAGCCGGATCTTGTGCTGGAGGCGCGGGGCCTCAGCCGTCATTTTCGCGTCGGCGGCCTGCGCGGGCACACGCTGCATGCAGTGGACGATGTGGACATGGGCATCGCCGAGCGTGAAATCGTAGCCCTGGTCGGAGAGTCCGGCTCGGGGAAGTCCACCGTGGCCCGGCTGCTGGCCATGGTCTACCGGCCTACGGCGGGCGAGATCCTCTTCCGGGGCCGGCCTGTTTCGTCGCTGCGCCGCCGGCGCCAGCTCCTGGCCTACCGGGGCGAAGTCCCCATGGTCTTCCAGGACCCGTTCAGCTCGCTCAACCCCGCCCACACCATCGGCTACACCCTGCTTCGCGGCCTCAAGCTGCACCGGCCGGAACTCGACCGCCGCCGCCGTCAATCCGAGGCGGAACGGGTGCTGGAAGTCGTCGGCCTGGTCCCGCCGGCCTTCATCATGTCGAAGTACCCCTACGAGCTCTCGGGGGGCCAGCGCCAGCGCGTGGGTTTCGCTCAGGCTCTCTCGTACCGGCCGAAGCTGATATTGGCGGACGAACCCGTTTCCATGCTGGACGTTTCGATCCGTATCGGGCTGCTCAACGTGATGGCGCGGCTGCGGGAGGAAGAGAAGGTCTCGATCCTGTACATAACCCACGACATTGCCTCCGCCCGCTACGTCTCCGACCGGGTGCTGGTCATGTATGCCGGCCACCTGGTCGAGCAGGGCCCCACCGACGACGTGCTGCACAACCCGGTGCACCCGTACACCCGCTTGCTGCTTTCGGCCGTGCCCGACCCGAGGGCGGAGATGTCGGTCACTTCCGCCGATGTGGGTGAGCCGCCCCGGGTGATCGATCCCGGAGAGGGCTGCCGCTTCCGCTGGCGTTGCCCTCTGGCCGCCGACGTGTGCGAAAAGGTCACACCCCGGCTCCGCTCCGCCGCGCCCGGGCACGAAGCGGCCTGTCATGTCACCGTTCCCGCCTCGGTCCCCGAAAAATCAGGGGCGGGTCGTTGACGCCGGCAGCCGGTCCCGGTCCTCGGACCGAGGTGATCTCCTTCGGCTCGGTGTTCCTGGAGATCGTCTTCGGGCACCTCGACAAGCTCCCCCTACCGGGCGAGGAGATCTACGTCGACCCCTTCGCCTTCTCCTGCGGCGGGGCCATAACCATCGCCGTCGAGGCCAGCCGGGCCGGCGCCTCGGCCGGGTTGGCCAGTGTGCTCGGTGACGACCTGGGCTCGCGGCTGGTGCTGGAGCAGTCGCGGCGGGAGGGGATCGATCTTTCTCTCTCACGACGCGTGAGTGGGCCCGTAGCCGGGATAACCGTGGTCCTGAACTTCAACGGGGACAGGGCCTTCGTCAGCCACATGCCGCCGGCGCCGCCCGAGGTGGTCCCCGAAGTCGAGCGCTGGCTGGAGATCCTCCGGCGGGAGCGGCCGGCGTGGTGCTACCTGCATGCCAATGACCGCGTGGCCGGCCTCCTGGCCCAAGCCCGCGCCCAGGGGACACGAGTGGCCCTGGATCTCAACTTCGGGGCCATAGACCGGTTCCCCGATGCCGTGGTCGCTTGTGCCCGGCTGGCCGACCTCTTCGTCCCCAACGAAGAGGAACTGCTGCGCCTCACCCGGCTGGACGATCTCGAAGAGGCCATCGCCGTGGCCGCCTCCTGGTGCCCGCGGGTGGTCGTGAAGCGGGGCCGGGCGGGGGCGGTCGCCGCCGAGAACGGTCAGGTCACGGTGGTCACCGAAGGCCTCGAGGACGTGGTGGCGATGGACCGCACCGGCGCCGGCGACGCCTTTGCCGGGGCGATGATCGGGTCTCTGGTGCGCGGTGCCGGCCTCCTGGAGGCGGTGGCTGCAGGCAACCGGGCCGGGTCACGGGCGGTCGCCCGGTTGGGTGCTGTGGGCGAGATGCCCGTTATTTGAGCGAAGGAGCGTCGACATGAAACTGGCCGTATTGGGTGGTGGCGGGGTCCGCATGCCGGCTTTCGTACGCGCCGTGTTGTCCGGCGGCGCCAATATTTTTGAGGAAATAAGCCTCTTCGAGCCCGACCCGGTGCGCCGGGAGACCACCGCCCGGCTAGCCGTCGAGGTGGCCACCGCCCTGGGCCACCCGGGAGTGGTGAGGGTGACGGCCGACTCCGAAGAGGCGTTTACCGACGCATCGTTCGTCTTCTCTGCCATCCGGGTGGGAGGCGACCAGGGACGGGTCATCGATGAGGAAGTGGCCTTGCGCCGGGGCCTGGTAGGCCAGGAGACGACCGGGCCCGGCGGTGCCGCCATGGCCCTGAGGACCATCCCGGTGGTGCTTTCCTACTGCGACAGCCTCGCCCGATGCTCGCCCGATGCCGTGCTCATCAACTTCACCAACCCGGCCGGGATCATCACCCAGGCCCTTTCGCTCCATGGGGGGGTGCGGGCGGTGGGCGTGTGTGACACGCCGAGCGGTACCCTGGACCGACTGGGCGCCTTCCTGGGCGCGCAGCGACAGACGGTTTCCTTTGGCTACTGCGGGCTCAACCACCTCGGTTGGATTCTCCTCGTTCCGTGTGGAGGGAGAGGAAAAGGTCGGTGAGCTGCTCCGGCGCTACGAGGAGCTCCAACGTTTCGACCACGCCTTCGCCGGTTTCGACGCGGCCATGGTCCGGCGCGTCGGTGCCATCCCCACCGAGTACGTGTTCTACTACTACGACCCCCACCGGTATGTCGAAGGAGTGGCCCGCGCCGGCTCGACCCGCGGTCAGGACGTCCTGCGCTTGAACGAGGAACTGCTGGGCGGGATCGCCCGGTCCTTCGACAAAGGTGACGTCGAAGATGCCTGGTCGACCTACTCGCTGCTCATGGGCGTGCGCCGTGACACCTACATGCGCACCGACACCGAGGGGGACAACCACCAGGCCCTGGCCCGGTCGCAGCGCGTCGCCGAGGGCCCGGCGGCATTGGACGAGACCACGATGGGAGGGTATGAAGGGGTGGCCCTCCGGGTGATCGCCGGGCTCACCTCCCGGCGACCGGCCGAGGTGATAGTGAACACCCGCAACGGCTTGGCCGTGCCCTTCCTCGAAGGGGACGACGTGGTCGAGGTCCCGGCGCTGGTGGACGGGGGCGGCCTGCACCCGCTGGCGGCCGCCGAGCTCCCACGTTCGGCGCGGGGCCTGGTGGCACAGGTCAAAGAGTACGAGCGCACCCTCGTCGAAGCGGCGGTGACCGGCGACGCCGGTCTGGCCGAACTGGCTCTGTCCCTTCATCCCCTGGTCCCCGGTGTCAGCGTGGCTCGGGACCTGCTGGACGAGTACCGCCAGCGCCACGGCCCACATCTGGCCTACCTGCGTTAAGCGTTCAGGAAGGGGCCGGCCGGCGACGCCCCGTACGGTGGGGCCACTGGGGCCGGGGCGGCCGCGGTGGGGCCAGGGCTCGGGGAAGCTCGGTCAGGTCGCTGACCACAACGTCCGCATCACGTAGGAGATCCGCCGGATGGGTCGTGGTCACGGCCACCACCATGGCGCCCGCCGCCCGGCCCGCAGCCACTCCGGCCGGTGAGTCCTCCACCACCACGCAGCTCGTCGGGGAGACGCCCAGAGCCGTCGCCGCCATCAAGTAGCCCTCGGGATGAGGTTTGCCGAACTCGACATCATCCGCGGTGATGAGGACCTCGGGGACGGGTAGCCCGGCCGCTCGCAAGCGCGCCGCCATGAGGGGCCGGGGCCCCGAGGTGACGGCCGCCCAGCGGCCTTCGTCGAGCATGGCCAGCAGCTCCCGGGCGCCGGCGGTGGCCACGACCTGGTCCGCGGACTCTGTGTCGAGGAAGCTGACCCGCGCCATCACCGCCTGCCTCAGCTCGGGCGCGAAGAAGTCCTCGACCATGTCGGCGTCCCGGCGACCGTGACAGGCCCGGAGGATCTCGGTGGCGTCAGCCCCGAACTCGCCCGCCACCCGCCTCCACACATGCTCAATGCTGGCCGAGGAGTCCACCAGCGTCCCATCGATGTCGAAAAGGAAGACCCGCATACCGGCGCACAGTACCGCGGGCTCGGTCCCGGCCCTCACAGGACCATCACAAACTGTTCAAAGAGCGCTTACGTGGGAAGGGGAGAGGTCAGGGGAACACAAACGACACCTGGCACAGGCACAGGCACCTGACCACAGGAGAAGAGATGACCTATCAACGAGAAGGCCGGCACCGCTGGCAATTAGGAGCTGGTACGGCGCTGGCCACGATGTTGTCGATCGGCGCCGGTTCCCTGGCCCCAGCCCTTTCCCCCGCCCCGGCTGCCGCGGCCACGACGACGAGCACGGCCACGACGACGAGCACGGCCACGACTACGAGCACGACCACGCCGACCACGACGACGAGGCCGACCACGACGACGAGCACGACCATGCCGACCACAACGACTACCACCAGCGTCCCGGGCTCCAACTGCTCGGCGTCGGTGAGCGGGACGGCGCTTGACCGCGGTGGTTGGGTGGCTAGCAGCAATGCCCCCTCGGCCAGCGGTGATGCCCCCGCCCACGCTCTGGACGGCAACTTGTCGACTCGCTTCAGCAGCGACAAGGACCAGGCCCCGGGCCTGTATTTCGAGGTTGACCTCGGTGCTGAGCCAAGCGTGTACGGGCTGCAGATGGTCGTTCCCAACTCGCCCGCCGACTACGCCCGGGGTTATGACGTCGAGGTCTCCACGGATGGCAGCACCTGGGCCACCGTCGCCGCTTGCACCGGCTCCAGTACCTCCGAGACGGTGACCTTCGCGGCCCACAAGGTCCGGTACGCCAAAGTCGTACTGACTGCCGGCGCCAGCAAATGGTGGTCGATCGACGAGCTCAACCTGTACGGGCAACCTGCCACTACGGCGACCACCACGGCGCTTTCCTCCTCGGCCAACCCGGCTCTGACTGGTCAGTCCGTGACCTATACGGCCCAGGTATCGCCCGTGCCCAGCGGAGGTACCGTCAGCTTCTTCGGTGACGGGTCGCCCCTGGCCGGTTGCGGCCAGGTCGCCCTCAGCACGTCGGGCGGCACGGCCACGTGCTCCACCAGCTATGTGTCGACCGGGCACTACGGGGTGCAGGCGTTCTACTCGGGCAACCCCCCCTGGGGGCCGTCCTCCTCCACCGTGCTCACCGAGGCCGTCGCGCTTCCCGCCCCCGGGTACTGGGTCGTCACCGCCAACGGGCAGGTGTTCGGCTCAGGGGCGGCGCCGGCTCTTGGTAACGCCGTCACCTCGGCGACCACGGGGCCGGTCGTAGGCATTGCCCCCACGCTCACGGCCAAGGGCTACTGGGTGGTCACGGCCAACGGCACGGTAAGCGCCTTCGGTGACGCCAAGTTTTACGGCGACCTGCCCGACCTCCACATCCATGTTTCGGACATCGTGGCCATCGCCCCCACCACAGACGGCAATGGCTACTACCTGGTGGGCGCCGACGGCGGCTTCTTCACCTTCGGCAACGCCAAGTTCCACGGCTCTTTGCCTGGGATCCACCTGCATGTCAGGGACGTGGTCGGGATGGTGTCCACGCCGGGTGGTGTGGGCTATCTCCTGGTGGGCGCAGACGGCGGCGTGTTCACTTTCGGCACCAGCCGCTTCTACGGGTCCTTGCCCGGCCTGGGTAAGCACGTACACGATGTCCGCGCCATCCTGCCCTCTTCCACCGGACGTGGTTACATCCTGGTGGGCGCGGACGGCGGCGCCTTCAGCTTCGGGACCGGGGTGAAGTTCCACGGCTCGCTCCCCGGTGAGGGCGTCAAGGTCGCCGACATCGTGGGGATCGCCCTCACTCCTGACGATGGCGGCTACTACATGGCCGGGTCTGACGGGATGGTCTACGGCTTCGGCGACGCCCAGGCCGGTGGGGTGCCGACCGGTGTCGGCGCCAACCTTCCGGTGACTGCCATCGCCGGTACGTAGATGTGCCGGCTCAGTCATGCCGCCAGGTCGAGGACACCGCAGACGTCGGTGGCCCAGGCCAGCGCCTGGACGTAACACCGCTCGACGTCCGCCGGCGCCGCCCTCGACCGCAATTGGAAGTTCTCGCCCCCGATCTCCCAGGCCAGCACGTCGGCCAAGATGGCACCGAGGACGCCGGACTGTTCGAGGAGAGCGTCTTCCAGCTCACGGGTCAGGGACAGGCCCCCGACGACCTGGGGAAGGGCGGCGTGGAGCAGCAGGTCCAGAGCCGAGATCAGGCCCGCGGTGTAAGCGGCGTCGGCGAGGCCCGGCTCGAGCACGCTGGCCATCAGTTCGGCCATCCGGGCCCGGGTCATGGCGATGTGGAGCATCTCTTCCGATCCCGGCTCGGCGCCGTCGAGCAGCATGAGGGTCAACCAGGCCCGGAGCCGGCGCTGGCCGAGCAGCACGATGGCGTCCCGGACCGAGCTGAGACGCCGGAAGAGCCCTTGGGAGGCGCCGGTCCCGGCCACGCGGAGGAAGCGGTAACTGAGGGCAGCGTCGGTCTGGACGGTCCTTTCGACCTCCCGGGCCGAGGTATTGGGGTCGCACAACTTCTCGATCACCTGCAAGCACGTGACCCGACTGGGGGAGAGGGCCTGGCCTTGGACGACCTCGGGGCGGCTGAGCAGGTAGCCCTGGTAGAGGTCGAAGCCAAGCTCCCGACAGTCGTTCAACTGCTGGCGGGTCTCGACCTTCTCGGCCACTAGCTGCACGGTGTCACGGCGCCGCTCGACGGCGTGCTCCAGCTGGGCCGGGGTCAGGGCCAGGACGTCGAGTTTGACGATCGAAGCCAGTTCGAGCAACGGGTCGTCGTCTTGCCAGACGTAGTCGTCGAGCGCCAGCCGGTAGCCCCTGTCAACCAGCCGGCGGCAACCCGCCACCACCGCCGGCTCTCGCCGTACGTCCTCGAGTACCTCGATCACCGACTGCGACGCCGGGAAGGGGAACTCCTGCTCGCCGACCAGGAAGGCTCGGGTGGCATTGACAAAAGCCAGCTTGTCGCCCACGAGGCTGCGCAACCCGACGTCGAGGCCGGCGTGCACGAGGACGTCGGCCGTCATGGCGTCCCCGTTGGGCCTCAGGGACG
This sequence comes from uncultured Acidimicrobiaceae bacterium, assembly GCA_963735305.1. Classification (GTDB taxonomy): domain Bacteria; phylum Actinomycetota; class Acidimicrobiia; order Acidimicrobiales; family Palsa-688; genus Fen-671. Next base: position 1,623,888 of record CAVTKK010000001.1, read on the forward strand.
CCGGGTCGCGGAACAGCAGCTCATAGCCACGTACGTCCAGGTTCGCGTCGAAGATCGGCTGGCGGCCAACCATGAACTGGCTCATCCGGTCCTTTCAACGTTCAGTTCTCGTCGCCCGCGCCGCGCCGGCGTGGACGGGGCCTCCTACTTATCGGCAGCTGGGACCGACGGTCAAACCCCGATCGACGGTCAAAAGCCGATCGACGGTCAAAACCCGATCGACGGTCAAAACCCGGACGCCCGAGCGGGCTCGGCGGTGGCTACGCTACCGGCATGCTCAAGGGCTTCAGCCTGCGGGACGAAAGGTACTTCTTCGTCCCAGGGCCGTGTTTGGGACCGGAGCCGCCCCGGAGCGTGGAGGGGCTCGCCCGGGCAAGGCTCGTGAGCGAGATCCCGGGTGGCATCCTTCTCGAAGCCACCACCACAGCCGGCTCGGTGGTTTCCCTGCAGTTGCGATTGGTGGGTAGTGACGAAGCCTTGCACTGCCGGCTACGCGCCGCCGAAGCCCGGGCCGAACAGCGCCTGGTCCTGGCCCGGGACCTACCGGCCGGCCCGGTGAAGGTCGAAACAGGAGATGGCGAGCTATCGGTCGTGGGCACCTCCCGCGCCGTGCGTGTCGAGCTCGACCCGGTCCGGGTCTCGGTCGTGATGGAGGGCCTGCGCCTCGACCAAGACCGCGCCACCGAAGACGTCAGTGGCCATGTCGTGGCTCTGCCTTTGGGCTTCACCCGTCTGGCGTCGGGCGGAGTTGCCTATCACGACAGCTTTGTGGCCGAGCCGGACGAGCACTTCTGGGGCCTGGGCGAGCGGTTCACGTCCTTCGACAAGCGGGGCCAGCTCATCTCGTGCTGGAACCACGACGCTTTGGGGACGCAGAGCTCTCAGAGCTACAAGAACGTGCCCTTCATGATGTCGAGCCGGGGTTTCGGGTGCTTCGTGGACACCACGACGAACGTCCACTTCGACTGCTGCCACTCGAGCCAAGCATTTTGGTCGGTGGTCGTCCCCGACGAGGAACTGGACTACTACCTCGTCTTCGGCAGCCCCAGAGCTTGCCTGGCGCAGTACCAGGAGCTGGTCGGCGGGCCGGACCTGCCCCCACCGTGGGCCCTCGGTGCCTGGGTCTCGACCGGTTGCCTCCCGGCGGCACAGCAGGACGTGCGGGCGCTCGTGCGCCGCCTCGACGCCGAGGACATGCCCTGCGACGTCCTCCACCTCGACGCCTATTGGCAGACCTTCGGGTGCTGGTCCGACCTGCGCTGGGACCCCGAGCGCTTCCCCGAACCAGGGCGCCTGCTGTCTGAGCTCCACGGCGCCGGGATGCAGCCCTGCCTGTGGGTCAATCCCTACGTAAGCTCGGGGAGCCCGTTGTTCGCCGATGCCGACAAGGCCGGTTATTTCCTCAAGCGGCCCGACGGGCCCACTTACGTGGGCGATCTCTGGGGGGGTTATCACCCACCGGTGGCGGTTATCGACGTGACCAACCCAGAGGCGCGCACCTGGTGGGGCACCAAGCTCAGGGAGCGCATCAGCGAGGGTGCCGTCGTTTTCAAAACGGACTTTGGAGAGGAGATCCCGCTCGACGTCGTAGCGCACAGCGGCCTGTCGGGCCAGCGCCTGCACAACGCCTACTGCCTGCTCTACAACGACCTTGTCACCTCGGTAATGCGAGACGCCGGCATCGAGCGCCCGGTGGTCTGGGCCCGTTCGAGCTGGGCCGGCGGCCAGCGACACGTCGGCCAGTGGGCGGGGGACCCCAACTCGAGCTGGCAGGACCTGGCGTCGACGCTGCGGGCGGGGCTTTCTATGGCCATGTCGGGCCATGCCTTTTGGAGCCACGACATCGGGGGCTTCCACGGCCGGCCGGAGACCGAGCTCTACGTCCGTTGGGCCCAGTTCGGGATGCTGTCGCCGCTCAGCCGCTTCCACGGAACAACAACCCGCTCCGCCTGGGACTACGGGCACGAGGCGTTGGCGGCGGTGCGAGCGGTGACCAAGCTGCGCTACGCCCTGCACCCCTACCTCTATGCCGCCGCCGCCGAATCCGTGCGCGACGCCACCCCGATCATGCGGCCCATGGTCTACGACTTCCCCGAGCGCCCCGAGGCCCAGGCGGCCGACCTGCAGTACCTCTTGGGGCCTGATCTGCTCGTGGCCCCTCTTTACCGTCCCGGGGGGCGGCGCCCGGTGTGGTTCCCGCCCGGGGAGTGGCGGCATTACCTGGATGGCCCGACTGTCCGCGGGCCGGGGTTCCACGAGGTCTCCCTCCGGCTGGAACAGGCGCCCTTGTGGGCCAGGGCCGGTAGCGCCATCCTGCTTGCCGACCCGGGCCGTCGTATCGCTGACGGCCGTTACCGGCGCTTGACGCTGGCGCTCGTCCGTGGTCAGGCGGGTACTCCGAGCTCGGCCCGGACCGAACTGCCGAGCCTCGGCGGCATGGCTGTCGCCGTCGAAACGGCGGCCGGCGGCACGGTGTCGGTCGTCGCCCCGGACGGCCTGCCGCCTCTCGATGTCGTGACGGTGGGCCTGGGCGGTCCCCCGCCCGACGTTTTCGTCAACGGATCGCCCGTGGCGGTGGCATGGCGCCGCCACCTTGGTGCTCCCGGCGATGGCGCGCGAGAGTGGCCGTAGGATGAAACTCTGCGTTGAAAACCTCAAGGCGCTGGATGACCGCGTCTCCCGGCCCACCTACGACCGCAGTCAGATAAGCGTGGGCATCGTCCATTTTGGCGTCGGTGGCTTCCATCGCGCCCACCAGGCGATGTACATCGACAGGCTCATGAACCAGGGTCTGGCCCTGGATTGGGGGATCTGTGGGGTCGGGGTGATGCCGGCCGACAAGGCCATGGGCGACGCCCTTCGCGGGCAGGACAGGCTTTACACCCTGGTCCTTCGCCACGGCCCGGGCCGCCTGCAGGCCCAGGTCATCGGCTCGATAGTCGATTACCTGTTCGCCCCGGATGACCCCGAGCGCGTCCTTGAGGTGTTGACCGACCCTCGTACTCGCATCGTTTCGTTGACCATCACCGAGGGCGGGTACAACATCGACCCTGTTAGCGGGAAGTTCGACGCCGACAACCCCGTCATCCGGGCCGACCTCGTCCCCGGGGCGGTGCCGAGCACGGTCTTCGGTTTTGTCGTGGAGGCGCTGCGACGGCGCCGGGACAAGGGCATCTCGCCATTTACGGTCATGTCTTGCGACAACGTGCAGGCTAATGGGCACGTGGCCCGGTCCAGCATCCTGGCTTTCGCCGCGTTGCGGAGCCCCGCACTGGCCGACTGGATCGGCCGCCAGGTCGCCTTTCCCAACTCGATGGTCGACCGCATAACGCCTACGACGACGGCCGAGGACATCGCCGAGGTGCGCGCCGAGTTCGGTATCGACGATGCGTGGCCCGTCGTTTGCGAGCCCTTTACCCAGTGGGCGCTCGAGGACAACTTCGTCGCCGGACGTCCACCCCTCGAAGAGGCCGGCGCCCAGCTCACTTCTGACGTCGAACCGTACGAGCGGATGAAGCTCCGTCTGCTCAACGCCAGCCATCAGGCCATCGCCTACAGCGGTCACCTCTCCGGCTACGTCTACGCCCATGAGGCGGCCTCCGACCCGGTGTTCGTGGAGTTCCTGCTCGGGTACATGAACTACGAGGCGCGGCCGACCCTCGGTGATGTCCCCGGCGTCGACCTCGATGACTATGTGCTCACGCTGGTCGCCCGCTTTGCGAACCCGGCTATTCGCGACACGCTGGCCCGGTTATGTGCCTTCAGCTCCGACCGCATCCCGAAGTGGGTGCTCCCCGTTTTACGAGAGAACTTGGCCGCCGGCGGCGAGATCACCCGCACTACGGCCATCGTGGCCAGCTGGGCCCGTTACGCCGAAGGAGCCGACGAAGACGGCCGGCCCATCGACGTCCAGGACGCATGGCGCGACGAGGTCATGGCCCGGGCTCAGGCACAGGCCGAGGACCCGTTGGCCTTCGTACGCAACCGCCAGCTCTTCGGTGACCTCGTGGACAGCACCGAGTTCGCTCGCAATTACGAACAATGCCTGGGGTCGTTCCACGCCATCGGTGCTCGCCGCACCTTGCAAGACATCAACGAAGCCTTGCGCCGGCCTTAGTCGGCCCGGGCGGGATAGGGCTGCGCACCGGCGACCGCTCGAAGGATGGCTAGGCCAAACTGGTCTGATGCCCTCGAGGGCCAACAGGGCCTCTTCGCATGCCATGTCGGGCAACGCAACCGCGAACTCGTCGCCGTGCACATGAGCCGTCAGGCGGTGGGCCCAGGCTCGACCTGAGCTTCAATATATGTATATCAAGTAGCAATATGTGCCGGCCGGTGCCCGAGTGTGGTCATGGGGCTCCCTTTGCTTGGCAATCTCCGCACCGGTCCGCGGGTTGAGCCGACGGTCACTTGCCTCCCTCGGCCTGCTTGCTGAACGGCAGGCCGGCCGGTATGAGCATCTCGCATATCTCTCGCGCTGCGAGGAAAGCCGTGGAATTCGGGTCCATGCCTTTGGGCAGGGGGAAGCTGACCCCGCCACCCGAGAACACCGGGTCGGGGAAGCCGACGATCCCATGCGAGCGCATGCAGGCGGCGGCTTTGAGGTAGGCATCCTGGTCTTTCGGGGTGATCTGCTCTCTGGCTGACCCGGGCGGGAGGTACTTCTGGCACGCGGCCTGCGCCGTGTTGAACTTCGGCGAGTTCGCTATGGCGGGTGTCAAGCGGAGCGAGACGCTCTGGCCTGAGATCACGGGGTTAGGAAAGTTCGCCACGCCGTTGGCGCGCATGCACGAGGAATACTTTTCGAGGTCGGCACCCAAGTGTGCGGGCGACGGTACCCCGCCGCTGCCGGCGGCGGCGGGGGCCGTGGTCGTTGAACCGATGTGTGCGACCCCGGCCGTAGGGCTCCCGCCGCAGGCCGCGGTGATGACCGCCAGCAGGCCCAGACCGGCAAGAGCGGCTGTTCGTCCCGGGCATCGACGTGGCCGCGCCGGGGCGGGCGCCGTCGCTTGCTCGGCCTTGGCGAGGCTGTCCACGCCGCCGCGGGTCACCGCTTCTTCAAGTGCCGTTTCGTTCTCGATAGTCACGGGCCGGAGGTCGTCCGCAGGGGTGAAACCCAGCACGCGAGCATAGAAATACAGCTCCGCCTCGCTCGTCCGGCGGATGTTCTCCGCCACCCGAAACCCGTGTTGCTCCCCCTCGTAGGCGACATAGGCGTAGGGGACCCCCTTTTCCGCCAGGGCCTCAGCCATCGTCTCGGCTTGGGCCGGCGGCACCACCTTGTCTTCGAGGCCCTGGAAGAGGATCATCGGTGTGTGGAGCTGATCAGTGTGAAAAATCGGCGAGCGCTCCTCATAGGTCGCTCGCGCCTGCGGCCAGGGCCCGATCATCGAGTCGAGGTAGCGGGCCTCGAACTTGTGCGTTTCTCTGGCCAATGCGCCCGCGTCCGCCACGCCGAAGTAGCTGGCGCCGGCGGCGAAGACGTCCCGGAAGGTGAGGGCGCACAGTGTCGTGTACCCGCCGGCGCTCCCGCCATGTATGAGCAGGCGCCGGCTATCGGCACGACCGGAGCCCGATAGGAAGAGAGCGGCGTTCACACAGTCATCGAGGTCCACCACGCCCCAGTTCCCCCTGAGCCGCTCCCGGTAGGCGCGACCATAGCCGGTGCTGCCACCATAGTTGACGTCTACGACGGCGAAACCCCGGCTTGTCCAGAACTGGATCCCGTAGTTGAGGACCGAACCGGCGGCCGATGTGGGCCCGCCGTGACTGCGCACGATGAGAGGCGGTAGCTCACCCGCCGGGGCCTCGAAGTCGGCGTTGCTCGGCGCGTAGTACAGCGCATACGCATTGGGGCCGGGCTCGGTGGGGAACTCGAAGGGCTCGGGAAGCGAGAGGTACCTGGGGTCGACCGTCTTGTCGCGGCTGCGCTTCACTACCTCGATGTCAGCGCTTTCGTCCCGGCGGGGCGCGATGCGCACGACGGACTCGGGCGTGGTCGGAGAGCCGGCTAGAGCCACCACGAAACTGCCGTCCGGCGCCGGACGCAGATCTCCGAAGCTCGTCAGGTCGGTGTCGATCCCGACGAATTTCCCGGTCCCGGGCACGAGGATCCCGAGGCGAGAGAGACCTCCTTCGCTCCACGTGGCGAGAACCCTCCCATCGGCCAGGAAAGCATACGAGGACAACCCGAAAAGCCAGTCGGGCTCACCGAGGTCGGCTTCCATCGGGGCGAGGTTGGTCGCTCCGTACCGATCGGCGGCGTAGAGGTTCCACCAGCCGGTCCGGTCCGACACGAAGTGGAGCCTGCCGTCGGGGCTGTACCTGGGCTGTACCACCGACTCGTTCGGTGCTCCGGCAACGAGCCGGGGCGTCCCCCGCGACATGTCGCCCTTCGAGGTCCACTTCCCACAGACCAGTACCGTCCCAGGGCATGTTCGGATGGTCCCAGCAGGACCAGGCCACCCTCGACCCGTCCGGCGAGAGCGCGGGCTGGCCGAAGAAATCGTGCCCGTCCGCGAGCACCGTCGGCCCCCGCGAGCCGTCCGTCGGTAGCACAACGAGGTCGTTCAGCACCCGGGCCGGGTCGTCGGGTGCCGGATGCCGCTCGCGGACAGTCACGATGTAGCGCCCGTTTGGGGTCAGCGTCGGCGCTGCGTAGCGCACTGAGCGCTCGCTTGGGGGCTCAGCCGTGATCGGCTGGGGCTCGGCCGCGCCCGCGCTTATCCGGTAGAGGCGCTGATCGGCGAAGTTGGAGAAGTAGACGGTGTCGTTCGGGTGCACGATGTAGGAGAGCCCGCCGTATTCGTGGGCCAGGCTGCGGGCGTTGAAACGCGTTCCGAAGACATCCTCGCCGAGGCCACCTTTGTCGTTTGGTTGCCGCATGATTACGGTACGGCCACCCTCGGCGGGGCGGAGCTCCGACCAGTAGGTGAAGCGCGACGTGGCCAGGGGAAAGCCGAAACCGACGGTCCGCTCGACCAGGGCGTCGAGGGTGATGGGCGACTTCCACGATCCGTAGGGCGCGATTTCCATCACAGAACCCTACCCAAGTCACGGTTCAGCGCCTTCCTGACAGGCCAGTCTGGGTAACCACCCGGCCGAGGTGCAACTCGCTCCCAGTTATCAGGCCACCGCCTCCAGCGCCTCCTCCAGCTCTTCGGTGGCTCGCAGGTCCACTTCGGCTTGTGCGGGTGCCCGGACGAAGAGGACCACGATGGCCAGGGCGGCCAAGGCGAAACCGGCCCCGGCTGCGAAGGTCAGGTCCATCCCATGCACCAGTGCAGTCCGCGCCGCGGCTCCGGCAGCTCGGCCGAGGCCGGCCACCTGGCTGAGACCGACCGTATGGGCACCAGACGTGATGCTGTCAAAGACGGTGACCAGGACAGCCAGGCCGAGGGCGGCGCCAAGCTGTTGCATAACATTGATGAGACCGGAAGCCGCCCCTGCGTCGGCCCGCGCCACGCCGGCCAGGCCGGCGGTGGTGAGGCTCACGAAGGAGATGCCCATGCCGTTGCCGATCAGGACGAGGCTGGCCAGGACCTGCGCGTAGGAGGCACCGGTGTGGAGCTGGGTGGCCACGAGCAGCCCGAGGGCCGACAGAGTTGTCCCGATGACCATCAGCGCCTTGGCCGGCAGCCGGTTGACCAACACCCGGCTGGTGAGCTGGGACGACAGGAACACACAGGTCGGGGTGGGCAGGAAGCCGACACCGGTGACCAGGGCTGAGTGCCCCTGGATGTCCTGCAGGAACTGCGTGAGGAAGAAGATGATCCCGTACATCCCGGCGTAGCCAAGCCCGCGGGCCACGTTGGCGGCTGCCCTGGTCCGGTCGGCCAGGACGCGCAGCGGCAGGATCGGCTCGGTCGCGGTGGCCTCGATGCGCACGAACAGGCCGAGAAGGGCCAGACCGATAACGAGCGGTCCGAGGGTGGCGGGAGCGGTCCACCCGGCCGTCCCCGCCTCGACCAGGCCCAGTACGACGCCCGTCATACCCGCGGTGGACGTCACCGCGCCGGCCATGTCAAAGCGGCCCCTCCGGCGCTCCGTCTCGGCCAGCACGGCGGCGCCCACTAAGAGCACGGCAACGCCGATGGGGACGTTGACGAACATCACCCAGCGCCACGATGCCCATTGGGTGAGCAGACCGCCGGCCACCAGGCCGGTGGCACCTCCGGCGGCGGAGACGGTGGTGAAAAGCCCGATCGCTCGCACCCGGCCCGCCCCGTCGGGGAACAGGGTAGTAAGCAGGGCCAGAGCGGCCGGGGCAGCCAGGGCGCCGCCCACGCCCTGAAGGGCCCGGGCGGCCAGCAGCATCCAACTGGCGGTGGCCAGGCCGCCGGCTAGCGAGCTCATCGTAAACAGGGTGATCCCGGCCATGAACGTCCGGCGCCGGCCGAGCAGGTCACCCGATCGGGCACCGAGCAGGAGCAGACCGCCGAACGTGAGCACGTAGGCGTTCAACACCCACGACAGGGAAGAGTTCGAGAACCCGAGACTGCGCTGGATATGGGGTAGGGCCACGTTCACGATGGTGGCGTCGAGCACCACCATGAGCTGCGCCGTGAGGATGACGCCGAGTATTACGGAGGGGTGCCGTCGCCACCCCCTGCGCACTCGACGGACATTTGCTACTTGGACCATTGACTTGGACCTTTCCGCTGGTACTCTGAGAAGGGAACCGGAAGCTTCCTCCACTTAGTATACGGAGGGTGCCTCCGTTTCGGCAAGGAAATTTTCAAGGGGACCGAACAACGGCCCCAGGGAGGCGCAGAGGCCGTGAGCGGCCAGCACGAAGTCAACGTCGGTGAGGAAGCGGCCGGCCGGTCAATGCGAGCCGACGCCCGGCGCAACTACGACCGCCTGGTCGACGCCGCCCGCAAGGTCTTCGCCGACCAGGGCGGTGGGGCGTCGATGGAAGCCATTGCCAAACAGGCCGGCGTCGGTGTCGGTACCCTGTACCGGCACTTCCCGAGGCGGATCGACGTGGTCGAAGCGGTCTACCGGGACGATGTGGACCTGTTGGTCGGCTCGGTCGAGCGGGGCCTGACCGAGTTAGGCGCGTGGGCTGGTCTTCGAGGCGTGGCTGCGGGCCTACGTCGACTACGGCCGCTCCAAGCGCACCTTCCTCAACGAGCTCCACGAGGCGTTCGAGAAGAACCCCGACCTGAAGCCGGCGTCGCGCGACCGCATCTGGGCGGCCTGCGACCGGGTGCTCACCCGGGCCCAAGAAGCCGGCCAGGCCCGTTCCGATATTGATGGCCAGGACCTGATGCAGCTGGTGTCGCCCATGTGTATGAACAGCACTCTCACCGTCGAACAGGGCGAGCGGCTGCTGGCGATGGTGCTCGACGGTCTCCGGCCCCCGGCCTCGCAGCCCGTCCAGTCCTAGCCTTGCTGGCCCCCGGGTCCTCGAACCCTGGCCCAGACCAGCAGTTTGGCCCAGCCAACTCCACCGCCTCGTTGGAGGAGTGGCCGCCGTTGGCCGCGGCGCCGACCCGTGCCGCCGTCGTGGTCGTCGCCAGCCGGGCGACGAGCTTGCCCCTTGTCACCACCCGAATAATTGTGATATCAATTTGATATAGGGGGACGAGCTGGTGCGACCGCAAGGACGTCGGAGGCACCCGAGGGAAGGAGATCAACCATGTCCCACCACGCTCCTTCCGGACGCCCGGGGGGCTCCAGGTGGGGCCGGCCTGTTGGCGAACAGTAGCTCCACCCGGCCATCGTCACCGGTAAGGCGGACAGGCTCTCGGGCCAATCAAAATGACCGGCTCCAGACCGTCCAGCTCGGCGCGCCGTCGGGGCCAAAGGGCGCAGGTGCCTCGATGACCCGTCGGGCACGGCGCCGGCCGTGGCTCAGGGGCCTCCCATGCTCGGTCAGGTACCCGGTCGGGACTGAGCTAGCAGAACGTTGGCCATCAGGCTAAGACTCGACGAGGATGACCAGGGTTTCCGGGAGTACGCCGTCGTAGGCCATGGCCGCGGCCGAAGCCTCGGTCTGCATGGCGGCGTTGAAGACGTCCATGTCGGCCACGTCCATGATCACCACCGTGGATGACGGCAACGGGGTTGTGCTCGGCGTGGCCGTGCACACTCCGCCCCACGCTCTTTTTGTGTCCCGAGCGCCTGTCGAGGCGGCGCCCGTGCTGCCCGCCGCTCTCGCTGGCACTGGCGCCGGGGAAAGGTCCTTCCGGTGACTGGCCCGGTCCCTCGGCCAAGGAACTCCCACTATTGGCACAAGGCGGCACCTTGGGCGCCGGTCAGCGCCGAGCACCGCCAACCTCGTGTGGTGCCGCCTGGATGGGTCGCCCCGGTGGCGATGACCACGTAGTCGTACCACCCGATATAGGTGGGGTGGTTCGTCTTGGCCGTGCTGGTCGACGTGAAATGGAATGTGACATGAAAATCGATGGTCTCGGTGGACTGGTAGGCGGCTTTCCATGTCGCCTCACCGGTGGCGTGCGAGAACGTACCGTGGATCGCCTCTCCCTGGGGCCCACCGAAGGTCCCTGTGATTGCCGACGAGCCGGGCCTGTTCACTATGAAAAACGTCCAAGTCGCACTGGTTTTGGAGCCAGCCCCGACCCATCCGTACCAAACGCCGCTGACGCTCGGGACGGTAGCCGCGTCGGCCATGCCGGCCGCGGTCAACGACGAAACGGTCGAGACTGCCAAGCTGATGACGGCGGCCAACAGGCGTCGCGTTTTCATGGGTCGTCCTCCAGACGTGCTGGTCGGATTATGGCACACCTAACGGACGAGCGCTGGTGCTACATGACGCAGAGCGTACGGCTCGACGCCACGGTGGTTCGAGGTTCAGGTGCCTCGCAACTCAAGTTGCTTTCGGATCCTCGGATTTGGAGGCCATCTGCCCGCATACTATGAATTGCCGAGGCTAGATCGCCGGGCCCCTGGCCCGAATTAGTGCAGCGGCTCAGCGGCGGCAGGGCCGAAAACCTGGCCCAATCGTCCCAGGATGTCCTTCAGCGCCTCCGCGTCCAGCTCCAACTTCCTTTGCCCACCCTCGGGCCGGTGCCTCACGATACCCGCATCGCGTAGCACGCGGACATGGTTGCTCACCGTGGGTTGAGCCAATGAGAATGCCTTCGCCAGTTCGGTAACGGTCATTGGGGACGAGTGAAGAGAGCAGACCATGGCCAGGCGCGTAGCGTCGGAGAGGGCCTTCAGGTTACGGGCGAGCCCTTCGGTTTGGCCTCTTGCGCCGGAGCGTAGATCCGGGGCCCTAATGCCTATGACCATGGTGCCGGGCAGGTCGGCGACCATGCCCAGATGGGCGAAGTAGGCGGGCACGATCGAGATCGAGCCGTGGGGGCCTAGTTGGCCAACCAGTTCGTTGAGCAGGTCGTCGTGATTGGTGCACAGGCCCGGCCCGGCGACCTCCCGCCACGCCTGGCTCCGTGACATGCGTTGACGTGCCCGGGTCACGGCCTCCTCCACCTCTGCTCGCCCATAACCTTCCCAGTCGGCTACGAGCCCGCTCCAGACGTCGGTGACCAGGTGCACATAGCGTGACCGCAGCTTGGCCGAGCCTCGGAGGCGCGCCAGACGGTTCCGGAGGGCGGCCTGGTCGGCTTCAGTCTCGGACCGCAGGGGGAGGTCCAGCGGAGCATCGGAGCACGCCTTGTCGAGATTGGCCAAGAGCTGGGCCGGTTCCGTGCACGCCAGCAGGCCCACGTGGTGGGCGAGGGCGATGAGCTCGATTGACCCGCCGCAGCTGGTCACCGCGTCCTTGGGCCAGAACTCCATTACCCGTTCGGCCAGGGAGGGCGAGCCGGAATAGAGGCGGGCGAGGCTCGGATGGTCTCGCTGGAACTCGAAGCCGCCAAGCCGACGCCAGCGCCCATTCGAGCTCGACAGCCACCGAACCGTGGATGGCGATCCCCGGCGGCCCGAAAGTGTCTCCGTAGAAGAGTGGCATAGCTGAATGACTATATCACATTATTCTCTTGCACTAGGCGCTCGGGAATCTTAGTATTTGGATATGGCTATGAACCCATGGATATTGCAGGAGGTGGCAGCCGAGCGGGCCGCGGACCTGCGCCGCGCCGCTGGTGTGCGAGCAACCAGCAGGGCGCTCGACCACGACCGGGGCGCACGGGGTCGGGCGGGCGCCGTGGTTCGCCTCGGTCGCCTCGTGGTGCGCCTCGGCGAGCGCATTTCCGGTGAAGAGGTCATACCCGTCCGCAGCCGTATCCGGATGACTCCGTAACGCAGTCCGCCTTGCGCCGACACTAGTGCCCGTTTTCCGCCGGATTACGCAAGCTGACAAGAACGACCGCGTGTTTGACCTAGAGACCGCCCGCAACACGGTTGATGGTGCCAGTGGTGTAAGGGCGTGATCATGCGGAGCCGCGGTGACCCGAGCGGGCTGGGCGCGAGAGGGCGGGCGGAGCCTTGCGCACCAGGGCATCCACCCCGTCCAGGATGCACTCCAGGCCGAAGTTGAACTGGGCGTTCGGGTCCTTGTCACCTTCGAAACCCCCAGAGGTGACCATCTTGTGGAGGGCCGGGAAACGAAGAGGGTCAGTGAGCTGGGCTAGCATGGCGCCGTAGGAAGCCGTGGAGGGCTCCTCGCCCGCGGTCCCCCCAGCCCCTGCGGTTTCTGCCACCACATCCAGGCTCAGCGTGAGCTCGCTGCGCACGAAGAAGCTGAGCAGCGTCACTAATCTCAGCTTTTGCAGGTCCGCCAGTGGGGTGCCGGCGAGCGCCCGGAGGGCGGCCTCGAGCCAGGAGATGTTGTTCGGCCCCAATGGAGGTCCCATCACAGGGACGCGCAGCGCCCAGGGGTGGCGCAGGTAGGCCGCCCGGACTCCCTCCGCCCAAGCCGTCATCCCCGCTCGCCAACCTGTCCGGTCCAGGACGGAGCCAGGAGGGGGGCCCAGTGCGGTATCGACCATGAGGGTGAGCAGTTCGTCCTTGGCCGCCACGTACCTGTACAGGGACATGGTCGCCGCGCCGAGCTCGGCGGCGACGCGCGCCATCGAGAGGGCACCGATCCCCTCAGTGAGGGCGACTTTGATGCCGGCAGCCACCACCCGCTCGAGGCTGAGCCCCCTGCGGGTGCCCCGGCCGGCCCGTTCGCGCCGGCCCCAGGCGAGCTCGATGACCGGTGGCAACGCAGGCTTCCCGCCAGCTTCGCCGTTCCCCTGGCTCACCTTTCACCACCCCGGCCGAAAGCAGAGCGCTTGACATGCACAAGATCAGCGTATACGGTAAGACGTTAAGCGTGCAATATACGCGTACAAGCGTACCTACTACGCAGAAAATGAGACCGCCTTGCCCAACGAGCCAGCCATATGGTCCACGGCACTCGCCAAGTCGTACGGAGCGAGGACGGCCCTCGCCGGCCTTGAGCTCAGGGTCCCGGCCGGGAGCGTGTTCGCCCTGCTGGGGCCCAACGGCGCCGGCAAGACCACCGCCGTACGAGTGCTTTCCACCCTGGCTCGTCCCGACGGAGGCCGCGCCAGCGTTGCCGGCTACGACATCGTGGCGCAAAGGCAAGAGGTCCGCCGGAGGATAAGCCTCACCGGCCAGGAGATCACGCTCGACGCACTGCAAACGGGAAGGGAGATGCTCGAGATGATGGGCCGGCTCGGCCACCTGGGCGCCCGGACAGCCCGGGCGCGGGCCAGCGAGCTACTCGAGCGGTTCGACCTCGACGACGCGGCCGACCGGCGCGTGGGGACCTACTCGGGAGGCATGCGGCGAAAGCTGGACCTCGCCGCCGGGCTGCTCAGCCGGCCCGAGGTGATCTTCCTCGACGAGCCCACGACGGGACTTGACCCGCGCGCCCGGGCCGCCATGTGGGACATCATCTCGGCCCAGGCAGCAGCGGGGGCCACGGTCCTGTTGACCACCCAGTACCTCGACGAAGCCGACCAGCTTGCTGGCTGCGTCGCCGTGATGGACGGCGGCCGGGTGGTCGCCCAAGGCAGCCCTGACGAGCTCAAGGCGAGAGTGGGCGGCCAGCAGCTCGACCTGTGGGCGGCCGACGGTGCCGGCTACGAGGAACTGTCCAGGAGGACCGGTGCGGCGGCCTTGCGCGCCGAACCGGAAGAGCTGCACCTGGTCCTCACCACCCCAGGCGAGGCAACAAAGGCTCGTGCGTTGCTCAACGAGCTCGATCCGGACGGTCACCTCGTCAAGCGGTTCACGCTCAGCGCGGCCACGCTGGACGACGTCTTCATGGCGCTTACAGCCACGGGCGCAACAGAAGGGACCTCGGCCAATGACTGACAGCATCACCCTCCAGGGAGCCCTGGCCAAGAGCCAGGCGGCACCAACAGGCGCCGTCTTCGCAAACACCTGGTCCGCTGCCCGGCTGATGGCCATCAGGTCGCTCCGGCTGTCACTGCGCGCCATCGACGGGCTCGTCGTCGCCTTGGCGCTGCCTGTGATCCTCATGGGCCTGTTCGTCTACCTCTTCGGGGGCGCCATCCACACCGGCGCCAGCTATATCGACTTCGTCGTGCCAGGTGTCCTGGTCGTTTGCATCGGCTACAGCGCCGTCACGACATCTATCAGCGTGGCGCACGACCTCAACGAGGGCATAGTGGACAGGTTGTTAAGGATCACGGAATTCTCCCCAGACTCGATCACTGAAATTCCCCAGTTCTAAGCGGTTGTGGAGGGGCCTGAAAAGAAGGGTCCGCCAATCGCGCGGAGGGCTCCCCGATGCTTGCGGTGTCCAAGCCGTTGAGCACGAGGAGCCCCCCGCCATGTTGTCAGTGGGAGAAGACGTGGAAGCAAATGCTTTGTCCAAGCGGGGGTGGACCATCTCGGCCATCGCTCGCCACCTCGGGCGTGACCGCAAGACGGTGCGCTCCTATCTGTCCGGTGAGCGGGTTCCCGGCGTTCGTCGCCCGGCCCGCCCCGATGCCCTGGCCGACTACCGCGCCTATGTCGTTGCGCGCTTCGACGACGACCCGCACCTGTGGGCCAGTGCACTGTTCGACGAGGTCGTCGCCCTCGGCTATGGATCCTCGTACGTGAGCTTCGCCCGCCAGGTCCGCTTGGCCGGGTTGCGCCCGCACTGCGAGTGCTGCTCAGGAGTGAAGGGCCGCGAGACCATCGAGATCGACCACCCCGCCGGAGAGGAAATCCAATGGGACTGGTTCGAGCGGCGCAAAGCACCCTGGGGAGCGACGGCGTACGTGCTGCTCGGCACGCTGTCGCACTCGGGCCGCACCCGGGGCGTGCTTGCCGAATCGATGGACCAGGCCCATCTCATCGAGGCCATGGACGCCGTGATGCGCCGCCTCGGCGGGAGCGCCCGGCATTGGCGCACCGACCGCCTGGCCACCGTGATCGTGCCCGGCAGTGCCGACGTGCAGGCCAGCTTTGCCCCGGTGGCCAAGTACTACGGGGCGATAGTCGTGCCCTGCCCGCCCCGGCGGGGCAACCGCAAAGGAGCTGTCGAAGCAGGCGTGAAGTTCTGCTGCGGCCGCTGGTGGCGCACGATGACGGCGACCACAGCCGAGCAAGCCCAGGTCAGCCTGGACCGGTTCTGGTCAACGGCCGGCGATGCACGGCTGCGCCCACCGGGGCGCTACGCCGAGGCCGGCGAGCCCGGACAGGGGCAAGCATGGCCGAACGTCGCTGAGCTGGCCGGCGCCGAGGTGCTCATGGCCCTGCCCGCCGTTGCTTACCCGGCCACCATCGAGGTCCAACGCAGCGTCGACGACAAAGCCAGTGTCGCCTTTAGGGGCAACCGCTACTCGGTTGCCCCGGGGATGACTGGCATGGCACTCACGCTGCGCCACCGCCTCGGGACCGGGACGCTACAGGTGTTCACCCCCGCCGGCGCCCTGCTCGTCACCCACCACCTTGCCAGCGCCGGAGCGGGCCAGATGGTGCGCACGGCCGAGCACCGGGCCGCATTAGAAGCGGTCGTGCTCAGTCAGTTCTCCACGGCTCGGCCCTGTGACCGCAAGGCCAACAAGCCCCCCGGCCAAGCGGCACTGGCCGAGCGGGCACGCCTGGTCGGCCCGGGCGGCCAAGAGCCCCAGGTGGACCTGGACGGCCTGGCCGAGGTCATCGCCTTGGCCTTCGGCGGCTCGGTCCAGGTGAGCGCATGAGCGAGGGCTCGGAATACCAAAAGCTGCGCTCTCATATGGCGTTCTTGCGCATGACAGCGGCCGCCGAAGCCTTGCCCGGCGAGCTCGACCACGCCGCCAAGGCCAAAGCTACCCACCAAAGCTTCTTGGAGCGACTGCTCGCCCTCGAGGTCAGCGCCGTCGAGCAACGACGGCGCGCCAGCCTGGCCCGCTTTGCCTCCCTGCCCTCGCCGTTCACGCTCGCCGACTTCGACTTTTCGGCCCAGCCCTCGGTCGACAAAAAGCTCGTCGACGAGCTGGCCACGCTGCGCTTTGTCGAAGATGCCACCAATGTGCTGCTGATCGGGCCGCCCGGTGTCGGAAAGACCATGCTCGCCGTCGGCCTCGGCCATGCCGCCCTGGCCGCTGGGATGCGCACCTACTACACGACCGCCGCCGACCTGGCGGCACGCTGCCACCGCGCCGCGCTGGAGGGCCGATGGGCCAACACGATGCGCTTTTACATGGGACCGAGCCTTTTGATCATTGACGAAGTGGGCTACCTGCCGCTGCCCGGTGAGGCCGCCAGCGCACTCTTCCAGGTTGTCAGCCGCAGGTACTTGAAGGGCAGCATCGCTCTCACGACCAACCTCGGGATCGCATCGTGGGGAAAGGTCTTCAACGACGACCCCATGATCGCCGCCGCCATGCTCGACAGGCTGTTGCACCGCAGCGTCGTCATGAACATCGACGGCGACAGTTACCGCATGCGCAGCCACCGCGCCCGGGCCGAAGCCGCACGACGGGGCCTTGGCCGCTCTAAGGCCAGTCCCGGGACCGATCAGGAGGTGGCCAACTGAACATGGTCTAAGCTCCGCCCAAGCCCTTCACCGCCTCAGGTTGCCTGGGGAATTTCGGTGATCGACAGTGGGGAATTTCGGAAATCCGCAGCAAGGTTGCGGTCGATGGACGTGGGTGGTGTCTCGTTCATGTCCGGGCACGTCCTAGCCGGTGCCGTCCGCAACCTCATCTCGACCGTGATCGTCCTCGGCCTCGCCTTCGCCATGGGCTTCCGTCCCCATGCGGGCGGGCTCCAGTGGCTGGAAGCTTTGGGCCTGCTTTGCCTTTGCGTGCTGGCTTACACGTGGCTTACGGCGACACTTGGGACCCTGGCCAGGTCAGCGGAAGCTGCCAACGGCATGGGGTTCCTGGTCGGCTTCGTCGCCTATCCCAGCAGCGCCTTCGTCCCCGTCAAGGACATGGCCTCCTGGGTACGTGGCTTTGCCGACCACCAGCCCGTCACCCCCATCGTGGACACCCTCCGCGGGTTACTTGACGGGGCTCGAGGTACCGATACCTGGGTCGCCGTTGCCTGGTGCCTCGGCATCATCGTCGTGTCGGTCGGGTTGGCCGGGTGGCTGTTCCGCGTCAGGACAGAAGAATGACGCCGTGGCCCTGAGCGCGGGGGCGTAGCGTCCGCCGGGGGACTGACGTCTGGTTGCGCCACGGCACTCAGAGACCATCAGTGGTGAGGTCGCAACGTACGGGATTAGCTCGGGAATTTCTCTTGCCGGGTGCGCCGGGTGCACGCCGACCCGTCGTACCGCCGTCGATCTGTACCCGATGGGTTGGTCGGGAAACAGCCAAGCAACCGCTCCAGATTTGGTTGATCTGAGCGCTGGCAGGGGCGGAGTCAAGCTGACGTCGACCGGTTCAAGAACCCGTACAACTGGTGACAGCCTTACTGATCGTAGCCTGTCACGCGCGGAAAGAGAAGGGGCTAGTTTCGGCCCTACGAACCGGCGGTAGTAGTACACTCGCCCCCAGAGCAACGGTCCGCCTAAGACAGCTGGGTTGGCTGAAAACTACCCCAAGTTAGGATAGCAAACTCCCCGTCGTGCTGTACCTGCCGGTCGGTCCTGATCAGTCCTCCAGGTAAACCTAGATCAGGAGTAAGTGGGGTTGCGCGCCGTGACGCGCAGGCATTCATCGGAGGCTGCATGATGGGACCAAGTACTTGGCATTCAAGGTTTGCGATGTGGGTACCGTCCATGGGACGGCGTCAAGCGAAGAGGTGTTTTGTCGGGTCAGTTGTCACTGCTGCGTCGTTGCTGGGTGTCGCTATGCCTGCTGTCGCTGCCGCATCGCCAACATTGACAGTTGTTGTGCTTGGGAGTGGCGTAGTTTCAAGCCAGCCGGCGGGCATCGTCTGCCCCGGTAGGTGCACCGCCACATTCGCGGCGGGCGCCAGCGTGACACTCACCCCCAAGCCAAAGGGTGGCTCGACGTTCCTGCGCTGGGGCGGCTCGTGCGCGGGCTCGGGGGCCTGCACGGTTACCGTGTCGGCCCTCAACGCGGTCGCCGCACAGTTCGTGGGGGGAGCAAACGTACAACCGACGAGCGCCAAGTACCTAGCCGTACCTGGCCCCTACTCGGGCAGTAACGGCCAAGCCGGCAATGGGTACGGCATCACCTTTTACGTTGCCCCTGGAGGCAACAGCATAAGAGACGTATCAGTCCCTGTCGCGGGAATGTCCTGCACGCCTTCGGGTGGCCCCTCGAATGACCACCTGGTGATCCTGGAGGCGCCGATCAATCCGAATGGGTCGTTTAACGCCAAGGCATCTCAGAAGGGCCTACTCGACGGCAATAATGCGACGTTTATTTATATGATAGGCGGGCGTTTCCAGCCGGCGACCGCCACTACGACGGCAAGCGCGGCCGGGACCTGGAGCGAAGACATCAAGTTGTCCAGCGGTACCGCGACATCGTGCACATCGAACGTGCAGTCATGGACGGCGACGCTCAGTCGGGAGCTGCCGTGGAAGAAAACCGACATAGCAGCGGGTAACTACTCGGGCAGTAACGGCCAGGCCGGCAATGGCTATGGCATAAAGTTCTCCGTTGCGCCTGGAGGAAGAAGCATACTGAACGTCTCTGTGCCCGTCGCTGGCGTATCCTGCACGTCTTCGAGCGGGCCTTCCAATGACCACCTCACCATCGCACAGGTGGCCGTCAACCCTTATGGGTCCTTTACCGCCACGATGTCTTCGACCGGTGTACTCAACAGCAACAACGCAAAGTTCACTTACACCTTCGATGGGTACTTCGAGGGCCCAGCGCCTCCGGACGGTGCGCTAACAGTTTCCGGTATATGGCGCGAGGACATCGTGTTTACAAGCGGTCCCCCGACAACGTGCACATCGGACGACCAGGTATGGGTGGCGACTCTGCAATCTTAGGACTCGGGACCGAGCGTGACGATCTCACCGTCTGCCAGATCGGAGCCTGCACGGTAGCATCGCGTACTCGGCATCTGAGGCTTATAACCGTCGGATTATCCCTTGGGCGATGTCGGCCGATCAGGCGCCAGGTCGCACCAGAACCATCCGATCCCCTCGGACGGAGCGTCGAGGGTGGCTGGAACCTGGCGTCAGGATGTCGTTTTCGCCAGCGGTGCGAGACCAAAGTATGCATGTCGGAGGGCGAACCCTGGACGGTGACGCCCAAGCGGGCGGTCGGCTCCACTCCCCACGTCCAGGAGCACGGCCACTGTCGAAGGGTCGAGGCCGAGGCGCCGAGCTTGGTGCGTTTTCGTGGCCTTCACGGCGACGACCTTGCCGGCGTCGATTGACGACTGGCCGATGGTCACCGTGGCGAGGTCGAAGTCGACGTCGCTCCATCCCAGCCCGCACAGCTCCCCTCGGCGGGCACCTGTGGTGGCGGCGACGTAAATCAGGGTGCCGAGATCGGGATGGGCCTCGGCGCAGGCGTCGAATAGCTGGCTTAGCTCGGCCGGGATCGGAGGATGGATCTCTCGGACTTCAAGTGCTTGGCGGCGAGGTCCGGGCGATCGGGTCGCGGTCAAGCCATCACCGCGAACCTAGACAGTGCCTTTGAACTGCGGTTATACGGAGGCAGTGGGATTTGAACCCGTGGGGAGCTTGCACTCCCAAGGCTTTTCAAGTGCTACTCTAGCCGTCGCCGGGGTCGGCTGATATGGGCTTGACCGGCACTTTTATCACTGACGAAGTGGCTTGACCGGCCCCCGAAGGCCCTCGTCGGCTTGAAATTATGGACCAAATTATGGACCGCCGAGCGGGGCCCTGAGCCGATATAGGGGGCGGGAGCCACGCCTACAGCAAGTCCAGGAACTGCTCCACGCTCAATCCACAGTCCCGAAGGATCGCCCGAAGCGTGCCCGCTCGCACCTCCTGGCCAGCGTGCACCGGGACGGTCGTGCCACGGCCGTCGGGGTGGCGCAAGACGTGATGACTGCCCCGCACACGCACTACCTCAAAGCCACCGTTTGTAAGGGCGCGAACCACTCGCTCGCCGGGCAGTCCCGGCAGGGCGGCCACTAGGCGACCTCATCGACGTCCACTGCCAGCAAGTCCGATCGCACAAGCCACGCCGGTACCCCGTCGACCTCGAAGGAAGCAAGGACCGCCTCACGCAGATCGGCAAGTGCCTCCTGCCTGGTCTGGCCTTGCCCGTTGGCGCCGACGTCCGGGCCGAGCTGAGCATGCGCGCACCACCAGCCGTCTTCGTCCTGCGTCACCGTCATGGGTACCAGCACCGTCATCGCCGTTCCTCCTCGGCCACTGGGTCCCAGGGTACTGCGCCTACCAGGTGCCCATCTCCTCGGCCGAGCGGCTCGGTTCGTCACCGCCACGCGCACCTACAGGGGAGGGATCGAGGACCCAATGCTCTGCGGCCGCACTGTCCCGCTCCGGGCACAGACGGTGCCTCTGAACAGCCATTATGCGGAGAGGATGCAGGCGCTTTCGAACCCTCCTGATGGCTTCAATCGCCTCTGGGAACGCCTCCGACCTCCCCGTCGGTAACTTTATATTACACCACAGTGCATGATATAGCACCTGGTTGGGACGCTGCCTAGGGCCGTATTGGCATCAGCAGGCCGATGAAACCGGGCCCCCGAACCACAGCCGCCTTCCGGGGTCCGGCCAGGCTGAGTACTACTCGGTCTTCCGTTAGCTGCTCTAGGAGGTCCGAGGTGACGCGCTTGGAGGCAAACGTCACCGTCCGATCTCCCGACCGATCGCGTTGAGTAGCGGGGGGGGAAGCCGTACCTGGTGGGAAGGCCTTTTTGGACCTCACAGGGTGAGGGCAACCGACTTGGCCCACGCGACGGGACGGTCCGACAGGACGGTCTGGGGCTGCTGTATACGTGACAAAAGTAGTATAATTCTAAGTATTATGGCGGAGCCTAAAAATTCAGGTAGTTGGCCAGCACTATGTTTTGTACTCTTCGCCTTGCTAATTTTAGCTATTCTCTTGGGGGTGAAGGCCAACAACCAGAAGTCTGTGCTTAGTAACGAGCTGGAGAGCCTATACAGTAGTAACGCATCACTCCAACAAAGCTGTATAAACAACGCCCAAAGCAATTACTCTGCTCCTATAGACGCAACTATGCTAGGTGCGGCGGTTAGTGCATGCCAAGCGGAGTACCCGACAAACTGATATGAGTGAGCAGCATACGACAAGAAAGCAGGTTACTGGCACAATCAGTTGACGCAAGGAAAGCGTTGGTAGGCGTGGTAAAAAGGTAGTATATAGATACCAGGCCCCTTTTTGCTGACTCGTCGCTTAGGCCATCCGCAAAGTACGTCTGAGGTCGGAATCACTGTAGCCGACTACTGGGACGTCTTTTAGATAATTCACAATCTCATCAAGGGTCAGGTCGTAGGTCTCTCTTAGCCCTATTCCCATTCGACGTAGATATGGCCCAAACGGCTTATTCAATTCCCCCGATACGTCAGTCGAATGCGTGATGCTGAGCTTCGCGTAGCCACCATAGCTGCCCAAATACAGAAGTTCGTCGTAGAAGCCTCGCGGCAGTAAACGGCTATGCCCGTATTTGATTGCGTCACCTATGTTCAAGGTTAGATCGGACAGGGTGACCTTTTTATTTTCGTGGATCGCAAGATGCTCGAACTGTTGAAGAGTAATTAGATACGCTCTGGCGAGTGTGTTTCCACTATCTTGTTCTAGGCTTACAAACGCCACTCCGCCGTCGTCCCAGGTCCTCGACTTCTTTGCAAAGTACATGGCGCGATGCAACGGGACTGGAGCCTGCTTGCTCGGCGGAGTAGTGTCTTTGCACGCAGGATATTCCGGCCCGTTCGGATGATCGGGCGACCTTTTACCAGCAATGTACGCTATAAACCGGTCGTAGCTCAGATTCGATCCGTAGCACACATACCAGACACGATCATGCAGACTTATTGTTGCTGTAGCTTTTGGACCGGTGTCGTGGCTCATGTCTCATCCTTCGTACGCACGAAGTCCGCTCCCCGATTCCCACGAGGCGACGGGTGAGGACGTTCCCTCCAAATAAGGCCACCGTCAGCATTGGTAGGTTCTTTCGGCCCAAGGTCATCAACAAGCCGCGCATACAGCCAGGGGTTGTGCCCACAATGTATTTGTCCGGTATACGGTACCCCGCGAACAATGTTGAAGGTCGCTGGATACGGATTGTGGACGAGAGAGTCAAGTTTGTCGACAGCTGCGTACTCTCTTGCAGCATACAATACTTCCGTGATACGTCTAACAGTCTCAGGACTTGTCTGAGGCCGGAGCACCGCAGCGACGACGTCTTCCTCGGAAACAGCTGCATGATCACCAGCCCAGTCCCATGTGATAATCCACGCTTTTCGGGCCTTATTGCGCATACTCATGACATTATACCTCAGTCATACGCGGGGAACCCACCCCCGAAGATAATAGGCCAGAGTCCTAAAGTCTCCTCAATAATCGCCCTTTGCTTCGGCGACGTTAGCGCTCGTCACCCTATGGTGGACATTCCAAGCTGCTGGCTTTCCCGCGCTGAGGGGCCTATGACTCGAGCGCGTCGCCCTCCTCTTCCTCGTCCGTCTCCTCGGGTACGGGCAGACCTAGCCACCTACGGAGTACGGTTCCGGGCGGTACGCCTAAGTCGAGCTCTTTTTCCGGGTCGAACTTGTCAGGATCGGACATCGCTTCACTCAGAGCTATCACCTCCATGATGGAACCTTGGCGAAGTTTACCAAGATGCGCTAAAGCGCGCTCTGCCCACGGTCCGCGGCCCGTCTCACTGCAGCCGTCGGCGCTGCTTGTCAGCGCACACGTCCGCCCCGAAGAACGAGCAACAGCGAGGTATCGGTCCAGGGTCCAGCCTCCCAAGGCATTGTGGTCACACCCACTTAGTAGCGTCCCAGCACGATGAAGCGTCACCCGATGGGCCGGTCGTGCGCCGGCAAGCGAACCCACCACTCTTGGTGGTCCCCGGAGCGCGCTCGGAGAGCAATGGGTCCGATCGGCACATTCCTCTGGGCTCACACATGTCCGTGGTGCGGCCGGTGGCACCTAGGTCACCCTTCTCGACGCGGGCGGCAGTCAGCGAAGGCAAAAAACTAGGAGGTGGCGCAACGTCACACAGGCGACCCGCCAGCCCTGGTGCTTGTCCACGTGGCAACTGCGCCTCATGCTATCTCATGCAGGAAGGACATCCACGGCAGTGCCCTAATCTGCTGGCAAACAGATCCAGCATCGAGCCGCGTCCCCTCACCCCGAACATGTGTTTGCCACCGTGATACAATAAGAACAACATGATCAGGCCCTGTTTTCAACCAGAGAGTGCCCGCCGGGAGACCTCACCATGCGATTGAGATCGTTCCAGGTTCGGCTGTTTCGAAATGTCATCGATTCTGGACCTATAAAGGTCGATGATGTGACGTGTCTCGTTGGCAAGAATGAAGCCGGCAAGTCAGCACTCCTGCAGGCGCTACATCACCTCAACCCGGCCAAACCGCAGGTTAGCCTCGATCTTCTCGACGAGTATCCGCGTTGGCTCAAGAAGGAGCACGAGATTACCGGTGAGATCAAGGATGCCGTACCGATTACCGCCGTCTTCGAATTCAGCGACGAGGACATTGCGCGTTTCGCCACGCTCTTCGGACAGGGAGTGATTAGCTCCAACGAAGTGACTGCGCATCGTTCCTACGCCGATCCCACCAAGCTTCAGGTCGCTGTGAGCATCGACTACCACACGTTTGTCAAGGACTTCAAGGCTGGGCTCTCAAAGACCCTGCAAGATTCGGTCGGAGATGCATCGAATACCGCCGAACTGATCAAGCAGTTAGAGACGCTCTCAGCCGCGCCGGCAGCCGCTGAATCTAATGAGTCCAACGATAATATTTCGGGGGATGCAGCAGCTGCCCTCTCAAAGCTGCGCGAGAAGCTGAGCGGTCATACAAACCTACGAGGATGGGTCGAGGCGGAGGTTAAGGCCTTGATCCCTCGAACCTTCTATTTCAGCTCATACTCACAACTAGATGGTCGCTATCGGCTGAGCGAGGTTTTCGCGGCGGTCAATACTCCATCAAGCGACGAGTCTCTCCAAGCGGCAGCCGATTTTCTGCAGCTTGCACGCGTCGTTCCGCAGACCGTCGAAGACTGGGACTTTGAAGCCTCCAATGCAGAATTAGAGTCCATCTCGAAGCGTTCTCACCAAACGCGTCAAGGACCACTGGAAACAGAACGATCACCTACGGCTCAAGGTATCTCTTGAAACCCAGCAGGTACCTGGACCCAGCGGACAACAGATCGAACGCTATCTGCAGTTCCGAGTTGAAGACACACGTCATGACTTCAGCAGCCGTCTCGATAGGCGCTCCACTGGCTTTCGCTGGTTCGTCTCATTCCTGGCGTCATTTCTGGAGTTCGAAAAGGACGACAGTCTCATCTTGCTTTTGGATGAACCAGGCCTGAGCTTGCACGCTCGGGCTCAGATGGACCTCTTGGACACGATCGAGCGAAAGCTAGCCAAGAAACGCCAGGTCATCTACTCAACCCATTCTCCCTTTATGGTGAAGACCAACCGTCTGGACCGTGTTCGCATCACCGAGGATCAGGGTCCTGAGCTTGGCTCCGTAGTTATTAATGACGCAGGCGTCGTGTCGGATCCCGACACGCTTTTCCCACTCCAAGCCGCGCTGGGCTACGATGTCGTCCAAAGCCTCTTCATCGGCAACCAGAATGTTCTGCTCGAAGGGACTTTCAGACTTCATTTATATCACTGCCATTTCAGACTTCTTGGTGAGCAAGGGACGCACGGGTGTTGTTCCGTCAGCCCGTTTACTACCGGCTGGCGGTGCTGGCAACATACCAACCTTCATCGCGCTCATCGGTGGCCAGCTCGACGTGGTTGTTGTGCTGGACGGCAGCACGGATCGTCAGCGAATCGACACGACGATTGCAAAGGGGCGGCTCGACCAGGCACGCATCTTGGTGCTGGAATCATTTTGCGCTGTTAAGAAAGCTGACATCGAAGATCTCTTTGAACCGGCCGAGTATCTCAGTTTGTTCAACGCAGCCTTGGGAAAGAACCTCAAGCTAAGTGACCTCACGGGCAAAGATAGAATTGTGAACCGGATAGCCAGAGTGGCCGGCGAGTTCAACCACGGAGTTGTGGCGGCCCACTTTCTGAACGACCTTTCAACGTGCCTAGCGGCTCTGAGCGACGAGACGCTGGACCGCTTCGAGCAGCTCAGCAAAGCGATCAATTCAGCCCTTCCGTCAGTGTGATTTGCATGATGGATTTCTACACACAATCTTCCTCGTAAGCAACGCGTCTGACGTCGCTGTTCGGGCTGCACGGTACTCCTCGTCAGTCAGCGGTCGTCCTCCACGGACGGCCCCGCCGACGACCTCACTCATCACCTCCTCCGTTGCCCATCTGCTTCTCGAACGACTGTCGGATGAGGCCCAGCACGTACGGCAGATCGTCAATGGAGCCCAGCGGCACCTCTACATCGCCATTGCCCCAGCGTCCTACGTTGCTGACATCCTTTGCCATGCCCCGCGGGTCGTGAAGCTCGTGGAATGGCATGTTGAGCGACAGCCGCAGCCGGCGTGCTTGCGGAACCACGTCTACGAAGTTGGTCTCCGCCTTGTAGGCGACGTAGAGCTTGAGGAACTCCTCTGTAACACAGGGATCGAGGGCGAGTAGCTCCTTGCGTAGTGCGTCGAACAGGTGACGGGCGGGAGTTCCTTCAGCTAGATGCAGATGGTCCCTCATTGAGTATAAGGGAGCGACACGTTCCGTCTTCGGCTTGTATCGCTCCAACGTCATGGCGTCCAGTTCCGGTACGCCCCAGACCTCGGAGGCGATCGTCGCCAACTTGTTGGCACGGTCATCGATGGCTGCCTCGTCCCAAACGCTGACAGTGCCGAGGCCCCTATTTAGCTGCAGCGGGCTCGATCCGAAGCCGCCCTCCATGTCCCTCTTCTCCCGAAACGGGTGGTCACTGTACTCGCTGTTGTAACCGGTCAAAGTGAGGTTGCCTAGGGTGTGCAACTTCCGTTCCTGCACCTTCTCCCAGTTCGTCCCAAGTGCTTGCCGCCATTCCTGGGAGAGGTTCGGGTTCTGGGGCATGATGTGCTCGATGGTGTACTGGTCCACCGGTACCCGCTCCTTGCGGCCATGGTTCTCCAAACGGCGGAGCCAGTAGCTGCGGCGGGGGAAGTTGTACAGGTCGCGGTCCACGATCTCCCGCATGAACTCCTCGTCGCTTGGAAACCGCCTATAGGATGGCGCCAACATCAATGTGGCCTGGATGCTCTCCAGGTACTTGTCCTTCTTGAGGCTCCGGTGGAAGGTGGCGAAGGTCTTGTTCAGGGAGTTGGTCGGGATACCACAGATGGCCCGTCGGAAGACGTAGGACTCCACGACCCGTGAGGCGCTCAGGAAGTCGTCACGGGATAGAGCGCCCTTGGTGTAGTCCTCATACAGTTCGAGCAAGAACGGGTACGCGACATCCACCTTGAGCTCACGTAGGTCCTGAAATGCTTGACCCAGCGCCTTGTCGGGCTCCTTACCAAGCGCCATGGCGCAGTAGTAGCCAGCGAAGACGTGAATGTCCGACACCAAGGCTGCGACACCCTGAGCCGCTACCTTGGCTGTCCGTGAGTACGCCTTGAAGGCCTCGTACACCTCCCGGACGTTCGGAATGTCACCCGTCTTCAGTGTCAGGTAGTGACGCATGAAGCTGTCGAAATGGGAACCATAGGCGGCTTGCCCGAAGTTCAGCTCCATTAGCCGCCAATGCTCGTTGTAGAGATCGGCTTGCAGCTTCGGTTCTAGGCCCATCAGGATATAGTTGCGTATCAGGTCAGCCTGACTCAGCTCCTTTCCCGTTGAGTTCATGCTCTCGAAGATCAACTGCGGGTTGTCCTGGTCACGGTTCAACGAGACGTCAACGATTACGAGCTTGTTCAGCCCACGACAGAACGCTCTCCAAGTCTGCGCCTAGCGCCTCAATCCATTGGTTGAACAGTGCGAAGTTCTCAGCGATGCGGAGCGACTGGTCGCTTGGCAGTGTCTTCCTCTCCGTAACCAGCGCACATAGGGTGTCCCGGTCAGTCTGGGTCAACAGCAGTTTGAAAAGGCGCTCGCCCTCCTCCATCTGGTTCAGCAAGTAGTAACCCCTGATCTTCTTGGCCGAGAACCCCTCAACCGGCTCACTATCGCCGAGGTGTCGAGCCAGAGCCTCCAGCAGAAGCGCAATTGTGGTGAGTCGCTGCTGGCCGTCGATCACCAACAGCGGCGTCTGACTGGAGACCTGGTAGAGGCCCTTCTCGATGTAGACCACGGAGCCTATGAAGTGCGCACTTATATCCTCATGGCTGCCTGCCCGCATGATGTCGTCCCACAGTTGCAGACACTCCCGTTCAGTCCAGCTGTAGGTTCGCTGGTAGATGGGAATAACGAATTGCGGCGACTTCTTGAGGAACTGCAGGAGCGTCGCTTCAGTCGCTTTCACTCCTCATCCTCCTCACCCGAGCCCATCCGGTACTTAATATCGTGATTAATGATAAAGTCTTGCTCCAGAGGCGTGAGTCCGTAGACAGCGCCGAGGGTGTTGTCGATCCGATCAATGATCCCCTTGGATAGTCTCGGTCGGAAACTCTGAATCTCCAGGGTGCCGTGCGGGCCGTAGTCACCCCTCAGCATCTCAGAGTTCTTCTCGAAATCATCCATCAGCTCAGCAACAAGGTCCGCTAGAGCCTGCACCGCCCCGGGCCGGACCGCGCTCAGATCAACGCGGAACTGTTCGATCTCTCGTCTGTTCACGTTCCGCACGTCCGAGTAGACGCAAAAGAACCAGAAGAACAGGTTCGAGTTTAGGACGGCCGTCGCGACATCCCGCTCCGCTCGTGTGGGAAACACGAGCTCCTTCAGTTCACTTGGTGGCACGAGCCCGCCATGGCTATCCTTGATACGCGGGACTGTCAGAAGGAACGGAATGAAATACCTCACCTTGCGTGTGTAAAAGACGATGTTCTTTGATGAGCGTGACATGTAGACGCCCAGAGGTTTCCCGCTTGAGTGTAGCTTCCGAAGCACACTTTCCTCAGCGGATGCCTGAATCTTCGGCAGGGCTCTCCCGACCAACGATGGAACCTCAGTTACGTCCGCGAATCGCACGGTCTGGAATAGGTGGTCTCGCTCCTCTGCCAGCCACCGTCGATACTTGGACGCAAACACCCGGCCTGGAGCCTCGCCCTTCCTAAGAACCCAAATCGCCAAACGCTTGTCCACGCCGGTGAAGAGCTTCGATGGCCTCTCGGCGTATCCTTGGTAATGAGTACAAGCCGACTCATGTAAAAGGGCATCGCGCAACTGCTGGAAACCGTCGGTCCCCGTAATCGATACCGGGACGATCATACCCATCCGGCCACCTGCGGCAAGTAGCCCGAGACCTCGCTCCATGACCATGGCGTACAAGTCGCCACACGGCTCTGTGGACAAACCCTTGACCGTGTACGTGGAGCGCACCTTTCGATACTCCACATAGGGAGGGTTACCCAGAACGACGTCAAAGCCTCCCGCCTGGACTATGCCATAGAACTCCGCGAACCAGTGAAATGGTTGGTGAGACGCCCGCCACTCATCGATCTGCTTCCTCGCACCGTAATCCACCGCAAGATAACTGTCCAGTTCGTTCCTGAGTCCGTCCAAGACAACACGCAATTCGCCCTTTGCCTTGTGTTGGTCCTCGCTGGTCGACCCAGTCGCGGTCTGTATTCTCCGGAACCGCTGAAAGGCCTCGTCGACAGACTTCGCCTTCGCGTGCAGCGCTGCGCCGGCACCATCGAGATCTAACTTGCTTGCAAGCATGTGCGTGAGATCGGCTCCCGAAAGTACGCCGACCAATGTGTTGCCTGGCCGAATATTGAAATCTATATCCGGGAGCGGCTCCAGGTCAGCAACTGCAGGATCAAGCTGGGCGGCAAGCTTCAGAAACAGGCGTAGCTTGCATATTTCTACAGCCTCCTCCATTATGTCTACGCCGAAGATGTTGTTCAATATGATCGACTTCAAAACGAAGTAGCGTCGGTTCGGATGTTTGGCGACATCTACCAAAATCTTCTGGAATGATTCAAGCTCATGACTATCTGGAGCTGAGTCGGCCGGCAGGTCGTCCAGAAACGCCTGCATCCTATCGAGACACGCCTCGTACAAAGGCTCCAAGAGGTTCAGTGCGGCGAAGAGGAACGCTCCGGACCCACAGGTCGGGTCGAGGACAGTGAGCCCTCGAATGGACTCATAGCACGCGGCAAGCTCGGCTGGTCGTCGACAGTGTTCGATGGCATCCTGCACCAGCAATGGCATGTCGATGTTGTAGGTCACGAAGTCATCGGATGACCATACTTCGTCTTTCTCTATGCCGACAAGAAGCCTGTCGTAGGCCTCACGACGCTCAAGGTACTCTCTCCACGTCTCGGATGGAAGCGCAAAGTCTGCTGGAGCAGCTTTGTTCCAGTTGGTTCGCCGAGAGGCGTCCGTGATACCGAGTGCGATGTCACTTGGCAACGGACGTTCGGTACCCCACGAGGCCGACTGGAAGACGTATCGCCGCGGCTCCTCGTGGAGCAGTCCAGCTATCTGCTCATCCAGGGACGCCCTTGTTGTCGCACGCACTCGATCGAGAATGGCGGGGACGATAGTTGTACGAGCGATATATCCCGTGATGTCCTCTTTGGTGTAGTACGCTCCCATCTGTTTCTGGTTGATGTACTTCTCAAATATGTAACCGAGCACGTCAGGGTTGATCTCGTTGTCGGCACTAAGAGGACGTTCATCAAGACGCCACTGGTATGCATCGAAGAAGTCGAAGATCGCCTCGAATGCTTGGTCCGGTATCTCGATCTTGGGGTTCTCGATCTCCAGCTTGTGCACGTCAAATAGACCGCCGTTTATATAGGGAACTTTGCCCAAGAGGGAATCCAGCTCCAGGCTGCGCCCCTTAGGCTCGGCGCCCAGACCCTCATGGAACAGTCTGAGGGCGAAGTGGCGATAGAAGGACAGGAACTTGTCCTTCCCGGCACGCTCCTGCATCATCTGTAGACGGTGGCGCAGGTAGTCAACATCGCCATCCAGAAATCCCTTCTTCTGAATGAAGTAGATGAACATGAGACGGTTGAGCATCAGCGAGACGTACCACTCACGGTCTCCCTGTGACTGGATGCCAGTGACGAACCGTAGAAACGTCTGGTGCTCCAGTTTGAATCGGTCGTAGAACCGTTTGGTGACTCTGTCAACGTCAAAAGCCGCGCGCGCTCGTGCGGCCACGGTCGTGATACTCAGGCGCTCTTCCTCAGCCAGGCTAAAACCTATCCCCAGCAGTTTCTCGATCAGGATGTCCCCATGCTGGGTCATCCAGTACCCCTGCTCCCGGCATGCCGTCGGAAGTCCAGGTTCCCTCCGGACCCATTGCCAGATCTGATGCCCTGTTCGTCGGTCAGAGAAGACTATCAAGTGCTCGTGCGCGCTGCGGCGAACCTGATTGTCGATCTTCCTCCGCAATGCGTACGGAGGCAGCTCTTGTCCAGCACCCGCCTCAAACAGATAGGCAATCATCCCGCGTTTGTGAGCAATCGGTCGGAGCACAAGGCTCGTCCCTTGGACCGTCACTGTTAGATTGGCTGCCGTGTAGTGGTCCCAGCCGAGCTGGTTGAACAGAGTGGCGAAGTCAAACTCCTTCAACCACTGCTGCAGGTTATCTCGGGACGGTGGCATCGCTTATTCTGCCTTCCTGTCGAACACTCCGAGGGAGCAGATGATTTGCGGCTCTTCCTCCTCTTCCTCTTCGTGGATGACGCAGAGTCGTCCGTCCTCGCGCAGACCCAAGACAAGGCTCGTCAATGTTTCGTTACTGATACCGGCTCGTAGCTGACGATTCAACGTGTCCACGGCGACCTGACGCAACGGATACCGATAAATCTCGTCAATGGCTTTCGGAAGATCTGGAGGTAACAGAAGTGTGCCCTGGACCGATTCGGCGTATTGCTTCAACCGTTCGTAGGTCCGAAACCGGGCGCCCGAAGGCCGGCCTAGCTGACCGCCAACGTTTTTCTCCTCGGTTGCAATCAGCTCAACACCCCGCAAAACGAGCTTATGATGATCGGGGTCCCGTGGTAGCGCTGGTGCGCTAGCCTCGCACTCTGCGGCGTGTAGGATTGTCAACTGGGATTCGGTGACGCTTTCCCCTTGACGGTTGATACCAACAAGGGCGTCGTTACCTTGGCCAGTCCGGGTGTAGACAAGCACTCCCTCTGGAAGGTCGGAGTCTGCCGCACGAGAGCGCGTCGAGTAGACAACATTTGGCAGCTCAGCAACGATCTTTTGAAGCTTCGGCTCTTTATCGATGGCGTTCTTCCAAATCTGGTAGGCGTATGACGCCAAGTCGACCTCTGTGTCGCCGTCTCCATCGAGTATGCCGGCCTTCTCGTTATATAGGTCCAGTATCAGTGAGTCATCGCCATCGTCCTCAAAGAACGCTTCATCAGTTCCGACCACTTCAGCGTTTTCGTGCAAACGCTGCCGCACTCGGTTACGAAGCCTGATAATCCGCTCCACGCCGTCGGTGGGCAAGAACGAGTAACACAGGATGCGTTCCGCCGTTTGGCCGATGCGGTCGACACGTCCAGCGCGCTGAATAAGGCGAATTATCGCCCACGGGAGATCGAAATTGACGATGATAGAGCAATCTTGAAGGTTCTGCCCTTCGCTGAGGACGTCAGTAGATACCAGGGCGCGAAGTTCCTGGTCGGACGGAATGTCATCACTCTTCTTATTGGACCTTGGACTGAAACGCCAGGCCAGCAAGGTTGGATCGGGTGATTCTCCAGTTACACCTTGCAGCTTCGTGACTCCGCGCCCCTGGAGTTCGCGAGTGAGGTAAGCGACCGTATCCGCAAATTGCGTAAAGATCAGTATCTTATCGTTCGGGTGCTTGTTCACTAACAAGTCTTGAAGAAGTTTGAGCTTCGTGTCCTTTCCGGGAGCCCATTGCCCGCAAGCGACGAGGGCCTGAAGAACTGCCTCCGCGTCCTTCCGTAAGTCGTCAGCTAATTCGGGAATGAAGAGTCCCGGACGCAACCACTTGAACCTACTTCGATAATGAAGGCGGTACTGGTCGTAGACTTCCTTGGCGCGCTTCGCGTAATGAGCTGCGTCCGCGAAGTCAGAGTTCTCCTTGATGAGCACATCCTCCGCATCCTCGTCTTCTAGGTCGATCCGCACCTGCCCAGTCTCAACATCGGTGTCACCAACCGTTGCGTCCAAGAGATCCATATCTTGCGTGCCCAGAGGTAACGGCAGGTCATTCTCAATCGCGTACAAGAAGATATAGTTCCGCAAAGCATGACGTTCGAGCGACTGCAGGAAAGCTGGTCCCCCGCTCTCTAGCCGCTTGAAGAGGTTGGTCCGGCAGAACCCCATCAGCCTTTTGCCAGCTCGGGAAAGACCTGCCAATGATTGTGCTTCACTCGCCGTGGGCGGATTCGCTGGGGATGGTGCGACGTAGTTGCCTAGACCGTATCGGGGCAGCGTCAGGCCGTTTACGATATCCACTATCGTTGGCGCTTGAAGTCGTGCGTATGGATCGAGTTCGTCGCCATCCTTTACGCTGAACTTGACGGTCCGCGGTTGACGTGTCGGGAAGTAAAATCGCTCGCCGGAACTAAACTCAAGATAGCGTCGGCCATTCTTCGGGTCAGTCCTGGCGTAGTTCGCTTCGATGAAGCTGCGAGTTCGCCGGACGAGGTAGAGA
Source organism: uncultured Acidimicrobiaceae bacterium (assembly GCA_963735305.1). GTDB lineage: Bacteria > Actinomycetota > Acidimicrobiia > Acidimicrobiales > Palsa-688 > Fen-671. The sequence continues at coordinate 1,657,066 of CAVTKK010000001.1, forward strand.
CGCATCAAGTCACGCCAGTCGTCTGGGTACGGACTCTTCTCAAAGGCAGCTAGCGACCGAACTGGCGACTGGTATCGTCTGATGAACTCTGTCTCGGTCAGTTCGCGGAGTATCCGCTCTGGACGTATGCCAAGGTCGAGGTCGACCGGCACAAACAGCCGGAGCTGAGAAGATAAGTCGAGGTAACTTTTGTTGTACGGTGTTGCTGATAAGAGTATGCACTTGCTGTCATTTTCAGCTATATACTCTTGGATCGCTCGGAAACGTCGCCCTTCTCGGTTGCGCAAGTTGTGACTCTCGTCAATCAGGACGATCCGATATCTTCGAGTGTCTGGTAGCTGCGATATAACGGTACTCAAGGGCATCACCTTCGCCAGCAACCGATAGGTTGCGACGTAGTCCTCCCACATACGAACGAGGTTCTTGGGACAGATGATTAGCGTCTCTGTGCCGTAGTCGTCCTGAAATATGCGGGCTAATGCCGTCGCCATCATGGTCTTGCCTAGACCGACCACGTCGCCAAGAAGCACGCCTTTGCGAGTATTGAGGTGATGGGCGGCAATTTTGACGGCCGCCGTTTGGAAGTCGAGGAGACTGTCGCCGAAATCTCGAGGGATCCGGAATTCGGACAAGCCAGCACGGGCCTCCTGCGAGAGATGGTAGGCCATTTTAAGATAGATGTAGTATGGCGGCAGCGGCTCCGGGCGCGCCCAGCTCGTATCAATTATTTCGGCAAGTTCTTCAGAGATATCGATGCACCAGTCGTCCTTCCAACGGTCATCGAACCACTTCTGGAGCTTCTGGCAGGCGTCGCCGTCAAGAACATCAACGTTCAACTCGCCTTGGTGAGCGAGCCCGGCTAAAGTCAGATTACTGCTACCGAGAAAAGCCGTTATTGGATTATTGACATCGGTCCGATGACACAGGTATAGCTTGGCATGGAGATGGTGGCGCAAAAATAGTTTGACGACAACTTTTCTGGCCTTGATCTGAGTGCTGAGGCGCCGGAGTCCGGCCTCGTCAGCATCAGTTGGCGCTCCAAACATCAACTGGTCTCGGAACTCTTCGGCCATACGGCGGCGTAGTCGACTGGCAGACTGGTTATCTAGTGGTTTCGCGCTAGCGATAGGGCTCAGTTCGGTGCGGAGTTCGTCCTGTGGAAGCAGTTGCATCCCGACCATGAGGCGGGCGCAGGAGCCGTCGCCGCCGGTCCATTGTTCGACGAGTTGATCAATCTTGCGCCAGCCGCGGAGATTGAAATAGCCGACACAGAAATCGGCGTGCTCAGATACCTTAAGCGTGTCGGCTAATGCAGGAAGAAGAGGTAGTTCGATATTGTCAAAGATGCGAGGCATGGTCTACCGCCGTGCCTTTCTGTAACAGGCATCGGCGCAAATCGAGTCGGTCACTACATCAGTAACTAGAACAGGTCTCTGCATCCAGCACCTCACTTCACTCACTATGATAGCGAACATCAGTTCGGCTGGCAACCATGACCAGCACATCAGTGACGCCCTCCTCTTTCTTACCACCAACCGCAGCCAGGTGGGGCCTAAGAGTGCTTAGGCGCTTCGCTGACGCGCTAGAGGAGAACCTGACCGCTGTGCCCCGAGCGCAACTTGGGCGCCGGCGTCTCAACCAGGGAAGACTCGGTCTGCTTGCCGCCGTCCGGGCGGGGTGGCGCTGCACCGCTTATGGACGAAAAAGAGCAGACGGGCGCTGCAGGCGGCCATCGCCTGGAGCCGGGCTGGCCAGTGGACAACGCCCGCGCAGATCGACAAGGGTCCCCGACCTGAAGCGTCGCAACTGCCCCCCGCCTTGGCCTAGAGCCCAGCGGCTCCCTCAGAGCAGACCGGTTCAGCGATCGCCTCGACGTCGAGTTCGTCTCTGCTGGCTTTCAGACTTCAAGGACCATATCGCAGCCCGTTTTCCTCGACGTACTGTCGGTACAGACCAAGGAGGAGACGGTGACCCTTCGCCTTAGTTTTTCCGTGCGTCTTTTCCCATTCTTGCTTGACGTTATTGAGGCGATCCCGCACGGTGTTCCAGCTGTAGCCGATAGCGTCTCCGATTTCCTTTTGAGATAGCCCTGCTGCGAGCAATGGAGCCACTTCGAGCCAACCTGGTTTTAGGGTCAAACGGTCCAGCTTGTCGCGGCGAGCTGCCACACGCCAGATGTGACTGAGGATGGTCGCCTGGGTGGGTTCAGCCCACCGTCTCGGAAGGAGTTCATCCTGATCGGCAGCCTTGAGGACGTCCCTAAGGAATTCCTGCGCCTCTTCGCTGAAATCATCGGCCTTCTCAAGTGGACGATTCCTCGCGTCTGTCAGCAGGTCAGCGGCGAGTGTGGCAGTCACGTACTTCCGGTCGCCAGCGACAGCGTGGACGGCTTTGATCCACACGTTCGGGCGAGGGCGCCGCTCCTTGGCCACGAACGATCGTGCCCCGGCGGCCAGGGCAGCGGTAACGACGGCTGGGGGTACCTTCCCGCTCATTGCCAGCACTTGAGCATCCCGGTCGTCCACAAGGTAGCGCACCGCCGATGGTCCGGACCGCCGACTGCTTGCGTTAGCAGGATCGTTACGCGGTATCAGATGAAGGTCACAGACCACGAGGTTGGTACCTCGTGAGACGCTCTCCACGGAGTTGGTTGGATCAAGGACGCTGTATACGTCACGATCGAGTACCTCAGCCAGCGTTGTAGTCACCGTTTCGGCCATAAGTTCCTCGTCGTCAACCACGCACACGGTAATCATGAGCTAGTTGCTTGCAGGCCAGGAGAGAGTCCAGGTAGTCCCCTTGCCGACGGCCGAGTGCGGAACTGCCTCACCAGGAGGTTCAAGTGAGGCGAGGGCGCTGAACACCTGGCGCTCAGTGTGCGGTGACCACTGCGCAGTAGCAGGGTCGAAACCGGAGCCTTCGTCTCGGAGCGTGACATGCATACTGTCGGCGTCCGCGAGGACGATCATCGTTACGTCGTCGACTCCGGCATGACCGAGGTTGGCAATCAGCGCGCCCACCGCCTTCTCGAACACTCTAAGGATGTGGGCAGGCGGGTCGACAACCGCAACCGCGAGAGGCTCCCTTAGCTCTACACCTCGCTCAGCACACATTGCCCGTATCGAATCAATGAACCGTGCCGTAGTGCGCGGAGTTGCATCCTGCAAAATGTAGCGTCTGATCCATTGGTTCATGCTGGTGAGTTGGGTTCGCTCTATGAGGCTGAGAGGCTGGCCGGCGGCAGCACGTTCGGTTACAGAAAGAACCCCATCGTGTACGAGTGACCTCAAGTCCTCGGCGGCGCGCAGTCGGCGAGTTTGGTCAACTGAGTCAATCAACCTTGTCGTTGCGACCGTGTTGTCCCACCACAATGACGATAAGGCCACTAGCACAACCATCGTGAGCGCCACGATCACAAACGCCACCCACAGCCACCAATTGTAAGAGACGTTCCCTTCGAAAAAACCATTCCGCTGGGCTAAGCCGCTCCCGAGCTTTGCGCCATGCTGCACTGCCCATGTTTCGACGAGGTTATGCGCCTGCAGGAGCCAGATGATTGTCCCGACACCGGCCGCGCCGACGAGCACGACGCCTTGAAAGAGAGCCTTCAGCCAGAACAGATCGAGCAGGCGTCGTGGCCTACCCCTTGGGCGCTCGGGGTCGGGGAGCGCGAGGGTACCGGCCGCAAACACTAGGGCAGGAACCCCGAAGACCGGGAGAAGCAGAAGAGTGGCCGCCTGAGGCAGCCCCGTGACAAACAAATCCTCTCTAACCAACCTGTTGAATCCGTATATGGAAAACAACGACACCAGGACGATGTAGCCGAGGAACCACGGGCGAGCGTAGGTCGTATCCAAGGGGCTGAGCACCTCCAGGGTGCACAGGGCGAGCCCAGCTACCTGAAGAACCGCCGATAGTGCCACGGAGCCGTTCCAGGCGAGGTCGAAGACAGCCACCGGTGCGTCGTCGTTCTGTCGCAGTGCGAAGAGAGTCCATCTCTTCATCTCAGCAGGCCTGAGCGCAACAGTCCACCGCGAAATCGCGGTCTCCGCGACCGCGCTACAGGGTCTTCCGCGGGCGAGCGAGGGAAGCACATACTGACCTTCGACAGACACGATCTGCCGACTGTCCACACGAAGGAGACGACCTCAAGATGTCACTTACCCGATACGTGAGCGAGGTGCCGACACGAGAAGCCCGCAACTTTAGCCGGGGGTTAGAGCACCTGAACATGACCAACCGCTTCAGTATGGCCAAGATCGATGCCGTAGCCGTGAAGCGAACGGCCATAGTCGACGCCGTCGTCTCGGTAGCGAAACGGGGAATGGAGGGCGTTGGTCTGCTCAGCCAGCTTGAGCAGCAGATGAGCGCCATGATCCCAGGCTCTACGAACCGGCTTGCGTTCATCGCCGACCGGGCGGTGCTGGCGGTCGGTGACGTCGTATCGGACACCGTGCGTGAGATGCGCTACCTATGACCGTGATCCTGGTCGGGATGGCCGTCGCGGCCGTCTTGGCCCTGGCCTGGTTAGCCTGCCGAGCCGTCGCGACGACGACATACCAATCGTATGGGGCGGAGGTCCGGGCCATTACCCGCCAAGCTGAGCGCGACCTTGACCGCATCGTCCAGACCGCTTTTCGGCAGATGCTCGATGAGGGGCGCCGTCAAGAGCGCCCTTAGTCCAACGTGTACCCGGGAGCGGCGGCAACCGCTCCCGGGCCAGCCCCACAAAACAGCATGTCACGCGATTGGAGCCCGAACATGCCGCACCCCAAGGCTAGTCACAACCACCTGCTCGTCCCCCCATGCAGTCCGGGACGGTGCTTCCCGCCCATTACTGGGCGTCGGGGACGCATGATCATCTCCAACGAGCTGTCGATCGGGGCCAACCGTGGCCACTGGTTCTGATCCCGGCCACTGGAGCAGCTCCGTGCTTACCTGGGCGCTCCGATTGCTGGTCGCAGCTGTGGCGCTCAGGTTGGCTTTGGCACTGCTCGCAAGCGTTGCCCCGATACTAATCGGGATCATCAGTTTCGCCGCACTGCTATACGTAATCTACGTCGTAAACAAGATTCGCCGTTCCCGCTGGTGACGGCGGCCAATGACCTCTGTTGAAAAGCATTAGCGGTGCTGTGTTTATTACATCAACCAGCATAAAGTACTTGACAAAATGCCTTATTTATTGTTAAATGTCCAAGCTCCCAAATGCTGCGTTTACGCAGCACTCATTGGGACCAGCGATCAAACGGGGCGCCAGGACCAATTTATGCCACTATTCAAGGCTGGCCTGGCGCACCCTCGCTTAGGACCCCAAGTAATACCGGAGCAGAACAGGAGATTATTTCTAAAATGAGCAGAACTTATCGCGGCGACGAAAGACGTATGCGGGTCCAAGGTGTCCGCAAGGAGCCGGTGGACCTAAGACGCTTGGCACGAGCCTTGATCGCCTTGGCGCAAACCCAGGCTGAAGCTGACGCCCAAGCGGCCAGCCAAAGCACGACATCAATCGGCAAGATCACCGGCACCATCACCCCGATGGTGATCGACGCCAGCTCAACTGACGATGGAGATGCAGTGTGAAGATGCAAAGAGTTACCTGGTACCAGATGCGCTGGCAACGCACGGTTGATCCCAAATGGCTCGATCACGCCGTTCGCCTACTGGCCACGACTGCTGGCAGGCCCGTCTTCCTCGAGGCAGTTGGCACAACCGGTTCGGTTAGCCACCGCCTGGCCCTGCCTAGCGGCAACGCTCCTGGTGTCGTCGCCCAGTTGCGCAGCGCTCTGCCGGGCCTCGCCATCGAGGTACTGCCTGACCGCCTGCCCGTACCAACTAGCCGGGCGGTCGAGCTGCGGCTTTCAACCAATCGTCGCTCGCTCTGCACCGACGAAATCGCCGCGGTCAGTCGGGCGCTATTGACCGCCCTATCGAACCTTGGACCCGGCGAAGTAGCGACGTTGCAATGGGTACTCGGTCGCCAGCTGCGTCCCCGCGCTGTACCGAACAAGCTGGAGTCCGTACCCGGCGACTCCTGGATCAGGGAGCTGGCCCATGCGCCGCTCGGCGGCCGCGAGCCGGTAGACCCCGAAGTGCGCTCGGCCCTGCGTACCAAGCAGTCTCAGCCGGGCTGGTACGCCACCGGCCGGATCGGGGTCAGTGCCCATGGCGCCAGTCGCGAGCGTCAATTGATACGACAGGTTCTGGGTGCACTGCGCAGCACCGAGGCACCCGGACTCTCGTACTGGGTCCGCTCCCTCAAGCCGAAGACAGTCACTGACGCTGAGGCGCCGTGGCGCATGCCACTACGCCTGAACGCCAGTGAGGTAACTCTGCTTTCCAGCTGGCCGGCTGGCTCGACCGTCGATCTCCCTGTACAACGCCAACGCAGCCGCTTGCTGCCGCCCTCTCGGGCGATACCGTCCGAGGGTCGGTTAATTGGGGAGGCGACCTTCCCGGGGCACGAACGGCCACTGGCCAGTTCGGTCACGGGTGCCCTGCGCCACAGCTGGTTGCTCGGACCCTCGGGCGTTGGCAAGAGCACCCTCATGGGTCGCATGGTGGCCCAGGACATCGCCGCTGGCCGGGGCGTGATCGTGGTCGAGCCCAAGCGCGACTTGATCACAGAGGTGCTCAGCCACATCCCGCCCGAGCGTATCGACGACGTTGTGGTCCTCGATCCGTCCGACGCGATTGCCCCAGTCGGCTTAAACCCGCTCGCTGGGGGCAACAACCCTGAGCTGGCCGCCGACCAGTTGCTGGCAGTTTTCACGGGCATATACGCGGGCCTCGGACCTCGCTCCACCGACATCGCCGCCGCCGCCCTGCACACCCTGGCCAAGGTGCCGAACTCGACGCTGGCAGCGCTGCCGTTGCTCCTTACGGATGCCCGCTTCCGTCGGCGCATCCTGGGCCGACTCGGCGATGACATCGCTCTGGGGCCGTTCTGGGCCGCTTTTGACAACTGGAGCGATGCGGAACGCACCTCAGCGGTCGCGCCTCTGCTCAACAAAGTACGGCCCTTCCTCCTCCGTGAGAATTTGAGGGCGGTCATCGGGCAGTCCCATCCGCGCTTCCATGTGCGCGACGTCTTCACAAAGAAAAGGGTCTTGCTTGTCGACTCCGCCAAGGGCCTGCTCGGTCCCGAGGTGTCCTCATTGCTAGCCAGTCTCGTCGTCGCCCAAGTCTGGGCGGTAGCGCTGGAGCGCTCGGCCATCCCGGCGGAACACCGCCACCCTGTCGCCTGCTACTTAGACGAGTTCCAATCCTATCTTCGCCTCAGTACCGACCTCGGGGACGCCCTGGCTCAGGCCAGGGGGCTGGGGGTCGCCTTCACGGTGGCCAATCAGTTTGCTCACCAGCTGGACCCCGCGATGCGTTCGGCCTTGATGGCGAACGCCCAGAACAAGGTCGCGTTCAGGCTCAGCGACGAAGACGCCCGCCTTATGGCCACTCCGGGCAGTGGCCTCGCACCCGAGGACTTTGCCGACCTCGATGCTTTTCACTTCTATGCTCAACTGGTTGCCCGCGGCGCGGTCCAGCCTTGGTGCAGCGGACGCTCCCTGCCAGCGAGCGACCCGATCAGCGATCCTGCCCTCATCCGGGACGCCTCCAGACGCCTCTACGGGCAGCCCCGTGACGACATTGAGGCGGAACTGCGCTCCCTGGTTTTTGGTGACCGGGGCACGGACGGGGACGATCTGGCGCCCAAACGCCGCAGTGGGGGTGCATCGTGAACCGTCCGATCGACCGTCCGGTCGCGTCGATGAAATCCGTACAAAAGACCTGCTTGGTAGGTGTAAGCGCCTCCAACTGGGCGCGGACTGATTCCCATTTTCGCTGCTCATCATCTCCTTGCTGGCTGGCGGAGAGCGGCTCTAGCCGAAAGGCGGTGTACCTATGAGCCAGCGCCAACTCCACTCAGTCGGCTTTGCCGAACTCCAAGAGGAGCTCTCGGGCCGGGACATCGCCATCACCGGCCAGATCGCGGACTTGCGCCTCATGAGCGGCCGACAGATCACCGCCGTACACTTTCCGGTCGGAGAGCACGACAACGCAGCCGCTGCGACCCGGGCTTGCAACCGGGTGCTCAAACGACTGGTACGGGACCGCCTGCTGGTGCGTCTGGAACGACGAGTGGGCGGGATCAGGAAGGGCTCTGGCTCGTTCGTCTACGCCCTCGGACCAGTGGGCCACCGGGTCCTAGACCTTGGCGGCAAGCGGCCACGCCTTGGTGAGCCAGGTCCGGCTTTTGTCCAGCACACCTTGGCCGTGAGCCAGCTGGTAGTGGACTGCACCCTCGCAGTACGAGACAAGCGCTTCGATCTGGCCGTCTGCCAAGCGGAGCCCCGATGCTGGCGGCACTTCACCGACGTGCGCGGCGCCACAACCTTGCGGCCCGACCTCTTCATGGCCTTCGGCGTCGGTGACTACGAGTACCGCTTCTTTATAGAGGTGGACCGGGGTACTGAGCACCTGCCGACCGTGATCCGCAAGTGCCACCTTTACCAGTCCTATTACGTCTCGGGCCGTGAACAGGCGGTCCACGGGGTCAGCCCTCGCACTTGCTGGATCGTCCCCGAACAGCTTCGGGCAGAGCGCCTGCGCCAGGCGATCGCTCGCGACCGGCACCTCAAAGACATGCTGTTCGTGGTCACAACCACCGAACAGGCCTTGATGACGCTGAGTGGAGGTGGCTCATGAGCACAGTGGAGCTGCCCCGAAACGTCGTGCTGGTGGGTGACGCCAGAAAGCGACTAGCTGAGCTGCCCGATAACTGCATCGACACGGTGATCACCAGCCCGCCGTACTTCCAGCTTAGGAATTATCAGGTGAAGGAGCAGATCGGCCTTGAGGCCGACGCCGACGCCTGGGTGGAAGAGCTGCGCAGCGTCACCCGGGAGGTCGCCCGGGTGCTCAAGCTAACCGGCTCCTACTGGCTCTGCCTCGGTGATTCCTACAGCCGTAATCGCCGTACCGGCAGCCTGCCCAAGAGCCTGCTGTTGGCGCCGGAGCGCTTGGCGCTGGCCCTGATCGAGGACGGCTGGACTATTCGAAATAAAATAGTTTGGGCGAAAACCAATGCCATGCCCGCCAGTGTCAGAGATCGGCTGGCCTGTAGTTGGGAAGTCGTCTACTTCATGGTGCGCTCCCAGAGCTACTTCTTCGACCTTGACGCCATCCGCGTACCGCACCGTTCCGCCGCACGGACTACTAAAGCGACGGCCACAACCCGTCGACTCGCCGGCTACCCGCCCGCAGCCGCTGCACCAAGTTGGTCTGGTCCGTTGGCCGGCAACAACACCGGGCTCGCCAAGCTCAAGGCGCGGGGGTTACCCGGCCATCCGCTGGGGGCGAACCCGAGGGACGTCTGGCAACTCGCCACCGCCAACTTTCACGGTGACCATTTCGCCACCTTTCCGACCAGTCTCGTCGAACGCCCGCTTCTAGCCAGCTGTCCGGAGCGAACCTGCGTTCGCTGCGGTCGGCCGTGGCAAAGAGGCCCGTTCCGAACTCTGGGTCATCTCGCCGTACGAGGCGAACTACGTCCGGGCTGCCGCTGCCGTCAGGGCTGGCGCCCGGGCGTCGTGCTCGACCCGTTCTTCGGTGCCGGGACCGTCGGCCTGGTGGCTAAAACCCATCAGCGCGATTGGTTAGGTGTCGAACTCAATCCCCACTTCGCCGCCATGGCTGAGCGGCGTATCGAGACCGAGTGCCGTCAACAAACAGCATCTCGGGAGAGGCCCGGTGCTGCATGAGAGGTACCTCGTCGGTGACCTGCGGCTTTTGTCAGGAGAAACCGAAACCCGGTTTCGCCGGCCGCACCACACCGAGGAGGTTTGACCACCATGGGTCATACATCAGAAGAGGTCATCAACCAGGGGAGGGCATCGTGAAGACGCTTGCCATCCGTCTGGAAGACGACCTGCACGCTCAGCTCAGCGTGCTCGCCCAACTCGAAGAGATCACGATAACCGATGCCATCCGGCAGGCTATCGAGGGGTTCATCGAGAGCAAGCGGCACAACCCTGAGCTGACCGCCCGTGCTGGCGCCGTGCTCGCTGACATCGAGCGCGACGCCGAAGCCCGCCGTGAGGCCATCGCCACCCTGTTCAAACCGGGTGGATTTGCTGCTCCTTCGGAGAGCAGCAGGGCCGTTACGGAGGGCGACGAGACCGCCGGAGGCAAGCCCTCCAGCCGGTCCAGCCGCACAAGAGGAGGTGCGCCAGCCACCAGCTGAACCACCTTCCCTGGCAGAGGGCTCCGTAGATGTTGCTTACCCAAGCGACTCCGGAGCCTCTGCCAGCAACACACCACATGACTAATAAGAAAGGAGGTGCCCTAATGGAAACACCACACGAACCACAAGACGGTGGGCAACAAGAACAACACGAACGCGAGCGACCAGTTCCGCGCATCTATGTCGCGTCCTTAAGCGATTACAACGACGGGCGCCTCCATGGCGCATGGATCGACGCAGCCCAAGACCGGGACGATCTGTACCGTGAGGTCCAGGCGATGCTAATTGACTCCACCCTGCCCGATGCGGAAGAGTTCGCGATCCACGACTATGAGGGTTTCGGTCCTTTGCAGCTCGACGAGTACGAGAGTCTTGAGACTGTATCCGTCATCGCCAAGGGCATCGCCCGACATGGTGCCGCCTTCGCCCACTGGGTGACACTCGTCGACACCAGGGAGCCGGCCGACCTCGAACGCTTCGAGGAACAATACGAGGGCCACCACGACTCGCTAGCAGCCTATGCCGAGCAGTTGCTCGAAGACCTGAACTACCTGGATGACCTTGACACGTTGCTACCGAGATCACTACAACCCTATGTGCGACTAGACATCGAAGCTTTCGCCCTTGACCTTTTGCACGGGGGCGACATCATGATCAGTGAGGGCGACGGGGGAGTGTATGTTTTCCGCCCTCTGTAGCCGAAACTCGCGTTGTGGAATTGTCAACCCTATTGTGAAATTCTCTGGTTTTCCTGATAAAATGGTTAAATCGAAACGGAGAACCCGAAATGAACGAGAACCAGGCCAAGTCGTTGGGCCAGTTATTACGCCAGCGACGTCAAGAATTGGGATTGTCACAACGACGATTGGCTGTACTCGCGCAGATGGGCGATTCCACTATTGTTCGTCTCGAACAGGGACAGTTCTTAGCTCCGAGCCCGGCCAAGCTCTCACGTCTCGCGGAAGCACTGCATTTACGTCTCGCCGACCTATTCGCTCTGGCGGCTTACCTTGTGCCTGGCGAGCTGCCCTCATTCGAGGTTTATCTCCAAACCAAGTACCCCGCACTACCAAAGTCGGGAGTTGCAGAACTACTCGACCACTTCAAGAAGCTACAAGTGCGCCACGGGCTGCATCTCGATCTAACCAAGTCCAATATAGAGAGGTCTGACAATGACCAACCTGGAGAAGTCGCATGACCACATCACAGCCAATAGCGTTGGCCCCCCAGCCACAGGAGCCGATGACAGCATGAGCGTGGCGCTGCGATCCCCGGACACTCGATCGGGGGTTGCGCGCGGCCAGCAGGCGGTTAGCACCGAAGTTGACAAGGTTGTGGATAAACCTTCGACGCGAGCTGCCATCTACATCAGGGTCAGCACCAAGCAACAGGCTGTCCGTGACGGCAACCCCGAAGGTTACTCACTACCCACCCAGCGGGAGGCTTGCCATAAGAGAGCCGAGAGCCTAGGCGCGGTGATCGACGAGGAAGAGTACGTCGACAAGGACACCGGCACTGCTCTCGACGAGCGCCCGGCGATGCGGCGGCTGCTGGCTCGCATCGAGAGCGAACACGACCTCGATTACGTCATTGTCCACAAGCTCGACCGGTGGGCACGTTCCCAGCGGGAGGACTTGGTGGCCGACTTCCTACTGGAACTTGCAGGCTGCGCCCTCGTGTCCTGCTCCGAACCAATCGACCGCTCTGCGGCCGGTCGGTTACTGCACGGCATGCTAGCTTCGGTCAACGAGTACCACTCCCGCAACATGAGCGACGAGATCAAGCGCAAGGTGCTTATCAAAGTCAAGGAGGGCGGTACCCATGGCGCAGCTCGTCTTGGCTATCTGAACGTCGGTGAGGGAGGCAGACGCTGGATCGCCGTCGACCCTGAGCCTGCTGAACTGGTCCGCTGGTGTTTCACGGCCTACGCCACGGGTGAATGGAGCGTCAAGAGCCTTCTAACCGAGGCGACCAACCGGGGGCTGTTATCACGAGGTGGGCCGAACACCCCTCGCAAGCCGCTCACCATCTCCCAGATGCACCGTATTCTAGCGTGCCCGTACTACAAGGGCATCATCGTCTTCAACGGCGTCGAGTACCAGGGCAAGCATGAGCCCTTGGTGGACCTTGAAACCTGGCAGCGGGTTCAGGATGTGCTTGCCTCCAAGGCCAACGGGGAGAAGCAACGTGAACATCACCACTACTTGAAGGGCACCATCTTCTGCGGCCACTGTGGTAGCCGCCTCTGTGTCAGCTACGCCAAGGGCAAGCTAGGCAAGGTCTACCCCTACTACTTCTGTCTCGGGCGGCAGCAGAGGCGCACCACCTGCATGCTCAAGGCCCGGCCCATAGAGCTTGTCGAGGAGGAGATCGCCGAGCACTACCGCTGGCTGAACCTCAGCGCCGAAGGTCTGGAGGCTACCGCACAGGCGGTGCTGACGGAGCTGGCTGACCAACAAGAGGACACCGCCAAGCAGCGAGAACGGTGTGAGCAGCGGTTGAAGTCACTGGAGGCGGAGCGGCTGAAGCTTCTGCAGGCCCACTACGCCGACGCGATCCCACTGGACCTGCTGAAGGCGGAGCAGCAACGCATCAACGATGAAGCCGTCGCTCTACAGGCTTCGCTCGCGGTCACCGTTGCCAGTGCAGAACGGCTCCGAGCCACGGCCGACGCTGCAGTGGCCCTAGCGACAGATTGCTACCACTCCTACCTAAACGCTGGCGACCGGGAGCGGCGTCTCATGAACCAGGCCTTCTTCTCGAAGGTGTGGATCACCGAAGAGGGTGTAGTCGGCTGGGAGTACAACGAGCCCTTCGCCACCATGCTCAGAGCCCACCGGGGACCTGAGCCCAGGCTGGTCGTTGAGTACAAGCCATCCCCGCAGACCGAGGCAGATGATGACTTCGATGTGAACAACCCTTCTGGCCCCTGTCACAGAAAAAGCCCTGGTCAGTGGGCCAGGGCTTACATCCGTCAGGGTTCGAAAGCGAACAACTTGGCGGAGGGAGTGGGATTTGAACCCACGGGGAGCTTGCACTCCCAAGGCTTTTCAAGAGCCTCGCATTCGGCCGCTCTGCCATCCCTCCAGTGTCGGCGGGGCGATCCTAATGGGCGCGCTCGTAGCCCTCCCCGTCAGGGTCGAAGGTGCCGACGGAGATCCTGGACCCAGTCGTCGGCTGCCCTCCAGGCTTCGGTGGCGGCTAGGCGCAGGCGTTCGCCGTCTTCCCCGGCGGCCGGGTAGGAGCCCAGGAACTTGAGCTCTGGAAGCGTGGCGTGCAGGTCCCGAAGGCAGTCCGACACGACCTCATCGGCCACATGGCCCTCGATGTCGATTACGAAGCAGTACTCGCCCAGCGCCTTCTTGGTGGGGCGTGACTTCAAGCTTGGTGAGGTTCAAGTTGCGGGCGGCGAACTGTCCCAGGATCATATGCAGGCTGCCCGGGTGGTCTGAAGACTGGAAGCACACAATGGTCGTCTTGTCGTGGCCCGTGGGGGCAGGGATGCCCCATTCAGGGCGGGCGACCAGTACAAATCGGGTCGTATTGCCATCGTGGTCCTCGATCCCCGTCGCCAGAACCTCGAGCCCGTAAAGCCGGGCCGCGTACCTGGTCCCGATGGCGACGACCTGAGGGTCGTTCTGCTCCGCCACTCTTCGTACGGCCTCAGAGGTAGACGGGCTGGCTTCCTGCTCGACGCCGTCGAGGTGTTCCAAGAGCCAGGTCCGGCACTGGGCCGTGGCGACCGGCATAGAGACGACTTTCTTCACCTGGTCCAGGCCTGTCCCGGTCAGCCCCACCAGAGACTGGGCTACGGAGAGCTGGAGCTCGCGCACGATCCACAGCTCATGGGAAAAAATGAGCGGGTCCAGGGTGACGTTGACGGAACCTTCGATCGAGTTTTCCAGTGCCACCACACCGACGTCCGTCTGGCCCGTTCCCACGGCTGCCAGCACGTCCCAGAAGCTGGGGAAAGGGACACGCTTGGCCCTGGCCAGGTCGGGCTGGCCCAACAGGGCCTCCTCGGTGAAAGTGCCGGGAGGGCCGAGATAGGCGATGGTCGTGCTCTCCGTCACCTGCATCAGGCCAGCATAGAGCGGTCCTCGTTCCCGCCTTCCCGGTTGCATGCGCCCCCCTCGGGCTAGGCGAGGGCTCCCACAGCCTCGGCCGCGGGCAGGTCGCGGCGCGACGCCTTTATGAGCAGGACGGTCGCCACCATGGCCACCACCAGGACCACGGCCCCGATCTCGAACCCGGTCGTATAGCCATGGACGGGGGCCAGCACCTTGGCCAGGGGCCCGTGGTGGGCCGCCAGGTAGCTCGCCGTCGCCGACGCAAAGACCGTGTTGAGCAGGGCCGTGCCCATGGACCCTCCCACCTGCTGGGTGGCGTTTACCAGGGCGCTGGCCACGCCGGCATCGTGGGGGGCTACGCCTATCAAGGCCGTGCTGCTGAAAGGTACGAAGACGAACCCCATGCCCATGCTCATGACGATCTCAGCGGGCAGGACGTGGGCCACATAGCTCGTGTGCAGGCCGATCTGGGTGAACCACAGCATGCCCAGGACGGCCATGAGCAGGCCGCCGGCCATGAGCCAACGAGGGCCGACCCGGGGCAGGGCCTGGCTGGCCAACATGGCGGAGATGATGATGCCGGCCGAGAAGGGCAGGAAGGCAAAGCCGCTCTTGAGGGCTGAGTAGTGCAGGGTCCCCTGGAGATAGAAGGTCAGGAACAGGAACATCCCGAACAAGGCCAGTCCGACCAGCAGGGAGGCCAGGAACGAGCCGCCCCGATTGCGGTCCAGCAGGACCCTGAGAGGTAGTAGGGGGGCGGAGGACGTGCGCTCGATGATGACGAACGCGCCCAGCAGCACCACTGCGGCGGCGAGGAGCAACAGAGTGGTCGATGAGCCCCACCCGTCCGTCTCCGCCCGTGTGAACCCGTACACGAGCGAGAGCAGGCCGAGGGTTACCGTCAAGGCGCCCGGTATGTCGTAGCGGACCTCGCCGTCGGCCCGGCTCTCTTTGACCTCACGTACCGTGGCCAGGGCGGTGACGATGGCGATGGGCACGTTTATGAGCAGCGTCCACCGCCAGGAGGCGTACTGGGTGAGCAAACCTCCCAGGACCAGGCCGATGGCGGCCCCTCCGCCGGCTACGGCGCCGTACACGCCGAACGCCCGTGCCCGCTCCTTAGGTTCGGTGAACGTGACGGTGAGCAACGACAGCGATGCCGGCGCCATTATGGCGGCGAAGGCACCTTGCAAGGCCCGGGCCCCGAAGAGCATCCCCCCGTTCTGGGCCAGCCCGCCCAGGGCCGAGGCGGCGGCGAAGCCCAGGAGGCTGATTATGAACATGCGCTTCCGGCCCATGAAGTCGGCTACCCGCCCGCCGATCAGCAGCAGTCCTCCGAAGGCCAGCGTGTACGCCGTCAGGGCCCACTGGCGGTTGGCCAGCGAGATGTGCAGGGCGCGCTGGGCCGACGGCAGGGCGATGGTTACCACCGAAGCGTCCAGGACGATCATGAGCTGGGCGATGGCGATCACCGCCAGAGCCCGGAAGCGTCTGGGGTCGGGTTCGTCCCGTACCGCGGCCGTGGCCTGGAAGGGAGTTTCCAAACTGGTTGCCATCAGAGTGCCTCCGGGAAGGGTATGATACGGAACGGCTCTTCCGTTTCCCACTATACGGAACGAGGGTTCCGTATGTCGAGGAGTTTAATGTGACATCCGTCACCACACCACCCGGTGGAATGGGAACGCGCCGCCCGTTACGGGCGGATGCACGCCGAAATGTCGACAGGGTCCTGAGGGCCGCGGAAGAGGTATTTGCCACCGAAGGCCTGTCGGTGCCGATCGACGAGATCGCTCGGCGGGCCGGGGTCGGTGTAGGTACTGTCTATCGCCATTTCCCGACCAAGCAGGCGCTGTTCCATGCGGTCGTGATGGTCCGGCTGGACGCCCTGGTGAAGCGGGCCAACCAGTTGGGTAGCGCGGCCGACCCCGGCGCGGCGCTGTTCACCTTCGTGTCCGAGCTGGTCGACCTGGCCGTGCAAAAACGCGACCTGGCCGACGAGATGGCGCAAGAGGGCTTCGAGGACGAGGTCCACGCCGCCATCAAGGACGAGCTGCAGAGGGCCTTCGACGTCCTGCTCCAGCGGGCGCAAGAGGCCGGCGAAGTCCGCGACGACATCTGTTCGGCCGATGTCACCGCCCTGCTGATGGGCACCTGCATGGTCGCCGACCGCCAGGCCGGCGGCGAAGCCACCGCCCGCCTGGTCGGGGTCATCTGCGACGGCATGCGGGTGCGACCGAACCCGTAGTCGGAGGCGCCGGGAGGGTGTTCGCCGCCTCCGGTGGGCCCGAAGCGTGGCAGCATGGGCCGGGATGGACGAACCCGCTCTTTACCGCCTCCTCGACGAGCTCGTGGCCGGCTCCCTCAGCCCGGACGAAGTAGTCCGGCGTCTCCGGCGCTTACCCTACGCTGACCTCGGCTTTGCCCGCGTCGACCATCACCGCGCCCTGCGCCAGGGTCTGCCCGAGGCCGTCTACGGCCCGGGTAAGTCAGTGGACCACTGTGTCGCCATCGTGGGCGAGCTCCTGGGCGAACAACACGGCGGCCCGGTTGTACTGACCAGGGCTAATGACGAACAAGCAGCCGCCGCCCTGCGGGCCCACCCGGGCGGGCAGCGTCAGGGCGCCACCCTGGTATGGCGTGGCGCCCCCCAGCGCAACGAGCGAGTGGAGGTCTTCGCGGCCGGAACGGCTGATCTGGTGGTGGCCCAGGAGTGCACGGCCACCTTGACCGCGCTCGGCTTTCGGCCCCGCCTGACGGCGGACTGCGGCGTGGCCGGGGTTCATCGCCTGCTCGAGCACCTTGACTCCCTGGCCTGCGCCGATGCCGTTATCGTCATTGCCGGGATGGAGGGCGCCCTGGCCAGCCTGGTCGGGGGCCTCACCCCCGCGCCCGTGGTGGCGGTGCCCACCAGCGCTGGCTACGGCGCTTCGCTGGAGGGGGTCACGGCCCTCCTGGCCATGCTGGCCAGCTGCGCCCCCGGGCTTTGCGTGGTGGGCATAGACAACGGGTTCGGGGCGGCCTGGGCCATAGCCCGCATCCTCGGCGAGCGTCGGGCCGACATTGCCGGCGAGGCCGTGGCCGTCCCCGACCTGAGCGCGCCAAGCCGTTGACCACCGTCGCCTGGTGGCACTGCTTCTCCGGGATCGCCGGTGACATGGCTCTGGCCAGCCTGCTCGATGCCGGTGCCGACCTGGAGGAAGTGTCCGCAGGCCTGCGGACGCTCCCGGTACGCGGGTGGCGCATAGAGGCGGAGAAAACAACCCGGGGCGGTCTGGCCGCCACCCGCCTCTTGGTCGACGTCGATCTCGACGAGGATGTCGCCGACCGCACGTGGGCGACCATCCGAGGCCTTCTTGAGAGCGCCACCGGGTTACCCGATCGCGCTCGTCGGAGAGCGCAGAAGGTGTTCGCCCGCCTGGCTGTCGCCGAGGGTGCTGTTCACGGCGTGGCCCCCGAAGAGGTGCACTTCCATGAAGTCGGGGGCCTGGACGCCCTGATCGACGTGATCGGCACCTGCCTGGCTCTGGAGTCATTGGACGTTGCCTCGGTGTTCGCCAGTCCTGTGGCTCTGGGTACCGGCACCGTCCGAGGCGCGCACGGGGTGCTGCCCAACCCGGCGCCGGCCGTGGTCCAACTCCTGGCGGGTGCCCCGGTCCACGGTACGGGCCAATCGGTGGAGCTCACCACGCCGACCGGGGCGGCGCTGTTGGCCGGGCTGGACACCTCGTTCGGGCCCCTGCCGCCCGTGAGGGTCTCCGGCGTCGGCTACGGCGCCGGGGCCCGGGAGCTGGCGGGGGCCCCCAACGTCCTTCAGGTCGTGCTGGGCGAAGAGATGGCGTTGGGCGAAGCCGTGGCCGGGCACGCCCAGGATCTTGCTGGTGCTCGAGGCCAACGTGGACGACGTGACCGGAGAAGTCCTGGCCCACACCGTCGAGGTCTTGATGGGCGCCGGCGCCCTCGACGCCTGGCTGGTCCCCGTCCTGGCCAAAAAGGGCCGGCCCGCCCACGTCGTCAGTGTGCTGGCCGAGCCGGAACGGGTGGCCGAGTTGGCTCGGGCCCTCACCCGGGAGACGGGCACACTCGGCTTCCGCCAATACCACGTGGCCCGTTATGCCCTGGCTCGCGAAGAAATCGAGGTCGACGTCGACGGCCAGCCGGTGCACGTAAAGGTGGGCCCGCACCGCTTCAAGGCCGAGTACGACGACTGTGCCCGGGCTGCGCCTCGACTCGGGTTGCCCGTCGGCGAGGTGGCCCGTCAGGCCGAGGAGGCCGCCCGGCGCCAGCGGGCTTACTAACGTGGCGCCGGCTTACTAACGTGGCGGCCCATGGCCCTTGACCTCGAGCTGGCCCTGGAGGCCTGTGACCTGGCGGACCGCCTTACGCTCTCCGCTTTTCGCCGCCCGTCGCTGGCGGTCGAGACCAAGGCCGACCTGAGCCCGGTCACCGAAGCCGACAAGGCTGCGGAACTGGCCATCCGTCAGTTGATCGGTCGCGAAAGGCCGGCCGACGCCGTGCTCGGCGAAGAGATGGGCAGCACGGGGCAGGGGGAACGGCGTTGGGTGGTCGACCCCATCGACGGCACCGTCCAGTTCGTTCACGGTATCCCGGTCTGGGCCACGCTGCTGGCCCTGGAGGTCGAGGGTGTCATGGACATCGGGGTCGTTTCGGCGCCGGCCCTCCGACGTCGGTGGTGGGCCCGGCGCGGCCAGGGTGCCTACGCCGGCGTCCCCGGCGAAACGGGCGAACGGATAAGCGTCTCCCGGGTGGCCAGCCTGGCCGAAGCCTCGATCTCCTGTGGTTGCATTAGGGATTTCCCGTTCCCCGAGCGGCTGGTCGAGCTGGCCGGCAAAGTGAAGCACGACCGCGGGTTCGGCGACTTCTGGCAGCACATGCTGGTGGCGGAGGGGGCGTGCGACGCCGCCCTCGACCCCGTCGATTCCCTCTGGGACATTGCTGCGCTCCAGGTCATCGTCGAAGAGGCAGGGGGAAGGTTCACCGACTTCGCCGGGGAGCACCGTCTCGACGGGGGGAATGCCGTTTCTAGCAATGGCCTGGTCCACGACTACGTGATCGCCGCGCTGGCCGGCCCCGGTACCGGGCCGAGTTGAACGCCATCGACGAGACCTACATGCGCCTGGCGCTCGAGTTGGCCGCCCGGGCGGGCGAGGCCGGGGAGGTGCCGGTGGGTGCCGTCGTAGTGAGGCAAGGCGAGGTCGTCGGGCGCGGCGCCAACGCCAGGGAGGCCACTGGCGACCCCACGGCACACGCCGAGATGCTGGCCGTACGTGAGGCGGCCAGGGCCACCGGTTCCTGGCGGCTGGTCGATGCCGCCCTCTATGTCACGCTGGAACCCTGCCCCATGTGCGCCGGGGCTCTAGTCGCCGCCCGCCTGGGCCGGCTGGTGTTCGGGGCGGCAGACCCCAAGGCGGGGGCCTGCGGTTCGCTCTACAACCTCTGTGCCGATCCCCGGCTCAACCACGAGGTGCCGGTCGTCCGGGGGGTGCTGGCCCGGGACTCGGCCCTCCTGCTGTCCACCTGGTTCGCCGCTAAGCGGGCGTAACTCGCCCCTGGCTCAGCTCATGAGCCAGCGGTGGGTCAGGAAGGCCTTGAGGATGGCGGTGCACAAGGAGTGCTGGGCCGCGGGCAAGGTGCAGGTTTCCTCGGACGCTTCGCCTCCTCGCCCGGCGACGTACTCGTAAAGCACCACCCCGTGGGTCGGGTCATGGGTGGGGCCATGGCCCGGTTCGGCAAAGGCGACGATGTCGTTTACGGGGGGTCGGTCGTCTTTGGGAGACCCCGATAACCAGGTCACGACCTCGTCCTTGCTGCGGGGGGCGCAGGGGAGCCCGGAAAAACCGAGCTGCTCACCGGCCCCCGGCACCAGGCCACATACGGTCGAGTACACGCAACCCTGGCAGGCTGAGTCCGACGCGGCCTGTACCTCGGGCTGGCCGGTGCCGCCGGGCGTTGGTGACGTCCCCGGGGAGTAGATATCGACGCCAGTGGTGCCGTCGGCACCGACCTGGACTTGGCACTGCCACCCGCGGGGGGCGAGGACGGGGTCGAGGGTGCGCTTGTCGTTGGTGTAATAGGCCAGCATCTTGGCCACGTTGGCGGCCAGGCCCGGGCGGAGGGTGTGGGGCAGGACCGGGAGGCCGGTCGGTGGTCCGGCCCCATAGCTGCTGGCGCAGGCCACCACGGGGACGGCCGGCCCGGTGGCGGCGGCCGACGCGATGGACCGGGCGGTCGCCGCGCCGGGGAGGAACACCAAGCCCAGAGCCAGGAAAATGGCCACGACCGGTGCCGCCAGCCTGGTCACGGCGGGCCGGGCCGTGCCCATCAGAGCCCGTTGGCCGACCAAGTCAGGCCGCCGTCGCGGCTCAGCAGCAGGCGGTTGGTGGAGGCGCCCAGGCCCGGACGACCTTCGACTACGGCGCCCAGCGCAGGGGTGGCAAATTGCAGGTCGAAAAGGCCGGCGCCTCCGTCGTCGAAGGTTTTGGTGCTCCACGTGGCGCCTCCCTTAGCAGAGTGGTAGATGATACTTGCGCCCGAGACGGCATCGACGACCACGTCCTTGCTGCTGGCCGCGGCGACCCCGTAGGCCAGACCACCGAGGGGCAGGTTGCTCAGCAGGTGCGAGGTGGCGCCGTCGTTGGTCGAAAGCCTCAAGCTCTTGGCTTCTTGCCCGGCGCCGGGGTTACCGGCGCACAGCTCGAACAGGATGTTCGTCTCCGGCGCAGCCAGGCCGGCGAGGTCAATGCCCTGTGAGCGGTCGTAGCACGGGTCGGGGTAACGGTGCCACGAAGTGCCCGCGGCACTGCCCCATACCGAAGCCGGCCCGACCGACGCCGGCCACAGCGCCAGCCATACGGCCGCGCCCCGTGTGGCCCACAAAACCTGCGACCCATGGCCCGAAACGCCGGGGACCGGGTGCCAGGCATTTTGTTGTACCGGGGACCGTTCGAGCCTGACGTTCGGGGAGCAACTACTGCTGGTCTGGTAGCAACTGCTGACGGCGACATAGACGTAACCGCCCGCGGCAGCGAGGGAAATTACGGGCCCGCCGAGCTTTTCCTGGTGCCAGTTGACGCCGCCGTTGGTCGTAGCCCACAGCGCGGGGCCGAAGACCCACCCGTCCGAGGGGTTGGCGAAGACGATCTCGCTAACGGCCGCCGCCGATGGCGATGCCGCCGGGTGGGGGACAGGCGCGGGGACACCGGTCAGGGCCGACCAGGACGTGCCACCGTTGTCGGTGGTCAGGACGGAGGTGCACGAGGCATGGGCGCAGGGCGAAGTCCCCAACACGAAGCCCCGGGACGCGGAGATAAAACTCACGGATACGGGGCCGAAACCGGCCGTACCCGGTCTCCCTGACGCCCCGGCGGTGGCGATAAGGACCATAGGCGCGCTCAGCGCCATCGCCGCCAGGATGTTCTTGGTCGTCGTTTTCATGCCCTATCTAACCATGGCCATCGACGGGCGGTTCCCGCTGCCGTGCCGTCCGTGGCGGGCGGAGGTCACGTCTTGGGCCCTCGACAGCAGATATGGTGCGAACAGCCTATTTAGTGCGCGTCGGCGTCGCCGGCGCTCCCAGGAGGACCACATGAGCCGAACCACCAGCGTGAGGCGGGCTCGTCGCAGGGCCCGGGGGCGGCGAGCCGGGGCCGCGGTCATGGTCGTGACCAGTACCAGCTTGGTCCTGGGCGGCTGCGGCATCGGAAGTATCGGAAAGGTCGTCAACGCCGTCCATGCCCTCGCCGATGCCGCCAGGTCGCTGAGAAGCCTGCAATCGGAGATCCAAAAGGGCGAGAAGGCCTCCTATGAAGCCACCTATGAGACCACAGGCGGCAGTGGGCTCTCGAATATCATCACCTTTGCTCAGGAACCGGGTGGCAAGTACGCCTTCACCGAGCCGGGGACGGCCGGTAGCGGGGCCACGGACGTGGTGGGAGACGGGAAAAACCAGTACGAATGCACCCAGTCGAGCGCCGGCGCCCAGTGGACCTGCCTGCAGAGCGCCGAGGCGGCGGGTACCTCCGGCTATGGCGCCGCCCCGTTCTTTGATTTCACAGGCGCCTTCGTCTACGGGCTGGCCGAGGCGCTCCAGGTGGAGGCGGCCATCGAGGGGTTCAAGGTCACCAATTCCACCATGAGCGTCAACGGGATCCCGCTCAAATGCGTTTCGCTCCGGGGCAAAGTCAATGGCCAGGAGGGGGACTACGAGTGGTGCGTCACCTCGGACGGCATCCTGGGCCTGGCCAGGTACGCCGGTGGTAGTGCCGGCGACGGCTCGTCGTTCGAGATCACGAAGCTGAACACGAGCCCTCCGGCTTCGATCTTCGAACCGCCGCCGGGTGCCAGCTTCACCGCGCTCACGACCCCGACCACCTGATGGGCCGGACGGGGGCGGCTCGCACGAGAAGGTTGTACGTCACCAAGGCGATAGCCAAGTGCATGACCATGAGGACGGCGACCGCTCGGGCCGGCTGACCCTGGTAGAGGATATAAAGATCCGGCAGCCACAGCAACAGCGTGACCATGATGGCCAGACGGGAGAACAACCACCGCGGTGCTGAGCTCAGACGGGCCACGACGGGCCAGGCGGCACCGGCGATTATCACCCCGATCACGGTCAGCTTGGCGTAGTCCGAGAACCGGAAATGCACATAACCCTTCGTGCCCGGAAAAATCGCTTCGCCGACCAGCACCAGGAGGGCGTCGGCGACTAGCGAGCCCGCAGTACAGGCCAGCGTGGCCACTACGACCCGCGTCGTTGACGGGGGGCGGTGGGGAGGTGAGAAGTCCAAACGGGACAGCGACATGATCTCCTGGATCATCCTTGATTACCTGCTTTCGTAAAAGGGCTAGTTGTCATGGGGCCTGCGGAAAATGGGCTGTCCATCTCCGCGACCCGTCGTAGCCGATGATGAAGCCCTCGTAGCCGTCAATCGGTTCGATGAACCCGAGGCCTTCCTCCCCGGCCACGACGAGGGCGGTCGCCAGTGCGTCGGCAAGGCCGAGATCGGGCCCGGTTACACTCGCCGAGGCGACCCGTGAGGCGCATTGCCCCGTCCGCGGATCCACAAGATGCTCGCCGCGTTCGTAGGTGCCGGAGGTGGCGATCGCCCCCCTGACCTCGACTACACAGGCCAGGCGTCGCCGGTCGTCCGGGTCGAGGATGCCGACCCGGAAAGGCCGGCCCGGACCGGGGCGTCCGAAGGTCGCGATATCTCCGGCGGCGTTGACTATGGCGCCCGTCACGCCAGGCCCGGCGAGCTCGTCAAGAGCGCGCTGAGCCGCCCATCCCTTGACGTAACCTGACGGGTCGACGCCCCCGGGCAAGGCCCAGGGGTCGAACCAGCCCCGAGACAGGGACCGAGCGGATTCGCACGCGGCCAGGACGGTGGCTACCTCGGGCGGCGCGTCCCGGACCGTGATTTCTCCCCTGCGCAGCTGGCTGATCGGACTTTGTTCCTTCCATGTACTGAAGACGGCGTCGGCGCGCTGCAGCACCGCCCGGGCGCGGGCTCCTCGAACATGCGCCGCGTCGGGAGCAGCGCCGCCTTCGCCGAAAAGGTCGATGGTCACGACGGTGCCCATTACATCCTCACGGCGATGGGACCGCCAGCCGCCCTGACTGGTGCTCCCGGTCGCCATCTGGTCCGGGATCATCGGAAATTCAGTTTGGTGAGGGCGGATTGCAGAGATTGCTGAAAACCGGCGCTCGTATAACTCGCTCCGGACACCCCCTGGATGTTGGCGCTCTGGGCTTGAACGGCTTCTTGTTGAAGGACCGGGATGGCTTGCTGGTCGATCGACTGGGAGCGGAAGTTACCTCCGTCGTTGATCGACGCGATGGTGACGTTGGTCAGCTTCGCCCCCGATACGGTGGCGGCGACCGACATGGTCCCGTAGTTGTAGTTGACCGCCACACCGGTGGCCGTCCTCGTCGGCGGTGGCGCCGTTGATGCCGTGGCCGAAGTGGCGGCCGGCGACGATGCACCCGTGCGCGTCGTCGTCGGGACCGGTACTGTCGTTTTCGGGACCGGCACCGTCGGTGTCCGACGCCCAGCCACGGCCGGGGCCAATGGTTTGCCCAGGCTAAGCGCGACCGACCTGGTGTGGAAGCTCAAAACGCCGGCCAACCCGGCGACCGTGGCCGCGGCCACGACATGCGCCCGCTTCATTGCTCTTCCTTGTTTTGATGGCTCATAGCGGCATTGCCCATAACTAAAAGGCGAACGTTTCGCGGTGGATACGGTCGCGTGGTACCCCCAGAGCCAACGCCGCCGACACGATGCTCTGGCTAAAGCCGTCCGGCCCACATACGTAGACGTCACGCCGGGCCAGATCGGGGACAAGACGCCCCAAAGAGCGGGCATCGAGGCGCGCCGTCCGGCGCGGGCCCACTACTGCGTAGGCTTGTCCGCCTCGGCGCTCGACCAAAGTGGCGACCTCGTCCCGGTGTACCACGTCCTCGGCGGCCGAGGCCCGGATGACCAGGGCGACGTCCACGTGCGCCGGGAGATCCTCGAGCATGGCCCTCAACGGGGTCATCCCAACTCCGGCAGCTATCAGGGCCACACGGCCGGTCGACTGCGCGTGGTGGGTGAAGGCTCCGTAGGGCCCTTCGATCCAGACCCGCGTGCCCGGTTTGAGCCGGGCAATGGCCCGGCTGTGGTCACCGAGCGCCTTCACCGTCACCCGCACTAACGGGGGCCGGGGAAGGGCGGAGAGCGAGTACGGATGTGCTTGCCACCAAAGGTCCCGGGTAATGAAGCGCCACTGGAAGAACTGGCCGCCCGTAACGGCCAGACGGTCCAGGCGGCGCCCTTGGCAGATGATCGAATAGACGCCCGGGGCTTCCTCCCCGACTCGTTCTATGCGCAACCGGTGCCGGAGGTTGCGGACGACGGGTAGGCCGAAGCGGTAGACGATGACGAGCCCGGCGGTCGACGCCCACGCCGTGGCCCACACGGTCCGGGCCAGAGGGTGCCCGACGAACGAGGCGCCGGTGACGATCTGGTGCGCGAAGGCCAGGGCCAGCGCGATGTAGGTGTAGAGGTGGACCACCCACCACGTCTCGTACTTGAGCCGTCTGCGGGCGATCCTGACCGACGTGACTGCCACCATCACCAGCAGGGCTAAACCGACGATGGCGGCCAGGAGGTCGGGGTAGGAGGACAGGAACACCCAAAGCTGGCGCCAGGCCCCCGTTTGGGACGACTGGGCATAGCCGAGGGTGATCAGCACGACGTGGGCCGCGATCAACCCCAGCGCCCACGGTGCAATGCGGCGGTGCCAGCGAACGAGCTGGTCCTGGCCCACGGCCCGTTCGAGCCACCCCATCCGGGCGATGAGCAGCAGCATCACGAGCATGAGGTAGGCGCCGGTAAAGCCGGCAAACCTGCCTGTGGCAATGAGGGCCCCGCCAGAAGCCATCAATGACCCACGCGTCTCACCGGTGATGACCTCGCCCACGACCGCGCCAAAACCTGTCCCGGCCAGAGCCAGGAACGCATCGGCGGCCCACCGCTGAGGCGGTCGACCGGGCCGGTGCCGGGACCGAAGGGCCCTTGTTGCCGGCCGGGAGTGCGTCAGGGCCGTGGGACGTCCCGGGACTGTTATGTCCCTGTCCCTGTCCACGATGTGGCGGGCCTCGACAATGGTCAACTTCGTCCTCTCGGTTTTGGCCTGGGTCCTTTCTCCGAGGGTAAGTGGCGTACCTTACGGGAGCGTGAAGCCGCGCCTCTTGGCCATCCCTATCAGGTTTTATTCAGTTTCAGGCCCTGGAACCGGGGCGCAGGGGCCTAGGTGCTGTCGGCACGATGACGGGGCCACCACACGCGGATGCGGGCCCCCCCAGCGGAGCCACACCGACCTCGGAATGCCCGCCCGTCGCTCTCACGACCGCATCCGCGATCGAAAGCCCCAAACCGGCACCGCCGGGCAGCGCGCTGGCTCTATGGAAGCGCTGGAACACGTGTTCGCGGTCTTCCTCGGGGATCCCCGGTCCGTTGTCGTCAACTGTCAGCGCTACCCGTTCGCCTCCGGTCGACACGGTGACGTCGACCCTTCCTCCGTCGTCGGAGTAACGGCAGGCGTTATCCAGAAGGACGGAGACGAGCCTGTCGAGCCACTCGGCGGGGGCAAGCACCAGCGCCGGAAGCGAGCCTTTCTCTGCCACTGAAATGGCGATCCCTCGGCCGGCGGCGACGGCATCGAAACGGTTCGCGCACACTTCGACCAGGCTGGCCACGTCGACGGCTTCGGTCGGAGGGGCCTGCGGCAGGGAGTCAAGGCGTGCCAGCCAGAGAAGGTCCTCGACTATGTGGCGCAACCTGCGGGTTTCGCCGGAAATACGCTCCAGTGCCCGACGGTAATCAGGAGCCGACCGCCTGACGTTTAGTGCCAGGCCCACTTCAGCTTCGATAACGCTGAGAGGTGTGCGCAGTTCGTGGGAGGCGTCGGCAGTGAACTCGAGCTGGCGCCGCCGCGCTCTTTCTACGGGCGCCGACGCCCTCCTACCGATAACCCACGCCGCCCCGTACAGGATGATAAGAGCCAGCGGCCCCAGCACCGCTTCGGCGGCCAGGAGGGTCGACAGGGCGGTACGGACGCCTTGAGCCGTGGTCCCGGCGATGAGGCGACCGTCACCTACCGTCGTACCGGTCAAGCGAAAATCCCGGCCCCCGACCGTGGCATTCGTCGGTTGAGCGACGCGCAAGGCGCTCGACGGGAGGCCGGGGGCATTGGTGTCCAGTCGCAGCGCAAAGGTTGCTTTTGGCGGGACCCACCACAGCACGATGGGGGCGTCGTCGAAGTCACCCGAGACCTGCGGGCTGTACGACCCGATGGGCTCTCGTGGGCCCCCCTTTGGCAGCGTGGGCACCACTTGGCCGAGTCTTTTGGCCAGTCGAGAGTCGATGCCGTCGTCGAGACGGTGGACGACCACCAAGTCGACGGCCAGGCAGGCCAGTACGTAGACGACCAGGGCCAGCAATGTCGCACCGCCTGCCACCCGGGCAACGTTGGCGCCCACCTGGCGAGCCGGCCCGTCGCCCCGCGTCCGCGGCCCCCTCACGCCGACGACGTCGTCACACGATAGCCGGTCCCCCGCAGGGTCTCGATCCTGGCGTTGGACCGGGCAAGTTTTGCCCGCAAGCGGGCGATGTGGACATCGATCGTGTTGGACCCGACGGCGTCGGCCTCCTCCGGCCAGGCGTGCAGCGCGATCGACCGGCGCGCCACGACGGCCGGGCTCTTGCGCAACAACAGCTCGATGATGGCAAATTCTCGGGGCGTCAGATCGGCCGGTTCCCCGTCGACCAAGGTTTGGTGGGTGGCAGGGTCGACAGTCAGCGTCCCGCAACGCAGCAGCGGGCTGCGGTCGCCGCTCGGCCGCCGCAACAACGCCCTCAGTCGGGCGAGCAGTTCGCCGTAGTCGAACGGCTTGACCAGATAGTCATCAGCACCTTCGTCAAGGGCACGGATCCGGTCGGGAGGGGCGTCTTTGGCCGTGAGCATCAAGAAGGGGGTCTGCGTGCCCCGGCGCCGGGCCGACGCGATGATGTCCAGGCCCGACGTCCCCGGCATGCGCCAGTCGAGGATACAGACGGCGTACTCGTACGCCCGCAGGTAATCGAGAGCCTCGTCGCCGTTCGAGACCGCGTCGACGACGTACCCCTCCTCCTTGAGCCCGCGTTCGAGCACACCTCTCAGGTTGGTGTCGTCCTCAGCCAGAAGAAGGCGCGTAGTCCCTCACTTTCGCAGGTGTCGCCCTCAGTTTGCCCTATTGGAAGGCGAGCTGCGTGAGCGCCGACTGCAGGGACTGCTGGAAGCCCGCGCTCGTATAACTGGCGCCGGATACCCCCTGGATCTTGGCGCCCTGAGCCTGCAGAGCCTCTTGCTCGAGGACCGGGATCGCCTGTTGGTCGATGGACTGGGACCGGGAACTTCCTCCGTCGTCGATCGATGCGATCCCAACCCCCGTGAGCCTGGTGCCCGTTATGGTCGCCGAGACGGACAAGACCCCGTAGTTGTAGTTGATGGCGGTCCCAGTGGCAGTTCGCGCTGTGGTCGGGGCCGCCGTGGTCGCGGCCGCCGTGGTCGCGGTCGCCGTAGTGCCTGTCGTAACGGAGGCTTTGCCGGTGGTCGACGGAAACCCCGGGCCCGAACCGGACGGCAAGGTTCCCGGGAGCAGCGGACCGATCGACTGCGGGGCGACAATAGTGTGGGAACCCAGCACGACGGCAAGGCCC
Source organism: uncultured Acidimicrobiaceae bacterium (assembly GCA_963735305.1). Lineage (GTDB taxonomy): Bacteria > Actinomycetota > Acidimicrobiia > Acidimicrobiales > Palsa-688 > Fen-671. Next base: position 1,685,634 of record CAVTKK010000001.1, read on the forward strand.
GCCACTGTGCCCACCATAACGATTGGTCCTCGTCTCATCCTTCGGCTCCGGTGTCGAACGCGCTGGGTGCCAACGTCGCCGGTCGATGTCGAGCCTACGGACCGGACCTTACGGGCACATGAAGCACGGCTCGGAGGTCAACGGCCTCAGGACGAGACAGTCCCCGATCCGATCAGCACAAGGATCTGGCTGACGAACGGCGGACCACAAGGCGGCGTCTTCTCGTCCTCGTTGCCGGTGAGGGTCAGGGAGAAGGTCCCTCTGATCCCTCGGTACGCGCCGGTGCCCGACCCCGTCACGATCGGCACAGTGGCGCTGACGTGGACGTAGTCCGAGCATGTCGACGGGTACACCGGCTCGTGGGACGTTTGCGCTCGGAACTTGCTGGCGATCCCGTCAATGTAGAGGCGGAACGTCCCATGCCTGAGATCGAGCTGCATCTCGCTGGTGTGCTCCGGGTCCACCATGCCGCTAGGAAGGACGGTCACCGCCGGCCCGTAGTCGCCGATGGCCCCGCTCAAGATGGCCTGGAAGTCCGGCCCGTCGCTGTCGATGCTCCATATCGTCACGTTGACGGATCCGTGCCTGCCGAGGGCGGCCGGCTTCGGCCGGGTCCCGGCGGTGGCCGAGGGTGCACGAGCGCCGAGCAGCCCGACCAGCATGGCGGCAGCAAGGACAGCGCCGCTTAGGGCTCGCCGCCGGGACGGGCCGGTGAGCTTCGTCGCCGTCGCCGTCGCCGCCACGGGAGATGTCGAGGGGGAAGTGTTGATTGGAAGGTGGGCCATGTGCTCCTCGTTTTCGCGGTCGGTGCGACATACTGCGAGTGCCGATGCGCCCTTGCGACGTCACGTCCTAATTATTATGTCCTCCGGCCGCCCGAAGGGGGACGCCAGGTCCTCCAGCATGGCCTCGAAGCCATGCGGCTACGGCAGTCTTGAAGAAGGTGATCCAGCCGCCCCGCGGATAACACGCATGCCTGTTCCCGGCCATCTGCCCGCTGACTGACGGTACCGCGGGAGGCAGTCTCCAGAGGCGTACCCGGCCCCAGCTCGGGCCACTGGAAGGTGTCGGAATTGCTCCGGTCCTCAGGCGATCGGGCATTCGACCGGGATCCCGAAGGGCCCGGGCGCGTCACCCTCCGCATCGTGCCCGATTCGTCCCGACACCGTTATACCCAGCCGGCAATTTCTCCGCGGGAAGGTCTGGGAGCAGGCTCCACCCGAAGTCTTCCGCCCCGGCATCGATCACCCGCCGGAGCGCGGCGCCGTAGTGGCCCGCAAATATCTTAGGTATTGTGGACTTAAGCAGGGACGGCCCGCTAGGATCGCCGCACACCGAGCGAGTACGAGCAGAGAGGCCCGCCATGCAACAGGAGCTTGCGGCCGAGCCGCTGTGGTACCGACCCCGGCTCACCGGCGTCCCTGAGGTTAGTGCCCCGGTGCTGGCGCTGTCATAGGTACCATGGTGCGCTGGGCTCGGGCGGCCTGCACGGCCGATATCGGCGAAGATGACGTCATCGAGGTCGTCGTCGAAGGCCTTTCGCTGGCGGTGTACCGCAGCGCTGGAGGGTTCTTCGCCAGCGCCAACGCCTGTACCCACGAAAATGCCCGCCTTTGTGACGGTTTCGTCTTCGACAACATGATCGAGTGCCCCAAGCACCAGGGACGGTTCGACCTTCGCAGCGGGAAGGCCAAGGGCGCCCCTGCTCATTTTCCACTGCGCATGTACCCGGTCCGTGTCGTCGGTACCGACCTCGAGGTGGACCTTGGAGGCGACTCACCGCCACCCGAGCCATGACGACAACTGCCATCGCCATCGTCGGCGCCAACATGGCCGGCGCCTGCGCGGCGCGGGCCCTTCGGGAAGAGGGGTACAGCGGTGAGGTCCACCTCATCGGAGCGGAGCCGCACCTGCCCTACGAGCGACCGCCGCTGTCCAAGGAACTTCTCATCGGGACCACCGATCCCGTGGGGATCCGCCTCCACTCACAGGCCGAGTGGGAAGACCTGCGGGTCACTCTTCGCCTCTCGTCGACCGTCGTCGGTATAGACCGGCACTCGCGCCAACTTCGAGCTGGCCGACGGTGAGCGAGCGCGGGCCGACAAGGTGCTCCTGTGCACCGGCGGCCGTCCCCGACGCCTCGGGGTTCCAGGCGCCGACCTCGACGGCGTCGTACACCTGAGGACGCTTGACGACGCCCTCATAATCCGCGAACGCCTCCGGTCCGGTGCATCCATTGTTGTGGTCGGAGGTGGCTTCATAGGCACCGAGGTGGCCGCCAGTGCGGTGGCGTCGGGTTGCGCGGTAACCCTGGTCGAAGCCGACGACGTGTTGCTGGGGAGAGCCCTCGGCCGCGAGGTCGGCACCTTCCTGCAACGTCATCACGTTGAGCACGGTGCCAGTGTCAGGACGGGAACGTCGCTCGAAGAGGATAGGCGGCGGCTCCACCGTGACCCACGTGGTCACCAGGAACGGGGAGCGCATCGAGGCCGACCTGGTGGTGGTCGGCATCGGCATTGTCCCTGCCGTGGAACTCGCCGAAGGCGCCGGGCTGGAGGTTGCGAACGGGATCGTGGTCAACGAGCTCTGTGAGACCTCGGTCGAGGGGATCTATGCGGCCGGAGACGTGGCGAACCACCCGAACCCTTTCCTCGGCCGCCGGCTCCGTCTCGAGCACTGGCAGAACGCCCAGAACCAGGGCGTCGCGGCGGCCCGCTCGATGCTCGGCGCCCGCCATGGGTTCGCTGAGGTTCCCTGGTTCTGGTCGGACCAATATGACCTGAACGTTCAGATGTCGGGCCAGGTCCAGCCGACCGACCAGCTGGTCTACCGTGGCGACCCGTCGTCGTCATCGTTCAGCGTGTTTTTCCTCGACGGCGGCGTCATAAGCGGGGTCGTCGGGGTGAACAGGCCACGCGACGTACGCGCCGTGAGGAGGTTACTGGAGGCCCGACAGGCGGTCGACCCGGCCCATCTCGCCGACGAGAGCGTTGACCTGCGCAAGATCGGCCCGTGGGCTCCCACTTGAGCGAGACCTCCCCGCGACCGGCGCCGCACTCGATCAGAGCCTCCGGCGAGGGCGCCCCGGGCTGCCCCTTGTGCCGCGGGCCGAGTGCTGATAGGACGGTGAACTTGGGTCGCTTACGACGAGAACGGGGGCACTTTGCAGAGCAATCGGGGTGTGGCGTACATCGAGCCCGGCCAGGTCGAGCTACGGGATATTGATTTCCCGGTCCTGGCGCTGGGCGACCGCCGCTGCGACCATGGCGTCATCCTCAAGGTCGTGAGCACCAATATCTGCGGGAGCGACCAGCACATGGTGAGAGGTCGTACTACGGCGCCGTCGGGGTTGGTCCTCGGGCACGAAATAACGGGCGAGGTCATCGAGGCCGGACGTGACGTCGAGTTCATAAGGGTGGGTGACCTCGTGTCGGTACCCTTCAACATTGCTTGCGGCCGCTGCCGCAACTGCAAGGAGGGCAAGACCGGGGTCTGCCTGAACGTGAACCCAGCCCGGCCCGGAGCCGCCTATGGCTACGTCGACATGGGAGGGTGGGTCGGAGGGCAGGCGGACTACGTCATGGTCCCGTATGCCGACTTCAACCTCTTGCGCTTCCCGGACAGGGACCAGGCCCTGGCCAAGATCAAGGATCTCACCTGTTTGTCAGACATTTTCCCCACCGGCTTCCACGGTGCCGTAAGCGCCGGCGTCGGCCCCGGGTCGGTCGTCTACATCGCCGGTGCAGGGCCGGTCGGGCTCGCTTGTGCCGCCTCCTGCCACCTGCTGGGCGCGGCGGTGGTCGTCGTCGGCGACCGGATCCCTGAACGTCTGGCCCAGGCCGCCAGTTTCGGCTGCGAAACGGTCGACATCGCCAAGGCACCGCTCGCCGACCAGATCGAGGCCATCGTCGGCGCTCCCGAAGTCGACTCGGCCGTCGATTGCGTCGGCTTCGAGGCCCGCGGTCATGGTCACGACGCCGACCACGAGGTCCCGGCGGCGGTGCTCAACTCCCTTATGGCGGTGACCCGTGCCGGCGGGGCTATCGGCATCCCTGGCCTATATGTCACCGGTGACCCGGGGGGCATCGACGAGGCCGCCAAGCATGGCAACCTGAGTATCCGTATCGGGCTGGGGTGGGCGAAGTCGCATGCGTTCATCACGGGTCAATGCCCGGTGATGCGCTACCACCGCCAGCTCATGATGGCCATCCTGCATGACAAGGTGCAGATCGCCAAGGCGGTCAACGTCGAGGTCATCCCCCTAGGTGAGGCGCCGCGGGGGTACCGGGACTTCGACCAGGGGGCGGCGAAGAAGTTCGTCCTCGACCCCCACGGCCTGATTGGCGCTTCGAGCTGAGGGCTACGTGAGCGCGAGAGTGGGAGAAGGAAGTCAGGCCTACGACTGGCACGAGGATTGGGCCGAGCTGCCCGCGCCCGGAGATGCCACCACGGGCTGGGCTCATCACGGCCTTGCCGTCACGCGGTCAGGCGAGATCGTCGGTTTCCATCCCGACCGGTCCGAGGTGGTGATCTTCGATGGCGAAGGACGGTTCCTTCGCTCGTGGACAGTGGGGCTCAAAGAGGGCCACGGTATTACCATCGTCGAGGAGGCCGGCCACGAGTACCTGTGGCTTGCCGACCCGGGGTCGAAGATGCGCAGGATGCCCAGTGGCGCCTACCGATCTGATCGCGCCGCCGAGCAGGGCCAGGTGGTGAAGTTCGACATGGACGGCTCGGAGGTGGCGCAGCTGGCCCGGCCACCTCACAGTGCTTACGAGAGCGGGCAGTACGCACCGACCTCGGTGGCCGTCGATGAGGTGCGCCATGGCGGGAGCGGGGACGTTCTGGGTCGCCGACGGCTATGGCCAGAGCCTGGTGCACCGTTATCGTAACGACGGGACCTACGTCTCCAGCCTGGACGGCACCGAGGGGGCTGGTCGTTTCGACTGCCCACACGGGGTCTTCCTTGACCGCCGCCACGCCGAGCCCGAGCTGTGGGTGGCTGACCGCGGGAACGCCCGTGCCCAGGTTTATGGTCTCGACGGGTCGTTCCTGCGGGTCGTGGGCGAGACGTTCTTGAACAGCCCGAGCGCCTTTGCCTCCAGCGGGGCCAACCTGGTCGTTGCCGAGCTTCACGCCCGGCTCGCTGTCCTCGGTCCCGAGGACCAGTTCGTTTGTTACCTGGGTGATAACGGAGAGGTTTGCCATCAGCCGGGATGGCCTAACGGTGTCGATGGGCTCGAGCACCCGGTACGTGCGCCGGGCCTACGGCCTGGCCGCTTCAATAGCCCCCATGGTCTCGCCGCTGACGGCAATGGGAGGCTCTATGTGGCCGAGTGGCTCATCGGAGGGCGGATGATCAAACTGACCCCGGCCCTGAGTTAGGCCAATGTCAATGCGTTACCGGCAGCTGGGCGCTTCGGGACTGAGGGTGTCGTGCTTGGGCCTGGGGACGGCGTCCTTCGGCGTCGCCGACCCGGGGGCCAAGTCGGGCGCGGTTGACGTGGCCGCCGCTCGACGCCAAGTTGATATGGCGCTCGAGGCTGGCGTCAACTTGGTCGACACCGCCGACGCCTATGGCGCGGGGGGGTCGGAAACAGTCCTCGGCCAGATATTGCCAGGGCGTCGCGACCAGGTGATCTTGGCTACCAAGGCTCGGTTCCCCACGGGCGAAGGCCCCAACGATGCGGGCTCGTCACGCCATCACTTGGTCCGAGCCTGTGAGGCCAGCCTACGACGGCTACGGACCGAGCATGTCGACCTCTACCAACTCCATGAGTGGGACGGTCAAACGCCGCTGGAGGAAACACTTTCAGCTCTTGAGCAGCTGGTGCGGGGAGGAAAAGTACGCTACGTCGGTTGTTCGAACTTCGCCGGGTGGCAGCTCATGAAGGCCCTGGGAGTGGCTGGTAGTAACTGTGGAGCCCGGTTTGTTAGCAACCAGGTTTACCTCTCACTCCTCGAACGCTCAGCTGAGTACGACATAGTGCCCACCGCGCTCGACCAGGGGCTCGGTCTTTTGATCTGGAGCCCTCTGGCCGGTGGCCTGCTGTCGGGCAAGTTCCGGCGAGGCCGCCCCGAGCCTGGTAACAGCCGTCACTCGGGTGGGTGGCCTGAACCACCGCTGGAGGACCGTGAGCGGCTCTACGACATCGTCGAACTACTGGCCGAGATCGCCGCTGAGCACGACGTAACCGCGGCCCGAGTGGCCTTGGCCTGGCTCATCAGTCGGCCCGGGGTGACGAGTGTGATAGTAGCGGCGCGCACGGAGGCGCAGTTGGCTGAGAACCTGGCCGCCGCCTCATTAGTGCTGTCCAAGGACGAGGAAACCCGCCTCGAAGCGGGCGACCCGACCGCCGCTGATCTACCCGTACTGGCACCAATCCTGGTACGCCAGGGACCGGCTGAGCCGGGCCGATCTGTCATTGATCGGCCCCACCTCCACGAGCGCGAACCCTCGTCAGATTAATGTGCGGCCCGACCCCGGTCCCGACGGACAGGGTTCCTATAAATCGATCCCGTACTGGTCCAGACGAACCTTTTGGCGGTCAGCCCCGGCCACCATCTCCTCGATGAAGCGCCCTTCGTCCTCGGGCAAAGCTTCGGCCTGGTGGGAGAGCCGGCCCAGCCAGTTGGCCTCGGGCTTGGTGAGGGCAAACTCTCCCGCCGCCTGGCCCTCTCGCAACTCGGCCAGCACGGCCAGGGCGGCCCGGCGGGTGCGGAGGTAGGCGGTGGGCTCGGCCACGATCTCGGCCGCCAGGCGTAAGACGACGTCCGGTCGCAGCACGTGGGCCTGGGGGTCGTGGCCCATGTCGCTCGCCACCAGCCAGTCCCGCAGCAGGTTGGCCTGCCCGGCCCGGGTGGCCTCGTTCATGAGGCGGGTGGCATAGGCCAGCTGCTCCATGGACACGGTGGGGGCCATGCCGGCTAGCAGCTTCACATTCTGGACCGATTCGTTGCTCCACAGGTCGGCCGTGGCCTTGGCAATGTTGCCTAAGGGCGAGAGGTGGGCGCAGGCCGCCTCGGCCCCCTCCATGGCCATGGGGTAGCCCGTGATGGCTTTTATGTACACGTTCTCGTAGGCGCAGTCCTTACCCGGGCCGCGCGCCCCGTGCTCGTAGGCCACCAGGCTGCGGGGCACGCTCAGCACCCGCACCACCGCCGCCCAGACCTTGGGGATGTGGCGGGTATCAGCCAGGGCCATGGCCGTGTTGGCGAAGCCGCAGGCGCTGTCGCCCGCGGGCACGGCCCCGTGACGGGCGGCTACGGCGCCGATCATGTCCCACAGCGGGCCCATGTCGGCGCTGGCCAGCACGCCCAGGGCGAACACCGACCCGGCCAAGTCGGCGTTCAACAAGGCGTCATCGTGCAGTTCCTTGCCCCCGGTGCTTTCGATCGACAGCATGTCGGCCCCGGCTTCGGCGCACAGCTCGAAACTGGTCATCATCTGGTCCCACTTGGCGCCCTCCCGCATCAGAGGCGGGCGCACGAACTCGCGGATGTCGTTGGGAGTGACCCGCAGGGCGTTGGCCAGCCCGTCACTGGCGGCATAGCGGTCCAAGGTCTCGCGCAGCACGGCAACGACCTGAGCCCCCCATTCCGGCTGCAAGGTGAGATCGGGCACCAACTCGAACTCCACCACCAGGCCCGGCACTTCCAGAGCCACGGCCCGGGCGCAGGCCTGGTCGGCCATATGGGCGTACTCTGAGCGCACCTCGGCCATGGTGGAGTCATTTATGGCCATGGGCGCCAGGGTGAAGTTGAGCTCGGGGTACACCGTGCCTGCTCCCAGGGTGAGGCCCCGCCCGACCTTTAGGGGGTGGGGGCAACGGCCGAACACGAACTGGTCCAGTTCGCCGACCGCCAAGTGCGTGTACTGCTCCATGTCAACTCTCCTCTTGATCGGCGGTCCAAGGTCTTTGGCCGTGCTCAGGCGGCAAGTACTTCCTTTACCAGGCGCACCGCTCCGGAAGCGTCTTCGGCGTAGCCGTCCGCCCCGATCTCGTCCGCGTAGCTCTTGGTGATGGGCGCTCCGCCGACCACGATGCGGACCTGGTCACGCAGGCCGGCCGCCTTGATGGCCTCGATGGTCGAGGCCATGTTGGTCATCGTCGTGGTGAGCAGGGCCGACATCGCCACCACGTTGGCTCCGTCGCGGATGGCCTCAATGAACTTCGCGGCAGGGACGTCGACGCCGAGGTCGACGATCTCGTAACCGGAGCCCTCCAGCATCATCGCCACCAGGTTTTTGCCGATGTCGTGCAGGTCGCCCTCGGTGGTCCCGATCGCCACCTTGCCGCTGGACGCCACCCCCTGCTCGACCAGGCGCGGCTTGAGCACGGCCAGCGCCGCCGTCATGGCCCGGGCCGCCACCAGCATCTCCGGCACAAAAACTTCGCCGTCCTCATAAAGTTTGCCCACCTGCGCCATACCCGCGATCAGTCCTTCGCGCAGCACCGTCCCGGCGTCGGTGCCTGCGGCCAATGCCTCCGTCACTTTAGCCACGGCGACCTTGGTCTGACCGTCTACCACCGCTTCACGCAGCTCGTCGAGAACAACCATTTTCTTGTTACTCCGTTCTCCCTGTTTTACGGGGGCGATAACTTCTGAAAACGTGGACCATCGGGCGCTCTCAGACGGCCCGCTCGGAGGAGGAAAGCACGGCGGGCCCGGCCTGCACTTCCTGGGCCTGTAGCGGCGCCAGGGCGACGACCAGAACGCCCGTCCCGCACACGCACCGGGTAGGTGCCCAGGGGCTCTACGGCCGGGGGCCGGACCGCCTCGCCTGTCCTGACGTCGAAGCGCCCGTTGTGCTTGGGGCACTCTATGACGCAGTTGTCGAGGTAGCCGTCCACCAAGGCGCTCTTCCCATGGGTGCACAGGCCGTCGAAGAAAGCGTACGTACTGTCGAGCATCCGGCACAGCACGTAGTGCTGCTGGCCGACTTCGACAGAGGTGAGATGGCCGGGGGCCAGCATCTCGGCCGGGCCGAGGTCTATCTCCCCGATGCCGCCCGCCACTTCGACCGCACGGGACGCCCGGTCTGCCCGGTCCGCCGCCGTCCCCAGCGGTGGCTCCCAGCCCCTTTCGATCTCCCAAGCCGTGTCCTTTTGCTGCACCCGCACCGCGTGTAGGAGCTCGCGGTAGGCCGCCAGCACCGAAGTTTTGGGAGGGGGCAAGTACGCCTTGATCTCCTCGTGCAGCGCCGGCAGGTTGTAGTAGGGCACCGACGGGAACATGTGGTGCTCGACGTGGTAGTTCATGTTCAAGTACAGGAAGCGGAAGACCGGGTTCATGTAAACGGTACGGGTGCTCATGCGGTGGTCGAGGACATCCTCGCGTAGGCCGGCGTGCTGGGTGACGGCGCAGAACCACATGAACCAGGCCCCGTAAAACGACGGCAGGCCGACGAACAGCAAGGGCCCGATCGTGCCGAGAGCGACGGCGGCGCCGAGCGCGCCGGCGAGCAGGACGACGAAGATCCTTGCCTCCCACACGACGCGGCGGAAACTGTCGGTGGGGACGATGATACGGGTGTACGTCTCGCAATGGCCGGCGGCGTGGACGAGGATCTTCCAGAGCATCTTCGGCCCGTTCACCAGGTTGAAGTAGCCGAGGACGATGTAGGTGAACGACGTCGGGCGCTTGATCGTCACCTCGGGGTCGAGGCCGACAATTGAGGTGTTGGAGTGGTGACGGACGTGTTGCCAGCGCCACAGCGTCGGCTCCCGGAGCATCATGAAGGCGGCGACGCTGTACATCACGTCATTGGCCCGGGACGTGCGGAACACCGTGCCGTGGCCGCTCTCGTGCCACCGTGAGTCGGCTGAACTTCCCCACAGCGTGCCGAAGGCGGCAAAGGCGGGGATGGCCCACCACGTGCCGAGGCTTATGAAGGCGAGCCCACCGCACCCGAGCAGGAGCACGGTCCACAAGATGGCGTCGAAGGTCGGACGGCCGTTACGGCGGGTCATGAGGACGTTGAGGCGTTCGGGGTCGATCGGGGCCTGGTACCAGTCGGCGTTTTCGAAACCCGCGGCCATGGCGGCCTTGGCCTCAGGTCCGGTGAGGCTGTAGTCGCGGCCGGCAGACCTGCTCCTGGTCTGGCTTCGCCGCTCGCTCATCGTTCCCTCCCCCTGCCCAAGCCTCGGTGCTCCATTATCGCCCGTCCCGAACGTGGGTATCTTCTCACCTCCGCCCACTTCCGCACGAGCGCCGCGCCCGTGACCGACATGAGGACGTCCTCCCCGCTCGCCGACGAGATTGCCGATCTTCTCCGCGTGCGATCAGGGCCCGGTAACTCAGACGTGGAGGAGGGGCCATTCAACAACGGCCGAGCGAACTAAGCCTCGTGCTCGGCGAGCACCTTGAAAACCGGAAAGCTGCTGGCCATCTGGTTGAGCTCATCCACGGTCGAGCTCTTGCCCAATCCTTCGAAAAACCTGCCGACCTCAAAGGCCCATCTGTCCAGATAGGCCTGGAGCACGGGCGCTTTGTCCGTGTCGGGAAGTTCAACGGCCTCGAAGCGCTCCATGCGGCGGCCGAGCCGCAGCTCACCATGCCCGGCGGCCCGCAGGTTGCGGACCCACTCGGTGTTGCCGCGCGGCGCCACCAGATAGCGTTCGTCGCCGGATTTGAGCACGTTCACCACCGTGCTGCGAGCCAGCCCGCTTTTTCGGCCGGGTACGCGCAGTTCCCGGGCGCCCCAAGGCCCGACCCCCATCCGGACCAACGCCCGTAACAGCCGGGCGGTCACGCGATCGGCTCGGTTGGGCTGGGCGTAACGGCCGGGGTTGCTGCCGGAGCTCGTCGGGCTCATGTTGACCTCCTCCGTCGTTCTGAGAGCGGCGCTCTCGATATAGACCAATGCTCTCACAGTGCTGCTCGATTGTCAAGAGCCCCGCTCTCTAACGTGAGCTATGATCTGGAACATGCCAGTTATGCCAGCTCAGGGTATACGTGCCCGAGCGCGGGCCGCTTTGACCGATGAGATCAAGCAGGCCGCCAAGCGTCAGATCGCCGAAGCAGGCGCGGCCGGCATCTCCTTGCGGGGGATTGCGCGAGAGCTCGGCATGGTCTCGTCCGCTCTCTACCGTTATTACGCCAGCCGGGACGCGCTCCTGACCACGTTGATCGTCGATGCCTATAGTGACGCGGCCGCCGCGGCCGAACAGGCGGTGCGCGAACCGGGCGAGTTCGTCGCCCGCTGGGTGGCGATGGCATGCGGCATCCGCGACTGGGCTAAGGCTCATCCCCACGACTACGCCCTTATCTACGGGAGCCCCGTGCCCGGTTACCGGGCACCTGCCGACACCGTGCCGGCGGCCGCCCGCGTCGCCCTGGTGCCGCTGGGCCTGCTGGAAGAGGGAAGCCGGTCCGGCCAGGTGCGGGCCAGTCCCGACGCCCGCCTTCCCGCGGTGCTTCAGCAGGACCTCAGTGCCCTCGGCGCCGAAGTCGGGCTGAGCGCCCCCGACGACGTATTGGCCCGGGGCCTGGCCGCGTGGTCTCAGCTTCTGGGATCGGTCAGCCTTCGAGCTGTTCGGCCATCTTCATAACGTCATCAGCGACTACGACGCCTACTTCGTCTTCCAGATGACGCAGGCAGCCCATCGTCTCGCCACTCCGCCCTGAGCCCGTGCTCGGGCGAGTGGCCGCCCGCTGCCGGATTTTAGGATCGCGGCCTGGTCTCGGTGGCCTCTATGGGCAACTCCTGGTCGCAGTTGTTCCCAACGTTGCCCAAATGTCGATCGTCCTTGGGGCCGTCAAATTGCCGAACGGTGGCGAAAGTGCGGCAGGGCACACAGCCCGACCCCCCCCGCCGGTCGCGCTTTCGGGGACGTGGGCTCCGAGGCGATCAAGACCACCTATTCCACTGTCAGGGTGAACGCCTGTATTGCCTTACCGCTGTTGTTGGCGGCTGTGATGGTGAGCGTGTAGGTCCCAGCTGTCTTAGGGGTCCCGCTCAGAGCGAGAGTGCCGCTGCCGGCGGTCCAGGTCAGGCCAGCGACGGTGCCTGTATGGGTCATGGTCGGCAGCGGGTAACCGCTGGCGGTGAAGGCGAAGGCGAAGGCGCTACCGTGAGTGGTCGTCGCCGTTGAAGCGCTTGTTATCAGCGGCGGCTGGCGCACTGTCAGGGCATAGCTCTGGGTTGTCGTTCCTACCGAGTTCCTGGCCGAGATGGTGATCGTATGGGTTCCACCGGCACCGGCATCGGGGGCCCCGAGAACGTGCCTGTGCCGTTGCCGTTGTCGACGAAGCTGACCCCGGCAGGCAGGGCGCCGTTATCGGACAGGGCCGGCACGGGGTAGCCGGTGGTCTTGACCGTGAAGGAGAACGCCGCGCCGACGGTGGCGGTGGAACTGGCACCTGAAGTAATCGTCGGCTTGGCGTTGACGGTCAGGCCGAACGACTGGGTGGTCGTGCCGGCTACGTTCGTCGCCTTGAAGGTGACCGTGTAGGTCCCGCCACTGGCCGCCGTCGGCGTACCCGTCAAGACGGCGGTCCCGTTGCCGTTATTGGAGAAGCTGACCCCAGCTGGTAGAGCTCCGACGTGCGTCAAGTTGGTAGCGTAGGCCGTCGGGCTGTCCACGGTAGCGACTGTAAAGCTGAAAGCCACCCCCGCCGTCGCCGCGGCCGTGGCGACGCTGGTGAAACTGGGCACAGCCTCCGCGGGCTTGGCCGCATTCACCATTAAGGCGATGGTTTGGGTGGCGGTACCGGCGCCGTTGGCCGCGTTGAGTGTCACAGCATAGGTCCCGACGCTGACGGTTGTCGCGCCCGACAGCGTCCCGGTGGCGTTGCCGTTGTCGGAGAAGCTCAATCCAGGTGGCATCGTCGCACTGGTAAGCGTCGGCGTCGGGTAACCCGTAGCAGTGACGGTGAAGCTGAACGCCGCCCCCGCCGTTTCGGTCACCTTCGACGAGCCGGTGATGCTCGGCATTTGGTCGACTGTCAGGGTTAAGGCTTGACTGGTCTTCCCCGCCGAGCTGGTGGCGGTAAGGGTGACCGGGTAGATCCCCTTCGCCGATGCCGCCAGGGTCCCGGCCAGCGTGGCAGTGCCGGACGTACCGGCTTTGAAGGTCATCCCCGACGGCAACGCCCCGGACTCTGACAACGTCGGTATGGGCGTGCCCGTAGCTGTAACCGTGAACGTCCCGGCCGTGCCTGCGGTGAACGACGCCACTGCCGCCGAGGTGATCACGAGCCTCCCGCTGATCACAGTTAGGCGGAACCCTTGGGTGACTGTGGCGACGTTGTTAGCCGCGCTGATAGTCAGCGAGAAGGTACCCACGCTGGCCGAACCAACGGCCCCGGCCAGGGTGGCGGTCCCGTTGGTGCCGGGCGTCCAGGTCACCCCCGAGGGCAGCGTGCCGGACTCTGACAATGTCGGGACAGGTGTACCTGCAGCGATCACCGTGAACGACGCTGGCTGACCCACCGTGAACGTTGTCGACGGCGCTGAAATGAACGCCGGTGGTGCCGTCACGGTCAATGTGAACGCTTGGGTAATGTTGCCTGCCGTATTGGTAGCCGAAATGGTGAAGCTGTAAGCACCGGGGAGGACCGATGAAGTCCCGGTTAAGGTGGCTGTGCCGATGGCTCCGGCGGTGAAGGTGACTCCTGCCGGGAGGGTGGAGCCGGGTTCCACGGCGATGGTGGGCGTGGGTGCACCGATGGCGGCCATCGAGAAACTGAAGGCGCTCCCGGCTGTGGCGGTATAGGTGGCGACGCTGGTAAAGGTCGGGAGTTGGACCACCGTGACCGACCATTGGGCCTGGGGGGCGGCGAGGTAGTAGCCGCTGCCCGCCTGGTTTGCGTCGAGGACACAGGTGCCAGTCGCCGTGTAGTTCAGGGTTGCGCCGTCAGTGCCAGAGACGTTGCAGACCCCGGGCCCGCTCGTGGGGTCGACGGTGAAGACGACGGGGTTGTCCGAAATGCCGTCCGTTGCGAACAGCGTCGCTGAAGTACCCACGGTGCCCAAGTTCGGGCCGATAAAGGTTATAACCTGCGGCTGCTGAACCGTCAAGGTGAACGACTCTGTTGTCGTGCCCAAAATATTGGTGGCCGTGAGGGAGATCGGGTACCGGCCAGCCGTCCCCGCCGCCGGGGTACCCGAGACGGTGGCCGTGCCATTGCCGTCGTCACCGAAGGTGACCCCCGCCGGTAGTGCCCCGGACTCGGTTAGCGCTGGGTACGGGGAGCCCGTCGTCGTCACCATGAAGCTTTGCGCGCTGCCTATGGGGAAGCTCGTCGAGGCGGCGCTGGTGATGGCCGGGCTCTGGCCCACCACTTGGTTAAGCGCCGCGACGGCGGTCGAGCTCGAAGAAGTTCGGATCGCCGAGGTATGTCGCGGTTATCTGGTCCGTGCCTGTCGAGATAAAGCTGGCATTGCACGTGGCGTCGGTCCCGACCAGGGGCTCGCCGGTCGTCGCTCCACAGGAGGTTATGGCAGTGCCACCGTTGAGGAACTCGACATTTCCCGTGGGGTTGCCGGAGCCCGGGCTGAGGACACCCACCGTCGCTGTCAAGGTGACCGCCTGGGCCGCGGCGGAGGGGTTGACCGACGACGACACGATGGTCGTGGTCTGGGCTTCGTTCACGGTCTGGCCCAATACCGATCCCGTAGTAGAGCTCGCGAAGTTCGAGTCACCCAGGTAGCTCGCAGTGATCTTATGGGCGCCGACTCCGGTGTAGGTGACGGCGCAGGTGGCAGAGGCGCCATCGAACCCAAGAGATCCCGGACCACAGTCAACCGGAAAGGTGCCGTCGTCGAAGGTGACGATCCCCGTGGGCACGTCGCTGGTGGGGGCGGTTGGTGCCACGTTCGCCATATACGTGACAGGTTGGCCAACGACAACAGGACCGGTCGATGGTGCCAGGGTGATCGAGGTCCCAGTCGAACCGATATATTCGAACTGGTCCTCCGAGCTCGTTTGAGTCACTCCTCCGCTTGTTCCCACCCTCACGTCTACCGTACCGGACCCGGGCGGAGCGACAGCTAGGATCAACGATGGCGACTCAATGGTGAACCCGATAGCCGAAGGATCCCCAAAGTCAACCGAAGTGGCATCGTTCAAATTTGTCCCTTGGATCGAGACAACTTCGCCGCCCCCCGTTGACCCCTGCGGAGGGGTGACCCCCGCCACTTCAGGGGCGGCACTCGCCGTCAAACCTGAACTATCGCCACCAAATGTTGAAACGATATTCTGTGTGATCGTAACAAACTGTGTCACTGGTTGAAGGCTAGGCGACGTTCCCGTTATCTCAATTGTCTCTGGACCGTTCCCTGTACTCGGGGGTAGATCGACGCTGAACTGAGCGTCACCGTTCGCATCCGCCGTGGGCGCGGCAACCTGGACCAGCGACGGAAAGAGCTGTGCTTGCATCTGAGAATAGCTCTCAAAACCGCTCACGTTGATCTGGGGCAGGCCAGGTGGGCAAAGCGTCGCCTCAATGGCAGGGAACGACCCGTCGCTCGGGATGAACGACGGGGTCGTATAGTAAAGGGGGATCTGACCGGTCCCTGCTGGGACCGTCGTTTCCCAGCCGTCGGGGATGATCTCTTGGCCCTCGGGATCAAGAGAGAAGCTCCCGTCCTCGGAGTTCGACCCACTCAGGTAGACGTTATAGGAACCTGGCACCGGGTCCCCGTTCTGGCCGGCAACCGTGAGCGTGAAGGGGACGGTCGTCCCGGGCGCGAGTGTTCCTGCAGGAGCAATAGGTATGGGGCTGAACTTCAAGGTAGCTTCGGTAGCTGCCAACGGAACTGGTGGGCACACGCCAGGGTTTACTGTCACAACAGGAAGGGGAACATCAGCCAGAATTGGCGCAGCAACCAAGACAACCACAGCGGAAGCGCCAACGACCGCCAAGGCGACGAGTCCTTCAGGCCCTATCAATGTGGCACAAACCGCGGTCCCCGGGGCCACGTCGGCAAGAGACGCGAGAGCGTCCAGGAACCCGGGGGACTGGATGACGCTAAGGACACCGCCTGGGCCATTTGGCTGGTCCTGAATATATGTGTTGAGGTCGTTCCGGAAGCTCGAACCGTCCACGACTAAACTGACACAAGGGAGGTTCTGGGCCTCTTGTGTGGCGACCTGCTCTAGAGTTTGGATAGCCCAGTTGTAGTCGGGGTTAGTCGTGTAGTTTTGCGTGGGCGAGGGACAGGACTCCGGGTCAGTTGTGGGTGCTTGCGTGCAGTCCACAGTGATCGGCCCACAGGTGGCCGGAGTACACGTAGGTGGTTGTTGCAACGCCGGGGGGGCTTGAAATAGATAGTAGTCAAGCGCCCAGGGTGCTTCGGCTGGCGTAATGTCAGCGTCAATTGACGGCGCAGCTTGGCTCGGCAAAGGGTTAGGGGCAGTATAAACAATACCGAGATTGCCATTGGCATCTGTCATAAATGGTTGGGGTGTGCTCGAGAGCAACGTCGTCCCAACCGTGAACGTCCCGTCGGAGACGGGAGTCGGGGCCTCTAGGTAGACACTGGTGTCCGGGACAGGCTCACCCGACGCGTCGACTGCTGTAGCCATAAAGGAGACGGTTTCCCCGGCGGTCAAGTCAGCGGGCGGCACAAATGGCGTGGGATTGAAAACGACGTGAAGGCCGGGCACTGAGGGTCCTTCGTACGAAAAATCCGTTGGTGCTTCTGCGGTTTCCCCGTTGACGTCCGCTGTCACGCCGACTGTCCCTGTCGCCCCTGGGGGTGTTGTCAAGGTGCAAGTAGTGGTTGACGGGCAAGAAACCTCTGAGACAGATGCGCCCCCAAAAGAAATCTGCGTTCCGCCTGGGGTCGTTGCGAACCCTGTCCCCGTAATCGCCAGCGTCGTCCCTCCGGCGATCGGTCCTACCGCTGGTGATATTTCCGTTATCGACAGTCCGGCGTAGTCGTAAGCACCCTCGGTCGACGGCGAGGATTGCAATCCGTTTACGGTGGCCGTCACATCTACGTCACCCGCGGCATGTGGTGGGATGGTGGCAACGCAGAGCCCGGTTAGCGGGCACACGACACCGCTTGCCTCGTCGCCAGACCCGAACCAGAACGACGTCTGGCCGGGTGATGTGGAGAAGCCCGATCCCGCGACGACGATTAAGCCTCCACCCGCGGGTGGTCCAGATGCAGGGGTGAGCCCCGTGATGGCAGGAGCGGCCAACCCGGCAACGTTCAACTGCGCGGCGCTTGACGCGTTCTGTGAGCTCGCGTCAGCGACCGATATGGTGAACTCGGAACCGCCCGCAGTGGTCGGGGTCCCGGATATCACGCCCCCCGTCGAAAGTGACAGGCCGGGTGGCAGAGCGCCCGACTCAAGGGACCAGGAGTATGGGGCAAGGCCACCTGTCGCGGTGAGCGCGGCGGAGTACGCGGTGCCTACGCTTGCTGCCGACAACGAGAGGACAGAGATGACGAGTGGTTGGACCATTGGCGTCACCTCGACGGCTGGGGAAGAGGGGGCTCCCGTTGAGTCGCCGTTCGTCGCCGCAACCGTGACGGCGTACATCACGCCATCGGTCAGGTTCGGTACTTCAACTGATGTCGCATTTTGGGCGGCGCTCATAACCTTGGTACCGTCGGCGTACACATTATAACCGGTGATTGCGCTCCCACCGTCAAAGTCAGGCTGCTCCCAGCCAACCTCTGCTGAAGCATTCCCAGGCACGACAGTGATGTCGGTAGGAGATCCCGGGGGAACGCTGCTTACAGTAATCGAGAAAGCGCCCGTTGCCGCCTGCGGGGCGGGCTGGGTCGAGTCCATGACCTCGGCGGTGAAGTTGTAGGTGCCCGCCGTCGACGGAATGCCGCTGATGGTCCCATTTGAGAGACTGAGCTCGAGGCCAGGGGGCAATGCGCCGCTAAGCACTGACCACGAGTAACGACCGCTGCCTCCGGCGGCGGTAAGAGCCTGGGAGTACGGTTGGCCCGCGGTGGCGGCCGCGGTCGAGGATGTTGTAACGAATAGTGTCCCGGGCTCGATCGTGTATGGAGTGGCACTCGCGGGTGCGATATCCGCAGACGTAGAGACCTCGAAGTCGTTGTAGGTCCCAGCGCCGGGGTTGGTCACGCCATCCATCGTGACGGTGACGGCGTCATCGGGCTCGATCGCGTCCGCAAGTGGGATCTCTAAGGCGCCGCTTGCGCTGCAGTTTGGCGTTCCCACTGTGCATGAGCCGTTGAGCCCGGTCGCCCGGGCGTTGACGCTGGTCCCAGCCACGACTCCGGTGGCAACGAACTGCCAGCCGGCCGTTGTATCGTCGACAAGGACGCTCGACTCGGTAGAGAAGTTCGTGGGACCGTCCAGCTCGCTCACAAATATGTCGCCACCCGAGGGAGCCGTGGTGGTAGCTGTAAAGCTCGTGGCATAAGTTGAAAGCGTGCCGCCGAGTAGAGGCGACGATGTGAGAGTTACGCCGCTCGGTGAGGTGGCGCCCTCCACAGTGCCCGAAACGAGTTCCGACACGGCATCGCTGGCTGGGGCGCTTTCGTTCGTGATGAACACGTCGCCGTTCCCGTCCACCGCTAAGCCAGCGGTGTCTCCACCGAACAACAATGTCACCTGTGGGCCATAACCGTTCCCTGAGACCGGAATCTCCATAAGGCCAATCGAATCACTGCCGATAAAGGTATCGCTGTCGACGAATACATTTCCGCTGGCGTCAACGGCTAAAGGCGACCCAAGCGTCGGCTCATTGTTTGTGAGCGGTAATATCACCTGGGATCCGTAACCGCCGGCCGTCCTCGGTAGCTCAAGCACTTGGCCCGCGGGGGCTCCGGTATCGCTTGTTGCGAACACGTCACCTGCGCCATCAACAGCTACTCCACCTGGGGCGCTCAAGCCAATAAACGGCAAAGTCACCTGTGGGCCGTACCCGTCGCCCGTGTTCGGCAGCTCGAAAACCTCGTCGTCGCCTGTGTTGGCGACGAAGACGTCACCGCTAACATCAACAGCGACTCCATCTGGGGCGCTCAAGCCAGTAAACGGCAAAGTCACCTGTGGGCCGTACCCGTCGCCCGTGTTCGGCAGCTCGAAAACCTCGTCGTTGCCTGTGTTGGCGACGAAGACGTCACCGCTAACATCAACAGCGACTCCATCTGGGGCGCTCAAGCCAGTAAACGGCAGGGCCGACTGCGGACTGTAACCGCCCGACGTCTTCGACAACCCCACAACCTCGTCGTCGCCCGAGTTCACTACGAAGACGTCACCGTCGGCGTCCACCGCTATGCCTTTCGGCTCGAATAAGCCATTGAACGGCAGTGTGACGTGCACGCTGTAACTCGCGGCGGCACCGGTCGGGCTCGGGCCCGCCGCATTACTTGCGGAGACAGTGAAGGTGTACGTCGTGCCCTGGGTGAGCCCGCTCACGGTGGACTGCGTGCTGCTCCCGTTGGTGGTAAGCCCCGTGCAGCTCTGGCACGAGGGTGAAGGCACCACCGAGTAGGAGCTGACCGACAGCTGGCTATCGCTCGACGGCGGCGTCCACGACACATTAACGGACCGGGCCCGCGCTCGTCGCGGTCACGTCGATAGGGGCGCTCGGTTGGCCGAATATGGTCAGGCCCGATCCAGAGGCGACGTAGATGGTGTCGGGCGAATTGGCGGTAGAAGGGACCAGACCCAAATATCCAGCAGTGCTCCCGGTGATGCCGTCGATGGTGGCCGCGCAACCGCTCTGGACTGTGGCGTCACAAGTGGCGCCGTCGATCACCGATACGCCCGAGCTGTCGCTTACGTATACAGAGTTGGTACCGACATCGACGGCGACACCATAGGGGCTTGAGGCAAGGGCCGGGTTCGCTAGCGGTGAACAGTTGCTCTGGTCGGTGCCGTCACAGGTAGCGCCATCGATTATGGAGACGATCGGTTGGCCGCCAACGCCGTTCCCCAGGTTGGCTTCCTCGCTCGTCACGTACACCGTATCGGTGGTAGCGTCGACGGTGACGTCCTCGGGCGTGAACCCCACTGGTATCGTCGCGGCCATTGTGCAATTGGTCTGGTTGGCGCCATCACATGTCGCGCCGTCGATCACTGACACGGACGCGTAGGCAAGGTTTGTCACGTAAACGGTGTTAGTATTCGGGTTAACCGTTATGTTATAAGGATCGGGCCATACAGAAGGGCTCGCGAGTGGAGTGCAATTGCTCTGGTTGGTGGCGTCACATGTAGCCCCATCTATGACGGATACTGTGTTGGAGGACTGGTTGGCCACGTATACAGTGTTCGTGACGGGGTCGATGGCGATACCGCCGGGATCGGCGCCGACGGATGCCGTTCCGACCGGTGCGCAATTGCTTTGGTTACTACTGTCACAGTTCGCGCCATTTATCACCGACACTGTATTTGAGTAAAAGTTTGCCACATAGATTGTGTTGGTGTCATTGTCGACGGCCACGCCGGTCGGCGAGGAACCGACCGTTGGGTTCGCGACCGGCGTACAGTTGCTTTCGGTGCTGGCGTCACACGTAGCACCGTCGAGCACTGATACGGAGTCCGCGCCAAATCCGCCAGTCACATAGATGGTGTCGGTGCTGGTGTCTATGGCAACATCGAAGCTACCTGCGCCAACAGGGACCGTAGGCACTCCAGCCGCGAAAGCTGGGCTCCTCAGGCTTACGACAAAGCCCATGATCGTCGCGACAACTGTTAGGGCGCCGACCACCGTTCGCCAAAGGCGGTGCGGTCGCGCCGCGGTCGAACGGCGGGCGTCGATATGCAGCGGGCGAATTCGTCTAACCCTGCGATAGTTCGGTCTCACAGCCGACAAGCGGGGGTATCGATGTCGTGGCGGCGGTGGCATAGCCCCCTCATTCGGGTCGAAGAACCCCACTTATGCCTAGCATCGGTGTGGCCACGCATCAAGACCCAATCGCGCGGTAGAAGGCTTTTCAGCATTCTCGGTGCTCGGGATACGCCGCTACGCGCGATCCTCCCGATTAGGTCGATGTCCACACAGACCAGGAGGCAGCCTCTGGGCGAGTCGTGAGAAAACAAAGCATGGTGCAACTGAAGCTAATAAGTTTTTGTCTTGGGACAACCCGCAGGCGGCGGCGGGCGGGACGCTGACTTGTAGAGGGACTCTCCAGCTGTTCGCTGAGGTCCGCCCTGTCGCCAAATCTTGATCCTTCCGCCAACTTCGGCACCCGTGACTACTGGGCCGCTTTCTGGTGTTGCTTTTGCCCGACTCGGTATGGCGCGTCGTCGTCGCCGTAGTCAGGCCCATCGAGCGGCGCACAACTTGCCTCGCCCGGTGCCCGTCGCGGCGGCCAAGGCGGATCGTGGCTGCCAGGATGGGTTGGTTGGTCTCGGTCTGCCTGATGAGCCGCTGGACCTCGGCGACATCCGGCCCTGAGACTGTCGAATGGTTTGCTGCAGGTGGCATGGAGCGGTCGGCCGGTTACACGGGGGATCACGCCCCACCTGACGGCGCCGCCGAGCGCGGCCGTGAAGCAGGAACGGTGGCGCCAGACCGGGGCAGGGGACGGAGAGGCCCCGATCGCTGAGCGGCCGGAGGAAGGTGCCGAGCCAGCGCTTCCGCGGCATCGGACACGGGCGCGGTGCCCGGAGAACATTGTGAGCAAATGCATCGATCGCTCCTGGGGGGGGCCGCTCCAGCCAGCGGTCGAGGAGGTCGGCTAGGGTTCCGGGGTGGTGCTTAGCGACCTGCCCTGCTCGACCTCGGTAACCAACTTGGCGAGGGCGGTCCCGGCTTGTCGCTTGGTGCCCTCGAAGCTGCGGGCCACAAACCTCGTGCAGCCGTTCTCCCGGCCAGCGAAGTCCCGGAGCCTCCGGCGGTTATTGCCTGGGTGCTCGACGTTGCCCGAGAGATGCTTCGAGGCCGGAGTACTAAGCTATTGGGGGGAACTAGCAGGTCAGGCACACATGGAGGGATGCGAGAGTGGCCGAATCGGACGGTCTCGAAAACCGTTGAGGGCTCACGCCCTCCGTGGGTTCAAATCCCACTCCCTCCGCCATGTGATGTCGCGAGACATAGTGGACAGCTGAACCTACGGAGAGCCATTTGGTCAGTCCTTTCCGATGGGTTGGTAGTCCCGGGCCGGGTCGAGGGTGAGGTGCCTTAGTAGCTCACCCTCCTGGCTCCAGACCCGGATGTCGAGGTCGGCGACCAGGACGATGACCCGGCGCCCTTTATGCGCCCGGCCGACGCCGATGTGGTGCAGCTTGGTGTTGTGGCGCAAGGTGAACACTCCCGTGCAGTCGATCTTGTCATGGCGCACCCGGTTGTTCACCGACAGCTTCAGGTTGGCCTTGTTAGGGACCGCTTTGGTCTTTGCCTCCCAGGCCGCCCGGGGGGTCAGCCAGGCCCGAGCGGTATGGGGCCGGACCTCGTTGTAGTAGCAGACGAACTCGTCCACCTGAGCTTGTAGAGCAGCCAGGGTCGACGCCCGAGGACGTCTTTTCAGCCACCGCTTGAGGGTTTGCTGGGCCCGCTCGACCTTGCCCTGGGTCTGGGGGTGGTAGGGCTTGCCGTGCTTGAAGACGATGCCCAGGCCGGCCAGTTCGGTCTCCATCCCACAGCGCCCGCCCCGGTAGGCAGCGGTGTAGATGCAGCCGTTGTCGGTCAGCAAGGAATCGGGGAACCCCCAGCGTGCCGCCGCTTTGTAAAGCACGCCACCACGTCGGCCGCCGTGGCCACGGCCACCACCGAGGCGGCTACGAACAGGCGCGAGTAGTCGTCGATGAAGCTCACCACCTCAGCCCCGGCCCCGCCCTCGAAGAGACCAGTGGGTCATGTCCGACTGCTACATCTTCGGCACCCGACATCACAGTCGTACGGTGGGCAGGGCCGCCACTACGGACCGAACGTACCTGAGCGGCCACTTAAATAGCGGTCCTTGCCCATCACCACCAGCTCCACTCCGGCCGTGTCGACGCGCCGGGACACCTCGCGGTAGCCGCGCCGCTCGTACATGCTCAAGTTGTCACTGCTCCGGTGCCCAGCGGCGAGCTGGAACCGCTGGACTTGAGGCGAGGCGGCGGCCTCCAGGGCCGCCAGGAGGCCCGAGCCGATGCCCTGGCCCTGCTGGTCGGGCGCCACCGCCACTCGGCTGATCCAACCGATTGGCCCGTCGGGGGTAAGGCGAGCGGAGCCGATGAGCCGGCTGCCGAGCCACGCGCCCATCGTCACCGTGGTGGCCAGCTCGCGCTTGAGCTGGTCGAGCGTCTCGACCAAAGGCGGTATCTCTGCCGTGCCGTACAGACGGGCCTCGGCGACGAAGGCTGCCCGCTGTACCGTGAGCGCCTCGCCGGCATGCTCGGGGCCGATCACGCGGAAGACCACTTCGCCCATCGCACCCATGATCGCTCGTTGGTGGTCCGATGGCCAGGGTTCATTAGGGGTGTTCCCCGATGGTGCCCGACCCGCTCGCCACGGGACAATGTAGGTATGACTAGTTACAGCCCCCCGCCTTCAGGTCCACCGATGTCCCCGACTGCCTCAGGAGGGCGAAGGATGAGCCGCAGTCGGACAGACCGAATGGTCGCGGGCGTCGCCGGCGGCCTGGCTCAGCAGCTGGACCTGGACGTCACTGCCGTTCGGTTCGGCTTCGTGGCCGCCTCGTTGCTATTGCTCGGCGGCATAGGTGGGCCCCTTTTGTACTTGGCGGCGTGGGCACTTGTCCCGGAGGATGGCAAGGAAAGTTCCATCGCGTCTGAGACTTTGCAGGCCAAACCGTGGGAAGGCTGGGGCGGGAGCACCCACCGCGCCACGAGCGCGACGCCCTAAGCAGCTATGGAGCCGAGCACCGCGCTGGCGGTGCTCGGCGTCCCGAGCCCTATCGTCACCTTGACGGGCGCGGCGCGACCAGGTAGGACGACCTCCATTACGAGAGCGCTGAAAAGGTAGTCGCCGTCAAGGTATATGCGCAGGCCGTTGACCACTAGCGGCCGCCCGTGGATGGGGACGGTGTTGGGAGCCGCCGCGCTGCCCTCGTCGATCTGGATGCCATTGTGCGCTTCTTCGAGGCGGGAGGGGGTACGGGCAGGGCAGCCGGGCCAGATCCGTATCGGTGTCCAGTATGACCGATGCGTTGGCAAAGCCCACGTCTGGGGGATCGCACCCGAAGGCGTAGGCCGAGCGGGAAACCGGCCAACTCGGGGGCACGGCGAAGTGAAGGCCGGCGAAAGTCATGGTGCGCCACGGCGCCGGCGGCGTGGCCGTCGCCTGGCCCCCGAGGACGATGTCCCGGACAGAAGGCGCCAATGAGCCGATGACGCGTGGCGCCAGAGGCCCCGAGGCGATGAGTTCCACCCCAAGGGATGGGACGGAATAAGCGGTCCCTGAGGTCTGACCGTGGAGCACGCTCTCGTATACGGGGATGCCGTTGATGGTCATTGAGGGGTGGCTTCCGCTCGATGGTCCGGCGCCGGTCGGCAGAGGCCCTAGGCGCACCAAGTTGGGAGGCGGCGGCGTCCCCGCGGGTGCCGCCGTGTTGGGCCCGCACCAGCTCGCGGCCCCGAACGGGCCCAGGAGGACGACACCTCCTGCCCCGGTCGGGCCGCAGACGTCCGTGCCCGGGTAGACCACGGGCCAGGTGGCGGGGGTGGCTATCTCGGCGTCGCCGTAGGCCAGGGGTTCCCAAGCCTTCGCCGACGACGCTGGGCCCGTTACCGGGGAAGACAGTTGAGCCGGGGCGGCCCCTGCGACGGCGACGGGCCCGCTGGTGGCGAGCGCCACCAGCAAGACAACCGGAGCGGCCCGGACCTTTGCCTGTGACGGCCTGAGTGCGCGCCGTTCCACCTGCCGGGCCCGCCTAACTAGGTCGCCGGAGGGCCGGCGACGAGCTCGTAGACGGCGGTGACGTTGGCCGTAACCTGCTCCTCGCCCGGCTGTACGGGGGTACTGGGGGCTGTCGCCTTCCCGGGTACGCCGGAGGCGAAGGTCAGGGGCGACGGGGGCTGGGACGAGTTGTCGACCAGGGAGCACAGGTGCCCGAGAGACAGGCCGGCGGCCGAGGCCATCAGCTGCGCCTGGCCCATGGCCTGGTGCACCGCGGCCGCCCGGGCTTGACCGAGCAGCGCCGTGTCGTCCTTGACCGAGAAGGCAATGTCGTTGACGACGATGGCATTGCCGGCGGCGCTGGCGGCGTCGTCGATGATCTTGCCCGCCTCGGTCAGGTCGAACAGGGTGACGGTCACCGTGTTCATCACCTGGTAACTGGTTATGAGCTGCTTGGGTCCCGTATAGACCGGTTGGACGGTGAGGCCCGAGGTCTGTAAATCCTTCTCGGTCACGCCGTCGGCCTCCAGTTTGGAGATAAGGGCGTTGGCTTTGGCGGAGTTGGTATTAAGGGCGACGGCCGCAGTCGACGCCTGTGTCTGTACGCCGAGCGAAATAGTGAGCTCGTTGGGTTTACCTTCGGCGCTGCCATAGCCCTGTACCGTGACGGTTGACGCGTTGGGGGGGCACACGATGGCAGCCGAAGCCAGCGCAGCCGGAGCGGGCGCGGCGGAGGCGTCCATGGCGGGGCCAACGCCGAGTGCCAAACCGGTCCCGGCCAGCAGCAGCGATCCCAGGGCTGCGGCGCACGTCCTTGTGGTCATGGTGTTGCCTCTCCTTCTCTCCGGGCGCTCGCCTTTGCCGGGCGGTGGTCGCTGTGGCCACGGCTCGTGGCTCGATCAATAGGTGCTGCCGGGCCCGCAAAATCAATCGCGGCGCGCCGGGCGCCAGGGACGCAGACTAGCTGTTGACCGTGACGAGCGTGCCGATGGGGTCCATGGCCCATACCACCTGGGCATTGCCGACAGGAAGTTCCACACAGCCGTTGCTCTGAGGGTACCCGTAGCTGTAGCGCCAGTACCCGTGGACAGCATCACCTCCGTTGAAATATGCCACCCAGGGGACCCCGATCACGTCATAGTGATAGCCGTCCGGGTCGGTCCCCACCATGGTCGTAGACGAAAAGCGGGCGTAAACGGGAAAGGTGCCGGTTTGAGTCGTGGCCCCGGGCACTCCGGTGTTAGCAGGGGTCGAGTACACATTTTTCCCGTTTTGCCAGACGATCAGTTCCTCGGGCAGTGTTTCGCTGACCATCAAGTAGCTATAGGGGGCAGGGTCGACGGCGCGTTTGGCCACGGCGCGCATCAGCGCTTCCCACATCTGAGGTTCGACCAACCCGTCCGTGGTCAGGTTGGCACTTTCCTCGAAGTGCATGATGGCCCCGATGGTCACGATATTGCCCTGGCCCGTGGACCACAGTGACGTGAGGGAGGTGGGCACCCGGGGGTAGCGCCAGCTGAAAGTCCCGATCTGGGAAATGGAGGGCACGAGGGAAGCGACCGTCGGCGAAGTGGCCAACGCGGTCGTGCCTGTGGCCGGCCCTCCGGTCGTCGGGTCACCTGTCGCCGGGACGAAACGTAGCGGCAGGTAGTGCAGCTCGGCCAGTAATTGCTGGACGCGGAGAATGGGGGGTGCCCCGATGCTGAAGCTCCAGTGCTTCCCGTGAGCCAGGGCCGACGGGACGCTGACGCGCACTGTCGACCAGGGCACGTAGCCGTTGGCCGGTATGAAGGTCAGGGACGCCCCCGATACGGACCATTTGCCCTCCACGGGGGGGGCCAGGGTGGGCATCGGTGCACCGGCCCGGACCGGCCCTGAGAGCAGGATCCTGATACGGGAGCCCGTCGTCACGCCCTGGGCACCGGATTTCGGAGCTACGGCAACGACCTTCGGGACGGGAGCGACTGTGGTCGTAGTGGCGCGGGTAGTGGTCTTCGTCGTGCGGCCCGCACTCGAAGCAGTGCGGGCCCCGGTCGAGGCGGTCCGGGGGCTCGAGGTGGTCGTGGCCGATGTCGTCGGGACGGCAACCGGTGGAGGCGCCGGTGTGCGGGATCCCAGGGCGAGCAGGTGCCGGTGCCCGGTTGCCGTTTTTACCGACACGAGGCCTCCCGTTGCCACGAGCGCCAAGAGCGCTGTCGCCGCCATGCCGGCGCGATAAACACCCCGGTCATCCCCGTCCGGTACTCCCTTCGGGAGCCTGTGTTTTGCGACGGCGCGCGCCATAGCCCTCCTCCGCCTCCATTAAAGCTTGCCCGCGGGCCCTAGGTGGTTTCGCCCTTCTCCGGTTCTGCTCCTTGCGCATCTTCGCTGGCTAAAGGTCCCTTCGCGCAGGCCCGAGACCTAGGGCAATTGGGTCGATCTGGTCCGGAGGCACAGGCGAACAAATGGGTTCTCAAGCAGCACGGCGCGCCGGCGCAGGCTGGCCGGGATGGCGGACCGCAGGGGCTGCCTTTGCCCTGCTCACGGCCATCGCCGCCGTACCGCTTGTGGCGCCCGCGGCACAGGCTCAGGTGGGAGCGGCCCTGGCCGGCACGCCCGACAACGTGCGAGCGGCCCTGGCCGACCCGCCCGACAACGTGCCCCGCACCCCGGCCATGGAGCAGGCCTGCGGCGTCGGCGCCGGGCCCTGCCAGCAGGCTGTTGTGCATGCCATAGATGTCGCACGCGCCGCTGAAGGCGTCGGCCCACTCGAAGCTGCCGTCCTATTACGACAGCATCTCCGTACCCGAGCAACTTCTGGTGCTCACCGACCTGGAAAGGGTGGACCGGGGGTTGGTGGGGTTCAGCGGCCTGTCCGCGAAGCTCGACGCCTTGTCGAAGGCGGCTGCCAGTTCTAACCAGGATCCCACGGGCCCGGACGGTACTACGTGGGGATCCAATTGGGCCGGGGGGGAGGCCTCAGCACTGCTGGCCGACTACGACTGGATGTACGACGACGGCCCGCACTCGCCCAACTTGGACTGCACCGGCCCCGTTGCCAGTGGTTGCTGGGACCACCGCCGCAATGTCCTCAGCAATTACGGGCCTCATCCCGCCATAGGCACGGCCGCCACCACGGTTAGCGGCGTCACTTCGATGACCGAGCTGCTTACTTCGGGACCGGCGGGAGCCCTTGACTACTCGATGCCTACGCTCCCTCAACTGGTGTCCCCCTCGTCGCTGGTCATCGGTACCACCCCTCGTCAGCCCAACAGCGCAATTCTCACCATCCGGGACGTCAGTGGCTCGTTCCAAGCCAGTGCCACGGTTTCGGGGGACCAAGGCCGGTGGTCAGTGACGCCTGCGTGTGCCGCACCGGCCGGGGCGCCCTGCCACCTAGTGGTCAACTTCGTCCCCCTTCACAGCGGGCCGGCAAACGGCACGGTCACGGTGAAGCTGCCCGGCGGTAGCGAACAGGTGGAGGTGGACGCCTTCGCCGGCCAGGGTTACTGGGAAGCCACCACCCAAGGCAGCGTGTTCGCCTTCGCGGGCGGCGGTTTTCGTGGTTCGGCCGCAGGCATCAATTTGGCCAAACCTGTGACCGGGATGGTCGCCACCCCCGACGGCGGGGGCTACTGGGAAGTAGCGGCAGACGGCGGCGTCTTCTCGTTTGGCGATGCCCATTTTTATGGTTCGGCCGCCGACTTGCGCATGGCCCAGCCCTTCGTGGGTATGGCGGCGACCCCCAACGGAGGCGGCTACTGGTTGGTGGCTAGGACGGGGGCCATCTACACGTTCGGCGACGCTAGGTACTACGGGGCCACCGACGTCCCCGTGACAGACATAGTGGGTATGACGGCGACCAGGGACGGGCATGGGTACTGGTTGCTGGCCCGCGACGGGAGCATTTACACCTTCGGCGATGCCGGCTTCTACGGGGTACCGCCGGTGGCGGCCGGAGGCGAGTTCGTGGGTATGGCCGTGAGCCCGGACGGGCACGGTTACTGGTTGGTGACCGACAAAGGTGCGGTTTACGGTTTCGGGGACGCCAAGTATTACGGCTCTGCCCCCGCCCCGGGCGCAGGGGGCACCGTGGGGATAGATGTGCCCGTCTCCGGTCCGGGTTATTACATCGTTGACGCCGACGGTGCCGTCGTACCCCTGGGCGGGGCGCCCGCTTGGGGCAGCGCAACGGGTGTCACCTCAAAGAGCCCGGTTGTCGCTATGGCGACCGCCTGACCGGCGGGCTCGGGACGGCTCGCCGCTCGCCCGGTGGCGGTCAACCTCGCCGGGGTGGCTGGGCCAGGATGGCGGCCACCGCAGTTGCCAACGAGCCCAGGCGAGGGTGTTCGGGGACCAGAGGTCGCTCGATACCTGCGGCTAGGGCAGCCGCCGCACACACCGGGCCGATGCACGCCGCCACCACGCCCTCGCGGTTGAAGGCGTCCAACAAGTCAGCTGTGAGGCCTTCTGCTCCGGCCGCTTCCGCCAGCACCTGGACCTGGGGAGCGGCGGTGAAAGTTACGGCGTCCACCCCGTGCCCGAGAACGCTCGAAATGAGGTCGGCGGCGGCCTGGGTGCCGCCGCTGCCCGTCATCCGGTAGACGGGAAGGTACGTCACCCGCGCTCCCGACTGTTCGAGCCGCGCCAGCAACGCGCCCGGGGGCTCGCCGTGGAGCTGGACCACCACCGAAGCGCCTTCCAGATCTTCCTGGCAAAGCCGGGCCACCACTTCGTCGAGGGTTTCCCCGGGGGCCTTGTACCAGGAGTCCAACCCGACTTTTCGCATTTCGCCTAGCGCTTTGGCGCCACGCGCCGCCATCGACGAGCTGGCGCCCAGGGCCTGGACGAGGGCCTCTTGGAGGCCCCACTGGGCGCCGAGCTCGAGCCAGGCGCGCATCCCGTAGCCGGTGTTGGCCACGAAGTAATCGGGCGGTTGGCGGCACAGTTGCTCGCTGAGCGCTCTTAGCGGGCCGGTGTCTTCGGCTTCGGTGCGCAGGAGAGGGAACATCAGGACCTCGAAGTCCCAGGCGCTCCAGGAGGACCGCTTGTTCATGGCGCCGACGATCGGCCGTGACGGCGACCGTCGGACCTTGAAGTCGATTTGCGCCCGTCATCTCCGGACCACGATACCGGCGCCCCTCCGGGCCGGCGGCGGGACGGGCGAGCCGGGTTATCGGGGTTCGGGGGTCCCGCGGAGGCCGAGATCCGCCGAGCGGGACAGAAAGTGGAAACGCGCCGCGCTGGCGCCCAGGTTGGTGGCGGTGATGACGGCCAGGTCAACGCCCAAGCCGGACACGCCGGCGGCGTTCGCGGTAGCCAGGGCGGCCAGAGTGCTAGCTAAAGGAAGAAGCGACAGCGTGAGGCCGCGGGTGTAGTAGGCACGGCGCCCGCCAGGCCCTCGGTCGGCAAATGTGAACCGGCGGTTGGCCGCCAGGTTGCCCAGAGCGCACAACCCCAGGGCCAAAACGTCGGCCCCTATGGCGCCGGCGGGGTGGTAGAGCAGGGCGAAGAGTACGGCGAAGGTGACGGTGCTGATGGCGCCGACGCCGGCAAAGTGGACGACCTGACCGGCTTTAGCGGGCTTCAGCCGGAGCATCGGGCCC
Source organism: uncultured Acidimicrobiaceae bacterium (assembly GCA_963735305.1). Classification (GTDB taxonomy): domain Bacteria; phylum Actinomycetota; class Acidimicrobiia; order Acidimicrobiales; family Palsa-688; genus Fen-671. Next base: position 1,715,951 of record CAVTKK010000001.1, read on the forward strand.
CCGCTGGACGCCTCCGCGCTCATGGTCCCCTCGCCCCGGGCCAAGCCCACCATCATCCGGGCCACGCCCTTGAGGTCGTCCTTGGCCGTCTGGACGACGTCGACGGTAGACCCCGGGTCGTCCACCCAGTCGACGGCCACCTCGTGGACGCGCAGCCCGTTGCGCTCGGCCAGTACCAGCAGTTCGGTGTCGAAGAACCAACCGTTGTCCTCGACGAGGGGGACGAGTTGGCGGGCGACCTCGGCCCGCACGGCCTTGAAACCGCATTGTGCGTCGGAAAACGAACCGCGCAGTGTGGTCCTGAGAACGAGGTTGTAGAGACGTGAGATCAGCTCCCGCTTGGGGCCACGCACCACTCTGGCCCCTTCCGCCAACCTCGAACCGATGGCAACGTCACTGTGGCCCGTGATCAGCGGCGCCACCAAAGGCAGTAAGGCAGCCAGATCGGTGGAGAGGTCTACGTCCATGTAGGCCACGACCGTGGCGTTGCTTTGTGACCACGCCGCCCGCAGGGCGCGTCCCCGGCCCTTTTCGGGAAGGTGAATGGCGCGTACTCCCTCCAGTTCCTGAGCCAATAGGCAGGCCAGGCCCCATGTGCTGTCGGTGCTGGCGTTGTCTGCCACGGTTATGAGCCACGTAAGCGGGAAGTGGTCCGAAAGGTAACGATGAAGACGGTGTACCGAGCCGGCCAAGGACTGTTCCTCGTTGTAAACCGGCACAACTATCTCGACGTCGGCGCTGGTGCGCTTCGAGGCTGGGCCCGACGCTCAGTGGGGCTGCAGTCATTGTTGTCATGTTCATAGCCTCGGCCCGCAACATCCGGCCCGGCTTGGCCGTTGCTGGGAACGTGCTCCGAGCCGTGCCCCGTCGCTCGCGCCAGGCCGTTGTCGGGGGCCGTTAGGCTCTTGCTAGGAGGAACCATGGTCGAACATGCCCCGAAGGCGCTCGTAGTCGATGACGAGGAGCACATCACCGAGCTGCTGAAGATGGGGTTGTCCATGAGCGGTTTCGAGGTCGAGCGGGCGGCCACGGGCCGCGGCGCGCTCGACGCCATAGAGAAAAATCGGCCTGACATAGTCGTCCTGGACGTGATGCTCCCGGATCTCAGCGGGTTTGACGTCATCAAACGGCTCCGTCAAACCGAAGGTGCGGGCGCGCGGATCCCCATCATCTTTCTTACCGCCCGCGACACGACGGCGGACAAGATAGAGGGTCTTCGTCTCGGCAGTGATGACTACATGACCAAGCCGTTCAGCATCGAGGAGCTTATCGAACGGGTCAAGGCCGTCCTCCGCCGGTCCTCGGGCGCGCTGCCCGGCAGTGAACGCCTGTTGTTCGCCGACCTCGAAATGGACCTGTCCACACGGGACGTGTGGCGGGCCGGGCGCTTCATCGAGCTGACCCCGACCGAGTACAAACTTCTCCATTACCTTTTGGCCAACGCCCGGCGCGTGCTCACCCGCGACCAGAATCCTCGAGCACGTGTGGGAGTACACCTTCTCCGGCAACGCCAGCGTGCTCGAGACCTACATCAGCTACCTCCGCCAGAAGGTCGACTGGACCGACCCTCCCCTAATCCACACTGTCCGGGGCGTGGGCTACAGCCTGAGGCTCCCGCCCGGCCGGTGATCCGGCCCGGCCGGGCGGGCTGCCGGTGGCTTCGGCCTCTTGGAAGGCCTCGTCCGTAGGGACGAGGGGCAGGCGGATGCCGAAGACGGCACCCCCGCCTGGGGCATTGTCGGCGGTAACGAGGCCCGAGTGCTCGGCAGCAACCGCGGCCACGATGGCCAGTCCCAGGCCGGCGCCCTTGCCTGCTCTCGACCGGTCCTTCTGCCAGAACCGGTCGAAGGCATGGACCAGGGCCTCGTCGTCGAGCCCGGGGCCGTGGTCGCGCACCTCGACCACGGCGCACCCTTGGCGGAGCTCTACCTTGACCTCGAGGGCGGTGCGGGCGGGAGTGTGGCGCAAGGCGTTGGAGACCAGGTTGGCCAAGGCCTGGCGCAGGTGCGCGGCGTCGCCCAGCACGATGACGGGCTGGGGCGCGGTCAAGGTGACGGGACGCTGCGGGTCGGCCGCCAGAGCGTCGCTGCAAGCATCGGCGGCCAGTACGGACAAATCCATCGGTGCTCTCTCGCTGCGGCGGACCTGGTCGAGGCGCGCCAGCAGCAGTAGGTCCTCGACCAGCCCTTTCATGCGGGTCGATTCTTCTTCTATGCGCCTCATGATCGTCGCCGTACTGATCCGGGGGTCGTCGGTACCCAGGCGGAAGAGCTCGGCGAAACCCTGGATCGAGGTGAGCGGTGTGCGCAGCTCGTGAGAAGCGTCGGCCAGGAACTGGCGAAGCCGCTCCTCGGTGGCGTCTCTTTGCGCGAAAGCCCACTGGATCCGGTCGAGCATCCCGTTGAACGCCGTCGCCAGCTGGTCTACCTCCGTGCCCTGCGCTCCGACCTGGACGCGTTGGGCCAGGTCACCGCCGGCGATCTCCTTGGCCGTGTCGGCCATGTGCTCGAGGGGCGAAAGACCCCGGCGCAATACCAGCCCGGCCCCGGCGGAAAGGACCAACAGGAGCCCGCCCGCCCCCAATAACTCGATCAGCACCAGCCGGTTCAGCGAGCCGGTGACGTCGCTGGTGGGCAGGGCGACCACGACCCGGTCCCCGTTGCTCAACCGGGCACCGAGGTCGACCAGCCAGCCCGTGCCCCCTTTCTTAGAACCCAAGCGGAGCGTTCGGGCCCGGTCGTCGGCCAGCAAGCCGGCGGTCACGTCGGGCCCTGAAGCGCGCAGGGGCAGCCGGATGCTGCTCAGGACGCTGCCCGATTTGCTGAGGAGCTCCCCGTACGTCCCTGGCGGCACCAGTACCGGGTGACCTCCGGGCTCGCCCTCCTGGCTAGGAGAGGGACCACCCCGATAGCCGCCGCCGGGCGGAGGCTGAGGTTCGCCGAACTGCCCTTTCCCGCTGGTTGTCGACCCGGCGCCAGTGCTGCCGCGGCCTTGCCCGCTAGAAAGCGGAAGGGAGACGTCGGCGGCCTGGGCCAGCTCCTGGGTCACGAGGGGCACCGAGCTTTGCAGGTCGGAGTTGAGTTGACGGTACTGCGAACGGGAGTAGAGCTCGTACGTCGTGACGCCGAAGATGGCCAGGCCGACCACCATCAGAGCGACCAGACCAGCGACGACGCGGGCGCGCAGGGTCATCGGGCCAAAACGACTTCGATCGTCGTCACTCCTCCCCGGGGGCACGCCATCGAGGTAGTAACGCTAGGCCTGATCAGGCTCGCCGGAGCAGCCGCGACACAGAAGCGGCTCATTTCGTGGACGGCGCCGCCAGGTTGTAGATCGTTTCACCTCCGATCGTCTCGGCGGCAAAATGGCGTTCGACCCAGGCCGTTATGGAGCCGGACGAACCTCCGCTCCCTGGTCCGCCCCCGCTGGCGCCGCCGGAGATGTAGTAGTGGATGTCGCCCTCTTTGACGTAGCGCTCGAACGCGGACAGGGTCAGGTTGCCCCCCTGGTTATTGAACCCTCCGATCGCCATGACCGGTTCGCCTCCCGTGGCCAGTTCGAGGGAGGCGGCGCTCTGCGAACCGTCAGTGGCTGCGACCCAGCGGTAATGACCGGCATCCTTCTCCAGTGCCTTGGCAAGTGCGCTGGCAACGCCGGCCCCAGCCGTCCCATTCCCAATGCCGGCGGCTGCGCCTCGGTCCGAGGGCACTGCGCCTGGTCTAGTGCCCCCCGAAGCGGTGCCAGCGGGCCGGCCCTCCTGGCCCCGACCGCCGGCCAAGCCGCCCCCGCCGGCCAAGCCGCCCCCGCCGGCCAAGCCGCCCCCGTGCCCGGGTTGCCCGGTCAGCAACCCGATGGACGACGAACTTGGCCCGGCACTGGGCACCGAGCCCGTGTGGGCGGTGCCGATCGTTTGCAGGGTGAAGGCCAGTGGCCCGGCCAGGCAGGCTACGGCGCCGGCGGCCAGCGCGGTCACCCCGGCCGCCCGTTGCCAGGCGCCGCGGTGCAGGCCGCTCGACGTCACCACCAGGCTGGTCACGGCTAGGGCGCCAGCCCCGGCGATCACGGGACGCAACCAGGGTTCCCAGCTCGGAGAACGGTCCAAGAGGGCCACCGCCCAGGCTGCAGTCAGGGCGATGGTGGCCCCGGCCGTGGCGCGCGCCCAGAGGGCTTGGCGTCGCCTCCACAGATTCACGGTGCCGATCCCGATGATGGCGGCGATCGGGGGGGCCAGGGCCACGGTGTAGTACGTGTGGACCACTCCCTGGCTGAGACTGAACACCGCCCCGGCTACGACGAGCCATCCCCCCCACGCCACCAGCGCCGCCCTGGTCCGGTCGGTGCGGGGTGCTTTCAAGGTGAGAAGAAGGCCGCCGACCAGGACGATCATCGCCGCCGGGAGCAGCCACGAGGCCTGGCCGCCCATCAGGGAGTTGAACAAACGCAATGCTCCCGCGGTGCCCGAGAAGTTGCCGCCCCCGCCGGCCCCGCCACCACCCGGACCGCCCGCGGTGCCGGTTAGCCGGCCCAGGCCGTTGTACTCGAGGATGAGGTTCAGGATGCTGTTCGTGGGCGAGCCGTCGATCATGGGCCGGGAGCTGGCCGGCCACAGGGCGACGGCCATCACCCACCAGCCGGCGCTGACCACCATGGCGGCGCCGGAGGCAAGGAGCTGCAGCACCCGTCGCCATGGCGCTGTGGGCGCGGCGAGCAGGTAGGCGCCGCCGAAAGCCGGGACCACCAGCAACGCCACGCCCATCTTGGCCAGGAAGCCGAAGCCGATGGTCATCCCCAGGGCTAGCAGCCAGCGGGTGCGGCCCCCCTCCAATGCCCTGGTCAGGCAGTACGCCCCCGCCGTGAGGAGCAGGACGAGCAGGGCGTCGGGGTTGTTGAACCGGAACATCAGGGCGGCCACGGGGGTGGACGCCAACACCGCTCCGGCTACGATGCCTGCTCCGGGGCCGAACCAGCGCCGCAGGGCGCTGTAAACGAGAGCGACCGTCGCCACTCCCATCAGGACCTCGGGCAGGAGCATGCTCAGCGAGCTGAAACCGAAAAGGCGCCCGGACAGCTCCATCACCCATAAAGAGGCCGGTGGCTTGTCCACCGTTATGAAATTCGAAGCGTCCAGGGACCCGAAGAAGAAGGCCTTCCAGCTCCTGGTGCCGGCCTGCACGGCGGCGGCGTAAAAGGAGTTGGCATACCCGGAGCCGGTGAGGTCCCAGAGGTAGGCGCCGGCCGTCGTCAGGAGGAGGACGGCCAGGACGACTAATTCGCCGGCGCTACGTTTGGCCCGACTGGAGGGACCATGCCCGGATAGGGCGACCGAGCGGGAACGGCGGCGCCCGGGCCCGTTTTGGGCCTCTCGCTCGCGTTCCGGCCCGGACGGCGGCGGGCCGTCGGGCAGGTCCGGGGCGTTGGGTCTTGGTGTGGTGGCGAGGCTCATGGCCTTCACTCTCGGGCCTGACCCTCCGGTCCGTTTGGCAGAATGCCGGGTTTTTGCTGGGAACGCTCGCGCTACTGGCCCAGGAACCAGCCGACCTCGCCGGCCAGGGCGCCGGCCTCCTCGGGCCCCCACGACCCGCGGCGATATATGACGGGCTCGGGCTTTCGCGAGAGCAATGGGCCCGCCACCTCCCAGACGTGGCGCAAGCCGTCGGGCCGGGTGAAGAGGGAACGGTCCCCGAGGAGCACGTCGTGAATAAGCTTGGAGTAAGCAGGGAGGGCGGGCGAGCCCAGACCGGTGCCCAGAGAGAGCACGGCCGAGCCGACGGCCGGTTCCGTGGTGGGCCCGGGTTTCTTGGCCACGAGCGAAAGTGCTATCTCACCGTCCCCCGACAGTTCGAAACTCAGAACGTTGCAATCGCAGGGCAGGTCGGGAAGGGTCTTGGCCGGCTTCCGGAAGCGGATGCTGACCCGCTGGTGGCTTTCGGCCAGGCACTTGCCCGTCCGCAGCAGGAAGGGGACTCCCTGCCAACGGTCGTTGTCGACCCACAGCCGAGCGGCGACGAAGGTCTCCGTGCGCGACCCGCTAGGCACGCCGCTGATGCTCCGGTAACCCTGGTACTGGCCCACCACCACGTCCTGGCGGGAGAGGGGCCGGAAGCTGGCGATAACCTCCTCGCGAGCAGCGCCGATGTGCTCGGGGCCTAGGGACCTCGGGGTCTCCATGGCGACCTCGGCCGCCAATTGGAACAGGTGGGTCACGAGCATGTCGAGGATGGCGCCGGTCGCATCGTAGAAGGCGGCCCGCATCCCCACGTCCAGGGTCTCGGGGACGTCGATCTGCACGCTGTCGATGTGGTGGCGGTCCCAGGTGCCCGAGAACAGACCGTTGCCGAAACGAGCCATGTGGATGGACTGGGTGGCCTCTTTTCCCAGGAAATGGTCGATGCGGTAGATCTGTTGCTCCCGGAACACGGCGCGGGCGATCTTGTCCAATTGCTCGAAGGTCTTCAGCGAGGTCCCGAAGGGTTTCTCGTAGACCACCCGGGAACGCTCGGCCAGGCCATGATGACCGATGGCCTCGGTGAGCGTGGTGAACGCCGAAGGCGGCACGGCCAAATAGTGGACGAGCTGAGGATCTCCCCCGAGGTCCTTTTCGGCCTCGTCGAGGACGTCGAGAAGGCTCCCCGGGTTGGAGACCTCGAACCCGCCGCCGGCGAAACGTAGGCGCGACTTGAACTCTTTCCACGGGCCCTGCGACGGTTTGGGCCCGAACTCCTCCAGGCTCTGACGGGCCCGCTCCTGGAAGCTCTCGTGGGAGACGTCGCCGCGGCCGTTGCCGACCAAACGCCAGTCCTCGGGGAGAAGCCCCGCCTGGGCCAGGCGGAAGAAGGCGGGCAACACCAGCCGGTGAGCCAGGTCCCCGGTGGCGCCGAAGAGCATGAAGACCGTCGGTTTGGGCACCAGGCGGTTATCGGGCATGGGTCCTCCTGGGGGGTCGGGGGCGGCGTACCGAGTTGGGCCGCATCTGTCTTACCCACGATCTGACCGGAGCGCACAGGTCCACCGCTACGCGTGCCCCTCTGCCGGTCCAGTCCTCGGGCGAGGTGGGTCGGGGATCGATGTACCCGAAAAGGCGAACGGCGCTGACCTTGAGTTCCAGTTGCTGCCGGGCCACTCGCTGGACGGCTCCGGTCAGCGCATCACGGGCCATGGGCAGCATTTGAGGGCCGGCCGAGGTGTCCGGCACTACTAGAAACTGACCGGCGCCCAGTGCCGGCCGCCGTCGGTGGTGAAGAGCATGGTGTTGAGGTGGCCCTGCGCACCCAGGACGATAGCGACGCCTTGGGTCAACGTGGTGAAGCCGAGCTCCAGCCAACCCGACCCGGCGTGACTATAAACCGACCGCCACGACGCACCGTTGTCGAAGCTCATGTCCAGATTGACGTCGGCCGAGTTGCTGCCGTTCGCCTGGGCACCGACGGCCACCGTGGACACGCCGATGGCGGCCACTAATTCGGGCGACGACACCGGCACGCGACGGCTGGGGCCGAAGCTGGCGCCCCCGTCGCTGGACCGCAGTAGGTCGACGCTGATCCTCTGGCCCGTCCACACGCCCTCGGTGCACAAAGCGTCGACGCGGGAGGTCGTGGGGGCCGCCAGCAGTACCGGGCCCCCGGCCGACGAACACGGCGGTCGCCAGCCGGCCCAGGTGCCGGGACCTTCGTGCCGGCCGCCGCTCACGACGACCCTGTCGTTCTGGACGAACCATCCCGAGCCGCCCTGGAGAGCGAGCTCACCCCAAGGCACCGGCCCGGCGCCGAGCTCGTAGGGACCTCCGGCACGATGCCAGGCATCGGCGCCGATCGAGGAGGAAAAGATCTGCACCTCGTCGCCCACCTGTACAGCGGCGTCGACCACGCCGGCGGACGCCTCGACGTCTTCGATCCCGACTGACCCCGGGTTTTTCACCGGGAAGGAAAGCGCCGACCAGTGCCGGCCACCGTTGTGTGTCGACCAACCCTGCACCTGGGCTTGGCCGGGCAGGGTCGAGAAGATCCACCCGTCATCGGGGTCAGCGAACCGCACCCGGAGAGGGGCGGCGTCCGCGCCCACCGGGCCGGTGGGCGGCACCGGCACCGGCGACCAACTGGTGCCATCGTCGGTAGTTCGCAAGAGCCGGGGGCACCGGTGGGGACCGCAGGCGACAGTCCCGAGGGCCGAACCGTCTGACGACGAGACATAGGTCACCGACACGGGGGAAAACCCTGAGGCGATGGTGGCGCCGGGAACGTGGGCCGGTGCCGCCAACGCCAACGGCCCCGTCGCCACTACGGCCGCCAGTGCCACGGCTGTCATCGCCAGCTTGGGGACCGTAGTCATCGTTGTGCGCATGGCCCCAGATTATGTTCGAGCGTCACCAGGACCGGGGGCAAGCCTCAGCTGCCATCGGGGAACCCGCCCCGCGGTGAGACGACGGGATAGTGCGGGAGCGTCCGGGGTCGAGGCACCTGCGCCCTCCACCCGTCGGGGTAAGGCTCTATGCCGTGCCACAGCCGCAAGCGCGGACCGTCTCGTCGAGCGCCGGCCATCTGTCCATTCCGGTGGGCCACCCATACCCGGCGGTGAGGACCCGAAGTTGTGGCAGCTATCCTTACCAAGGGATGAAGAATATCGTGATAGGTGTGGACGGCTCCCCGTCGGCTAGGCGGGCGACCGAGATCGGCGTCGAGATCGCCGCCGGTACTGGTGCCCAGGTTGTCGTTGTACACTTTTCGCCCCTGGCCGACGAGTTATTTCGACAAGACGAGCAGAACGGGCCTTCACAAGAGCGGATAGAGGAGGCCGACCCCGTGCTGCGAGAGGCGGTCGAAGTGGCGCGGGCCAGGGGAGTCCCCGCTGAGCTTAGTGGTTGACGGCGTAACTACATACGTGTAAGTTGTTGGGTGGTGGGGGGCATGGTGCCGGGTGGCCAGTACCTTGGGGGTGCTGTTGTCTCGCCGGAGCCCTTTCGTGATCGAGTTGAGCGACGAGGACCGGGGCCGGTTGGAAGCTCTTACCCGTAAGGGCACTGCCCAGGCTCGGACGGTCGAGCGGGCCAGGATCGTGTTGGCAGCGGCTGCGGGGACGAACAATGCGGATATTGCCGACGACATGGGGATAGCCCTGAACACGGTGATCAAGTGGCGCAAACGGTTCTTCGAGGAGGGTATTGCCGGCCTGGCGGACCGCAAGCGCTCGGGACGGCCGAGGCGTTTTTCCCCCTCTGGTGGTGGCCGAGGTCAAGGCGTTGGCGTGCGAGCTGCCAGCCACCACCGGCGTCCCTCTGTCGAAGTGGAGCTGCGCTGAGCTGGCCCGCGAGGTCGTTGAGCGCAAGGTCGCCGGCTCCATCTCCGCGGCCACTGTCTGGCGCATCCTGAAGAAGGACGCGATCAAGCCGTGGCTCCACCGTTCATGGATCTTCCCTCGTGCCCCGGACTTCGCAGCCAAGGCGGCGGTGGTGCTGGACCTTTACGCCCGCTGCTTCGAGGGCCAAGTGCTTGACGACAACGAATTCGTCATATGTGCAGACGAGAAAACGAGCATCCAGGCCCGCTGCCGCTGCCACCCGACGCTGCCACCGGGACGGGCCCGGGTGATGCGCGTCGAGCACGAGTACGACCGGCGCGGGGCCGTCGCCTACATGGCTGCCTACGACGTGCACCGGGCCAAGGCCTTCGGCCGTTGCGAGCAGACCACTGGCATCGTGCCTTTCGGACGCCTGGTCGAACAGGTCATGACGGCCGAGCCCTACGCCAGTGCCGAGCGGGTCTTCTGGGTCGTGGACAACGGCTCCTCCCATCGCGGCCAGGCCTCGGTCGACCGCCTCGAAGGTGCCTGGCCCACCCTGCGCCTCGTCCACCTGCCGGTGCACGCCTCCTGGCTGGACCAGGCCGAGATTTACTTCTCCATCGTGCAGCGCAAAGTCGTCAACCCAAACGACTTCTTCGACACCGATGAGATCGCCAGGCGCCTGGCGGCCTTCGAGGACCGCTACAACCGCATAGCTGTGCCCTTCGACTGGCGTTTCGGCCGGGACGACCTCGACAAGTTCCTCGCCCGGCTCGAAGCTCACCAAGCTGCGTAGGGGCCTGGCGCTACCATCGAGCCGATGGCCATACCCGAGCCGGCCCGTTGGAGGGTCGAGCAGCGGCTCGAACTACGACGGCGTGAACGCTGGCCCGCCCTGGCGGACCTGAAGGTCCGCTACCGAGGCGACTACGCCTATGTGAGCGGGACCGACCCCGACGGGCCGCTGTCGTTGTGCCGGCTGCGTTGGACGGGTTCTCCCGACCATTGGGGCGTCGCCTGCTACTTGGCGAGCAAGGACGGCTACGAAGATTCCATACTGCCCACCGGCAGTTTTACCGGCACCCCCGAAGAAGCCCTCGACTGCGTCTGCGGCCTGTACCTGAACGACCCCTCGGCATGGGCCGAACGGCTCCCGTCGGCCGACACCTGATTCACGCGAAGAGTTAGGCGGTCGACCACTTAGGCTCCAGGACGAGCGGGCAGCGGCCCTGATCGCGGCAGACCTGGCCGGCATAGCCGACGCTTCGGAGGCCGAAATGATCGTGGTGGGCAGCCGGGGTCGCAGCGAGGTGGCTCGCGTCGTGCTCGGCAGCGTATCCCACGAATTGCTCCGCATGTCTACTCGGCCGGTGGTGGTCGTCCACGCCGGCCAGCCGACGCAGTAGACGTCTCTAACTGCCAACCGGGTAGGGGACCGGGCCGGCGTCGTCGGCTTCCTGGGACGGCGAACAGTGCTGACCTCCTTGGGCCGGGCCGCCTGGTGCCACCGTGGGGCCCCGATGGCAAAGCCCGTTCGGGCGTCACCGACCAGGACGCTGGGCCCGACCTCGCGGGGCCGGTCATGCCGGTACCTCGGCGCTGCCCCGACCGGCGCCGTGGGGGCCACCGTCGGGCCAGCGAGCCTCGCTGTGCAGCTGGCGACGGGCTTCATCTGAGCCTCTGCGGGCGAGCTCGACGGTAGCCGGCGCGGCCCAGATCCGGGCCGCGGATGCCTTGACATCCCTCGGATAAGCCACTTATACTGACAGCCACAGGGTTGGGAAAGCCCTTTCCCAACCGGACGATAAGGCTGATGCTCTTAGCAGTGCCCGGGACTTTTGGGCTATGAGGGGGGCCTAGGGTTATCAAAACGGGTCGGACGGTCACCTCGTCCGGTGGTGGTCGGGCGCGCCATTCTGACGGCCCATCTCGGGTAGGTACGTTCGTCCGCTTTTTCTTCCCATTTCCTCTTCACCTTTATTCCACAGGCCAACCAGAAACTAGAAAGGTGAGCAAACGTGACGATTAGACGAGGAAGAAGGTTGCTCGCGTCAGTGGTGTGCGGCTGCCTTGTAGCGGGGACGTACGTTTCGACTGCCACTGCCACACCGAAGAGGGCACAGGCAAGCTCGGGCGGGTCGATCACCGTGTGGACTTACTTCAACCCGACAGGGGCCAACGGAGAGATCGCCCAGGCCAAGCTCCTCAAGCAGTGGTCCGCGCTGTTCGAGAAGGCAAATCCCGGGAGCACCGTCAACTATGTCTACATCCCCTTCGACTTAATGGACGGAAAGCTCATTGCTGCGGCAGCAGCTCACACTGGCCCCGACGCCATGATATTCAACGGTGGCAGCACCGCCGCTGACGCCCTCGGAGGGGCCGTGGCCAACTCGACCGCCTTCTTCCAAAAGAGCGGGTTACTCAAGGCATACCCCGCGGGCGTGGTGCACTCGGTCAGCGGTAAGGCATACTCGATCCAACCCTACGTCAATCTCCTCGGGATGTTTTACAATGCCACAATCCTCAACAAGCTCCACTTGACGGTACCCACGACCTACAGCCAGATGCTCTCCGACATGAAGGCAGCAAAGGCAGCCGGGTACTGGGGCATGGTCATCCCGGGCTCGCCCGATGGAGAGGGAGAATTCTCCGCGCACCCGTGGTTGACGAACGCCGGTTTCAACTTCAGCCACCCAACCATGGCGGCCCTGGTGGCCGGCCTCAACTACCCCGCGCAATGGGTCGCCAACGGCTACATTTCCAAGGCGGACTCGACCCTAAATAACGACACCGGGTACACAAACTGGCTCCAAGGTAAAACGCTTTTCAGTCAGAGCGGTAACTGGAACCTTGGTGCCGCGGCTACCGAGGCGAAGTTCAAATGGGGAGTTTTCCAGATCCCACTGGGGCCGTTGGGCAAGATCTACCTAGGTGGAGAGGCCCTGGCGGTGGGGGCGTTCACCGCGAAGACCAGCCTGGCCCAGGCCTATGTGTCGGCCGCGCTCTCTGAACAAGGGAGCCTGGATACTCTGGGAGTAGGGAGCATCCCTTCGCGCCTCGACCTAGCCTCCAACCCGCAGATCGCGTCGAACCCCCAGATCAAGGCGTACGCTACTGAGGTCAGGACCAACGGCGGCAACTATCCGGACCCAGGAGTAAAGCCAGCGGATGTCGACCGGCAGTGGGCCCTTGTCGGGCAGGCATGGAGCTCGGTGATCGCCGGAGGGTCGCCTCAAACGGCGGCGGCTACTCTATTGCCTCAGTTGAAGCCGCTAACCACAAGCTAGTCGCGCGGGAGGAGCCGGTCGGTGCCGCCTCGAGCCGTTACGCGGGCCGTTAGGCAAGTAGAGGGGTTGCCCGCGCTGAGCCCGGTGCGGGCAACCCCTGCGGTCAGGGTGGCCGAGCGAGGGTGGCGGCGGCCCCGCCGGGCGGTACGTCATCGGCGCGCCGTGTACGTGCTCCCGGCTGCGGTCTTTTTGACCTTGATGTCGGGGTACCCGCTCGAGCAACTCGTGCGGATGAGCTTGGCCAACGTCACCATCACCACATTGCAGCATGCCTGGGCCCTGGTCGGGTTGGAGAACTACCGGCAAGCCTTTAGTTCACCGGTATTCGGCCAGGCGCTGGACCACACACTGATTTTCGTGGCCCTGGTGTTCGGGGTCGGCATGGTCGGGGGCTTCACTGCCGCCCTCGTGCTGCGTGGCGGTGGCCGTTTCGCGGGGTTCCTACTCGCACTGATGGTTTTTGTCTGGTCGCTCCCTCCGGTGGTCAATGGGAGCATTTGGAGGTTCCTGATGGACCAATACGGCCTCCTCAACATCATCTTCGAGGGGCGTCGGCACTGGCACCGTGCCATTTCTGTACAGTCCTGGGAGCTCCATATACTCGGTTGCGCTTGTCAACGCTTGGGCTGCAGTACCGTTTACTACGCTGGTTTTCCGTGCCGCGCTGCTGGGCATCGACCCCGCCGTCATAGAAGCCGGTCGCGTGGACGGCGTACGCAAGTGGCAGGAGGCGAGGTTCATCCTGCTGCCAGGAGTGCGGCCGGCGACGTTTGTCCTCAGCGTCCTAATGGTCGTCTATGCGTTCCGAAGCTTTGATTTTATATACGTCATGACGGACGGTGGTCCGGGCACGGCCACGAACACATTGCCGTTCCTTGGTTACTCCTTGGCCTTCACACAGTACCAGTACGGCCTTGGCGCCGCAGTATCGGTGATAGCCGGTATTTTCATCCTTTTCATTGCCGTCGTGTACTCGCGCAGCGTTTTCCGCGAGGAGAGAGCCAAATGACCGACCGGTGCCCTCCGACGCCCGGGCGTGGTCGTCCCAACCGGCTCGGCCATTTAGGGCTTGAGAGCCCCGGAGGCGTGGCGTGGTCCGTACGTATAGGACTACTTGTCTTGTACGCGCTGCCGCTGTTTTGGCTGCTCTTGACCTCGCTGGAGCCTCCCGGGAATGTCGGCGGCTCGGCGATCAACATGTTCCTGTTCAGGCCGACGATGGAGTCCTACCAGGCCGCTCTGAACGGTGGGCTCCTCAATGCCGCGCTCCAATCTCTGATCATCGCGAGCGGCACCACGGCCCTGACGTTGGGCGTAGCGTGTCCCGCCGCCTATGGTTTGGCCCGGGTCACCGGGCCGGGCGTCGTGCTCATCCTGGGCGCACTGGTGTGCCTACAGATGCTCCCCCAGACCGCCACGGTGATCCCGCTGTTCCAGGTCTTCGGTGCTGTCCACCTCCTCAACACGCAGCTGGCCGTGATCCTGGCCGATGCCGCGCTGCTGGTCCCGTGGGCCACTCTACTCATGCGTCCCTTCTTTAGAGCCGTACCCGAAGCGCTGGAGGAGTCGGCGGCGTTGGACGGGGCGTCACAGTTCCGCACCTTCATTTCCGTTTGCATCCCGATCGCACGCAACGGCGCCGCCACCGTCGGGACGCTTGTCTTCATGATCTCGTGGGGCGAGTTCCTGTACGCCATCAACCTAATCTTGAGCCCGAGCAAGTACCCCCTCAGTGCCCTCCTTGCCGAACAGATAACGGAGTTCAGCAGCAACTGGCCCAACCTCATGGCCCTCGCCGCCGTCACCGCCGTGCCCATCCTGGTCCTGTTCGTGTTCACCTATCGTTTCTTGCGCTCCGGGCTCACCCTGGGCGCCGTTAAATAAGGAGCCACCGATGACTGGCTACAAGACCTTCTACCCACCCCGCACCAGCGACCCCAGAATGAAGACACGGCGGTTCCAGATGGTCGTCGGCGGTCGTTCCGTCGATGCCGAGTCGGGGGAGACCATCTTGCGGGAAAGCCCGGCTTATGATGGCCTCGTGACCTCGGAGATCCCGCGTGGGTCGTTTGCCGACGCCGAGAAGGCGGTCCTGGCGGCCCGGCGGGCCTTCGACGAAGGGCCTTGGCCCAAAATGAGTGGGCAGGAGCGCAGCCGAATAATGCACCGTGTGGCGGACACGTTTGCCGAGCATGCCGAGGAGCTAGCCCTGATCGACGCCCTCGACGGCGGGAAAGCTCTTGCTGCCTCCCGTAATGAGGCCGGTGCCGTTCCTGGTTTTTGGCACTTCGCCGCTGGTCATGCGGAGGGGCTGGCAGGCGAGACGCACAATTCCCTCGGTGATGGCAGCCTCGGCTTGATGTTGAGGGAACCGATCGGGGTTGTCGGGGTGATCACGCCCTGGAACTATCCCATGATAATCGCCTCCGAGCGCGTTCCGTGGGCCCTCGGCGTCGGCTGTACAGTCGTCCTCAAACCATCGGAGTTCACCTCTGGGTCATCGGTCCGCCTGGCCGAACTAGCTCGGGAAGCCGGTTTGCCCGATGGTGTTTTCAATGTCGCCACCGGCATGGGAGATCCCGTGGGCCAAGCTCTGGCCGAGCACCCGGCCACCGACTTCCTGAGCTTCACCGGGTCCCGTCGAGTGGGTGGTCTGGTCGGTGGCCTCGCCGCCTCTCGTGTCAAGAAGGTGGGCTTGGAACTGGGCGGTAAAGGACCGGTGGTGGTGTTCGCCGACAGCGACCTGGATGCCGCCGCCGATTCCATTGCCTGTTCGGTGTTCCACAATTCGGGGCAGACCTGCGTGGCCGGCAGCCGCCTCGTCGTCGAGGAGAGCATTGCCGAGGCGCTGCTCGATCGGCTCGTCGTGCTAGCCGGTCGTGTCCCTATTGGAGACCCGCTCGACGAGCGGGTCAAGGTCGGGGCCATGATCCACCGCGGCCATCGGGAGAAGGTGGAAAGGTACGTGGCCAGCGGCTTGGCCGAGGGTGCGGAAGTTATCGTGGGCGGGGAACGCCTTGGTGGTTCCGGCAACTACTTCGCCCCCACGATATTTACCCATGTGAAGCCCGAGTCGAGCATCGCCCGGGAAGAGATCTTCGGCCCGTCCTGACCCGTTCACCTTCAACGGGTCAGCCGAAGCCGTCAGGTTGGCCAACGACACCGAGTTCGGGCTGTCAGCCCACATATGGAGCCGAGACCTGGAGAAGGCCGTTCAAACCGTACGTAGGGTGCGGGCCGGGCGCACCTGGGTGAACGGCCAGAGCGGAGGTGGCCCCGAAATGGGGGTCGGGGGTTATAAAGGCAGCGGCATCGGGAGGGAGCTGGGACGGTACGGTTTCGACGAGTACTCGGAGCTGAAGAACGTCCACATCACGCTCCGCCCTGAGGTTGAATGGCTGCCCTAACCAACGGCTAGGTGTTTGCTGTCAACAGCGCCGCCCGGCTCGGCTGGCGAGCGCCGCCGTCAACGGAGGCGTAGTCGCTCGCAGTACAAGCTCACCAGCGATCTTGACCAACCGGGGGGATGGCGCCGGGGAGGCCAGGACCATGCGGGTGGCCTGGGCTCCGACTTCTTCCAGCGGTACCCGCACAGTCGTAAGTGCGGGGGAGATATCGCGTAGTGTTTCTATGTCGTCAAAGCCGGCCACGGCCATGTCGTTGGGCAGCGCCTTTCCCGATTCCCGCAGGTAGGCCATGGCCCCCACGGCCATCAAGTCATTGACGGCGAACAGACATCTGGCGTTGCTGCCCCGCTTGAGCAGTCGGCTCGTGGCGTCCCAGCCTCCGTCACGCGTGAAAGCGCTTGCTATCACGTTGGTCTTGGTGACCCGTACGGCGTGGCGGGCGAGCCCCTCACGAAAGCCGGCCACGCGGTCGACGGCGGTAAGCAGGCCCGGGGGGCCGGCCAGCACGGCGTAGTCGCGATAGCCCAGGCCGCACAGGGCTTCGGCCAGATGGAGCGAGGCATTGCGGTTGTCGATGGCGATGGTATCGACACCCAGCCCCGGCTGGCTGATGGCCACGGCGCGCCCGCCTTCGGCTTCGAAGGCGGCCAGCTCTTTGGTCAGGCGCTCCGTGTGGGCGTCGTCATCGGTGAGGCTACCGACGACGATTATGGCCCGGGCCCGGTTGCGGCGGAAGGCAACCACATACGACACGGCTTCGTTCGGGCTCCAAGAGGTGCTCCCGAGGGTGACCAGCACTCCTTCTTGGCGCGCCTCCCGCATAACACCTGCGGCCACGCTGGAGAAATAGGGATCAGCGATGTCCTGGAGGACCAGGCCGAGAACGTTTGAGCGCCCTCGGGCCATGGCCTGGGCGTGGGCATTTGGGGCATAGCCGAGTTCGGCCGCCGCCTGTAGGACGCGGGCCCGCAGGTCCTCAGCGACGACGCGGTTGGCCGCCCCGCTGATCGAGCGTGACGCGGTTGCCTCCGACACCCCCGCTCGCCGGGCCACGTCGGAGAGACGGACTATCCCTCGGGGAGCCGCGTTCGGCCTGCGTGCCAATCTCGCTACCTCTCGGAGAGGGCCAAGGATTGGAAACCCTTTCCATTCCGGTCGTCAGCCTTGAGCGCAAGCTTACGGCCTTGAGCCTGTTCGGCTGATCTCGGCTCATTTTAGCCGGTGGCGCGCCCTCGTCAGGCCCCTGCCCGCCGGTCGCTCGTGGCCGGCCTTCGAGCAGCGTTGCCGGCCGGCCCGGTGGAGTCCCGCATAACAAGACAGGTGGGAAGTTTCTCGAAGCGGAACCCGACCCTTTGTGGTTCGAGGGCCAGGTTCACGGCCTGGGCGCCCAGCTCGACTAATGGCACCCGCACGGTACTGAGCGGTGGCCAGACGTCGGCGGCGATGGGGATGTCGTCGAAGCCGGCCACCGAGATGTCGTCGGGCACCCGTACGCCACGCCGGCGCAGGGCGCGGAGGGCGCCGATGGCCATGACGTCGTTGAGGGCGAAGACGGCCGTGATGTCCGCCCCGCCGTCGAGGAGGTCGTCCATCGCCCTCTCGCCGCTATCCCTGGTGAAGTCCCCGGTACGGAGCAAACGGTCGGAGGCGGAGATACCTGCTCGGCTCAGCCCACGGCGGAAGCCGGCGAGCCGGTCCTGTGTCGAGGTCAATGACGGTGGCCCGGAGATCACCCCGATCCGGCGATGACCGAGGCCGGCCAGCGCGGAGGCCATTTGACACGCGCCGTCGTCGTTGTCGGGCATCACGATGTCGCCGAGTATGTTGTGCGGGCCGATCAGCGCCACCCGGCCGCCGTAACGTTCGAAGGCCCGGATCTCGGACGTCATCCTGGCCCCGAAGTCACGGTCCTCGAACCCGCTGCCCGCCAGCAGTATGGCCTGGACTCGTTGGCGGCGGAAATGGCGGACATAGTTGAACTCGCGCTCGGGGTCGCGGTGAGTGTCGCAAACGACTACAATTCGCTCGCTCACTTGGGCGCGGTCCAGCATCCCGCGCAGGATTTCGATGAAGTAAGGGTCGCTGGAGTCGTGCACGATAACGGCGATGGTCGTGTCCTCAGAGCTGGCCAGCGCCCGGGCATGGAGGTTGGGCGAGTAGTCCAGGGCCGCGGCCGCCTCGAGGACCCGCCGGCGCAACTGTTCACCCACTCGGCGTGAGCCCGCCAGGCTCCTTGAGGCCGTCGCCAGGGACACGCCCGCCAGGCGGGCCACGTCCATGATGGTGGGTGTGCCGTCTTCTCCTCGCATGGTTTCTGCTCCGTTGAGGCCTCGGAGGAACCTACCGGGCGACAAGCGCTTACCGTACCCCCAGACGCCGTCCTTCGCAACGTCGCCCGGGGTGCGGCACCTACGTAACGGCTGTTGACAGCCGATGGAAGGGCCTGTAGCCTGAGCGGCACCTGGCTTTAAGTAAACGCTTTCCCAGGGAACCTCGGCCGGGGGACGGAGAATGACCATGGGTCCTCGAAGACGGCTTGCCATCGTTGGTGCGGGCGGTATCGCGCAGAGCCATGTTCAGGCCGCGAAGTTGATCGAGGACCGAGCCGAGGTTATCGCCGTTGTCGAGGTCGACCGGTCACGTCTTAGCGCCTTCGCCGGCGAGCACGGGATCCCCGGCCGCTACGAGGATGTGGAGACGATGTTGGAGGAGGCACGGCCTGATCTGGTGATCGTGTGCACACCGCCCTATCTGCATGTGCCGCAGACGCTTTCGTGCCTGTCCGCCGGAGCCTGGGTGTTGTGCGAAAAGCCGGTGTGCGGATCATTGGCGGACCTCGACGCCATCGAGGCCGCGGAGGCCGTCACCAGAGCGCGGTTCTTCGAGCGTGTCCCAATGGCGGTTCGGCGAACGCATCGAAAGGCTCAAGGCCCTTATCCGTACCCAGGCCTTGGGGCGCCCACTTGTCCTTCGAGTGCCTAACGAACTGGCACCGGGACCAGGCGTACTACGACGTCAAATGGCGGGGGGCGTGGACCACCGAGCTGGGCGGGCCCACCATCGGTCTGGGCGTACATTTCATGGACCTCGTATTGTGGCTGTTCGGCGACTGGGACCGCGTAGTGGCCATGGTGGGCACTCTGGACCGGGACATCGAGGTGGAAGATGTGTCGATGGCGGTGGTCAGGCTGGCTTCGGGGGCGATGGTGAGCGTTGTCAACAGCGCTCTGTCGCCCCGCCAGGAGACAGCCCTTCGTTTTGACTTCGAAAATGCGACGGTCGAACTCCGTTGCCTTTATTCTTATGAGGACCGGGACTGGACCTTCACACCGCTCGCCGGCAAGCAGCACGCGGGTCCGGCCCGCGTCTCGGGCCCTATCCCCGGTCCCCCCGTCGACCGCCATGCTCTCCAACTGGCCCATTTCCTTGACGCCCTCGACGGGAAGGCGTCTGTACAGGTTTCCGTAGCCGACATCCGGCCTACTTACGACCTGATCACCAGCCTTTATAAAGCCGCCGGGACGGGCCAGGAGGTAGCCAGGGGTTCGATCGTGTCCGGCGACGCTTACTACGAGCGGTTTGCTGCGGTGGCTGCGTCCCAGGACCGGGGGGTGGGTCGCACCGGTCCCCGACCGAGCCGAGCGGGCCCGGACTGAGCAGAGAGGTGGCTGTACATGACGACTAAGCGCGTCGGCATCATCATGAACGGGGTCACGGGGCGCATGGGCAGGAACCAGCATTTGGCCCGTTCGATCGCCGCCATCCGGGCCGAGGGTGGTCTCGAGGCTGGGGGCACCTTGATCTGGCCCGATCCCATCCTCGTCGGGCGCGACCTCGACCGGCTGCGCAGGCTGGGGGATGCACACGGGATCGAGCGGTTCAGCACGGACCTTGATGCCTGCCTGGCCGACCCCGAGGACCAGGTTTATTTTGACGCTCAGATCACGGCGAAGAGGCAAGAGGCGTTGGCCCTCGCCATCGACGCCGGCAAGGCTGTTTATTGCGAGAAGCCGATCAGCACGAGCAGCTTGGGCGGCCTCGAGATCGTCCGGCGGGCCGAGAAGGCCGGCGTCCGTAACGGTGCCGTTCAGGACAAGCTCTTCCTTCCCGGCTTGTTGAAATTAAGCGACGTCATAGCTTCGGGGGCGCTCGGCCGGTTGTTGTCCGTACGGCTCGAGTTCGGCTACTGGGTTTTCGACGACGAGGTCGGTGTGGGCCAGCGTCCTTCGTGGAACTACCGTACCGAGGAGGGGGGCGGGATCGTGCTGGACATGTTCTGCCACTTCCGCTACCTGCTGGACCACCTTTTCGGCGGTGTGCGTTCCGTTCTGTGCCGGGCCCGGACCGAGGTCACGCGGCGAGCCGACGAGCACGGGAACATCTACGAGGTCACGGCTGAAGACAGTGCCTATGCGCTGGTGGAGTTGGCGGGGCAGGCCATGGCCCAGATCAGCGCGTCGTGGTGCGTGCGGCCTTACCGGGACGACCTCCTGGTCATCCACGTGGACGGCGCCGACGGGAGCGCCACGGCCGGGCTTCGCCAGTGCCGGGTCCAGCCGGGGATGGCGACGCCGGTGTTCGTCTGGAACCCGGACGTGCCCCAGGAGATCGATCCCCGGGCGGGGTGGCTCGAAGTCCCCGACCGCCGCCCCTCCGTAAATGCCTTTCGCCGACAGTGGGAACTGTTCCTCCGCCATGTGGTTTTGGACGAGCCTTTCCCGTGGGACCTGAGGGACTCGGTCCGGGGTGTGCAGTTAGCCGAGCTGGCCATGCTCTCTAATGCCGAGAGCAGGTGGGTCGAGATCCCGGAGCTCCCCGAATGAACGCGGCCCGGGCGGGCCTCGAGAGGCTGGCCATCAACCAGGCCACCGTCCCGCGTTGGACGGCCGAGGAAGCAATCGAGGGTTGCGCCAGAGAGGGCTATGCCGCGGTCGGGCTATGGCGCGACCGCGTTGGCGAGTCGAGCCCCGCTCACCTCGCCGGCGTCGCCCGCGCCGCCGGCGTGCACATTTCGTCGCTGTGTCGTGGGGGATGGTTCTGCGCCACCGATGACGCCGGCCGGCGCGCCCGGATGGAGGACAACTTCCGCGCTGTCGAAGAGGCCGCCGCTCTTGGCGCCGCCACGCTCGTGCTCGTTTGCGGCCCGGCCCCGAGCAAGGATCTCAAAGACGGTCGCCTACAGGTCGCCGAGGCCATTGCCGAGCTGGCTGAATACGCCGTGACGGCCGATGTTCCCCTAGCCATAGAGCCGATGCACCCCGTTTATTGTGGCGACCGCTCAGTGGTGGTGACCTTGGCCCAGGCGCTCGGGTTGGCCGCGTCGACGCCTGCCGGTGGCGTAGGCGTGATGATCGATAGCTACCACCTGTGGTGGGAGCCCGAAATTGAGGCCGGTCTGGCCGCGGCCGGTGACCGGGTCCTCGGCGTGCAACTGGCGGACTGGATCGCTCCCCCCGGATCCGCTCAACGGCCGGGGGATGCTCGGCGACGGGACGATCGACCTGCGGGCCTTTTGTGCCGCGGTGGATGCCACCGGCTACCGGGGCCCGATCGAGGTCGAGATATTCAATCCGGACGTCTGGGCTCTCGAACCAACCCAGACCTTGCGACTGGTCGCCGAACGGTACCTCGAAGCATGTGGCGTTACGATGAGTAGCGGCCCGTCGTGGGCCAGTGCGTTCGGGGGAGGTTGAGGCCATGGAGGTCGACCCGGACCTTCGCCCCTCGGACCTGGTCCCTCAACTGGCTCACTTCTGGGACCTCTCGGCTCAGAAGATCAGGTCGATCGTCGCCACATACGGTGAGCACAGCTCGCCGGTGTGCACGGTCGGTGGTAGGTACGCCAGCCGGCCCTGGACCGATTGGACACGGGGTTTTCACTATGGATCGGCGATATTGCAGTTCGACGCCACCGGTGATGATGCTTGCCTGCGGTTGGGCCAGGAAGCCACGGTGGAACATATAACGCCGTACCTGACGAACTTTGGCGTGCACGACCACGGCTTCAACATTGTCAGCACGTTTGGCAACCTGTGGCGCCTCATGAGGGAAGGGCGAACGCCGAAGGACGCCACCGAGCTGCGCCGGTACGAAATGGCCCTTAAGGTGAGCGGGGCCGTGCAGGCCAGGCGCTGGACCGATGTCAGTGGGGGGCTGGGCTTTATTTACTCTTTCAACGGGGCCCACTCGCTTTTCGTCGATACTGTCCGCTCACTGCGGTCACTGGCGCTTGCCCACCTGCTTGGCCAGGTCCTGCGCGATGAAGCCGAGCGCGAGGTCTCCCTGCTCGAGCGGCTCAAAACGCACGCCGTCACGACGGCACGTTTCTGCGTCTATTACGGAAAGGGGCGGGATATTTACGACGTCCGGGGGCGGGTGGCACATGAAGGGCTGTTCAACGTGGCTGACGGCAGCTACCGCTGCCCGAGCACGCAGCAGGGCTACTCGCCGTTCTCCACTTGGACGCGGGGACTGGCCTGGGCTATGTGCGGCTTTGCCGAACAGCTCGAGTTCCTGAGAGCCGTGGGTGACGACGAGGTGACGGCGGTCCTGCTGGAGGGGCCCGCGCTACCTGCGACTTCTACATCGACGAAGCCACCGGGCGGGACGGTGTGCCTTATTGGGACACCGGAGCTCCCGGTCTAGCTCTCCTGGGTGACTGGCGGGCGGTACAAGCCGACCCCTACAACCCGTACGAACCCGTTGACAGTTCTGCCGCCGCCATTGCCGCCCAGGGGCTCTTGCGCTTGGGCACCTTCATGGGCGACCGGCGCTACCTGAGTGCCGGCCTCACTGTGGCCTCCGCTCTGTTCCGGCCCCCGTACCTGAGCGAAAACCCCGAGCACCAGGGCTTGATTCTTCACAGCGTGTACCACCGGCCCCAGGGTTGGGACCGGCCCCCTGCCGGCCAGTCGGTGCCGTGCGGGGAGTCGAGCATGTGGGGTGACTATCACGGGCGGGAGCTGGCTTTGCTCATCGGGAGGCTGGCCGGGGACGGGCCCTATCCCACGTTCTTCGCCGGGGGTGAGCTGGGGTGAGCGTGGCCCTGGTGACCGGGGGAGCCCGGGGCATCGGTTTGGGTATAGCGCGACGGTTGGCGACGTGCCCGTTCGACCTCGTCATATGTGGGAGGCGGCCCGCCGACGAGGTCCGCGCCCAGGTCGACGAGCTGCGATTATCAGGCGCCCAGGTCTCCTACGTCGTCGCCGACGTCGCCGACAGCGACGCCCGGCGCCGCCTCGTCGGCGCGGTGCGTTCGGAGTTCGGGCGCCTCGACGTCCTGGTCAATAACGCCGGGGTCGCTCCTCGCCAGCGGGTGGACCTCCTCCAGGCGACCGAGGAGAGCTACGACGAAGTGATGCGGACCAATCTGAAAGGCCCGTATTTCCTTACTCAAGCCTGCGCCTCGTGGATGATCGAGCAACGATCCATAAATCCTTCGTGGAGTGGCTGCATTGTCAACATCTCATCGATGTCGGCCTCGGTCGTATCGACCAACCGGGGCGAGTACTGCTTGTCCAAAGCCGCGCTCAGTATGGCGACAAAACTGTGGGCTACTAGGTTGGGCGAGTTCGACATCCCGGTTTACGAAATCCGGCCCGGGGTAATCCGCACGGACATGACCGAGCCCGTGGCCCGGAGGTATTCTGAGATGCTCAAGAACGGCCTTACCATCCAGAGGAGATGGGGTACACCCGACGACGTTGGCCGGGCTGTGGCCGCGCTAGTACGAGGCGAGGTGCCTTATGCCACGGGCCAGGTCATTCGGGTTGACGGCGGCCTCACCGTCCAGAGGCTCTGACCTCGGCCACCGGCGCTGCGTGCCGGGCTCGTGGCCGGCGGCGATATCGTGACCGCGAGCCTCGAAGTCATGGGCAAAGGATTAGGAAGGAGTAGATGTGCCTCCGGTGTCATGGTCCGTCGCCGTTGCCGAGACCATCATGAAGCGGAACCCCGGTGCTCCAGGGGACGTGCTCGCCCCCTGGTCGTACTGGAAGGCGTACACGCTGCTCGGCTTCGAGATGCTCTGGCGGACCACGGGAGACCGCCGGTACCTCGATTTCATCAAACGCGAACTCGACCCATTCGTGGACGAGCAGGGCAACCTCATCGGCGTAGCGCTCGATTCGCTGGACAACATTATGCCCGGCAACGTGATCGCGGCGCTCTACGAGCACACCGGCGAGGAGCGGTACCGCCGGGCCGCGAATACGGTTCGCCATGCCTTTGACGACTACCCGCGCAACGCCGACGGCGGGTTCTGGCACGGGAAACGGCTGACCGGCGAGATGTGGATCGACGGCGTGTTCATGGGCCAGATGTGCCTCATCCGCTATGGGGCGTCTATCGGCGACGCCGAGTACTGTTTCGACGAAGCGGTACGGCAAATTACCGTCTTTGCTTCGCACGGCCTTAAAGGCGAAAGTGACCTGTACCTGCACGCGTGGGCCGCGCAGCCCGAGCTACCGAGGGTCTGGCCGGGCAACGTCGAGCGCTGGGCCGACCCGGTAACAGGGCTGTCGAGCGAGGTCTGGAGCGAGGGCTTGGGTTGGTACGCACTGGTCCTTGCTGAGACGCTGGCGGTCCTACCGGCAAGCCACCAGGGACGCGCCGAAGTGGTCGACATCTTTGTCCGCCTGGCCGATGGGCTAAAGCGCTCCCAGGACCCTGCCACCGGCGGTTGGTTCCAGATAGTGGACAAGGGTGACCGGCCCGACAACTGGATCGACACCTCCGGGACCGCCATGTTCACCTATTCGCTGGCCCGGGGCATCGAGATTGGTCTGCTGAAAGAGGCCGAATACGCGCCGGCGGTGCTGCGTGGCTATCAATGCATTGTCGACAACGCCACGACAGACGACAGCGGGCTGGTAGACGTGCACAGCGCGTGTGATGGCCTGTGCGTGCAGCAGAACTACGACGCTTATATCAGGGCGCCCAGAGTCAGCAATGCCAAGGAGGCCGTGGCCGGCTTCCTCTGGGCCACCGCCATTGTCGAGAAAGGGGGCTAAAGCCGGTACCGCCACCGGGGTTGGGTGTGGGACTGTTTGACGGTGTACGAAGACGACGCGGGTTTGGTGCTGAGCCCCATGGATCTCACCAAGCACCTGGCCTGCGGGCACCTCACGACGCTCGACCTTCAGGTGCTGCGAGGCGAGCTTGGTCCGCCTGCGCAGGAAGATGAAGTTCTGGAGCTCATCTTCAGGCTCGGCCTGGAGCACGAGAAGGCTTACCTGGCGAGGCTCTGGGACCTAGGTTTCACCGTCGTCGAGATACCACAGAACGCCGGCCTGAACGCCCGCGTCCAGCTCACCGACGATGCACTGGGCACCGGCGCCGACGTGGTCTACCAGGCGACGTTCTTGGACCACGGGCACCGGGGCAGCGCCGATTTCTTGCTCCGGGTGGAGCGTCGGAGCCTGCTGGGCGCTCACTCTTACGACGTGGCCGACACCAAGCTCGCCCGCAAGATGAAGGTCGCCGCCCTGCTGCAGATGGCCGACTGCGGCCGGCACCTGCAGCGCCTGCAGGGCCGACCTCCGGAGTGGCTCACGGTTGTCACCGGTGATGGGCAGGAAAGGCGTTTTCGCTACGCCGACGCCGCCGCTTACGCCGGGCGCGCCATTCGCCAGCTCCGGGCCGCCATCGAGCACCCGGTGCCGACGCGTCCCGAACCGGTGAGCCACTGCGGCCAGTGCCGCTGGTCCGCTCGGTGCCAGGCGCAGTGGCGTCGTGAAGACCACCTGTCCCTGGTGGCGTTCATGCGGGGCGACCACCGCCACGCCCTGGAGCAGGCCGGGGCCGGCACGGTGGCTCAACTGGCTGCCAGCGACCCTGAGCAGCTCCCGCTCACCATCGCCTCACCAAGCCGCGTCCGCCTCCAGGCTCAGGCCGCCTGGCAGGTCCTCGAGCGCAAACGAAGGCCCCGCACTATGAGCTCCTCGCCCCGGCTCCCGGCCCCGGCCTGCTCCGGCTGCCCACACCCAGCGCGGGGGACGTCTACTTGGACTTCGAAGGCGACCCCTACGCCGAGAGTGGTGAGGGCCGCGAGTAACTGGCCGGCCTGTGGGACCGAAAGGGCCCATCCCGGTCGACGAACTGCAGCATTCCCTGCAGCGCACCGCCCTCGAGGTCCTGGCCGGTGGGTCGCCGCTCGGCCAGCGCTTGCTCGACCGGACCGTCCCCGCCCATCTGCGCCCGCGCCCGGGTGAAGGCCCGGCGGACGTGGTCATGCGCGTGCGGTCGCAGTTGCCGGGCACGGTCCTGGCCGTGCAGGGCAGGGCCTCGCCTTGGCTGTAACCGGCTCGAGCGGCGGGCGGTCGCGTAGACGGATCCGTCATATTGGCATAGGCTTAGCCGGCCACTCCGCTCGGCTACGCTGATGACGGGTCAGGACACGTGGAGAGGTGCGAGAGCGGCCGAATCGGGCTCACTGCTAATGAGTTGACGAGCTAAAACTCGTCCGAGGGTTCAAATCCCTCCCTCTCCGCCAATGTGATCAAGTAAGAACCCCGGTTGGTTATGCCCCTGACCAGGGCTTCGTAGCCGGACGGACCTTTTGGCCATTGCCATGTTGCGCCTGGTGGTCGAGCGAAGCGCGCGTCGCTATCGAAAGAGCGCCGGCGCGCCCCGATGTGAGGCGTCAGGGTCCCGACGTCGACCCACTCTCCCCGCCCGGAGAACTGCTGCTCGACGGGAGGATTTTCACGAACAGCGTGGCGTTCATCGGGTAAAGCGAGTTGGAGTAGCGCGGCACTCCGAGCGTCTCCACCGACCGCAGCTGAGGGTCGTCGAGCACGGCATTGGTAGCGGCGATGGCCTCTTCTTCCACGGGCCCGGCGTAGGTCCTGGGCGTCTCCCCGCCCCCCCAGGTTGTCGGGTTCACCACCAGCACCTGGCCGCCCACGGGCAGGGCACTGAGCAAGAGGCCTAGGTTCCAGGCGGCGTTGGTGTGCTGCAAGCGGGCCGCCAGGTCGGACCAGTTGACGACCATCGGGTCTGCCATCAGGCCGAACGGGGTGGCGTACTGGTACCTGCCCCCGAGGTCGGCCGCTATGACCGGCGTGTCCGTAACTTCGGGCGATATCACCAGCGCCCCCGGTTGAAGCAGAGAGGCGAGCTCCGACATCAGGTAGGCGACGTCGCTCTTGGAGGTGTCGACGGTGATGGTCTTGTCCACCAGTACCGGGACGCTGGTGCCGGCCAGGGCCAGCACCGCCAGTACGGCGACCCACGTGCGTCCGGGCGCCCGCGCCAGCCCTCCGGCCAGGGGCACCAGTGCCGGCACCACGGCGATACCGAGGTAGCGAGGGTCCCAGGAGTTGACGAACTGGCCCACCAGCCAGGCGAGAAGCAGGGTGACCAGCGGTACCGCCGTGAACAGCGCCAGCGGCGAGGCACCCGGGCCGAGGGCGGGGGCTCCGGGCACCTTCAAGGGCGCCGGCGGGCTGAGGGCGCCGGCGGCTGAGGACGGCGACGACCAGAGCGACGACGACGGCGGCCCACGCCGCCGAGGCCAGAGCGTTGAACGAGTCCCCGAAAAAGTCGAGCACGGCCGGGTGCGGTGCCCACGGGGCCCCGGTATTGCGGAGCTGGTACAGGAACTGCGCCGCCCAGGGAGCGAAAAGGACGGCGCAGGCGGCGCCGTAGAGCCACGTCGCCCGCAACTGGGACCACGCCCGCCGGCGGGCGGCGACGGTCGAGCCGACGATCACAGTAGCCGCCAGTAAGTACAGGCCGTAGTACTGGAGGTAGAGCACGGCGGCCATGAGCAGAGTGGTCGCCACCCAGTAGCGCCGCCCGGCACCCCGGTAGGCGAGGACGAAACAGGTAATGGCCAGCAGGGCCACCAGGACCAGCCAGGAGTACATCCGGGTCTCGGTGCTGTAGTACGCCAAGTAGGCGCACACGGCCACCAGGCCGGCCGCCACCCGGGCCGCCCAGCGGCCGAACAGCCGTCCCGCCGACCACCAGGCCGCCGGTATGGCGAGAAGGCCGGGCATCAGCGACAGGGTGTGGGTCGCCACTTCGGACTGCCCGAACAACCTCATCCAGTAGTGGAGAGCGACGTAGTAAAGGGGAGGGGAACCGTCGTCAACCAAGTAATGGGGCAGGGAGCTCAGTGGATGAGCGGCGATCCCGACGGCGATGGCCTCGTCGCCCCAGTAGCTCGTCCACAGTGTCCGACCGTGCAGGACCAGGGCCAAGGCGGCCACCGTCACCAGGAAAAGGGCGTCGAAGTGGCGCCGGGCTACGAGCCGGTCGAGGCGACGCTGCCTCTCGCGACGGGCCGGGTCGCGGGCAGCCGAAACGGTCGTACCGGCGGTAGGTCGACCGGAGCCCGGTAGGCGGAGCCCCGCGGCTAAAGCCGAGAAGTCGCCCTCCGGGGCTGGGGCTGGCCTGGTTAGCAGATCTTCCATTCAGCGTCCCTACCCAACGCAACGGCCAAGTCAAGGAGCCGGTTCACCTCTGCGGACCAGGCTAGCGGGCCGGCCGCTCCGTGCCCCAGACCCTGTCCGCTTGCTGCACGTCATCCGGCCTGTCGGAGCTGTGACCACCGTACCGGTTGGGGCCGGTTGGCGGACGGGCCCATGGCCACATAGCTTCTTCGTCATGGATGCCAAGCTTTTGTTGTGCGACTTTGCCGAGGTAAGCGGGGGGAAGCTGTTCGTATCCGGCGCCGGTTTGGCCCTCCTGGCCAGCGCCACTCCCGAACAGCCCTACCGGGTAAACGTCAGCCTCGCCATCTTGGGCCTGATCAACCTCGGAGACACCGATGCCCAGCACAAGATGACCATCGAGCTTGTGCACGTGACGGCTCGCAATGAGACGCGCGTCCCGCTGGCGGACGAGCTGCCCGATGGCAACGACCCGGCCGACCGGGGCATGTTCATCGCCTACTTCGTCGCTCCCCGCTCACCTCAGATGCTGCCGGGCGACGAATGGAGCATGCCCATGGCCATACCCATGTTCGGTCTGGGCCTGCCCGAACTTGGTCCGTACTATTTCAGTGTGCGGGTCGATGGCCGGGAGATGGACCGAGCCGCGTTCCGCCTGATGCCTCCCCAGCCCCCGCAGGCGGCCGACATGCCGGGGGCCCCGGGGTCGGCGCAGGCCGGCGATCAGCTGGGCGCCGGCCCTCCGCTGTAGCGGGCTCGTAGCCGCAGGAACAGGAAGCTGTCCTCTTCGACCACGTGGGCCAGGTCCAATTCGAGCAGCTGAGCCAGGGGTTGGCCCTGACGGGCCGGCCCGGTACTACCCCGAACGGGTTGCCCACCTCGAAGGGCCCCCCCGGGGACGGACCGGCGGAGGAGGGCCATGGGCCGCTGCCGCTCAGCCAGCCTCCGGCCAGGCCCCCGCCGACCCACCCGGCCAGTTTGGGCGACAGCGTCAGGCACAGCTCGTCTACCAGTTGCGCGGCCGCCAACCCGGTGTTCAAGGTCGGCCCTCCCTCGCACAGGACGTGATGGAGGCCTCTTTGCTCCAAAGCTTTCAGCGCGGCCCGCAGGTCGACGGCGCCCGTGCCCACCGTGAGCACGTCGGCCACGCCGGCGGCACCCGCCAATGCCTCCGAGCGGGTTTCCTCGGCCGTTATGACTATGGGCCTGCGGCCCTCGCCGGCGAAGAGCCGCGAGCCCCAGTCCAGCGCGCCCGAGCGTGTCACCACGGCCATCGTGGGCAGGGCGTCCTGGCCGCGCTGGCGCCGGATCTCCTGTGCTTCGACCGGTATCTTCGGGGGCCCGTAGCGCTCGACGCGTGCGGTGCCCGCCCCGACCAGGACGACATCGGCCAGCGACCGTAGGACCGAGAACAGCAGCTTGTCCCCGGGCCCGCCGAGGCTGCCGGCTCGCCCGGAAAAGGCGACGGCGCCGTCGAGGGTCGAGACCATGTTCACGCGTACGAAGGGCCGGTCGGCCGGCACGTGTACGTCCCGGGAGTAGAGCTCGAACAGGTTGACCCGCTCAGAGGCTTCGGGCAAAAGCAACCGCAACTGGCGCTCCTTGCGACTGTCCCGACCATATCTCACCCGCTAACGGGGCGGTGAGGTTTGTCGGGCTGAGCGAGCCGTCGGTGCCGTCTGTACCATGACGATGGTGCGCCGACCGACGGTTCTTGCCCCGCCCAGGTGCCACCGACCATGAGCGGCCTGGTCTCGGTGGAAGCGGCTCGCAGCTCCGTGCTCTCCAGCTGCCGGCCGTTGGACGCCGTCGAGGTCCCTTTGGGTGACGCGCTCGGGCTGGTTACCGCCGGCGCCATCAGTTCGAGCGAGGCCGTCCCTTCCTTCGCCAACTCTTCCATGGACGGCTATGCCCTCCGGGCGGCCGATGTCGCCGCCGGGCCGGCCCGGCTACGGGTGGTCGGTCAGCTCATGGCGGGCGATGACCCGCGGGCGGTGGCGGTGGGGGATGGCGAGGCGGTGCGGATCATGACCGGTGCCGCCTTGCCCGAGGGTGCCGACGCCGTCTGCATGGTCGAGCACACCCGGGCGCAGGACGGGTGGGTCTTGATCGAAGAGGCCGTCGGTCCGGGCACCAACGTGCGTCTTCCCGGCGAGGACATCGCCGCCGGGGAGCAGGTCTTTGCGGCCGGAGAGAGCCTAGGCCCCGCGCATATCGGCGTGCTGGCCAGCTTGGGCATCGCCGATGTGCGCGTTTTCCCGCGGCCTCGGGTCGGCGTGGTCTCCACGGGCGACGAACTGGTGGTCGGGACAGGCCCATTGGCACCGGGCAAGATCAGGGACAGCAACCGGCCCGGTTTGCTGGCCCGGTTGCAGACCGACGGTTTCCAGCCCGTCGACCTCGGCTGGGCCGGCGACGAACCAGGTGTCCTCGCCCATGCCCTCGGCCAGGGGGCGCGGACCTGCGATGCCGTTCTCACCAGTGGCGGCGTGAGCGTCGGTGACCGCGACTTCGTCAAGGTCGTCCTGGAGGAACTGGGGGGCCGGCAGGCCCGCTGGTGGCAGGTGGCGGTAAGACCGGGTAAACCGTTCGCGTTTGCCACCGTCCCCCCGCGGTCGGTGCCCGTTTTCGGGCTCCCGGGCAACCCCGTCTCGGCCCTGGTTTCCTACGAGATGTTCGCCCGGCCGGCCCTGCGCCTGATGGCGGGCCACCGCCGCCTGGAGCGGCCCCGTCTGGCCGCCGTGGCCGCCTCCGATATGCGCCGGCAGCCGGACGGCCGGCTGCACATCGTCCGGGTGACGGTGACGGCGGTGCCCGGGGGCCTCGAGGCCCGCCCGTCCGGGGGCCAGGGCTCCCACCAGTTGCGCGCCCTGGCGGCGGCCAACGCGCTGGCGTTCCTGCCCGATGGCGAGGGGGTGGCGGCCGGCGAGCAGGTGGAAGTCTGGGTCCTCGACCTGGACCTGCTGACCCCCTGAGGCCACCGCCGGCTTCGGGCCCTACCGCCTCGCCTCCCAACGGGCCGCCGTGGGCGACGTACCTCAGGCGTTGCTGGCAGGCTCCCCGTCCTGGTCCCCGGCGCGGGCTTCGGGCCGGGACGAGGGCACGAAACCGGCCTTGGCCCTCCACATGGCCTCCCAACTCGAGTTCCCGGGCTGGAAGAGCAGCCGGGCGCTTTCGCCCAGCAGTGAGGTGGTGGGCCGGGGCTCGGCGGCGAGGGCCACATCGCGCCGGGCCACATCGCCGAGGGCCACATCGCGCAGGGGCACATCGCGCAGGGCCACATCGCGCAGGGGCACATCGCGTAGGGGCACATCGCGCAGGGGCCGGGCCGGGACGGCGCCGACCGCCTCCGCGTCGCCTGGTCGTCGGCTCTGCGGCCCGCCCGGTCGTCGGCCCGCACCCACTGCAAGACGATGGGCACCATGCCGGCGAACGTGGCCACTTCGGTGGCCGCCCACAGCAGAGCGCCGCCGGCGTGGGTGCTCGACACCGTGTACATCGAGGCGATGGGGCCCGCTGCGACATGATGGCTATGCCCAGGAACGCTTCGAAAGGGACACCGAGGGCCAGGTTGGCCAGCTTGGCGCCGTACCCCATCTTCCAGTGCACGATGGGGTCGAGGCCCACCATGGGCCACCAGTAGAAGGTCCCTCCCAGCAGGAAGGCCAGGTTTATAGCGTCCATGAGCGCCATGTGCTCCATGGCGAAGTTGAGCAGCGGGCTCAAGAAGAACGCGAACATGGCCCCGAAGTAGAAGAACCAGACCGCTACCGGGTGGGTGGCGATGGCGAAGGGCCGCGACCGGAGCACCGCCAGCCATCTCTTCTTGTTGGCCCGGTTGGCCGTTTGCAGCAACAGCGTGGAGGGCGCTCCCAGGGCCAGCAAGGGGGGGGCCACGACCATCAACAGAAGGTGCTGGGTCACATGAGCCTCGAAGTACGACGCCGTGAAGGTGGCGACGGGCGACTGCAGCGCCAGGTCGACGGCCACCAGACCGGCCAGGAAGGATGCGGTCCGGTGCGCCGGCCAGCGCCGTCCCCTCGTCGCCAGCCGCCAATCGCCTCTCAGGTAGCAGTACCCGATGAACACGAGTGCCACGGGCACGCACACCGAGAACGGGCTCCACTGCCATGCGGTGAAGGCCGTGTGCAGGCTGAAGTGGACCTTGCTCATGCCCGGCATCGTCTTAAGGCTACAAGCTGCCGATCAGGCTCCTTCTGCGGCTCTCCCTGCCCGCCTGTGGTTAGCCCCGGACCGTTTTCTCGCTGGCCTTGACAAGTTAGTGATCAGTTACTAACATCGGTCGTGATGAGCGCCGAACAACGGTTGAGCGCCGAGGAGCGCCGGGACGAGGTGCTGCGCGCCGCCGCCGTTGCGTTCGCCCAGGGCGGTTACGAGGGGACGAGCACCCAGGACATCGCCAAGAGGGCGGGCATCAGCCAGCCGTATATTTTCCGTCTCTTCGGTTCCAAGAAGGAGCTGTTCATAGCCGTCGTCCAGGAATGTTCCCGGCGGACGGTCCGCACCTTTGAGAAAGCGGCCGAGGGCCTGTCGGGCGAGGACGCTCTGGCCGCCATGGGCAATGCGTACCAACACCTCATCCGGGACCACGTCACGCTGCTGGTGCAATTGCACAGCCATACCGCGGCGGCCAGTGACCCGGACATACGCCTCGTGGCCCAGCGTGGGATGAGGACGGTGTGGGAGACGGCGGCCGCCATCTCCGGGGCGGATGGCGACGACCTCCGGCAGTGGCTGGCCTACGGGATGCTCTGCAACGTGACCGCCGCGCTCGGGCTCGACCAACTGGACGAGCCGTGGGCGAGGCAATTGCAATTGGAGGAAAAGGTGCACCATTCTGCCGGCCGGGGCGGCGGCACCGTCAGGACGCGCTAACCGCGCCAATTGGCTTTTTTTGTCCCCCGAAGTAATTGATCAATCAATAGTTATTTCGAAAGGAGAACACATGCCCTCGACCACGCCAAGAGGAAAGCGCCCGGGATGGACGTTTGCCATAACTTCGACCGCCCTTTTCATGACTTCGCTCGACAACCTCGTCGTCACCATGGCCCTGCCCAATATCCGGGCGCACCTGCACGCAACCCTCGGTGGCCTGGAATGGACGGTGAGCGCCTACACCCTCACCTTCGCCGCCCTGCTGCTGACCGGGGCCAGCCTGGGCGAGCGCTTCGGCCGGCGCCGGCTGTTCGTGACCGGCCTGGCCACCTTCACCGTCGGTTCGGCCCTGGCCGCTCTCGCCCCCAACATCGGCGTCCTGGTGATGGCCAGGGCGGCGCAGGGCGTTGGTGCCGCCATCGTGACCCCGCTCACCCTCACCCTGCTGGCCGGGGCGGTGTCTCCCGAACGCCGGGCCCTGGCCCTGGGCGCCTGGGGTGCCATCGGAGGTTTGGCCGTAGCCACCGGGCCACTGGTCGGCGGGGCCATAGTCCAGGGCGCCTCGTGGCAGTGGATTTTCTGGGTCAACGTCCCGATAGGCCTGGTCCTCCTGCCCCTCGCCTACGCCCGCCTCGACGAGAGCCGGGGCCCCACCCGGCGTCTGGACCCGGCCGGGCTGGTCCTGGCCAGCGCCGGGCTGCTGGCCGTAGTCTTCGCCCTCGTGCGCAGCACCAGCGTGAGCTGGGGGTCGGCCGAGGTGTTCGGCCCGCTGGCGGCGGGCGCCCTGCTCCTGGCCGGCTTCGCCGCCTACGAGCGGCGGTCTCCGGCGCCCATGTTGCCTCTGCGCCTGTTCCGCAGCCGTGGGTTCACGGCCTCGAACCTGGCTTCCTTCTTTATGTCCTTCGGCATGTTCGGTTCCATCTTCCTGCTGGCCCAGTTCCTCCAGATCGTGCAGCACTACTCTCCCTTGGAGGCCGGGATCAGGACCCTTCCGTGGACGGCCATGCCGATGCTGGTGGCTCCACTCGGTGGATTGCTCACCCAACGCCTGGGTGGCCGGCCCGTCCTGGTCGCCGGTCTGGCCATACAGGCGCTCGGCCTGGCCTGGTTGGCGGCCGTGACTTCCCCGACGGTCGCGTACCGCGACCTGGTCCCCGCTTTCGTCCTCAACGGCGTCGGGATGGCGCTGTTCTTTGCGCCCATGGCGAGCACCGTCCTGGGGACCGTCAGCCGGTCCGAAGAGGGGATCGCCTCCGGCGTCAACAATGCCATCCGCGAGCTGGGAGGTGTCTTCGGCATCGCCGTACTGGCGTCTATTTTCTCGGCCACCGGCAGCTACGCCAGCGGTAAAGCCTTTACTAATGGGCTGGGCCCGGCGGTGGTCGTCGGTGCCGGCGTGGTCGGCCTGGCCGTCGCCGCCGCCTTGTCGATCCCACGGCGCCGGGCCCTTCCGGCCCCGTCGGCCCTGCCCCTCGAAAACCGGCCCCTCCTGGACCTGGAGAGCGAGGCGGGGCGGGGCGCCGGAGCCGCCCTGGAGCCAGCCAGCTAGGGCCCGGCGGCATGCGCAGGCGGCGCCGGGCCCGGTTTCGGGCGCCGGCGCCCGGCCCGGTTTCGGGCGCCGGCGCCGGTAGCATCTGCGGTCTATGGCCTCACCGGCAGGGGAACCGCGGACGGGCAATGTCACCTAAGCGAGCCAAGGAGAAGTTGTTCGACCCCTCGTTATGGGTGTCGATGAAGCCGTTCGGGGCGGGCGAGAAAAAGCCCAACAATTACCGCTCGATCATCGACGCCATCGGCGACAACAAGGACAGCCTGGGTTACGCCTGGCGCATCCTCAACCACGGTGTCTGCGACGGTTGCGCCCTGGGTACGGCCGGGATGCGCGACTGGACCCTCGACCAGGTCCATTTATGCAATGTCCGCCTCCGCCTACTGCGCCTGAACACGGCGCCGGCCCTGGACGGCGCCGTGCTGCGTGATGTGGGCCACCTGAAGGCAAAGAGGAGCACCGAGCTCCATAACCTGGGACGCCTGCCCTACCCCATGGTGCGCCGCCGGGGCGAGGCCGGGTTCACCCCCGTCCAATGGGACGAGGCGCTCGACCTCGTGGCCGCACGAGTGCGGGCGACCACGGCCGAACGCCTGGCGGTCTACATGACGAGCCGGGGCCAGCCCAACGAGAACTATTACGTGGCCCAAAAGGCCGTCCGCGCCCTGGGCACGAACTCGATAGACAGCGCCGCCCGGCTCTGCCATTCACCGAGCACGGCGGCCTTGAAAGACGCTATCGGCGTGGCCGCCACCACCTGTTCGTATACCGACCTGATCGGCACCGACCTCGTCGTCTTCATCGGCTCCAACGTGGCCCAAAACCAGCCGGTAATGATGAAGTACCTCTACCACGCCCGTAAAACCGGCACCAGGGTGGCGGTGGTCAACACCTACCGCGAGCCGGCCATGGAGCGTTACTGGGTGCCGTCGAACATGGAGAGCGCCGTCTTCGGGACCAAGATGACGGACCGTTTCTTCCAGGTGAGCGTCGGTGGCGATATCGCCTTCCTAAATGGCGCGCTCAAGTACCTCATCGAACGGGGATGGGTGGACACGGCTTTCGTCGATGGTTTCACTACCGGTTTTGCCGAAACCTCGGGCCAACTTGCCGGCCAGAGCTGGGAGGCGCTCGAGACCGGCTCGGGTACGACGCGCCACGAGATGCTGGAGTTTGCCCGCATGCTGGCCCATGCCCCGACGGCCGTAATCGTTTGGAGCATGGGGGTGACCCAGCACAGCTTTGGTGAGCAGGCCGTTCGCGCCGTAGTCAATATCGGCCTCGCCCGAGGGTTCGTGGGCCGGGAGAAATGCGGTTTGATGCCTATCAGGGGCCATTCCGGTGTCCAGGGCGGCGCCGAAATGGGCGCCTACGCCACATCGTTCCCGGGCGGGTTGCCCATCACGGCCGAGACGGCCCGCCAATTGTCCGGGCGGTGGGGCTTCGAGGTCTCGGCTGTTCCCGGGCTCAGCGCGCCGGAAATGGTCGACGCCGCCCACCAGGGCCGCCTGGACGTGCTCGTCACATCGGGCGGCAACTTCACCGAGGTGCTCCCGGCCCCGGCTTATGTGCGCCAGGCCCTGGCCCGTGTCCCCTTGCGCGTCCACCTGGACATCGTCCTGTCGGCCCAGATGCTGGTCGAGCCGGCTGACACCGTCGTGCTCCTGCCCGCCCAGACCCGCTACGAGATGCGAGGAGGCGTGACCGAAACCTCGACCGAGCGTCGTGTCATCTTCAGCCCCGAGATCCTCGGCCCCCGGATCGAACAGGCACGCCCGGAATGGGAGGTGTTCACCGATCTGGTCCGAAGAGCCCGGCCCGAGGTGGCGCCCCTGGTCCAGTTTTCCGGCACGCCCGAGATTAGGGAAGAGATCTCCCGCCTCGTACCCGACTACGCCCTCCTGCGCACGCTCGAGACCGAAGGTGACCAATTCCAGTACGGCGGGCCGATGCTGTGCGCAGGCTGGAAGTTCCCCACCGCCGACGGCAAGGCGCGTTTCAGCGCCGTCCCCCTGCCCGAGCGCCATGTCCCCGAAGGCGCCTTTATGGTCAGCACCCGGCGCGGCCGCCAGTTCAACAGCATGGTCCAGGGGGACCGGGACGGTCATACCGGCGCCGACCGGGACTCGGTGCTGATCAACGGCGACGACGCCATCGCCCTGGGGGCGGGGGAGGGGACGCCCCTGGTCCTGCGCAGCGACAGCGGCGAAATGGCCGGCCGGGCCGGATCGCTCCCGTGACCCGGGGGACGCTCCAGGTGCACTGGCCGGAAGGAGAGGCGCTCTTGGACCGGGCCCGTCGCGACGGTCAATCGGGCATCCCCGACTACACGGCCGTGGTGCGGGTCGAGGTCGGCACAACCGCAGCCGGTACGGGGGACTGACCGGTGGCCCCGGCCCGGCCAGGGCCCATGGCGCGGGTCTGGGCCTGGGAAGTCCAGGCCGGCCAGGCTCACCGCGACGAGGATTCCCTGGCCACCGAGGAGCCTCTCGAAATCCGTCTGCTGACCGACGGCGCCCGCCACCCGGTGGCTGTCACCATGCGCACCCCGGGGGCCGATTTCGAACTTGCCGTCGGGTTCATGTTCAGCGAGGGCATCTTGCGCACCCGGGACCAGCTGCGGCGGGTCAGCTACTGCCTAGAACGGGGCGTCGACGAGCACCAGCGCTACAACATCGTCAATGTCGAACTGGCCGGCGTGGCCCCCGCCGACCTGGCCCCGCTCAAGAGGCACTTCTCGATCACGAGCGCCTGCGGGGTCTGTGGCAAGGCGACGCTGGAGGCGTTGCGCCGGCGCGGTTACCAGGGGGTCCCGGACGGGCCGCCGTTCCCAGCCGACATGCTGCGTTCCCTGCCGGCGAAGTTGCGCCGGGCGCAGAGGCTGTTCGAGACGACGGGAGGATTGCACGCCGCCGGTCTGTTCACCGTCGCCGGGGAACTGCTCGCCCTTCGGGAGGACATAGGGCGCCACAACGCTCTGGACAAGCTGGTCGGCTGGGCGTTCATGGAGGGGCGGTTGCCGCTGGCCGGGCAGGTGCTGGTCGTCAGCGGCCGCTCGAGTTTCGAGCTGGTGCAGAAGGCTCTGGGGGCGGGGGCGTCGGCGCTGTGTTCGGTCTCGGCGCCCAGCAGCCTCGCCGTGGACCTGGCCCGAGAGTTCGGGCTCACCCTGGTCGGGTTCCTGCGCGACGACAGGTTCAAGGTCTACAGCGGCGAGGAAAGGGCCTGTTTGTCCTAGCCCGGCGGGGCCGGGCCCCGACGTTGCGCCGTGTACGCTGTCCGGATGAGCCCCGAAGGGCCGGGCCCGGTGTTGGTCGTCGATTACGGGGCGCAGTACGCCCAGCTCATCGCCCGGCGGGTGCGGGAGGCCCGGGTTTACAGCGAGATCATCCCCCACACCACCCCGGTGGCCGAGCTCGTCGCTCGCCGGCCCCGCGCCTTGGTGTTGTCGGGCGGTCCCGAGAGCGTCTACGCCCCGGGTGCACCTAAGGCGGACCCTTCGCTGTTCGCAGCGGGGGTACCGGTCCTGGGCATTTGCTACGGCCTGCAGGCCATGGCGCAAGCGCTGGGCGGAGTGGTGGGCCATACCCCCACGGGCGAGTTCGGCCGGACCGAGGCCGGCCTCGACACCGGCGCGGAGCTGCTGGCCGGCCTGCCCGCCCGCCAATCGGTGTGGATGTCGCACCGGGACGCCGCCGTCGAGTTGCCCGCCGGCTTTGTTTGTACGGCATCCACTGAAGGCGCCCGCATCGCGGCCTTCGAGGACCCGGTCCGCCGCCTGTACGGCGTGCAATGGCACCCCGAGGTCGTGCACACCGACAACGGGCAGCGCCTCATCGAAAACTTTCTCTACCGCTGCGCCGGGATCACTCCCACCTGGACCACCGGCAGCATCATCGACGAGTCGGTGAAGTCGATAGCCGACCTGGTGGGCAGCCACACCGTCATCGCCGGGCTATCGGGCGGGGTGGACTCGGCGGTGGCCGCGGCGCTGGTCCAGCGGGCCGTGGGCGAGCAGCTCACCTGCGTTTTCGTCGACCACGGGCTTTTGCGCGAGGGCGAGCGGGAGCAGGTCGAACAGGATTACGTGAAGGCGACCGGCATCCGGTTGCACACCGTCGACGCCCGGCGCCGGTTCCTCGACACCCTCTCGTCGCTGCCCGACCCGACGGGCCCGGAGGCCAAGCGCAAGGCCATCGGCCGGGAGTTCATCCGTGCCTTCGAGGCGGCGGCGGCCGAGATCATCAGGGCCCAGGGCCGGGAGCGTGCCGGTGAAGTCAGGTTCCTGGTCCAGGGCACCCTCTATCCCGACGTGGTCGAGTCCGGGGGCGGGGAGGGAGCCGCCAACATCAAGAGCCACCACAACGTGGGGGGGCTCCCCGACGACCTGAGCTTCGAGCTCGTCGAGCCGCTGCGCCGGTTGTTCAAGGACGAAGTCCGGGCCGTGGGGGAGGAGCTCGGGCTGCCGGCGGACATCGTCTGGCGCCAACCCTTTCCCGGGCCCGGCCTGGCCATAAGGATCGTCGGTGCCGTCACCGAGGAGCGCCTGCGCATCCTGCGGAAGGCGGACGCCATAGTGCGCGAGGAGCTGTCCCGAGCCGGACTGGACCGGGAGATCTGGCAGTGCCCGGTCGTACTGCTGGCCGACGTGCGCAGCGTCGGGGTGCAGGGCGACGGCCGCACCTATGGCCACCCGGTGGTGCTGCGGCCGGTGAGCAGTGAGGACGCCATGACCGCCGATTTCTCACGCTTGCCCTACGACGTGCTGGCCCGGGTCTCGACTCGGATAACCAACGAGGTACCGGAGGTGAACCGCGTCGTGCTCGATATCACGAGCAAGCCGCCGGGCACGATCGAGTGGGAGTAGGCCCCTCGCTTTGAGGCGTCCAGGCCGCTTCTGTAAAGTGAGCGGCACCCGGGACTAGGAGAGAGCAGGCTGTGCCACGCAGGCAGGTTGGCCCACGCAGGCCGACCATCGCGGACATAGCCCAGCGGGCCGGGGTTTCAAAAGGGTCGGTGTCGTACGCCCTAAACGGCAACCCGGGCCTGTCCGAACCCACCCGTCAGCGCATCCTCGCCGTCGCCGCCGAGGCGGGCTGGCAGCCCAACCGGGCCGCCCGCGCCCTTTCCGCGTCCCGCTCGGGAGCCTGTGGGCTGGCCCTGGCCCGGCCGGCGCGGACCCTGGCCTACGAGCCGTTCTTCTCCAAGCTGCTGTCTGGTATCGAGGCCGAGCTGTCCGCCCGTCAGATGGCGCTCATGTTGCAGATCGTCGAGGACGTGGAGGCCGAGGCGGCGGCCTTGCGCCGCTGGTGGGCGGAGCGCCACGTGGACGGTGTCCTCCTCGTCGACCTGCGCGTGGAGGACCCGAGGGTCCGTGAGGTGGAGCAGCTGCACCTGCCGGCGGTGATCGTCGGTGGACCGGGGGCGACGGGCTCGGTGCCCTATTTCCCCGGGAACGACACGTCGGGCATGCGCCAGATCGTCGAGCACCTGGTCGCCCTGGGCCATACCCGGATCGACAGGGTGGCGGGCTCCGACGCCTTCGCCTGCACCCGGGTCCGCAACCAGGTCCTGGAAGAAGCCCTGGCCGCGGGGGGCGCCCGCGGGCGCGTGCTGGGGGCGGACTACACCAGCTCAGCAGGTGCCGACGCCACCCGGAAGCTCCTGGCGGCCACGCCCCGGCCCACGGCCATCATCTACGACAATGACATCATGGCCGTGGCCGGCCTGGGCGTGGCCCAGGAAATGGGCATAGTTGTGCCCAACGAGTTGTCCGTCGTCTCGTTCGACGATTCCATCCTGTGCGAAGTGGTGCGGCCCTCCCTCACCGCTTGCGCCCGGGACGTTGAGGCCTACGGCGCCCGCGCCGCCTGCGCCCTGCTCGACCTGCTCGAGGGCCACCCCGTGCCGCCCGCCGACGAGGAGCCCACCACATTGGTACCTCGGGCGAGCACGGCCGCCGTCCCCGGTTAGCGCCCCGGCCTCCCCGCCTCGCCCAACCGGTCCCACCCGGGCCGTCTGGCCTCCGCCGCCCGGGCCAAAAGGCCCGGTCAACAGGTTTTTTGGGAAACGACGGCCAGGTGACTTGACTACTTCAGACGCCGTGCTTAGCGTACTGGCGGTACGGTCTTAACCGGTTCAATGATAGAGACTGCACAAGGGGGTGCAATGGGTGGCCGGCGCTGGCCTGTGGCCGTGAACGACGTCCTCTCGCGAGTTCGGTCTGCCTACCTCCTGGCGCCATGTGCTGTTCCTCCTCACTCGGCCGACCGGCCGCCGTCAGACACGCAACCCCAGATGCACAACAAACCTCTTACACGGCAATTCCAGTAGCACCTGGAGCGAGAACGGCACTGGCCCGAAGGGCTAGGCGCCGCACGGTCCCCTTCGGGCCAAGTACCAAGACAAGGAGCACTGACAACATGGTGACAAGCAAGAAAAAGTTGGCTGTCCGTTTAGGCACCGTCTTTACCGCCGCCGCCCTGGCGCTGCCGTTGCTGAGCTTCGTCAGCACCAGTACGGCCTCGGCCAGCAAGGTGGCCAGCCTCACCTTCCCGCGCAACGAAACTCTCTACACCAGCGGGACCGAGTACGGCCCCCCCACCAACTTCAACCCCCTCAACACCGGCAACTACTACACCGGCACCATGGGGCTTCTCTACGAGCCCCTCTACCTTTATAACCCCATCACCAACAGCTACATGCCCTGGCTGGCGACAAACGGCACCTGGAGCGGTAGCACTTACACCCTCTCCGTCCGCAACGGCGTCAAGTGGAGCGACGGCACCCCGCTCACCGGGGCCGACGTGGCTTATTCGATCAGCCTGGCCAAGACCAACCCGGCTGTGCCTTACAGCAACCTGGGCCAGTTCATCCAGAGCGTGACGTCCAGCGGCAACACCGTGACGGTGAACTTCACCAGCCCGCCGCCCTACACGGCATGGCAACGCTACCTGTGGAACCAGCCCGTCCTGCCCAAGGAAGTGTGGTCCACCCTGTCGCCCGCCGACCAGGTGACCAGCGCCAACCTGTCCCCCGTCAGCACGGGCCCCATGAGCCTCATCGCCTCGACGACCGGATCCGGTTCGACGCAAGCCTGCTACCAGCTCAACCCCAACTGGTGGGGGCTCAGCCAGCTCCATTTGTCGTTCTCCTTCAAGTACCTTTGCGACCAGGTGAACGCCTCTAACAACGTC
Source organism: uncultured Acidimicrobiaceae bacterium (assembly GCA_963735305.1). GTDB lineage: Bacteria > Actinomycetota > Acidimicrobiia > Acidimicrobiales > Palsa-688 > Fen-671. The sequence goes on from CAVTKK010000001.1 coordinate 1,757,954, forward strand.
GAACTGTCGAACCTCGTGAGCAACCAGATCGACTGGAGCAACAACTTCCTGCCCGGCATCTCCAGCCTCATCAGCGGCCTGCACGGCACCGGCGGCTACGGCTTGCGGACCTTCTACAAGGATACGCCGTACATGCTTTCCGCCAACACGGCGTGGCTTCGAGATGAACACCACCAAGGCCCCGATGAACAACGCCGATTTCCGCCATGCGGTGGCTGAGGCCATCAACCCGCAGTCGATCGTGAGCGGCGTCTACACCGGCATAGTCAAGGCGGCCAACCCCACCGGGCTGCTGCCGAACCTCGACTCGTACGTCAACGCCAGCGTGGTGAAGCAGTACGGCTTCAGCTACGACCCGAGCATGGCCAAGACCCTCCTCAAGGAAGCCGGCTACAAGGGACAGAAGCTCACCCTCGAGGTGCCGGACGGATGGACTGACTGGATGGCCGCCATCCAGATCATCTCCCAGCAGCTCAACAAGGTCGGCATCAATGTCAGCCCGATCTACCCGTCGTCCAACGACCGCACCGCCGATGAGGCCAGCGGCAACTACGACATGATGATCGACAACAACGCCGGTCCCGACGCCACGCCCTACAGCTACTTCGACCGCGTGTACCAGCTCCCGATCGCCAAGAGCCAGAGCGCCGAGCTCAACGTCGAGCGCTTCAGCGACCCGGCGGCCTGGGCGCTCGTGGAGAAGGCTGCGACCACTCCGACGAGCAACACCTCTGCGTTGGACAAGATCTACAGCCAGATCGAGACCCGCTTCCTCCAGCAGCTGCCCGAGGTGCCGCTGTGGTACAACGGCGCCTGGTTCCAGGGGCAAACCAGCGTATGGACCAACTACCCCTCCAACACCAACCCCAGCGACCGCTACACCCCGGTCATGTGGGCCGGATGGCTCGGCGCCATGACCACGGTCCTGGGCCTGGCCCAGCTCAAGCCTGCGTAAGGCCGAATTCAGCCGAAAATAGCTGGTCCGTAGAAACCTGACAGCCGGGCCCACCGCCTTCTACACTTGGCGGTGGGCCCGCTGGCCTTAGCAGGATCTGGAGGGATACAAGGTGAGGCGTTATCTCACCCGAAAGCTGGTCACGTACGTCCTGGCCTTCTTTGTCGGGGTCACGGTCGACTGGTTGATACCGCGCCTGGTGCCGGGCGACCCCGTAGCTGTGTACGTCGACAAGTTTTCGACCCTGGCCCCCGGCTCGTGGACTGCTCTCTACAAAACCTTTGCCAAGGCTTTCGGGTTGAACGTGCCCCTTTGGCAGCAGTACTGGCAGTACTGGGACAATATCTTCCACGGCAATCTGGGCGTGAGTATTTATGCGTACCCGGCGACTGTGCGCAGCGTCATCCTGGCCGCCGTCCCTTACACCTTGGCCTTATTGGTGCCGGCCATCCTGTTGAGCTATTTCCTCGGCAACCGGATCGGGGCGGCCGCGGCACGGCGCAAGTTGCTCGACAACACGGTCCTTCCTGTCGGCTACCTTTTTCAGGCCTCGCCCTACCCCTGGTTGGCCCTGGCGGCGGCGTTCTACCTCGGCGCCGTGACCCGCTGGTTCCCCATCTCCGGTGGGTACTCGGAGAGCATGGTCCCCAATTGGAGCTTTAGCTTTGTCGCCAGCCTCGCCTTTCACTGGTTCCTCCCGTTCCTGACCGTCTTCCTGGTGAGCTTCGGTGGGTGGGCCATCGGGATGAGGAACCTCGTGATATATGAGCTGGAGACAGACTACGCCAGGTACCTCCGCTCCCTGGGCGCCACCCAGCACCTCGTGCGCAAGTACGCGTACCGCAACGCCGTGCTTCCTCAGCTCTCGGGGCTGGCCATATCGCTCGGCACGGTGATCGGCGGCAACATCGTCACCGAGGAGGTCTTCCAGTACCCGGGCCTGGGGCACCTGATTTACTTAGCCGTGACGGACCAGGATTTTTTCTTGTTGCAAGGCATATTCCTTTTCATCATCCTCGGCGTGCTCATCGCCAACTTCATCATTGACATCGTCTACGTGATGGTCGACCCGAGGACCCGCCTCAGCATGCAGGGAGCGCAGGCATGAGCTTGGGACAACAATCTCCTGGGAAGGCCGTTCTGGCCGGAGAGGCGCCGGCTGGGCCCGCACACGGCCAGGCCTCGGCGGCCGGGCCGCCATCCGGGGGGAAGGCCACACCCCCGACCGGCGTCCGCTACACGGGCCGTCGCCGTTTCGAGTTCGTCTATTTTGCCGTGCGCAACAAGAAGTTCATGCTCGGGTTCGTGGTCGAGGCCATCTTCGTGCTGGCCGCCGTCTTCGGCCCGTGGTTGGCGCCTTTCGGCGACCAACAGTTCGTGGCCCCGCCTTTCCTGCACCCGTCGGCCCACCACCTGCTGGGGACGACGTACTTCGGTGAGGACGTTTTCTCGGTTCTTCTCTACAGCTTGCGCGACAGCTACCTGGTGGGGTTCCTGGGCGCGCTGTTCGCCGGCTTCATCGGCCTGACCGTCGGCTTTGCCGCCGGATGGCGCGGGGGACTGCTGGACGAGATCCTGCAGATGTTCACCAACATCGTAATAATGATGCCCGCCTTGGTCCTACTGCTCGTCATCGGTGCTTATTTCAAGACCCACAGCGTCTTCTTCGAGGGCGTCTTCATCGGTGCCACTTCATGGCCCTGGGTGGCCCGGGCGGTGAGGGCGCAGACGTTCACCCTGCGCGATCGGGACTTTGTGGACCTGGCCCGGATGTCGGGCAAGCGCGGCCCGAGCATAGTGGTCAAGGACATCGCCCCCAATATGGCCTCCTACCTGTTGCTCGTGTTCATCCTGTTGTTCGCCGGTTCCATGCTCCTCGCCGTGAGTTACGACTTCTTGGGGCTCGGGCCCACCAATGGGGTGTCGCTGGGAGACATGATGAACAAGGCCGAGCTGTGGAGCGGGCTGACGCTCCACATGTGGTGGTGGTTCATCCCGCCTGGTGCGGTCATGACCCTCATCGTGGCTGCTTTGTACATCTCCAACGTGGGGCTCGACGAAGTCTTCAACCCGAAGTTGAGGGAGCTGTGAGCCTCAAGATAGACGGCCTCAGCGTCGCCTACCAGAGCCTGCGCGGCGACGTGCAGGCGGTCGACAGCGTCAGCCTCTCCATAGGCGATGGAGAGATCATGGGGTTGGCCGGAGAGTCCGGCTGTGGCAAGTCGACCCTGGGCAACAGCCTGATCTTCATGGAGGGGCGCATGAAGGTGACGAGCGGGAAGGTGGAACTGGACGGCAAGCCCCTACCCATTTCCGACAGCCGGGCCATGAACCACTTCCGTCTCCGGGAGGTTTCCATCATCCCCCAGTACGCCATGAGCGCGCTCAACCCGACGCGCAAGGTGGGCCGGATGGCGAGGGACCTCCTCAGGTCTCGGGGAGCCCGCCTCGAAACCGTCCTCCCCGAGTTCCAACGTCGGATCGCCCTTGTCGGGTTACCGGAAGATGTCCTGGAGAGGTACCCGTTCGAGCTGTCCGGTGGCATGCGCCAGCGGGTCACCATGGTCATCTCGACTTTGCTCAACCCCTCCCTGTTGATCGCCGACGAGGTGACTTCGGCCCTCGATGTCTCCACCCAGCGGGCGGTGGGAGAGATGTTGATGGAGTTCCGGGACCGCGGGTTCGTCAAAAGCATGATCGTCATCACCCACGACCTGTCGATCCTGGCCCAGATAGCGGACAGTATCCTTATCATGTACGCGGGCAAGCTGGCCGAGAAGGCCGCCGCGGCCACCATAATCGACAAGCCTCTTCACCCCTACACCCAGCGCCTACTGGCCTCGCTGCCCGAGGTCGGCGTCCGCTATGAGGACGCCGCCCTGGCCGGCATCCCCGGACGCCCACCATCCTTGCTGAACCCGCCTTCGGGGTGCCGTTTCCGCGACCGTTGCCCTCTTGCCTTCGACAAGTGTGCCGAGGATCCGCCGTTCGTCGAACTGGCACCGGGCCATCACGTAGCGTGCTGGAAGGCGGCCGAGGACTTCGGCTCTCAGGGCTCGCTGGTGGCCCAGGAGGCCGGCCGATGAGCATGCTGGTGATCGATAAGCTCTCCAAGGTTTACAAGTCGGGCACCTTCGGCAGCGGGATGAAGCCGGCTCTACGGCAAGTCAGCTTCGACATCGACCAAGGTGAGGTGGTGTCGCTCATCGGTGAGAGCGGGAGCGGGAAATCGACCCTGGGGAAGATAATTCTCCACCTAATATCGGCGTCGGCCGGCCGTGTCCTTTTCCAGGGCACAGACGTCACCCTGTTGAGGCAAAGCCAGTTGCACGACTACTACCGCAACGTCCAGGGAGTGTTCCAGGATCCTTTCAGCTCCTACAACCCCCTTTACAAGGCGGACCGCGTGTTGGAGCTCGTTCGCCAAGAGTACTTTGACCAGCTTTCACAGGAGGAATGGGACGCCAAGGTCCAAGCCGCGCTGGAGACCGTGGCGCTGAATCCCGCCGACGTCCTCAACAAATTCCCGCACCAGCTGTCCGGCGGCCAACAGCAGCGCCTTTTGGTGGCCAGGGCGCTGCTCCTCGATGTCAAACTTCTCATCGCCGACGAGATCATCAGCATGCTCGACGCCTCGACCCGGGTGGACGTGCTCAATATGCTGGTCGGGCTGAAACGGAAGGGCCTGGCGGTGCTCTTCATCACCCATGACCTCTCGCTCGGCAACTACATCAGCGACCGCACCGTTATCCTGCGTTATGGCGCCGTCGTGGAGATGGGCGCCACGGAGAAGGTCTTCGGCAACCCCCAGCACTCCTACACCAGGCACCTGCTGACCGCCGTCCCTCAGTTGCACCGCAAGTGGCAGGCGGTCGACGAGGACCGCCACCTCGCCGCCAGTGGGCCCAACGGCTCGCCCGGCGCCGCCCACGGGGCGCAGACGTCGACCTTCGGCGCTGACGCCTCCAGTCCGTCGGGGGCGAGCCCGCGGTACTCCAAGAGCCAGCTCAACCCGCTCAACGCCACCGCCCCGGCGGCGGCGCCCGGCTCGCGCCGGAGCCTCATGGAGCTGGAGGACCAGCCCTGGCACTCCCGTTTCCGGGTCAGAGGCGGCCCCAGTATGGCCACCGTGCTGGCCCGGAACGCCCCTCCCGAACTCGTGCAGTTTGAACCAGGCCACTTCGTGGCCGTCGAAGAGTAAGGCAGGCAGTAAATGTCCACGATCAAGGTCCTCGGCCAGCAAGAACTGCCCAACATCCCGTGGGAGGACCGGCCGGCCGACGCCCCCGGGCCCTGTGGCGCTACTCCGGCAACCCGGTGGTACCGAGGGACCTCATCCCGACCTCGAACAGCATCTTCAACAGCGCTGTCGTCGCCTACGAGGGTCGGTTTGCCGGCGTGTTCCGCTGCGACGACCGGACCCGGCGCATGGAGCTGCACACCGGCTTCTCGGAGGACGGCCTCAAATGGGACATCGCCCACGAGCCCATGGAGTTCATCAGCGACGACCCCGAGATCGGGAACTTCGTCTACGGCTACGACCCCCGCGTCGTACGTATCGAGGACCGGTACTACGTGACGTGGTGCAACTGGTACCACGGCCCCACCATCGGGGTGGCCTGGACGGACGACTTCGTCCACTTCCACCAGGAGGAAAACGCCTATCTCCCGTTCAACCGCAACGGCGTGCTTTTCCCCCGCAAGATAAACGGCCGCTTCGCCATGCTCTCCCGCCCGTCCGACAACGGGCATACCCCTTTCGGTGACATCTTCTACAGCGAGAGCCCGGACCTGCGTTTCTGGGGACGGCACCGTCATGTGATGAGCCCCATCGCCAACTCCTGGCAGGCGACCAAGGTCGGTGGCGGCCCGGTCCCCATCGAGACGTCCGAGGGTTGGCTGCTCGTCTATCACGGGGTGCTCACCTCCTGCAACGGGTACGTTTACAGCGCCGGCGTAGCCCTCCTGGACCTCGACGAGCCCTGGAAGGTGCTGGCCCGCTCGGCCCCTTACGTGCTCTCACCGCAGACGCTGTACGAATGCGTGGGGGACGTGCCCAACGTTGTCTTCCCCTGCGCCATGCTCTGCGACGAGCCGACCCAACGCCTGGCCATTTACTACGGCGCCGCCGATACGGTGACGGCCATGGCCTTCGGCTATGTTTCGGAGCTGGTCGAGTTTGCCAAGGGGCATTCGGTCGCCGGCTGACGTCGGGGGTTGCTGATGTGCGAGGCTGGAGTATGCGTTTCGTTGTCGTAGGAGCAGGGGCGGTAGGCGGTGTCGTGGGTGGCCGCCTGTTCGAGCACGGCCATGAGGTGGTCCTTGTCGCCCAGGGCGAGCATGGCAGGACGATCGCCAGTGCCGGACTGACCCTGGCGTCGGCTAGCGGCGTGGCCGTCCTGCCCGTCCCCGTTACGGGCTCGGCTCAGAGTGTCGATTGGCAGGACGACGACGTCGTCCTGCTGGCGGTCAAGAGCCAGGACACCGACGTGGCCCTCAGGCAGCTGAGCTCCGCCGCCCCGCGGTCGGTCGCCGTCGTGTGCATGCAAAACGGAGTGGCCAACGAGCCCGCCGCCCTGCGCCGCTTTGCCCACGTCTACGGCATCTGCGTCATGTGCCCCGCCAGCCACCTCCAGCCCGGGGTCGTGGTGGCGAGTTCCTCGCCCGTCACTGCTTTACTCGACATCGGCCGTTACCCGTCGGGTTCCGACGACGTCGCCGAGCAGGTGGCCGGGGCGTTGTCCGCCAGCACCATGGAATCGGTCGTGCGGGCCGACATCATGGCGTGGAAGTACGCCAAGCTGCTGCGGAACCTGGGCAACGCCGTCGACGCCATATGCGGCCCCGGTCACCGCGACACGCGGCTGGCGCAATTGGCGTGGGACGAGGGCGAAGCCTGCCTGAAGGCGGCAGGCATCGAACATGTCTCCATCGACGAGGAGCGGGCGCGGCGCGGCGACCGCCTTCATCCGGGAGACGACGTCAGCGGCTTTCCCCGGGGAGGTAGCTCCTCCTGGCAGAGCCTGGCCCGGGGCCAGCGGACCATTGAAACCGATTACCTGAACGGCGAGATCGTCCTGCTCGGTCGCCTCCACGGGGTGCCTACCCCGGTCAACGCCCTGTTACAGGACACAGCCAACCGGATGGCCCACGACCGGGTGGCGGCCGGGACGATGAGCGCCGACGAGTTGCTCGGTCTTTTGGACGACCCCAGGAGCTGAGTACAGAGGAACCGGTACCGGGCCCTAGCGGCCGGGGCCGTCGAGGTGGAGCACGGCGACCTCGTAGGGCGCCAGGGCCAGGGTGGTGACCCGGGCCCCGCCGGCCGAGGCGATGGGCCGGCCATCGCTCAGCAGGTTGACGGAGACATCGTCGGCGGAAAGGTTGATCGCCACAAAGGCGTTGCTTTCCCCCACCTTGAGGTGGCCCACGGTCACGCGCGGGTCTGGCGCCCGCAGTGGCCGGCTCACCCCGGCCGAGGTGGCCAGGGCGGAGTACAGCTGCCAAGTCGGCTCGGGGTTGGCCCCCGGGCGCTCGCTGGCCATGTGCTCTATGGGATAGGTGCACAGCACCATGGCGCCCCGACCCGTTTGATGGCGGAGCAGGGCGGGGCGGCCGTGGCCGTCGATGGCTAGCACCTGGGCGCCGTCGGGCTCCACCGGGAGGTAGGCGCGGGCATTGGCGTTGCCGGCGACGGCGAAGGTGATCCTGGTGCCCGTTACGAGCTCGCCCAGGTCGGCGACCATCTCGAAGGTGGCTTCGGCGTCTTCGATAGGGTCGGCCAAGCCGTACCGGAGGTGGTGCTTGACCCCGAAGGCCCGTTCCAGCCATGGCATCCACGGGCCGCGCTGGCTGGCCTGGCTGCCGGCGAAGTAGGAGGCGAAGACGGTGGCCCCGTCCTCGGCCAACTTCATGGCCAGCTTCATCCCCGGAGCGGTGAGGAGCTTGGCGCAGGGGAGCAGGTAGAGCTTGGCCGGCGCGGCCGCCGCCGGCGCCGCCACCATGTCCCGCTCGCGCACCACGGCGACGGGAAGGTCGGCCTCCCGGGCCGCGATGTACGACTGGTACAGGTTGGGATGGATATCGGCCCGGTGAATGTAAGACCACGACGGCTCGTCGTGCTCGAACAACTCGGGGACCCACAACGCCACCTCGCCCGCCACGCGCTCCCAGCCGGTTTCGGTCAGATCGGCTACCAGGGCGGAGAAGCGGGCCAACTCGGCCAGCTGGGGCTTGGGGTGCCCATCCGAGCCCGTTATCCCGAAATGCATTTCGAAGGCGTGGTGCGAGTACGGCTCCTGTGCGGCCAGGTCGTCGTAGTCGCAGTTGTTCCAGGCCAGCCAGCCCCGGGCGCCGGCCAGGAGGCTCGAATGCAGCACCTGGCGGTAGTAGTGGGCGGCGTTGTCGGCCGAGGCGAAATCCGACGAGAGCCCGAACTCCTCGAGGACCACCGGTTTGCCGAACGAGCCGCACAGCTCGCAGGCGAAAGCGGCCGCCAACATCTGGCGGACCGGGTCATCGGACATGGGGTACGTGTGGGGCCCGATGAAGTCCACCAGAGGGCCCAGCCGGCGCAGTGAGAAACCGTTGTCAGTGCCGCTGGTTTCGATCCCCCAGGCCCCGTCGCCCACGCTTACGGGCTGGCGGGCGCCGGCCGAGCGAAGGGCCTGGACGAGCAGCCGGGCCCAGGACGTGACCGAGGCCTGGTCCCCGCCGCGGCCGTAGATGGGCATTTCGTTGGTCAGGAGCCAGGCGACGACGGCCGGGTGGTCGGCCGTCCGGCGGGCGACCTCGGCGACGAACCACGCCTGCTGGGCCACCAACCAGACATCCCGGTACAGGTCACGGTCTCCCCGCCACACCGGGTCCCAGTTGGCGCCGGACATGTGGCCGACAATGAAGGTCGGTATGGTGCCCATGCCCAGCTGCTGGTGGAGGTCGAGAAAATCGACGAAGCGGGCCATCACCTCCTCGTCGAGGACCTCGGGGCGGGGGACGAAGTCGGGCCAGTAGCAAAACGACCGTGTCAGGGTGCAGCCGTGCCCGGCCAGCACGTCCAGCTCTTGGCGGACCACGTCCCGGTCGTAATGGGCCCACATTCGTGGCCCGCCCTTACGGGACCAGAAGTTCGCCCCTACCCACGGCTTTTGGGGCCAGCCCGGAGCGGTCGTTGCTGAGCTCATGATGCGGCCTCCTCGGCGGCGTTCATCGATTGGCGGCGGCCAGCAGAGCCGTCACGAGCGGTGCGGGCTCGCTCGGGCCGCTCGCCGCCTGAGGGACGAACAGAGTGCCCACGAAAAACCGGCATGCGGGCATTTCGACCACCCGGGGCTCGCCCTGGGGGCCGGTGCCCGTGACCACCAGTCCGGCCCCGGCAAGGTCGGCTACATAATCAGGGTTGAGCCCGAAATCGCAGTAGTAGCGCTCGGAGGTCTGGGCCCGCCCGTAGGCGGTGGCGGCCACGGACCCAACGAGCAGGGTCACAGGCATGGTCTGTCCCTTCAGCGAACAAGACAACGGGGTTATTACCAGGCGCTTGCCCCCGGGGTCGAGTTCGGCGTGGCCGGCGTCCTGGTGACCGAGCACGTCGCGAGCCACTTCCAGTACCATGTGCTGGAACCCTCCGCAGGTCCCGAGGACAGGGACGTCGCCCTCCCGTGCGTAGCGGATGGCGGCCAGGGCGCCGTCCGTGCTGCGGTAGGGGCTGCCCGGGGCGATCAGGAGGCAGTCGAAGGGATCGAGGAGCCGGGTACCGGCGCCGGTCAGCTGCTCGGTCGCCGTCCAGGTGCACATGGCCGGCACGCCTAGGGCGGCCGAGGCGTGCACGAAGGCGGCGTCGGTCGCCCGGTGGGTCTCGTTGTCAGGGTCGTAGTCGCCGACCACCCCGACCCTGATCACCCCGAAAAACCTACTCGGGCGGGGACCTGTTGGCGAGCTAGGAGGTTACGTTCCCGAGGTAGGGAGCGTCGCCGTAGGCATAGACGTGGCCGGACGAATCGAGCAGGTAGTAGCCGCGGCCATCGACGCTGGCGGCCACGGAAGTTATCGGCGCCGACGACGGGCTCGACCCCAAGCTCCCGTAGAAGGGTGCGCCAAACGAGAAAATGCCCCCGTCCCCGGCCACCAGGCGGTAGCCGCTCCCGCTGGCTCCGGCCGTGATGCCTACCACCGGGCTGTTCAGTCGGGTGCCGGCCATGGACCCGTGGAAAGCGGCGTCGCCGAAGCAGAACACGCCCCCGTCGGAAGAGACCAGCCAGTACCCGTGGCCCGTGGCCGTGGCGGCGATCCCGATCACCGGAGTGTTCAGTGGGTTATCGCCCATGGAACCGTAAAAGGCGGCGTCGCCGAAGGCGAACACCCCGCCGTCGCGGGCCACGACCCAGTAGCCGTTACCGTCCGGGGTGGCGGCCATCCCGACCGCGGGCGACTTCAGGTGCAGGTCGTGCCGGGGGCCGAACGACGTGGCGTCCCCGTAAGCGAACACGGAGCCGTCCGACCCGAGCAGCCAGTAGCCCCGGAAGTCGGGTGTGGCCGTGATCGCCACGACCGGCACCTCCGGGTGGGCGGGCTGCTGAGGGCTATAAACCACGGCGCTGCCGAAGGCGGCCACGTGGCCGGTGCCGGTGACGACCCAGTACCCGGCGCACCGGTCTGTCCCCTCCTCGGCCGTCACGGCCTGGACGGTGCCGGTCACGGCGACGTCAGCCGGCAAGGCGCACGCCCGGGCGGCCGGGGGCGGGCCGTGGGTACCGGTGGGGATCACGCCCGTGGTCGTACCGCCGCCGCCCGTACCCGGCCCGGTACTGAGACCGCACAGAGCGCCCCCGGTCAGGTCCTGGCCACCCAGGTAGCCGAGCCCGGTGGCCATGGAGAAGCCGCCCGAGGGCGACGCCGAATAGAGATCCGAGTTGGTCCCGGTCAAGTCATTGTTACCCGAGGTCACGGCGCCGGTCAGAGCGGTTGGCTCGCGGTACAGGAGCGGGTTGAGAAAACCGACCTTGGTCGGGCAGGACGGCTCCGAGAGCAGCACGGCTGCCCCCCACGACGGCGCCGCCAGGCTCGTGCCTCCGAAACCGACCCAGTTGCCGAACCCACCACAGGACTGGGCCGAGCAGAATTGGGCGTAGGGGTCCCCGGACAGGGCGGAGACGTCAGGCAGCTCCCGGCAGCCTTCGATGCCAAGGTTGCAGACGGCGGCTTGCGGAAGCGAGGCGGGCTGGTAGTCGGGCCGGGGCCATACCGTGCTGGCCCCTCCTCCGCTGGCACCGTTGCCGGTGCAGCCCGTGCCCAGGCAGTTGGACGCCACTGCGCCACGGCTGTTCCAGACGTACTCGCTGCCGGTGGGGGTGTCGCTGGCCGTCCCGCCCACGGCGGTGACCATGGGGGCCGAAGCGGGGTCGTCCACGGCCAACGCCTTGCTCTGCGTTTCCGGTACGCAGCCCTCAGAGCCGTCGTCGCCCGAGGCGACCAGGACGGTCTGGCCCTGGGTAGCGGCCTCCTCGTACAGAGCCTCCTCGGCTTGGTAGTAGGAGCTCCCCAGGCCCGTGTCCGGCTCGCAGGAGTCCCATGACGATGAGATGACTTCAGGCAGGCCACCGGCGGCCGTGCCCGAAACGGCCAGTTGCCATGGCCCGAGGCCGGTGCCCGCCTGGTTGGACTCGTAGACGACGACGGTGGCCTTGGGGGCCAGAGCGGCCACCACTTCTATATCGGCCGCCACTTCGGCGTTGGTCTGTTTGGGTGGTGCGCCGGTGGGGACGTAGTCGATGGTGAGGGACGCGCCCGTGCAGGTCTCGTAGCCCGACACGGCCTGGGTGTCGGCCAAGGCGTACTCGATCAGCCCTATGGTCTCTCCCTGGCCCTCGTCACCCCGGCTATAGAAGCCATTGAAGCCGTAGGCCGCGGCCAGTTCGGCCGGGGTGAGGCCGGCGTCTGCCATCCCGCTGCAGTCGGTACCGGCCTGCTCCGGTCCGACCTGGCTCCGCCTCACCGGTGAGCCGACGTGGCCCAGCCCGACGTGGCCCAGCCCGACGTGGCCTTGGTCGCTCCCGTTCCCGCCGGGTGGGAAGCGCACCAGATTGCTGACCTGGTCGACCCAGGGCTCCAGGCCGTCCACGAAGCTCACCCCGCCGGCCAGGCGGGCCGGCAGCCTGGGGGCCAGGGTGGAGCCGACGACGGTGCCGCCTTGGGCCGTGCGCAGCCTGACCAGGTCCATCCCCAGCGCCCGGTCCAGGTCGGCGACCGAGCCGGCCACCGCCTGCGCCAGGTGGTCGGGCGCCAGCGGGCCGACCCGGAGGCCTTGGGCCTCCAGGTACCGGTCGAGAGCGGCGACCCGGGCGGGGGGAGCACCGAAGCGGGCGGCGAACTGGGCCACGCTAAGGAAGTGGTGGTAGCTCGGGTTGCCCGGGGCCGACACGGCGTCAGCCAGGTCCTGCAAGCCGGCGCCGTCGTCCGGGTGCAGGTAGATCTCGAGGTGCAGGGCCGACGAAGGCCGCGCCTGGCCCAATACCGTCGCCCCGAACAAGCTCGGCGCCGGCGTGGCCGCGCCTTTGAGTTGGACCAGGGCGTCAGCTCGGACCGGCGAAGTGGCCCGGGGGACCAGAATGGCCGCCGCCGCCGGGGTGGCAACCGTCGTGGTGACAACCGTCGTGGTGACAAGGGTGCTGGAGCCGAGCAACGCCGCCGAAGCGAGCAGCGCGACACCGATGTTCACTTGTCGGCCTCCTGGTCGCGCATACCCCACGCAGTCTGACGCCACCCTAGTGCCGGCCCCGGGGCCCGGGCTTTCGCGGCACTAGTCGGCACGTTCTATACTGTCTCGCACCGTCAGGCCTAAGTTGGACACGGCGGTGCAACAGTGCAACTGGGACCTGTGGTGCAGCTTGGAGTGCACGCCGGCCTGTCAAGCCGGAGGCCGCGGGTTCAAATCCCGTCAGGTCCGCGGTCGGATAGCTCAGTCGGTAGAGCGCGCGCCTGAAAAGTGCGAGGTCGCCGGATCGATGCCGGCTCCGACCACTCGAGAGGTCACAGCACCGCCCGGCGCATGCCGTCCGGTGGTGCTGTGCCTTGCCCTCTCGTGCAATACTGGCCCGGCGGATGACTTACGACCCAAGGTCCCCCTCGACGGCCATCTCGGAGCCAAGGCCGGCAGGGGGCAGCTTTCCCCCTGCCGGACCGGCTCCCGGCGAGCTGGCCCTGGTGGGGGGTTCGGAGTGGTCGGCCGGGTGCGAGGGTTTCGATTCGGCCCTGCTCGAGGCGGCCCGCAGCCGGGAGGTTGTGGTGCTGCCCACGGCGGCGGCCTACTGGCACCCGGAGCGGGCGGTCCAAACGGCGGCCTCCTACTTCGAGCGGCTGGGGGCCGTGGTCAAGCCGTGCATGGTCCTTCGCCGCGCCGATGCCGAAGACCGGGCCAATGCCGGGTCGGTACGGGCAGCCAAGTTCGTGTACCTGGCCGGGGGCTCCGTGCTGCACCTCCGGTCGGTGCTCAAATCCTCGGTGGTGTGGGACGCCCTGGTGCAGGCCTGGAGCGAAGGTGCCGTGGTGGCCGGGTCCTCGGCCGGGGCCATGGTGCTCGGCGAAGCCATGGTCGACCCCCGGGGCGGAGCGCTCACCCTGGGGCTCGGTCTGCTGTCGCAGCTTGCCGTCCTCCCTCACGCCGGCAGCTGGTCGGAGGAAAAGACGCACCGCACGGTCAAGCTCGCTTCCGGGGGGTTGCGCATCGCCGCCATAGACGAGCGCACCGCCTTGTTGCGGGCGCCGGACGGCCGTTGGCGCACGGCGGGGGAGGGCAGGGTCACCATCTGGCTAGACGGGCGGGTCGTGGGCTTGGAAGTGCTGGGGGAGGTCCTTCGATCGCCGACCTGGTTTCCTGGCACACCTCGGGCGTGAGAGCGTAGCCCGGCGCCGGCTCGGCCCGGCTCAGGACTCCGTGATCGTCACCTTGAGGATCTTGTGCACGACACGGGGAGGGCAGGAGCCGTTTGTCGTGGCTGCCGAGGTGCCGTCTTTGTTGATGGCGTTGACGACGCTGAGGCCCCCGGTCACATTGCCGAAGTAGCTGTAGTTGGCGGTCAGGCTGGTGGGCCCGGTGTTGCCGACCACGATGAAAAACTGGCTGCCGTCGGTGCTGGGGCCGTTGGAGTTGGCCATGGCCAATGCCCCGTCCGTATAAACGCTGGGGCTCTTGGGAGCGCCGCCGTCGAACGAGTAGCCCGGCCCGCCCGTCCCCGTCCCGGTCGGGTCTCCTCCCTGGTCGACGAAGCCGGTGCACACGCGGTGGAACGCGGTCCCGTCGAAGAAGTGGTAACTGGCCAAGAAGACGAAATTGTTGACGGTGGCGGGGTCCTGGGCCGCCGTGAGCTTGGCCGTCATCGTCCCGATGTCCGTGACGATCTTCGCCGTGTACTGCTTGGTCGTGTCTATGCACATAGGCGGGGCGGCGGCGAAGTGGGTGTAGTGGGGCGACGAGCCGTTGAGCTTGGGGCAACTCACCTTGGCCGGCGCATCGATGAGGGTCACGGACACGGGCGGCGCTGTCGTCGGGGTAGGCGCGGCCGTAGTAGAGGTCGTCTTGGCGAGCGTCGTCGTCGTCGCCGCCTTCGGTTTTGACCCGCCCGACAGGACCGCAGCCAGGACGGCGACCACGATAATGACGACGGCGGCGGTCCCGCCGCCCAGGAAGAAGCGCTGTCGGCGACGCCTTTGCAACTGTTGCCTGCGTAGCTGTTCCATGCGGTGCCTGTTGGCCCGCTGCTGCATGCGTTTATCTGACGGCACGGCGCCGCAGCGTAGTCGAATTGGAGGCAACCTCGCTGTTCAGGCTGGTCGGGCCCCCCTCGGGAGGTACCTGGTAGCGTGGGTCGCCGTGGCGATGCTGGTGCAGAAGTTCGGAGGCTCCTCGGTCGCCGACGCGCCGAGAATGCGCAATGTCGCCGATTACATAGCGCGGGCACACCGCCGGGGCGACCGTCCCGTCATCGTCGTTTCCGCCATGGGCCACGAAACCGATGACCTGATCGATTTGGCCGCCAAGGTGTCCCGGACCCTGCCCGGGCGGGAAATGGACATGCTGATAACGGCGGGTGAGCGCAAGGCGATGGCGCTGCTGTGCATGGCCCTCCATGACCTGGGGGTCCCCGCCGACAGCTTCACCGGTAGTCAAGCCGGGATCGTCACCGACGGCGACCACACCAAGGCCAAGATCGTCGAGATGCGCCCCGACCGCCTGAGAGCGGCACTGCACGCCGGCCGCGTCCCCGTCGTGGGCGGCGCCCAGGGCGTTTCCGTCGACCACGAGATCACGTTCTTGGGCCGGGGCGGCTCGGACACCACGGCGGTGGCCCTGGCCAAGGCACTGGGCGCCGACGCCTGCGAGCTGTACACAGATGTGCCGGGAGTTTTCAGTGCCGACCCCCGGGTGGTGCCGGGGCCCGGCGGCTGGCCCGTGTCAGTTACGAGGAAATGTTGGAGATGAACGCCGCCGGTTGTCCGAAGCCGGCGATGCGATCGGTGGAGTTCGCCCGCACGCACGGGGTGCGCCTGCATGTGCGGTCGAGCTTTACCTGGGAGCCCGGCACCTGGATCGAACAGGAAGGCGGGACCGATCAGGAAGGCAGTGTTATGGAGCAGGCGATCATATCGGCCATCGTGTCCGACCAGTCCGAGGCCAAGCTGACCGTGGCCGGGGTACCCGACCGGCCCGGCGTGGCCGCCCGTTTGTTCCGGGCCCTGGCCGACGAGCTGATAAATGTGGACATGATCGAACAGAACGTGTCGATGCACGGCACCACCGACATCTCGTTTACCGTGCCTCACGATGACCTGGTCACGGCCCGGGAGGTCGTGGCCAAATTGCAGGACGAGATCGGCGCCAGCGGTATCCACGCCGATCCCGATATCGCCACCGTGTCGATAGTCGGAGCCGGGATGAGGACTCATCCGGGCGTGTCGGCCACCATGTTCGAAGTGCTGGCCGAGGAAGGAATAAATATCGAAATGATCTCGACCTCGGCCATACGGCTTACTTGCGTGGTCCGGGCGGACAAAGCCGACCGCTCGGTCATCGCCTTGCACAAGGCTTTCGGGTTGGAAGGCGAGGCGAACCACTGATGGCTCTGACGGTGGGCGTCTACGGTGCCACCGGCCAGGTGGGCGGAGTGATGCGCCAAGTCCTGCGCGAACGCCGGTTCCCGCTCGGCCGACTGCGGCTGTTCGCCTCGGAGCGCTCGGCCGGTCAAGTCCTGGACGGCGTCGAGGTCGAGGACGTGGCCCGAGCGGACCACGGCGGCATCGACATAGCCCTGTTCAGCATGGGCGCAGCCGCATCGGCGCAGTGGGCGCCCGTGGTGGCCGCCGCCGGTGCCACCGTGATCGACAATTCCCGGGCCTGGCGCATGGACCCCGACGTCCCCCTGGTCGTCCCTGAGGTCAACGACGACGACCTGGCCCGAACGGCCAAGGGCATAGTCGCCAACCCCAACTGCACCACCATGGTCTGCATGCCCGTCTTGAAGCCGTTGCACGACCAGGCCGGACTGACCAGGCTCGTGGTGTCGACCTACCAGGCGACGTCGGGCGCAGGTCGAAAGGGGGTGGACGAGCTCGCCCTGCAGATCCAGGCCATAGGGGAGAAGGCGGCCGCTCTGACCTTTGACGGCTCTGCCCTCACCTATCCACCGGCCCAGGTGTTCCCGGGCCCGATCGCGTTCAATGTCCTGCCGCTAGCCGGCAAGATGGTCGACGACGAGACCGACGAGGAGCACAAACTACGCGACGAAAGCCGCAAGATCCTGCACCTCCCGGATCTGGCGGTGGGCGTGACGTGCGTGAGGGTGCCTGTTTTCACCGGTCACTCCCTGTCTGTGCTCGCCCGCTTCGAAAGGCCGCTGTCCCCCGAACGAGCCAAGGAGCTGTTGCGGGCCGCCCCGGGCGTGCGCCTGGTGGAGGTGCCCACCCCCCTGCACTGCGCCGGCATCGACGATTGCCTGGTCGGGCGCCTGCGCTCGGACATGTCCGAGCCCGACGGGCGGGGCCTGGCCATGTTCATATCCGGGGACAACCTGCGCAAGGGGGCGGCGCTCAACGCCGTACAGATAGCTGAGGCCCTCGTCCGGCGAGGCGCGGTGGCCGCCTGAGGGCCCGGGACCGGGGGCCTCAGGGGTTAAGCGGGCAGGCGCAGGGCCGGTGGCCGCACGTCGGGCAGCCCTGGGCGTAACGGCTGGCCGCCTCTTCCAGGGACAACCCGAGCTGGTTGGCAAGGGAAGCCAGCCAGGCCAGGACGTCGCCGAGTTCGTGCAGTTGCTGCTCGGGTGAGCCCTTGCGGACCGCTTGGGCCAGCTCCCCGAGCTCTTCGGCCAGCCACGCCACGGTCATGTGGCGGCCCCGGGCGGCGTCGCGTTCACCGTAGGTAGCCGCCATGATCTCCTGAAGGGCGTTCAGTTCCATTGGAAGATGCGCTGCATGCACACGACGTCGAGCCAGCGGCCGAACTTCCGCCCCACCTCGTGCTCCACACCGACCATTTCGAACCCGCAGGCCGTGTGCAGCGCCACCGAGGCGTCGTTGTCCCCGGCGATACGGGCGATGACGACGTGAAAACCGTGGGCTTGGGCCAGGTCCAACAGCTCCTCCAGGATGCGGCGGCCGATGCCCAGGCGCTGGAAGGCTTCGTCCACGTACACGGAGTTCTCCACGGTGGTGCTGTACGCCGGTCGGGGCCGGTACGGCGACAGGGAGCCGAAGCCGAGGACCCTTTCCTCGTCGTCAACGGCCACCACGGCAGGGTGGGCGCCGGAGTGCTCGGCGATCCACTCGAGCTGCTCGGGCAGCGACTTCGGTGTCATCTCGAACGTCGCCGTGGTGGTTTCGATGGCCCGGTTGTAGATGGCGCGGATGCCCTCGGCATGAGTGGCGCGGGCCAGCACCAGCTTCGCCGCCGGCCCTCGCCGGCCCGGGCCCGGGCCACCGCTCCCGGCCGGCCCACGGCGCGGGTCGGGGGGTGTCGTTCGGGAGGGCAGGGGCGGTGTCGCGGTCATAGGCGCCACGCTAGATGGGGCCGCCCACGTCATCGAGCCAGGCCGCTACTATTGGGCGGGCGACCGGTCCTGGCCGGACTGCCCCCTTAGCTCAGTCGGTAGAGCACAGCCATGGTAAGGCTGGTGTCGTCGGTTCGATTCCGACAGGGGGCTCGACTCGCTGTGCAACCGCAGGGCGGCGTAGCTCAGTTGGCAGAGCACTCGGCTCATAATCGAGTTGTCGTCGGTTCGAGTCCGACCGCCGCTACCAGACAGGACGACAGGCCCGCTCACGTGAGCGGGCCTTTGAAGGCTGTAGCGTTGGTGGGCGACAACCCGCTCGAGCAGCCGGGAGGAGGGAGCAGCGCAGCATGGCTAGGAACGAGAAACGGGTCAAGGTGACGCTGGCTTGCGATGTCTGCAAGCGGCGCAACTACATCACGACCAAGAACAAGCAAAACGACCGCGACCGCATCGAGATGCGGAAATACTGCCGCTGGGACCGGCAGCACACGGTGCACAAGGAGACTAGGTAAGGCCGTTGGCCCGTGGCAGCCCAGATGAGGCGGCCCTGAAGGTCCTGGTCGACGCGGCCAGGCGTGGTGATGCCCACGCCCCCGAGGATCTGGTGCGCATGACCTGGGCCCGCACGTACACGTTGGCGTTCCGGCTCACAGGCAACGAGGAGGACGCGGCCGACGTCACCCAGGAGACGTACTTGCGCGCCTTTCGGGGCCTTCCCCGCTTCCGTGGGGAAGCCCGGTTCTCGACCTGGCTCTACCGGGTGACGGCCAACTGTGCCAGCAACCACCTCAATCGTGCCTGGCGCTGCCGGCACGACCCGCTCGACCTGGACCGGGTCGACGAAGCCCGGGTGCTCGACGGCCGTCCCGAGCATGACCCGGAGGCCTGCGCATCGGCCGGAGACGAGCGTGACCTGCTGGCCCGAGCCCTCCTGGAACTGCCTTGGAGGCTCCGCCAAGTCGTCGTCCTGCGAGATGTTTATGACCTTTCCCACCGCTCGATAGCTGCTGAGCTCGGGATTTCGGAGGCGGCGGCCAAAGTCCGCCTGCAAAGGGCCCGCAAGCTGTTGCGCGAGGATGCCGGGTGCCACCTCAGCGCCCTGGAGCGCTCCGCCCCGCGCCGGCGCAAGCGCCTCGGCCCGAGGGGCAAGCAGGACGCCGTCCCGCTGGAAGATGGAACCCAGGGTGCTGCGGGCCCGGTTGTTGATATGGATGACGATGCCGTGGCCAGCTGAACTTCCCCGCCGGTCGACCAGGCACCTGCGCGCCCTGGTCAGCTGCGATGCCGTGTCCGCCGAGTTGCCCTTGGTGGTGGACGGCAGCAGGCGGCCGAGCCGGGCCATGGCCGAGCACATCGAGTCTTGCCTGGCCTGCCAGGCCGAGATGGCCGGTTACCGGCGTTTACTGCGGGTCTTGCGCAGCTTAAGGGACGAGCCCGTGCTCTTCCCCTCTCCTGAGCTGATCGGTGAGACGCTGACCGCGCTCAGTGAGCGCCTGGCGGACAGGGACAGGCGCCCCAGCGTCCGGGGCAAGCGGGAGCGGTGGCTGGTGGCTTGCGCCATGGTCGCCGTCGGGGTGGCCGCGGTGGGTGCCGGCGCTTTGCTGGCCCGCTCGGGCCTGGCGCGCCCCGGCCCGGCGCGTCCGGCCTCGCGCCCTGCGGTCGCCCTGGGTGTGGTCTGAAGCGGGCGCCAGGGACCAGCCCGGCGAACGCGTCCGGTGGCATCGGTGCTATTCTCGACCCGGTCGGGGCCTGAGCGCGGGTCCAGGCCGCCGGATGGCATGGCTCCAGAGGGCAGTAGCTCAATTTGGCAGAGCACCGGTCTCCAAAACCGGCGGTTGGGGGTTCAAGTCCCTCCTGCCCTGCTCGAGGCTTCATATGGGAAGGTCACTGACGTGAGCACAAGCGAGTACAACCGAGAGCAAAAGCGGCTCCTGCAGCGTCAGGGCACCCTCGATGCCGAGGGGATGCCGGCCCTGCGCACGGGCGAGCGCCGCCCACCGACGGGACCGTCCCGGAGCGGTTTCCATCCGCGCCAGTTCGTAGACGAGGTCATCCTCGAGCTGCGCAAGGTGATGAAGCCCAAGCGCCCCGAACTGTTCAATTACGCCACCGTGGTCTTCTTCACCCTGGCCTTCGTGATGGCGCTCGTGTACGCGATCGACTACGTGTACTCGCTCGGCTCCACGCAGCTGTTCAAGTAGCGGGTAAGGCTGGTCAGTGGAGCCCGAGAAGGCGCAAGCGGTAAAGGCAGTGATGGCTGAAGATCTCGAAACCGGTCAGACCGAGGACGTAGCCCAGGCGGGCGTCAAGTCGGCGCGCAAGCGGCGCAACGGATGGGAGGCGGCCCCCCCGGCCAATGGCGACGCCCGGGCGGCAGAAGTGCTGGGCGACCTGGGGAGCGAGGAGGTGCCCCGGCCGCCCGAGAGCCCGTACGACCGGCCCGGGCGCTGGTACGTCGTCCACACTTACGCCGGCTACGAGAACAAGGTGAAGTCCAACCTCGAGAGCCGGATCTCCTCCATGAACATGGAGGACCGCATCTTCGAGGTCGTCATCCCCATGGAAGATGTCGTCGAGCTCAAAAACGGCAAGCGTCAGGTGGTGTCCCGCAAGGTGTTCCCCGGTTACCTGATGGTCCGCATGGACCTCGACGACGACTCCTGGTACGTGGTCCGCAACACGCCCGGTGTAACGGGGTTCGTGGGCCTGGGAGCCCGGCCAACGCCGCTGTCCAAGCGCGAGGTCGACAATATCCTGGCTGTCAAGCCCGAGGGGGCCGCGGCCCAGAAGAAGACCCGTCCCCGGCTGGAGTACGAGGTGGGCGAGTCCGTCAGGGTCAGAGAAGAGCCCTTTGCCGACTTCAGCGGCACCATAGCCGAGATCAACGAGGACCAGCTCAAGCTCAAGGTCCTGGTAAACATCTTCGGCCGTGAGACACCGGTAGAGTTCGAGTTCGCCCAGGTGGCGAAGCTCTGAGCGCTCGGTACCAGAACGTAGCGACGGAGCCCGCACCGGCGAGAGCAAGAGGAGCGTTCCCATGGCCAAGCGCCAAATCACAGCGATAGTCCGAATCCAGCTGCCGGCCGGCAAAGCCACCCCGGCACCCCCGGTGGGCACGGCCCTCGGGCCCCATGGCATCCAGAACGATGGAGTTCGTCAAGCAGTACAACGCCGCCACCGAGGACAAGGTGGGCCAGGTCATCCCGGTCGAGGTCACCATCTTCTCGGACCGGAGCTTCACCTTCGTGCTGAAGACGCCCCCGACCGCCGTGCTCATCCGCCAGGAACTTGGCATCCCCAAGGGAGCCAAGACGGCTGGTCGCGAGGTTGCCGGTACGCTGAGCGATGCCCAACTGACCAAGATCGCCCAGATCAAGATGCCCGACCTCAATGCCTATGACATCGAGGCGGCCAAGGCGCAGGTGGCGGGGACAGCCCGGTCGATGGGCGTAAAAGTCGGCTAGAGGACCACAGACCACGGCTGGGGAGGACCTCGCCCCGGCGGGTTGCTATTGAGGGAGGCACAAATGCCGAAAAGAGGAAAGAAATACGTCGAGGCGGCCAAGAAGGTCGTGCCGCAGCGTCTTTACAGCCCGACCGAGGCGCTCGACCTGGTGAAGAGCATTGCCCGAGCCAGCTTCGACGAGAGCGTCGAGTTGGCCGTCCGCCTGGGCATCGACCCCCGCAAGGCCGACCAGGTGCTGCGCGGGACCGTGTCCCTACCTGCGGGGACGGGCAAAAGCGTCCGGGTGGCGGTCTTCGCCGCCGGTGAGGCGGCCGAGGCCGCCCGAGCCGCCGGGGCCGACATCGTCGGCTCGGACGATCTGGTGGCCAGGGTCGACGGCGGCTTTATGGACTTCGACGTCGCCATCGCCACCCCCGACCTCATGGGCCAGGTGGGCCGCTTGGGCCGTAAACTGGGCCCCCGGGGTTTGATGCCCAACCCCAAGACCGGTACCGTCACCACTGACGTGGGCCGGGCGGTGGCCGAGTTCAAGGGCGGTCGCGTCGAGTACCGGGCCGACGCCCGCAGCCGCGGCGTGGTGCAGGTACCGATCGGCAAGGTGAGCTTCTCCCGCGACCAGTTGCTCACCAACTTCCGCGCCGTCCTCGACGAACTGCAGCGGGTCAAGCCGGCGGCCGCCAAGGGCCGCTACGTGAAGGCGGTGTCGATGTCGCCGACCATGGGACCGGGCGTCGACGTCGACCCGGCCCGGCTGAGGGTCACCGAAGAGGAACTGGCCGGCGCCCCCGCCGGTTGAAGCGGCCGGTCCCCGGCCCGGCACCCGGAGACCGGTGACCCCGGGCCCGGCTACAATGGGTGGCTGACATAACGCCGTAGAAATCTGGTGCGCCCTTACCGGCGCCTAAGTGGCTCATCCCCAGAGGTGGGGGGCCGACCCGACGAGGCGAGCTGGCGCTCCTTGACCGGTGTGCGCGCTCGCGTTCAGAGCACGACGAGACAAGGAGTGGCTATGGCTAACCCGAGGCCTGAGAAAGTGGCGGTTGTCAGCGACGTACGGTCGCGGCTGGAGCAGGCCGATGCCGTAATCGTGACCGAGTACCGGGGCCTGAAGGTCAAAGATCTGGCCGCACTGCGCCGGAGCCTCGCCCCCCTCGGAGGCGAGTACCGGGTTTTCAAGAACACCCTGGTACGCATCGCCGCCCAACACGACGTGCACGAGAACTTCGCCGGGCTGCTGGTCGGGCCGACGGCGCTGACCTTCGTCCGCGGCGACGCCGCCGCGGTGACCA
This sequence comes from uncultured Acidimicrobiaceae bacterium, assembly GCA_963735305.1. Classification (GTDB taxonomy): domain Bacteria; phylum Actinomycetota; class Acidimicrobiia; order Acidimicrobiales; family Palsa-688; genus Fen-671. The sequence goes on from CAVTKK010000001.1 coordinate 1,780,700, forward strand.
AGGCCCTGCGGGACTTTGCCCGGACCAACCCGCTGATGCTGATCAAGGGCGGTCTGCTCGGGCGTTCGGTGCTGAGCGCGGAGGCAACCGTGGCGCTGGCCGACCTCCCCTCCCGTGAGGTGCTGTTGGCCCGGGTGGCGGGGGCGCTGGCCGCTCCCATGCAAAGCCTGGCCGGGCTGCTGGCTGCCGTTCCCCGTAACTTCGCCTACGGGCTGGCGGCGCTGAGAGACCAGCGCCAGGCCGCCGGCGAGGGCTGACCGAGACTGTTCCCCCCGGCGGCCCCCCGGCCGCCTCCGAGACGGCCCACGGGCCGCACCTGCGCAAGACCTGACAACCCCCACACCAAGACCCAGGAGCACAAGACCAATGCCTACCAAGTTGTCCCAGGAAGACATCCTCGAGTCCATCTCGACCATGACCGTCCTCGAGCTCTCCGAGCTGTTGAAGGCGTTCGAGGACCGCTTCGGCGTCACCGCCGCCCCCGCCGCCGTGGCCGCGGGCCGGCCGGCCCCGGCGGCGCCGCCTCGGCGGAGCCGGTGGTCGAGGAGCAGGAAGAGTTCGACGTCGTGCTAACCGGCGCCGGCGACAAGAAGATCCAGGTCATCAAGGAAGTCCGCGCCCTGACCAACCTGGGCCTGAAGGAGGCCAAGGACCTGGTCGACGGCGCCCCCAAGACCGTGCTCGAGAAGGTCAGCAAGGAGGACGCCGAGAAGGCGAAGGCCCAGCTGGAAGGGGCCGGTGCCAGCATCGAGCTGAAGTAACGACCCCCCTGGCCGAGCAGTCCCGGCCCGAGCGGGCGGGCGCGCCGATGCCGCGCTCCGCCCGTGCGGACGGGGCCCGAGAGGGAAGTGCTTGACCGGCGAGGCTCACTCGCTTACCCTGTCCTATAGAGGCGCTGGATCTGTGCGCAAGTGCTTGCCGCGTCCCGACAGGACGTTGTATAGTGGTCAGTTGCCGTGCCCTGTCCTTCCGCGTCCTTGGTAACTTGGGCGGAGGCTTGGCGCGCCTCTGTGGCCACCGCATCTTCCAAGGAGTAAGTCCTTGCCGTCTCGCCCCGTAACCCGGGAGCGGTTCTCGTTTGCCAACCTCGACGAGGTCCTACCGCCCCCGGATCTGATCTCAGTTCAACGCGACTCCTTCCAATGGTTCCTCGACAAGGGCCTGGCGGAAGCTTTCCGCGATATCAGTCCCATCGAAGACTTCTCGGGTTCGCTCAAGCTCATTTTGGAGTTCGACCCGAGCGACCAGGACCTGCGCCCGCCGCCGAAGTTTTCGGTGGAGGAGTGCAAGGAAAAGGACATGACTTATGCTGCGCCCATTTTCGTCCGGGCGCAGTTCCAGAATGCCAATACCGGCGAGATAAAAGAGCAAACAGTTTTCATGGGCGACTTCCCCGTGATGACGGACCGCGGCACCTTTATTATCAACGGCACCGAGCGGGTGGTCGTGTCGCAGCTCGTCCGTTCCCCGGGGGTGATCTTCCAGCCCGGGCGGGACGCCAAGACGATCGTGACGGGCACGGTGCACCCGTACCGGGGCGAGTGGATCGAGTTTGACGTCGAGGCCAAACCCGGCAAGGATATCAGCGCCGGGTCCCGGGTGGCCCGCAAGCGGCGCCTGTCTCTTTTTACGCTGTTGCGCGCCCTGGGTTATGCCGATGAGGCGTTCCTCGAGCGTTTCGTGCGCCATTTCCAGTTCCTCGAGCCGCAGTGGGAGCGCGAGCGCGACCTGGCGCCGGCCCAGGAGGACGCCCTGCTCGAGATTTACAAGCGCGCTCGTCCCGGTGAGCCTCCTTCGGTCGAATCAGCCCGGGCATATTTCGAGAACGCGTTTTTCAATTCGAAACGGTACGACCTGACGCGTGTCGGGCGCTACAAGCTCGACCGTAAATTGGGCCCCGAGATCGGCAAGATCGCGTCATTGTTCGACATCGAGCTCGACCGGCCCGCCCGCGACCAGACCGTGCTGTCCAAAAGCGAGGTGCTGGCCGCCAGCACCTATCTTCTCCACCTGGCCCAGGGCGAGGCCGGGTACCGCCTGGACGACCAGGACCACTTCGCCAACCGACGGGTGCGCTCGGTGGGCGAGCTCATCCAGAACCAGGTGCGCGTCGGCCTCTCCCGTATGGAGAGGGTCGTGCGCGAGCGCATGACCACCCAGGACGTCGAGGCGATCACTCCGCAGACGCTCATCAACATCCGCCCCGTGGTGGCCGCCATCAAGGAGTTCTTCGGCACCAGCCAGCTTTCGCAGTTCATGGACCAGACCAACCCCCTATCCGGTCTCACGCACAAGCGGCGCCTCTCGGCCATGGGCCCGGGCGGCCTGTCCCGGGAGCGGGCCGGGTTCGAGGTCCGGGACGTGCACAGCTCCCACTACGGGCGCATGTGCCCGATCGAGACACCCGAAGGTCCCAACATCGGGCTGATCGGCCACCTGGCCACCTACGGGCGGATCAACGAGTACGGCTTCATCGAGACGCCCTACCGGCGAGTGGTGGGCGGCTCCGTCACCGATGAGATCACCTACCTGGCGGCGGACGAGGAGGAGGAGTACGTCATCGCCCAGGCCAACGCCAAGCTGGCTCCCGACGGGACCCTCACCGACCAGCGCGTGCTGGTGAGGCGGCGCCCAGGGCCCCGGAGTGCGCGTCGGTGCCGGCGGCACCACCTACGGCACGACCAGTGAGGTCGATTTCGTGCCCCCGTCGGAAGTCGACCTGATGGACGTTTCCCCCAAGCAGATCGTCTCCATCTCGACGGCCCTGATCCCCTTCATCGAGCACGACGACGCCAACCGGGCCCTCATGGGCGCCAACATGCAGAAGCAGGCGGTCCCCCTGGTACGCCCGGAGGCGCCCTTCGTGGGCACGGGCGTAGAAGGCCGGGCTGCCCGCGACACCGGCGACGTCCTGTTGGCCGAGGGGACCGGCACCGTGGTCGAGATCTCGGGCGAGCATGTGACCATCGAGTACAAGGAGGGCCAGACGGACCGGTACGGCCGACCGCTCGGGCGCAAGGTGTACCCGGTCTACAAGTTCCGCCGGTCCAACCAGAACACCTGCTTCAACCAGCGCATCGTGGTCGAGGAGGGCCAGCCCGTGGGCCTGGGCGACGTCCTGGCCGACGGGCCGTCGACCGAGGGCGGCGAGCTCGGCCTGGGCAAGAACCTGCTGGTCGCCTTCATGCCCTGGGAGGGCTACAACTACGAGGACGCCATCATCCTCTCCGAGCGCCTCGTCAAGGACGACGTCCTGTCGTCCATCCATATCGAGGAGCACGAGGTCGACGCCCGGGACACCAAGCTGGGCGCCGAGGAGATCACCCGTGACATCCCCAACCTGTCCGAAGAGATCCTGAAGGACCTCGACGAGCGGGGCATCATCCGCATCGGTGCCGAGGTGGGGGCGGGAGACGTGCTGGTAGGCAAGGTCACGCCCAAGGGCGAGACCGAGCTCACCCCCGAAGAGCGCCTGCTGCGGGCCATATTCGGGGAAAAGGCACGTGAAGTGAGGGACACCTCGCTCAAGGTGCCCCACGGTGAGTCGGGCAAGGTCATCGACGTGCGCGTCTTCTCCCGGGAAGACGCCCACGAGCTGCCGCCCGGCGTCAACCAGCTCGTGCGGGTGTACGTGGCCCAGAAGCGCAAGATCACCGAGGGCGACAAGCTGGCCGGTCGCCACGGCAACAAGGGCGTCATCTCCAAGATCCTCCCCGTCGAGGACATGCCCCACCTGGCGAACGGCACTCCCGTGGACATGATCCTCAACCCCCTGGGCGTCCCGTCGCGGATGAACGTGGGCCAGGTCCTGGAAAGCCACCTCGGCTGGGCCGCCCGTTGGGGCTGGGACGTGGACGGCAAGGGCCCGTCGCCCCGTGCCGTCAGCGGGCGCAAGACCAGGCCCCTGGCCGAGCCGGCGTCTTTCGTGGCCACGCCCAGCTTCGACGGTGCCCACTGGGACGAGGAGGACCAGGCGGGAAAGCACCCGACGATAAAGAAGATCTTCGAGAACCTTCACCCCGAGGCGCCTGGGACGGAGTACGGCGACCACGGCCGGCTCATCGGTCCGGACGGAAAGGCCGAGCTGTACAACGGGCGGACGGGCGAGCCTTACGACAACCCGGTATCGGTGGGCTACATATACATCCTCAAACTGGCCCACCTCGTGGACGACAAGATCCACGCCCGGTCCACCGGCCCCTACTCGATGATCACCCAGCAGCCGCTCGGTGGCAAAGCCCAGTTCGGTGGCCAGCGTTTTGGGGAGATGGAGGTCTGGGCCCTGGAGGCCTATGGGGCCGCCTATGCCCTCCAGGAACTGCTCACCATCAAGTCCGACGACGTCCTGGGCCGGGTCAAGGTCTACGAGGCGATCGTGAAGGGCGACAATATCCCCGAACCGGGGATACCCGAGAGCTTCAAGGTTCTCATCAAGGAAATGCAGAGCCTCTGTCTGAACGTGGAAGTCCTGTCGACCACGGGCGAGCAGATCGAGATGCGCGAGCTGGACGAGGACGTGTTCCGCACGGCCGAGGAGCTGGGCATCGACATCAGCCGTCCGGAGAGGGGCTCCGACGAGGAAGACGCGCGGCGCGCCAGCGAGAGGAGTTTTTAGGCGATGTTGGACGTCAACAATTTCGAACAACTGCGCATCGGCTTGGCCACCGCCGATGACATCCGCACCTGGTCCAACGGCGAGGTGAAAAAACCCGAGACCATCAACTACCGCACGCTCCGGCCCGAGAAGGACGGCCTGTTCTGCGAGAAGATCTTCGGCCCCACCAAGGACTGGGAGTGCTACTGCGGCAAGTACAAGCGGGTCCGCTTCAAGGGCATCATCTGCGAGCGTTGCGGGGTCGAGGTCACGCGGTCCAAGGTCAGGCGCGAGCGCATGGGCCATATCGAGCTGGCCGCTCCGGTGGTGCACATCTGGTACCTGCGGGGCACCCGGTCGTGGCTGGCCTACCTGCTCATGGGCACCGAGGCGCGCGAGGAGCTCAAGGCCAAGCAGCTGGAGAAGGTCATCTACTTCGCCGCCAACCTCGTCACCTGGGTCGATGAGGACCGGCGTCACACCGACCTGCCCAACCTGGAAGTCGAGCTCAATGAGGAGCTGGCCGACATCGTGCGCGAGCGTGACCTCGACATCGACCGGCGCTACAAGGAACTCGAGGAAGAGCTGGCCAAGCTGGAAGGCGAGGGCGCTAAAGACTCGGAGCTGAAGGCGCGCCAGCGCCAGGTCGAAAAAGAGGTCACCTCGATACGCGACCATGCCGATGCCGAGGCGGACCTGGTCCGGCGGGCCTTCGACGAGTTCCGCGACCTGCACGGGCGCAAGATAATCGAGGACGAGCTGCTCTGGCGCGAGCTGCGGGAGCGCTTCGGTGATTATTTCCGGGGCGGCATGGGGGCCGAAGCCATCGCCCAGTTGATCGAGGAGATCGACCTCGACGAGGAAGAAGTCAAGCTACGCGACGTGATCGAACCCGACGAGGGCCGCCGCCACCTTTCGGTGCAGCGCAAGCAAAAAGCGATCAAGCGCCTCAAGATCGTGTCGGCTTTCAACCGGCGCGACGATTCCGGGCGCCGGGTCAACGACCCCCGGGCCATGATCCTCGACGTCGTCCCCGTCATCCCACCCGAGCTACGGCCCATGGTCCAGCTCGACGGTGGACGGTTCGCCACGAGCGACCTGAACGACCTCTACCGGCGGGTGATAAACCGCAACAACCGGCTGAAGCGGCTGCTCGACCTGGGTGCGCCCGAGATCATTGTCAACAACGAAAAGCGCATGTTGCAAGAGGCCGTCGATGCCCTGTTCGACAATGGGCGGCGGGGCCGGCCGGTGACGGGACCGGGCAACCGGCCTCTCAAGAGCCTTTCCGACATGCTCAAGGGCAAGCAGGGCCGGTTCCGCCAGAACCTGCTGGGAAAGCGCGTCGACTATTCGGGCCGTTCGGTCATCGTCGTCGGGCCCAACCTGCGCCTCCACCAGTGCGGGCTCCCCAAGCAGATGGCGCTCGAGCTGTTCAAGCCGTTCGTCATGAAGCGCCTGGTGGACTTGGAGCTGGCCCAAAACATCAAGTCGGCCAAGAGGATGGTCGAGCGCCGCCGCACTCATGTGTGGGACGTGCTCGAAGAGGTCATCAAGGAGCACCCGGTGTTCCTCAACCGGGCACCCACGCTGCACCGCCTGGGCATCCAGGCTTTCGAGCCTGTCCTGGTCGAAGGCAAGGCGATCCAAATCCATCCCCTGGTGTGCACGGCCTTCAACGCCGACTTCGACGGCGACCAGATGGCCGTCCACCTCCCCCTGTCGGCCGAGGCCCAGGCCGAGGCCCGGATCCTGATGCTGTCGGCCA
>CAVTKK010000002.1:0-75803 GCA_963735305.1 uncultured Acidimicrobiaceae bacterium
AGCGATGGGCCTGTGGAGTGGTAGCGGGCGCCGAGGCGTCCGCTGTCCACCACGTGCCCACCGGTCCGTTGTCGACCCGGGCGGCGAGCACGGAGCGCCCGTCGGGCGACCACCAGAAGCCCCGGGAGCGTCCCATCTCCTCGGCGGCAATGAACTCGGCTGCCCCCCAGGTGACCTCCCCCGCTTCCTCGGCCAGGACCTGGTGGCCTTCCGAGCCGTTCGTGGCCACGACGCAAAGACGCGGGCCGGACAGGAAGGCAACGTGGCGGCCCGTGGGGCTGGGCCGGGGATCGACGGCCCCGCCCGGCCCGGGCAACTCGGTCGGTCCGGCAACGCCCGCACCTGCAGTCCGGCCCCCGCCGTCCAGGCTCACCCACCACACTTTGCCGCCTAGGGCAAAGGAGGCGTGAGAGACCGTGTCGTCGCAGGCGTAGGCCACTATGCCGCCCGCCAGCTCACGGCTGCGTTCCCGGCGCGCTCGCTCCTCATCGGTGAGATGTTCCGCGGTGGCGCCGACGGCCCCGGCGGCACTGGCCACTTCGCGCTCCGTACCGCGCTCGTACACCCATAGGGACGTAGCCGGGTCATCACCCGCCGGCGACCGCAGGAACACGACCCGGTCCCCGTCGGGCGAGACGGTGAAATTGCGTGGAGCGCCCAGGGAAAAACGGCGGGTGCGGGCCTGCTGGCGGGGGAAAGAGTCGTCGAGTGGTGAGGGCATCGGTGTGCAAAACCGTACCAGGCCCTCTCGCCGACCGGTCACGATAGAAAGGTGCCCGAGGCCCTGCCGTGGTTCCGCTACCACCCCGAATATTCCGCTGCCGGCACCGCCGCGCCTACGCGGCGAATTGCGACTTCGCCTAGGGAGCCCTCAGCCTCCCTCCGCCGCGGCCGATAAAGCGTTATGGCCAGGCGCCAATTGCGCCCGGTCGCGGCTTACCGAGCCGAAAAGAGAACATCGTGAAGATCAGCAGCAGGATGACCGCGGGCTTCGGGAGCATGGCCGTACTGCTCGCCATCACGTCCGGCCTGGCCTGGACGCTGGCCTCACAGCAGATCAGCAGTACGTCCTCGCAACAACGCGCCCTGGTCCTGACCCAGGAGTGCAAGCAGTACCAACTTGATGCCGCCGGCGTAGCCGTCGCCGCCAACTCGGTGGCCTACGACTTCACGTCGCACAGCAACCCCTCGGCCGATCTGCAAAGCCTGGCCCAAAGCACGACCGCGGCCCGAGCGGACAGCACCGTGCTCTCCACCCTGGTGAGCGGGACCGCCGAACGGGCAGAACTGAGCCACGCCGGCCAGGCCCTGGACGCTTACGTCGCCCTGACGGACACCATCATCGCCGACTTCAACGCCGCCACCCCCTCGTCACTGAAGGCCGCCAACGCCGGCGTGGCGGCCCTGGCATATCACACGGTGACGACGCCTCTGGGCCAGCTCCAGCAACAGATCGGGGCCCAGAGCGAATCGGCGCTGGCCGCCGCCTCGTCCCGGGATACCGGGGACCGGCTCGTGGTCGTGGTCCTGATGCTCGCCGCCCTCGGCCTCGCCCTCGGCGTCGGCACCGTGGTCAGCCGGTCCATCACCACCCGCCTGCGGCGGACAGTGAAGGTCCTCGAGCAAGTGGCGGCGGGAGACCTGACCAAGCGCATCGGCGTGGACTCGTCCGACGAGGTGGGCCAGATGGGCGCGGCGTTGAACGCCGCCCTCGACGGTGTCCACGAGCGGGCGCGGGGGCAGAAGTTCGAGAGCCGGTTGGCCAACGCGCTGGACATGGCCGGCGGCGAGGCCGAGGTCATGACCGTGATCGAAAGGTCCTTCGCCATAACCCTGCCCGGCTCCCCGATCGAGCTGCTGCTGGCCGACAACAGTCACGCCCACCTGCAACGCATGGCAACGGCATCACCGACGGGCGCCCCACCGGGGTGCATGGTCGACTCCCCGGACCGTTGCCCGGCCGCACGCCGGGCCCAGGTCCAGCATTTCAATGACAGCGAGGCGCTCGACGCCTGCCCCAAGCTCCGCGGCCGCCCCGAGGCTCCGGGTCGCGCCCTATGCGTGCCGGTGTCGATCATGGGCCGCACCGTCGGCGTCATGCACGCCACCAGCACCCCGCAGGTCCCTTTCCAGAACACCCAGCTTTCCGACCTGGAGACCCTGGCCAAGCTGGCCGGCGCCCGGATCGGCTTGCTCCGGGTGATGTCCGAGACCCAGCTTCAAGCGGCCACCGACGGGCTCACCGGGTTGCTGAACCGCCGCTCCTTCGAGCAGAAGGTGGGGGCGCTACTCGAACGGGGCGGCCCGTTATCACTGGCCATGGCCGACCTGGACCACTTCAAGGTGCTGAACGACACGTACGGCCATGCCACCGGGGACCGGGCGCTGGTACTGTTCGCCGAGATATTGCGCAGTTCGTTCCGGTCCCAGGACGTGATCGGCCGCCACGGTGGTGAGGAGTTTGTCATCGCCCTCTCGACATGTACCGCCCTCAACGCGCAGAAATTCCTCGATGCCCTGCGGTCCAGGCTCGACGCCGCCATAACCGTCGCCGGTTTGCCCCGGTTCACGGCCAGCTTCGGCGTGGTCGATGCGCTGGCCCAGGAGGATGTCCCGGCCCTGATCAGTCGGGCCGACGCCGCCCTTTTCGTGGCCAAACGCGAGGGCCGCGACCGTGTGGTCGTCGGCACCTCCAACGGCGAGGTGGTGAGCCCGCCCGCCGACCAGCCGGTCACCGCCGACGGTGCCGAGTTCACGCGGCTCGGTCGCCACGACTACCCCATGCCGCGGTGAGGGCCGGGGCGGTGCTGACTCCGGCCGTCAAGGACGGCGCACCACCCGGAGCTTGAGGTTGGGGTTGACGGGGGCGTCGAGCGGCGTCGGGCCGTCGGTCCGCAAGCGGTACCAGGCGGTGGCGCCGATCATGGCCGCATTGTCGGTGCACATGGCCCGGGACGGGATAAATGCGGCACGGCCGTCTTTATGGCAGACCTGTTTTATCCGCTCCCGTAGGGCGGTGTTGGCCGCCACGCCACCGCCGATACAAATCGCCTTCGCTCCCATTTCGGCCGCCGCTTTGCGCGTCTTGGCCGCTAGCACGTCGACCACCGCCTCCTGGAAGCTGGCGGCGACGTCGGCCATACCGGTGCCGGGGTTGGCCCTCACGTAGCGGACCACAGAAGTCTTGAGGCCGCTAAAGGAAAAATCGTAGCCGTTGCCGGTCAGGCCCCGAGGGAAGGCAATGGCGTCAGGCGACCCGTGGCGGGCCAATTTCTCGATGGCGGGACCGCCCGGGTAGCCCAGCCCGAGAAAGCGGGCGACCTTGTCGAAGGCCTCGCCGGCGGCGTCGTCTATCGTCTGGCCGAGCAAGGTGTACTCGCCCGATGTGCGGTCCTGCATGCATATAAGCATTGTGTGGCCACCGGAAACCAGCAGCACCACCATGGGCAGGGACAGCGCCGGGTCCTCGACGAAGGCGGCTTGAAGATGGCCCTCCATATGGTTGACACCGACGAACGGGACGCCCCAGGACCAGGCGTACGCCTTGGCTGCGCTCACGCCTACCAGCAGGGAACCTATGAGCCCCGGCCCGATGGTGGCGGCCACGGCCGACAGACCGGCAGGGGCCGTAGCGGCCCGGGCCAGAGCCTCGCCTACCACCGGGCCGATCAGTTCCAGGTGGGCCCGGCTGGCAATTTCCGGCACCACGCCGCCAAAATCGGCATGGATGTCGGTCTGGCTGCTCACCACCGAGGAGAGGACGCGGTACCCGTCCTCGACGACGGCGGCCGCCGTCTCGTCGCACGACGTCTCGATGGCGAGGACTTTCACAGGCTCTTCTCCAGCTCGTCCAGGCGCCCCTGGACCTGCGGCGACTGGAGCTCGTAGAGCCACATTATGAGGGCGTCCTCACCGGTCTCGGGGTAGTAATTGCGCCGGATGCCGGAGCTCACAAAACCGAAATTGCGGTACATTTGCTGGGCAGCCAGGTTACCCATGCGGACCTCGAGGGTCATGGCGACGCAATGCCGCCGGCGGCCTTCCCGGGCCAGATGAGCCAGGAGCCGGGTGCCGAGGCCTTGGCGCCGGAGCGAGGGGGCAATGGCGATATTGGTGACATGGGCCTCGTCGGCCACGAACATGAGCCCGCCGTAGCCCGCGATCTTGCCATCGGCCCGCAGCACGGCGTAGTAGCGTGCGTCGCCCTGTGCCAGCTCACTGTTGAAGATCCCGACCGTCCATGGTCGCGGGTGGGCCCCGTGCTCGATGCGCATAACGGCGCCCAGGTGCCGTCGGCGCATCGGCCCTATGGTCACTGACGGCTGGCCCACCGGCCCGGGACGACGCCTCATGGGGCCAGCTTGGGACGGGCCCCGGCCCAAGCGGCGGCCGACGGCGCCCCCGGGGCCCGCTGGGCGCCGCCGGTCACCCGGCCACCGATCTCCTCCCAGCCGATACGGACGTCGGCCTGGCGGAGGTAAACGGGCTCGGGCAGAGACGCCGTCAGGCGCTGCGACCCGATCTCGGCCACGACCAGCGGCGAGGGCCAGGAGCCGGCCGGACCGGCCACCTCGGCCGCATCGGTCAGGAGCTCCCGGTAGCGCCAGGCGCCGTCGCCGACGGCTAGGGGCCGCCCCTCCGAGCCGGCGCGCCCCCCCCAGTCGGCGAGCTCGGCGGCGAGCGCCTCGGGGCTCGAAACCCGGGCCGGGCGTCGCTCCTCGAGGACTGTCCCGGCGCCGTAGATCGCCGAGTAGACCTCCCCCCTCCTGGCGTCGACCACGGCAGCCAGTAAACCGGGCCTACGCCGGTGGGGATGGGCCAGTGCTTCCAGGCTCGTCACGCCGGCCGCCGGGATGTCCCGGGCGGCGGCGATGGCCCGAGCGGTGGCCAGCCCCACCCGCAGCCCGGTAAACAGGCCGGGCCCGACGTCGACGGCTACACCGTCCAGACCGGAGACCGGCACACCGGCGTACCGGCACAGATCGTCGATGGCGGGCATGAGCACCTCGGAGTGGCGCTGGGGAGCCACCAGCACGAACGAGGCCAGAGGACCACCGTCGGCCCACAACGCACACCCCACCGCTCCCGTGGCCGTCTCGATGGCCAGTACCTTCATTGTGCCGGTCCCGGGCATTGTGCCGGTCTCGGGCCGGCGCCCGTCGGGCCGCCGCCGGGCGGTAACGAGGTCCAGGGCATCCGCTACGCCGCCAGCGCCGCCTGCAGCCCGGCCAGGCGCTGCTCCCAACTTGCGCCCAGGGCCCGGAAGGACAGCCGGCGGGTACCGGCAGCGCCCGGCGCCGGTGGCGCCTGAGTGGCGCCCGGCGCCGGTGGCGCCTGAGCGTCCCCGGGCCCCTGGGCGTCCCCGAGCCCCTGTTCGCCCGCCGGAGGTTCCTCCTCGGCAAAGCCGATGACCACGTGCAGGCAGTCCGGGGCCAGAGCGGGGGCCGCCATCTCGCCCCACTCGACCACGGCTGCCCCGCCCTCCTCGATCAGCTCGGGTATGGCGAGGTCGATCACCTCTTGTAGTTGCTCCAGCCGCCAGACGTCGGCGTGCAGGAGATCCCAGCCCGCGGCGGTCTTGTAGCTGTGGACGAGTACGAATGTCGGGCTGGTCACGGGCTCGCCGACCCCCAGAGCGGAGGCCAGGCCCTGGACGAAGGTCGTCTTGCCGGCACCCGAATCTCCACCGAGGAGCACCGTGTCGCCCGGCCGCAGCACCCGGGCCAGGGCGGCCCCCAGCGCCCTGGTATCGTCCGGTCCGGCCGCCAGGGCGACGAGAGTGGCGGGACCGGTCATCCCGCTGGACGCGCAGGCCGCAGCGCCGCCAGCGCTTCCTTGGCCCGCACGAGGTCGGCCCTGATCTGGGCCACGACGCTGCCTCCTCCCCGGAGCGCGGCTGAGGGATGGAAGGTAGGGACCAGGTAGCCCGACCGGTACGGATAGGCCCGTCCCCGCAACTTGCTGATGCCCTCCGCCGTCCCCAGCAGCGACCGGGTGGCGAAGTTGCCCAGAGTGACCACGACCTTGGGGTTGATGAGCTCGAGTTGCTTGTCGAGGTAAGGCCAACACGATTCGAGCTCGTCGGGCAGAGGGTCACGGTTGCCGGGCGGGCGGCACTTCACGGTGTTGGCGATGTAGAAGTCATCCCTGGTCAGGCTCATCTCTTCCAGGACCAGGCGGTCGAGGAGCTGGCCCGAGCGGCCCACGAAGGGCAGGCCCAGGAGATCCTCCTGTTGGCCCGGCCCTTCGCCGATAAACATCAGGCCCGCCTTCGGGTTGCCCATCCCGAACACCACGTGGGTGCGGCCGCCGGCCAGCCGGCACCGGGTACAGATGGAGGCGTCTTCCGCCAGCTGGGCCAGTGCGGGGACCGTCATCTGGTGGTGTAAATGCGGGGTAGGCGCGGCGACAGCGCGCAAGTCACTTCGTAAGCGATCGTCCCCAGACGCTCGGCCCATTCCCAGGGCGAGATCTCGGCGTCGCCCTGGCGACCGAGCAGGACGACCTCGTCCCCCCGTTCGACCCCGCTCCCCGGCCCGCAGTCCACCAGGATCTGGTCCATGGTCACGGCGCCGGCGACCGGCCGGCGGCGCCCGCCGATCAGCACCTCTCCGCCCACCGCGAACAGGCGCCGGGGGACCCCGTCGGCATAGCCGAGCGGGACGGTGGCGACCACCGAATGCCGGGACAGGCGGTAGTGAAGACCGTACGACAGGCTCTCGCCGGCGTCCACCTCCTTGACGTACGAGACCCGTGCCTTCAAGGACAACGCCGGCTGGAGCGGGGCGACCAGGGGCCCATCTCGTAACTCGGCGGAGGGTGCCTGCCCGTACATCGCCATCCCGGGCCTCACCATCTGGTACCGGGAACGGGGATGGCACAGAGCACCGGCAGAGTTGGCGGCATGGAGCATGACGGGACGGATCCCTTCGGCGGCCAGAGCGCCGACGACCTGTTCGAAACGGTCCAGTTGTTCGGCGGTGAAGGGGCGGTCGGGCTCGTCCGCCACGGCCAGGTGGGTGAACAGGCCTTCCAGGCTTAGGGCGGGATGGGCGGCCACCCGGCGGCCCAGCTCGACCAGCGCCGCCGGGCTGGCGCCGACCCGGTGCATGCCGGTGTCGACCTTGAGATGGACGGGGACCGGGCGCGCCGTGCCCTCATGTGTCCCCGCGCCCACCCGGGCGGCGGCGGCGTCCACCAGCGCCACCAGGCCGTCTTCGGTGTAGATGGTGGCCGTCAGGTTGTCCTCGACCACCAGGGACATGGCTTCGGCAGGCGGCTCGGAGAGCACCAGGACGGGGACCTCGATACCCGCCTGGCGCAGCTCGTGGCCCTCCTCGGCCAGAGCGACGCCGAGATAGGCGGCACCTCCCTCCAGAGCCGCCCCGGCGACGGGCACGGCCCCATGACCGTAGCCGTCCGCCTTGACGATGGCGCACACGGCGGCGGGCGCCACCGTGGCGCGCAGATGGGCGACATTGGCCGTAATGGCCGAGAGGTCGACCTCGACCCATGCCGGCCGGAGCCATCCGGCCACGCGCTGGGCCGCCACCAGCTGGCCCGGGCCCGGCCCGCTCATGTCCGGAGCTCCGAGAGCCAACCCGCCACCAGGTCGGGCAGGTCGCTGGCCACCAGGCCCTCGCCGTACCCGGTCCGGGCCGCCCGGCCATGCACGTGAGCGGCCAGGGCGGCCGCCTCGAAGGCAGGTAGGCCGCGGGCCAGGAAGGCGCCGATGACCCCGGACAGGACGTCTCCCGTGCCCGCCGTGGCCAACCGGGCGTCACCCGAGGCCACTATGAGGGCTCGGCCGTCGGGGGCGGCGATGACCGATGCCGGGCCCTTCAGGAGCACGATGGCCCCGCTGCGGGCGGCGGCGTCGCGAGCTTCGGCCAGGCGGTCCGGGCCGGGAGCATGACCCGCCAACCGGGTGAGCTCACCGTCGTGAGGCGTTATTACGGTGGGCTGAGCCCGGCGGGCCACGACGGCAGCCAGCCCGGCCAGGGTGCCGATGGCGTTGAGACCGTCGGCATCGATCACGGCAGGCACGGCGGCGGCGGCGACGAGCAAACCCACCTCGCCGCCGGGCAGTTCGTGGCCGCCGGCGTCGGCCCCGGCGCCACGCGCCACTGCCGAGCCGAGACCGGGGCCGACGACCAGGGCTTTGACCCTCGACAGCTCCCTGAGCACGGCGCCGTGCCAGCCAGACGCCGGCACCGGCAGGTGGACCAGCTCACCCGGGGGAAGGACCGAGGGGTCGACCCCGGGCATGGACAGGCGCACGTACCCGGCACCGGCCCGCAGAGCCGCCCGGCTGACGAGCCAGGGGGCGCCCGTCATGCCCGGTGACCCGGCCACTACCTGGAGCGCCGTCTGCCATTTATGACCGTCGCGGGGCCGGCGCGGCAACATGGCGGCGACGTCGGTATCGCCGACCAACCAGCACCGGGCGGCGGCGTCGACGAGAACGCCGAGCCCGATGTCCGCCACCTCCACGTGGCCCGCCAGATCGGGCCCGGCGCCGAGCAGCAGTCCGGGCTTGAACGAGGCGAAGGTGACCGTGGCCGTGGCCGTCATGGCCTCGCCGCCCTCCAGTACCTGACCCGTCAGCCCGGAAACACCAGAAGGTATGTCTACGGCCAGCACCGGCGCACGCCCCGGGGACGGCGCCGAGTACGAGCGTTGCAGGCCGGTGCCGTAGGCGGCGTCGATAACCAGGGCGGCGGCAGGCACCGGTTGCCCGGGTGGGAGAGAACCCGCCTCCAGGACCTGGACGTCGGCGCCTTGGCGGGAGAGAAGTGAGGCCGCGGCGCGGCCGTCGGCGCCGTTGTTGCCTTTGCCGGCGACCACAACTATGCGCTGGGCGTAAACACCCGACAGGAGGCGTGCCGCCCGACGGGCGACAGCCGCTCCCGCCCGCTCGATGAGGACCTCGACCGGCTCGGGCGCCCGACGGTCGACGGCTGCCATCTCATCGGGGGACAGGACGGGGATCATAAACGCACCGCGCTCATGGCCGGCCAGGGCTCATGACAGGGCGATCACGACGGCGCCCGCCGCCGTGGCTGTGTGGGTGAGGGAGATGAGCCAGGACCGGACGCCCTGGTCGGCGGCCAGGCGACCGGCCTGGCCGGTCAGGACCAGCACCGGCTCGCCGCTCGGTTGACGTTGGACTTCGACGTCGGCGAAGCAGAAGGCGCCCAGGCCTACACCCAAGGCCTTCATCACGGCCTCCTTGGCCGCGAAGCGGGCCGCCAGGGAGGGGACGGGGTTGGCGAGGGTGGCGGCGTAGGCGCGCTCCCCGTCGGTAAAGAGCCGCCCGGAGGCGGAAGGACGGCGGGCCAGGAAGCCCCCGAAGCGGGCAACGTCGACCAGGTCCAGGCCGAGGCCGACGGGGGCGCCGCCTCCGGCACCGTCTTCGTCCGGGACCACCACAGAGCCCGGCTCACGCCGACCAGTGCCGGGCCAGCACGGCGACCGGCTCGGTCAGGAGCTCGATCATGGGAACCCGTCCCAGGACCTCGTCGTCGAAGCAGGGCTGGGTCTCGGTCACGGCATCGACGAGCGCCGCGTACCGGCCCTGGTAGGCGCGCAGGGCGGCCTTGGCCACCGCCGGTGACAGCACTGGCGCGAACCGGACGTGCAACAGGGTCACCCCGGTCACCTGACCGTCCTTCACTTCGGGGACGATGACACCGGTTCGGCCGTCATGGAGGCCCTTGAACACGGTCACCTCCCTCTTTTCGGCGGCGCGGTGCTTGGTACCCCGCAGGGCGTTGTCGGTCGCCGTGCGGGACGGTATCCCGGTGGCGACGCCGCCGCGGTCGACGACATCGATCGTCGCCCCCTTCGAGGCTCCGGGCCGCGGTTGTCGGGCCGGTCGTTTGCACCTGGTAACGCGTGTAGCCGAGCACCTCCTCGACCGCCGGTCCCAGCGCGGCCAGGGTGCGTAGGGCGCGGTAACCGAGGGAGTCGACGCTGGGCCCGGCGGCCAGCGTCTCGGACACCAGCGGGGCTCTCAAAAGGGCGTCTTCGCTCCTTGAAGATGCCCACGGTGACCGTCTTGGCCTGGTGTTTTATGGCGTCAATAGGTCGTGTGAGCTCGTCAATGGCGTTGCCCAGGGCGACGACCAGGTCGTCGGCGATGGCCCTGGGGGCCCCGACCTTGCCCATCTCAGCCTCGTAGCTCTCTACCGGCAGGGCGCCGGTGGCGTAGCGGAGCAGGGAGGTGAGCCGGGAAGCGGTCGAGGCGTTTAGGTGGCCGTCGTAGGCGCCCGCCCTCAGCCCGGCCATGGCCGGGGCGGCGGCCAGTTCGAGGGCGGGCGCCAGCCGCTCGAGCACCGGGGCTCCTCCGCCCCGGGTGGCGCTCTCGACGACCGCCCGCGCCTCGCGTAGCGGGCGGGCCTGGGCGTCAATGGCCAGGGCGGCTTCGTAGCCGAATATGTGCCCCGCCATGGCGGCCAGGACAAAGGCCAGGTCCGGGTGGCAGGCGGGCACGGTGATGACCTCGACTTCGGGGTTTATCGTGCCTTTCTCGGCTTCTGTCACGATGACTACCGGAGCCGCCTTGTGAGCGCGGAAGATTTCGACTTCCTTGGCAATGTCACGGGCATTGGGGCCGCGGGCGCTCGGGGCGCACACGATGACCATCGGCTCGGCCGAAAGGTCGATGTGCTTCTTGTCCTCGACCCCATCGAGCGCGATCGCCTTGTAGCACAGCTCGGATAGCTTGATCCGCACCTCGGCCGCGGCGACATGGTCAGGCCCGCTACCGACCACGGCCCAGGAACGGCGGCCCGGCGCCACGGTCGAAGCTATCCGGCCTATTTCCGCCCGTTTGGCCAGGATCCCTTCCATCAACGAGGGGAGCCCGTGCAGGGCGGCCAGGATCTCGTCGGCCCCCCGGCGCTTACCGTCCCCGCCGCCGTAGCCAACCCGCAGGCCAGAAGATGGCCGGCGGCGACCTGCGAGTAGAACGCCTTGGTCGAGGCCACGCTCATCTCGATGTCGCGGCCGTCCGAGGTGTAGAGCACGCCGTGGGCTTTCTGGACCAGGTCGCTGTTACGGCGGTTGACAATGGCCACCACATGGGCCCCCGCCCGCGCACCAGGTCAACGGTGCGATTTGTGTCTGTGGTGGTGCCCGACTGGCTGATGGCCACGACCAGGACGGAGGACATGTCGTCGGGCATGCCCGACCCCGAAAGGCCCCAACCGGAGAGCTCGGTGCCGGGCATGGCCCGCACCACCACGGTGGGCAAGGCGCGGGCGATGGCGGCGGCCACGGCTTGCCCCGCCACCGCCGCCGTCCCCTGGCCGACGACGAGGACGAGATGGACACGGCCGGCGGAGAGGTCCCGGCGCAGCGCCGGAGGTATGACGTCATCGCCCAGGCGGACGACCAGGCTGTTGTTTTCGCCCGGGACCAATTTGCCCCGGAGGGTTTTGCGCACGGATAACGGCGATTCGGATATCTCTTTCAGCAGGAAGTGCTTGAAACCGCGCCGGTCCACGTCCCTCGTCGTTATTTCGGCCGTTTTGACTTCGTCTTCCGAAATAGGCAGCTCGGTCCCGTCGTAACGCCAACGCTGCAACCCCGCCAGCGTCCCCGCGCCCGGCCGCCGGCAGCGGACCACCTGTCCCCCTCCCTCGCCGTTCATACGCAAGTAGCGGGCCGTCTCTTCGACCAGGCCGTAGGGCTCGCTGGCGACGACGAAGGCATCCTCGGCCAAACCGATATTGAGGCTCTGACCGCTGCCCCGCAGGGCTAGGAGAAGTTCGTCGGGAAAACCGGCCGCGTTGGCGACGATACCGACCGAGCCCTCCATCCGCTCTACCGCCCGACGGAACGCCTCGGTCATATCGCCGCCGGCGCCGAGGTACCTGGAAACGAGGGTGGGGATTATCTTGGCGTCGGTGGTGACGGCGGCCGGGAACGTCACGTTTTCGAGTGCCAGCAGCTCGGGGTAGTTGTCGACGTCGCCGTTGAGGGCGCCGATGACGTACGGCCCCGGCGCCCTGTCCCCGACCTCGTCGGAGTTGAGGGGGTGGGCGTTGGCGGGCGAAATGAGGCCGACGCTCGCCCATCGGGTATGCGCCACCACAGTGCCCCTGACATCGGGAGAAGCCAGGGCGCGAGCCAGGAGCGGGTCGGTCCGCAGGGCCAGGCGCAGGGCGGCCACGTTGTCACCGAGCTCTCCGATCTCGGCCGCCGCCTTGTACACGATGGACAGGCAGCCCTCCCGCGCCCGCACCGCCAGCGAGCCGAAGAGGGGGCTCGTCGCCCTCGCCCCGACGAGGGCCTGCAACTCGGGACTGGCCAGGTCAAGGCCATGACCGGCCAACATCAGGTGAAGGCCAGCGGAGTCCCTCCCCCGGACCTCGAGGCGGTCGAGCGAGCTGAAGGCGACGTGGACCGCCCACAGCACGGCGAGGGCGGCAGGTCCGGGCCGGACGTCATCGGCCAGCAAACCGAGCGAGGCGGCCAGCGACGATACGGACCGGGCGGCGTTGAGCCGGTCACTTCCGAGGGACCAGATGGCATCGTGCAGGCGCACGAGGGTGGCGTTGACCTCTTCGAGCCGGTCCGTGCCGAGGGCGACGTCCCCGGCGTCAAGAGCGGCCTCGAAGCCGGCCACCAGTGCCTGCACCTGCCCGACGCCCCGCTGCAGGGCGTCGGCGGCGACGCTGTCGCCGATCAGGCAGGTCAGACCGGGGACACCTTGCAGGGTGGAGCTCAGGTCGCTCAGTGTGCCGGTGGCGGCCCGCAGCCCGCTCAGCTGGCCGTCGGGGGCGGTGCCGGGCCCCAGCGCGCCCAGTTGCGACAAAGCCTCGGCGACGGCTCTTTCCACCTGGCCGGCGGCGGGGACCGGCCGCGCCGACGGTTGCGCCAGCACGGCAACGATCCCACACATGTAGACAAAGGGTAGCGGCGCGGCCCGCCTAGAGGCCTGTTGCGCCTCCCAGCGCCGCGTGCAGGGCCGAGACGATACGTTCGGCCGCCGCCTCCGCCGCCTCCTGCGTGGGCGCCTCGACCATGACCCGGACCAGGGGCTCAGTCCCGCTCGGGCGCAGGAGCACCCGGCCCTGCTGGCCCAGGCCCCGTTCCGCCTCCTGTACCTCTTCCCATACGGCGGCGGCCTCGGCCAAGCCGTCCCGGTCGGCCACGGCCACGTTGCGCAGTACCTGCGGCCAGCGCCGCAGGGCGGCCGTGGCCATGTCGGCCAGCTTGGCGTGGCGACGAGAAACCAGGTCGGCCAGGAGCAGACCGGAGAGTACCCCGTCCCCGGTCGTGGCCAGGGCGCGGAAAACGATGTGGCCCGACTGCTCGCCGCCCAGCGCCCAGCCTCGGGCGTCGAGGGCCTCGAGCACGTACCGGTCGCCTACGCCGACGGTATGGACGTTGACCCCGGCGGCGGCCATGGCCTCGTGGAAACCGAGGTTCGTCATCACCGTGACCACGACCGTCCCGCCCACCAACAAGCCCCGTTGGGCAAGGTCGGTGGCGAACAGGGCCAGCAACCGGTCCCCATCGACCACGTTGCCGGAGGCATCGACGGCGATGACCCGGTCGGCGTCCCCGTCAAAGGCCAGGCCCAGGTCGGCGCGCTGGTTCACCACCGCCTCGACCAGGCGCCGGGGGTCGGTGGAGCCGCACCCGTCGTTGATGTTGGCCCCGTCGGGCTCGGCCGCCAGCACGCTCACCACGTCGGCGCCGGCGGCGGCGAAAACCTGGGGGGCGCTGAGGTAGGCGGCGCCGTTGGCGCAGTCGAGGGCCACCCGCAGGCCGGTCAAGCGCCTTCCCTCCAGGCAGCTCGAAGACGTACCGCTCGTAACGGGCCAAGGCCCCGGGGTCCGGGGTGATGCGACCGACCCCGGCCCCGGTGGGTGCTCCCGGCCGTTGGTGCGTGGCCAAGAGGGTGTCGAGCTCGGCTTCGAGGCCTTCCTCGACCTCATCGGAGAGCTTGGTACCTCCGGCGACGAAAAACTTGACTCCGTTGTCCCCGTACGGGTTGTGCGAAGCGGAAATGACTGCGGCCGCCACCCCCTGTTCGGCCGAAATGAAAGCGACCGCCGGCGTCGGTAGCACCCCTACATCGACCACGTCGACCCCTTCGCCGGCCAGCCCGGCCGAGAGGGCAGCTTGCAAGACGGGGCCCGACCAGCGCGTGTCCCGGCCGACGATGAACCGCCGCCGCCCATCGAGGGGAGCCCCGCCCAGGGCCCGGGCGGCCGCCCGGCCCAGAGCCATAACAAGCTCCGGGCTCAGCTCGGCGTTGGCCAGGCCCCTTAAGCCGTCAGTGCCGAAGCGGAGCATCCGGGCTGTCCCAAAGAGAGCGCCGGCGTGGTGAGGCCGCTCAGCGCTTAGAGTACTGGGGCGCCTTGCGGGCCTTCTTCAAGCCGTACTTCTTCTGCTCCTTCTCCCGTGGGTCACGGGTGAGGAAACCGGCTCGCTTCAGGGGCAGGCGCAGCTCCGGCTCGAGCACGGACAGAGCCCGGGCGATGCCGAGGCGCAGCGCTCCGGCCTGGCCCGATACTCCACCTCCGTCAAGGGTCGCATCCACGTCGTACTCCGTGGCCTTATCGACCACCCTCAGGGGCTCGGTGAGCACCATCCGGTGGGTAGCCGAAGGAAAATACTCGTCGACGGCGCGCCGGTTGACCGTTATCTTCCCGTCCCCAGGGCGCAGGCGGACGCGGGCGATGGCGGCTTTGCGCCTGCCTGTGGACTGGATTAGGGGCTTAGGCACTGACCGTGTTCTCCTCTTAGCGCCAGTTGTGTCGTGACGATGCCGGCAAGGTGCTCAGGCTACTCGGTGAGCCGAGTGGTCGAGGGGCCAGGGCTTGGGGGTCTGGGCGGCATGACGGTGCTCAGGCCCGGCGTAGACCTTGAGCTTGCGCAACATCTGGCGCCCCAAGGGGCCCTTGGGCAACATGCCCCTCACCGCTATGCGCACGACCTCCTCGGGCCGCTTGGCCAGGAGGTCGCTGTAGGAACGCATGCGGAGCCCGCCCGGGTAGCCGGAATGGCGGTAGTGGAACTTCTTGTCGGCCTTGGCCGCAGTGAGCACCACCTGGGCGGCGTTGACCACGATGACGTGGTCGCCCATGTCGAGGTGGGGCGTGAACGTGGCCTTGTGCTTGCCACGCAGGACACGCGCCACTTCGGTCGCGAGCCGGCCGAGGACGGCGCCGGAGGCGTCGACCTCGTACCACACGCGATGGATTTCGGCGGCTTTGGGAGAGTAGGTACGCACGGGCCCTTCACGTTAGTGGGCCCGGGCCGGATTGGCCAGCCGGTGGTCCGCCGCCGGGTGTACGGGGCGCCCCCGGGGGCCGACCGGCCGCCGGTGTTCGGGCTGCCTGGGCCGGTTTGTTAGGTGACCCGCAACCCGCTCTAATGTAGGGCCTAGTGCACGACACGCTTCTAGCCTCGGTCCTCCGCTGGGGTTCGCCCACGGGCGTGACCCAACAGGACAGCAACGTCCAGCGGCTCTGGGACGTCACCTACTACATCGCCATCCCCCTGGGGGCCATCGTCATCGGCCTGATCGTATGGTGCGCTGTGCGCTACCGGGCCCGGGCCGACGAGGACCACATCCCCCGCCAGATCCAGTACCACATCCCCCTCGAGGTGTTTTACACCATCGTCCCCATCGCCTTGGTAGCCGTGCTGTTCGTCTACACCTACCAGGCCGAGGACAGCGAGGACAACGTGTCCCCCAACCCCGCTCTGGTGGTACGGGTAGACGCCTTCCAGTGGGGTTGGCGCTTCACCTACCCCAACGGGTACGAGGTCATCGGCAGCGTGGCCACCGAGCCCAGCATCAATAGCACGAGCCTGCCCGTGCTCACCCTGCCGGCCGGTGAGACGGTGCAGATAAACCTGTACTCGGACGACGTGAACCATTCCTTCTACGTGCCCGCGTTCCTCTTCAAGCGGGACGCCATCCAGGGTATAAACAACTCCTTCGACTTCAACATCGACCCCAGCGTGGCCGGACAGCGGTTTGTCGGCGAGTGCACGCAGTTCTGCGGTACGTACCACCCCTTCATGCGGTTCTGGTTGCAGGTGGTGGCGAAAAGCTCGTTCAGTACGTGGCTCTCCGAGCACCACGGCCTGAACACGACGGTTTCGGAAGGGTAAGTAAGACACGATGACCCTGCTCCAGGAGCGTCCCCAGCAACACGAGGCCCCTGAACGCCGGCTGGTCGAGATCGTCCCCGGCCAAGAGCAAGGGACTTCTCGCCTACCTGACCAGTACCGACCACAAGCAGATCGGGGTCAACTACATGGTGACGAGCTTCATCATGTTCTTGATCGCCGGCGCCATGGCCGTGCTCATGCGGGTCCAGCTGGCGGTGCCCAACAACAACTTCATGAGCCTGGAGACGTACAACCAGCTCTTCACCATGCACGGCAGCATCATGCTGTTCCTGTTCCTGGGGCCGTTCGGGTTCGGCACCGCCAACTACCTGGTACCGCTGCAGATCGGTGCCCCCGATATGGCCTTCCCCCGGTTCAACGCCTTTTCCTACTGGCTTTTCCTGGGCGGCTGCATCACCATGACGTCGGGCTTCCTGACTTCGTCGGGTGCCGCCGACTGGGGCTGGTTCGCCTATGCCCCCCTCACCGAGGCCATCCACTCACCGGGCGTCGGTGGCGACCTGTGGCTGGTGGGGGTGGCCCTGGCCGGCTTTTCGGGCATCTTCACCGCCGTCAATGTCATTACCACCGTCTTTTGCCTGAGGGCCCCGGGCATGGTCATGTTCCGCATGCCCATCTTCACCTGGAACCAGCTCGTCACCGCCTTCCTGGTGCTGCTCGCCTTCCCCGTGCTCACTGCCGCCGTAGTCCTGATCTGGGCCGATCGGCACATGGGCACGCACTTCTTCGACCCCACTCATGGGGGTCAGCCCATCCTGTGGCAAAACCTGTTCTGGTTTTTCGGCCACCCCGAGGTCTACATCCTGGCTCTCCCGTTCTTCGGGATGGCCACGGAGGTCATCTCGACCTTTTCCCGCAAGCCCGTGTTCGGTTACAAGGGCATGGTCTTCGCCACCCTGTCCATCGGCGCCCTGTCCATGGGTGTGTGGGCCCACCACATGTACACCACGGGTGCCGTGCTGCTGCCCTTCTTCGCCATCATGACCCTGCTCATATCCGTGCCTACGGGCATCAAGTTCTTCAACTGGATCGGCACCATGTTCCGGGGTTCGGTGAGGCTGGACACGCCCATGCTGTTCGCCCTTGGCTTCCTCATCTGCTTCCTGCTCGGGGGGTTCACCGGCATCATGCTGGCCGAGCCCCCCCTGGACTTCCAGCTCCACGACACCTACTTCGTGGTGGCCCACTTCCACTACGTGCTCTTCGGGGGCTCGGTTTTCGCCGCCTTCGCCGGCATCCACTACTGGTTCCCGAAGTTCACCGGGCGCAAGCTCGACGAGCGCCTGGGCAAGCTCACTTTCGTGCTCATGTTCATAGGCTTCAACCTGACGTTCTTCCCCCAGCACGACCTCGGGCTGCGGGGCATGCAGCGGCGCATCGCCGTGTACCCGTCCAACGCCGGCTGGAACTTCCTCAACATGTTGTCGTCCATCGGGGCTTTCATCCTCGCCGCCTCGATCCTGCCCTTCCTGCTCAACGTGTGGGTCACCCTGCGCACCGGCAAGAAGGTCGGGCCTAACCCGTGGGACGGCATGACGCTTCGAAGTGGGCGACCGAGTCGCCACCGCTCGAGCACAACTTCGAGTTCCTGCCCCCCATCCGCTCCGAGAGGCCTGTCTGGGACCTCAACCATCCCGACCACGGCACCCTCCCGCACGGCAAGCACGCCCACCAGCTCGCCCTCCTGGCCGCTCAGCGAGCCGAGGGCGCCGGTGCGGTGGGGGGGCAGCTCGCGGGTAGGGACGGTGGTGCCGCGGGCGCCGTCGACGCCGGGAACGGGGACGTCGCCCACGGCAACGGGGGCGCCAACGGTGGGGGCCATGACCCCACCGCCCCCGGCGACGGGGGCACCGCCACCGAGGGGGAGGCCTGAGCGATGAAGCATGAGTGGCACTTGGCTCTCGGCACGGCCGTTTTCCTCGGTGTTACGGCCACGGTCTACTTTGCCTGGGGCGGTGAGTTCTCGGGGACGGTCATGCTTACGTTCGGCGCCTGCGCCTACGCCATCATGTTCGGCTACATCCTGTTGCAGTACCTTCGCCGTCACCGGATCCCCCGGGTGGAGGACCGGGACGCCCGTCCCGAGGAGGGCGCCGGGGAGATCAGCTTCTTCCCGGGCAACAGCATCTGGCCGGCGGCGATGGGGCTGGGCGCCGTGTCGTTGGCCATCGGCCTCGCCTTCGGCAAATGGTTCTGGGCCATCGGCGGCGTCCTGCTCGTCGGCGCCATCATCGGTTTTGCCGTAGAAGCCGAAGCCCGCTGAGCCGCCGCTCGGCCCGCCTCCAGACGGGCTGAGGGCCCCTCGCTCAGTTGACTCGGCCGTCCCCTCGCGCCCGAGCCAGTACCCGGACCAAACGGCTGGCAAACTCGCCTATGGGCACGCCGGTGAAGAGTACGCGCTTGTCCCTGGACGTCTCTCCCCCGGTCAGGTGGAGCGATGCCGATGGGGAACCGAACTCCCGAGCCAGCAGGCGCAGCACCGCCGCATTGGCCCGGCCCGACACCGCCGGCGCCTGTACCCGCAGCTTCAAGGCGTTGCCGTGGACGCCCACGACGCCCTCACGCCCGGCACCGGGCTGGACGTGCAGCCTGAGGACGGGGCCGTCACGGCCGGCGTCGTAAAGGTCGCAGCTCACTCGGCCGCGTCGGCCAGCGCCTCGGCCAGGGAGGGATGGACCAGGCAGCTCTCGACGACGTCTGTGACTCTCAGCCCCACGGTCACGGCCAGGGCGATCACCGAGATCAGCTCCGAAGCCTGGCTGCCCACGATGCAGCCGCCCAGGACGACGCCCGTGGCCGGGTCCGAGATGATCTTTACGAACCCCCTGGGGTCGTCGTTTATCAGCGCTCGGGCCGAGGAGCCGAACGGCACCTTTGTGACCCGGATCTTGCGCCCGCTGGCGAACGCCTCCGCCTCGGCCAGGCCCACATCGGCGATCTCCGGCTCGGTGAACACGGCCGACGCCGCCTTGTCGTAATCGATGTGGCGGTGCTCGCGAGTGTGAAGGCCCATGATGTGCTCGGCGACCTTACGGCCCTGCATAGTGGCGACCGACGACAGGGGCAACTTGCCGGAGACGTCGCCGGCGGCGTAGATGTGGCCGACGTTGGTCTGGCAATGATGGTTGACCGCTACGTAGCCCCACTCGTCCAGCGCGACGCCCGCCTTTTCCAAGCCCAGGTGGTCGGAATTGGGGACCGAGCCCACGGCCAGGAGCAAGTGGCTCCCCCGGACGGCCCGGCCGTCATCGCAGTAGACGACGACGCCGTTAGCCAACCGCTCAACCGTCTCGGCCCGGGCGCCCTTGAAGAGCCGGACGCCCCGGCGCAGCAACTCCTCCTCCAGGGCCGCGGCCACCTCGGCGTCCTTGTGGGGAAGCACGTGCTGGCGGCTGACGATCAGGCTCACCTTCGACCCGATCGAGCTGAACATATGAACGAACTCGACCCCGGTCACCCCCGAGCCCACCACGACCAGGTGCTCGGGGAGCTCGGGAGGCGGGTAGGCCTGGCGCGTGGTCAGGATGCGCTCACCGTCGGGACGAGCCCAATCGGGTACGCGCGGGCGGCTGCCGGTGGAGACGACTATGGCGTCGGCCTCCAGTTCCTCCTCCTCACCGTCGCCCGCACGGACGGCGACGGTGCGAGAGCCGGCCAGCCGACCCTCACCACGGACGATGCGCACGCCTTGGGAGCCGAGCAGCTCCTCGACCGAGCGCTGCAGCCGGGAACTGATCGCCCCGATGCGAGCACGCAGGGCTTCGTAGTCGATCTCGCCGTGGCTCGAGGCAGCCGAAAAACCCAACCCGCCCAGCCGGCGCGAGAAATTGAGCGCACCGGCGGTGGCGATCATGGCCTTGGACGGGATGCAATCCCGGAGATGGGCGGCGCCGCCCACGATGTCGCGCTCGACCAGGGTGACGCGAGCGCCCAGGCTGGCCGCCCGGCTGGCCGCCTGGTTGCCCCCCGGTCCTCCGCCGATCACGACGACCTTGATCATCGCGTCTCGGCCAACGAGGTCAGCCTTCGGTCTGCGCCGCAGGGGCCGGCCCGGTGCCCTCGGCGGGTACCGCCGGCCCCGCCGTCTGAGCCTCGGCCCCGGCACCGCTCCCCCTTTGGTCTGCGGTGACCGAGCCCGTCCCCAGGGCCGCGGCCGGCTGGCTGTCGCCCCCGAGGGCTTGACGGTACGAGGCGGGAAGTTGGGCCGCGCCCCCCTGGTCGCCCACCGGCAGGCCCATCTGCTGGCGCATCTGTTCCAGGCGCATCTGCGCCTCGGAGTTGACCCCGGCCTGTTCGACCTCGAGCATGCGGGACTCGACGCTCTGCCCGGACAGCTCGGCCGTGCCCAATGCTTTGGCGTACTGAGCCTCGATCTTGGCTCGCACGTCGTCGAACGTGGGCACGTCCTGGTCCACGGTCTGGGAGAGGCTGGCCATAGCCGTGTTGAGTTGTTGCTGCATACGGGTCTGATCGAGCTGCGAGAGGAGCTTCTGGCGTTCGGCCAGCTTCTGCTGCAGCAGGCTGGCGTTTTGGGCCACCGCGGCCCGGGCCTGGTCGGCCGCCTGAGCGGCCTGAAGGTGCATCGTCTTCAGGTCTTCCACCCGCTTCTCGGTGGCGATGAGGCGGTTGGCAAAAGCCTGAGCCGTCTGGTTGTACTCGGTCGCCTTAGCCGTGTCGCCCCGGCGGGCGGCGTCGTCGGCCATGGTCAGGGCCTGCCTGGTGGTGCCACTGATGCGCTCGAGCTCCTGCATCGAGCGGTTCAGCTGGAGCTCGGTCTGTTTCTGGTTGGCGATGACGCTGGCGGCCTGCTCCACCAGCCGCCGGTGCTGGTCCTGGGCCTCCACCATGGCCTGCTCGAGCTGGACCTTCGGGTCGGCGGTCTCCTCGAACCGCCCCGAGAGCTTGGCGGTGAGGTACTTCCAGCGGCGCTTTATTACTTTCCACATACTGCGCATGCTAGGACCGGGCCGGCCCGGGAGCGACTCCGGTATGGCCCCCTGTTTTCCCGGGCCCGCTAACCGGCAGGCTCTCCCGGTGCCGGTTCCGGGAGTATGTGACGCGTCTCTTCCAGCGCCCGGGCCAGCGAACTCAGCTGCGAGGAGACGAGCGATAGGTCGGCGCCGGGCACACCGGCACTCACCACCAGCTCACCGGCCGCGGCCACCAGGCCCTCCAGCTGGGCGCTCAGCGTCGAGAGCTGAGCCGATACCTGGGCCGCCACGCTGTCCAGGTGCCGCAAAGACCGGAGCTCGGACGCCAGGGCCTCCTCTCCGCTCTCCAGTGCCGCCCGGTCGGCCCCGTGGGTGGAGGCGGCCACCGTCTGGGCGGCATCCAGCTCTTGGGCGACCTTGCGGGACCGGCCGGGGGCGCCGGCCAAGGTGGCGCCGCTACGGGCCAGCGCCCAGTACTCCTCGACCGCGCCCTCCACTTCTCCGAGGGCCCGGGACAGGTAATCGGCGACAGGACCGGGCGGGCAGTCGCGGGCCAGTTGGCGCAGGGCCTTGCGAGCGTCGAGGGCCCGCGTGGTATAGCCCCGCCACGGCTCGGGCACGGACCAGGGGTCGATCCGGGCCAGATGGCGGCGGCCCCGGCGGCGCAGGGCACTTCGCCGCCGTACCGCCGACCAGGCGACGCGGGCCCCGTAGCCGGCGGCGCCGAACACCAGGGCCACGGCCAGCCCCAAATGGGCCGCCTCGCCGATGGCGACACCGGCCCCGGCCAGGACGATCGCCGTGGGCGAGGTGGCCGCCCGGGCCACGCTGGGCAGGCGGTTCTCCGGCGGCTTTTCGAGCACCGTTAAAGGGTACGTCGCCCGGAATAGGGGACCGGGCCCGCCGTTGGGAGGGGATATGGCAATGGCGGTGGTGGCGGCCGCGTTTGGCGGCCCTGACGTCCTCTCCCTGGTAGAAGTGGCTGTGGGCCTGCCCCGCCCCGGCCAGGTCCTGATCGAGGTCCGGGCCGCCGGCGTCAACCCGGCCGACTACAAGATGTACTCGGGCGTCTACGGCACCGATCCGTCATCGCTCCCCATCCGATTGGGTTACGAGGCCTCCGGCGTGGTCCGGGCCGTCGGCGACGGCGCCGAGGGCCCCGGCGGTCCGCTCCACGTCGGCGACGAGGTCATCGCCTACCCGGTCCGCGGCGCTTACGCCACCGAGCTGGTGGCACCGGCGTCCAGCGTGCTGGCCAAACCGGCCGGACTTTCTTTCGACCGGGCGAGCGGCTTGATGCTGGCCGGTGTGACCGCCGCCCATGCGCTCCACGCCACCGACGTCGGTGTGGGCGACACGGTCGTGGTCCACGGGGCCGCCGGGGGCGTGGGCCTCATGGCGGCCCAGCTCGCCGTCAACGCCAGGGCACGCGTTATCGGCACAGCCAGTGAGAAGAACCACGACCTTCTGCGCCAGCTGGGAGCCGAGCCGGTGGGTTATGGGGACGGCCTCCTCGAGCGCATCCGCGCCCTGGCCCCGGACGGGGTGGACGCCGCCATCGACTGTGTGGGCACCGACGAAGCCATTGACACCTCGCTGGCGCTGGTCGCCGACCGGGGCCGGGTGGCCACCATCGCCGCCTTCGGGCGAGGCTCGGCTGAGGGCATCAAGGTGCTCGGGACGGGGCCGGGAGGCGACCCCGGAACCGAGGTGAGGGCGGCGGCCCGCGCCGGCCTGGTGCGTCTGGCCGAAAAGGGCATGCTCAAGGTGATAATGGCTGGTACCTACCCTCTGGCCGAAGCCGCCGCCGCCCACCGGGCCCTGGCCGCGGGCCATACTCGGGGCAAGATCGCCCTGCTCCCATAGGAATACCGCCGAGCCCGCGACGGCGGGCAATATAGCCGGGTGAAAATCATCGTTTTGGGGGCCCGAGGCTCCACCCCGGCCCCCGGGCCCGATTTCCTCCGTTACGGAGGGCACACCTCCAGCCTGGCCCTGGCCCACGACGGAGCCGTCCCCAGCCTGGTGGTCGACGCCGGCACCGGCATAAGAACTCTCAGTGCCCTCCTGGACGGCGCCTTCTCCGGCGCCCTACTTCTCGGGCACCTGCACTGGGACCACACCCAGGGCCTGCCCTTCTTCCGGGCCGGCGACGACCCGGGAGCGAGGGTCACGCTCTTCGGGCCGCACCAGGGGCCCGACACCGATATGGAGTCGGTACTCGGCCGGGCCATGTCACCGCCGCACTTCCCGATAACCCCGGGCGAGCTGCGCGGTGATTGGAGCTTCGAGAACCTGGGCCCGGGCGAGCACGAGATCGAGGGTTTCCGCGTGCTGGCCCTAGACATACCGCACAAGGGGGGACGCAGCTTCGGTTACCGAGTGTCGGACGGTCGGGTGGCGCTGGCCTACCTGTCGGACCACTGGCCCACAGGTTTCGGCCCCGGGCCGGCCGGGCTGGGGGAATACCACGAGAACGCTGTCCGCCTCGTCTCGGGCGCCGACATCGTCTTCCACGACGCCCAGTACACCGACGAGGAACTGCCGGCCCGGGGCTATTTTGGCCATTCCTGCCCGGGTTACGCCCTGGGCCTGGCCATGGCGGCGGGAGCCAAACGGCTGGTCCTGTTCCACCACGACCCGCAGCGGACCGACGACGAGATCGACGCCATGGTCGCCGGCTACCAGGACGCCGCTATACCAGTGGAGGCGGCCACCGAGGGCGCTCACATCTCCCTGTGACCCCAGCTGGCGGGGACCGTGGTGACCGGGACGAGGGGGCCGGTACCAGCTGAGCTGGGCCGCGCCGTTATAGGCTTTGGCCCGTGGCCCTCCGAGTGGTACTGGCCGAGGACAATTACCTGGTACGAGAGGGCGTCGGCAAGCTGATCGACCTCGAGCCGGACCTGGAGGTCGTGGCCGCCTGCGTCGACTACCCGTCGCTACTGAAAGCGGTCGAAAGAGACTCCCCCAATGTGGTGGTCACCGATATCCGCATGCCTCCCACGGGGACCGATGAGGGCATACGGGCGGCCAACGAGCTGCGCGCCCTCTATCCCAACCTGGGCGTGGTCGTTTTGAGCCAGTACTCCGAGCCCGCCTATGCCCTACGGTTCCTGGAGAACGGGTCGAAGGGCCGGGCCTACCTGCTCAAAGAGCGCGTTTCGGACATAGGCCAGCTGGCCTCAGCCATCCGCGAGGTGGCCCGGGGCGGCTCGGTGATCGACCCCGAGGTGGTCGACAACCTGGTCAAGGCCCGCTCCCTCGACGCCCGCTCGCCGCTGCGGGCCCTCACCCCCCGAGAGGTCGAAGTCCTGGCCGAGATGGCCCAGGGCAAGAACAACGCCGCCGTTGCCGCCGCCCTGGTGCTCTCCGAGCGAGCGGTCGAAAAGCACATCAACTCGATTTTCTTCAAGCTCGGCCTCAGCGAGGAGACCGACGTGCACCGCCGGGTCAAGGCCGTGCTCCTTTTCCTGGCGGCCACGAGCTGAGCGACCCGGGGCCGGCGCCACCGCCAGGGGTGCTGACACCACACTTCTTGGTGGTGCTGGCCGAGTGGGCCTTTTAGGCCCGCTCTGGCAGGATTTGTTCATGCCCCCACCGGCGGTGAGCGTGTTGGTCGTCGACGACCAGGCTCCTTTCCGGACGGCGGCGCGCCTGGTGGTGCGGGCCACCGCCGGTTTCGAGGTCATAGGAGAAGCCAAGTCGGGTGAGGAGGCCGTTGAGGCCGTCGCCCGTCTCAACCCCCAGCTGGTGCTCATGGACATCAACATGGAAGGCATGGGCGGCATCGCCGCTACCAAGGTCATCCGGGACGAGCACAAGAGCACCAACGTGATCCTGCTGTCCACCTACGACGAGGAAGACCTTCCGGCGGATGCCCGCACGTGCGGGGCATTGGCCTACATCCACAAAGAACGCTTCGGTCCCGACATCCTGGAGGGCACCTGGTCCGCCAGCGTCGCCCAGGGCGCCGGCGGCTGCTGCTGATCCCGGGGGCGCCCTACCGCGGAATGCGCACTACAGCGGGATGCGCCCTACCGCGGGATGCGCACTACAGCGGGATGCGCCCCGAAAGGGTGGTGCCCTGGCCCGGAGCGGAGTTGACCTGCACCGTGCCGCCCATGGCGCCGACGCGGTCACCCATGTTGACAAAGCCGGCGCCTTTGCCCTTGGCCCCCCGGGCGTCGAACCCGGCCCCGTCGTCGGCGACCTCGAAGCAGAGAGAGCCGGGCTCCTCCCATACCTTGAGGGTGGCGCCGGCACCGGGCCCGGCGTGCTTCCCGGCGTTCTGGAGGGCTTCGAGGCAGCAGAAATAGACCGCTGCCTCCATCTCCGGCGAGTAACGCCGCAGCCCGGCCGCGTCCACCATCGTGGGCAGGGCCGCCCTGCCGGCCGCGCCCCGCAAGGCTTCCTCGATCCCTCTGTCAGCCAGCAACGGCGGGTAGATGCCGTGGGCCAGGGCCCTGAGTTCCTGCACGGCGTTTTGCAGGCCCTCGCCCAGCTGGTCGAGGATCTCGAGCGACCCCGCCGGGTCGGTCTCGGCCAGCCTCCGGGCCAAGCGCACGTTGACGGCCAACGCCACCAGGTGCTGCTGGGCGCCATCGTGCAGGTTGCGCTCGATCTGGCGACGGGCGGCATCCGAGGCGGCTACGATGCGCGCCCGGGACTCCTGGAGCTGCTCGGCCTGGAGCCGCAGGTCCTCCAGTGATTTCTGCAGGGCCGAGTCGAGTTCGACGTTGTGCAGGGCCAGGCCCACCTGGCGGGCCAGTTCGGTCAGCACCACATCGTCGTCGGCGGTGAACTGGTCACCTCCGGGAGGGCGCACGGCCACTATGAGCCCGAGCACCCGGCCCGAGTGCGTGGTGGGAGCCACCCGCAGCAGCGAGCTCTCCCGCCCGGCGACGATGCCGGGCAGCCAGACGCTGAGCCACGCCGTGCCCGTGACCCCGGCCCGGGCCACGACCGATTCCTCCTCGGGGCTCAACGTGAGGTCCGTGCTGGGGACGTCGGGGACCGAGATCGAACGGGCCAAGTGGCCCCCCGAACCGGTCCAGACCTCGGCCGAGCTCAGGGCCAGGGTCTTGCGCAAGGACTCGGCCACCTGGAGCAAGAGTTCGTCCATAGGGATGGCACGGGACAGCCGGCTGCCGAAGGTGCGCAGCACGGCGTCGGGCGCCTCCCTCTCGCCGTATACCAGGCGGTTGGCGTAAAGCGTGAGGCGCTGGCGGGCGGGCCCGTACAACAGGGCGGCGACGGCGGCCGAGATCATCGACAAGACCAGCAGCGAGCGCTCGTCCCGGCTGGGGGTGCTCCCCAGCCCCGCCACCACCACCAGGTAGACGGCCGCCACCACACAGGTGAGGCCGGCGATGGAAACGGTGTGGGCCAGTATCCGGTCGATGCGGCCGGCCAGCCGCCGGGTGCTGCACATGGCAATGGCGACGGCGAAGGGCGCCAGCGAGACGGTAAGGACCAACGGCGCCCGGGTGGGCCAATCGAGCAGGACGCGCAAAGCGAGAGCCACCAACAGCACCACCAGGGCAATGGCGGCCGCCCAGCCGAACCATTGCATGCGCTGGCGCTCGAGCCCGGTGGAACGGGCGTACCGCCGCTGCGAGATCCCGGCACCGATGGTGACGGTCACCACCGCCTCGACGGCCACAGGCCACAGGGGCAGGGCGGGACGCTGGGACCACAGGGCCAGGCCCAGGGCGGCCCCGACCACATAGCCGCCGGCGACGACCAACCGGCTGAGCCGGCAGCTCCCGTCGGGGATCCCGAACAGGATGTGCATGGCGGCGACGGGCAGCAGGGCCAAGGCCACGGGCTCGACGAAACGGGCCAGGGGCACCAGGCCCGACGCCACCGTCCCACCGTGGGCGTGTACGTAGACGAGAGCCGCCGACGCCGAGACCACGCCGCCCAGCGCGGCGGCGAGCAGCACCACAATGGGTTGGCGCTCATCCGGCCGCCGCACCAGTGCCACCAGGCCGGCGGCGGCGAAGGCCACCACCACCGAGGCCCGCACAACCTCGGCGGCGAGGTTGCCGTGCGGGTCGATGGAGGGCGCCCCGGCTGCGCTGGCCACGGCCACCAAGGCGAGCGTGAGAGATATGGCGGTGGCGACCGGCTTGGCCTCGGCCGTGCGGGGCAGGCCGCCCCCCTCGGTGCTGCGCCGGGCGTTCTCGCGGATCTCGCCCAGCTGACTGACGATTATCGGTGTGCTCATGTCGGCATGGCTACGACCGCCGCGTCTGCGGCGGAAGAGCCGGCGCCCACCTCCTCGTTCTCTATGCGCCCGTCGCGCATGTGAACGATGCGGGTGGCCGGCGCCGCCACTGATTCGTCGTGGGTGACGAGCAGGATGGACTGGCCACCGGCATGGAGGCGCCGGAACAGCTCGAGCACCTCCTTGCCGCCGTCGGAGTCGAGGGCGCCCGTGGGCTCGTCGGCCAGCAGCAACGTCGGTGCGTTGGCCAGGGCCCGGGCAATGGCCAGTCGCTGGCGCTGGCCGCCCGACAGCACCCCGGGGGCGCTCTTGGCCTTGTCGGCCAGGCCGAGAAGGTCCAGCAGGTCCCGCGCCCTGCTTTCGGCCCGCTTCCGGCCGGTGCCAGCGATCACCGCCGGCAGGGTGACGTTCTCCAACACGCTCATCCCCTCGAGAAGGTTGAAGAACTGGAACACGATGCCTATGTGGCGCCGCCTCATGCGGGCCAGATCGCTCTCGTCCATGCCGGCCAGGGGCTCGCCGGCCACGGTGATCTCCCCCTCGCTGGGAACGTCGAGGCCGGCAACGAGGTTGAGCAGGGTGGACTTGCCACAGCCCGACGGGCCCATGATGGCGACGAACTCGCCCTGCTCGATGGTCATGTCGACGCCGCGCAGCGCCCTCACCGGGGCACCCTCGGACTCATAGGTCTTGCGCAGGCCGTGGGCCTCCATAACGTTCATAGAACCTCCCGGTCCAATCGTTGCTTCCAGTTCGGGCATTCCGGTTCGGGCCGTACCTTTCCGGCCGTCCAGCTCAGGCTGCGGATATTGCGTTGGTAACGGTGGCGGCGCTCAAGCGCCACGCCGACACGGGTGTCCCCCTGCCCTTCACCAGGGCAGGCGGCAGGGCTTGGGCCGCCGGGGGGTCGGCGAGCGACCCGTAGGTTGTTTCGGACAGGACGGTCTCCCCCGGCTCAGCCCACTGCTGGAGGCGCTGCGAAAGGTTCACCGTGTCGCCCACCAGGGTGTACTCGAGGTGCTCCTCCGAACCGAGCAAGGCCGCGGCCACCGGGCCGGTGGTTATGCCTATCCCGAGCTCGAAAAAAGGCAGCCCCTCGTCGCGCCAGCGCTCGTTCACCTTCCTTTGTGCCGCGTGCATGGCCAGAGCCGCCTCCACCGCCTTACCGGCGTGGTCGTCGATGGGCACGGGGGCGCCGAAGACGGCCATCACGGCGTCCCCCACGAACTGCATCACTGTCCCGCCGGCGGCGATGATGGCCTTGTTCATCTCGGCCCGATGGACGTTCAGCTGCCGGGCCAGCACGCTGGGGTCGGCCTTCTCGGCGATGGTCGAGTAGCCCCGGATGTCGGACATGAGCACGCTGACCAGCAACTGCCTGGTCTCGCCCAGGTTGCAACCCTGCTCACGCAGCATCTGGGCCACACCCCCGGGCAGGAGCCGGCTCAAGGTCTCACCCTGCTCCTCCCGGTTCACGATGGCCTGGTAGAGGCTGCGAAGGCGGCGCAAGGAGTTCTGACCCCCGCTGCTGGCATCCTCGGCCATGCGTAGGAACAGCTTCTCCACGGCATCGGCAGCAGAAGAAGGCGTGGTCCCCTGGACGGCGGCGATGGCTTTGATCGGCCGGCCTTCGGCCACCAGGCGGAGCAGGTCCTCCTCGGCTGGGGTCAGCTCCCCCTTGCCGGTGACGGGATGGACCATGGCCTCGACTATGGCCGGGTCGAGCACCGAGCCTCCGCTGGCCACCGCTCTGACCGCCCGGGCCAACTGGTCGCCCTCGGCCACCCTGTCCTTCAGTAGGTAGGCGTACCCGGCCGACCCGTCACCGAGCAGGGAAATGGCGTACTCGGGGTCGTCAAACTGGGAGAGCACGACGATCCCGGTCCCCGGGTGACGCTTGCGTATCTCGTGGGCCGCCTCGATCCCTTCCTGGTGGAAACTCGGAGGCATGCGGATGTCGGTCACGACCACCTGCGGCGCCAGCTCGGAAGCCTTGGCCACCAGCTCGTCGTAGTCCGAGGCGGTGCCGACGACGCTGAAGTCCTTCTCCAGGGCAATCAGGGCCCGGACGCCCTCTCTGACTATCAGGTTGTCGTCGGCCACGAAGACGCTGATGGTCGACCCGTCGACCGCCTCGGCGGGGTCGACCGGGGATCCGCGGGGGCCGACCGGGGATCCGGCGGCTCCGGCCGGGGGGCGGGGCGAACCCGCCTCAGGCACGTCGGGTCGGCTCACTTAGTCCTGGTCCTCGCGCCGGTGGCCCAGGCTGAGCTCCTGCAGGGCGGACCGGTCCATCTCGCCCGCCGAGACCATGGCCAGCTTGCAGGCGGTGACGGCGCGCACGCTGAAGGTGCGCGTCCCGCCTTCCAGAAAGGCTCTCTCGCCGTGCATGGAGCCGGGGCCGTACTCGGCCAGCCGGTCCCCGTCCACCTCTACCCGCACCACGCCGTCGAGGACCAGGAACAGCTCGTCGCCCGGCTCGCCCTGCTCGGTGACCAGCGCCCCGGCGGCGAACTTGCGGATCTTCGGCTTGGTGGCCCCGTGCATCAGCTCGATCGACAGCTGGCGCTCCAGGGCCGTTTCGACCTCGGTGGCGAAGGCGGGCGAGTCCTGGTCGCCCCAGGGGCTGTGCTTACCGAAGGCGCTGCGGTACCAGGTCGAGAAGTCGATCAGCCCGCTCTTTTTGACCAGCTTGTTGTCTGTGCCGTAAACCCAGTGCCGGGGGAAGGGGCTGGCGCCCAGAAGGTGGTGCTCGACGGTGCCGTCGGCATGGATCTCCAGGGCCACGGTGGTCCAGGCCAGGGGTGCGCTGAACTGCACGAACGGGGCCCGGCGGACACGGCGAGGGGCGGGTACACCGGTGCGCCCCCCGGCCGTCTGGACGAAGGTCGCCTTTTCCGCCGTCACCACCGCAGGCGGCTGGAGGTCGGGGAGGGCAACGGCCTGGAACACGGCGCGTCGGCGCCCCAGGCGCAGCGTCGTCGACCCGATCAGGCCCTCGCCGGCCTGGCCGTAGTCGACGATGCGGCCGGCGGAGACCTCGATCCACGCCTGCAGGTGGTTGGCGAAGCGGAACCTGTCCCCTTCACGCAGCTCCTCCAGGTCGTCGATGACGTCGGGCGGTGGCTCGTCGTAGTGGGCGATGCCGCTCTCGAAGGGGAGCTTGGTGGCGCCGGCGATCGCCTCGGACGGTATCCATGAGATCGACGTGACAGCGGCTTCGGTGCGCATGCCCCAAAATTAGAACGGCGGCGGGGCCGGGGGAAGGGTGATGCCCGGTGTCGCAGCCATAGTGATGACAGGTGCGCACAGGGGAGGTTGGCACCCCCGGGGCGCACGTCGGGGGCGCAGGTCGTGGCCGCACCCGGGCCGGGGCCCGGTCAGCGGCGCCGGCCCATGTCGGCCAGGGCCGACCGGGCCGCCCAGTAGCCGCACATGCCATGGACCCCCCCACCCGGAGGGGTCGACGCCGAACAGAGGTATAGGCCGGGCGACGAGGTCCGATAGTTGTCCCACCGGGCCGTGGGGCGGAAGACCGTCTGGCGCAGGGTGGCCATGCCTCCGGTGATGTCGCCGCCGACATAGTTGGGGTTGGCCCCCTCGGTCTCCGCCGCCGTCTTGGTCGCCCGGGCCAGCACCAGGTCGCGGAAACCGGGCGCAAAGCGCTCGATCTGGGCCTCGATCCGCCCGGTCATGTCGACCGACGATCCCGAAGGCACGTGGCAATAGGCCCACAGGGTGTGCTGACCGGTCGGGGCGCGGCTGGGGTCCACCACACCGGGCTGGGCCACCAAGCAGAACGGCCGCTCGGCATGCCGACCGGCAGCCACCTCGGCCTCACTGGTGGCGACCTCTTCGAGGGTGCCGCCCACGTGGACCGTCCCCGCCTGCCGGCATGCCGGCGCCTCCCAGGGCACCGGCCCGCTGAGCGCCCAGTCGACCTTACAGACGCCGGGGCCATAGCGGAACCGCCCCAGCGCTGCCCGGTAGGAGGCGCTGAGCCGCTCCTCGGCCAGCGTGACCAGGTTGCGGGGCGAGATGTCGAGGAGCACGGTCGCCGCCGTGGGCACGTCGGCGAGGCGCTCCACCCAGCGACCGGCCTCCACTTTCGCCCCGAAGGCCCCGAGCTCGGCCACCAGCGCATCTACGACACGGCCGCTCCCGCCTGCGACGACGGGCCAACCGTACGCATGGGCCAGGGCCACGAACAGCATCCCGTAAGAAGCGGTGAGCGGAGAGCTGAGGGGCAGCATCGAGTGGGCGGCGGCCCCCGCCAGCAGCCCTTTGGCCTCGTCGGTCTCGAACCTTCGGGCCAGGAGCGTCACCGGCAGGAGCCCGGGCAGCCCCAGGCGGGCCATAGCCAGCGGGTGCCGGGGGGGGCGGCGGAGGGGGGCGAGCACGGTGGGCAGGATCTCGTCGACGTCCCGGGCCAGCGGGGCGAAGAGGCGGCGGTACGCACGGGCATCGGGGCCCAGGGTGGCCGCTGTGTCGTCCACCGAGCCCAAGATGGCGCCGGCGCGACCACCGTCGAGGGGATGGGCGAACGCCACCGGGGGGGCGAGCAGTTTCACCCCTCTTGCCGCCAGGTCGACGCTGCGGAAAAAGGGGGAGGCCAGGACCAGAGGGTGCACGGCCGAACACACGTCGTGCCGGAAGCCCGGGAGGGTCAACTCGTCCGTCCGGCACCCGCCCCCGGGGACGGGCGCCCCCTCGTAAACTTGGACGGACCGTCCGGCGCGGGCGAGCGTCAAGGCGGCGGCCAGCCCGTTCGGACCGGAGCCGACCACGACGGCATCGAGAGAGCTCACCATCAGCACGGTAGCGGCGCCAGCCACCGGGCACGGGTGCTGGCCGCCGTCGAAGGGTACCCCAACACCCCCGGCGGGAAACCTGCCTCCATGGTGCCGCGCCGGCTCCCAGCGGACAACCATGGGGCTATGGGACATCCGGGTGGGCGGGCGCGCCATGGGCCATGACGGCGCCGGGCTCGCCTGGTACCGGTTCCGGACCGCTTTACGGCGCCGCGGGACGGAGTACGCGGCGCTGGTCCTGGTGGTCGGGCTCGTCGGGGGCCTGGCCATGGGGTCGGTCGCCGCCGCCCGACGGACCGCCTCGTCGTTTTCTGTGTACTGGGCCAGCACCAACCCCTCGGACCTGGTAGGCGGCACGGGCATCCTCGACCCGAAGGCCGGGCTCGTGGCCTACGAGGCCGCCGTAGTGGAAAAGATCTCGCACCTCCCCCACGTCCGGAGCATAGAGAGCCAGTCGGGGATCAACCTCCTCCCCCTCCGAGCGGACGGCGCCCCCGAGCTCAACGTCACCCAGTTTTCGCCCGGGCCCGGGAACGGGTACGGCAGCGTGGACGGGCTCTACTTCGACCAGGACAAGGTCGCCGTCCTCGCCGGGCATATGGCTGACCCCGACGAACCCGACCAGTTTATGTTGACCCCGGCTCAGGCCCAGGCCATGGACCTGCGGGTCGGCGCCGTGGTCAGGTTCGGTATCTACACCAACGCCCAGATCCAGTTGCCGGACTTCGGTTCGGCCGCCGTCAAGCCCTACCGGGTGATCGAGGCCAAGCTGGTCGGGCTGGCCGCCTTCAGCAACGCCGTGATCGCCGACCAGGCCGACGAGGGGTCGGCACCGGACAACCTGTTCACGCCGGCCCTGACCCGCCCGCTGTTGCGCTGTTGCGTCAACTACACCGAGAGCGGCATCCAGGTGGCCGGTGGGGCGCGGTACATACCGGCGGTGTTGGCCGAGGTCGCCCGGGCGTTCCCCAAACTGCCTCTGAGCCTCGGGGCGATCGCCCCCTCCGTGCTGCCCAAGGCCCAGAGGTCCCTCCGGCCCGAGGCCGTCGCTCTCGGCGCCTTCGGCTTGATCGTGGGCCTGGCCTGTCTTCTCATCTCCGCCCAGCTCATCGGCCGCCAGAATCCGGCTCCGGGCCGATGAGCGCGCCGTGCTGCGAGCCCTGGGGGCGACACCCGGGCAGACTTGGGCCGACGACCTGATCGGCATCTTCGGGAGCGTGGTGGCCGGGGCGGTGCTGGCCCTGGTCGTCGCCTTCAGCCTCTCTCCCCTGTCCCCCCTGGGCCCGGTGCGGCCCGTGTACCCCGACCCGGGCCTGAACTTCGACTGGACCGTGCTCGGCCTCGGGATGGTGGCCCTGGTGGTGGTCCTGGGGGCCATCGCTGCCGGGCTGAGCTTCCTGGGGGCACCGCACCGTTCGTCGGCCCGTCGGGCCTGGGGCCCGAGCAGCCTTCGCGCCTGCTGGCTGCCGGAGCCGCCGCCGGGCTGCCCGTCCCCGCCCTCACCGGCGTACGCTTCGCCCTGGTCCCGGGGAGAGGACGGACGGCCGTCCCCGTCCGCTCCGCCGTCCTGGGCGCGGTGATGGCGGTGGTCGTGCTGGTGGGCACCGTCACCTTCGGCGCCAGCCTCCGCTCGCTCGTCTCCCATCCGGCCCTTTACGGATGGAACTGGGACTATATGCTGGCCGCGGGAGGCGACCTCCCGGGACCGAAGGTCACCGCCCTGCTGGACCACGACCCCTATGTTTCGGCGTGGACCGGCGTCTACGCGGCGACGCTAATGGTCAACGGGCAGCAAGTGCCGGTGCTCGGCGAGGCGACCGGGGCGGCGGTGGCACCCCCGCTGCTGTCCGGCCACGGTGTCCAGGCCGCCGACCAGGTCGTCCTGGCCTCCCTCACCCTGGCCCAATTGCACGAGCACATCGGCGGCACGGTCAGAGTGAGCTCGGCGGGCGGGCCAACGGCGCGCCTGCGCGTCGTGGGTACGGCGACTTTGCCGGCGCTGGGGGGCAGCGGAGGGTTGCAGTTGGAGATGGGGGTGGGCGCCGTCCTGTCCGACCAGCTCATCCCGGCGTTCGACCGCAACAGCTTCAACACCCCCTTTCCCGGGCCGGAGAGCGCCTTGGTCAGGTTGCGGTCGGGGCCGAGCGCCGCCGCCGGCTACCGTTCGCTGGAAAAGATCGCCCAGGAGACCACCAACCCCGAGAACTTCGGCGTCGCCGTAGTCGGGGTGCTGAGGCCGGCCGAGATCCTCAACTACCGCTCGCTGGGCGACACGCCGGCCTTCTTGGGGGCGGGCCTGGCCGCCGGCGCCATCGCCGCTCTGGCCCTGACCCTGCTGGCGTCGGTCCGCCGGCGCCGGCGCGACCTCGCCCTGCTGAAGACCCTCGGTTTCACCGAACGCCAACTGGCGGCGACCGTGGCCTGGCACTCGACCACGGCAGTGACCATCGGGGTCGTCGCCGGCGTGCCGCTGGGCATAGCGCTCGGCCGGACGCTCTGGGATCTCTTCGCCCGCGGCATCAACGCCGTCCCCGCCCCCAGCGTCCCTGTCGCTCAGGTCGTGCTCATCGCCGTGGGTGCGGTCGTGCTGGCCAATGTCATCGCCGCCATCCC
This sequence comes from uncultured Acidimicrobiaceae bacterium, assembly GCA_963735305.1. Lineage (GTDB taxonomy): Bacteria > Actinomycetota > Acidimicrobiia > Acidimicrobiales > Palsa-688 > Fen-671. The sequence goes on from CAVTKK010000002.1 coordinate 34,752, forward strand.
CGGCCGGCTGGCCGCCCGCACGCCTACGGCCCTGGTGTTGCGGTCCGAATAAGGGCCCGAACACCCGATTTTGAGGTGGTGCTGGGCGCGGGAAAACGTCGTGCTAGCACGCGACGAGATACCGGCTACCCACCTTTAGGCGTCAGGACCAGCTGGTTAGGTTGATAAATGACGGCCATAAATGGTCAATCGACAACAGGAGGATAAATGGTCACAGCTGTGCGCCGACTGGCCGGCAAGAAGACGGCAATTTCACTGGCCATAGTCGCCGCCGGGATGGGCGTGAGCCCCTGGCTCGGGAGTGCCCCGGCGTCCGCGGCGGCAAAAACCACCGGGACGGTCATAACTACCAGGCAAGGTTCCTTCGGGACAATGTTGATAGTGGGGTCGGGCAAGTTCGCCGGCTATACCATCTACCTTTTCACCGGGGACGGGCCGCCGGCTACGCGTGTACGGCGACGATCGTCAAGAGCCTGCCCGGGGCCCGGGATCGTGCACCGGGCCGTCGGCCGACAAGACGGCCGAGTGGCCGGCCGTCACTACGGCCGGCGCCCCCGTGGCCGGCACCGGAGTCTCCGCCAAGCTTCTCGGGTCGGTGGCCCGGCCCGGCATCGGCCAACAGGTCACCTACGCCGGGCACCCCCTATACCTATTCGACCAGGGCCCGGGCCAGGTCACCGGGGAAGGCTGGGACGAGCCCACGCTGCCCCCCTGGCACGGCTTGTGGTGGCTCGTAAGCCCGTCGGGCTCGGCCCTGGCCTGGCCCGGGACGCTCACGACCACCAACATCGGCGGCAAGACGGTCCTGGCCGCCGCCATGTTCACCGGTATCGGCTGGGAGGACTTCCCGCTGTACTCGTACACGGCGGACACCGCCGCCGGTAGCAACTGCACGGGGCCGTGCGCGATCGGGTGGCCGCCTTTGCTGACCAACAGCAAACCGGCAACGGAGAGCCCTCTGGCTGCGGCCAGCGTGGGCACGGTCAAACGTTCGGATGGGACGGCCCAGGTCACCTACAAGGGCAAACCGCTCTACCTGTTCGCTTACGAGGGGATCGCGCCGCAGGGCGTGGGCTACGCCGCCACCGGCAACGGCAACGGCGCCAAGGTGGGAGGGGGCGTCTTCGACCTCGTCACCCCCTGAGTAGGAAGGCCTCGAAGCCCACGACCGCCACGCTGGTCGCGGGCTTTTGCCCGCCAAAAACTGACAAAGGGCCCGGGGGAGCCCGTGGCGGTGGCTAGAAAGGAAAGCGAGAAAAATCGACGAGCCTGGGAGTCAGCGTGGACGTGCGCCAATGGGTATGTGTCGACGGCAACGAGGCTGCAGCTCGTGTCGCCTACGCCCTTTCTGAAGTAATCGCCATCTACCCGATAACGCCGGCCTCGCCCATGGGCGAGTTCGCCGACGACTGGGCCACGGCGGGTAAACCAAACCTCTGGGGCCAGGTGCCCGACGTGATCGAAATGCAGTCCGAGGCGGGCGCCGCCGGCACCCTCCACGGTGCCCTGCAAAAAGGCGCCCTGGCCACTACGTTTACCGCCTCGCAGGGTCTCCTTCTGATGGTGCCCAACATGTTCAAGATCGCCGGTGAGCTCACCCCGGCGGTGGTCCATGTGGCCGCCCGCACCATCGCCACCCACGCCCTGTCCATATTCGGCGACCACTCCGACGTCATGCATGCCCGGAGCACCGGATGGGCCATGCTGGCCGCCAACTCGGTCCAGGAGGCTCATGACTTCGCCCTGGTCGCCCACGCCGCCACCCTGAAGGCGAGGGTACCGTTCCTGCACTTCTTCGACGGTTTCCGGACCTCTCATGAACTGGCCAAGATCACCCCGCTGGCGGCCGACGACATGGCGGCGCTGGTCGACCCTGACGCGCTCATAGAGTTCCGCCTCCGGGGCATGGGGCCCGACGCTCCCGACGTGCGGGGCACGGCGCAAAACCCCGACGTGTTCTTCCAGGGCCGGGAGGCCGCCAACCCGTACTACAGCGCCGTCCCCGGCATCGTCCAGTCCACCATGGACGCCCTGGCCGCCAGGACCGGGCGCGCCTACAGCTTGATCGAGTACAACGGCGCCCCCGACGCCGAACGCGTCATCGTGATGATGGGCTCGGGCGTGGGCGCGGCGCGCGAAGCCGTCGACAGCCTGGTCCGATCGGGCGAGCGGGTCGGCCTGGTGACGGTCCGGCTGTACCGGCCCTTCCCGACCCAGCAGCTGGTTTCGGCCCTGCCCCCGAGCGTCCGCTCCATCGCCGTGCTCGACCGCACCAAGGAACCGGGCGCCGTCGGCGAACCGTTGTACCTCGACGTCCGCGCCGCCCTGGACGAGGCCATGGAGGACCTCGAGCCCCCCTTCGCGCAGGCCCCCCGCGTCATCGGCGGCCGGTACGGGCTGTCCTCCAAGGAGTTCACACCGGCCATGGCCAAGGCCGTCCTCGACGAGCTCAGCGCGGCGCGGCCCAAGCGCCACTTCACCGTCGGCATCTTCGACGATGTGAGCTCGCTCAGCCTGGCCTGGGACCGTGACTTCCGTCCGCCCCGGGCTGAAGGCGAGGTGCAAGCCGTGTTCTTCGGGCTGGGCTCGGACGGCACCGTAGGAGCCAACAAAAACAGCGTCAAGATCATCGTCGAGGAGACCGGCGCCTTCGTGCAGGGCTATTTCGTCTACGACTCGAAGAAGTCGGGAGCGATGACGGTCTCGCACCTTCGGTTCGGGCCTCAGCCCATAAATTCGACCTACCTGGTCAACGATGCCGACTTCGTGGCCTGCCACCATTTCGACCTGCTCAACCGCGTCGACGTGCTCGACTTGGCCAAGGACGGGGCCACCTTCCTGCTCAACAGCACTTACGGTCCCGAAAAAGTCTGGGACCACCTACCCGGCGACGTCCGCCGCCAGTTGCAGGACAAGCACATCGATTTCTGGGTCGTCGACGGCGACCGCGTGGCCGCCGAGGCCCAGCTCGGCAACCGGATCAACACGGTCATGCAGACCTGCTTCTTCGCCCTTTCCAAAGTAATGGCGCCTGATCAGGCGATCAGCCAGATCAAGGCCGCCGTCAACAAGGCCTACGGCAAGCGCGGCCACACCATCGTGGAGCGCAACTTCGCCGCCATCGACAGCGCCCTGGCCAACCTGGCCCGGGTCGAGGTCCCGTCCGTCCGGGCCGACGCGGGGGCCATCGGCACCCCCATCCCCGGGTCGGCGTCGGACTTCGTGCGCCGGGTGACCTCGGTCATCATGGCCGGCAAGGGCGACCTTCTACCGGTATCCGCCCTCCCGGCCGACGGACGCTTCCCCTCCGCCACCACCCGTTTCGAAAAGAGGGGCATTGCCGCCGAGATCCCGCTGTGGGACCCCGACATCTGCATCGACTGCGGCAAGTGCGCCAGCGTGTGCCCTCACGCCACGATCCGCATGAAGGTCTTCGCGCCCGAAGCGTTGGCCGGGGCGCCCGACGGGTTCCTGTCCAAGTCCTTCCGTTCCAAGGACCTGGCCGGCCACCTGCTGACTATCCAGGTCGACCCGGACGATTGCACCGGCTGCGGCGTCTGCGTCGATGTGTGCCCGGCCAAGTCCAAGACCGAGGTCAAGCACAAGTCGATCAACATGGAGCCGGCTCCGCTCCACCGCGACCGCGAGCGCGAGCACTGGGACTTCTTCCAATCCATCCCCGAACTGGACCGTTCCCTGCTCCCTCACGACTCGGTGAAAGGCGCCCAGGTCCTCCAACCCCTGTTCGAGTTTTCCGGAGCCTGCTCGGGGTGCGGTGAGACCCCGTACCTGAAGCTGGCCAGCCAGCTCTTCGGCGACCGCATGCTCGTCGCCAACGCCACCGGCTGCTCGTCGATCTACGGCGGCAACCTGCCGACTACGCCCTGGGCCAAGAACGCCGACGGCCGGGGGCCGGCCTGGGCCAACTCCTTGTTCGAGGACAATGCCGAGTTCGGCCTCGGCATCCGCCTGGGCCTCGAGGCCCAGGAGCGGCGGGCGAGGGCGCTGTTGCTCTCGCTGGCCGGAGCCGTCGGCGCCGACCTGGCGGCCTCGGTCCTGGAAGTCGACCAGGACGGCCAGGACAATGAGGAGGCCGTGTTCGCCCAACGCCGGCTAGTGGCCGAGCTCGACGAGCCGCTGCGCCGGCTGGCGGCCGGTGATGACGTCCTCGCCGCCCAGGCCCGCCAGCTCATCCCCCTGACCGGCGCCCTCGTCCGCAAGACCGTGTGGATCATCGGTGGCGACGGGTGGGCCTATGACATCGGGTTCGGCGGCCTCGACCATGTGCTGTCATCGGGCCGCAATGTAAACATCCTGGTCCTCGACACCGAGGTTTACTCCAACACCGGCGGCCAAGCCTCCAAGGCGACCCAACGCGGCGCCATGGCCAAGTTCGCCGCCGCCGGCAAGGAGTCCGCCAAGAAGGACCTCGGGGCGGTGGCACGCGCTTACGGCAACGTGTACGTGGCCCAGATTTCCATGGGCGCCAATGACCTGCAGGCCACCAAGGCGTTACTTCGAGGCCGAGGCCTATCCCGGCACGTCGCTCGTGATCGCTTATTCGACCTGCATCGCCCACGGGATCGACATGTCCAAGTCCATGAGCCACCAGAAGGACGCCGTGCAGTCCGGTTACTGGCCCCTGTACCGCTTCCACCCGTCCGACGCCGAGGCGGGCCATCCCTTCAAGCTCGACTCCAAGGCACCGACGGTCAGGCTGGCCGATTTCACCGCCACCGAGGCCCGCTACGCCACCTTGGCCCGCACCCACCCCCAGCAGGCCGCCCGGTTGGCGACCCTGGCTCAGGCCGACGTCAGCGAACGCTGGCGCTATTACGAACAGCTGGCCGCCATGCAGCGGACCGTACCCGGGGCGGGCGAGGACGTCGAGCCCGAGGTCGGTTCCGATGCCGGTTACCGCTACGACGAGGAGGTCAAATAATGGCAGGACCGGGCACAATTGACCTGACGACGACTTATCTGGGCTTGAGGTTGTCGTCGCCCATCGTGGCCTCGGCCAGCCCGGTCACCCGGGAGCTGGACGGCGCCCGAGCCCTGGCCGACGCCGGCGTGGGTGCCCTCGTGCTCCCCTCGCTGTTCGAAGAGGAGATCGTGGCCGAGGAGGTCGGGCTGGCTTTCGCCCTCGAAGCCGGTAGCGAGCACTTCGCTGAAGCGCTGGACTACTTCCCCGACACCCCCAGTTTCACCACGGCCGCCGACCGCTACCTCGAAGCTGCTCGAACAAACCAAAAAGGTCGTCGACGTACCCGTCATCGCCAGCCTCAACGCCTCGTCCATAGGCGGCTGGTCCCGTTACGCCAAGCTCCTGGCCGACGCCGGCGCCGATGCCCTGGAACTCAATGTGTACCGGGTCCCCACCGACCCTGAGCTCAACGCCGCCCAGGTGGAGCAGATGGACCTGGCGTTGGTGAGCAATGTGTGCGCCGGGGTGTCTCTGCCGGTCGCCGTCAAGCTGTCGCCGTACTACTCGGCCATGGCCAGTTTCGCCGCCCGGGTGCTGGCTGCCGGCGCCTCCGGCCTGGTCCTGTTCAACCGCTTCTACCAGCCCGACCTGGACCTCGAGACCATGGACGTGGTGCCGAGGGTGGAGCTGTCCCGGAGCTGGGAACTGCGCCTGCCCTTGCGCTGGATCGCCATCCTGCGGCCCCAGCTGGGACCGGGGCCGTCGCTGGCGGCGACGTCCGGTATCCAGACGGGGACCGATGCCGTAAAGGCGCTGGCCGTAGGGGCCGACGTGGCCATGATGACCTCCGCCATCCTGCGCTCGGGCGCCGCCCACGTCAGAGCGGTCGAGTCCGAACTGCGCTCCTGGTTGGCTGACCACGAGTACACCTCGGTGTCCCAGCTGCGGGGGTCGGTCTCCCAGGCCACCTCGGGCGATGCCGGCGCCTTCGAGCGGGCCAACTACCTGAAGACGCTCCACTCCTGGACGACCGTGGACCTCGACCCCGTTCCCGGGCTGGACTAGCGGGCCGGGCACCGAGCGAGCGAGGCGGCGTGCCCCGCCAAAAGCCGGGGTGCGCCGGCCGGGCCGGGAGATAGCGTTGTCTATGACTTCGCTCCCCGAACTTGGCCAACGGGCCAAGCAGGCCAGCCGGTCCTTGGCCTTGGCCTCGTCGCTGACCAAGGACGCCGCCCTCAATGCTGCCGCCGACCTTCTCCTTCGAGCGCACGGGCGAGATCCTGGCCGCCAATGCCTCCGATGTGGAGCGGGCCGGGACCACGGGCGTCGCCCCGGCCGTCATCGACAGGCTCCGCTTGTCCGAGGCCCGGGTCGCCGCCATGGCTGGCGGCCTGCGCCAGGTAGCAGGCTTGGCCGACCCCGTCGGCGAGGTGGTCGAAGGCTGGGTACGCCCCAACGGCCTGCGCATCGAAAAGGTCAGGGTGCCCCTGGGCGTGGTGGCCATCATCTACGAGAACCGTCCCAACGTCACCAGCGACGCCGCTGGCCTGTGCCTCAAGTCCGGCAATGCCGCGTTCCTGCGCGGGAGCTCCGGTGCCCTGGCCTCGAACCAGGCGGTGGCGGCGGCCTTGCGGGAGGGCTTCGCCCGGGCCGGCCTCCCGCAGGATTGCCTCGTACTAGTGGAAGACACGAGCCACGAATCCGCCCGGGAGTTCATGCGCCTGCGGGGCGTCATCGACTGCCTCATCCCCCGAGGCGGCCCTGCGCTCATCCAGGCTGTGCTCGAAAATGCCACCGTGCCCTATGTGATCGACGGGGACGGCAATTGCCATCTTTATGTCGATGCCTCCGCCGACCTCGATATGGCCATTTCCCTGCTCATCAACGGCAAGACTCAGCGCCCGAGCGTGTGCAACGCCACCGAGTCCCTGGTCGTGCACCGCGACGTGGCGTCGAAGTTCATTCCCGCGGCGGCGGCCGCCTTGCCCGGCGTGCGCCTGGTAGGCGACGAAGCCGCCCGGGACCTGGTGCCGGCGATGGCGCCCGCCACCGAGGAGGACTGGGGAAAGGAGTACCTCGACCTGGTCCTCAGCATCCGGGTGGTGGACGACCTGGACGCCGCCATCGCCCACGTCCAGCGCTACAGTTCCGGCCATACCGAGGCCATTGTCACCGCTGACCTCCTGGCCGCTCAGCGCTTTGCCCGGGAGGTCGACGCCGCCGCCGTGGTGGTCAACGCCTCCACCCGCTTCACCGACGGCGAACAGTTCGGCTTTGGGGCCGAGATCGGCATCAGCACCCAGAAGTTGCATGCCCGGGGGCCGATGGGCCTGCGGGAGCTGACCACGACGAAGTACATCGTCATGGGTAATGGCCAGGTCAGAGCTTGACGCCGGGACATCACGGGGCGCTCGGCCACGACTTGAAGGGCGGCCGGTTCGCCAATCCCCTGGCCGTCAACGAGGCGCTCGGGTCCGTGGGCTACCTGGCCGACGAGGGCATCGCCGCCGTCGTCTTCCTCGGCGATCGGCTGGGCAAGCCGGTACTGGTCGAGGGGCCGGCGGGCACGGGCAAGACCCAGCTCGCCAAGTCGGTGGCGGGAATGACCGGGGCCCGGCTCATTCGGCTGCAGTGCTATGAGGGACTCGACGAGTCGAAGGCCTTGTACGAATGGAACTACAAGAAGCAGTTGCTGCGTATCCAGGCCGAACAGGTGACAAATCGAGGCGAGAGTTGGGAGGAACTGGAGGAGGACATCTTCTCCGAGCCGTTCTTGATGCCGCGGCCGTTGCTGGAAGCGATCCGCGCCACCGACCCCGTGGTACTGCTCATAGACGAGGTGGACCGCGTCGAGGTCGAGACCGAAGCCCTGCTCCTGGAGGTGCTATCGGACTACCAGGTATCGGTCCCGGAAATGGGCACGGTAAGCGCGACACAGATCCCTTTGGTTTTCCTCACTTCCAACAACACCCGCGAATTGTCCGAGGCCCTGAAGCGGCGCTGCCTCTTCCTTCACCTCGACTACCCGTCGCCCGACCGGGAGCGGCGGATCGTCCTCGCCAAAGTGCCGGGGATCGAGGAGTCCCTGGCCGACCAGGTGGTGCGCACGGTCCAGCTCATCCGCGCGCTGGAGCTCAAGAAGGCACCATCGGTGTCGGAAACTCTGGACTGGGCCCGCACGCTCGTACTGCTCGGGGTGTCCCATCTGGACGCCGGCACGGCGCGGGAGACCCTGCACGTGCTCCTGAAACACCGCTCCGACATCGAGCGGGCGGCCAAGGAGCTGGTGGCCTCGCCCCCATGAGTGCCGAGGCCCTTCTGGCCGGCGGCCTCCTGGGCCGGTTCTCCGGTTTGGTTGCCGAGCTGCGAGCGGCGGGAATACCGGTCAGTACCACAGAAGTCGTCGACGCCGTCGAGGCCTTGCGCCATCTCCCCCTTCGAGGACCGCGCCGCCCTCAAGGCCGGTCTGGGGGCGGCGTTGGTAAAGCAGGACGGCCATTGGCGGACGTTCGAGACCATGTTCGACCTCTACTTCTCCCTGCAACTCCCAGGTGCCGACGCCCCGGTCGACGGGCTGGACGGGGGGCGGCAAGAGGCCGGGACCGAAAACCTCACCGCCAGTGAGCTCGCCGAGCTCGCCTACGAGGTCCTGATGGGCGGTGACCCCGAAAAGATGGCGGCTTTGGCCCGGGGGGCCGTCGACCGGTTCGCCGGGATGGAGGCGGGTAGGCCGGTGGGCGGCAGCTATTACGTGTTCAAAACCCTGCGCCACCTTCAGGGCGACCAGCTTGTCGACCAGATGGTGCGCTCGGCGCAGGAGGTGGGGCAACTGGATGGCCTGCTCTTGGCCAATGAGTACCGCCGCCGTTGGGAGCTTCTGCGCCGGTACGTCGAGGCCGAGGTCCGCCAACGGCTGGTCGCCGACCGGGGCGCCGAGACCGTGGCCAGGACGCTGCGGCGCCCTTTGCCCGAAGACGTCGACTTCATGCACCTGGACCGGGACGAAATGGCCGCGCTGCAGCGCAGCCTCCAGCCCTTGGCCCGGAAGCTGGCCGTGCACCTGGCCCGCAAACGGCGCCAACGCCACCGAGGGCGCCTGGACTTCCGCGCCACCATGCGTCGGTCCCTGTCCAGCGGAGGTGCCCCGGCCGAGCCCGTCTTCAGGGCTCCCCACCCCTCCAAGCCCGAACTTTGGCCCTGGCCGACATTTCGGGGTCCGTGGCCGCCTTCGCCCGCTTCACGCTGCAGTTGGTCTACGCCCTGTCGTCGCAGTTTTCGCGCACCCGGGCCTGGGCCTTCATCGACGGCATCGACGAGGTGACAGACCTCCTCAAGGGCTCCGACGACACCGCGCAGGCGGTACACAACATAAATACTCAGGCCGATGTGATCTGGACCGAGGGCCACTCCGACTACGGCCACGCCCTGACCGACTTCGTACAGCGCTGGGGCCGAGAGGTCACGGGCCGCACCACGGTGCTGGTGCTGGGCGACGCCCGCAACAACTACCACCCGGTCCACGATGAGGCCATGGCCGAGATCGCCGGGCGCGCCCACAACGTCTGGTGGCTCAACCCCGAGCCCCGGGCCTACTGGGACACGGGGGACTCGGTACTGGCACAGTACGGCGCTCACTGTGCCGGCGTGTGGGAATGCCGCAACCTCCGTCAGCTGCGGCACTTCGTCGAACAGCTTCCCTAAAGGCTCCGTAAACAGCCAACGCGACCAACCAGGGGACAAGGCAAGAGCGCTACCCTGGAGACCGACACCCACCACAGGAGGCCCCTGCCCGATGGCCCTGCTCAGCCGTGAGTTCATAGCGGTACCGGACGACAAAAAAAACCAGATCGTTTTCAAATGGCCCGACCTGAAGATCAGGAAGTTCACGCGGGCGATCGTCAATGCGGACGAGCTGGCCCTGTTCATCAACACCGGCCAGGTCGTGGGCACGATGGGGCCGGGACGGCACCAGATCGACGCCCAGGAGCTGCCTTTCCTGGGCATGTTCATCGATGCGGCCACCGGCGGCAACGCTTACCGGGCCGAGTTGTACTTCGTCGGCACCCGCGAGTACCCGGGCTTCACCTTCGGTGGGCGCATCGATGACGTCCAGGACCCCCAGACGGGGATGATCGTCACCCTGCGGGTTTTCGGGGATTACTCGTTGCAGGTGAAGGACCCCACAGCTCTGATCACCAACCTTCTCGGGACCGTCGACGTCACCAACAACGAGCGGGTGGCCGGCTGGGTCAGCGACCAGCTCCTCAAGGTGATGCGTACGGAGGTTACGACCCAGATAGTGCGCAACGGGTGGCCGATCCTGGGCCTCTCGGCCTACACGCCAGACCTGGAGAAGGCGTGCATCGGCGCCGCCAACAACCAGCTGGTGACCTACGGCGTGGCCCTGGTCCGCATGGGCAACTTCGACGTCAACCTGAGCGAGGCCGACGAGGCCCAGCTCAAGAACCTGGCCAAGGACACGGCCTACAGCCGCCTGGCCGGAGGTTTCAACCGCTATGCCGCGGGCGAGATGGCACTGGGCGCCGGCCAGGGACTGGCCAAGGGCGGAGGCGGCGACGGTGGCGCCTTGCTGGCCGTCGGCCTGGGCCTGGGTGGCCAGCTGACCGGGGGCGGCGGTGGCCCGGGGATCGGTGGCGAGCCCGGACCGGTACCCCCTCCTGCCCCCGGGTTTTCCGGAGGCGGGGCCGGCTTTGCCGGGGGGGCGGGCACGGCCGGGCCCGGTGGTGCCCAGGCCCCGGCTCCGGCGGCCACCGTTACCTGTCCCAGCTGCAATACGACCCAGACGGCGGGGGCCAAGTTTTGTTCGTCTTGCGGTGCCGCCCTACCTCCGCCCGCCGGCCACTGCAGCGGCTGCGGCACGGACAACGTTGCTACGGCCCGGTTCTGCGCCCAGTGCGGCCAGCCCCTGGGGCCGCAGCCCGTGCACTGCCCTTCCTGCGGCACCGAAGCCGGCCCCGGCCAGCGTTTCTGCGCCAGTTGTGGGACGGCTATAGCGCCGGCGGCCACAGCCGCGGCCCCGTCGCCGCCCGCCGCCGCCCCGGGTGCGGGACCACAGGCATGACGACCGGCTAGGGAGGTCTGCTCATCTTTTACGGCGGCGGTGGTGCCGTGGGCTTGTTCATTTTCGCCATGTTGATCATGGTGGTGTTCCGCTCCATGAGCCGAGGTGGCTGGGGCCGAGGCCCGTGGGGCGGTGGCGGTCGCGGCCCTTGGGGCGGAGGCGGTGGTCCGTGGGGCGGTGGCGGTCGCGGCCCCTGGGGTGGAGGCGGTGGTCCCTGGGGCTCGTCGCGCGGCCAGGGCTACCCTGGTCCCGGACCGGGGCCGGGGGGGACGCCGGGTGGGAGCGGTGGAGGCGGTACGCCTGCCGGCGGGGACCAGGGTTGGACCGCGGGCGGTGGCCCGGCCGGAGGGGGCTGGGCCAGTGCCGGCGGCACCGGCGACGGCGCCATCCCGGCCGGGCGCGGGCGGGGGGCGGGAGGGCACCTGGCCGGCGGGGGCGGGGCGGCGTTGCCCGGAGGCGACCCGGACTGGATGCACGACACCCGGCCGGCGGCCGACAGCATCGCCGGCGAACTTTTCCCGGAAAGGCACGCCCGGGCCATGCAGGCGGCGAGCCCGGTCGACGTGGGCTTGGCTGCCATCCAGGCCCACGACCCTGGCTTCGAGCTCGAACAGTTCACCCAGCAGGTGCAGCGGGTCTTCTTCATGGTCCAGGAGGCGTGGAGCGAGCGCAAACCGGAGATGAGCCGCCAGGTGATGGCTGACGGGCTCTGGCAGGAGCAGCGCGACCAGATCCAAGGCTACGTCGACGGGCACCGGCGCAATATGCTCGACTATCTCGCCGTGTCCAACATCTGGCCGGTGGCGGCCCACTCAGACGGCCGCTTCGACACCATCACCATGAGGATCGTCGCCGCTTGCACCGACTACGACGTCGATGACAAGACCGGCCGCACGGTGCGGGGCGACCGCCAGGTCCAGCAATGGGAGGAGGACTGGACCTTGCAGCGGTCTTCACAAGCGCAGACGAAGACCGGCGGGACCACGCTCGGGTCCAAATGCCCGAACTGCGGCGCGCCGCTCGACGTTGACCTGGCGGGGGCGTGCCGCTACTGCAAAGCCCTCATCATGTCGGGCGACTACGACTGGGTGCTGGCGAGGATCTCGCAGGTCGGCTGAGGAACTGCCCTCGCTCAGCCCGTGGACGAGGTCGTCACCGAGCCGCCGGCAGGTGGTTTGGCGGCGGGCACCAGAGGCGGCGGCGTTGGCGGGACCAGGCCGGTGGCCTTTTCCTCACCCAACAGCGCCCAGTCGAGCATCTCCTTGTAGACGGACATGATCTCGAAGCCGTACGCCCGGTTGGTGGCCCACACGCCGGCCAGAGACATCCAGGTCGAGCAGCACCCCTGGACCCCCCCGGCCGCGATGCTGCTGAGGGCGGGGGAGCGCGGCAATCCCGCGTACTGGCTCAAGAGCGCTTCCTGGGCCACGATCCCGTCCATGGGCGAGGCGAAGCTCCAACCGTGTTTGCACTTGTCGCACGCCCCTATACCAGCGAAATTGTTGTTTTTGGGGGTGAGCTGGCCCCCGGGTGGGAAAGCGAAATAGCCCGTCTCGACCACCGACTGGGCAAAGGCCAAGTCGGCCCTGACCCCGGTGAGGAGCCCGGCTTCCACGTAGTCGCCGACGAGCTGGGTGATCGGGACGGTGATGTTTGCCTGCGCTCCGGTCGATTCGAACCAGCCCTCGATCTGGGCCGCCGACAGGATCGAGCTACCCAGGATGCCGGGGCCGGAGGCGGCCAAGGCGAACGCCTCGGCCTGGCGGACGGCGGCGACGACGGCCGGAGCGGGGGGTGGCCCCTTGGACTTATCCGTGGTGCCGGACTTATCCGTGGTGCTGGGCTTACCCGTGGTACCGGACCTCGTTGTCGTAGGCCCCGAAGGCACCGACTTGGTGATGGCCGTCACTGGCTTGGTCGTGGTGGTGGAAGGGAGGATGTCGGCGGCGATCCCTGTGGCGGGAGTACCGGGGTTGGTGGCCAAGGCCAGGAGGGCGAGCTTGGCCCGCTTGACCTGGAACGCCAGCTTGCCTTCGAGGGAGACCAGAGCCACGCTGGGGTGGGCCGGGGCCTTGCCCGGGACGAGGACCCACCGCCGGACCAGGTCCAATGTCTTGACGGACATGGCCAACTGGGCCTTGGCGGCCACCAGGAGAGCCTTGTGGTGGGCGACAACGGCCTTGGCCGCGGCCGCCGCCAGGCGGGCACCGTGGAGCCGCTTTATGCTCCTGGCCAGCTCGCTCTTGGCGTTTTGCAGGCCCGCACCGGTGTCGCTGGCGGCCACGTTGCCGAGCTCGACTTGTTCGACTTCGGTCTCCTGGCCGCTCAGGTCCAGGTTGTCGCGGACGGCAATGCCGGTGTACTCGACGATGCCAAGTTCGCATAGGGCCTGGTCATAGAGGTTCACGGTGGCGGTGGCGGCTGCCTTGGCGACCCGGGCACGCACCACGGTGGCCTGGGCGGCCCGGAGCTCCCGGACGGAGCGGGTGTAAGCGCCGTCGGCGGCGGCGGCGTCGCCTTTGGCCACCTTCAGGTAGGTCTCGGCGTCGACGTAGGCGCCCAGGCTGGTTATTTGCCGCTCGGCGGCGACGACGGCGTTCACGATGGCGGACGTACCCGGAGGGGCGGCCACCGGAGTCGTCCAACCCGGGACGGCCACCGCCCCCGCAGGACCGGGACCACCGGCGCTGACCGCGCCCAGTAGCCCCGCTATCAGCAGGACGGCCGTGGCGCGGCGCCGGACCGGGCGCGCCTCAAGGTGGCGCAACCTAAGGCCCCCTCGGGCGTCGTCGTCTGTCATAGCCAAGCCGTAGGCGAGCAGTTCCCCCTGTCGCGCCCAGGGCAGGACGCGCCAGCGCTTTCGGTACCTAGGGGGCACCGCTCGCTCTTTCAGCTAATCGGCACAATACGACCTACACAGTAGAGGCTGTTGTCGTTTTTGCCAGAGGCCGTTGTCGCCCGGCACCCATCGGCGCCCGGTGAGGGCCGACCGGCGCCCGGGGAGCCTGGGCTCAGCCTTCGTCGCCGTCTTGCTGGCCGAACTCGTCGTGGTCTCGGGCGAACTCGTCGTGGAGGCCGCACTCTTTTTTGGCTTGCCCGACCCAACGACCCGAGCGCGGGTCCTCCCCCGGCTTGACCGGCCGGGTGCAAGGCCAGCAGCCTATGGACGGGTAACCCTTGGCCAGCAGCGGGTTCACCGGGACATCGTGGTCATCTATATAGCCCTGGACATCTAGGTCGGTCCAGGTGGCCAGCGGGTTGACCTTGATGAGCCCACGGCTGTCACGGCTCACGATCGCCGCCTGGCGCCGGGTGTCGGACTCCTGGCGGCGTACACCGCTCATCCAGGCCAGCTTGCCAGCCAGGGCACGCTCGAGCTGGAAGACCTTGGCCGGGCTGCAACAGTTCACGGGGTCGGACTGCCACAACGGCACCTCGAAGTGCGGGACGGTCATTATCCGCAGGTTCAGCCCGTAACGCCGGCGGACCTTCTCGAGCGTCTCCATGGTCTCGGTGAAGTGATAGCCGGTGTCAATGAAGACGACCTCGATGGCCGGCTCGACGGCCACGGCGACGTCGATGAGAACGGCATCGGTCATGGATGCGGTCAAGCACAGCTGAGGGTGAAAACGCTCCACCGCCCAACCCACGATCTCGCCGGCCGGGGCCGTCTCGAACCTCGCGCCCAGACCAGCCAACGCCTCGTCGGTCAGGTCCTCGGTGCTGCGGGTCTCCAGCAAAGCCACAACGTCACCTTTCTGCCTGGCCCGCTTGCGCTATGCCCCCGCGCACTCGCCCATACCAACCTCGGCCACGTACGGTCCAGTCTCATCGAAGTCTATGTAATAATCCGGACGGTCCTCCGGCGATGGCCAATTGTCCAGGTCAGAGAGGTCGGCGCCGAGAGCCTTGGCGCCTCCGGCACGCTCCAGCCAGGCGCTGAAGTCCTCGCCGGCCTGCCGCTCGTCGGCGAAGCGCCCGACGATGCGGACCGTCGCCTCGGCGCACGCCTTGGCCGGTAACCGCAGGGCCCGCTGGCCGAACTCGATCTCGGTCTTGCCGATATGGCCGCCCAGTAGCAGCTGGTAGCCGGGTGCCGGCCGCCCGTTGGCCCGCCTCTCCACGCCGTGGAAGCCGATGTCAGCGGTGTGGTGCTGACCGCAGCTGTTCGTGCAGCCGGAGATGTTCACGCGCACGCCCCCGACGTCGGCCAGGCCCGCCCGCTCCAGTGCCTTGCCTATGTCGTCGGCCAGGCCCCGGCTCTGGGTGACGGCGAGGTTGCAGGTGTCGGCACCCGGGCACGACACGACGTCGCGCGCCAGTTCGGCGCCCGGCTCGGCCATGCCGATCGACTCCAGCCGGCGGTAGAGCTCGGGCAGCTGGCCAGCGGTCAGGTCACGGAACACCAGGTTCTGGCGGTTGGTCACCCGGATGGTGGCGCCGAGGGCTCGCTGGGCCGCCGCCAGCTCCCTGAACTGGGCCGACGTCACGTCACCCAGGCGAGCGTAGGCCACGGCGGAGACCGTGCCCTTGGCCACGCCGATGACGACGTTGGCCGACTCCCAGCGCTGGTAGGGGTCACCGGGCCCCAGCCGCAGGGTGACCGGGGTGCCTACGGGGGTGGGCGAAATGTGTGCGGCCACTCCCGCCGCGGTGTCGCCCAGCTCGGCAACGACGGCAGGGATGCCCCCGGGCCACGTGCTGGAGGCCAGCAGGAGCTTGCGTTCCTTCAGGATGCGTTCGCGCAGCTCGTCGGTACCCATGGTGTCGACCAGCCATTTCAACCGGGCGCGGAGCTTGTTGTCGCGGTTGCCGTAGTGGTCGAACGTGCGCAGCACAGCCTCGAGCGTGGCTAACAGCTGCTCCCGGGGCGTGAACTCTTCGAGTGCTTTGGCGGGATGGGGATTGGCGCCCAGGCCTCCGGCGATGAAAACCCGGAACCCGGCCTCGGTGGTCCCGTCCGGCAGTGGCCGGGCCACGGCCACCACGCCGATGTCGTTGAACATGGCCTGGCCGCAGTCGGTCATACAGCCCGAGAAGTTGATCTTGAACTTGCGCGGCAGACGCTGGGCGTACGGGTGGTGCAGGAAGTGACGGAAGGCCGCCTCGGCCCAGGGACTGATGTCCAGGACCTCGAAGGGGCAGGCCCCGGCCAGGTGGCAGCCGGTGATGTTGCGCACCGTGTCGCCGCACGCCTCGCGGGTGGTGAGCCCGACCCGGGCCAGGTCCCGCAATAGCCTGGGTACGCGCTCGAGCTGTATGAAATGGAACTGGATGTTCTGGCGAGTGGTCAAGTGGCCCCAGCCGCGGCTGTAGGTGTCGGCTATCTCCGCCAGCGCCTCCAGCTGCTCGGGGGTGATGGAGCCGTAGGGAGCCTTGATCCGCACCATCTGGTGGCGCCCGCCCTGGCGCTGACCGTATATGCCGTTATTCAGGCGGAAGACCCGGAACACGTCCTCGTCCAGGCGGCCATCGAGGTAGGACTCCAGCATCCGGTCGAACTTGACGATGTCGGCTTCGAGCTCAGCCGAGATGTCACGGGTAAGAATGGCGACGGTCACTCCGGCCATTCTTAGCATTCCTGATCGCTTTAGTCAACTTTCTGGTCGACATCGGGAAATGGGCTTGCGAGCAGGCCTTTTGATCTTTGCCGTGCGGATAAAGGGAGAGCTTCAGCCCTGCCGCAGTAGTTCGGCCACCCGGAAGGCCAGGTCGAGGGACTGGCGGCCGTTCAGGCGGGGGTCGCACGTGGTGGTGTACCTCAGCTCCAGGTCGTCCTCGAAGATCTCCTCCGCACCGCCCAGGCACTCGGTCACGCTGTCGCCCGTGAGCTCCACGTGGACGCCGCCCGGCCACGTCCCCGTCGCCCCGCAGGCCGAGAAGAAGCCGGAGATCTCCGACAGGACATCGTCGAAGTGGCGAGTCTTGCGACCCCCTTCGGACACGAACGTGTTGCCGTGCATGGGGTCGCACGTCCACGCCACGGGATGGCCGGACCGGCGGACGGCCTCCTGCAGCGGGGGAAGGGCCGTTTCGACCTTCTTGGCGCCCATCCGGCTGATGAGCGTCAAACGGCCCGGCTCCCGTTCGGGGTCGAGAATGTCGCACAAGGCCACCAGGTCCTCGGGCGTGGCGCTGGCCCCGACCTTGGCGGCTACAGGGTTTTTTATCCCGGAGAGGAAGTGCAGGTGAGCGCCTTCCAGCTGGCGGGTGCGCTCGCCACACCACAAAAGGTGAGCGGAGGTGTCGTACCAGGTCCCGGTGAGCGAGTCCTTGCGGGTCAGGGCTTCCTCGTACCCGAGGATCAGAGCCTCGTGGCTCGTGTAGAAATCGACCTGGTGCAAGCTCTCCTCCGCCCTCAGGTCGATCCCGCAGGCGGCCATGAAGCGCAGGGCGCGGTCGATCTCGCCGGCAATAGCCTCGTAGCGCTGGCCCTCACGGCTGGAGGCCACAAACTCCTGGTTCCACATGTGGACCTCGCCCAGGTCGGCGAACCCACCCTTGGTGAAGGCGCGGACGAGGTTGAGCGTGGCCGCCGATTGGTGGTAGGCGGCGATCAGGCGGGAGGGGTCAGGACGCCGGGCTTCGAGGGTGGGGGCGTCGTCGTTGACGATGTGGCCCCGGAAAACGGGGAGCCGCTCCCCCGCCACTTCCTCGTAGGGCGATGACCGGGGCTTGGCAAACTGGCCGGCAATGCGGCCGACCTTCACCACCGGTACGCCGCCCCCATAGGTCAGGACCACGGCCATCTGCAGGATGACCTTGAGCTTGTCCCGGATGCTGTCGGCCGTGAAGTCGTTGAACGACTCCGCACAGTCACCGGCCTGCAGGAGGAAGGCGCGGCCTTCGGCCACTTCGGCCAGCGACCGGCGCAAACCCCGGGCCTCGCCGGCAAAGACGAGCGGCGGGAGGGTGGACAGCACCTTGAGGGACTGTTCGAGAGCATGGTCGTCCGGCCATTCAGGTTGCTGCTCGGCCGGCCGCGTCCGCCACGAGGTGGGAGCCCATTCGTTCACGTACTTAACCGTACAGGGCCCCGGACGCGAGCAAGTCGATTACGTTGCTATCAACATGGCGCCGCGCATCGGCATCTTCGGCGGGACCTTCGACCCCATCCACGTCGGCCATCTGGTGGCCGCCGTCAACGCTCGCCATGACCTCGGGCTCGACCGCGTCGTCATGATGGTGGCCAACGTACCCTGGCAGAAAGCGGGGGAGCGCAAGGTCACCCCGGCCGAAGACCGGTACGAGATGGTGCAGGCGGCCGTGGGCGGTGTAGCCGGGCTGGAAGCGAGCCGGATGGAGATCGACCGGGGAGGGCCTCCTACACGGCGGACACGGTCTCCCAGTACGCCGCCCTATACCCCGGAGCGGAGTTGTTCGTGATCGTCGGCTGGGACGTAGGGGCGGACCTGCAGAGCTGGGAACGCCTGGAAGAGGTGCGCGACCTGGCCAACCTGGTGGTCGTGAACCGCCCGGGCACGCCGCCCCCGGCCGGGCTGCGCCGTCAGGGGTGGCGCCTTTTCCAGGTGACCGTGCCCAACCTGGAGATCTCGAGCACCGACCTGCGGGCCCGGGCTGCCACCGGCCGGCCGCTGGACTATCTGGTCCCGGGCCCGGCGGTGCGCGTGATCAGAGAACACAGCCTGTACTCTGTGAGTGGATGACCACTGTCCTGGGGGCCGGCCCACAGCCCGACGCTACGCCCAGCTCGCGTGGTGCCAAGCACGGGCTCGGTCGGCGTCAGCGCACCCGGGAGAAGGTCCTGGCCGCCCTTGTGCTGCTCATTGCCTTCGTAGTGACCGTTATCCTGCTCGGGTTGCAATGGCTAGGCAACCAGGGTACGGCGACTTCCGCCCCGATTTCCCCCAGCCAGACGCTCATCAGTGAGGTGCAAGCTTCTTGACCTTAGCCCCCAACGCTCCTTGAAGCTTGGGAGGGCACTGGCGCCATTTTCGCCGGTATCACCAGCGAGCGCACCCGAGATTGTTGTGCCGTAGCAGCCAGAGCAGCTTCCACCAAGCTCGGGCGCGAGACGGTGGTCCTCGGTGTGGAGAAGTTGCTGGGCATTACCGATGCGTTCGTGGTCACCAGTGGCAGCAACCCTCGCCAGGTTCGCTCGATCCGTGACGAAATCGAACGCCAGCTGAAGCTCGCCGGCGCCGGGAAGCCGCTTGCCGTCGAGGGCCTCGACGATGCCCGCTGGGTGTTGATGGACTACGGCGACTTCCTGGTACACGTCTTCCTGGAAGAGACGCGTCAGTTTTATGACCTGGAGCACCTGTGGGGCGACGCCCCCCGCTGGGCTTGGGACGAACCTTCGGACGCGCTGGTGGGGACACCCGGCTAGCCGCAGGCTGCCACCTTGGGGTAGGGCCGGCGCGGTTATGCGCTTTGTATCTTGATCTCGATATCGACGCCGGCCGGCAACTCGATGCGCTGAAGAGAGTCGACCGTCTTGGACGTGTGCTCGACGATGTCGAGCAGGCGCTTGTGTACTCGCATCTCGAAGTGCTCCCGGCTGTCCTTGTACTTATGGGGGCTCCGGATGACCGTGAAGCGGTTGATCTCGGTGGGCAGGGGGACGGGGCCACGCACCTTGGCCTGGGTGCGCAGCACCGTCTCGACGATCTTCTTGGTCGACTGGTCTATGACCTCGTGGTCGTAAGCCTTCAGCCGTATCCGTATGCGCTGTTTGGCACCTTCAGCCACGGGGTTCTCCGTCCTCAGCCGTTGTTACTTGATGATCTTGGTGACGCGACCGGCGCCGACGGTATGCCCACCCTCACGGATGGCAAAACGCAAGCCTTCGTCCATGGCAATCGGCTTGCCCAGCTCCACCGTCATAACCACGTTGTCGCCGGGCATGACCATTTCCGTGCCTTCGGGGAGGGTGACCGACCCGGTGACATCGGTGGTCCGGAAATAGAACTGCGGCCGATAGTTGGTGAAGAAGGGCTTGTGGCGTCCACCCTCGTTCTTGGTCAGCACGTAGACGTTGGCCTCGAAGTTGGTGTGGGGAGTTATCGAGCCCGGCTTACAGAGCACCTGGCCGCGCGCCACTTCCTCCTTCTTGGTGCCCCGCAACAGGACGCCGATGTTGTCGCCGGCCTGGCCCTGGTCGAGGAGCTTACGGAACATCTCCACCCCGGTGCACACGGTCTTGGCCGTGGGCCGCAGCCCGACGATCTCGACCGGGTCATTGACCTTGACGATGCCCTGCTCGACCTTGCCCGTGGCGACCGTGCCCCGGCCGGAAACGGTGAGAACGTCCTCGATGGGCATGAGGAAGGGCTTCTCGATGTCGCGGCTGGGTTCGGGCACGTAGCTGTCCACGGCTTCCATCAGCTCGAGGATCCCCTTGGCCGCCTCCGGGTCGCCCTCGAGGGCTTTGAGCGCAGATACACGCACGACGGGGATGTCGTCGCCCGGGAACTCGTAGAAGCTGAGCAGTTCACGCACCTCGAGCTCGACCAGCTCGAGCAGCTCCTCGTCCTCCATGGCGTCGACCTTGTTGAGAGCGACGACGATGGAAGGCACGTTGACCTGGCGGGCCAGGAGCACGTGCTCCCGGGTCTGGGCCATGGGGCCATCGGGGGCGGACACGACCAGGATGGCACCGTCGACCTGGGCCGCACCGGTGATCATGTTTTTGATGTAGTCGGCATGACCCGGCATATCGACGTGCGCGTAATGGCGGTGGTCGGTCTGGTACTCGACGTGGGCGATATTGATCGTGATGCCGCGCTGGCGCTCCTCCGGTGCCTTGTCGATGGCATCGAAGGCGGTGAAAGAGTTGTGCTTGGGGTCGTGAGCAGTGAGCACCTTGGTGATAGCCGCGGTCAAGGTGGTCTTGCCGTGGTCAATGTGCCCCATCGTCCCGATGTTGAGGTGGGGTTTCGTGCGCTCGAATTTTTGCTTGGCCATTAACAATGCTCCCTGTGCAAATCCGGCCCTCAGCCGGAGGCGGTCTAGTACCCTAGCAGGTGAAGGAGGGTGCCGGCGGTGGCGTTATTCACCGCGCACCCTGGCCACGATCTCCTTGGCGACCTGTTCGGGTACCTCTTGGTAACTCGTGAACTGCATCGTGTAGGTCGCCCGGCCCTGAGTGCGGCTGCGGAGGTCGGTGGCATAACCGAACATCTCCGCCAGGGGCACCTCGGCCTTGACCACCTGGTTGTTCGCCCTCTGGTCCATGCCACCGACGTGGCCGCGCCGGGAGGCGAGGTCTCCGATCACGTCTCCCAGGTAGTCGTCCGGCGTGACGACCTCGACGGCCATGATGGGTTCCAGCAGCACCGGGCTGGCCCGGCGACAGGCCTCCTTGAAGCACATCGAGGCGGCGATCTTGAAGGCCATCTCCGACGAATCGACGTCGTGATAGGAGCCGTACACCAAGGTGGCACGCATGTCCACGGCGGGGAAGCCGGCCAGCACACCGGACTGCATGGCGTCCTGGATGCCGGCGTCGACGGCGGGGATGTACTCCTTGGGGATCACACCACCGGTGATCTTGTCGACGAACTCGTAGCCTCCTCCGGGCCCGGTGGGCTCCAGGTTGAGCACGACGTGGCCGTACTGGCCCCGGCCACCGGTCTGGCGCACATAGCGGTGCTCGACTTTTTCAACCGCCTTGCGGATGGTCTCCCGGTAGGCAACCTGCGGCTTGCCCACGTTGGCGTCCACGCGGAACTCGCGCAGCATGCGGTCCACCAGCACCTCGAGGTGCAGCTCGCCCATCCCGCCGATGACGGTCTGGCCCGTCTCCTGGTCGGCATGGACCTGGAAGGTGGGGTCCTCCTCGGACAGCGTCTGCAAGGCCCGCGACAGCTTGTCCTGGTCGGCCTTAGTCTTGGGTTCGACGGCGACGTGGATGACGGGCTCGGGGAAGTCCAGCGACTCGAGCACGATGGGGTCGGTGGGGTCGCAGAGGGTGTCTCCCGTGGTCGTCTGCTTGAGCCCGACCAGGGCGATGATGTCGCCGGCATAAGCCACGTCCCTCGGCTCGCGGTGGTTGGCATGCATCTGGACGATGCGGCCGATGCGCTCTTTGCGGTCACGGCTCGAATTGAGCACGCCGTCACCCTGGCTGATCATGCCCGAATAGATGCGGGCGAAGACCAGCTTGCCGAGGTGCTGGTCCGCCATGATCTTGAAGGCCAGGGCGGCGAACGGCTCCTTGTCGTCAGCCCGGCGCTCCAGGTCCCGCTCGCCCTTCAGGTCCTTGCCCGGCGTCGGACGGATGTCCAGCGGGCTGGGAAGGTAGTCGACGACGGCGTCCAGCATGGGCTGCACGCCCTTGTTCTTGAAGGCGGCGCCGCAGAGCACGGGGACGGCCAGGTTGGCTATCGTCGCCCGCCGCAGGGCCGTCTTCAGGTCCGCGGGCGTGATCTCCTCGTCGTTCAGGAACTTCTCGGTGATGGTGTCGTCGAAGTTGGAAAGGGTGTCGACAAGGTTGGCGCGCCCGGTGGAGGCCTCGGCCGCCATGCGGGCGGGGATCTCCGTGGTGGTGAACTCCTCGCCCCGTCCCGAGCCCTCGTCCCACACCAGCGCCTTCATCTCGACCAGGTCGATGACGCCCACGAAGCTGCTCTCGACGCCGATCGGGAGCTGGATGACGGCGACGGTGGCACCCAGGCGGTCCTGGATCATGTCGACGCAGCGGGCGAAGTTGGCCCCGATGCGGTCCATCTTGTTGACGAAGCAGATGCGGGGCACCTCGTACTTGTCGGCCTGGCGCCACACCGTCTCGGTCTGGGGCTCCACGCCAGCCACGGCGTCGAAGACCGCCACGGCCCCATCCAGGACGCGCAGGGAGCGCTCTACCTCAACCGTGAAGTCGACGTGGCCGGGAGTGTCGATGATGTTGATGCGGTGATCGTCCCAGTGACAGGTCGTAGCGGCCGAGGTGATGGTTATGCCCCGCTCCTGCTCCTGGGGCATCCAGTCCATGGTTGCGCTACCCTCGTGGACCTCACCGATCTTGTAATTGACGCCCGTGTAATAAAGGATGCGCTCTGTCGTCGTGGTCTTGCCCGCGTCGATGTGCGCCATGATCCCGATATTCCGGGTCTGGGCCAGGGGGAACTCTCTCTTGGGGGCAGCGTCAGCCATTCAGTCGCCTCGGGGTCGTCTTTGTCTCGCTTAACGGGTTGGCCTTGTGTGCTCGTTGTCGCCCTGCTCGCCCCGGTACTCGGACGAGAGCCGCTGGCGGCAACCGGGCCCGGTAGCGCTATCTACCAGCGATAGTGGGCGAAGGCCCGGTTGGAGTCGGCCATCTTGTGCATGTCCTCACGGCGCTTGACGGCGGCCCCAACCCCGTTGGAGGCATCGATCAGCTCGTTGGCCAGAACGTTCTGACATGGTCTTTTCGCGCCGTTGCTTTGAATATCCTACCAGCCAGCGCACCGAAAGCGTCGCCGCCCGCCGGGGCTTGACGTCCACGGGCACCTGGTAGGTGGCGCCACCGACTCGGCGGCTCTTGACCTCCAGCTGCGGCTTGGTGTTGTCGATGGCTCGCTTGAGGGTGCCGATGGGCTCGCCCGCGGTGCGTTCCTTGATCGTGTCCAGGGCGTCGTAGACAATGCGCTCGGCCAGACTGCGCTTGCCCCGCGACAGCACCTTGTTGACGAGCTGGGTGACCAATACGGAGCGGTAAATGGGATCGGGGGGCAGTTCCCGTCGGGGGGCGGGGCCTTTGCGCGGCATTATCTGACCTCTAGCCTTTCTAAGCCTTCTTGGCGCCGTAGCGGCTGCGTGCTTGCTTGCGGTCCCGGACGCCAGCGGTGTCAAGCGTGCCCCGGATGACCTTGTAACGCACCCCGGGAAGGTCCTTGACACGCCCGCCACGCACCAGGACGATGGAGTGCTCCTGAAGGTTGTGGCCGACGCCGGGGATGTAGGCGGTGATCTCGAACCCGCTCGACAGCCGCACGCGGGCCACCTTGCGCAGCGCCGAGTTGGGTTTTTTGGGGGTGTTGGTGTACACGCGGGTGCACACTCCCCGCCGCTGGGGCGCGCCCTTGAGGGCCGGCGTCTTGGTCTTCTTGGAGTTCTGTTGACGGCCCTTGCGGACCAACTGGGCAATTGTGGGCACTGGACCTCTGATGGAGAGAGTTCTTGCTTCGACGGGGCGCGTACAATGAACCAGCTGCCCCGTTGGACGAGTAGCCATGATAGCACGGCGGGCGCTTTTCCCAAGTCGGGACGCTCTTGGACCAGCCCGGGCCCAAAATGCGCTCAGATGGGAAGGAGGAGGTTCCATGATGCCCGCTCACGCCACCGTCGCCACCAATGACGGCATGAACTATGCGCCGAGGGGCAAGCCGACGCCGGTGTGCGCCGAAGGCGAGTTCGTCTTCGCCGCCGTTGGCCTCGACCACGGGCATATCTACGGCATGTGCAACGGCCTGAGCGAGGCGGGGCCCGGCTCAAGTGGGCCTACGACCCCGACCCGGCCAAGACGGCCGCCTTTGCCGACAGGTGGCCCGATGTGCAGGTGGCCAGGAGTGAGAGCGAGATCCTGGAGGACCCGGGAGTACAGCTCGTGGCCGGGGCGGCCGTACCGGTCGACCATGCGGCCCTGGGCCTCCGGGTCATGGCCCACGGCAAGGACTACTTCACCGACAAGCCGGCTCTGACCACCCTCGAGCAACTGGAGCAGGCCCGCCAGGCGGTAAGGAGCACCGGCCGCAAGTATGCCGTGTACTACAGCGAGCGGATCCATGTGGAGAGCGCCGTGCTCGCCGGTCAGTTGGTACAAGACGGCGCCCTCGGGCGGGTCCTGCAGGTGATCGGCATGGGGCCGCACCGGGCCGACCTTCCCTCCCGGCCCTCGTGGTTCTTCGAACGGGAGCGCTACGGGGGGATCCTGTGCGATATCGGGAGCCACCAGGTCGAACAGTTCCTCTACTTCACGGGCAACACCGACGCCCGGGTGCTCAACAGCCAGGTCGCCAACTACGCCCACCGGGACCGGCCGGGCCTGGAGGACTTCGGAGACTGCAACCTGGCCGGTGACAACGGTGCCACCGGCTACTTCCGCGTCGACTGGTTCACCCCCGACGGGTTGAGCGGCTGGGGGGACGGCCGTACGTTCATCCTGGGCACGCTCGGCTACCTGGAGCTGCGCAAGTACCTCAATGTGGCTACCGGGGACGGGGGCAACCACGTCTACCTGGTGGACGGGACCGGTGAGCACCACCTCGCCGTGAGCGGGCAGGTCGGGTACCCGTACTTCGGCGAGCTTATCCTCGACTGCCTGAATAGGACCGAGCGGGCCATGCCCCAGTCCCATGCGTTCAAGGCGGCCGAACTGTGCGTGGTCGCCGAGCAGCAGGCCCGCCGTACCGAGTGACCGACGGGCCTGATAAAAGTGACCCGTGTCAGGCCGCCCCTCCCACGACCGTGGTCTTGGCCGAGGTGGGCGAGCCCTGGGCGCCGGCGCTGCCAAAACCGGCCGCCGTGCCGTTGGCACTGACGACCCAGTACCCGGTGCCGTTCCCACTGGGCACTATTGCCTTGACGGGCGTGGGCGAAAGACCGGCCCCGGAGCCGTAGTTGGTGGCGGCGGGCCCGAAGGCGTAGACGTCGCCGCCGGAGGCGACGAGCCAGTAGCCCTTGCCGCCCGAGGCGGCGGCGATGCCGACGATGGGCTTGGACAGGTGGCGAGCGGTCGTCGAGCCGTAAAAAGCGGCGGCGCCGTAGTTGAAGATGCCACCGTCGGAGGCGACGAGCCAGTAGCCCTTGCCGTCAGGGGTGGCGGCGATGCCGACGATGGGCTTGGACAGGTGCAGCTTCGCCGGCGAGCCGTGCAAGACGGCGTCGCCGTAGTTGAACATGCCACCGTCGGAGGCGACGAGCCAGTAGCCCTTGCCGTCAGGGGTGGCGGCGATGCCGACGATGGGCTTGGACAGGTGCAGCTTCGACTTTGACGGCGAGCCGTAGTTGACGGCGTCCCCGAAGGCGCGGACGACGCCCTTGGAAGTGACCAACCAGTACCCCTGGCCGTCCGGCGTGGCCGCCATGCCCACCACCGGAGCCGTCGAGGTGGCGCTCATGGAACCGAGCCCCCCGGCGTCACCGGAGTGCAGGACCTTGCCGGTGCTGGTCACGAGCCAGTACGAGCCAACGGGGCCGGAGGCACTGGCGCCGCTGCGGGGCTCGTTTACCAGGGCGAACGTCGCCGGGATGCTAATGCCGCCAACCGAGGCGGTGACGACGTAGCCGCCGGTATGCCCATTGGCGGAGAAGTCGGGTGCGGTGGCGACCCCGTCGGAATTGGTCAGCACCGTTGCCGTCGCACCGGCACCGGCGAAGACCCCGCTGGCCCCCGTCTTCGGCGCCGAGAAGGTGACCGTTGCCCCGGCCAGCGGGTTGCTGTCGGTATCGGTCACCGTTACGGCCAGCGGCACCGGGAAGTCCGTCCCAAGCTCTGTGCTCTGCGATGTCCCGACCCCGGCGACGAGGTTACTGGCGACACCGGCCCGGTCGGTGAGATCGAAGGTGGCCACCGAGTTGGCCCCCTGCACGCTGGCCGTAACCGTGAAGGGGCCGGCCGTGGTCCCAGCCGTGAGTGCCGGGCTGGTGGCGGCGCCGTTCTCGTCGGTCTGGACGGCGGCGCTGGCCCCCGCACCGGCGAAGGTCGCCCCCGCCCCGGCCGTGGTGACCACGGTGAAGTTGACCGTGGTCCCCGCCACCGGGTCGCCGTAGCCATCATTGACCAGCACCTGCAGGGGTTCAGCAAAGGTCGCGCCAATCTGAGCGGACTGCCCGTTGCCCGTACCAACGGTCACCGACGACACCACGCCCACGGTGGTATTGGCGAGCTCGAAGGGCGCCGAGACGTAGTTCTCGAAGCTGGCCACGACGGTGTACGAGCCGGTCACGTCGTCGGCATACAGAGCCGGAGCCGTGGCCGTGCCTGTGCTGTCGGTTACGACGGACACGGCCGTGGACCCGCCGTTGAAACTGGCCCCGGCGCCCGCGGCCATGACCGTGAACTCGACGCCGACGTTGGCGGCCGGGCAGTTGCTCGTACCGACGTACTCGGTGACCTGGACCTCCAGGGGAGTGCTAAAGGCCGTGCCCACCTTGGCGCTCTGCGGTGTCCCGGCCACGTCGGTGAGCACGAACGATGGCGCCGCCGTCCCCGTGCATTGTTGGCCGGCTTGGCCGGCGGCGAAAGCCGGGCTCGCTGACAAGGCCGCCACACCGGTGCTCAGTCCGACGGGGACCGCTCCGATGAGGGCGAGGGCGCAAATGGCCGGCCTGAACGAGGGTGTTTTCACGACGATGCTCCGGCCGTGCCGCTGCGGGCGCCGGAACCGCCCCGGAAGCCGAAGCCTATGGTGCAGCTCCCGCCGACCGGTTGGGTCACGGTCAGCCGGGTGGCGCTGACGACCCCGATGTCATTGGTACTGCCGAAGGCGGTGGCGCACTCACCGACCTTGAGGGCCCCGGCGGTCACCTTCTCGGTTTTCGAGTACCTCGTCTTGGAGGTGACGACCACGGTCTGGGGGCTGGCTTTGGGTGTTGTCGTGGGCTTTTTAGCCGAGGTCCCCGAGGCCGGACGCCCCCCGAAGCCGGCGAAGCTGATCCCCTCGACGATGATCGTCGAGCCCGACACCTTGGTCACTTTTCCGATGGCCCCGGCGACGTTGGTCGGCCTGAACCGGGCTGGGACCGTGCCGGTCGTGCGAGGGGCGCCGCCCCCGGAGCCTCCCCGGAAACCCCCGCCGCCGGCGCCGAAGCCGCCACGCACGACGCAGCTACCTTTGACCGCACCGGTGATGGTGACGAGCGTGGCGTCGACCTTGCCCCCCGCGCCTTTGGTACCGGAGGCGGAAATGCAGGTGCCCACCTTGACGTCGCGAAAGGCCAGGGCCACAGTGGCGGTGATGGCCGTCTTGGCCGTGAGCTCGACGGTCGTCTGCCCGCTCGTGCCCTGGACCTCCAGGTTTTGGCCGAGGATGCTGGCGATGGTCCCCGAGGCGGCCGGGGTGAAGTTGGGCGCGCTCGGCGCAGCGGTCGTGGTCTTCGTCTTGCTTGCCGCTACCAATGGCGAGCTGGCCACGAGCGATACGGCCACCAGAGTGCCGACCACCAGGGCGGGGCGCAGGGCGTGGTTGCGCAGGCGAACGGTCTTATCCATTTGTGTCTCTTTCCTCCTGTTTCAAGCGGGACAGGTTCAGTCGCTGCGCAGCGCCTCTATGGGCGCCAGGCGGGCAGCACGGGACGCGGGGTAAACCCCGAAAACGACTCCGATCACCATGGCCACGGCGATGGCGCCGACGGTGGCCGGACCGGAAATGGCGATCTTGTTGGATATGAAATGCGGTAGCACTTCGGCGCCGGCGACGCCCAATGCCGCACCCACCAGACCTCCGACCAGGCCGAGTGTGGACGCCTCGACCAGGAACTGGCGCCGGATCACCGACGGGGTGGCGCCGAGCGCCTTGCGCAGGCCGATCTCCCGGATGCGCTCGGTGACCGACACCAGCATTATGTTCATCACGCCTATACCGCCCACCAGTAGGGATATCGCCGCTATCCCGGCCAGCAGGATGGTAAGGGTGTTGTCCACCGAGGTTGCCGTCTGGAGGATCGACCCCTGCGACGTGATGGTGAAGTCGGCATCGGCCGGGTCGGTTATGCCATGGAGCGACAGCAGCTCGTCGTTGGCCTCGTTGTAAGCGGCGCCCATGGCCGAGCTCGACGCCGCCTCGAGGTAGATGGTCGAGACCGACGATGAACCCGTCAGGACCTCCTGCGCCGTCGTTATGGGCACCACAGCCAGGTCGTCCTCGTTAGTGGAGGCGGAGCTGCCCTCACTGTTGAGTACGCCGATGACCGTGAACGGGACGGTCCCGATGTCGATGGTCTCGCCCACGGGGGAGAAAAGGCCCAGTTCTTCCGCCGTGGTCTGGCCCAGGACGACGACGTTGTCGTCACTGCTGACTTCTTGAGGGGTGAAGAACGACCCGAGGGCGATGGAACGGTCCCGCACCGACAGGTAGGCGGCGGTGGACCCGTAAACCGTCGTGGTCCAGTTCGAGGTGCCGGCGACCAGTGACTCGCTCCTGGTCACTTGCGGCGCCACCCCGGCGATGTCGGGGCAGTCGACCTTATTGGCCAAGGCCTGGGAGTTGGAATAGGTCAGCGTTGACGCCGAACCGAAGCCGCCCCTCACCAAGCCGGTGGTGGTGCTGCCCGGGGTGACGATCAACAGGTTGGTGCCGAGACTGTTTATGGCCGAGTTGACCGACGCCGTGGCTCCTTCCCCGAGGCCCACGGTGAGGATGACGGCCGCGATCCCGATGAGGATGCCGAGAACGGTCAGGCTCGAACGCATGCGGTGGCTCGTTATGGCTTCGAAACCCGAGCGCAGGGTGTCCAACCAGCTCATGCCGCGTTACCCTCGGCATCGAGGAACCTGCCGTCACGGAAGCGCATGATGCGCTCGGCGGCGTCGGCCACGTCCTGTTCGTGGGTGATCAGCACGATGGTCCGCCCCGTCTTGTGCAGCGCGTCCATCATGGCCAGGACGTCGGCGCTCGAACGCGAGTCGAGGTTGCCGGTGGGTTCGTCGGCCAGCAGCAGGTCCGGCTCGGTGACCAGGGCGCGGGCCACGGCCACCCGCTGCTGCTGACCACCGGACAGCTGGTTGGGATGGTGGTTGACCCGGTCGGCCAGGCCGACCTGGTCGAGGGCTTCCAGGGCGCGCAGCTTGCGGGTGCGCCGGTCGACGCCGGCGTAGATGAGCGGTAGCTCGACGTTGCGCCAGGCGTTGAGCCGGGGCAGGAGGTGGAAC
This sequence comes from uncultured Acidimicrobiaceae bacterium, assembly GCA_963735305.1. Taxonomy (GTDB): domain Bacteria; phylum Actinomycetota; class Acidimicrobiia; order Acidimicrobiales; family Palsa-688; genus Fen-671. Next base: position 64,569 of record CAVTKK010000002.1, read on the forward strand.
TGCTGGAAGACGAAACCGATGCGACGGTTGCGCACCTCGGCTAGAGCTTCCTCGTCCATTTTGCTCACGTCCGTTCCGGCCAGGTAATAGTGGCCGGAGGTAGGGACGTCGAGGCAGCCCAGGATGTGCATGAACGTCGACTTCCCCGAGCCCGAGGGCCCGACGATCGATATGTACTCACCGGGGTAGACGGAGATCGAGACGCCCCGGAGGGCGTGCACCGGGACCGAGCCGGCCGTGTAGGTCTTCCAGACCCGTACGAACTGGACCAGGGGGCGCACCGGGGAGCGCACCGAGTTCTGGTGCACGGGCCCGTTGAGAGAGCCCGGCACCGGCGGGAGGCTCGGGCGGTGCCCCGGGCGAGTAGTAGGGAAGGCTCACCCCAGACCACCACCTCGGGTGAAGGCCCCGCCCCCGCCCCCGCCGCCGAAGCCGCCCGCGCCGCCGCCGAAGCCGCCGCCGCCGCCGAAGCCGCGGGTAGTCAAGCCACTCGTACCGGACGGGACGGTCGAGCGGAGAGAGGCGATGATGACTTCCTGGCCCGATTTGAGACCGGAGAGGACCTGGTCGTACGGCGAACCGGTGGCGCCTATGGTGACGGTCTGTTGCACTTCCTTGCCGTTCTTCAGGACGTCCACGTAGGAGGACGTGCCCTCGGTGTGGACGGCACTGGTCGGCACCACCAGCACGTTGTTGACCTGACGGATGACGAGCTCGACGTCGGCGCTGGCCCCGGGATAAAGGCCCGAGGAGTTGCCGGTGACCAGTACGGTGACCGGGAAGCTGGTCACACCGCTGCTGGTCGAACCGTAGATGCTGAAGCTGGAGACGATGCCGTAGAACGTCGCCGTGCCCCCGACGGGGGTGATGATGGCTTGCTCGCCGTCCTGGACGTCGCCGATTTGCGCCGTCGTGGCGTCGGCGGCCACGACGTAGGTGCCGGCGGGCTCTATTACGACCTGGGCTGAAGCCGAGCTCGAAGCTTCCCGAGCTGGCGCTGGACCCGGAAGAGGCCGCCCCGCTCGAACTACTGCTCGAGGCGCTGGAACCGGCGGAACCGGTGGCCGCACTGACCGTCGTGGCCCCCGCGCTCACGGACTGGCCCTCGGAGAGGCTGACGGCTACCACCGTCCCGGCTATGGGCGAGGTCAGGTTGGCGTCGGCCAGGTTGGCCTTGGCCTGAGCCAGGCTCACCTGGTCGACAGCTACGGTCGCCTGGTCGGCAGCCACCTGGGCCGGTTCACCGACCTGGTCGGAACTGACGCCCGTCTTGGCCTCGCTGAGCTGCAGCTGCGCCGCCGTCACCTGGGCTTGTGCCTGCTGGAGCGATTGCTGGTCCTTCAGCTCGGTAGAGCCCAGGCTGGCGTCGGCGGTATTGACGGCCTCCTGGTCCTTCTGCAGCGTGGTGGCCATGTCCTGTTTGGCCGCCGTGATCGCCTGCTGGTCCTTTTGCAGGGTGGTGGCCAGCTGCTCCTTGGCGCTGGTGATCGCCTCCTGGTCCTTTTGCACCGTGGTGGCCAGCTGCTCGGTGGCACTGGTGACCGCCTGTTGGGCGTTGGTGGCCGTAGAGCCCGACTGGGTCTGGGCGCTGTCCAGCGACTGCCGGTCCTTCTGCACTGTCGTGGTCAACTGGGTCCGAGCGCTGTCCAGTGCCTCCTGGTCCTTCTGCAGCGTGGTGGCCACCTGCTCTTTGGCACTGGTGATGGCCTGCTGGTCCTTTTGCAGGGTGGTGGCCACCTGCTCCTTGGCGCTGGTAATGGCCTGCTGGTCCTTCTGGACCGCGGTGACTAGCTGCTCCTTGGAACTCGTGATCGACTGCTGGTCCTTCGGCAGGGTGGCCGCCAGCTGCTCCTGGGAACTCGTGATCGATTGCCGGTCCTTTTGCAGAGTGGCCGCCAGCTGCTCCTGGGAACTCGTGATCGATTGCCGGTCCTTTTGCAGAGTGGCCGCCACCTGCTCTTTGGCACTGGTGATGGCCTGCTGGTCCTTTTGCAGGGTGGTGGCCACCTGCTCCTTGGCGCTCGTGGTCGACTGCTCGTCCTTTTGCAGGGTGGTGGCCAGGGCAGTCTGCGCCGTCGAAATGGCCTGGCGGTCCTTGGTAACGGCTTGCTGCTGGGCCGTGACCTGCTGCTGGTCGGTAGTCACCTTCTGCTGATCGGAGGAAACGGCGCTCTCGTCGGCGCTGCACGCCGTGCCGGTCGCTGAGGCTCCCGAACCGCTGCTGGCACCCGAACCGGAGCCGCCCGTGCCCGAAGCGGCGGCGGCGTCGCGGACCGAGCTGCCCTCGACCACCCCGCTACTGGCGGAGCTCCCCTGACAATCGATCGCCTCTTTCTGCTGGGCGGCGGCGAGGGTCGCCCGGTCGGTGCTCAGAGTGGAATTGTCGCTGGTCAGCGTGGACTGGTCCGTGACCAGTCCAGCCTGGGCCTCGGTGACCGACTGGGTGCCCTGAGCCTTGTCGTTGGCCAACTGCGTCTCGGCCTGGCTAACCGACTGCGCCCCCGTGGTCTGGTCGTTCTTCAACTGGGCCTGGGCCTCGGCCACCGTTTGCGCCCCCGTGGTCTGGTCGTTCTTCAACTGGGCCTGGGCCTGGGCCGCGGTCTGGGCCCCGGTGGTCTGGTCGTTCTTCAACTGGGCCTGGGCCTCGGCCACCGTCTGCGCCCCCGTGGTCTGGTCGTTCTTCAACTGGGCCTGGGCCTCGGCCACCGTTTGCGCCCCCGTGGTCTGGTCCGTCTTCAGCTGGGCCTGGGCCTGGGCCACGGTCTGCGCCCCGGTGGTCTGGTCCGTCTTGTCCTGGGCCTCGTCCTGGGCCACCGTTTGGGCGCCCTGGGTCTTGTCGTTCTGGACCTGGCCCTGGGCCTCGCTCACCGCCTGGGTGCCCGAGCTCTGGTCGTCCTTCAACTGGGTCTGGGCCTCGCTCACGGACTGGGCCGCCGTGGTCTTGTCCGTCTTCAAAGCCGACTCGGCCTGGGCCAGGGTCTGGCCCCCCGTGGTCTGGTCGTTCTTCAGCTGCGACCCCGCCTGGGCCAGGGTCTGGCCGCCCGTCGTCTGGTCGTTACGCAACTGGGTCTCGGCTTGGGCCAGTGTCTGGCCGGCCTGGGTCTTGTCACTGGTCAGCTGGGCCTGGGCCTGGGTGACCGCCTGCTCGGCCTGGGACAGGGCGCTGGCGTTGGACGCCTGGGAGTCCGTGACGCTGATCTCGTCCTGGCTCAGCGAGTTTTGGGCGCTGGCCACGCTGCCTTGCGCCGTCGTGAGGTTCTGGTCGAGCTGGTCGGAGGCCAGCTTGGACTGGGCTGACTCCAGGTTGGACTGGGCCTGGGAGACGTCGGCCTGGAGGGTGGACGGGCTGAGGGTGGCCAGTACGCTGCCCGCCTTCACGACCTGCCCGACCGCCGCCTTTATGGAGGTCACCGTCCCGGCCACGGCGAAGTTGACGTTGGCCTGGGTGGCCGGGTCGATTGTGCCGGTGGTGGCGATCGTCTCCCTGACGTCTCCGGTAGTGACGGCCACCGTCCGGTACGTCGGGCCGCTGGAGCGGGTCAGCAGGTATGTCGTCGCTCCTGCCGCCAAGAGCACGACCACGATCAGAATGGCCAAGGCGCTCTTCCAGCGCCGCCTCAGGCGTCCCTGCCGCGGAGGTTCCCCCGGGCCGGACGGCCCGCCACTCGTCTCACCACCGTCTTCGCCGTACTCCCAGGTAGCAACGGGCAGGCGTTGGGTCCCGAGCGCCTGGCGCTCTTCAGGGGCCATAGTCATCAGGCATACCTCCGCAGCACTATGTGCACAGACGCTAAGCCAAATAGATCATGTCGCCCTGAGAGGCGGCTGAGAGTTCACTAAGTGGGTTTCGTGGGGCCGGCTCGGGGGAATATCAGGGCAGGCGCCGGGAAGCCCGGCGCCTGCTTCTCGCGTGCTGGTTGGGCCGTGCTCCTAGCCGGGTGCCTCGTCGTCAGCGACGTCGAAGACCGGTTCCGTGCCTGTCTCGTAGCCGGTGGCGTACCCGTAACCGTCCTGGTAGTCCCCGGGGTCGAAGGTCGCCCCGCCATCGGTGCCCGTGCTGCTGCCGATGCTGGCCAGCCAGGCGGCCAGATCCTCCGTCCCCGGTTCTTCGTCCGAAGTCCAGAAGGTCATGCGTTCGACTTCGGGCGCGTCCACGACGATGTCGCGGTAACGGGGCATGCCGGTGCCGGCCGGGATCAGCTTTCCGATAATAATGTTTTCCTTCAGGCCGAACAGTAGGTCCGACTTGCCCTCGATGGCCGCCTCGGTGAGCACCCGGGTGGTCTCCTGGAACGATGCGGCCGACAACCAGCTGTCGGTGGCCAGCGAAGCTTTGGTAATGCCCATGAGCTCCGGGCGCCCCTCGGCCGGCCTCCTGCCCTCTTGGACCAGCTGGCGATTGGTTTCGGCAAAGTACCGGGCGTCGACGCGCTCTCCGGGAAGGAACGGGGACTCGCCCTGTTCGGCCACGAGCACACGGCGGAGCATCTGGCGGACGATCAGCTCGATGTGCTTGTCGTGGATGGACACGCCCTGGTCCCGGTAAACCTGCTGCACTTCTTCCACCAGGTATTGCTGCGTCTCGCGGATGCCCTTGATCTCCAGCAGTTGCTTGGGATCCCGGGGGCCCTCGACCAGGGCGTCGCCGGCGGCCACCTCGGCCCCGTCGCGTACCCCTTCGGACAACTTCTGGCGTAGCGCCACGGTATAGACGTCTTCCGTGCCGTCGTCGCCGACGATGGTGACCCGCCGGCTGTTGTCCTCCTCCACGATGCGTACCACACCCGACGTGCGGGCCAGGACGGCGGCGCCCTTGGGGGTGCGCGCCTCGAAGAGCTCGACGACGCGGGGAAGACCGTGGGTGATGTCCTCACCGGCGATGCCGCCGGTGTGGAAGGTCCTCATGGTGAGCTGGGTACCCGGTTCGCCGATGGACTGGGCGGCGATGACGCCCACGGCCTCGCCGAGCTCGATGTCCTGGTCGGCAGCGAGCGAGCGGCCGTAGCAAGCGGCGCAGATGCCCTGCTTGGACTCGCACGTGAGCACGGAGCGGACCATGATCTCGTTGATGGCGGGGTCATCGCGCACCCGCTTCATGAGCTCCTCATCGATCTTGGTGCCGGCGGGGACCTCGGTGCCGTCGGACAGGGTCACGTCGCGGGCCAGCATCCGGCCGTCGATCCTGGTCTCCAGGTAGTAGCGGGCCTTCTCGTCGTCGCGGCGGACGTCGCGGACCCAAATCCCGCGTGTGCTCCCGCAGTCGTCTTCCCGGACGATCAGCTCCTGGGCCACGTCGACCAACCGGCGGGTCAGGTAGCCGGAGTCGGCGGTGCGCAGGGCGGTGTCGGCCAGGCCTTTGCGGGCGCCGTGAGTGGAGATGAAGTACTCGAGCACCGACAAACCCTCCCGGAAGGAGGAGACGATGGGCCGGGGGATCATCTCGCCCCGGGGGTTGGACACCAGGCCCTTCATACCGGCGATCTGGCGGACCTGTTGCGGGTTGCCGCGTGCGCCCGAGTCCACCATCATGTCAAGCGGGTTGAAGGGGATCTTGCGCAGGCTCTCCTCCATGGCCTTACCGACCTCGGAGTTCGCCGCCGTCCAGAATCTCGATCTCCTTCTGGCGCCGTTCGTCGTCGGTGATGATGCCCCGCTTGAACTGGTTCTCGGCCTTTTGGGTGTCGGCCTCGTGGCGCTCGATGATGGCCGCCTTGCTGGCCGGGACCTTGACATCCTCCATGGAGATCGTGAGACCGGACTGCGTGGCGTAGCGGAAGCACAGCTCCTTGACCTTGTCGAGGCTGTCGGCCACCGCTACCCGCGGGTACCCGCTGGCCAGACGTTCGACTATGGACCCAATTGTGTGGGCGCGCTTGCCCACGATGTCGTTGACGAAGGGGAAGTCGGCGGGCAGCGCCGTGTTGAAGATGATCCGGCCCGGCGTGGTCTCCACCGTCTCGTAAGTAGGCGCCTCGAAGTCGTCCCCCGGGTCGCCCTGGTCGGCGCCTTCTACCGCCGCCGTAGGAACCGCATCGGCGGGGGCTCCGTCGGGGCGTGGCCCGTCGAGGGGCCGCCGCCAGGTCACCTTGGCATGAAGTTCGACGTCCCCGGCGTCCAGGGCGTGGCGTACTTCGTGGAGGTGGCGGAAAACTCGCCCCTCCCCGCGCATCCCGTCCTTGATGAGGGTCAGGTAGTAGGCACCGAAGACCATGTCCTGAGTGGGGGTGACGATCGGGCGGCCGGTGGCCGGCGAAAGTATGTTGTTGGCCGACAGCATCAGGATCCGGGCCTCGGCCTGGGCCTCGGCCGACAGGGGGAGGTGGACGGCCATCTGGTCGCCGTCGAAGTCGGCGTTGAAGGCCGTGCACACCAGGGGATGGATCTGGATCGCCTTGCCTTCGACCAGGACAGGCTCGAAAGCCTGGATGCCCAGGCGGTGCAGCGTGGGTGCCCGGTTGAGGAACACCGGGTGCTCCTTGATGACCTCTTCGAGCACGTCCCACACATGAGTGCGGCGGCGCTCGACCATCCTCTTGGCCGACTTGATGTTTTGGGCCAGCTCCAAGTCCACCAGGCGCTTCATGACGAACGGCTTGAACAGCTCGAGCGCCATCTGCTTGGGGAGCCCGCACTGGTGGAGGCGCAGGTTGGGCCCGACGACGATGACCGAACGGCCCGAATAGTCGACGCGCTTTCCCAGCAGGTTCTGGCGGAACCGGCCCTGCTTGCCCTTGAGCATGTCGGAAAGGCTCTTGAGAGGCCGGTTGCCCGGTCCCGTCACCGGCCGGCCCCGCCGCCCATTGTCGAACAGGGCATCGACGGCCTCTTGCAACATGCGCTTTTCGTTGTTGACAATGATCTCGGGCGCACCCAGGTCGAGCAGCCGCTTCAGCCGGTTGTTGCGGTTTATCACCCGCCGGTAGAGGTCGTTCAGGTCGCTCGTGGCGAACCGTCCACCGTCGAGCTGGACCATGGGCCGTAGCTCGGGTGGGATGACGGGGACGACGTCGAGGATCATGGCCCGGGGGTCGTTGACCCGGCGCCCGGAATCGTCGCGCCGGTTGAAAGCCGACACGATCTTGAGGCGCTTGATCGCTTTTTGCTTGCGCTGCACCGAAAGGTGGCGGCGGCCCTCGTCGGGTTCGATCACGTCGCGTAGCTTGACTTCTTCCTCGTCGAGGTCGATCTCCTCGATCAACTGGGCGATGGCTTCGGCCCCCATGCCGCCCCGGAAATAATCACCGAAGCGCTCCCGCAGCTCGCGCCAGAGCAGCTCGTCCTCGATTATCTTGCGCCCGTGCAGGTCGCGGAACTCGTCGAAGGCCCGCCGGACCAGGTCCGCCTCGGCATCGGCATGGTCGCGTATCGAGGTGACCTCTTTTTCGACCTGGCGCTGGCGCGCCTTCAGCTCCGAGTCTTTAGCGCCCTCGCCTTCCAGCTTGGCCAGCTCTTCCTCGAGCTCCTTGTAGCGCCGGTCGATGTCGAGGTCACGCTCGCGCACGATGTCGGCCAGCTCCTCATTGAGCTCGACTTCCAGGTTGGGCAGGTCGGTGTGACGCCGGTCCTCATCGACCCAGGTGACGAGGTTGGCGGCGAAGTAGATGACCTTCTCCAGCTGCTTGGCCTTGAGCTCCTCGCGCGCCTCGGTGCCCATGAGCAGGTAGGCCAGCCACGACCGGGTGCCCCGCAGGTACCAGATGTGCACCACCGGAGCGGCCAGCTCGATATGGCCCATGCGCTCGCGCCTGACCTTGGACCGCGTGACCTCGACCCCGCAACGCTCGCAGATGATGCCCTTGAAGCGGACCCGCTTGTACTTGCCGCAGTAGCACTCCCAGTCCTTGGTGGGGCCGAAGATCTTCTCGCAGAACAGGCCGTCCTTCTCGGGCCGGAGCGTGCGGTAGTTGATGGTCTCGGGTTTTTTCACCTCGCCGTTGGACCAGGTGCGGATGTCATCGGCGGTGGCCAAGCCGATGCGCAGTTGTTCGAAATTGTTGACGTCCAACATCGCCTAAAAACTCCTCTCGCTGGCACGCCGCGCGTCTTCCTCGTCGGAGCCCCTCTCCGGACGGCTGATGTCGATGCCCAGCTCCTCGGCCGTGCGGAACACGTCCTCGTCCAGCTCGCGCATCTCGATCTGCTCGCCCGTGGTCGACAGGACTTCCACGTTCAGACAGAGGCTCTGCATTTCCTTGATGAGAACCTTGAAGCTCTCGGGTATCCCCGGTTCGGGGATATTGTCGCCCTTCACGATCGCCTCGTAGACCTTGACCCGGCCCAGGACGTCGTCGGACTTGATGGTGAGCAGTTCCTGGAGGGCATAGGCGGCCCCATAGGCCTCCAGGGCCCAGACCTCCATCTCCCCAAAACGCTGGCCACCGAACTGGGCTTTGCCACCGAGCGGCTGCTGGGTGATCATCGAGTAGGGGCCGGTGGACCGGGCGTGGATCTTGTCGTCCACGAGGTGGGCCAGTTTGAGGATGTATATGTAGCCCACCGATACCGGGTTGTCGTAAGGCTCGCCCGTCCGCCCGTTGTACAGCTCGGCCTTTCCGTCCGGACCGATGAGCCGGCCGTGGTCGCCGTACTCCGTCCCAGGCGCCTCGGGGTGAAGGTTCTCGAAGATCTTCTTTATCGTCGGGTGCTTTCCCGCCTGGTCCTCCTCGTCCCAGTGGGCACCGTCGAAGCTGGGCGTGGCCACGAAAGACGCCGGCTCGGCCAGGGGCCTGGTCTTGCGCCCGCTGACGGCACGGGGCGACGGGCCCTTGCCGTCCACGTCCCAGCCCCAACGGGCGGCCCAGCCGAGGTGGCTTTCCAGGACCTGGCCCACGTTCATCCGCGACGGGACGCCCAGGGGGTTGAGGATCATGTCCACGGGAGTGCCGTTCGCCAGGTGGGGCATGTCCTCGACGGGGAGGATTCTTGGAGATGACGCCCTTGTTGCCGTGGCGACCGGCCAGCTTGTCGCCCTCGGTGATCTTGCGCTTCTGGGCCACGTACACCCGCACGAGCTGGTTGACGCCGGGCGGCAGCTCGTGGGCGTCTTCCCGGGAGAAGACGCGCACGTCGATGACCTTGCCCGACTCACCGTGGGGCACCTTGAGCGAGGTGTCCCTCACTTCACGTGCCTTTTCCCCGAATATGGCCCGCAGCAGGCGCTCTTCGGGGGTGAGCTCGGTCTCGCCCTTGGGCGTGACCTTGCCTACCAGCACGTCTCCCGCCCCCACCTCGGCACCGATGCGGATGATGCCCCGCTCGTCGAGGTCCTTCAGGATCTCTTCGGACAGGTTGGGGATGTCACGGGTGATCTCCTCGGCGCCCAGCTTGGTGTCCCGGGCGTCGACCTCGTGCTCCTCGATATGGATGGACGACAGGACGTCGTCCTTGACGAGGCGCTCGGAGAGGATGATGGCGTCCTCGTAGTTGTAGCCCTCCCAGGGCATGAAGGCGACCAGCAGGTTCTTGCCCAGGCCGAGCTCGCCGCCCTCGGTCGACGGCCCGTCGGCCAGGACGTCGCCCAGGCCCACGGGCTGGCCCTCCTCGACCACGATGCGCTGGTTGAAGCAGGTGTTCTGGTTGGACCGGCGGAACTTGTAGACCGGGTACACCTTGCGCCCGAGCGGTCGGCCGTACCGGTCCGTCTGGCCCTCCTTGTACTCGATGGTCACATGCTCGCCCGAGATCTCGACCACGGTGCCGGTCCCCTCGGCCAACAGGACGTCGCCGGTGTCGCGGGCAGCCCGGCCTTCTACGCCCGTGCCCACGAAGGGCGCCTCCGGGCGTACCAGGGGGACCGCCTGCTTCTGCATGTTGGCGCCCATGAGGGCCCGGTTGGCGTCGTCGTGCTCGATGAAGGGGATCAGGGCCGTCGAGATGGAGACGATCTGCTTGGGGGAAACGTCCATCAGGTCGACTTCCGACGGGGGCACGAAATCGACCTCACTGGTCGTGCCGTAGGTGGTGCCGCCGGCACCGACGCGCACTCCGGGCCCTGGGGCCCGCCTCACCAGCACGCGCTGGTCGGTGAGGGTCCCGTCGGGAGCCAGCTTGGCGTTGGCCTGGGCGATGACGTACTCCTCCTCCTCGTCCGCCGCCAGGTAGGTGATCTCATCGGTGACGGAGCCGCCCACCACTCGCCGGTAGGGCGTCTCGATGAAGCCGTACTCGTTGATCCGCCCGTAGGTGGCCAGGTGGCCGATCAGCCCGATGTTGGGACCTTCGGGTGTCTCGATCGGGCACATGCGCCCGTAGTGGGAGCTGTGCACGTCCCGGACCTCGAACCCGGCCCGCTCCCGGGACAGGCCGCCCGGGCCCATGGCCGAGAGGCGCCGCTTGTGCGTGAGACCGGATAGGGGGTTGGTCTGGTCCATGAACTGCGAAAGCTGGCTGGTGCCGAAGAACTCCTTGATGGCGGCCACCACGGGGCGGATGTTGATGAGCGTCTGCGGAGTGATCGCCTCGACGTCCTGGGTGGTCATGCGTTCGCGCACGACCCTCTCCATACGGGAGAGGCCGACGCGCACCTGGTCTGGATGAGCTCGCCCACCGAGCGCACCCGTCGGTTGGCGAAGTGGTCCTGGTCGTCCAGGCGGTACCCGGCCTCGCCCTGGGCCAGGTGGAAAGATAGGTGCTGGCGGCCAGCACTTCGCTTTGGACAGCACGGTCTGGTCGCGGGCGGGCCGGTCGAGCTCGATGTCGAACAATGACGCGATCTTCGATCTCGGGGCCCAATTTACGGTCGAGCTTGTAGCGCCCGACACGCGTCAGGTCGTACGTTTGGAATTGAAAAACGCGTTCTCGAAATATGCCCGGGCTGATTCGACCGAAGGAGGCTCACCGGGACGCGCGCTTGTAAATCTCGAGCAGGGCGTCCTCCTGGGCCGGCGCCAGGTCGCGCTCGCGCTTCCGCTACAGCTGAAGGAACTGGAAATGGCGCACGAAACGCTCGAGGAACGCCTCATCGGCATAACCCAGGGCACGCAACAGCGTAAAAAGAGACAGGCGCCGCTTGCGGGCCACCCGGGACCCGGCGCTGATATCCTTGCCGGGTTTGGCCTCGACGTCAAACTCGATCCACTCGCCCCGGTACGGGTGCACCGTGCCCGTCACGATCGTCTTGGCGTCCCGCCCGGGCTGGAAGATCACCCCCGGGGAACGGACGAGCTGCGACACGACCACCCGCTCGGTGCCGTTGATAATAAAGGTGCCGCGGTCCGTCATCACGGGGAAGTCGCC
>CAVTKK010000003.1:0-3950 GCA_963735305.1 uncultured Acidimicrobiaceae bacterium
CTGAACAAGAAGCGGTCCAACGGGTCGTTGAAGTGCAGCGCCAAGAAGCGCTCGGCGTACCGTCGGTAGGCCTCGTCCTGCTCATGGCTGAGGACGACCCGGCCCCGCTCGGCGGCGAGGGCCTCGACGAGGAAACGGGAGTCCTCGTCAGGCTCGAGGTCGAGCACGCCGTGAGCCTGGGCGAAGCTCATGACCAGGTCCTCGCAGGTTTGGCCGACGCCGCGAGAAGCCGCGGAGGGCCTCGCGCATCTCGATGTCGCCGCCAGGCAGCAACGCCGAGCCGAGCTGGGCCACGGCCCGGCCGACCGCCGCCAAGGTCTTCTTCCAAGAGCTGGAAGAAGAACAGGGGCACGTACTCGAACTTCCCGTCCGGGGCGTAGAGCTGCGGCGCGCCGCTCCCTTCGGCGGCGAAGAGCCGCATGCAGATGGCCTGCAGCGCGTGCAGCTCGTCTGGCCCCGTGTTGGGGAGGACGACCTCGCTGTCGTCCACGGGCTGGAGCAGCAACAGCACTTCCTCCAGCGTGGCGAGCGTTTGGGTGAGCTCGCCGTCGGTGTCTGGGACAACGACCCACCTCGTCGCCGGGCCAGACGGTTCCGATGTCATTGTCCCGTTTATACCTCCCGGGTGCGACCGTAACGGCCAGGTACCTCCTGACCTGGGCACAGCTACCGAGCGTGGCCCGCCTTAGGTGCCCACCGCTTCGCTGTTCAGCCCGTCTGTGGCACCGGGCGTCGTACCGGCGCCGTCTTCCAGTCCTCGGCTGGCTCAGTGAGCGGTAGCGGCCCGGGCTTGCCCTCTTGGTGCTGGCCGCGGGTGCACGATGCGAACGGCCCCCGCTCGGCGTCGAGCAGTACCCGCATGTGGGGGTCGAAGTGCAGCGTCCACCAGTTCGACATGCCGGTCGCCGGCTCGAGGCGCAGCGCCTCCCAGGCCCGCCACAGAGCGGTTAGCCGGGCGACCGCTGCAGGATGGGCCCACCAACTGGCACACCATACGAGAGGGCCACCGGTACGGACTTCGCTGACAAGGGACAGGTAGTCGGTCACGAAAGCCTCGACCGAGCTGAAGTGGGGTTGGACGGCCTGTCCCGCTCCCCCGGCGGGCCCGGCTGGTGGCTCTTCCCAGCCCTCGTCGCCATCGACGGCCGGGGGGGCCATCAGGCGACCGCTTCGCGGTGGCGCCTGGTGTGGTGCCAGGCCACCTTGCGGACCACGAGCGGGTAGGTGCCGCTCGGCATCACCACGGCCCGGGACGACGGCAGGGCCCCCAGGGTGGAGACGTCGAGGATGCGGTCGCGGCGCGTCGCCGCGGTGAAGGTGCGGCCGGTGCCGCGAGTGGTGCTCGAAGAGGTCGACGGGGCGTCCCATTCCCCGCAGATACGGGAGACGTCCTCCAAGAACTCGGCTTCGTGGGTGCCGCCCCCGTACACACGGATGTTCGCCGCCCCCCACAGTTTTTTCATGCCTTCCCGGCCCCAGCACTCGACGCCCTGGGACCAGCTCTGCAGGTAACAGGCGCAGATGATGCCCCGGGAACCGTAGTGGCTGTACTTGTCGGGCAGGTCCCGCCAGCGGCACACGTTGGCCACCTCGTCGAGCACCGCTACCACCGGGACCGGGACCCGCCCCGACGGGGAGACCTGGCCCCGGCGTTCGGCCTCGGTGAGGAACGTCGTGGTCAGGGCGCCGGTGAGCGCCCCGGCACTGCCGACGCCCTCTTTGGACAGGCTGTAGAGGGTGGCGACGCTGCCATCGGCCAGCAGGGCGGCGACGTCGAGGCGGGGGCGGGCGTCCTTGGGACCGACTACCCAGGCCCGTAGCCGGGGGTCGGCCATCCAGGCCACGATCTTGGCCGCGGTGCCGAACACACCGGCCCGCTGGCGATCGGGCAGGTGCATGGTGGCCTCCGCCGCCGCCGACAGGTCGAGGTGCCCGGCGTCGCTTTAGGTGGACGACGGGGGTGTCGTCGCGGTCGTTGGTGAGCCAGGCGTACACGGCGGTGATCGGCTCCTTGCCGGCGGCGGCAGCCAGGAGGTAGGTGGCCAGCAGCTCCTCGCCGGCGGGGTCGAAGTACGAGTCGCGGGTGGCGTTGGGGGGCCGGGAGGCGGAGGCGAAGACGTCGGCGATCAAGGCGGGCACTGGCGATGTCGCCGGCGGCGTCGAGGGGGTCCCACCAGAAGCCGGGCGTTGTCGTACCGGCGATGCCCTGGGGGTCGAAGACCCATACCTGGCCCCGCTTTTCCCGGGCCTTTCGGGTGAGGTCCAACAGGTCGCGTTTATTGGAAGTGCAGTACGCGACCCCGGGGGCATCCAGGACCTGGGGCACGGCCATGGACGTGGTCTTGCCCATGCGGGCGCCGGCGATGGCCACCAGCGTGTCCTCCCAGGTGGCCCGCACCATGCGCCCACCCATGACGTCACGGCCCACCTGCAGGCCGCTCCCGTGCTCGGCGGCTACGGGCGCAGCCTTGGGGTCGATGTAACGCCGCAGGCTGCGCTGGTCCCGGGGCAGCAGCCGTGCCCGGCGGTCGACGTAGACCGCCTTGGCCTGCCAGTGCCAGATCGCGCTCCCAACCAGCACTGCCAGGACCACCAGTACTACCCCTTCGCCGACCGCCCACGCCGTGGCCGGCGCCGGCCAGTGGAAGGTCCCCTTAGCCAGCTTGGCAATGAACTTCAGGGGATTGCCGGGCGGCCGGGCAGTGTGGTCGAAGGTGGCGGCCAGGCGCACGGCCAGCCAGGCCGCCCCGACCAGGCCGGCCAGCACCGCCAGCGCGGCCAGGCCCATCAGGGCGTCGCGGTCGGGGTCGCTGCACCGCCGTGCGGCGCGGGCCGTTCATAGCTTTGTCCGTCTCATGACGTTCGTGCCCGTTCATTCCCGCTCCCCTCTCAGGCCCGGGCCCAGCGCTTGTTGGTGTCGTGCAGCTCGAGCTCAGCCGGGGTCATGACGCACTCGAGCGGGATACCGGGGCGGCCCCCCACCTTGACCAGGAACTTGCCCAGGCCCGGGGGCGGGGCCTCCTTGTTCGACTCGGGGTCCCAAGAAGGCGGCGAGGCCCAGTCGGTGATGAGCTGTTCTTCGCGCTGGGAGAAGTGCACGACCTTGGAGAGCCTGGGGATCTCCTTGGCCGGCAGGCCGCCGCAGACGATGTAACCCGAGCGCTCGGCAAAGCCCATGGCCTTTAGCTGGTCGGACTGGTCGGGCAGGGCTTCCAGGTCGGCCAGGGTGTGGGTGACCAGCGCCATGCCCACGCCGGCCTGGCGGTTCAGCCGCGTCAGGGCGTCGACCCGGTCCACGAGCCCTTTACCAGCCCGCAGCACCCGCCATAGCTCGTCCAGCACGATGAAGTAATTGCGCTTGGGCTCAAGTCCAGCATCGGAGAGCGCGTGCTGGGCGGCGATGGCCCCGAAGCCCTCCCCCCAACAGGCCAGGAGCACTGCCGCCTGGAGCTTCTCGTCCGCCTCGTTGATCTGGCTGATATTGATGCACAGCGGGGCGTCGAGGGCGATCTTGACCGTGGTCCGCTGCGCAAACGTCTCGCCCAGCCCCCCTTCGCACAGCGCCATGATGGACAGCTCCATGGGGTCGACGGCGTCACGGTAACGCTGGTCGTCGCTGCGTGACAGGGTCACCCGCCGTACCGCCTCGGGGCCTTCTTCTAAGACCTGGACCAGGTCGGTCAGTACCGCTTCGCCCGGTTCGTGACGGTCGTCCAGGACCCGCAGGGCCGCCGACAGGACCGCCTCTTCGGTGTCAGCCAGGGGGACGCCCCGGTTCAGGCCCACAAGGGCGGCCACCAGGTTGAGCCGCCGTCCGTGGGAGTCCGCAATCAGCTCGGCCCGGGCCCGGCCGGTGAGGCGGTTGGCGGCGGTGACCGCGGCCCCCGGATCTAGGACGTTGAGCGTGCCGTGCCCCCGGCCGAGGGTCACCACGTTGCCGCCCAGGGCGG